>NZ_FPBH01000050.1 GCF_900116445.1 Paraburkholderia aspalathi
GCGTTCCAGGGCATGGTCGGGACCGGGCGTTTTAGTACCCGGAAGTGTCAACCATGTCCCCGCACACCTGTCAGCTATGTCTCCGGTCTATACACCGCCGCAAAGAAAAGTAGGCAAAAGAAAGCGGCTAGAAGCCCCTGCTAAGCGGGTCCCGCAGCTCGCTCACGGTAGTGGTGCGACTGGAATCTGTGTTCGTGCCGCTGCGTGGGCTTGTGACAAGGGCGTCATACTTCCGGCGGCGCTGCGCGCGCCGAAGAGCTGTTCATAAAACCACCTGCTACGTTTGTCATTCACGGATCTCAGCCGAAGCCCGTGGTTTCCCATGCAGACCCGTCCGCGACGCACGTAGTGCGGAGTGGGAGCTGATGAATCCTTTGTCACTAGCGCGGAACGTGCGAGAGCACGGATTCCAGTCGCACCACTACCCCAGGCAAACCACGGCGCCCACTTAGCAGGGGCTTCTGGCCGCTTTCTTTGCTTATCTTTCTTTGCGGCGGCAAAGAAAGTAAGTGCCGCCCCGCACAGGGGCAACGCTAATAGACCACTAACAATTCAAGGAAAGGCACCAAAGCCAGATCAAGGAAAGCCCAAAGCCCTAAGACCCCGGCCAAATGCCGCCGCAAAAGGCAAAAAACAAGCTCATCTAACAGCCGACTTCCCATCCCCCAAAGGCTCCGCCTCATCCCCAGCAGCCGCATCCCGCGTCTCAGGCATCGCGGCCCAAACGAGCAGCACGGCAAGTGCCCCCGCCGCAGCAAGCCCAAAAAAGCTCACGGCATTGCCAAAATGGTCAGCCACAAACCCGGCAGCAGTCGTGCTCAAAGTAGCCCCAATCCCGGCAGCCAACCCAAACAACCCAATACAAAGGTTATACCGCCCCTTCCCGCCAGCAACGTCGGCGGCAATCAACGGCAGCATCACACCGAACACGGCCGCGCTCAGGCCGTCGAGCATCTGCACCGGCACCAGCAAATAAGGGCTGCTGATTCCAGCAAACAACAACGCCCGTATCGGCAACGCCGAAAACCCAAGCAGCAGAATCGGCCTGCGTCCCCACCGCTCGGCAGAGCGCCCAACCCATGGCGACATCATCGCCACAATCGCCTGCGGCACGATGATGCACGCGGCAATCACGAGCTGCACGTTGTCACCCATGCCGGCCGTCACTTCACCAGCGGCGAGATTCAGCATCGCCGCATTCGACAAGTGGAACAGCACGATACAAGCCGCAAACAACAGCATCCGCTTGTCACGCAACAGCTCGCGCAAACTCTCGCGCCGTTCGATCTGCGCCGGTGTGGGCCCGGTTTTCGGCAGCTCGATCGTGTCGGTACGCTGGATCATCGTCAGCGCAAACAGTGCAGGGACCGCCAGCGCCGCTGTCAGCCAGAACACCGCGCGAGGCGAATAGTATTCGCCGAATACGCCCATCAAGCCGGCCGCGACGGCGCTGCCGATCGACGCCCAGCGCGCATTGCGCCCCAACCGGTCGCCCAGATTCGCGCGCCCCACGAGAGCGAACGAAATCGCGGCCAACGCCGGCGTCAGCATGCAACTGGCAAAGCCGTGGAATACCTCGGCGGCAATCACCGGCAGCACCGTCGGGCTCGCCGCCAGTAGCACCGCACTGAAGATGATCGCGAAGATCGCCCATGCGGCAGCGCCTTTCTTGTTGCGCAGTGCGTCGACAGCAGCGCCGCCCGGCACCTGGCTGACCATCGCACTAATAGTGCCGACGGACAGCGCCATGCCGATCTCGCCCTGGGTCCACTTGTGCGAGGCGAGGTACGACGCAATGAACGGCCCGAAACCCGTCTGCACGTTGGCGACGAAAAAATTCAGCCAATCGAGTGCGCGCAGACTTCGCGCGGTGACCAAAGTGCGGCCTGTCATCGGACCGCCCGTGTGTTGGAACCCGCCGTGACTGTGGCCGGCGCGGCAGAAGCCGCAGTGGCAGGAGCGACGGGAGCAGGCGCGGAAGCGGGAGCGGGTGGCGGCGCGGGCGACACCGCGCGGATCGGCTTGTCGTTGGCGTACGGCGGCGTCGCGTTGATCTGCGCATCGCTCAGATCGATCAGCGGATGCAGTTCCTTGTCTTTCGTGACGAAACGCAGGGCCGACCAGTTGGCGGCAATCGTGCGCCGCTCGGTGCTGACCATGCCGTTGACGTCGAGCACGACCGCCTGCGGCTGCGCGTTGGCGTCGATCAGCACATCGATCACGCGGCCGACCTTGGCGCCGTTAGAGCGCTCGACGTCGGTGTCGATCAGCTGCAATTGCACGGCGGCGGACTTCGCCGCGGGAGTCGGCGTGGCTGTCGCGTTGAGTGTGATCGGCGCGGTCTTCGCGGTCGGCGTGAAGCGGAACGCGTTCCACGGGAAATTGACCTTGCGATCGCCGACGCCAAGGAAACCCTGCAGATTGACCACGATTTCGCGTGGCTTGCCGCTCGCATCGGCGATCAGATCGACCGCGCGGCCCACCACTTTGCCGTCGGGCTTCTGCACTTCGCTATCGAGCAGGGCGCGCGCCTCGCTGCGCTCGATCGTGCGCAGCACGATCAGCGGCGCGGGCGCGGGAGGAGGCGGCGCGGGCGTGGCGACCGGCGGCGGAGGTTCGACCTTGCGTGGCTTGACGACCGGCTTCTTCGGTTTCTTCGGCTGCTCGGGCTCGGCCGCTTCAGTCTCGGCCGGTTCCGGCGCGGAGGCGGCTACGGGCGCGCTCGCGGGTTCGACGGGCATCACCGTGGCGTCGACAATCGGCGCCTGTTGCGGGCCCCACAGCAGGCTGCAACCGGACAGCGCGAACAGCGCGAACACAGCAAGAAGCAGAAGACGCCAGGCAGGACGCGAGAAACCGCCGCTCATCAAGAAGGACTCCATGGGCCAGTGCGGACGGGCGCTGTGGACCGCCGCAGTTAAGTCACGCTTTAACTCAGGTAAGGGCCAGAGTGTAACCCGTGGCGCCGGGGCGGCCCGGTTTTGCAGGCTTTCTGACAGGTGTCCCCGGCGCACGATTCATGCCGCGCTGTGCACTTTCGGCCGCGACGTAGGCCCGTTTTTGCGCGTCGAACCCCTCAAAACCCTTTCACAACTCGATGACAAATCGTAGGTGTAAACGCGCGGAGCGTCCCCATGGTTTGCCGTCCCTTAAACGATATAAGCATCGCGACATGTCGAGCATGCCATTCATGCGATGGGAGACATATTTGTGTTGCCCTACATTTCGGGACAGCAAAAGAAGAACGGAGCATGCGGGTTGTCTGACGCATCGCAAGCCGACGTTCAAACCTTGCCACACCACCACATTAGATCAACGCAACGAGACGAACCTGATGGCGGCCGGAAACCGGGCCGTTTCAGCACGCTGATAAAGGAGGCACTCATCATGATGGAACCCCACGCCCAACCGATTTCTGAAGTCGGCGCCGAATCATTCGACGGAAAGGGCTTTCTCGACCGCTACTTCGAAATCTCTTCACGCGGCAGTTCGCAGCGTACGGAAATTGTTGCGGGCATCACGACCTTCCTCGCGATGGTCTATTCCGTGTTCGTCGTGCCGGGCATGTTCGGCAAAGCGGGCTTCGATACCAGCGCGGTGTTTGTCGCCGTATGTCTGACGACCGCCTTCGGTTCGCTGCTGATGGGTGTGTGGGCGCGCCTGCCGATCGCCATCGGCTGCGCGATTTCGCTGACTGCGTTCACCGCGTTCGGCCTCGTGCTCGGTAAAGGTCTGCATCCGAACGTCGCGCTCGGTGCAGTGTTCCTGATGGGTGTCGTCTTCACCGGAATCTCGGTAACGGGCGTGCGTTCGTGGATTCTGCGCAATCTGCCGACCGGCATCGCGCACGGCACGGGGATCGGCATCGGCCTGTTCCTGCTCCTGATCGCCGCGAACGACGTGGGTCTGGTCGTCAAGAATCCGGGCGCCGGTTTGCCGGTGGCACTGGGCAATATCACGGCATTGCCGGCGATCATGTCGGTGGCGGGTCTGGCTGCGATCTTCGGTCTGGTGCGCCGTCGCGTGCCTGGTTCGATCCTGATCGTGATCGTCGTGATCTCGTTGATTGCGCTCGCAATCGATCCGGCGGTGGTGTTCCACGGCGTGTTCGCGGTGCCTTCGCTGAGCGCACCGGGCCATGCTTCGCTGATCGGCGCGATGGACATCAAGGGCGCGCTTTCGATGGCGGTTCTGCCTAGCGTGCTGGCCCTCGTGATGACTGCCGTGTTCGACGCAACCGGCACGATTCGCGCCGTCGCCGGACAAGCCGGTCAACTCGACGAAAACGGCCGCATCATCAACGGCGGCCGTGCGTTGACGGCGGATTCGCTGAGCTCGATTTTCTCGGGTCTGCTCGGTGGCGCACCGGCCGCCGCGTATATCGAATCGACGGTTGGTGTTGCAGCCGGCGCGAAGACGGGTATGGCCGCAGCGGTGGTCGGTCTGCTGTTCCTCGTGGTGATGTTCTTCTCGCCGCTGGCCAGTCTCGTGCCTTCGTATGCAACGGCTCCGGCGCTGATGTACGTCGGCCTGCTGATGCTCTCGAACGTGAGCAAGCTGCATATGGACGATATGGTCGACGCGATGTCGGGCCTGATGTGCGCCGTGTTCATCGTGCTGACCGCCAACATCGTGACGGGCATCATGCTCGGCTTCGCGACGCTGGTGATCGGCCGCGTGGTGAGCGGCGAGTATCGCAAGCTGAACGTCGGCACGGTTGTTATCGCTGTCGTGCTGGTCGGCTTCTATCTTGGCGGTTGGGCCATCTGATTCTGCCGCATTGAGTTTTACGCGGTTTGCTGTAACGCGAGAGTGGGGCGGGCTTGCCTTGCCGCTTCGCTCGAACGTGTAGTCGGTTGTTCTCCACCTTGACGCGGCGTATTGCAGGGTTCGATCTGCGATGCGCCGCGTATCTTTTTTCAGCATCCCCTTAGCACCTTCCGCTTCCTGTGCGCTTTGAGAAAAGTGCGCACCTGTCCTTGACATCCTCACGCGTGTTTCTATACTTAACCTCATGGTTAAATTTAATGAAACATTACTCGATCGCACCTTTGCCGCGCTGTCCGATCCGACGCGGCGTGCGTTGCTCGCGCGTCTGTCCCAACTGAACGATCTGTCGGTCAGCGAACTCGCCGAGCCGTTTGCGATGTCTTTGCCCGCAGTGATGAAACACCTCGACGTGTTGTCCGAGGCCGGTCTCATCACGCGCAGCAAAACCGGCCGCACGGTGGCGTGCCGCCTGTCAGCCGGACCGATGGAGGAAGCCATGGAATGGCTTACCCGCTATCAGCGCTTCTGGTCCGAATCACTCGATCGTCTTGCTGCTTTCGTCGAAGAGGAACCGCCATGTCCGCCAAACCCAGCCACGCCCACCAGCGTCGTCACGACGCCGCGCCCGCGAAAGTCTGCCGCGCCTCTACGGAAGCGGCGCAATTCGTGACATGGATGCATCCGACTGGCTTGAGCCACGGTCTCGATGCGCTGGAACGCTACCTCGCCTGAATTCGCGTGATTTGCTCTATCTAACCTGTATGACGCAGAAAAGGAGACGCACATGGATCCGCAACATCGTATCGGTACCCGGGAAGAATGGCTGGCCGCCAGCAAGGCGCTATTAGTCGAAGAGAAAGCGTACACACGCGCCGGCGATGAGCTCGCCCGCAAACGCCGGGCGCTGCCCTGGGTGAAGGTCGAGAAGACCTATGTATTCGACACGCCGCAAGGCCCCAAATCACTCGCCGATCTGTTTGGCGGTCGTAGCCAATTGATCGTTTATCACTTCATGTTTGGTCCGGATTGGGAAGAGGGCTGTTTCGGCTGCTCGTTCGTGTCGGATCACATGGATGGCATCCTGACGCATCTCGAACATCACGACGTATCCTACGTGGCAGTCTCGCGTGGGCCGCTCGCGAAGATCGAGGCGTTCAAAAAACGCATGGGCTGGAAGTTTCCGTGGGTGTCGTCGAATGAGAGCGACTTCAATTTCGACTATCACGTGTCGTTCACACCGGAAGAAATCGCCAGCAAGAAGGGGTTCTACAACTTCACCGAGCAGGATGTCGGCATCGACGAGCTACCCGGTCACAGCGTGTTCTACAAGGACGCAGCGGGCGACATCTATCACACGTATTCCACCTACGGACGCGGCGGCGAGCAGTTCCTCAGCGCGTACGCGCATCTCGACGTGGTGCCGAAAGGCCGCGAGGAGAAGAAGAATATGGGTGAGTGGCTCAAGCATCACGATCGCTATGAGGAGAAGGCGGGCGATTGCGCCGCATGCAGCCATTGACGCGCGCCGGCCAGGAATAAGCGGGACGTCATGCCCCTTTGCGTCCCGCTTCATAAAACAGCGCGAACAACTCCGACTGCGAGTTGACGTTGAGCTTCGTATAGATGTGCTTCTTGTGCGCGCGCACCGTCTCGAACGAGATCGTGAGTTTCTCCGCGATGGCGCGCGTTGAAAATCCGCTCAGAGTAAGCATGGCCACCTCCACTTCGCGTGCGGTGAGTGACGAGCGCCCGCCCACCGACGACACCTGCTCGAAACGCGCGGCATAGGTGGGCGTGTCCGCAGGGGCGTCCGTATTGATCGCTGCTTGCGTCACGGCCTCGCTCGAGGCCGGCTCCGGCGCATCGAATGTCTCATACGGCAAGCGCTGCCGCAGTAGCGCGATCACCCATGGCGCACAGAGCGCGAGCACCGCCAGATCGCGCTCGCCATAGCGCTGCGTTGCGCCCAGCGAGAACGCCAGCGTATGCCTCGCGTCTATCATGTAGTTGAAGTGCACTTCATCGCCGACGATGTTTTTTCTGAAGTACCGCTGGTAGTAGTCGGTCATCGAGAAGTTGTCGGGCGCGACGTCCGCCAGCGTGACGAAACCCGATGCGGGCTTCTCGGTCGCGGCGATATAAAACGGATCGAGTTGATAGAGCGCGGCGAGATAGTCCTGGAACATCACGTCCACTGTGCCGTCCGGCGTGGGCGATTCTGCGCAGGCGAGCGGCGCCATGCCAGGCGTGAAGCGCAGGGCGACCCAGTTGTCGAACACGACATAGCGTTCGAGCGCGCGTGTGAGGCGGGTCCAGAATTGCGCGCTGTCGAGTGCTTCGATAACCGCGCCGATCTCGCGATGAAAGGCCAGATCGCGCCATTCGAGTTCCATGCGTGCTCCGTTGAGGGTAACCCTGCCGGGTGATTACGGTCAAAAATATGTCTGGTAATAATAGGCCCAACCTGAAACGCGGGCGCCTGACAACAGCCGCTATTTAACGCGAAGCAGATTGCTGAGCATAGGAGACAAAATGCTTCAACTCGAACTGGCACAGATCCCGATCGTAGATGGCGCCGTGGGCGTGGGCGGGGCAAACGTGCAACGCGTGCTGCAAACCATCGGCCAGCGCGCGGCCGGAACCGATCTGATCGTGTTTCCGGAGACCACGCTGTCGGGCTTTCCTACTCGCGACACCATCGCCGACGTGGCCGAACCGATTGACGGGCCGTCGCTGACCGCCGTGCGCAACGCGGCGCGCGAAGCACGGGTTGCGGTGGCAGTGGGTCTCGCCGAGCGTGACGGCAGCCGCTTTTTCAACACCACGGTGCTGGTCGACGAACGCGGCGAGATCGCGCTGCGCTATCGCAAGACGCATCTGTGGGCGTCGGACGTCGGTGTGTTCGAACCGGGCGACCGCTACGAAGTGTGCAGCTTCAAGGGTCTGACCGTTGGCATCCTGGTCTGCTACGACATCGAATTTCCGGAAACGGCGCGCGCGGTTGCCTCGCTCGGCGCCGATCTGCTGATCGTGACGAACGGCAATATGGACCCGTTCGGGCCGGTGCATCGCCGCGCAATCGTGGCGCGTGCGATGGAGAATCAGATGTTTGCGGCGCTTGTGAATCGCATCGGTTCGGGCGACGACAATCTCACCTTCCCCGGTGAATCGGCGCTGATCGATCCGTTAGGCGATGTGGTGTGCGACGCCGGCCACGAAGAAACGGTCCTGCGCGCCACGCTCGATCCCGCGCGTCTCGAGGCCGCGCGCGAGCACTATCGTTATCTGCATGACGCGCGCATTTCACTCGACCTCGCGACGCAAGACGGCGAGCAAGGGCAACGTGCGCGTGTGATCCGAACGCGCTAAGGCGCGTGCGCAGGTGTAGGCGTGCATAAGCACGCATCCACACCCGCGCGCACCACGTTAGGCAAAGCATCATCGGCGCGACTTCCGCGCACCCTGCAAGACTGATCGACAAAACCCGACCCGGGCGCGTTCAACGTCGCCCTCGACGACGCTCGCCCATTCGCAAGAGGAGACACCGCATGACCCCGACATCCCCCACGGAGCGCGCCGGCGCACCTGCCGCGCCCCAAAGCGCGCATCTGAAACGCACACTCGGCCTGCCTTCGGTTTTGCTGTTCGGCCTCGCCTATATGGCGCCGCTGATCGTCTACGGCACCTACGGCGTGCTGGCGACCGCCAGCAACGACACCGCCGCGCTCGCGTATCTGATTGCCCTGATCGCGATCGTGTTCACCGCGCTCAGTTACGGCAAGCTCGCGCGGCTTTTCCCGGTAGCGGGTTCAGCGTACACATACACGCGCAAAAGCTTCAATCCGCATCTGGGTTTCATGATCGGCTGGGCCACCTTGCTCGATTACTTTTTCCTGCCGATGGTGATCTGGCTGATCGGCGCCGCGTATCTCAGCGCTGCGTTTCCGCACATTCCGAGCTGGATCTGGATCGTCGCGTTCATTGTGTTGACGAGCGCGCTGAATATTCTTGGCATCGAACTCGCGAACCGTTTCAACATCGTGCTGATGGTCGTGCAACTCGCGATCGTCGCCTTGTTCGTCGTGCTGTGCTGCCACTATGTGACCGCGGCGGTTGGCCCCGGTGGCCTGATTTCGGCCGAACCGTTCTTCAAGCCGCATGTGCCGTTGTCGGCGACGATGGCGGGCGCCGCGATTGCCGCCTATTCGTATCTGGGCTTCGATGCAGTGTCGACGTTGACTGAAGAAACCATCGCCCCTGAAAAGACCATGCCGCGCGCGATCGTGCTGATTGCGCTGATCGGCGGCGCGATCTTCGTGATCGCCGCGTACACGGTGCAGCTCGCGCATCCGGGTGCGGTGTTCAAGGACCCGGATTCGGCGGCCTTCGAAGTCGCACGCAAAGTCGGCGGCGATATCTTCGTGACGGTGTTTCTGGCCGGCCTGATTCTCGCGCAGTTCGCCTCCGGTATCTCGGCGCAGGCAAGCGTGGGGCGTCTGCTGTATGCAATGGGACGCGACGAAGTCTTGCCCAAGCGCATCTTCGGTTTCGTGCATCCGAAGTTCAAGACGCCGGCGCTGAACATCGCGATCGCGGGTGCAATCGGTCTTGTCGCGCTGAAGCTCGACGTGGCGACCTCGACCTCGTTCATTAACTTCGGCGCGTTTCTCGCGTTCACCGCGGTCAATCTGTGTGTGATCCGGCAGTTCTTCAACGCGAAGGGCAGTGCGAATGCGATGGGTGTGATCGGCGGCCTGGTGTTTCCGCTGGCTGGTGCGATTGCGGATATCTGGCTGCTGGTGAGTCTGGAGAAAACCGCACTGGTGCTCGGCGCGGTGTGGTTCGTGCTGGGCTTGTGCTATCTCGGCTGGATCACGCGCTGTTTCCGCCGTGCGCCGCCGGAAGTCGCGGTCTGATAACTGATGGCGCTGCCGCGCGCAGCGCCGAACTCATAACGCCATGTCGAAGGCGGGTTTGAGGAACAGTTCGATCGCCATCACGATAAGGCTCATCACGGCCGCGGACAGCGTCAACGTGCCGTACTCGTCGTAGCGTGCATCGTACAAGCACGCTACGACGAAAATAATCGCCAGCAGGTTGGTGAGCCAGTCGAAATTCAACGCCAAGGTCATCGATCAAATCCGGGCTTACGCGCGACTCGTATCGTCGGATCGCGCTATTACGTGAGCCGGATTCTAGCGAGTTGAGCTTACGGATTTGCTACGCCTGGGCTTACATGGATTACGGCCTGGAGGACCTCACTTGGCGGCCATCATGTCGTGCTCGATCCAGTCGATCACCGACGTGCGTTTAGGCTGCCAGCCGAGCAGTTTGCGCGCACGCTCACCACGCACACGGCTGTTCGATCCCAGCCCGTACGAAGCCATTTCGTAACCCCATTCCTTCTGCGCGTCTGCGAGCGGCCAGTCTTGCGCCTCGCCCAGTTTCATCACGCGGGCGATTGCGGCGCTCATGTCGCGAAACGATGCCTCTCCGCTTTCGACGAAGTAGAAGGTGCCTGCGGGCGTCTTCTCCAACGCAAGGCGATAGAGTTCGGCGACGTCGCCGATATGCACGTTCGACCAGATGTTGCCGCCGCTGCCCACATGCCGCACCACGCCGCTCTTTTGCGCCTGACGCACGAGTCGCGGCAACTGCACGCTTGCGCTGCCCGGCACGTCGCCGTGGCCATAGATCAGCGTGTTGCACAGCACCGCCGAGCGGATGTTCTGCTGCGCGGCGTCGAGTACGAGTTGATCGATCGCGACGCGTGCCGCTTTGTCCGCGGTCGGCTTGGGCAGGGCGTCTTCGTGATAGATGCGCGCCTCGCCCGCTTCACCACCCGAGGCATCGCCGACGATGCTCGAGCCGCTCGTATGCAGAAACGGTTTGCCGGAACCAGCGAGGCCGTCGATCAGCGCTTTCACTGCGCCTTCATGGTCGCTGCTCGCGGCGTTGATGACTGCGTCGGCGGCTTTGGCTTCGGTGATCAGCAGTTCGCGGTCGTCGAGCGTGCCGATGACGGGTTCGATACCGAGGCGTTGCAATTCAGCGCTGTGTTCGGGTTTGCGGATCAAACCGCGCACATGGTGGCCGGCGCGCACGAGGTGCGCCGCAATCGAGCCGCCGATAAAGCCGCTTGCGCCAGTAATGAAAATCTTCAAGACGTTCTCCTAAGGTGGAAACACCGGAAATACGATGACATGGACGCAGTATCCACCGTCTTGATTCTCGCAAAAAGCGTGTTAGTCTCAAATCAATCTTGATTTGAAATCAACAATGAAGACTTCCACTGACGAATTACTGGTGTTCGCGACGGTGATCGACTGCGGTTCGATCACTGCGGCGGCCGAGAAATTACAGCAGACCGTCTCGGGCGTGAGCCGTGCCCTCACGCGCCTCGAAAAGAAACTCGACACCGCGCTGGTGAGGCGTACCACGCGCCGTTTGCAACTGACCGAAGAGGGCGAGGCGTTCCTGCGGCGGGCGCGGGCGATTCTCGATGCGATGGAAGAGGCCGAGGAATCCGTCACGCGTGGACGCGAGCGGCCCTCGGGGCGCTTGCGTGTCGATGCGGCGTCACCGTTCATGCTTCATTGCGTGGCGCCCCACATGAAGGCGTTTTCAGCGCTGTATCCGGAGATTCGTCTGGAATTGACGAGCAACGAGCGGATCGTCGATCTGCTAGAACAGAAGGTGGATATCGCGATCCGCATCGGCGCGTTGCAGGATTCGACCCTGCATGCACGCACCCTGGGCAGTAGCAAGCTGCGGGTGCTCGCGAGTCCGGCGTATCTGGCTGAATACGGCGAGCCGCGTTCGGTGGAAGCGTTGCGCTCGCACCGTCTGATCGGCTTCACGGCGCCGGAGCATCTGAATCGCTGGCCGTTGCGGGCGGGTGGCAAGGGCAAGTCCGAGACGCTGAAGATCGAGCCGGCGATCACCGCATCGAGCGGCGAGACCTTGCGGCAGCTCGCGCTGTCGGGATGGGGCGTCGCCTGTCTCGCCGACTTCATGACGGCGGCCGACGTGCGCGAGGAGCGGCTGGTGCCGATTCTTGGCAACGTGCTGGTGGATGAGCGGCAGCCGGTGAGCGCGGTGTATTACCAGAGCGCGTCGCTGGCGGGGCGCGTGCAGTGTTTCCTGGATTTCATGGCGGCGCGGGTGAGGTTGTAGCGAATCGCGTCGAGTTTTTTGTCCACTTGCCGCCCTGTATTTTGAACGTGTATATACAAGTTGCTTGTCGCGACGAACGAATGCGATGTGGCACGCGCTGACGCCCGAAATCCCCGGCTCAAGCGATATGCATGCCACGTAAGCCTCCAGCTCTAATGGAAACTCCCAGGCCCGAAGCTGCAAAAACAAGTTGTATATACAAGCCGACGCCGCTAGACTTCCTCTTGAATTGTATAGACAAGACAGGACACAACACCATGATGATTCTGAAGCCCGGCTACCTGACCCTCCCGCAACTGCGCCAGATCGCTCGCGAGCACGTCGCGCTGCAGCTCGATCCCGCCAGCCACGCCGCCATCGACGCCTGCGCCAAAGCCGTCGCCGATATCGCCGCGAAGGGCGAGCCGGCATACGGCATCAACACGGGTTTCGGGCGCCTCGCCAGCACGCACATTCCGCATGACCAGCTCGAGCTGCTGCAGCGCAATCTGGTGCTGTCGCACGCGGTCGGCGTGGGTGAGCCGATGTCGCGTCCGGTCGTGCGTCTGTTGATCGCGCTGAAGCTGTCGAGCCTCGGCCGTGGCCACTCGGGCATCCGCCGCGAAGTGATGGAAGCGCTGATCACGCTGTATAACGCCGACGTGCTGCCGGTGATTCCGGTCAAGGGTTCGGTCGGCGCATCGGGCGACCTCGCGCCGCTCGCGCATATGTCGGCAACCCTGCTGGGCGTCGGCGAAGTGTTCGCGAAGGGCGAACGCATGCCGGCTACCGAAGGCCTCGCGCTGGTCGGCCTGAAGCCGCTCACGCTGCAAGCGAAGGAAGGTCTGGCGCTGCTGAACGGCACGCAAGCCTCGACCGCGCTCGCGCTCTACAACATGTTCGCTATCGAAGACCTGTTCCGCACCGCACTGGTGGCGGGCGCGTTGTCGGTCGATGCAGCAGCGGGCTCGGTCAAGCCGTTCGACGCGCGCATTCACGAACTGCGTGGTCATCAAGGCCAGACGGACGCGGCAGCTGCTTACCGTTCGCTGTTGCAAGGCTCGGGCATCAATGTCTCGCACGCCGATTGTGACAAGGTTCAGGACCCGTACAGCCTGCGCTGCCAGCCGCAAGTGATGGGCGCGTGTCTGGACCAGATGCGTCATTCGGCCGACGTGCTGTTGATCGAAGCGAACGCCGTCTCCGACAATCCGCTGATTTTCCCGGACACGGGCGAAGTGCTGTCGGGCGGCAATTTCCACGCCGAGCCGGTCGCATTTGCCGCTGACAACCTCGCGCTTGCGGTCGCGGAAATCGGTGCCTTGGCCGAACGCCGCATCGCGCTCCTGATCGACGCGACGCTGTCGGGCCTGCCGCCGTTCCTCGTGCGTGACGGTGGGGTGAACTCAGGTTTCATGATCGCTCACGTGACGGCCGCGGCACTCGCCTCCGAGAACAAGACGCTCGCGCATCCGGCTTCGGTCGATTCGCTGCCGACGTCCGCGAACCAGGAAGATCACGTTTCGATGGCGACGTTCGCTGCGCGCAAGCTTGGTGACATCGCTGAAAACGTCGCGAACATTCTGTCGATCGAGTTGCTCGCTGCCGCGCAAGGCGTCGATCTGCGCGCGCCGCACAAGACCAGCCCGAGCCTGCAGAAAGTGATGGACGCAGTGCGCAAGGACGTCGCGCATTACGAGCTCGATCACTACTTCGCACCGGATATCGCGGCCGTTACGCGTCTCGTGCAGGACGGCACGATCGCGAAGCTGAGCCCGTTCTCGTTCGCGTCCGAGCAATAAGCTCGAACATCACGTTTTCAAGCACGCCAATCAAGCCAATGAACGCACCGGCCTATCAGGGCATCAAGGACTTCATCCTCGGCCGCATCCACGCGGGCGAATGGGCTGAAGGCGACCAGGTGCCCTCCGAAAACGAGCTCGCCCGTGAATTCAACGTGGCGCGCATGACGGTCAACCGCGCGTTGCGCGAGCTGACTTCGGAGCAGGTGCTGACGCGCGTGCAGGGCTCGGGCACGTTTGTCGCCCGGCCCAAGTACGAATCGACCCTGGTGGCGATCCGCAGTATTTCCGACGAAATCGTCGCGCGCGGTCATCGCCATCAGGCGAACGTGCTGCACATCGGTGCGAGCATCGCTGATGAAGCGCTTGCCGAAGAAATGCAGGTGAGCGCGGGTAGTCCGGTGTTTCATTCACGCGTGCTGCATTTCGAAAACGACGAGCCGGTGCAACTCGAAGAGCGCTGGGTCAACCCGGCGGTCGCGCCCGAGTACGCCTTGCAGGACTTCACGAACACCACGCCGAATCAGTATCTGGTGCGAGTGGCGCCGTTGCAGCGCGTCGAGTACCGCATCGAAGCCCTGGCTGCGGATGCGGATACCCGCGAGCTGCTGACGATGGATGAACTAGAACCGTGCCTCGTGCTGCATCGGCGCACGTGGTCGCAAAGCCAGGTCGCCTCGATCGCCAATCTCTGGCATCCCGGCAGCCGCTATCGCTTCACCGGACATTTCTGATTCTGCTGCTTTTAAAGACCGCTTTTAAAGACCGTTTCCGACTCATTTCCCTGAACTTCTCCCGCACATTTTCAAGCATCCCGAGGGCCACCATGAACAACCCGAAACACATCGACCCGCGTCTGGACCCGACCCGCACGATCCGCGCACCGCGCGGCGCGGAAAAGACCTGCAAGACCTGGATCGCGGAAGCCGCGTACCGGATGATCCAGAACAATCTGGACCCGGAAGTCGCCGAGCATCCGCACGCGCTGGTCGTGTACGGCGGTATTGGCCGTGCCGCGCGTAACTGGGATTGCTTCGATCAGATTCTCACGTCGTTGAAAGACCTCGAAGAGAACGAGACGCTGCTGATTCAATCGGGTAAGCCGGTCGGCGTGTTCAGGACGCATGCGGACGCACCGCGCGTGTTGCTGGCTAATTCGAATCTGGTGCCGCATTGGGCGACGTGGGAACACTTCCACGAACTCGATCGCAAGGGCCTGATGATGTACGGGCAGATGACCGCGGGCAGCTGGATTTACATCGGCAGCCAGGGCATCGTGCAAGGCACCTACGAGACGTTCTTCTCGGTGGCGAACCAGCATTTCAACGGCGATCCGTCGGGCCGCTGGATTCTGACGGGTGGTCTTGGCGGCATGGGCGGCGCGCAGCCGCTGGCCGCAACCATGGCCGGCTTCTCGATGATCGCGGTGGAATGCGACGAGACGCGTATCGACTTCCGTCTGAAGACGCGTTACGTCGACAAGAAAGCGGCGACGCTCGACGAAGCGCTCGCCATGCTTGAAGAAGCGAAGAAAGCAGGCAAGCCGGTTTCGATCGGCCTGCTCGGCAACGCAGCGGATGTGTTCGCTGAATGCGTGACGCGCGGCATCACGCCGGATTGCGTGACCGATCAGACCAGCGCGCACGATCCGATTCACGGCTACCTGCCGCAAGGCTGGAACGTCGAAGACTGGCGCGAGCGTCAGAAGACAGTGCCGGACAGCATTGTGCTGCCCGCCAAGCAGTCGATGGCCAAGCAGGTTCAAGCAATGCTGACGCTGCAGGAACGTGGCGCCGCTACGCTCGACTACGGCAACAACATCCGTCAGATGGCGTTGGAAATGGGCGTTGAAAACGCGTTCGATTTCCCGGGCTTCGTGCCGGCGTATATCCGCCCGCTGTTCTGCGAAGGCAAGGGCCCGTTCCGCTGGGTCGCACTCTCGGGTGATCCGGAAGACATCTACAAGACCGATGCGAAGGTCAAGGAATTGATCCCTGACGATCCGCATCTGCACAACTGGCTCGACATGGCGCGTGAACGCATCGCGTTCCAGGGTCTGCCGGCGCGGATCTGCTGGGTCGGCGTGAAGGATCGTTATCGTCTGGGTCAGGCGTTCAATGAAATGGTCCGGAACGGCGAGCTGAAGGCGCCGATCGTGATCGGCCGCGATCACCTCGACACCGGTTCGGTGGCAAGCCCGAATCGCGAAACCGAATCGATGAAAGACGGCTCGGACGCGGTCAGCGACTGGCCCTTGCTCAACGCACTGCTGAACACGGCAGGCGGCGCTTCGTGGGTCTCGCTGCACCATGGCGGCGGCGTTGGCATGGGCTTCAGCCAGCACTCGGGCGTCGTGATCGTCGCTGACGGTACCGATGCTGCGAAGGAACGCCTCGGCCGTGTGCTGTTCAACGATCCGGCAACGGGCGTGATGCGTCACGCGGATGCGGGCTATGAACTCGCGCAGGAAACGGCGCGCGAGGCAGGGCTGAATCTGCCGATGCTGGGCCGTTGATCGTGGCGGTTGTCCCGAACGTGGCAACCACGACGCTCATCCGCGGCGCCGAACTCGTGGCGGCGCCGTGGAAGAACGGCGGCGGCGTCACGCGCGAAGTGGGGGCGTTTCCCGCAGGCACAGGGCTCGACGCATTCACGTGGCGTGTCAGCATCGCCGACGTGGCGCAAGCGGGGCCGTTCTCGCGCTTCGCGGGCATCGACCGCACGCTGGTGTTGTTGTCGGGCGCGGGCATGCTGCTCGATGAAACCGACGACACCGGTGCTCACGCCGTGAAGACGTACGCGTTGACTCAGCCGCTCGATATCGCGCAGTTTGCGGGCGAAGCGCGAATCGATGCACGTTTGGTCGACGGCGCCACGCGCGACTTCAACCTGATGGTCCGCCGCGGTGCGGCGGTGGGTGAAACTGAGGTATGGCGCGGCGCTACGCAACGGACTTTGTCCGCCGACGTGGTGTTGTTGTTCTGCGCAGGCGGCGCGGTTTCAGTCACGCTCGGTGGCGAAGCCCAACCGCAAGTGCTTGAAGCCGACGACACACTGCGCATCGACACGCCGAACGCGCTGTCATGCGTGGCCGAGGGCGCGGGCGCATTGCTCGCGATCAGCATCCGCTATACGTGATCACCGCAACGATGACGACGATTCGCGTGCGCGCTTGAATGTTGCCAAACACCTGGCAAAGGCCAGGCGAAGCGCGCCGCGAACCACCACAGACACGCAACGAGCTGCAAAGAGCACGCGATGAAGCAAACCGTCTGGCATCACCTGAAACTCTGCCCTGAGGGCGATCCCCAACACACGCTAGCCGATGCCGCGATTGCCGTTGAAAACGGCAAGATCGTGTGGCTCGGCACAGCGTCCGAATTACCCGCTCAATATGCCGCATGGCCGCGCGAAGATCTGTACGGCGCGTGGGTGACGCCAGGCCTCGTCGATTGCCATACCCATCTGGTGTACGGCGGCCAGCGTGCGGATGAATTCGCGCAGCGTCTCGCGGGCGTCAGTTATGAAGAAATCGCGCGGCAGGGCGGGGGCATCGTTTCGACGGTGCGCGCCACGCGTGCCGCCGACGAAGACTCGCTGTTCCGCCAATCGGCCGCGCGCCTCGAACCGCTGCTCGCCGAAGGTGTCACCGCGATCGAAATCAAATCCGGCTACGGCCTCGATCTCGCCAGCGAACGCAAGATGCTGCGCGTCGCGCGCCGGTTGGGCGAGCGCTATCCGGTGACGGTCTATACGACGTTCCTCGGGGCGCACGCCTTGCCGCCTGAATTCGCGGGAAAAGCCGATGCGTACATCGACGAAGTCTGCAACACGATGCTGCCCGCGCTCGCTGACGAAGGACTCGTCGACGCTGTCGACGTGTTCTGCGAGCGCATCGGTTTTTCTCTGGAACAGAGCGAGCGCGTATTCCAGGCCGCGGAGCGCTATAAATTGCCGGTGAAAATGCACGCCGAGCAGTTGTCGAACGGTGGCGGCACGGCGTTGGCCGCGCGTCACCATGCGCTGTCCGCGGACCACCTTGAATTCCTCGACGAAGCGGGCGTCTCCGCGATGAAAGCGTCCGGCACCGTCGCCGTGCTGCTGCCCGGCGCGTACTACTTCATCCGCGAGACGCAATTGCCGCCTTTGGATTTGCTGCGGCGTTATCAGGTGCCGATTGCGATTTCCACCGACAGCAATCCCGGCACGTCGCCGACCACCTCGCTGCTGTTGATGATGAACATGGCGACCACGTTGTTCCGCATGACCGTGCCCGAAGTGCTGCAAGGCGTGACCACGCATGCGGCGCGTGCACTCGGCAAGGCAGACCAGCATGGCTCGCTGCAAGCCGGGCGCGCGGCGGATTTTGCGGTGTGGTCGGTGGATTCGCTTGCTGAGTTGGCTTACTGGATTGGGCGTCCGTTGTGCGCGCGGGTCGTGCGTGCAGGCGAGACTGTTTATACACGGCGTGATTTGAGCTAGGGCCTGAGAGATGATGCAATCAAAACAATCACTATTCGCCGATCACGCCTATCTACCCGACGGCTGGCGCCGCAATGTGCTGCTGGAATGGGACGCTAACGGCACGCTGACATCCGTGACGCCCGATACGGCGGCAGTTCCCGACGGTGTGCAAAAAGCCGCAGGCCCCGTATTGCCTGGCATGCCAAATCTTCACTCGCACGCGTTTCAACGTGCGATGGCCGGCCTGACCGAATATCGTGCGAACGCAACGGACAACTTCTGGAGCTGGCGCGATCTGATGTACCGCTTCGCCGCTCGGATCACGCCGGAAGGGCTCGCTGCCGTCGCGCAGTGGCTCTACATCGAGATGTTGAAGGCGGGCTACACATCGGTCTGCGAATTCCATTACGTGCACCACACGCCGGATGGCAGCCGCTATTCGAATCAGGCGGAACTGGCGCAACGTGTAGTGGACGCCGCGTCGGCGAGCGGCATCGGTATGACGATGCTGCCCGTGCTGTATCAGTACAGCGGTTTCGGCTCGCGCCCCCCGCGCGAAGATCAGCAGCGCTTCATCAACACACCGGAGAGTCTGCTCGATCTGCTCGGCACGGTGCGCGCGGCGCGTCCCGAGAGCGCGGCGTTGCGTTATGGCGTCGCGCCGCATTCGTTGCGTGCGGTATCGGCCGATTCGTTGCACGCCTTGCTGAATGGCATCGATCGAAGCGCGCCGGTTCACATCCATATCGCCGAGCAAACCGCCGAAGTCGACGCCTGCCTCGAAACCGAAGGTGCGCGGCCGGTGCAGTGGCTGCTCGATCGTTTCGAGGTCGACAGCCGCTGGTGCCTCGTGCACGCCACGCATGTCGATGCGAACGAAACGCTGGCGCTCGCGAAAAGCGGTGCGGTCGCGGGTTTGTGTCTGACTACCGAAGCGAATCTCGGCGACGGCATTTTTCCGGCGCAAGAATATCTCGACGCAGAAGGGCGCATCGGGGTCGGATCGGACAGCCATATCGGCGTCGACTGGCGAGCGGAATTGCGTTTGCTCGAATACGGCCAGCGCCTGACACGCCGTCAGCGCAATGTGCTGGCATCCGCGCACGCCACGCACGTGGCCGATCGTCTGTTCGACGCGGCGCTCGAAGGCGGCGCGCATGCCACCGGTCGCGCAGTGGGCGCATTGCAGGCCGGCCGCCGCGCCGACTGGCTGGTGCTCGACGCGGATCATTCGAGCATCGCCGAGCACGCGCCGAACGCGTGGCTCTCGGGCGTTGTATTCTGCGAACATGGTGAGACGCCGATTCGCGACGTCTACGCGGGCGGCGACAAGGTCGTCGACAACCGCCGCCATCGTGATGAAGAGGGCGCTTACGCGCGTTATCGCGGGGCGCTCGCCGAATTGCTCAAGTAAACTGCTGACGCCGTTGGCTGTTGCCGCATCCTGAAGCGCAAGGCTCGCATGAATGGCTGAACACGCTGAGCCTTCGATTTTTATCGATCCCATCGATTCCGGACTGACATGACTGCTTCGTCTACTACTACTCCGCCGGTTCTATCGCTGCATCAGGGAAGCTTGCCCTTGCTGATTTCGATCCCGCATCTGGGCACGCAAATCCCCGCCGATATCGCCGCAACGATGACGCCGGTCGCGCAGCGCACTGACGACTGCGACTGGCATCTCGACCGTCTCTACGCGTTTGCGAAACGCATGGGCGCGTCGATCCTGGCGCCGACCTACGCGCGTTATGTGATCGACCTGAACCGTCCGCCCGACGGCGCGAATCTGTATCCAGGGCAGGACACCACTGGCTTGCTGCCGGTCGATACCTTCGACAAGGAACCTTTGTACCTCGACGGCCATCTGCCGGACGACGCCGAAGTCGCGCGTCGCCGCGATGCTTACTGGAAGCCGTATCACGAGGCGCTGACGGGCGAACTGGCCGCGTTGAAGGCGAAGCACGGCAAGGTGCTGCTGTGGGAAGCACATTCGATTCGCTCGCACGTGCCGCGTTTTTTCGAAGGACGTCTGCCGGATTTCAACTTCGGCACGTCGAACGGCGCCAGCGCAGTGGCCGGATTGGGCGAGGAATTGGCTGCTGTTGTCGGACGGCATGGCGGATATTCCGCGGTCGCCAACGGGCGCTTCAAGGGCGGGTACATCACGCGGCAGTACGGGCAGCCGTCGCAGGGTGTGCACGCGGTCCAGCTCGAGTTGTCGCAGATTACGTATATGGAAGAGCAGATGCCGTATGCGTATGACGAAGCGCTGGCTGCGAAGATCGAGCCCTTGCTGGAAGAGCTTGTGATGACGGCGTTGGAGCGCGTTAAAGCGGCTTAACGGCGGAAGCCCGACGTCGCCGCTGTCCGCGGGATCCATTTCATCTTTTCCACGCGGTTCGCCGTGCTTCGCATTCCGCGAGGCCGCGACCGCGTCGGCCCACACCGCAAAGGTGTAACAGCATGTGTCCGTGATTGCATGCTGCGGCGTTCGCGCCGAACGTATAGAGCGTTGCAGGTTTCGCTGAAGATCTGACCGGAGCCTCGTCGAAGCGGAGCGGCTACAAAAAAGCCCCGCTTGCGGCGAGGCTTTTCGATGCGCGCGCTATGGGGCGCTGCGTAACGCTCAATGGCAGCGACGTTCCCAGTGATGGTGGACGCGCACCTTGTGGCATTCGCGGTGGTGCTCGTAAGCTTGAGCGGGAGCGACGGCGCTCAGGGCGACGATCGTTGCTGCGATGGCGAGGACAATTTTCTTCATTACAGAATCCTTAAATCATGGTGGTGGTGCTAACGCTGCAGCACGTGGCGTGCCACAACGGTTCGAAAGGATGCCACACATCACGCGCGCAGCGAAGGAACGCTGACCGAATGCACGGGTCAACTCAAAACGCCGGCCTTCGTGGCGTTTTATCCCCGGGCAGCGGCGTGCCGTAGCGCGTCATTTCGATACCTCGACAGTCGCGGGATGCACGCGGGCATTGCGCCCCATGCGCAGAAGCGGCTACCCTTTCAAAACGATGACGTGTGCAAGCGCGTCATCCGTACATCGGGCAAAAAGATGGAAGACCCAGCGATGGAAGATTCCGACGAATTGCTACTCCCGGTCTGGCGAGCAAATCTGGTGCTGCTGACCCGCGAGGTCGGCGCCGCGACGCGTCTCGCGCGCATGATGACCTTTTCCGCCAGCTACCTCAAATTGATGCTGTCCGGCCAGCGCGAATTCAGCGAGGAGTTCGTGCGCGGGATCGAAGCGGTCACCGGCTTGCCGGCTGGCTGGATGAACGTGTCGCATACCGAGCAGGACATACCGGCCAACGCGCGCGAAGCGATCGACAACGAACAGCCGCTCGCGCGTTTTCGCGGCACGGCGCATCCGGTGCGCAAGAAGACGGTGCTGCGGCCGCCCGAGCCGATTTTCGGCCAGACGGCGCCGGCCAAACGCGTGGAAGAAGAGACGCTCGACGCCGAAGCGCATCGGCGTCAGGCCCACTTCCGCAAAGTTCGCGATCTGGCGATACAGGACGTGCGGCGTTTCGAACGGCATTTGAGTCATGCGCCGGTGGAGCTTGCGTCGATGCGATCGAAAGTGGAGGACGTGATCGCCGCCGCCGATCTCGACGACCCGATTCAGGCCGACCTGGCTGGCCGGCTGGAGCAGATCGAAAAGCATCGGCATTTGCTGCTCAGGCATGTGGAGCGTTTGCAGGCTTTGCTTGCGCAGATTGGGGGAGGGGATTGAAGCCTGCAGCTTGTGCAGCAGGGCGTCTTTGTTGCATGCAGGTTTGTTGGACCTCCTGATCGTCCGGCCGCAGCTAACGCCTGCGTCGCGCGTGGAATTCCGCCTCGAGTGTCCATGTCACGCCATCCTGCGCCAGCGCGACGCCGGTCCAGCGGAACGAATCTCTCGTGATGTCGGTGAAATTCCATCGAATGGGCGTGCCGTCGGCATGCGTGCCGATCTGCACGAGATCATCGCCGACGCGTCGGCCGACCAGCTCATCGCGCTGACTGGTCAGCGGATTTATATAAGTCACGCGCCATGCGCGCAGCGCCGGGTCCCACACTCTCAGCGTGGTGCCGTACATCGTGTCGGCGGACGTGAGTCCCGCGTGAGGTTCGCGTGGCGGCGGCATGATCCACACGTCCTGCACGGCGCGGCCCTCCAGCACCCAGCCAAAATGAATCTCGCCGCGACGGCGCGCGTTGCCGAGGTCGACGCGGTAGTGCAGCACGTCCATGTCCCAGCTCCCGATCAGCCAGCCGTAGAGGTCGTCGGCGGCATCGATGTCGGCGGCCCGGGCCGGGGCGCTCAAGGCGGCGTGAAAGCCGCAATCGATGGTCTCGTTCAGCATGTTCATCGTATGTGCTCCTTCGGGCGTTCAGTGAAAGCGCCATCGCCGTAACAGGCAGAACCGCGCCGGCCGCCGATGTGCTAAAACGACGATACGGACTCAGCCGAGGTGCGTCTTGGGGAAAATTGCCGTCACTTTGCAGCAGGCGCTCGCGCAGCGCGCGCGGGAAGGCACGCGTGGCAGCACGAACGCGCGTCCGCTGGCCCAGGGCGCGAGCTGGGATGTCGCGGACATCCTCTGCACCTTCGGCCCACACGACCAACCGTTCGAGGAGCGGCACGCGGGCGTGTGCATCGCGATGGTGGTGGCCGGTTCGTTCGGCTACCGGACCGCGACCGGGCGCGCGTTGCTCACCCCCGGCGCGCTGTTGCTCGGCAATACGGGTGACTGCTTTGAATGCGGCCATCGGCATGCTCCCGGTGATCGCTGCATTGCCTTCCGCTATGCGCCGGCGTACTTCGAACGGCTGGCCGAGGACGCGGGCATCGCGAGCGGCGATCTGAACTTCAGGCGCGCGCGCATTCCGTCGCTGCCCGCGTTGTCGCCGCTGATCGCGCGTGCGTGTGCCGGCGCGCTGGATACGGGCGGCGCGGTGTGGGATGAACTGTCAGTCGAAGTGGCCGTCTCGACGCTCAAGGCGGCGGGTGCATTGAAGCGTGCGGAAGCGCCCGCAAGCGCCGCAGCCTGGTCGCGCGTGGCGCAGACTGTGCGCCTGATCGACGACACGCCAGGCGCCGCGCATACGCTGACGAGCCTCGCTGCCGCGGCGGGTCTAAGCGAGTTCTACTTCCTGCGCACGTTCCAGCGCGTGACCGGCGTGACACCGCATCAATATGTGCTGCGTGCGCGCTTGCGAGCGGCGGCGCTGCGCCTTCACGACGACAGCGCGAAGGTCGTCGATATCGCGCTCGATTGCGGCTTCAACGATCTGTCGAATTTCAACCACGCGTTTCGCGCGGAGTTTGCGTCGAGTCCGCGTGCGTGGCGCGCGCGAGGCAGGGCGCGTCGCGCATGACGCGGTGGTTGGCGTTCGTGAAGCTGACCGCAGCGTTGGCGCTGGTTGCGTGTGCAACCGTCGCGCAGGCTGAGGTGAGTGTTTCTTCGATCACCTCCAGCACCCCAAACGATGACCTCTCCCCCTCGACGACGGAGCGCGACGTCCACCTCTTCGTAATCCAGAAAGACGGCTCCGTCGAAGAACATGACGACACGGTCCTGCGGGCCAACACGACGAGCGGCGTCGACGATATCGCGCAACGCTATGTGTGGTTCAACAAGGACATCGAGCGGGTGCAACTGTTGGCCACGGAAACGATCGACCTGAACGGCGTCGCGCATCCGGTCGGCCCTGAGGCGATCCGTGACGTGCAGGAACCGCGCTCAGCGGGCGCACCGAGTTTCGAAGACGGCGTGTTGCGCACCGTGATCTTTCCGGGCGTCGCGCCCGGCTCGCGCGTGCATCTGGCCTTCCGCAAGACGCGCACGAAGCCCCTTCAGGCCGGCACGTTTGCCTACCTGGTCGAACCAACGCGCGAGCCTGTCGAGATGCAGCGCCTGATCTTCGACCTGCCCGCCGACGTGCCGCTTTATGCCGATGCGCGCGGCTACGTCGCGTTGCCACCGGTCACTGCAAACGGCCGCACCCGCTACGAGTTCGATTACCAGCACGGCCCGTATGCGCCGCTCGAAGCGGGCGCGGTGGGCTATGCGAACTGGGGCGACCGGCTGATGGTGTCGACCGTGCCGGACTTCGCGAATTTCGCCGCGCGTTATCGCGGCCCTGCAGCCGACGCGACGATGAGCGACCCGGCCATCGTTCAACTCGCGCGGAGCCTGACTGCGGAGGCGAGCGACCCGCGTGCGAAGGCGCAGATCCTGTACGACTGGATGCGCCTGAATATTCGCTACGTGGCGCTGTTTCTCGGCGAGACGGCGGCGATCCCGCATAAGGCGATCGACATCCTGCACAACCGCTATGGCGACTGCAAGGACCACGTCGCGTTGTACAGCGCGCTTCTCGCCGCGGTCGGCATCCGCAGCGAGGCCGTGCTGCTCAATCTCGGGCCGTACTACAGTTTGCCGGCGGTGCCCGGCTACGGCGAGAGCGCGATCAATCATGCAATTGTCTGGATTCCTGATCTATCGCTGTTTGCCGATACCACGGCAGGCGGCATGAGTTTTGGCTATTTGCCGCCGAGCGTGATGGACCGGCCCGTGTTGCTGGTCGACGAGGGCGTGTTGGCGCGCACGCCGGCCACCCAGTTGCGCGAGCGCACGGCGCGTCTGCAGATCGACGTCGATGAGAGCGGGGCGGCGAGCTATGCTTATCGCGTGGAAGATGCCGGCTATACCGCCGAGCTCGAACGCAATATGTTTCGACGGGCAACGCGGCAGCGCACGCAACAGATTGCGGCGAACCGTCTATTGCTGACGGGTTTGCATGGCACCGCGCAGTTGCACACGGGCGATCTGACCTCGACCGATGGACCTTTTTCCACCTCAATGCAGGGACGGGTGCCACATTTTGTCTGGACCGATGGGACGACCGCAGTGCCGGCCCTGACGAGCTTATCCGGTGGAATGGCCGGGCAGGTCCAGGCGTGGCTGGCAGAGCCTTCGAGGACGCAGCCCTGGGCGTGCATCGGCGGGGAATTCGATGAAACGCTGGCAATGACGTTGCCGGGGTTCGCCCGCGTGACGGATGTGCCGGCGGATGCCACGGTGAAAGATCGTTTCCTCGAGTTTTCTTCCCGCTACGTGTTCGATCCTGCCACGCGGGTCTTGCAGGTCAGGCGACACCTGCGCGCCGCGTTCGGCCATCAGATGTGCTCTGCCGATGACTTTGCCGGCGTGAAAGATGATCTGATCCGGATCGAGCGGGATCTCGACGCCGAGGTGGTGTTGAAGGCTGGCAGGTAGGCAGGCAGGTACGGCATCGACCGTGCCCACGGCAGCGGCGGTAAAGAAGTACCGCCACTGCCGCATGAACAGCAATGCCGTCACGGGCAAAAGAGACGCTTAACTTCCGCTCTTGGTCACGATAGGCACCCATGCCCCGCTCTTGACCTGATACAGCGTGGAAGCGCCGCTTTTCAATGCCCCGGTGCTATCGAACGAAATCTTGCCGGTCACGCCGTCGTAATCGAGTGCCTTGAGCACCGGCCGGTAGACCGCCGGCGAGCTGGATTTTGCCTGCTGCATCGCCTTGATCGCGGCCCATGCTCCGTCATACCCAAACGGTGCGTACGACAGGATGTCGACCCCAAAGCGCTTCTTGAACTTCGCGGAGAAGTCTTTGCCGCCCGGCAACTGAGCCAACGGTCTGCCGTATTCCCAGGCCATCGCACCTTCTGACGAGTCGCCGGCGAGCTTGATGAAGTCCTGATCCATCACGCCGCCGCCGCCCACTAGCTGTGCGTTCATCCCCAGTTGCTTCATCCGCTTCGCGAAGCCCGCCGCTTGCGTATCGAGGCCGCCGAAGAAAATCAGATCGGCATTGGTCGCCTTGATCTTGGTGATCTGCGTGCTGAAGTCCACCGCGTGATTGTCGGTGTATTCGCGCGTCACGATGGTGCCGCCGTGCGCTTTCACCGCCTTCTCGAACTCGTCGGCCTCGCCCTGGCCGAACGCGGTGCGGTCGTCGATGATCGCAATGCGTTTGGCCTTCGTTACCTCGACGGCGTAGACGCCCGCGTTGCCGGCGTTCTGCGCATCGGTGGAAATCACCATGAAGGTGTTCGCGAAGCCACGGCCGGTAATGATCGGGTTGGTGGCGGCCGGGTCGATCACCGGAATGCCGGCCTGTTCGTACACCTGGGAGGCAGGAATCGTCGTGCCCGAATTGAAGTGGCCCACGACTACCGAGACCCCCGCGTCGACCAGCTTCTGCGCGGCCTGCACGCCGATGCGCGGATCGGCCTGGTCGTCTTCGGAGACGAGCTGGAATTGTGCGACCTTGTCGCCGATCTTGATCTTCTGGGCGTTGGCTTCCTCGATGGCAAGCCGGACACCGTTCTCCAGATCCTTCCCGTAGCCCGCGTTGGCGCCTGTCAGCGGCGCGGCGAAGCCGATCTTCACCGGCAGGTCGTCGGCGAAACTGGCCAGCGGCGCGATCGCGAAGGCAGCGCCAACGAACAGTGCAAGCGGTTTCAGCGTGTTGCGAAGACTCATGGTCTTTCTCTCCATCGACAGTTTCAGGTGTGAAAACGGTAAGGCGGTAACGCTGGATCGACGCGCAAGCATGGGTTCGACTTCGCATGGCGCGCGTCATCAAGAGTACGGACGATCGGTCACCATCAACAATGCTGGAATACGCCGGTAGGAAGAACCCTTGGGGCGTGCGCAATGGCGTTCACATGCCGGTCAATCTGGCGCGAATATAGAAAGCCAATTTGCGACCGTCTTGGCAGTTCGCGGCGCTTTGAATGAGCATTTCGGCATAGGCCGCACAGCGCTTGGGCTGGAGGCCTGTCAGCGGCAGCGTGCGGGTGCGGATTGCGGCATATGCTTAAGAAGCATGGAGCCGATGTGCGGGCGGGTAAACGGGGATACGGCCTGCTTGTTAAGGCCTGGTTGTGGCTTGCGGATGATGCTCGAGAAACCGGCGCGAGCGCGCCGGCCTGAAACTACATGCTCACTGCTCGCCTTGCTGGCGCAGCAGCTCTTCACGCAGACGCAGGAGGGGCGCCTTGGTTTCGTCGTCGGCCCAGGTGTCGAGATCGTCGATTGCGCGCTGGCAACCGTCGAGCACCAGGTCGATGTCCACCGGCACGCCGTTGTTCAGCGCGAATTCGATGGTCTCGGCGAACTGCTGGCACTCGTCCTCGCCGTACGAGATGTCGAGGTTGTCGGCGATGATTTCGGCGATGTTGCTGCGCGCCTTGTCGTCGGCCGTCACCATTTCGACGATGCCGCGCGCTACCGCCGGCGAATAGAACAGCGCGATGTCGAGCCACTGTGCGGGATCGAAGTCGGCCTGGTCGAACTGGTTTTCGAAGTACTCGATTGCTTCCTGCTCGTGCGCTTCGTCCGCGTCGACACTGATGCACAACTGCTCAAAAAATTCTTCCCGCTCGCTGCGGATATAACCGTCCATCGATGCCTCGTCTGCTAAATGCGAAATGCCGGATGCCTTAAAAAAAATGCGGCGCGGGCGGGTGGCGGCCCATGCCTGCTCGGCACGCATTATAGGACCTAAGCCGTTTCCGCCACCCACGCGTCGAACCATTCACGCGGTTGCGCGATTTCGTTTTGCGCCGCCACCAGTTCCAGCTCGTAGCGCCCGGCCTGCCATGTCGTTTTGACGACGCCGTTCACGGCGGCCAGCGTGTGCTCGAAGGCCGAGCGGATCGAATCGCCCAGCAGCGTGCGCGCGACGAACACCGCGCTCGTCAGATCGCCGACGCCCACCGGCTGCCGCGCGAACGGGTAGAGCGGACGCTGGCCCATCCAGGCCTCGCGCTCGGTGACGACCAGCATGTTGAAACGGTCGGCGGGACTGTTGCGATCGAGCAGGTGTTTGACCAGCATGAGCTTCGGCCCGCGGGCAATGACCTCGCGGCACGCGGTCACGGCTTCTTCGAGTGTCTCGATCTCGCGGCCCACGAGGCGCTGCAACTCGGTATGGTTCGGCGCCATCGCGTCGGCCACTTCCGGCATGGTGCGCACGAGAAATTCCTGAATGCCCGGTTCGACCTTGCAGCCGCTCGCGGCGCCCATCACCGGATCGCAGAAGTACCACGCGCGCGGATTGGCGGCCTTCACGGCCTTGACGATCTCCAGCACCGCTTGCGCCTGCTCGGGCGTGCCCAGGTAGCCGGACAGCACGGCGTCGCAGCGCGGCAGCATGCCGATCGCGCCGATCCCTTCGACGAGCTCTTCCATCTGCGAGGCCTCGATCGCGCCGCCGGTCCAATGACCGTATTGCGTGTGGTTCGAGAACTGCACGGTATTGAGCGGCCAGACATTGACGCCGAGCCGCCGCATCGGGAATTCGGCCGCGCTATTGCCGGCGTGCCCGAAGACGACATGTGACTGGATGCTCAGAACGTTTTTCGTCATGGTGTGGCCCGCGCCAGCGTGGTGCGCGATCAATGAGAACGGAAGGATGGCCGCGGTAACGAACCGGCTTTGGCCGGGCGCCTGAAGCGGCGTGATTGTGTTTCGTGACTGTTTTTCAGATGGTGCAAGAAAAATGCGCTATCTGCATAGTGAGGAAACAATACATGAGTTTGTCACGTGCGAGTCGATCCGTCCCCGTGTTGTTGCGTCGAACCATCAGGATAGTTCGCGATACAAGGCCAGATAGCGCTCGGCCGAGGCGCCCCAGCCGAAATCCTGATGCATCGCGCGGCGTTGCGTGGCTTTCCACTCGGTGCGCCGGTCATAGAGCGCAAACGCGCGGCGGATCGCCGCCGCAATGCCCTTCGGCTCGAATCGTTCGAAGACGAAGCCTGTAGCGAGGTCCTCGGCGAGATTTTCGAGCGACGCGTCCACAACAGTGTCCGCGAGGCCGCCGACGCAATGCACGAGCGGCAGCGACCCATAAGCCAGCGCATACAGTTGCGTCAGCCCGCAAGGCTCGAAGCGCGACGGCACCGCGATCACGTCGCTGCCGGCGACGATCGTATGCGCGAGCGTTTCGTCGAAACCCAGTTCGACCGCCACCGATTCCGGATGCGCATGCGCGGCGTGTTTCAAACCGTTTTCGAGCGCCGGGTCGCCGGTGCCGAACACCACTAGCTGCCCGCCGCGTTTGACAATTTCCGGCACCGCCTCGAGCAGCAGGTCAAGGCCTTTCTGCTCGGTCAGCCGGCTCACCACGCCGAATAGCAGTGCATCGCTTTTCTGCGCGAGGCCGAAGCGCTTTTGCAGCGCCTCCTTGCAGGCCAGTTTGCCGGCCAGACGCGTGTCCGTGTAGTGATCTTCGAGCAGCGCGTCGGTGGCGGGATTCCACACCGAGTAGTCGACGCCGTTCAGGATGCCGCTCAGATCGTGCGAGCGATGGCGCAGCAACCCGTCTAGCCCGCCACCTTGGGCCAGAGTCTGGATTTCGCGGGCGTAGGTGGGGCTGACGGTGGTGATGCGGTCGCTGTAGTAAAGGCCTGCCTTGAGAAACGACAACTGCCCATAGAATTCGACGCCGCGCATGTTGAAGAAGTCGTCAGGCAGCGCCAACTGGCCGAACTGATGCGCCGGAAACACGCCCTGATACGCGAGGTTGTGCACAGTAAAGACGCTGCGCGCGAACGAGCGGCCGTGCTGCCGTTCAGCCGCCTTCAGATAGGCGGGCGCGAGTCCGGCGTGCCAGTCGTGCGCGTGGACGATCTGCGGCGCCCACGCCGGATCGAGGTGCTGCGCCAGTTGGGCGGCGACCCAGCCGAGCAGGGCGAAGCGTTGCGCATTGTCGCCGTACGGTACGTGTTCGTCGTTCAGATAGGGGTTGCCGGGCCGGTCGTACAGCGAGCCGGCGCGGATCACATAGACGATCAGGCCGTTCGACGGCAACGTGCCCTGTTCGAGCGTGACGCCCGGCGAGTCGAAGCGGCGGCCCAGTTGCGCCACCGGCCGCAAGTCCGTCAAGCCGGCGACTACCGCCGGAAAGCCGGGCAGCAGCACCCGCACGTCGGCGCCGCGCTCGATCAGCGCGGGCGGCAACGCGCCTGCGACGTCGGCGAGACCGCCCGTTTTGAGGAGGGGATACAGCTCGCTTGCGACGTGCAGGGCGCGAATCGTCATAGGCTCGGTCTCGTTCCTGTTAGTGCGGGTTTGCGGCAGGTCTGCGGCAGTTTGCGCGGGCGGCAAGACGGGCGGCCGGCTCCTCGCCAGCCCGTTCGTTTTGCCGCCCCGGCGACGATTACGTTCCCTTCTGCCGCAGTGCGTCGGGCGTGACCAGCACGACGCCGTCGTCGGTGCGATAGAAGCGTTCGGCGTCCGCGGCCGGATCTTCACCGATCACCGTGCCGTCCGGAATGGTGCAGCCGCGGTCAATCACCACTTTCTGCAGCCGGCAGCTTGCGCCGACGGTGACCTGCGGCAACAAGACTGCCTCATTGATGTTACAGAACGAACTCACTTTGACGTTCGACGACAACACCGAACGCGAAATCTGCGAACCCGAGATCACGCAGCCGCCGCACACGATCAGGTTGTTGCCGGTGCCTTGCAGACCTTTCAGATCGCGTACGAACTTGGCGGGTGGCAACTGTTCCTGATACGTCCAGATCGGCCAGTTGCGGTCGTACAGGTCGAGCGTCGGGATGGTGGAGGCAAGATCGAGGTTTGCAGCCCAATAGGCGTCGATCGTGCCGACGTCGCGCCAGTACGGCTCGACCGTCGGGTCCGACGACACGCACGACATGCTGAACGGATGCGCGATCGCCGTGCCTTGCGTGACGACGCGCGGCAGGATGTCCTTGCCGAAGTCGTGATCGGTGTCGACGCTCGAGATGTTCTCTTCGAGTAGCGAATACAGGTAATCGGCGCTGAACACGTAGATGCCCATGCTGGCGAGCGCCGAATCCGGGCGCCCCGGCATGGCGGGCGGATCGGCGGGTTTTTCGACGAAGCCGGTCACGCGGCGGTTTTCATCCACATGCATCACGCCGAAGGCCACTGCTTCCATGCGCGGCACCTCGATGCAGCCGACCGTGCAATCGGCGCCGCTTTCCGCGTGATCCGCGATCATGCGCGTGTAATCCATCTTGTAGATGTGGTCGCCCGCCAGCACGACCACGTATTTCGGCCGGATCGAGCGGATGATGTCGAGATTCTGGAACACGGCGTCCGCCGTACCGCGGTACCAGTGGGCGCCTTCCACCCGCTGCTGCGCCGGCCAGAGGTCGATGAATTCGCCGAATTCGCCGCGCAGGAAACCCCAGCCGCGCTGCAGGTGGCGGAGTAGCGAGTGCGCCTTGTATTGCGTGACGACCGCGATGCGGCGGATGCCGGAGTTCAGACAGTTGGAGAGCGCGAAGTCGATGATCCGGTACTTGCCGCCGAAGTGCACCGCTGGTTTGACGCGCTTGTTCGTGAGCGGCCCGAGCCGCGTGCCCCGTCCGCCCGCGAGGACGATAGCGAGGGTGGTGCGTTGCAGATCGTTCAGCCGTGCCGGAGTTTCCATGTCTGTCTCCTTTGTCGACCGGAGTTAGCGCTTTAGCGCTTACTCCGGTCCCTTGCAAGATAGTTGCTGATTGGTATGCCCCGGGTGGTCTTGTTATCTCGCTCTGCGTTATTGATTCGTGCTGCCAGGCGGCTTTCGTCTTGGCGGGCCCGTCTGCTAGTTCTAGCACCGAATTGCCGCCGGCGAATAGTCTGAATTGTGCGGATGCAACTCGCGCGGCCGCCTTGCGAACGATCAACCCTTGCGCGGGACGCATCCGTGCGGCACGACACATAGGGCGCAAGGCGAAGCGTCGCAATATGCGTGCCACACTGGCCGGTTCCGCCATGAGTCTGCCCGCGCGGCAGCAGAGTCCGGCGGCGCGTCGTAGAATCGTCCGCTTTGAACGGGGTGTGGGCGTTGCTTTCCAGCGCCCTGAGCCTGCCTGCTTCCCGCCGATTTCCCTTTGCAAGAAAACGATCGATGAATTTTCGCCGCCAGTCTTTGTTCGCCATCTTGAGCGCCTGCGTGCTAGCCGCTGCACCTGGTGCTTTCGCCGCCACGCCGGCCAGTGGGGCCGTCGCGGGTAGTGCGGCCAGTTCCGGTGGTTCAGATGGATCTCACGCCCAGCCCGGTTCCGCGGCGACCAGCGCCACTCCGGCTGCGGCCGTCGACAACAGCGGTCCGGCGTACGGCCCCGAGTTGCAGGGCTTCAACTATCCGGCGCCGGTCGAGCAATACGACTTCACCTCGCAAGGTGTGGCGCTGCACATGGCATACATGGATATCAAGCCGGAGCATGCGAACGGCCGCACGGCCGTATTGCTGCACGGCAAGAACTTTTGCGCGGCGACGTGGGACGCGACGATTCATCGCCTGAGCGACGCCGGCTATCGGGTGATCGCGCCGGATCAGATCGGTTTTTGTAAATCGAGCAAGCCTGAGCACTATCAGTACAGCTTTCAACAACTGGCGCGCAATACGCATGCGCTGCTCGAATCGCTCGGCGTGACCGATGCGACCGTGATCGGCCATTCGACCGGCGGCATGCTCGCGATCCGCTATGCGCTGATGTATCCGCATGAAACGCAGCAACTGGTGCTGGTCAATCCGATCGGCCTCGAGGACTGGAAGGCGAAGGGTGTGCCGTCGCTATCGGTCGACCAATGGTACGAGCGCGAGCTGAAGACGACCGCGGACAGCATTCGCCGTTACGAGCAGGCGACCTATTACGCGGGCCAGTGGCGCGCAGACTATGAGCCGTGGGTACAGATGCTGGCGGGGATGTACCGTGGCCCGGGCAAGCAGATCGTGGCGTGGAATTCTGCGTTGCTGTACGACATGATTTACACGCAGCCCGTGGTGTACGAGCTCAGCCACCTGAGCATGCCGACGCTGCTGCTGATCGGCCAGAAGGACACGACCGCGATCGGCAAGGATGCGGCGCCGCCTGACGTGCGCGCAAAGATCGGCCACTACCCCGAACTGGGCAAGGCCGCCGCGAAGGCGATTCCTCACGCGACGCTCGTCGAATTCGCCGGCTTGGGGCACGCGCCGCAGATGCAGGACCCGCAGGCGTTTCATAAGGCGCTGCTCGATGGGTTGGCGGCGGTGCCGGCTAATCGGTGAGTTTTGGCGCGTGTATAAGCTTGGGCCTGAGCGCTAGGGCGTGGGATTGAGTTGAAGCGCTTTAGCCGAGGTCAGAGCCCAACGTATGAGCTTGATTTGAAAGTTGGAATTGAGTTCGAACTCGCACGGCGCTGACTGAGCGCGATGAGCATTGCGGCTGGGCAACCTGATGTCCGTGTATTCAGGGCAACCAGCCAATCGACGAAAAAAGAAGGGCGGCCTGTGCTGATACAGGCCGCCCTTTTCTGTTACTTGCCTGCGTTGTTACTTACCGGCACCCAACTCGTCACGCACTTGCGCGCCGATCTCGAACGAACGCAGCCGTGCTGTGTGATCGTAGATCTGCGCGGTCAGCATCAATTCATCCGCACCGGTCTGATCGATGATCGACCGCAGTCCCTCGCGAACCGTATCGCTATCGCCGATGACGGAGCAAGCGAGCGAATGCGCGACGCCGTTTAACTCCATCTCCGAGGCTTCGATGCGCTCGACCGGCGGCTGCAACTGACCGGGCGTGCCGCGCCGCAGGTTGACGAACTGCTGTTGCAGCGAGGTGAACAGACGTCGCGCTTCCTCGTTGCTATCGGCGGCGAACAGATTGACGCCGACCATGGCGTAGGGCTTGTCGAGCGTTGTCGACGGACGGAATTGCTCGCGATAGACCTTTAGCGCGGTGAACATATGATCGGGCGCGAAGTGCGACGCAAACGCGAACGGCAGACCGAGCGCGGCCGCCAGTTGCGCGCTGTACAGCGATGAGCCGAGCAGCCACAGCGGCACATGAAGGCCTGCGCCGGGGACTGCGCGAATCCGCTGACCCGGCACCGGATCGGCGAAATAGCGTTGCAACTCGACGACGTCGTCGGGAAACGACTCCGCGCTATTTTGCAGATCGCGGCGCAGCGCGCGGGCGGTGCTTTGATCGGTACCGGGTGCGCGGCCGAGGCCCAGGTCGATGCGATCCGGATAGAGCGAGGCGAGAGTACCGAACTGTTCTGCGATGACGAGCGGTGCGTGGTTGGGCAGCATGACGCCGCCGGAGCCGACGCGGATTTTCTTCGTCCCACCGGCGACGTGGCCGATCACGACAGCGGTGGCTGCGCTGGCGATACCGGTCATGTTGTGGTGTTCTGCGAGCCAGAAGCGGCGATAGTTCCAGTTTTCCGCGTGCTGGGCGAGGTCCAATGTGTTTTTGAACGCGTCCGCGGGGGTGGCACCTGCGATGACTGGCGATAGGTCGAGGACCGAGAAGGGGATCATTTTCTGTTCATGTGATGTTTCGGGCGCTTTCGCGCGATGGGGCATTGTGGCAAAGGTTTTGGTTTTCTGCTGACCGTCCTGGGATGTCCACGTTCGTAGAAGGGGGTTAATGGTTTTGCCTGCGGCTTGCCTTGTTTTTGTCTGTGTTCTTGGGGCGTTGGCCTTTCCTTGATCTGGCTTTGGTGCCTTTCCTTGCATTGTTAGTGGTTTATTAGCGTTGCCCCTGTGCGGGGCGGCACTTACTTTCTTTGCCGCCGCAAAGAAAGATAAGCAAAGAAAGCGGCTAGAAGCCCCTGCTAAGCGGGCACCGTGGTCTGCAAGTGGTAGTGGTGCGACTGGAATCTGTGTTCGTGCCGCTGCACAGGCTTGTGACAAGGGCGTCATACTTCCGGCGGCGCTGCGCGCGCCGAAGAGCCATTCATAAAACCGATCGCTACGTTTTGATGCCACGCCTTGCCGCCGAGCCGTGGCTCGTCATTGGGCGCCACTGCGATTGCAATTGGAGCGGCAACTGCAACCGCCTACAGCAGCCGCAGCCGCGACTGTGATCGTGACCGGGACGGTGATTGCAGTACACCGACATATCGTTTGAGGCGGGTTTCCCGGGTGAATGCAGGAACGCATCGCCGAGGCGAAGCCGATGGCCCCCGCTGCGCCAAACGAAGCCGGTGGTTTCCCCTGCAGACCCGTCCGCGACGCACGCAGTGCGGAGTGGGAGCTGATGACTCCTTTGTCACTAACGTGGAATGTGCGAGAGCACGGATTCCAGTCGCACCACTACCCCAGGCAAACCACGGTGCCCACTTAGCAGGGGTTTCTAGCCGCTTTCTTTGCTTATCTTTCTTTGCGGCGGCAAAGAAAGTAAGTGCCGCCCCGCACAGGGGCAACACTAATAGACCACTAACAATGCAAGGAAAGGCACGAAAGCCAGATCAAGGAAAGGCCAAAGCCCCAGGAACACTGACAAAAAACGCCGCGCAGACAACAAGATCAAGAAAAGCCCTGCCGCAGGCAAACACCAGCCCAAGCCCAGCGCCGCCACCCCCTTTTACATGCAATCCCGATATAGATATGTCCGATCAATATTTAACAACCGCATGTAGCGCTGCTACCTTAATCCCCTCGAACAGAGCACCACACCCATTCAAGAAAGCCACCGCCCCGCCGGGCAAAAAACCACCCTTGGGAGACACCACCGTGTCCATCGAATTCATCGGCATGATCCAGACCCGCAAGGTGTCCGAGACCCACGCCCCGCAAGGGCCCACCATCGACATCGACTACGTGGAGCAATTCGCCCGCGCTCACGAAGCCGCGGGCTTCGACCGCATCCTCGTGCCGCATCATTCGACGAGCCCCGATGCGCTCCTCACCGTCGCCCACGCGGCCAGCGTCACGAGCAAAGTGCATTTCATGCTCGCCCATCGCCCAGGCTTCGTCTCGCCCACGCTCGCCGCGCGCCAGCTGGCTACCCTCGATCACTATTCCGGCGGCCGTCTCGCCGTCCACATCATCTCCGGTGGCGACGACGCCGAACAACGCCGCGACGGCGACTACCTGTCGCACGACGAACGCTACGCCCGCACCGACGAATACCTGCACATCCTGCGCCGCATCTGGACCGAAGCGAAACCCTTCGATCACAACGGTCAGTACTACCGCTTCGAACAAGGCTTCTCCGAAGTGAAGCCGGTGCAGCAACCGCATATCCCCGTATATTTCGGCGGCGCATCGGCGCCCGCGCTCGAAATCGCCGGACGTCATGCCGATGTCTACGCGCTGTGGGGCGAATCGAAGGCGCAAGTGCGTGAACAGGTCACCCGCGTGCGCGCCGAAGCCGCGAAACACGGCCGTAACGTGCGCTTTTCCGTGTCGTTCAGGCCCATCCTCGCAGCTACCGAAGCAGCCGCGTGGGAACGCGCGGAGCACATCCTCGAAGAAACCCGGCGGTTGCGCGCGGCGCAGGGAGTCGGCGTCGGCGGCCCGGCGCAAAGCGAAGGCGCGCGGCGGCTGCTCGCGGCATCGGGGGAGTCGGATCGCGTCGATGAACGTCTGTGGACCGGCGTCGCCAAGGAAATCGGCGGACGCTCGAATTCGACCGCCCTGGTCGGCACACCGGAACAGGTCGCCGAAACGCTCGCGGAGTATTACGCGCTTGGCGTGTCGACTTTCCTTGTGCGCGGCTTCGATCCGCTCGAAGACGCCGTCGACTATGGCCGCGAGCTGATTCCGGCCACTCGCGAACGGATCGCGCGCGTCGAACGCGTAGCCGCCTGAACGGAGCCACAGATGACCGATCTGTCCGCTGCGTTGCAAAACACCCCGGAGTCGCAAAGTACCGGCGCGCTGCAAGACACGCCGGAGCAGCAAAGTACCCGCTCGTTGCAAGACATCGCAGCGCCACAAGGTGCCCACGCGCCGCAAGGCACCCCGGAGCCGCAAAGCACTCCCACGCTGCAAAACACCGCAGATACACCGCCGCTCCAGCGTCACGCGCCGCTGCGTAAATTCTGGTTCGACGACGTCCCGCCGCGCGCCAGCATCCCGGCCGAACGGCGCTATCGGCAGGAACGGCTCGCCGTGGCGTTTCGTCTGTTCGCCCGCTATGGTTTCGATCAGGGTCTCGCCGGCCATATCACCGCGCGCGATCCCGAGTGGCCCGATCACTTCTGGGTCAATCCGTTCGGCAAGCACTTCAGCCGCATCCGCGTGTCGGATCTGCTGCTGGTGAATGCGGAAGGGGAGATCGTGGTCGGCGAAGGGCCGGTGAATCAGGCGGCCTTCGCGATTCACGCGGCGATTCACGAGGCGCGTCCGGATGTGATTGCCGCCGCGCACACGCATTCGCTCTACGGCAAGGCATGGTCCACGCTCGGCCGCACGCTCGATCCGTTGACGCAGGACTCGTGCGCGTTCTATCAGGACCACGCCTTGTTCGACGACTTCCGCGGCGTGGTGCTCGATACCGATGAAGGCGCGCGCATCGCCACGGCGCTCGGCGAACGCAAGGCGGTGATCCTGAAGAATCACGGCATCCTCACAGCGGGTCCGAGCGTCGAGGCGGCGGCGTGGTGGTATATCGCGCTCGATAACGCCTGCCATGCGCAATTGCTCGCCGAAGCCGCGGGCACGCCGCAAGCCATCCCGCACGACGTCGCCACGCTCACGCACGAGCAGGTCGGCCGCCCCGGTGGTGCGCTGTTTGCGTTCCAGAGCCTGCTGGAAGGGCTGGTCGAAGCCGAGCCTGACGTCCTTACCTGAGCACCCCATAAGATGACCCAACGTTTCGATTCGCCGGTTTCGCTCCGGCGCCGCCGGCTCGTGTCCGCGCTGCCGGTCGCGCTGTCAGCCTCATTCCTTGGAGCAGCAGGTACAGGTTTGATTTCGACAGCCGCCGCAGCAGCCACGCCGGCGGCAAGCGAGAAAACCGATCCGTCTGTCGACCTCAGCAAAGTCCGTTTGCGTGTTGCAACCTACAAAGGCGGCGACGCTACGCTGCTAAAAACCGCTGGCCTCGCGGATACGCCCTACGCCATCGACTGGTCCGAATTCCAGTCCGGCAACGCGATGGTCGAGGCGATGAACGGCGGCTCGCTCGATATCGCCTCCGGCAGCGAAATCCCGCCGATCTTCGCGCGACTGCAGAACGCTCAGGTGCGCGTGATCGCCGTCTACAAGGACGACGTCAACAACCAGGTGGTGCTGGTCCCGAAGGGCTCGACGATCCGTTCGATCGCCGATCTGAAGGGCAAACGCGTCGGCTATCTGCGCGCCACCACGACGCATTACTACCTGCTGCGCATGCTCGAAGAGGCGGGGCTATCGTTCAGCGATATTCAGGCTACCTCGCTTGCGCCGCGCGACGGTTTCGCCGCTTTCAACGCCGGTTCGCTCGATGCCTGGGCGATCTACGGCTACAACGTGCCGCTTGCGATCTCTCAAGCGGGGGCACGCGTGCTGAAAAACGCCAACGGCTATTTGTCCGGCAATTACCTGTACTACGGTCATCCGTCGGTACTCGCCGATCCGCAACGGCGGGCCGCGTCCGCGGATCTGCTGGTGCGGTTGCAACGCGCCTGCACATGGTTCGGCCAGCATCAGGATGCGTACGCGAAGGTGTTGTCCGCGGAGTTGCGGGTGCCCGAGGAGGCGATCCGTTCCTTGTATCGCAACCAGAGCCAGGCGCGCCGCGTGACCGGCGTCACGGCGGCGGACATCGCCAGCGAGCAGCAGGTTGCCGATACGTTCGCGCGCGCCGCGGTCATCGACCGGCATGTCGACGTCGCACCGTTATGGACCGACACCTTCAACGCCGCGCTCGCCCGCGGTGCGTGACAAATTCAAGTCAACCCACATTCTGAACATTCGATGACTCAAGCTTTGAGACCGGACCGGCTGCGCGCGTTCGTCGGACGGATTGCGTCGCTTGTCGACGAACGCGCGCCCGAAGCGCATCTGCTCGAAGCCGGCGGCGCCGCGCTGCGCGAACTGATCGCCCACGACGACTGGTTGCCCGACGCCTTCGCGCAGCCCGACCCCGAGCGCTATCAACAATTCCTGTTGCACTCGGATTCGCAGCAACGTTTTTCAATCGTAAGTTTTGTATGGGGACCGGGCCAGTCGACCCCGGTGCATGACCACACCGTATGGGGTTTGATCGGTGTGTTGCGTGGTGCGGAAATTGCTCAGGGATATCGCATCACGTCAGACGGCGCGCTGGAAGAAGAGGGGGCAGCAAAGCGCCTCGATGCCGGCGCGGTGGATGCCGTGTCGCCGCGCATCGGCGATATCCATCGTGTCAGTAATGCTTTTGACGATCGTACGTCGATCAGCATTCACGTGTACGGTGGAAATATTGGCGCGGTGACGCGTTCCGTCTATCCAGCCGGCGGAGGCCGTAAAACCTTTATCTCCGGCTACTCGAACGATGTGTTGCCGAATATCTGGAATGTTTCGAAGGAGTCCCTGATCTCATGAGTTTCGCTACAGAATTCCGTACCCGATCATTCAAAGACGTGCGCCGCGCACTGCTCGAGCGCGAGGAAATCGCGCTCGTCGACGTGCGTGAGGAGGATCCGCACGCACGCAGTCATCCGCTGTTCGCGGCCAACCTGCCGCTCTCGCGACTCGAACTGGAAGCGCCGGTGCGCTTGCCGCGCCGCGATGTGCCGATCGTCGCGTTCGACGACGGCGAAGGGCTTGCCGAACGCGCCGCACGTCGGTTGAACGAGCTGGGCTATACCAATGTCGCGCTGCTCGATGGCGGTTTGCAAGGCTGGCGCGAGGCGGGCGGCGAGCTGTTCCAGGACGTCAACGTGCCGAGCAAGGCATTCGGCGAACTGGTCGAAAGCGAGCGCCATACGCCGTCGCTCGGCGCGCCGCAGGTGCTCGCGCTGCTCGATCATGAAGCCGATGTGGTGGTGCTAGACGCACGCCGCTTCGACGAATACCAGACCATGAATATTCCCGGCAGCATCAGCGTGCCGGGCGCGGAACTGGTATTGCGTGCGCGGCAGCTCGCGCCGAATCCCGCCACGCGGATCATCGTCAATTGCGCGGGGCGCACGCGCAGCATCATCGGCGCGCAATCGCTGATCAATGCGGGCGTGCCGAATCCGGTTGCGGCGCTTCGCAATGGCACCATCGGCTGGACGCTTGCCGGTCAGGCGCTCGCGCACGGCAGCTCGCGGCGCTTCGAGCCGATTGTCGACGACACACTTCGCCTCGCCGCCGCCGATTCTGCGCGCGGGGTAGCGGATCGCGCCAAGGTAGGCCGCACTTCGCGCGACGAAGCGCGTCGCTGGGCCGATGAAGCGGTGCGCACCGTTTATCGTTTCGACGTGCGTACGCCGGAAGAATACGAAGCGGGCCACGTGCCCGGCTTTCGCAATGCGCCGGGCGGTCAACTCGTGCAGGAGACCGACATGTTCGCGCCGGTGCGCGGCGCGCGCGTGATCCTCGCCGACAACGACGGCGTGCGCGCGAACATGAGCGCGTCGTGGCTCGCGCAGATGAACGTCGAGGTGTATGTGGTGGACGGTCTCGGCAACGCGGACTTCAGCGAAAAGGGCGCCGCGCCCGCCGCGCGCTTTGCGCCCACGCCGCCTGCTGTTGAAGAGATCACGCCGGCCGGGCTGGTGACGCTGCTGCAATCACCGGGTACCGTCGTGCTGGATTTCACGACCAGCGCGAACTATGTGAAGCGCCATATTCCCGGCGCATGGTTCGCGATTCGTGGCCAACTCGCCGAAGCGTTGCGCAAGCTGCCGGATGCGCAGCGTTATGTGGTGACCTGCGGCAGCAGTCTGCTTGCGCGTTTTGCCGCGCCTGAGTTGGCGGCGCTGACGGGCAAGCCGGTGCAGGTGCTGGCCGGCGGCACGAACGCGTGGGTCGAAGCGGGTTTTGCGGTGGAGAGCGGTGAGACGCGGCTGGCGTCGCCGCGCATCGATCGCTATCGTCGTCCGTATGAGGGAACCGATAACGCGCGCGAAGCGATGAACGCGTATCTGGAGTGGGAGTATGGCCTCGTTGCCCAGCTTGGGCGGGATGGAACGCACGGCTTTCGCGTGATCTGATGGGACAGCGGCGCGTGGTTCAGGCCGCGCGCTGCGCTCGCGCCTCCTTGAATTGCCGCTCGATCGCCGCGCCCAAGCGCTCGACCGGCTGTTGCAATTTACCCAGCACGCGCGGATGCACGAGCCAGATATCGATGAGAGGCTTGAAGTCGCTGATCGACACGATATCGAGTGCGTCCGCGTGAGCGCTGGCGTGCAGCAGCGGTAAAGGCACGAGGCCGAGACCGTTGCCGTCGGCGACCAGTTGCAATTGCAGCTCGGTGCCGAGCGTTTCCAGATTGAGCTTGAGCGCGAGCCCAAGACCCGTCAGCGTGCGCTGCAGGCCGTCGCGAAAGCCGCATCCGTCCGGATTCAACACCCACCCGATCGACTGGCATTCCGCCAGCGTGTGCGTGCGTTTCTTCAACATGCCTTTTTGCGCGACTACCGCCAGTTTGATGCGGCCAAGCGAGCGGGCCGACAGGATCTCGTCGAAGGTCTTGTTGCTCGGCAGCAGGATGGCGGCTGCGTCGAGTTCACCCTGTTCGACGCGTTGCAGAAGCTGGCTGCCCCAACCGGTTGACGCTCGCGCCTGCAGGTCCGGATAGGCCGACTTGAGGCCGCGCATCGCATCGGTCAGCGCGATATCGGCAATGGTCTGCGCGACGCCGAGGCGCAGCATGCCCACCGGCGGCGTGTCGGTGGCGACGATCTCGCGCAGCACGTCGAGCTCACGCTGGATCACGCGGCATTGTTCGTAGACGATGCGGCCCGTTGCCGTCGCTTTGAGCGGACGCGTATTGCGGTCGAGCAATTCGACGCCGAGCGCCTCTTCGAAATTCTGCAGGCGGCGCGTGATCGCGGGCTGCGTGAGGCCGAGTGAGAGCGCCGCCTGTTGCAGCGACTGACAGCGAATGACGGTGACGTATGCGTCGATTTCGTCGATCTTCATGATGAGCGGTGACTTGATGAGTGCGCTACGAGGCGCAAGATTCGTGCGTTCGATGATACCTGTATCGATGTGCGCGCACGCCTCACCGGCCAAGAAAATTCGCATATTTGCTTAGCAGAATAATGCGTTTGTCTTATACAGATGCGTGCCTTATCGTCGATAGCACATTATCTGAATGCCACGACGTAACCGCCGCCATGCCGACTCCTAGTTCTTCGTTCTCCGCCTCATCCGTCTTGCAACGTGCGTTGCTCAAACCACTCGGCGCGGCAGTGCTCGCACTGTGCGCGACGCTTTGCGCAACGCAGTCTTATGCAACGGATCTACCCGTGCTGAAAGTCGGCGACCAGTCCTTGCAAACCCGCGGCATTCTCGAAGCATCCGGACAACTCCAAGACCTGCCGTACAAGATCGAGTGGTTCAACTTTCCTGCCGCGCAACCGCTTGGCGAAGCGCTGAACGCCGGCGCGGTGGATGTTGGCGGACTGGGGGATGCGCCGCTCGTGTTCGCGCTCGCAGCCGGCGCGCGGGTCCGTGCGGTCGCGGCGACCCGGTCGAATCCGCTGGATCTGGCGATCGTCGTCGGCGCGCAATCGCCGTTGAACGATGCAGCGAGCCTGAAGGGTAAACGCATCGCCACGACGCGCGGTTCGATCGGCCATTATCTCGCGCTCGCCGCATTGAAGAAGGCCAACGTGCCGGTCAGCGACGTCACGTTCGTGTTCCTCGCACCCGCCGATGCGAAGGCGGCGCTTGCGTCGGGCAGCGTCGATGCATGGTCGGTGTGGGACCCGTATACGGCACTAGGAGAAGCGCGCGATCACGATCGCATCATCGCCAACGGCGTCGGCCTGTCCGAAGGGCTCAGCTATCAGGTTGCGACCGAACGCGCGATCGCGGAGAAGCGCGCGCAACTCGCCGACTTCCTGCGACGCGTGGCGATCGGCCAGCGTTGGGCGCTTTCGCATCCAGACGAAGTGGCGACGATGCAATCGAAGGTCACCGGTCTGCCGACCGATGTGCTGAAAACCGTCTATCAGCGCGGCCAGGTGCATCCGGTGGCGATCGACGACAGCGTCGTCAGCGCGCAGCAGCGCACCGCCGATACCTACGAAGCCGCCAATGTGATTCGTGCGCATCTCGACGTGCGTACGAGCTTCGATCGCAGTTTCCCGTTGCCTTGACGCGGCCTGCCGGAGTCCTCGCATGAATGCCCCGATTGCCAATAGCGCCGTGACGCGCCGTCATCCACCGCTCGATAGTGCTGCGTTCGACGCGCTGCTCGCGAAGCTCACGAGCGAGTTCGCTGCCGGTGCGGCTCACTACGACCGCACGGCGGAATTTCCGCACGCCAATCTGGCGCGCTTGCATGAATTCGATCTGCTCTCGTTAACGGTGCCCGCATCGCTTGGCGGTGCGGGTGCGAGCTTGCCGCAGGCTTTGAAGGTGGTGCGCGCGGTGGCGCGCGGCGAGCCTTCCACGGCACTGGTGCTGGTGATGCAATACCTGTTTCATCATCGCTTGCAGGGCAACCCGCATTGGCCTGTTGAACTGCGTGAACGTGTGGCGCGTGAAGCGGTACGCGATGGCGCCTTGATCAACTCGCTGCGCGTCGAGCCCGAGCTGGGCACGCCGGCACGCGGCGGTTTGCCGTCGACGATTGCGAAGCGCAGCGCCGATGGCTGGATCATCGACGGCAGCAAGCTGTACTCGACCGGCAGCCCGGGTCTCGCCTGGCTTGCGGTATGGGCGCGCAGCGACGAGACGCCGCCGCGCGTTGGCGTGTGGCTGGTGCATCGGGACACCCCGGGCGTGCGAGTCGGCAGCGAGTGGAATCATCTCGGCATGCGCGCCACGGGCAGTCACGAGCTCGTGTTCGAGAACGTGTTCGTACCGGCTGCTCACGCGGTTGACGTCCATCCGCCTGGCGAGCCGGGTGCGGGACTCGATGCACTTGGCTTCGCGTGGATGAGCGTGCTGTTGTCGGCGCTGTATGACGGCGTCGCACGGGCGGCGCGCGACTGGTTCGCGCAATGGGCCGCTGAACGCACGCCCGGCAATCTCGGCGCGCCGCTCGCGAGCTTGCCCGCGTTTCAGCAGACGCTCGGCCGCATCGACGCGCTACTGTTCAGCAATCGTGTGCTGCTCGACGCAAGCGCGCACACCGAACGCGTGACACTCGATGAAGCGCCGCTCGTCAAGTACACGGTGACGAACCAGGCCATAGAGGCGGTGCAACTGGCCGTCGAGGCAAGCGGCAATCCCGGTCTGAGTCGCGACAATGCGCTCGAGCGTCACTATCGCGACGTGCTGTGCGCGCGAATTCATACGCCACAGAACGATTCGGTGCTGCAGGGGGCAGGGCGCGCGGGTTTCGCTGCGTTTGTCCGCGCGTAGGGAGAGTTGCACGACCGCCGTGCAAACCGGGTGCTGCGCCTGCGCAGCCCACTGCAAATCCTCTGCCAATTCGGTGTAAACGCGCTCTCGTTTAAATCCGGCAATCCGTTTAGATTAGCTGCACTTGAGGGGCTTATCGAGGGACCAGGGCGGCCAAACAAGCAGCGGTCCGCCATTCAGGCGACGGCGCAAGGTCAGAGGCCAAGGTCTCTCACCGCTTCGCCCGGGACCGGACCGCTGCGCGTCGTCCGCGATGCTGCGTTTCAAGCGGCTGTTCAGTCGCTGTTTGGTTTCCGGTTTGACCGTATCGACCGACTTGGCGACGCTTTGCACAGCGTCGCCTTTTTGTTTGTGGAGACGGTTTCTCGCATTCCTCTGCAACACACGCCGCACGGCGGCCCTTGAGCGCATTGCCTGCGTCGCTCGCGGTTTTTCGCGCACGCGGTTATCCTGTAGTACACCCTACACAACGGGATGCGGGCGGATTGCCGCTTCGTGTCCGTACAGGAAACTCGCTGTGAGCCTCAAACTGCTTACTGTCGCGATGCTGGCCGCGTGCGTTGCACTGACCGGTTGCGACGACCAACAGAGCGACCGTGCCGTGCAAAAACTCAAGGAATTCTTCAACGCCGTCAAGCCGGACGCGTTGCTACTCAAGAATATGACGCCGGGCATTACCACTGAGGCGCAGATCCGCGATCAGATGGGCAAGCCGGAAACCGAGCGCACGTTTACCGACGGTTCCAAGCGTTTCGAATATCCGCGCGGCCCGCAAGGACTGAACACGTACATGGTCGACATCGACCGTGACGGCAAATTGCAATCCATCACGCAGGTGCTGACCGCCGACAACTTCGGGAAGATTCGCATCGGCATGACGGAAGACGAAGTACGCCGCCTGCTCGGCAAGCCAGGTCAGATCGCCGTGTTTCCGCTCAAGCCGGAGACCGTGTGGAGCTGGAAATGGCGCGAGGGCGGTGTGACCGAAGAAGGCATTTTCAACGTGCACTTCGACCAATATCAGAAGGTGTACACGACATCGCGCTCGGACGTGATACGCGGGCGCTAGCCGGTAAAAGGCGGGGAACACATGATACATCGACGTCGATACAGCCGGATCGGGCTGGTGTTGGGGGGCGGCGCAGCACGTGGCTGGGCGCATATCGGTGCGATTCGCGCGTTGCACGATGCGGGCATCAAGCCAGATGTGGTGTGCGGCACGTCGATTGGCGCGCTGGTCGGTGCCGTGTATGCCAACGGCGATCTCGACTGGCTTGAAGAATGGGTGTCGAAGCTCACCTGGCAAACCGTGGTGAGGCTGCTCGATCTACGTTTTTCGGGCGGCTTGCTGGGCGGGCGCAAGGTGATCCAGATATTCGCGGACAAATTCGCCGGCCGCTCGATTGCGCAATTGAACATGCCGTTCGCGGCGGTGGCCACCGAACTCGATTCGGGCCGCGAGAGCTGGTTACAGGACGGCAGCGTGGTGGACGCGGTGCGCGCCTCGATTGCGATTCCGGGGATTTTCACGCCGGTGTATCACAACGGTGTGTGGCTGGTGGATGGCGGTTTGAGCAATCCGGTGCCGGTTTCGGTGGCGCGCGGCATGCGGGCGGACTGCGTGATCGCGGTCGATCTGAACAACGACATTCTGAATGGGCGCGATTTTGGTGGAGCGGCGGTTGACACGCCGGCGCTGGATCCGGATGCGCCGCCGCCGGTCGCGTTACGGCGTAACGGCAAGCCTTGGCCACGCTGGCTGGCACCTGCCGAAGGGCGCGCTTCCGATGATGTGCGGGTGGCGCCGGCGCCAAGTGCGCGGGTGCCGTCGATGCTGAGTTCGATCGCGCAGAGCATCGACATCATGCAGGTGCGGATTTCGAGGAGCCGGCTGGCGGGTGAGCCGGCGGATATTTTGATTCAGCCACGGCTGGGTGGGATGGGGATTTTTGATTTTCACCGGGCCGGGCCCGCGATGGAGGAGGGGCGCGCGGCGGTTGAGTATATGTTGCCGGCTATTCGGGCTCGGTTGGGGATTGAATGAAGGTTTGGTTTTTTTGCCTTCGCGGCGCTTATTGTCTGTGTTCCTGGGGCTTTGGCCTTTCCTTGATTTGCTAGTGGTTTATTAGCGTTCCCCCTGTGCGGGGGGGCACCTACTTTTCTTTGCCGCCGTGTATAGACCGGGGACATGGTTGACAGACGTGCGGAGACATCGTTG
>NZ_FPBH01000093.1 GCF_900116445.1 Paraburkholderia aspalathi
ACGGGTCGAGGCTGTGTGAAAACGCATTGATCGCCTAAACTGAATCAACGCGTTTGGGTCGGGGGATTCATGAAGCGATTCGTTGAGGGCGAAGACCGCAAGCAGGTAACGTTGTTGCCCGAATGCCTGGACGATTTCGTTGCCGAGGATAACCCGGTGAGGATCATCGATGCCTTCGTCGAAGAGCTGGAACTCGAATCGATGGGTTTCGATGGTGTCACACCATCAACAACAGGTCGCCCCTCCTACCATCCAGCAGTGCTGCTGAAGATATACATCTACGGCTACCTCAACCGGATTCAATCGAGTCGTCGCCTGGAGCGTGAATGTCAGCGCAACGTTGAGCTGATGTGGCTCACAGGCCGTCTGGTACCAGACTTCAAGACCATAGCCGACTTTCGACGGGACAACGGCGCCGGCATCCGCAACGTTTGCCGCCGGTTCGTCGTTCTGTGCCGCGATCTGAAGCTGTTCTCACAGGCACTGGTTGCCATTGATGGAAGCAAGTTCAAGGCATCGAACACTCGCGACCGCAACTTCACGACGGGCAAGATCGACAAGCGGCAGCAGCAGATTGAGGAGAGCATCCAGCGCTACCTAAGTGCACTGGAAACGGCCGACCGGACGCAGCCACCCGAACTCGAAGCGAAGACCACCCGGCTGCAGGAGAAGATCAAGCAATTGCGCGATCAAATGCATCGCCTCGAGCAGATCAGGGAAGAACTCAAGACGCAACCGGATGGCCAGCTTTCGCTGACTGACCCCGATGCGCGCTCCATGGCGACGAGCGGCAGGGGCTCGGGCATGGTCGGCTACAACGTGCAGGTGGCCGTAGACGCCAGGCACCACCTCATAGTTGCTCATGAGGTAACGAACTCCGGACACGACCGGGCGCAACTCAGTCCGATGGCGCAAGCAGCCCGTGATGCCATGGGCAGGAACAGACTGAAGGTCATCGCCGACCGTGGGTACTACAGCGGTCCGCAGATAAAAGCATGTGCGGATGCGGGCATTGCCGCCATTCTCCCGAAGAACCTGACGTCAGGCGCCACAGCCCATGGCCGCTTCGACAGAGCGGACTTCATCTACATTGCCCGGGATGACGAATACCTTTGTCCAGCTGGACAACGTGCGATTTACCGCTTCACACGCGAAGAGCATGGCATGCAATTGCACCGCTACTGGAGCAGTGCCTGTCCTCGTTGCGATATCAAATCACAATGTACCCCGAGCGATTATCGACGAATCACGCGATGGGAACATGAGTCTGTACTGGAAGCTGCTCAGAAGAGACTGGACAGAATGCCGAATGCGATGATGGTGCGAAGGCGAACCGTTGAACACGTCTTCGGAACGTTCAAGCACTGGATGGGCTACACGCACTTCCTGACGCGCAGACTGACCAACGTAAGTACTGAGATGAGCCTGCATGTGCTGGCGTACAACCTCAAGCGCGTGATAGCGATATTGGGATTCTCGCGAACCATGAGGGCAATGCGGCTGGTGGGTGCGTGAGGCACCTGAGCCTTCCAACATATGCCGGGAAACGGCTTGCGTTAAGGCGGCGGAGCCACCCAATATCTCTTAGTTGATCGATTGACTGCGAGAGCGCAACGCGGCTATATAGTCGCCGAATCAGATTTTTTGCACATCAAATCTACGTTCCGCGTTTCCACACAGCCTCGGTCGA
>NZ_FPBH01000053.1 GCF_900116445.1 Paraburkholderia aspalathi
CCTTGAATTCTTCGGGTATGTTCCGTCTGCTCATTTCTCACCTCGTTTGGAGAATTATCCCCTTTAGAGGTGTCCATAGTCATTGGACCACTACACACTTACTTTCTTTGCCGCCGCAAAGAAAGATAAGCAAAGAAAGCGGCTAGAAGCCCCTGCTAAGCGGGCACCGCAGCTCGCTCACGGTAGTGGTGCATCTGGAATCTGTGTTCGTGCCCGTGCATAAGCTTGTGACAAGGGCGTCATACTTCCGGCGGCGCTTCGCGCGCCGAAGAGCAGTTCATAAAGCCACCCGCTACGTTTCGGCGCTCACGCGTCGCCGAGGCGAAGCCGACGGCCCCCACAAACCAAAACCGAAGCCGGTGGTTTCCCCTGCAGACCCGTCCGCGACGCACGTAGTGCGGAGTGGGAGCTGATGACTCCTTTGTCACTAGCGCGGAATGTGAGAGAACACGGATTCCAGTCGCACCACTACCCCAGGCAAACCACGGTGCCCGCTTAGCAGGGGCTTCTAGCCGCTTTCTTTGCTTATCTTTCTTTGCGGCGGCAAAGAAAGTAAGTGCCGCCCCGCACAGGGGCAACGCTAATAGACCACTAACAATGCAAGGAAAGGCACGAAAGCCAGAACAAGGAAAGGCCAAAGCCCTAAGAACACAGACAAAAAAGCGCCGCACAGGCAAAAAACCTCAAGCAAATCCCAACACCGTAGACAAACAGACAACACCCCGCTCCGCAAGTCAGGTCAACGACTCGCTCATGAAAACCCTACAAAAAAACTGAAAGTCTGCATTGCAGATGCAATGATTTCTGACCTCGATATATTCGTCCAGTGGTCACACAACATCGAAAGTCTCCACAGCTATCAGGCATCCTTAATTAAATGAAAGGTGATTCATGAATCAGAAGATGAAGCTGACCCACTTGGTCGTGGCACTACTGTGCGTCGGCGCAGTCTCCACCGCCCATGCGCAAAGCAGCGTCACGCTCTACGGGCTGCTCGACACGGGTATCGACTTCGCCAGCAACGTCAACGGCAACCATCTCTATCAAATGGCCAGCGGCGTCAGCGCGGGCAGCCGCTGGGGCCTCAGAGGCAAGGAAGATCTCGGTGCCGGGCTCTCCGCTGTGTTCGACCTGGAAAGCGGCTTCAATTCGACTAACGGCAGCTTGGGAAGTGGTCTGGCTTTTTCCCGTAATGCGTACGTTGGCCTCGCCAGTCAGACGGCCGGTACGGTCACTCTCGGGCGGCAGTGGGATCCGATCGTCGATCTCATCGAGCCGTTCTCGCTCAACGATAGCTACGGCGGCTGGTATTTTTCCCACCCCAATGACATGGACAACCTCGATAACGGCTTCGCCATCAGCAATTCGGTCAAGTACACGAGCCCCACGATCGGGGGCTTTACGGGCGAAGCCCTTTATTCGTTCGGCGGCCAGACCGGGCAGTTCTCGAATGACTCCGCCTATAGCGCGGCAGCGTCCTATACGAACGGACAGTTCTCGATGGGGGCGGGCTATCTGCGCGTCAACGATCCGGAGACGGCAATCCAGAGCTATCAGAACGGCTCGGGCTTTACCAACGCGGTGTACGGCAACTATCTGGCCAATGCCCGCAGTCAAGGCATCTTTGCCGCGGGTGCGTCCTATCAGATCGGCAAGTTCAAGGTGATGGGCAACTTCACGAACGTGAATTTCCAGCAGGGCGATGCAGGACAGGACGTCAAATTCCAGAACTATGAAATTGCCGGTACCTTCGCGGCAACTGGTCAGCTGAATCTCGCAGCAGGCTACACCTACACGGATGGCCGCGATCACGCGACCAATCAGGAACCGAAGTATCAGCAGCTCAACCTGAGCGCAGAGTACGAACTGTCGAAGCGCACGGCGGTCTATGCGCTCGCCGCACTACAGAAAGCCAGTGGCGGCGCCGTCGCGCAGATCGCCGGCTTCGATCCTTCGTCTGACGGCAAGCAGGTGGTTGGACGCGTGGGCATTCGACACTCGTTCTAAAGCATCAGAATCAGATGAAAGAGCGCGCTGCCCGAAGGGGTAGCGCGCTCTTTTTTGTTCACGAACCAAAATAGATATTGCAGTAACTCGGTGGACCGACACAGTTGTCGGCGCTGGTGGAGGGCGACGTTGTCGCGCATCCGGATAACAGGAATCCGGATGCAGCAGCGGCAACGGCAAACGAGGCCGTTCGTTTGATCGCGGTGCGAAGAGTCATTGATGTCAGGGCGAGAAATGCAGCGTGTTGCGTTTAGTGATAGATCTCAGTGTGCGTAAAGCGTCGAGTTCAGATAGGCGAGCTGTCCGTCCTTCTCCGCATGAACGAGTTCCTGATAAACCTGCGCACGCGTCTTCTCGCCGGTCGCCTGACCGTAAGGCGGCACCCACGACCCAGCCGCGTTGACCGCGGCGGTGCTGGTCGCTGCTACCTGCATGGTCGGTGCGGCGTTCTGTTGCGCCGGCGAAGGCGCCGTGGTCGATTGAGCGAAAGCGGAGGCCGTTGCGGTTGCACCGATGAAAGCGATGGCGAGCGTCAGAGATTTCATGTTCGTAATCCTCACAAATCAAATTGGATGGAACCGATGCGCGAACCGCAATGCATTCGTGGATCGGTTGATAAGAAGGATAGTGACCTGGCGTTAGCGGATCGGCGGTGTGCGCATGAAAAGATATTTATCCGTTGGAGCGCCGGCGATCCGATGATTCTTGGGCTTGTCCGGTACATGTCATGAACATAAAAAACGTTTCATGAATCGACCGGTTTTGATCACGGGTATGTCACCACGCAAATCTACATTGCGGCTACCCGCACGGTGTGCGGGATCGGTCCGTCAATGCGCGGATCGGCGCCTTCTCTTACCCGGAATCAAACATGAACAAAGCATTGGCAACCACACTCGTCGCGCTGGCCGGCACCTTCGGTGCAGCGGCGCACGCACAAAGCAGCGTCACGCTCTACGGCACACTCGATACCGGCATCGACTACATCAGCAATCAGAAAACGGCCTCAGGCGGCAAAAGCAACTGGATGATGGAAAGCGGCAATATCAGTACCGACCGCTGGGGCCTGCGTGGTAACGAGGACCTGGGCGGGGGCTTAAGCGCGGTCTTCGATCTGGAGAACGGTTTCAATATCGACAGCGGCAAATTCTCCAACGGCGGCGATGAATTCGGCCGGCAGGCATGGGTCGGCATCGCGAGTAAGCAGTGGGGCACGGTGACCATGGGGCGGCAATACGACTTCCTGGTCGATTTCGTCGCGCCGCTTTCGGCCACAGGTTCGGGCTTCGGCGGCAATATCGCCGATCATCCGTTCGATAACGACAACCTCAACAACGATCTGCGCATGAACAACGCGCTGAAATTCCGCAGCGCGACTTATGACGGCTTCACAGTCGGCGGCGCTTATGCGTTCAGCAATGCGGCCGGTGGCTTCAGCAATAACAACGCCTATAGCCTCGGTGCGCAATGGGCGGGCGGTCCGTTCAATCTGGCGCTCGCGTACCTGCAGGTGAACCAGCCGGGCGGCGTCAATCAACCCGCCAACACCGGTGGCGCGGTGAGCAGCAGCGATGGCGACGCGACCTTCACCGGCGCGCGCCAGCGCATCCTCGGCGCGGCAGGGCGCTATACATTCGGCGCGGCGACCGTCGGTCTAGTTTTCACGCGGACCATGCTCGACGACCCGCATCAGATCACGCAGGGTGGCGCGTATGCCACGCTCAACGGCGATATGCTGACCTTCAATAACTACGAACTGAACGCGCGCTATGCCATCACGCCGGCGTTCACGCTGGGCGGCTCGTACACGTTCACCGACGGACATTTCAGCGACGACGGCAGGAGCGTCGCACCGAAGTGGAATCAGTTCATGCTGCAGGCAGATTACGCCCTGTCACGCCGAACCGATCTGTATCTGGAGGGCGTCTATCAACATGTGTCGGGGGCGGACGGTATTGCGGTGCTCGGTAATGCGTCGATCTATTCGCTAGCGGCTTCGTCGAGCGATCGGCAGGCGGTTGTGGCGGTGGGGATACGGCATAAGTTCTGAGCGCGGCATGTGCGTTGAAAGGGTGTCGTAAGCGTATATGGAAGGCAAACGCCGCCGGTGAAGAACCGGCGACGTTTTTTAACGGCATGGGTGGATTCAACTGACAGATTCAACCCGCAGTTTCACTCAGCGGACGCGAGCACCTTCGGATGCACCGCTTGCGCACTTGCCGCCTGAACGGCAGGCGAGCCCGTAGCGCCGTCCGCCGACCAACCGCCGCCCAAGGCCTCAATCAAGCCCACCGAGGCCAGCAGACGTCGCGTATTGAGGTTCAGTGCGTCGATCTGGGTAGTGAGTTCGGTGGTCTGCGCGGTCACGACATCCAGATAGCTGACCACGCCGTCGCGATAGCGCGACATCGAAAGCGTCAACGTGCGTTGCGCGGCGACCAGCGCCTCGTTCTGCTGCGTGGCTTCGTCGCCGAGATGATGCAATTGCGCGAGGTTGTCTTCGACCTGCTGGAAGGCGAGCAATACCGCGGCCTTGTACTTCGCGCCGTTCTCGGCGAGTTTGGCGCGCGCCTGTTGCGTGATCGCCTCACGGCGGCCGCCGTCGAATAGCGTGAGCACGAGGCTCGGTCCGACCGACCAGATTTCATTCGGCGCCATCAGCCACGGCGAAAGCGTGTCGCTCTGATAACCACCGTCGAGTCCGAGCGAAATGTCTGGGAAGAAGGCGGCCTTGGCCACGCCGATTTGCGCATTGGCCTCGGCAACGCGCCGCTCGGCCGCCGCGATGTCGGGACGCCGTTGCAGCAGTGCTGCGGGCAGGCCCGTTGGAATCGACGGCAGATACGCCGTTTCGATCTCCGGCGCGAGTGTGAAATTCGACGCGGGCGCGCCGGTCAGGCTGGCGATCGCATGCTCGTACAGCGCGCGGCGAGCAGTGATGTCGTCGGCGGAAGCGCGCGCGGTGTCGAGTTGTGTCTGCGCGCGCGAGACGTCGAGGTCGGATGCAATGCCACCCGCGTGACGGCTTAACGTGAGTTTGAGCGCGTGCTGGTAGGTGTCGATCGTGTCGTTGAGCAGTTGCTGCTGTTCGTCCAGCCCGCGCAGATTGAAGTACGCGCTTGCCAGATTCGCCTGCAAGCTCAAACGTACCGATTGGAGATCGGCCTCGCTCGCCTGCAGCGCCGAGCGGCCCGCCGACACCTCGTTGCGGATCTTGCCCCACAGGTCGAGGTCATAGCCGATGCCGACGTCGACCGTATTCGTGCCGTACACCGCGGGCTGACCCACGCCACGCAGCGGGCGGTTGTCCGATTGCCTTTGGCGTTCGACCGACGCTTCGGCGCCGATGGTCGGAAACAAGCCCGAGCGGGCTTGCGACAGATAGGCGGTGGCCTCGTCGTGGCGCGCCATCGCCGCGGCCACGTCCGGGTTGGCGGCGGCCACCTTAACCTCGAGATGGTCGAGTACCGGATCGCGATACACCGTCCACCACGCGTCGCGCGGCACGCGGTCGGCGGGTCGGGCGAGCTGCCATGCGCCACCTTCCTTGAACGTCGTTGGGATGCTGGTGGCCGGCGCCTGGTAGGTCGGCGCGAACGAGCAGCCGCTCATCAGCGCCGCGGCCGCCAACGCGATGCAGATGCGGCGTTTATCCATGAGCGCTCTCCGCTGGCCGGCGTGCGGCGAGCGACGTGTCCGTCGTACTAGCCGGATTGCTTTCGAGTCGCACTTCATCGCCCGAGGCAAGCGAGTCGGGCGGATTGTCGATGACACGGTCGGCTGGATTCAGACCTGAGGCGATCTCGACGTGCGTGCCGAGATCGGTGGCGATCGATACCGATTTGAGCACCGCGCGGTTGTCGTGGCCGACCACGGCGACCTGCAAACCGTTCTGCCGGAAGATGAGCGAGCTGGCCGGGATCGACAAGGCATGCGAGTTGGTCGGCAGCGCAAAATGCACCTCGGTGTATTCGCCGGGGATCAGCAAACCGTTTTGATTGTCGACCGCGAGTTGCACCAGCAGCGTGCCGGAGGAGGGCGTGATCGCATCGTCGGTGTCAACGAGTTTGGCGTTGAACTTCACGCCGGGGCGTTCGGGCACGGTGAGCGTGGCGGTCATGCCGGGTCTGATGGCGGCGGCCTCGTCCTGCGGCACGCTCACGTAAACGCGCAATTGACGTGCGTCCGACACGGAAAACAGTTCGGGTCCATTGCCGCCGCCCGCATTGATGAGCGCGCCGATATCGGTGGTGCGCGCGGTGACGATGCCGTCGAATGGGGCAGTGATGCGCTTGAACGATTCGAGCGCTTCGAGACGCCGTACATTGGCTTCCGCCGCAGCTACGGTTGCCTGCTTGGCCACGAGGTCGCTGGTCTTTTCATCGGCGTCCTGCTGCGAGACCGAATCCTGTTGCAGCATCCTGGTCCAGCGGGTTGCCGTGGAGGCCGCGAGTTTTTCGTTAGCCACCGAGTTCTGCAAATCGGCGCGAGCCTGCAGCAATTGCTGATCGAGGTCGGGCGTGTCGATCACCCCAAGCAACTGGCCGGCTTTGACGTGCGTGCCGATATCGGCGTACCACGCATGCAGATAACCCGACACGCGTGCGTAAATCGGCGCGTTGACGAAGGCGGACAGCCGTCCGGGCAACACCAGCGCCTGCGCATCGAGGTCGTGTTTGGGTGTGTATGCAATCACCGTGGGCACGGCTTGCTGGGCTGACCAGGTGGTGAGTTCCTGCTTCGCATGCACGCGGCTGGCAATGCCGCTCGTCACAATGCCCGCTGCCACCAGCAGCGCGACGATGCCGACCAGCTTCAGATGACGCAGCCGCTTGGGCGAATTGATCTCGATCTCAGTGGACATGATGGACTCCGGGTTCGGATGATGAGTGATCGTGCGAGGGGTCGTTGGATGAGTTGCGCGACGGGCCGTGCGATGGATCGTGACCAGCGGCATCGCGCCGATGCACGAGGCTGAACACGACCGGTACGAACAGCAGCGTGGCGAACGTCGCGCAGATCAGGCCGCCGATCACCGCGCGGCCGAGCGGCGCGTTCTGCTCGCCGCCGTCGCCGAGGCCGAGCGCCATCGGCGCCATGCCGATAATCATCGCGAGCGCTGTCATCAGCACCGGCCGAAAGCGCGTGAAGCCGGCCTCCATCGCGGCGACCAGCGCATTGCCGGTCACCGCCAGCCGTTCGCGGGCGAAGCTCACCACCAGAATGCTGTTGGCGGTCGCGACGCCCATGCAGAGAATCGCACCGGTCAGCGCGGGCACGGAGAGCGGTGTATGCGTGGTGAACAGCATCCACACGATGCCGGCTAACGCCGCGGGCAACGCCGTGACGATTACGAACGCGTCGCTCCACGAATGGAAATTCACGACAATCAGCAGATAGATCAGCAGAATCGCGCCGACCAGACCTAGCGACAAACCGAGGAACGCGCTGTTCATCGTTTGCACCTGGCCGCGCAGCGTGACGATCGAGCCCTTCGGCACATCTTTCGCGGTTGCATGGACGATGTTCTGAATCTTCGCCGCAACGGCGCCGAGATCCTGACCTTGAGTGGTCGCGAACACGTCGTAGAGCGGTTCGATGTTGTAGTGCGACACCACCGCATTGCCGACGCCGCGTGAAATGGTCGCAATGCCGCCGAGAATCTGCGCCTGGCCGCTCTTGCCGGTCACGGGCAGGTTGTTGAGATTCGACAGGGACGTCATGCGGTATTGCGGGGTCTGCGCGACGATCGGATACGACACGCCGTTCTTCGGATTCAGCCAATACGTCGGCGATACCTGGCTCGTGCCGGAAAGACTCGCTACCACGGAGTTGGTCACGTCCTGTTCGGTAATGCCGAGTTGATCGGCGCGCGAGCGGTCTACCGACACGGTGAACTGCGGATACGTCGACGCCTGCTGGATACGCGTATCGGCAATGCCGGGAATCATGCGCATGCGTCGCATCACTTCGCTGGCGTAGCGATGATTGGCCGCCTGGTTCGGCCCCGCCACCTGCAAATCGATTGGCGCGGGGGCACCGAAATTCAGAATCTGACTGACGATATCGGCCGGCAGGAACGCGAAGGTCGTTCCCGGGAATTGACGCGGCAGCGTTTCGCGCAGGGTGTGCACGAAGCCGGCGGTGGGGGCGTGGTTCTCGTTCAGCGAGATCAGAATGTCGCCGTCTTGCGGTCCGGTCGTGCCGCTGTTGTTATAGGTCAGGTTGATGCCGCTATTGGGCAGTCCGATGTTGTCGACGATACTGCGCAACTGGTCCGGCGGAATCGCGCGGCGCACGGCGTTCTCGATCAGATCGAATTGCGCGGCGGTATCTTCGATCCGCGTGCCGATCGGTGCGCGCACATGGATCGCAATTTCGCCGGAGTCGATATTGGGGAAGAAATTGCGTCCCAGCCACGGTGCGAGCAGGAACGACGCGCCCACGACGATCAGGAAGCCCGCGACGAAACGCTTGCGATGCGTGAGCGCAAGGCCGAGTACGATCCGGTACACGCTGCGCACGCACTCGAAACGATGCTCGAAGCCGCGTTGAAAGCGCACCAGCGGATTGCGCGACGGCGCCGGATGCAAGGGGCCGCCATGCGTGTCCATTACCGCGGCCAGTTCGCCGGAGGCGTGACCGCCCGATGCATGCGGACGCAACAGGTATTGCGCCAGCATCGGCACGAAGGTGCGCGAGAGGATGAACGACGCGATCATCGCGAAGATCACCGCTTCGGCCATCGGCACGAACAGGAAGCGCGCAATGCCGTCGAGCAGCAGCATCGGTACAAACACGATGCAGATGCAGAGCAGCGAAACGAAGGCGGGCGCAACGATTTGAGCGGCGCCGTCCATGATCGCGCTGCGTACGTCCTTGCCCTGTTCGAGATGCCAGTTGATGTTTTCGATCGTGACGGTGGCGTCGTCGACCAGAATCCCCACCGCGAGCGCGAGACCGCCGAGCGTCATCACGTTGAGCGTTTCGCCCATGGCGGCAAGGCCCGCAATCGCAGCCAGCACCGCCAGCGGAATCGACGCCGCGATGATCAGTGTCGAGCGCCAGCTGCCGAGGAACAGCAGGATCATCAGTGAAGTGAGCGCGGCGGCGATCACGCCTTCACGCGCCACGCCACTCACCGCGCCTTTCACGAAGGTCGATTGATCGCCCATCGTCACGAGCTTCAGTCCGGGCGGCAGCGTTGCCTCGATGCGCGGCAATTGCGCCTTGACGCCGGCGATGATGTCGAGCGTCGACGCCGAGCCGTTCTTTAGAATACTCATCAGCACCGCACGATGACCGTCCACGCGCACCACGTTGCCTTGCGGCGGATAGCCGTCGCGCACGTGAGCCACATCGCGGATATAGATCGTGGCGCCGTCCACCGTCTTGATCGGTAGCGCGTTCAGTTCGTCGAGTGCGAGCGGGCTGTTGTTGAGCTTGATGTTGTATTCGAAGCGGCCGATCTTTTCGGTACCCGCCGGAATGATCTGATTCTGCTGGGCGAGGGCGGTGGCGACGTCGTTGGCCGAGAGCTTTTTTGCCTGCAAGGCTTGCGGATCGAGATCGATCTGTACTTCGCGGGTCTTGCCGCCATACGGCGTCGGAATCGCCACGCCAGGCACGCTCAGCAATTGCGGGCGAATGAAGTTGGTCGCGTAGTCGGCGAGTTTCTGCTCGTCAAGTGTATTGCTGGTCAGCGCCAGTTGCAGCACCGGCACCGTGGACGCGTTGTAGTTGAGAATCTGCGGCGGCGTGGTGCCGGGCGGCATCTGCTTGAGCACCGTCTGTGAAACCGAGGTCACCTGCGCGGTGGCGGTGCGGATATCCACGGTCGGCTGAAAGAAGATCTTGACGATGCCGTAGCCGCGAAACGATTGTGACTCGATATGCTCGATGTCGTTGACGGTCGTGCCGAGCGTGCGTTCGTAGTAGGTGACGACGCGTCCGGACATGTCGTCCGGTTGCAGGCCGGCGTAGTTCCAGACCACACTGATCACGGGAATGCGGATGTCGGGAAAGATATCCGTCGGCGTGCGCAACGCGGCAAGCGGGCCGATCAACAGGATCAGCATCGCAAGCACGATGAACGTGTAGGGCCGGGTCAAAGCCAACCGGACTATTTTTAACATCGAAGGCTGCTCCGTTCAGAGGCGCGATTGAATCTGCGCGGGCGTGTGGCGGTTAGGGCTCGCACCAATGGCGCGGCTCGGTAACGGCATTCTGGAGAGCGGGTCCTAACAGGCGCGGACTAAACAAATGAAACTAGTTTTAGGAAGCCTGGAGGACGTGCGCGATTGCATCGAAAGCCGCGTCGCAACGGCTTTAGCGCTGCATGCAGCGCTAAAACTCCGTCAGAAAACCTGCGAATGGGGCGGCGTCAGCCGAACAGATAGCCTGAGCCTCGAATGGTGCGGATCAACGGCCGCTCGCCGGGCGTCTCGACTTTCTTGCGCAAACGGCCGACGTGTACGTCGATCAGGTTGGTGCCGGGATCGAAGCGGCAGCCCCACACGGCTTCAAAAATCATCGTGCGCGTGAGCACCTGGCCGGCGTGGCGCATCATGAATTCGAGCACGCGGAATTCGGTGGGCTGCAGATCGAGCTCGCGCTGCCGGTAGGTGACTTTGCGGCGCACGAGATCGAGCTCCAGCGCACCGTTGCGCAGCAGCGTTTCAGCTTTGGCGTGGCGTGGGCGGCGGCGCAACAGCACCTCGACGCGTGCGAACATTTCTTCGGGCGAGAATGGCTTGGTCAGATAGTCGTCGCCGCCGGCGCGCAGACCTTGAATGCGTTGATCGACGTCGGACATCGCACTCATCACGAGCACTGGCGTTTCCATGCCGACGCCACGCATCGTCGCCACGATGGTCAGGCCGTCGAGATCGGGGAGCATGCGGTCGAGTGTGACGACGTCGTAGTCGCCCGCCATCACTTTCGCCATGCCTTCGCGGCCGGTGCGCGCCACGTCAACAGAGAAGCCGCTTGCGCTGAGCGTGCGCACGATGTCGTGGGCGATCAACTCGTCGTCTTCGATCGTCAGTATTTTGGGCATGATGCGCGGGCCCGGTTCAGGCCACCGCCCGCAAGGCAACCGGGCGGTCCGGCGCGCGATACTGGCTGACCGCGAAGTCGATGAAACTGCGCACACGCATCGACAGGTAATTGCGGCCGGAGTAGAGGATCGACACCTGGCGCGGGCCGCCGTTGATTTCGAACTGTTCGAGCACGGGGACGAGCGAACCTTGCGCAAGATCGTCGGCGATGATCGGCAGCGGCAGCAAGGCGATACCCATATGGTTGAGCGCGGCCACGCGCACCATCGCGCTGCTGGTGGCGGTGAGCGCGCTGCCGGTGTTGACGCGATAGATGCCGTCGGCGTCGGCGAACTCCCAGGCACGCGACGAACCGTCGGAGACCGTCAACAAGCCGTGGCGGTTCAACGCCGACGGATCGCGAGGGGTGCCGTGACGCGCCAGATAGGCGGGGGACGCGACCGTCATTTCATGGACGCTGGTCAGCGTGCGACTCACCAAAGATGAGTTGGCAAGTCGGCGGTCGTCGGAGAAACACACATCGAAGCCACCTTCCACGAGATCGATATGCGTATCAAACGTTGTCACATCGAAATCCACGCGTGGATGCAGCGTGCGATACGCCGCCAGCAATGTGCCCAGGCCGGCGGTCGCGAACGTCATCGGCGTGGCGATGCGCAACGTGCCCTGCGGATCGCGTGTGGTCTCCAGCAGGTTCGATTCCATCTCGTCGAGCTTCTCGATGATCGTGCGGCAGCCGTCGAGATACTCGCGGCCCACATCGGTCAGCGAAAGGCTGCGTGTAGTGCGGTTTAGCAGGCGCATGTTCAGATGCGCTTCCAATGTGCCGACGCTGCGAGTGACCGCCGCCGCCGACATGCCTAACTGTCTCGCCGCAAGATTGAAGCTGGCAAGATCGACCACCCGTGTGAAGACACGCATCGCTTGTAGCTGGTTCATGTTGGAACAGTAGAGAAGGACGATGGCTGCATCATCGGCGATCGCGGATAAAACGGCACGCCCAGGTGGATTAAGTCTTTTTTAATTTTGTGCAATGTTCATGAACTGCGCGGGCAAAGCTGCATCCCGGTGCGTTCGTGAACGATCAGCAAGACTAAGCGACGCGCAAAAAAAGAGCGCGGCCAGAGCCGCGCTTCGGAAAGAGACCTGAATGAAAGTAACCGCTATGGGGCGGCGGGGGAAGTATAGATGCGGAGCGCCGCGAGGTGCATGCGCTCTCTGAAACGCAGTGCTACGCGAAACGCAACAAGCGGTAGCCATTCGCGAACCGGCTGAATCAACTGATCCAGCCGGTTCAGCCGATTCAATTGAGCATGCCGTGTACTTCGAGCGAAGCTTCCAGCTGCTGGGTCAACGCGTGATGCAGCCTGGCAAGACTCTCGGTGGGGAGTGCAAAACCGGCCCAGCCCAGGCCGGAATGCCGCAGGAACAGCACGGCGCCGTCGTGCAGCGGATGTTTTTCGGCGTGCCAGCACGGATCGATTTCAATCACGTACTGATGGGCGCGCAGGGGTTCCTTCGGTACTTCCGGGCGCATCGTGGCGCGCAGCGCGCTGAGGTGCTCGATCACGGCATCCAGATCGGCCGTTTCGAGCAGTACCGCACGGTCCTCGATGGCGATGCGAACCGCGTTCTGTCCGTATTCGTTGACTCTCTCGATGCTCATGGGGCGCGACATATCTCTGCTCCTTGCTGCTCTTACGGTGAGCAAATTATGGCTCCGCCTCTCTTAACCAAGTCTTAAAGAGCGCGATCAAGGGATGAAACTTTGTTTAAGGAGACCGCCTGGCACGATTTCCGCCGCTGCGGACAATTGTCTGACGTTTTTCCCTGCGCGCAGGTCAATGACCGGTGCATTGGTCATATGTAAAAGAGGCCGGATGTTTCAATATAGAAACATTTTTAGTCGTGTGGGAAATTAGTGTCGAAATGCTTAATCGGGAATGTTTCGATAAGTGTGCGGTTTGCCGCATTGGCACTGCCGATAAATTCCCGATTTGCGAATAAAAGCCTGATTGAATGTTCATTATTTGCGAGGTTTCGATTTCACGTTTGAAACATTTCTGTATGTGATTTCGATGAATCGCCATCGCGAATCCGGCAAGCCGTGCTGCGTCGGCGCGCCCGAGTAGAAGCCTTGAGCGTGGCTCTGTGCAAGGTTCTTCGACCTTCTGATGGTCAGACAGGCTGCTGCGGCCCGTTGCTATGCCGACTCATATGCCGACGGTCATATGAAACACACAATAATGGATTTCGTCGTACATCGAATTTCTCAATACGGATTTGTTTTTCAAATTTACTATAGGGCGGCATTCAGCTAACATCACGCATAATCCGTTAAGCGGCGTTGCCGGTGGTTTTCATCCGCCGTAATTCAATTCGTCCATATCGTCCGGCCGACGGGGCAGCGGGGTCTACAATGTACGACAGCTTGGGGAAGATCATGCCGCACTTGCATCTGGATACTGCGAGGATTACCTGGTTACATACGCCGACGCTAAACGTGCGTAGTGCAGCGCGGCGAATCGGCGTGTTGCTGTTCGACGGCTTCTGGCTGCTCGGGCCTGGCACGGTAGTCGAGATGTTCCAGACCGCCAACGAACTCTCGGGCTCGCGGGCTGGCGAAGAGCCGCCTTACGAAGTGCAGTTTCTGTCGATGGACGGGGGCAGCGTCGCGAGTTCTTCGTCGGCGCGGATCTGGACCGATCGTATCGACACACGTTATGGCAGCGGTTTCGACGTGCTGTTCATCGCAGGGGGCTACGGCGCGCACGAGGCCGCGCTCGACGAACGCTTGCTGGGCTGGTTGCGATCGGTGCAAACGCGCACCCGTGCGATCGAGACGATCGGCGAGGGCCGTCTCGTGCTGGAAGCAGCGGGTCCCGCGGAGCATGACGGCTTGCAGGTGAATCGCTATCTGGGCAGTGCCGCGGCCGATGCCGTGCGTAGCGCAGCCAACGATCGTAACGACTGCGCGCGCAGCGCGCTGATGTTCATCAAACGCGATCTTGGCGCGGAGCTGGCGCGCAGCGTCGCCGATCGGGTGATGCCGGGTATGGCCGCGACCTGGGTGCCACTGCCGGCTGAGGGCGGCACGCTCAGCGTCGCCGAGAAAATCCGTGCCGCCGCGCGCTGGATGGAGGCGAATTGCGATCGTCCGGTGTCAGTTGCCGACGCAGCGCAAGTGGCGGCGATGAGCGAACGCAATTTTCTGCGGCGTTTCAAGCATGAAATGCAGGTCACGCCTTCTGATTATCTGCTGCAGGTGAGGCTGCGTATTGCCTGCAACTTCCTGACCGAAACCGAACTACCGGTCGACAAGATCGCGCGCCGCAGCGGCACCGGCAACGGCGATCGCCTCGCGAAGATATTCCGCAAGCGTATGGCGCTGTCGCCCACCGAATATCGCGCGCGCAGCCGGGTGGCGACAGAGGCGTAAGCTTGAGCAGGCGCCGTGCAGATGGTGCAACTCAGGGTGCGACCTGGAGCGGGCGGGCGCGTGTGCAACGGCGTGCGCTGCGGCGTGTGTAGCCGTGCGTGCACCGGTGCGTGCGTCGGCGGTCGTGTTTTCTGCTGGCTGGCTTCTTACGAGCATAGTGGCCATGGGCAACAAGGTAATGGCGACAGCATTGCCGGAGGTGAAACTCATCGAGCCCGAGGTGTTTTGCGACGAATTTGGCTTCTGTTTCGAGAGCTTCAGCGCGGATGAGTTTACCGACGACGTCTCGCAAGGTTTCAATTTCGTGCAAGACCGTCATTTGCGGGCAGTGCGTGGCGTGTTGCGCGGCTTGCACTATCAGGTGCATCGGCCGCAAGGTCGGCTCGTGCGCGTGGTGGTGGGAGAGGTGTTCGACGTCGCCGTGGACGTGCGGCTCAATTCGCCGACCTTCGGCAAATGGAGCGGCGCATACCTGAGCGCGGCCAATCATCGGCAGGTGTGGGTGCCGCCGGGCTTCGCACACGGTTTCGTCGTGCTGTCCGACGTCGCCGAATGCCTGTGGAAGACCACCGAATACTGGTTCCCCGAACTCGAGCGCTGCATCTTGTGGAGCGATCCTGACATCGGTATCGACTGGCCAATTGAAATCGAGCCGATCCTCGGCGCGAAGGACGCAGCGGGCCGGCGTCTTTACGAGGCGGAAAATATCGCCTGAGCGCTGCGCATGCACATGCTCATTGACATGCGCACGCAGCGGTTCAACGCCTTGTTCAGCGTGTCGCCACCACGGCGCCCACGCTTGCCGTAACCACCAGCAGCGTGCCTGCGATCTGCAACACTCCCATCGGTTGATGCAGGACCACGAAGCCGGCCAGCGCGCCGATCGCCGGTTCGACACTCATCAGTATCCCGAACGATGAGGCTGGCATATGCCGTAACGCCACCATTTCCAGCGCGTAGGGTAACAGCGGGACCAGCAACGCGAGGCCCGCGGTTGCGGCGATCTGTCCTGCGGCGATGTGTATGCCGCTTTGCGCAAAGCCAAACGGCGTGGCAACCAGTGCCGCTGCGATCAGCGACACAGACAATCCTTCGAGTCCGGCGAACAGCGTGCCGGTCTTTTTCATCAACACGATATAGCTGCCCCAGCCGAGCGCGGCCCCGAACGCGAGCAATACGCCGAGCGGCTCGCCGATCCAGCCCGCGCGATCGCGCGAGAGCAGCAGCACGCCGGCAATCGCCAATGCAGGCCACAGTAACGCTCGCGCGCGGCGTACCGCGAAAGTCGCTACGGCGAGCGGCCCGAGAAAATCGATCGCGACGGCGAGCCCCAATGGAATCCGCTGAAGCGCCGCGAAAAAGCACAGCGTCATGCCGGCCATCGCGGCGCCCAACGCACCGGCCGCGAGCCAATGCGAGCGCGAGTAGGTGAAGAAACGCGGGCGCACCAGCAACGCAAGCACGACGGCCGCCCAGCAAAGACGCAACCAGGTGGTGCTGAGCGAGCCGTACTCGGCCATCGTCGGCGCGGAGAGCGCGGCGCCGAACTGCACGCTCGACATGGACAGCACGCACAGGAGGGCTGCGCCGGCTGCGGCACTGGCGGGCTTCACGGATGCTGATGTTGGCACAGGATTCAGCGCCGGTTTGATGGTGGTGTCCTGCATCTTGGCCTCGTTACCGCTCTTCGGATGGGGTGGCAGCTATCTTATCGGTGCAGGCGGTATTAAGATAAGTTGATATTTCTTATGACCACTTCAAGAAACGTGATGACCCGAGATCTCGACAGCAGTCTCCTGCGCGCGTTCGTCACCGTGGCGGAAGCCGGCGCCGTGGGTGTGGCGGCGGCCCGCCTGGCCCGCACCCAGGCGGCGGTGAGCATGCAATTGCGCCGGCTCGAAGAAGAGTTGGGGCAGCGTTTGCTCGACCGCTCGCCGCGTGGCGTGCAACTCACCGAAGCAGGGCATCTGCTGCTGCCGTTCGCGCATACGATCCTCGGCGCGGGCGCCGATGCGCGGCGGGCGCTGAGCGCGGGGCAGGTGTCCGGCACGGTGCGGCTCGGCATGCTGGAAGACATCGCGGTTGGTCGGCTGCCGCGCGCGTTGCGGCGCTTTTCGATCGCTTATCCGCAGGTGGCGCTGGAGATCGTGGTCGATACCAGCTCGGCGTTGTCGAGCCGGCTTGCGGACGGCAGCCTCGACGTGGTGGTGGGAGACCCCGCGCTGGTCGAGTCGGTACCGCTGCTGACGTGGACGCAGCCGCTCTTCTGGGTCGGCGCACGCGGGTTCAGCCGCGACGGTGACGCCGTGCTGCCGGTGGTTGCGTTCGGCGGCGCGTGTCTGTGGCAGCAACAGGTGTTGACGGCGCTGCGGCGCGCGGGGATTGCGTGGCGCATTGTGTGCACCAGCACCAGTTTGCCGGCGGTGCAGTCGGCCGTGGAAGCGGGACTCGGTGTGTCGGTGCTGCTCGATGGCAATATCCGCTCGGAGTCGATGCGCGTGCTCGGCCAGGCCGATGGATTGCCCGATGCGCCAACCGCCGATTTTGGACTCTTCATGCGACCGGTTTCCGGTGCGCAGGCGGCCGCTGTGCAGACATTGCAGACGTTCCTGTGCGAGGAATTGCATCTTGGCTTGCGCGAGAGCGAGCCGCTTGTGGCTCCGGTGGGTTAGAGCGCGGACAAGCTGCGTCGACAACATGCTGGCACGCAGGTCGGCAGGCACATCCCATGTGAGTTTTTACGACATTTTTTCTTGAGACGCCTACGCGTGAAATCTACACTTCGTGCATCTTGATAGCGCGAGGTGCTCAACGTGAAGCGACGTGCAACGACGCAGCAATCCGTCCGTATCGATTACGTATGTCACGGCGTAGGCCGTGTCGAACTGCGCCGCTTCGATCCGTCGCGCGATTCGTATGTTGCATTGACCGCGCTGCTGCATCGTGCTTTCACCCGACTCGGTTCGATGGGGCTGAATTGCACCTGTGTGGATCAAACGGTGGAGACGACACGCTCTCGCGCGACGCGGGGCGATTGCTATGTGGCGGTCTGCGAAGGACGCATTGTCGGCACGATGACGCTGTATGCACCGGACCGTGAGTCGTTGTGCGATCTATACAGGCGCGACGATATTGCCAGCTTGCGCCAGTTCGGCGTGGAGCCGGTATGGCAGGCGCGTGGCATCGGTACGCTGTTGATCGCTTTCGCCGATCACTGGGCCGCGACGCGCGGCTACGCGGAGCTCGCGCTCGATACGCCGCAGCCGGCTGCACATCTCATTACGTTTTACAGAGGGCAGGGGTTTCGCATTGTCGATTTCGTACGCTTTGACGGCAAGCACTACGACAGCGCGATCTTGAGCAAGCCGCCGGTAGCGACGCGCACGCTCGCGAACTGGTCGCACAGATTGACCGTACCGACGAGGATCGCGCGCGCGGCATGATGAAGGTGCGCTGGCGATAAAAACCCCGGTGCGGGCAGCAACTATTGCAATACCGTGTGGCAAGTATTGCAACGCGCTGCTGATCCACGCACCGGGGCGGGTGTTTCTTCTTACCTGTTCGATGCGGAGGTCAGCGTCGCATCACGCCCATCAGCAAGGTGACGAGGAAGATCACCACGAAGATGAAGAACAGGACCTTGGCGATTTCCGTCGCGCCTGCGGCAATGCCGCCGAAGCCGAATACCGCGGCGATGATCGCGATGATGAAGAAGATTACAGCGTATCGAAGCATGGGGCCTCCCACCGATGGATTGCTGGATCGAAGTTGAAAACGGCTACTCGTTGTGGGCACTGCGTGCTTTGACGGGTTGTTGCCGGCGAGCGATATACAGCAATAGGTGTGCCCAGCAGCAGGAGGAACAGGGCCGCTCCTGATCCGCGAGCTGGAACTCAATCAGCTGATGATCTTCGAACGCGTTCTGGAAACGCGCTTCGTCGTGCCGCCGCCTCATATAATTCGGAACCCTTATAAAGCGATTGATCGATGCCGATTCGTTTGGCTCGTGATTGGCTTGATTTGGGGAATTCAGCGTGCGTTGAACGGGCACGCTCCACGACGAAACCCATCCCGCCACCGGCGTCACTGTCGCGTTGCTGCAACAACACGGCATCCGCGTATCCGCAGAGTCGCAGAACGCCGGACTGATCACGGAAATCGAAATCCCAATCCAGCAAGGCAGACATACACAGTCAATTTGAACGGGTAGTTCATGATATTGCCCGCACCACGTCGAATCCACCGATAACGTTTGCGCGGCCTTAATCTGCGGGCTATGCCACTTGAGCGAATGAAGCAGGAAAAATGTTAATTATAATTTAACATTTACAGATTTTAAAAATGATTGGCTAAAATTTAACGCTTTCATAAACATTCGGAAAACGTTTGCGCCGGTTTAATCCCCCGGCTTGGGCGGCAACAACCCCGCTTCACGGCTGCCATGGCCGCCGCGGAGCCGCCACATTGGGGAAAATCCATTGTGAGATAAGGTGAAATACGCGTTAGAATGCGCGTCGATTCACCATCAATGGCTGCTCGCTCAAACGACGCTCACGTGAATCCAGTCGGCAGTTATTGCATCCGATCGAATCGTTCCCGGCGCATATGGGAACTGCCAGTAATTATCGGCGATGGGCAAGTCGGATCTGTAAATATCGGGGCGCGATGTTAACGCGTGCTTCGCATTACCTGTCGCCAATAAAACATTCAAATAAAGATCGAGGGCATATGCCAACGAGGGTTCTGTCGATTTTCGGCACGCGGCCGGAAGCCATCAAAATGGCGCCGCTGCTCAAACAACTGGAAGCCGATGCCGGCATCGAGTCGGTGGTCTGCGTGACAGGGCAGCATCAGCAGATGCTCGATCAGGTACTCGATCTGTTCCAGATCAAACCGCATCACAACCTCGCCCTGATGACCGGCAACCAGACGCTCAACGGTCTGGCTTCGCGTCTCATCGCGTCGCTCGACGACGTGCTCGCAAGCGTTCAACCGGATCGTGTGCTGGTGCACGGCGATACGACCACCGCGTCCGCGGCGGCGCTGGCCTCGTTTCATCGGCGGATTCCGATCGGTCATGTCGAAGCGGGCCTGCGGACCGGCAACCTGATGCAGCCTTGGCCGGAAGAAATGAACCGCCGCGTGGTCGACGTAATGAGCGATCTGATGTTTGCGCCCACCGCGAGTTCGAAAGCGAACCTCGCGCACGAAGCGCTGCATGGCAGGATCCTCGTAACCGGCAATACGGTGATCGACGCACTGAACCTCACCACCTCGCGCATCGACAGCGACGCGGCGCTGCGCGCCGAGCTGGACGCGCGCTTGCCGTTCCTCGACGGCGCGCTGCCGGTGTTGCTCGTCACGGGCCATCGCCGCGAGAGCTTCGGTGCGGGCTTCGCGAATATCTGCGCGGCACTCGCGGATCTGGCGAAGACTAACAAGGTCCAGATCGTCTATCCGGTGCATTTGAATCCGAACGTGCGCGGGCCGGTGCAGGAAACCCTCGGCACGGCGCGCAACGTGCATCTGATCGATCCGCTCGACTATCTGGGTTTTGTGCGTCTGATGCAGCGCGCCTCGATCATTCTCACGGACTCTGGCGGCGTGCAGGAAGAAGCGCCCGCGCTCGGCAAACCGGTGCTGGTGATGCGCGACGTGACTGAGCGTCCGGAAGCGGTGGCGGCCGGCACGGTACGCCTCGTCGGCACGGAGCGCGAAGCGATCGTCCGCGCGGTGACGGGCTTACTTGACGACGCAGGCGAGCGCGGCGATTTCGCGCATCGCGTCAACCCATACGGCGACGGCCATGCATCCCAACGGATTGTCGCGGCGTTGACCGGGCGTCCGTTTGACGAGTTCGTGAGTGGCGGCATCGATGGGACGGGGCAGGTTCCGCACACACAATGCGCAAAAGCCGTGCAATAGCGCCGCGCGGGCCGCAGTTCCAGACAATCCATGCAGTGCGAATCAGCTTCACTGTTTGCGCGCTAATTAAGAGAAAAGACAACGTGACCTCCCATACGCCAATGCGCCGCCTCGCGCGCTCCCGCCTGAATGCACTTGCCGTGCTGCTGCTTGCCGCGACGGCCCATGCTCAACAGCCGGCCGACGTCGCCGGCAGCTTCGCGCAACTCGGCAGCGGCCGTCTCGCCACGCGTACGGTGTCGCTGGCCGAACTGGGAATGCGTGATCCGGTCGTGTTGCGCGCGCCGGACGGCCGTCAGGAACTGTATCTGCCCGTGCCGGCCGGTGTGCCATTGAGCGACGCGGCGTTGCAGATCGACGGCAGCTATCTGCGCGGCAATGGCGGCCGCACGACCATGCTGGTATCGCTCGACGGCGCACCGGTGCTCTCGCGCAGTCCGACGCAGGACCAGGGCGACGCGTCGGCGAGTCTCGGCGTGGATGGCGCGGCGCGGCCGGGCGGCTTCGTGCGCGTGGGCCTCGACTGGTCGTCGGTGCTCAGCGATAACGTCTGTACCGATCAGACCGCGATCGGCAACGTCTGGCGCATCGCGCCGACTTCGCGCCTGACCTATCGCTACGATCCGGACGCGATCGTCGATCTGCGCAGCGCGTGGAGCGCCTTGCCGCAAAAGCCGGTGGTGATGCTCGGCGCGAGCACGCTCGCGGCGCCGGCGTTCGACGCAGGCTGGCGCGTCGAAGCGCTGCTGCAACGCGAAGGCCGCACGCCGGCAACGCGGACCTGGCCGGCGGTGGGCGATACGGTCGATCTGGGCGACACCGAGGTGCCGGCGCCGCTGCGCGCGATTCCAGCTTTTGCGGCGCTGGCCGCGGGCGGTTCGCACAAGCTGGCGAACCCGGCGGAAGCGGGCGCCTTGATCGCACTCACGCCGCGCCCGGCGTTCGCGCCGGACGTGATCGTCGCCGACGACACGGTGCGCAACACGCTGAAGACATCCCTCGATGCCTTGCGCGAACAGGTCGTCAGCGCCTCGCCGGGTGCAAGCGAGGCATTCGATGCATGGCGTGCTCGCGCGATTGATCCGATCGCCAAGCCGCTCGCCGCGGGCGAAGTGCGCCTTGCTCACCTCGGCGGCCAGACCGCGATCGTGATCGGCGATAACGACGGCGTGGCGGTCCTCGCGCGCTCGTGGCGTCCGATCGACGTGACGAGCCGTCTTGTGGTCCATCAGATCGACACCGCGCCGAACACGCGCGGCGACGAAATCGCGCTATCGCTGCTGGGCGGCCAGCCGCGCACGCTCGACGTGCAGGGCCGCGCCACCTGGGACGCGAGTTTCGATCTGGGCGCGGCGTCGGGCAACGGCAAGTTGCCGGGCACCGTGGTGCTCGACGTGGCTGCGTCGCCGGCGCTGAACAACACCGCGCAAACCGCCTCGATCTATTTCAACGACGTGCTGATCGGCTCGCAATTGCTGACCGCCAACGGCAAACCGCAGCGCATCACTGCGCGCGTGCCGCATTACGCGCTCGCCCCGAACAACGTGCTGCGCGTGGAGTTCCAGCGTCAACCGGAAGGCGGCTGCCAGGCGCGCGGCCAAGGTCATCCGATTGCCGTTCTGCCGAGCAGCCATCTCACGCTCACCGATGCGAAAGTCGGCGACGACTTCACCGGCATGGTGGCGCGCTTCGCGTCGGAAGCGAATGTGATCGTGCCGGCCTCGTATCTGAACGACGCCACACGAGTGCTGCCGCGCGTCGCGCGACTGGCGAACGCAAGCGGCATCGCGCCGACCCGTGCGACCTTCAGCGTTACACGTGACGGCGAAGCGGCGAGCCCGAAGGGCGCCTTCCTCGCAGCCGACGTCACGCTCGCCGATGAGAAGAGCCTCGCCCATCTGTCGAAAGACCGTCTGTCGCTCACCGATGCATCCGGCAAGATGCTGGCGGATATTTCGGGTTTGAACCGCGTCGGCGTGATCGAAGCGGTCAAGTCGGGCAGCGTATCGGGCATCGTGTATCGCACGGTGGGCGATACGGCGGCGATTCTGCCTGCATCGCTGCAACTGTCGCGCGGCGACGTCGCGATCGTCGACGGCAGCGGCACGTTGCGCCAGTTCGATACGCGTCATCCGGGCGAAGTGGTTGGCGCAGACGACGTCGAAGGTCCGTGGTTCATGCAGAGCTGGGTGCGTTGGGGCATCCCGGCCGGCCTCGTCGGCTTGCTGATCGTGTTGCTGCTGGTGGCCGGCGTGGCGCGTCGCAGGAATCAGGACAAGTCGTGAGCTTCGCGCTAATCAAGTGGTATGCGGGCTACGCGGTAGCCCACTATTACCAGGGGCTCGAATACGTCGCGGCGCTGGTGGCGTTCGTCATCCTGCTGTCCAGCCTCGACGATCTGTTCATCGACCTCTGGTACTGGACCCGCACGCTCTATCGTCACTTCACGGTGCAGCGCGCCTACAAGCCGCTTACCAGCGCGCAGCTGTATCAGCGAGACGAGCAGCCGATCGCGATCATGGTGCCCGCGTGGCACGAGTACGACGTGGTCGCGGCAATGATCGAAGACCTGGTGCGGGTGCTGGATTACCGCAACTATGTGGTGTTTGTCGGCACCTATCAGAACGACCCGCAGACCATCGCCGAAGTCGAACGGATGCGCCGCCGCTATAAGCAGCTGCGTCGCGTGGAGGTGCCGCACGACGGTCCGACCTGCAAGGCCGACTGTCTGAACTGGGTGATCCAGGCAATCTTTAAGTACGAGGCAGAAGCGGGTGTCGAATTCGCCGGCGTGGTGCTGCACGACAGCGAGGATGTGCTGCATCCGGTCGAGCTGCGCTTTTTCAATTATCTGCTGCCGCGCAAGGACATGATCCAGTTGCCGGTGGCTTCGCTCGAGCGCAACTGGTTCGAACTCGTGGCCGGCACCTATATGGACGAGTTCGCCGAATGGCACGCGAAAGATCTGGTGGTGCGCGAGAGCCTGGTCGGCTCGGTGCCTTCAGCGGGCGTCGGCACGTGTTTTTCGCGGCGCGCGCTCCTCGCGCTGAACGCTGAAACCGACAACCAGCCGTTTAACACCGAGAGCCTCACCGAGGACTACGACGTCGGTGCGCGCCTCGGCAAGATGGGCATGCAGTCGATCTTCGCGCGCTTTCCGGTGCAATTCGCCACGCGCCGCAAGGCGTGGTTCGGTCTTGGCCGCGAACGCGACATCACCGTGACGATGCCGCTCTGCGTGCGCGAATTCTTCCCGGATACGTTTCGCACCGCCTATCGGCAGCGCGCGCGCTGGACGCTCGGCATCGGCTTGCAAGGGTGGAAGCAGACCGGCTGGAGCGGCTCGTTCGCCAATCGCTATCTGCTGTTCCGTGACCGCAAAGGCATCGTTACCGCGTTCGTCGGCATCATTGCGTATGCGCTGGTGATCCAGTTTCTGCTCTTCGCCGGTGCGGATCTGCTCGGCTTGATGCCGGAGCTGATCGCTTCGCCGTTCGCCGATTCGCCATGGCTGCAAGCGCTGCTGTGGGCCAACGGTTGCGCGTTGCTGTTGCGCGTGGGGCAGCGGATCTATTTCGTGACCCGTCTCTACGGCTGGGAGCACGGGGTGCTGTCCGTGCCGCGCATGGTGGTGGGCAACTTCATCAACTTCATGGCTGTCTCGCGGGCGTGGAAGATGTTCCTCACGCACCTCGTGACCGGCAAGCGGCTGGCATGGGACAAGACCATGCATGACTTCCCGTCCGCCGACGGTTTTAACAATCGCCGTCAGCGTCTTGGGGAATTGCTGCTGTCGTGGCAGGCCATCGACCCGGACAAGCTCGAACAGGCGCTCGGTGAAAGCCATGCGCGTGAGGCGCCGCTCGGCCGCGTGCTGATGGCCAAGGGCTGGCTCGACGAGGAAACCCTCGCGGAAGCTATTGCGTTCCAGTCTGACTTGCCGCGTGGCCACGTGGCGCTCGAACGCATCAAGGACGATGCAAAGCGCTTGCCGCTCGAAGCGATCGTGCGCCATCGCGTGTTGCCGCAGGCCGACGCTGCAGGTCGCCGGACGATTCTGCTGACTGCGAGTCCGCTCGCCGAACCGGTGTTCGCGGAACTGAGCGCGCTGGTCGGTGGAACGGTCTCTCAGGAGATCGTTCGTGAGGGCGAGATCGCCGCGGGGCTGCGCGTATTGCGCGGCGTCGAGATCGCGGCGCCGGCGGGCGAGGGCGGGCAACTGGGTATGGGTGCCGTGGAAGGTGGGGCAGCGGGCGCATCGTCGGCCGAGGGCGCCGAACCCGTGCCGGCACGCAGCGTGCCGCTGATCGGCGATCTGCTGATCGAGCATGGCCACGTGCGCCGCGAGGCCTTCGAAGCGGCGATGCAGGACTACCGCCCGGATCGCCATGGCCGCATCGGCGACTACATGGTGGCGCGCGGTGTGATCTCGCGTGCCGCACTCGAGAACGTAATTGAGCAACAGCGCCGCCTTCAGGGCGCTCTGGCGGCATCCGAATGAGCGATTCTTTTTTCTTCCGGCGTGCGTGGATGGCGCGTGCTTCTTTGGGGGCTTCGGCTTCTGGTTCAACGGTGGCTTCCGCTTCCTCGTGCGTTGCAACGACAGCTTCAACGGCAACTTTAACTACGGCTTCGATTGCGGCTTCCGCATTCACGTTGCGTGGCGTCACCGCTGCAATGGTGGCCGGCGCGTTGTGCTTGAGCAGCGCCGCGGCGTTTGCGCAGAGCGCAGCGGTGGTCTCATCCGAACACAATGCGCTGCCGTTGAGCGGCGCAGCGTATCGGGTGGCGCAGGACGCCTATGCCGCCTATGGGCGCGGCGACTACAGCGGCGCGATCGCGCGGGCGCGCGAGGCGATTCGCCAGCGCCCCGATGTCGTGTCGCTGCGCGTGCTGCTTGCTAACGCGCTTGCCGCGCAACGTCGTTATGGCGAAGCAAGCCGCTCGCTCGGCGACGCGATCGCGCAGATCGGCCGCGATCCGGCGCTGGTCTCGCGTCGCAAGCAGATCGACGCGTTAAACGTGTCGACCCGCGCGGCCTCACGCGCCGGCCGTCAGCAACCGGGCGACCCGGACGCGCTGACCGGCGCCGCGTTGACGGCCGCGCAGCATGCCTACAAGGCGTACGCAGCGAAGGATTTTTCCGGCACGGTCCGGTACGCGAACGAGGCGATCGCATTGCGTCCCGATCTGCTGCGCCTGCGCTTGCTGCTGATCGACGCGGCGAGCGCGGCCGGTCAGGACACCGATGCATGGAACGCCGATCTCGATGCAAGCAAACGCTTCGGCGACAACGACGAACTGCGCGTGAGGCGCAGCTTTATCGGCAGCCGTCTGGCGCCGAAGTCGTCGAGTGCGTCGTTCGCGGCGCGCAAGAAGGGCGACTACGTGGAAGCCGCCGCGCTCGCGCGCGAGGCGGTCGCCTATGCGCCGGACTTGGTCGGCTACCGCATCCAGCTGATCGACGCGCTGTTCGCCGCGAACGATCTGCCTGGCGTGCAAGCGGCGGCGAGTGCGGCCATTGTCGCCGACGATACGGAAATCATGCCGCTTACGCTGCGTGGTTATACGCTGGCCGCGCAGGGCAAGACGGCAGAAGCCGAGGCGGACTTCGCCAAAGCGCTGCACGCCAACGCTGCGACCCAGCGCAACAAACGCGTGGCGCGCGTGATCATCGCCGATGTGTGGATCGCGGAAGGGCAGCCGCAGCGCGCGCTCGATCTGCTCGCGCCGCTGAAGACGAATGGCGATGACACTGATGCGCCGATTGCGTTGCGCCGCGCGCAGGCACGACGGTTGTTGACGCAAGCGCCGGCGGTTGGAGCGCATGCTGCGAGCGCGTCTGATGCGATCAGCGCCGCGAGCACGACGGCCGCCATGACCGCTTCGTCTATGTCGCCCGTCCCCACCACACCGATTGATCCCGCACGCCGTCCGGTCTTCGACTGCGTCGTCGATCAGTTCGGCGCGAGCTGCGACGTGTACGCTGCCGATCCCGGCTTCGCGGCGGCGCGTGCAGCAGCGACGGAGGCGGCCGCGAACGACAAACCCGGCGCGGTCGGCTATGCGCGCGAAGCCGTGAAGGCCGCGCCTGACGATCCACAGCATCGCGTTGAACTGATCAATGCGCTGAGCGCCGCCGGCGACGACCGCGCCGCGGCGAGCGAAGCGCAGCAGATGGTCGATGCCGGCATGCTCGACGCGATGCCCGACATGACCGCCGCGTACATCGCGCGACGGGCCGGCAACAACCGCGTCGCGTACCAACGCTTCACCATGGCCGACAAGGCCGGCACCATGCCGGCCAGAGCGTATGCCGACGCGGGCTATGCGGCCGTCCAGGCACACCGCAATCGCGAAGCGGCGCAGTACTTCGAGCGCGCGATCGACGCAAGCGCCACGCCAATGGACGACACGCCGCCGGCCACACCGGCGCAACTGAACGAGATGCGCAGCGCGCACGCCGAGGCTACACGCAACTGGGGCTTCGACACATCGCTCAACTATCGCGGCGCGGGCATGCAGCCGGGCTATGCGTCGTCGCCGACGCCGGGCACGTCGAACAACTGGCAGGCCGGCGTGGAAGCCTACTGGCGTCCGTTCGGCAGTCTCGGCGACCGGATGTTCGAACTCTACGCGCGCGGCTATGAAAGCTTCGGTGTGAAGAACAGCGGCGCGAGCGGCATCGATACCTTGCAGGCCACCGTCGGCGCGCGCGCCAAGCCGTTCTCGCAGATCGACGCGATCGTCGCCTTCGAACGGATCATTCCGATCGGCTCGCGGGTCAATCCCGACTGGCTCGCGCGGCTCGCGTATTCGGGCGGTTATGGCATCGAACGCCGGGTGGACGTGCCGTCGTGGTGGACCGCGCAGGTCTACGCCGAAACGGGCGCCTATCTGAACGCGGGATCGGTCTATGCGACCACGAATCTCGAACTGGGCCGCACCTTCCGCATGGACCGTTACAGCCCGAAGTGGACCGTGTTCCCGTATGCCGTGATCGGCGCGGACTACGACTCGAGCGTCAATCACAGCATTCCGCTCGGAGCCGGTGTAGGGATTTCGACGCGTTACTGGTTTCGCGACAGCAAATACGACGCACCGCGCTCGTATGTCGATCTGTCGGTGCAGTACCGCCTGAAAATCACGGGTGACGAACGCGCGCGTGGCGTGTTCTTCGGCGCGATCTACTCGTATTGACTCAGGACGATGTCGCGCGCCTGCCGTCGTATATGATCCCATCAGAATTGCTCGCGTGCCGGTCCTTGCCGGTATCGGTCAACGTCAAGATCGATCGCGCGCAACTTGTTCAGGATTATCGTGACGTTCATTTCAAAGCACAGCGCCAGCACAATGCGTAATCCACACGACGTTCAGACTCGAGAGGGCGAGCCGGTCTCCCCACGCCGCCGCGCGCTGCTGGCGGCGAGTGCGTGCGCCGCGCTCGTGTACGGCTGCTCGGCGCCGGGTGCGGGCGACGCCGGCGCGTTGGCGCAGGGCGTGGTGTGGCAACTCGACGATGATCATGTCGACCCGCGCGGAGACTGGAATCGCCTCGGCGTGACGGAGCTGCTGGTGCAATGGACGGCGGTGGACGGCATGTCGTTTCTGCCCGGCACCGCCATGCAAACGGTTCGACGTCTGCCGGACTGGACACGGATTGCGGGCGAACCGTGGGCGCGCAATGTGATCGTCGGTCTCGCCGGACGTTTCGACGAGACCACGGCCCGTGCGCAGTTGGCGCAACTGGTCGAGCAATCGAGGCAGCTGGCGGCCGTGCGGCCTGCGGTTCACATCGATGGCTATTACTTTCCGGTGGAGGTCGACCCGACCTGGAAGGATGCCGCCGCGCTCGCGCCCTTGCTAAACAAGCTGCCACGGCCGCTGTGGATCAGTGTCTACGACAACGCGAATATCGGCGGCACGGCGCTGGCAGCGTGGCTGGACGGCTGGCTGCCGCGCGATGTCGGCGTGTTTCTGCAGGATGGCTGCGGTGTCTATGCGCGCGGCCCAGCGGCTGCGCGTGAGTATGCGGATGCGTTGGCGGCGCGGCTCGGCAAGGACCGTGTGCGAATCATCGCCGAGGCATTTCGTCCCGCGCAAGGTGGTGCGTTCCGCGCGGCGACGGCTGCTGAACTGTCGCCGCAATTGCTCGCGTATCGCGGCTACCGGACCTATCTCTTCGACGGACCGCATTACGTGTCGCCGCAACTCGTGCAGGATCTGCTCGGCATGCAGCAGGTGCAGAAGTAGGGCGCTCGCCGGCGATCACCGCAACTGCGTCACCGCCAGCAGCAACACCATGCTGCCGATCGCGCCATCCAGCACGCGCCACGCCGTCGCACGGCGAAACAGCGGTGCCAACGCGCGGGCGCCATAACCCAAACCGATAAACCACATTCCGCTCACCGCCATCGCGCCGAGCGCGAACGCCACCCGTGCGCCGTCCGGTTCGCGCGCACCGGCCGTGCCGATCAGCAGGAAGGTGTCGAGATATACGTGCGGATTGAGCCACGTGAAGGCCAGCGTCATCAGGATGATCGGCAGTGCGCGTTGCACGGGTGCTGCTGCGCTCGTGCCGTCCGCATTGGCGTCCAGTACCGCATGGCCCGGGCGCACCGCACGGCGCAGCGCGTTGATGCCGAACCACGCCAGATAAGCGAGCCCGACATACAGCATCGTATGGACGAACACCGGATAGCGCTCCACCAGAACCGATGCACCACCGACGCCCGCACCGATCAGGATGCAATCCGACAGCGCACACAGAGCGACGATCTTGCCGACGTGCGAGCGCATGATGCCCTGACGGAGCACGAACGCATTCTGGGCACCGATCGTCACGATCAGCGACGCGCATAGGGCAGCACCGTGGGAAAAAGACAGCCAATTCATAATCGATCCAGTAGACGGGGAAAGCGAACGAGGCTAGTCTGCGGTTTTGCTACTCATAAGAGAAGCTAATTTACTTAATGCCGATTAAGGAACGCTAATGCTCGATTATGCGTTGCTCGATGCGCTAGCCGCCGTGGTGCGGCACGGCTCGTTCGACCGTGCGGCCAGCGAACTGAATGTGACGCCCTCGGCCGTCTCCCAGCGGGTCAAGCTGCTGGAGGAACGGGTGGGGAGCGTGCTCGTGAAGCGCGGCCAGCCGTGTGTCGCGACCACCTCGGGGGCGCTGCTGTGCCGCCATACCGAACGCGTGCTATTGCTGGAAGCGGAGCTGAGCGGCCGGCTGCCGGCGCTGCCCGGCGCGCTGGTCGAACCGTGGCCGGCGCTGCGCGTGGCTGTCAACGACGACAGCGTAGGCACCTGGTTCATCGACGCGGTGGCCCAGTTCTGCGTGGAACGGGAGATGCTGCTCGATCTGGTGATCGACGATCAGGATCACACCGCAGAGCGGATTCGCGACGGCAGCGTGCAAGGCGCGGTCACCACGCAAGCCGAGCCCGTGCAGGGCTGCCGCTCGACCCGCCTCGGCCGGATGCGCTATCTGGCGGTCTGCACGCCGGCGTTTCGCGAGCGTCATTTTGCCGACGGTGTCACGCGCGAGTCGTTACGGCGCGCGCCGTGCGTCGATTTCAACCCGAAGGATCAGTTGCAGAAGCGCTTCATGCGCCGCATCACGCGGGCCGACCTGGATCCGCCCTTGCACTGGATTCCGCACGTCGCCGGTTTTTTGCGCGCCTGCGTGACGGGAATGGGCTGGGGCATGTGTCCCGAACGGATGATTGCACCGCATCTGGCCAGCGGCGAGTTAGTCGAGGTGGCGCCTGGCAAGCATCTCGATGTGGATTTGTACTGGCAGAGCTGGCGCCTGTCGATCGGCTGGCTCGACGATTTCGGCGCGATGCTGCGCAAGCGGGCGACGGAGTTTCTCGATTGAGCGTCGCGCGGGCGGTGTTTTCTGAATCGGAGAATCTGAAAAACGCCGCCCGCGCTTGCCAATTTCAATGCAGCCGGATCACCGGATGCACGCGTCGCCGCAACCAGTGGCTCGCGGAATCGAGCGCCATGCGTGCGAAGCCCGTCAATGTCATCACGTGGCGGCGATAGATGAGCTTGTAGACGGCAGTGGCCAGCCAGCCGTCGACGAACACCGGCTGCGTCAGCAAGCTGTTGCTCAGGCTGCCGATCGTGCCTTCACGGCCGAAGCCGACTAACGTGCCCGCGTCGCGATAGACGAACTCCGGTAAAGGCTCGCCTTCGATTCTGCACTTCAGCGCACGCGCCAGAAACTGCGCCTGTTGGTGCGCGACCTGAGCGCGCGGCGCCAGGAACGCGTCCGCGTTTTCCGAAGAAGGGCAGGCCGCGCAGTCGCCGAGTCCAAATATGTTCGCGTCGTTCGTGCATTGCAGCGTGCGGTTCACCTGCACCTGTGCGTTGCGATTTACCGCGATGCCGTCCAGCGTGCGCAACACCGGCGGCCCGGCGATGCCGGCTGTCCAGATCGCGATGTCGCTGGCGAGCGGCGCGCCTTCATTCGTCAGCACGGCGTCGGCGCGCACTTCGGTGACACGCGTGGCGTTCAACACGTCGACACCGAGATTGCCGAGCATCTTTTGTGCACGCGCCGAGATCGTTTCGGAGAGGGCAGGCAGCACGCGCTCGCTGCTTTCGATCAGACGGATGCGGAAGTCGCGCACGGGGTCGAGCGAAAAGGGGCTATAGCGATTGAGCAGGCGCACCGTATCGCGCAACGCAGCGGCGAGTTCAACGCCCGTTGCTCCAGCACCGATGATGTTGATCGACACCGGCGTGTCCGCCTGCGCGGTCCGTGCGCGTCGCGCATGATTCGCACGCAGACAGGCGTCGAGCAGCTTGCGGCGAAACGCTTCCGCATGTGCGACCGATTCGAGCGGCAACGCGTGTTCGGCCGCGCCGGGCACGCCGAAATATTGCGTGACGCTGCCCATGGCCAGCACCAGCGTATCGAATGCAAGTTGCCGTGACGGCAGGATTTCGCGGCCGTCGGCGTCGTGGAGCGCATTCAGTGTGATGTGCCGGTTCGTGCGATCGAGCGCGGCGAGTTCGCCCTGTTCGAATTCAAAGCCGTGCCGTTGCGCCTGCACGGCGTATTGCAATTGATGCGTGGCCGGGTCGAGTTGGCCCGACGCGGCTTCGTGCAGCAAGGGCTTCCAGAAATGCGTCGGCCAACGATCCACCAGCACGATCTGTGCGAGACCGGCGCGTCCGAGCGTTTCTGAGAGTCGCGTAGCGAGCCCAAGGCCGCCGACCCCACCGCCGACGATCACGACGCGATGCGCCGCCGCTTGTTGCCCTTGCTCCCTGCGTTGCGCGGTAGAGGCTCCCTGCTGATCGATTGCAGCCATGATCCGTATCCTCCTGAAGTTATCTGTGCCGAGCCGGCGAAGGCGTCTCGGGGCTATGTCCGGTATTCGTTCGCCTCATCTGTCAGGGCCAGTATAGAATCGGCTGAAACCGCAGCACAATTTAATGTTTCTGCACAACATATAGGTTTTCACTTATGTTAAAAGCCGCCACGTTTCGTCAATTGAAAGCCTTGCATACGGTCGCGAAGCTCGGCAGCGTGTCGCGCGCAGCGGAAGAATTGAAGCTCACGCAGCCGGCGGTGTCGCTTCAGGTGCGCCTGCTCGAAGAGGCAGCGGGTGCGCCGCTATTGCAGCGGGTGGGCCGTGGCGTGCAGTTGACTGCAGCGGGCGAAATCCTCGCGCGCTATGCGCTGGAAATCCTCGATCTGTGGAACGGCGCGGCGGATGATCTCGCCGCCTTGCATGGCGAGCAGGGCGGCACACTGCGCATTGGCGCGATCACCACCGCCGAATATCTGATCCCGCCTTTTCTGGTGCGCTTCACGGAATCGCGCCCGCAAGTGAAGGTGCAATTCAAGGTCGGCAATCGCGCCGACATCATCCGCATGCTGGCCACGCACGAGATCGATCTTGCGGTGATGGGTAGCGCGCCGCGTGAATTGCGCACAGTGGCCACGGCGTTCGCCAAGCATCCGATGGCGTTCGTCGCCTCGCCTGCCCACGTGTTGATGAAGAAAAAGCGCTTGTCGCTGGACGATCTGCAAACCGCGAATCTGTTCGTGCGGGAGCGGGGCTCCGGCACGCGCTCGACGGTCGAGAATCTGTTTCGGCTCGCCGGTCACAAGCTGCATATCGGGTCTGAGCTCTCGAGCAACGAAGCGATCAAGCAACTGGTCGAGGCGGGGCTGGGCATCGCGTTTCTGTCGCTGCATGCGTGTTCGCTGGAATTTCAGGCGGGTCTGCTGGCGTTATTGCCTTTGCCCGCGAATCCAATCGAGCGCGACTGGTACGTGATGCATGTGTCCGACAAACGCCTGCCGCATGTCGCTGGCCTGTTCCGCGATTTTCTGATCGAGCACGGTATGTCAGGCGCGGTGCCGATCCCGCTGCCGACTGTCGCCGCCGCGAAACGGCGCCGCCAGGCGCGTGATGCGCGCGAAGCGAGCCCGATTTGAGGCGCGGATTCTCGCTATTCGCTTCGACGTTTGCGTTAGAGCAAGCCCGGAGGAGGTCCTCGCGCGGTCTCCAGTTTCATTCGTAGAGCCTTATAGGACGGGCATTTCAGCTTACATCGCCCGCGATCGAAGTAAAGGTTGGGCGGGCGATATTTTTGCCCGCGCCGATTGTCTTTACAGTGACGTCCAGATATCCGAGAAAAGTGGACGCCGCATCCTCGTGGCGAGCCATTGTGATTGACCTGGCCGTTACAGGAGTTGGAGACAATGAGCAGCAACAGCATCACTCAAGTCGAAACATTCGGTTTTGAACGCATTCCGGATCGCTCGCGTTATGCGCGGCCGATCGATCTGTTCCGCTTGCTGTTCGGCGGTTGCAATACCTTTTCCACCTCGGTGCTCGGCAGTTTTCCCGTGCTGCTCGGTCTGTCGTTCAAGGCGGGCGTTTATTCGATCGTGCTTGGCGTGGTGATCGGTTCGTGCATTCTTGCGCCGATGGGCCTGTTCGGTCCGCGCAACGGTACGAGCGATCCGGTTTCGTCGGGGGCGCATTTCGGCATTCATGGCCGGATCGTCGGCTCCTTTCTGGCGGTGTTGACCGCCGTCGCGTTCTTCTCGCTGGCGGTGTGGAGTTCGGGCGACGCGCTCGTGGGCGGCGCGAATCATCTGCTCGGCCTGCCGGTCAACTGGATGACGCTGAGCTTCGCGTACGGTCTCTTTGCGGTGCTGGTACTGACCGTTTGCGTCTACGGTTTCCGCTTCATGTTGTGGGTCAACAAGATCGCCGTGTGGGCCGCGAGTCTGCTGTTCGTGGTCGGCATCGTGGCGTTCGCCGGGCCGTTCAATAGCGCGTACGCCGGCAAGGTGGCGCTCGGTTCGGTGGGTTTCTGGCCGGCGTTCGTGAGCGCCGTGCTGGTTGCGATGAGCAATCCGGTGTCGTTCGCCTGCACGCTCGGCGACTGGGCTCGTTATATTCCGCAGAACACGCCGAAGAAGCGCACGATCCTCGCGGTGATGCTCGCGCAACTGGCCACCTTCGTGCCGTTCTTCTTCGGCCTCGCCACGGCGACAATCATTGCCAGTAAGGCGCCGGATTTTATCGCCTCGAATAACTACGTGGGCGGGTTGCTGGCGATCTCGCCGAACTGGTTCTTTCTGCCGGTGTGTCTGATTGCGATCATCGGCGGGATGTCGACGGGCACCACCGCGCTGTACGGCACCGGGCTCGATATGTCGAGCATGTTCCCCAAGTTTCTGAACCGCGTGCGCGCCACGCTGCTGATCGGCAGCCTCGCCATCGGCTTCATTTTTCTCGGCCGTTTCGCCTTTAATCTGGTCGAAAGCGTGTCGACGTTCTCGGTGCTGATCAACGTCTGCAGTTGCCCGTGGATGGTGATCATGATCATCGGCTTCGTGACGCGACGCGGTTTCTATCTGTCCGACGATCTGCAGGTATTCAATCGCGGCGGCCGTGGCGGTCACTACTGGTTCACGCACGGCTGGAACTGGCGCGCGATGGGCGCGTGGATTCCGAGCGCGGTGGTCGGCCTGTGCTTCGTCAATCTGCCGGATCAGTTCGTCGGTCCGCTCGGGCAGCTCGCCGGTGGTCTCGACATCAGCATGCCGGTTTCGTTGACGCTGGCCTGCGCGTTGTACATCGCGTTGCTGCAGTGCTTTCCTGAACCGGATGGCGTGTATGGGCCGCTTGGCCGACGTTGGTTGCGTAGCGGTCCGCAGCGCAATGCGACGGTGCATCCGGTGGTGCCGGTGACCAGGCTTAAGGCCGGCGGCGCGCAAATGAAGACGCAACCGCAGCAGCACGCCGTACGACGTGAACGCGAAGAAGTGCTGGACACGCAGGACGCGGGTTGAATCGTGCGGTTCGAGGTGTTCAATGCAAGGCGCAGGGACACGGCGCCGAACGCAGCATCGAGGTGGCATTAGAAGCTGCGTTCAAGTGTCACCAAGACCGCACCGAAGCAACAGTCGCGCAGTAAATGCAATGGTATTCAAGTTGAGTAGGCAAACAAAATGAGCGAGTCAGTAAAGCGCGCGTTTGAAGGTGTAAAGCTGTTTCCGTTCTGGCTGGACAATCCGCGTGCACCGGCTGTCGAACGGGAATTGATCGGACCGACTTCCGCGGATCTGGTGATCGTTGGCGGTGGGTTCACCGGTTTGTGGGCCGCGATTCAGGCGAAAGAAGCAGACCCATCACTCGACGTCGTGCTGGTCGAAGCAGGGAAGGTGGCTTACGGCGCATCGGGCCGTCCGGGCGGGATCATTTCCACGTCGGTGATGCATGGTCTGCCGAATGCGACGCGCGTCTTTCCACAAGACCTCGACGTGCTGGAAAAGCTGGGCCAGGAGAATCTCGACGGCTTCAAGGAGTCGTTGACGCGTTACGGCATTGAAGCGGACGTCGAATGGAATGGCGAGATGACGGTCGCGGTCGATCCGGGCCACCTCGATCATCTGAAAGGCGATTACGAACTGCACGTAGCCCACGGGCATGATGTCGTTTTGCTCGACAGCAAAGGCGCCCGCGAACAACTCGATTCACCGCTGTTCGCAGCCGCGATGTGGTCGCGCAATCGCAGCGGCACGATTCATCCGGCGAAACTCGCGTGGGGCCTTAAGGCCGCCGCGCTGAAACTCGGTGTGCGTTTGCACGAACACTCGCCGATCACGCGCATGGAAGATCGCGGCGCAACGATGATGGTGCACACCCAGGCGGGCAGCATCGAAACGCCACGCGTGCTGCTTGGCACCGGCACGGCGGATGTGGGCGTGACCGACATCAAGCGCCGCGTGATGCAGGTGCGCGATCACATCATCGCGACTGCGCCGTTGAGCGACGAGCAGATGGCACGGATCGGCTGGAACAATCGCCAGGGCATCTACGATACGCGCACGCAGCTCAATTATTTCCGTCTCACCAAAGACAACCGGATCATTTTCGGCGGCCGTGTGAGCTATCACTTCGGCGGCGATCCAAATCCGGCCGCGGATCGTGACGAGAGCACATACTACAAGCTCGCCGAAGCCTTCTACCGTACGTTCCCGCAACTGGACGACGTGCGCTTCACCCATGCATGGGGTGGTCCGATCGACTACTGCTCGCGTGGCGCCGTGTTCGCGCGCCGCTATCACGGTGGCAAGAGCGTGTTCGTCGCGGGCTATACGGGGTTCGGCGTGGCGGGCAGCCGCTTTGGTGCGAAGATGGGGCTCGACATGCTGTGGAATCGCGAGACGTTGATTACGTCGCTGGATATTTCGCGCAAGGGGCCGTCGTATATTCCGCCGGAACCATTGCGCTGGATCGCCGCGAAGATTACCTTCAACGCATTCGACGGGGCCGACGATCGCGGCGGCTGGCGGCGTCTCTGGATCAATTCGATCAAGGCGCTGGGCTTCCCGATGTAGTTGCTGCGGTAGGTGTCGATGTGTCCGGCGGTTTTTTTTGATTGCCGCCAGAATAAAAAAACCGCACCTTAAGGGGTGCGGTTCTTGTTGAAGCAACGCTGCGATGCAGTATGAATCAACCGCAGTAGACGATGCTGTACTTCTTGGTCGCCACCGGCATATGCCACGTGCCCGAGAAGCCCTTGTGCAGGATGAAGGCGTCGCCGGCGGCATAGCGTTCGCTGCGGCCGTCGTCGCTGGTAATGACGACTTCGCCTTCGATCAGCACGCAGACTTCGTGGATCGGCAGGTCGGCCAGCTTCAGCGTGCCCGCATCGCATTGCCATACGCCTGCGGACAGCATGTTGCTCGCGTCGGAGAAGGCGTTGAGGGCGTGCGGCGCCGTGGCGCCTTCGAGAATGACGTCGGCGGGATCGTGCAGGGCGGGGTTCAGGCCGGAAGCGCCGGGGCCTTTAGCGTCGATGCGGGTGAAAGTGATGGTGCTCATGTGTCTCTCCTGGTTATGTGGTCGAAAACAAGTGATTCGAAGACGGAATCGAAGCAGAACCGGAGTCTGAGCCAAAGCTGCGTAGCGATGAATTTCGATTTGAAGACATTCAGATTGAGCGGCGTCGATGTAAAGCATTCGATACCGCTCCCGGGCGCTTTCTCGGCCCAAGGTCTGACCCAACCATTCATGTAAAGGACAAGCCCATGCAACACGCCAAACAGTTTTATATCGACGGACAATGGGTCGATCCGCAAAACCCGGCAGGCGCTGCCACGCTCGACGTGATCGACCCGTCCACGGCTACCGCGTTCGCGCAGATTTCGCTCGGCAGCGCGGCCGATGTCGACCGTGCCGTGGCTGCGGCGAAGCGTGCCTTTCCGGCCTACAGCGAGACCACGATCGCGCAGCGAATCGATTTGCTGCAAGCGATTCTCGACGTCTACCGCAAGCGCTACGACGACATGGTGCACGCGATCAGCCGCGAGATGGGCGCACCGCTGCAGTATGCGAACGATGCTCAGGCATGGACCGGCGTCGCGCATCTGGAAACGATGATCCGCACGCTCGACACGTTCGAATTCGAGTACGTGAAGAGCAGCATTCTGATTCGCAAGGAGGCGGTCGGCGTGTGCGGGCTGATTACGCCGTGGAACTGGCCGGCCTTGCAGATCGCCACCAAGGTCGTGCCCGCGCTCGCGGCCGGTTGCACGATGGTGCTCAAGCCTTCGGAACTGGCGCCGCTCTCCGGCATCATCTTCGCCGAGATCCTCGACGAGGCGGGTGTGCCGGCCGGCGTGTTCAACCTCGTCAACGGTGAAGGCGCAACGGTGGGCGAGGCGATGTCGCGTCATCCGGACATCGACATGATGTCGTTCACCGGCTCGACGCGTGCAGGCGTGCAAGTCGCGAAGGCCGCGGCGGATACGGTCAAGCGCGTGCACCAGGAGCTGGGCGGCAAATCGGCCAACCTGATTCTCGAAGATGCCGATCTGAAGCAGGCGGTGATGCGCGGCGCCCGTGCATGTTTCGACAACAGCGGCCAGTCGTGCGATGCGCCCACGCGCATGTTCGTGCCGCGCGCACGCCTCGCCGAGGCATTGGGCTATGCGAAAGAAGCGGCTGAAGCCCTGGTCGTCGGTCCCGCGGATGCGAAGGGCATCGACCTCGGGCCGGTCATCAGCGAGCAGCAGTTCGACAAGATCCAGCGGCTGATCGGTGTGGGCGTCGAAGAGGGCGCCACGCTGGTGGCCGGCGGCCCGGGCCGGCCTGAGGGATTGAAGGATGGTTACTTCGTGCGCCCGACGGTGTTCGGCAACGTCACGCCGAACATGACGATCGCGCGCGAAGAGATCTTCGGCCCGGTGCTGTCGATTCTCGGCTACGACTCGGAAGATGACGCGATCGCGATGGCCAACGACAGCCTCTACGGCCTCGCGGGCTATGTGCAATCCGCCTCGATCGAGCATGCGCATGCCGTGGCGAAGCGCCTGCGTACCGGCACGATCTATCTGAACTACGCGGACTACAGCCCCGATGCACCGTTCGGCGGCTTCAAGCAATCGGGCAACGGCCGTGAGTACGGCGAGTTCGGTCTGGAAGATTTTCTGGAGATCAAAGGCGTGGTGGGTTACGCAAGTTGACGCTGCGCGACGGCCGGGCGGTGAGAGACCCCAACGCACCGGCAGTTTTTCGATGGCGGTTCCAATCTGCGAACGCTGTTGGCGGGCGTCTATAATCTTTGCCGGAATTCGCCATCGGATCTTGAACCAGTGAAAAAGACTATCGCTATTGCGCTTGCTGCGCTTGCCCTGGGCGGCTGTTCATCCACAGAAAAACAGGAAGCTCAGGCGCGCGACTTTACCCGCTCAGAGAGCCTGCTCGATAGCGCCCAGCGTAACGCCGCTGTCGGGTGCGCGGATCAGGCGCAGTGTGACAAGGCCTGGTCGCTCACGAAGGACTACGTGGCGGCGCATTCTTACACGTCGATCGTCCGCGCGGACGCGGTGGCGATCGAGACCGACGTGCCGAGCCGCTCGGGACATGCGGTCTATTCGGCCACGCGCGTGACCAAGGGCAGCGGGGCGACGATCACGCTGTACGCGCAGTGCCGTGGCATGTACGGCCAGGATCGCGCGATGGGCTCCGACTACGATGATTGCGTCAAGCAGATCGGTCCGACGCAAAACGGCTTCGTGCCGTATCTTCAGCAGCATCTATCCAGCCAGTAACGGACGAACCTTCGGATGAACCTTCAGGTCGCGGAGTGGCGCGACATCATCCGTTCGAATGCATCGACGATACGCTGCACGTACGGATTCTTGTGGGCGAGAGTGCCGGTTGCGCGCTCGAAGTGGGCCAGCATGGTCGCGTTCGCTTCGAAGACCAGCACCTGTCCGTCGGGCAGCACCGTGAAGTCGATTCCGCCGTAGTCGAGATCGAGCCGTCTGCCGATCGCCGCGATCGCATTCATGACGCGCTCGCCGAGCGCAGTGTGCGGATTGTCGAGGAAGCGCCGCTCTTCCTCCAGCTTCCACGGATACTGTTCCATGTCGGCGGAGTAGTAATGCACCATCCAGTGTGGCGAAATCGCCAGATGGTAGGGAAACGGCTCCCGGTCGACAAAAATGATCCGGTATTTGCGGTAGAAGCCGTCGGCGCTGCGATAGTCGCGAAACGCTGCGAGGTAGCAAATGTCGGTTTGTGCCGAGCGCCACGATTCAAGCGCGGTGGGACTCTCGCATAAGGTCAGCCCCTCGCCGCCGTGTGTCGCGGCAGGACGCGCGAGGACCGGAAAGTCGATGCCGTCCGCCGCGAGCAGCGCGTCAAGCGCATTGCGTGAAGCCGGTGCGGTTTCGCTGCGTACGCAAGGCGCCGCCTGCACGTCCGGCAATCCGTCGAACAGGCTCGCGGTACGATGCCGCTGGGTTCGGGCGATAGCGTCGGGCGGATTGAGCACGGGCCGCGCACAGCGCAAGACGAAGCGCGCGAGTCGCCCGGAAAGCGGGGCGGCGATATCCGCATCGCCAATCGCGTTGAACACGAGGTCGTAGGGCGGCAACTGCTGGTCTTCTTCGTCGGCGGCGTAGTCGATCGCGTATTTGATGCGACAGCAGGTCGTGCTGGGCAGTAGAGCATCGAACGGCACATTGCCGGCGGTGTGTGCCGCGCAGAGGATCAGCACACGGCGCTGCCCGGCGCCGCGTCCCTCGATAAAGACACGCTGGATCCGGTAGGCACGTTCCCGATATGCGGCGGCTTCGCTCGCGCGTCCGCTGCCTGCGAGGATGGCGGCCAGATTCTGGCAAGCAACGGCGACATGCGGATCAAGCTTCAGAACGAGGCGGTACCAGTATTCGGCGATCTCATGATCGCTTTTCATGAAATATCCGGTCGCGACATCGCAGAGATTCGCGGCACTGGCGTTGGGTGCCGCAGCGGTGTAGGCGTCCAGCGTGTGGGCGGCGATCAGATGCGCGACCGCGGCCAGTTCGTCGCCGTCGGCGCGTCGCGCTTCAGCGAGCGCGCGGTGATGGGACGGATCGAGCGAGGCGCTGTCGTCGGCATACTCCGCTGACGTGCCCGGAGGCTGTGCCTTGCGGTCGGCTTCGTTGTCAGGATTCTGGATCACGGTCGCTCGGGATAACGGCAGGGCGACGCGCCGCTGCGCACTCGAAGCATAGCGGGCATGCATGCGATTCAGCTTACAGCGCCGCGGGTCCGCCACCCCCACCACATCACTACAGCAGCAGTTCGATCGAATGAAACAGGCGGCGCAGTTCAGGGTCTTGCGAGCGCGAGCCTTCGTCGACGACTTCGCGCAAACACTCCAGAAAACACGTGGCCGCCGGACTCGTCGGCGCGCCGCGGCGTGACGTGATACTGACGATGGTTTCATCCACCGTCTCGCGCAAGGGGAGCGCCCACAGGTTCTCCTTTGCGATGAGCACTTCGACGAGCGGCCACGGGAAAATGCTGACCATGTCCGTTCGTGCGAGCAGGCCGAGCACGACCGAGAGCGAGTGCGCAAGATGGATCGTGTGCGGCACCTTCATGCCGCGCTTGCGAAACAGATTGTCCGAGATCGACTCGCGGCTTGCCGGGTCCCAGTTCAGCACCCATTCGGCGTCTTCCAGTTCGAGCAGCGTGCGGCAACCCGCCTTGGGATGATCGCGCCGCGCGCACACCGCCGAATGCGTTGAAAACAGCGGTACGTTGTGAAACTCCGATTGCGGCGAAGCGGGCGGCGGACGGCCGATCGAGAAGTCGAGGCTGCCGTCACGCAGGCGTGGTTGCACGACGCCCAGCAGCCCCTCAAAAAATTCCAGTTGGACTTCCGGCATGTGCTGCCGGAACCGCTGCACTGTGGGCGGCAGAAAAGTCAGCGCCACCCACGGCGTGACGCCGATCGACAGTTTGCCGGCCGCCGCGCCGCGCATCGCCTCGATCTCTGCTTCCGCGCGCTGCAACTGGCCGAGCACCAGCCGCGCATGCACGACCAGCGCGCGGCCGAACTCCGTGAACGCGACGCCGCTCGCGCCGCGCACCAGCAATGGCGCTTGCAGATCGGCCTCCAGTTCGCGCATGGCCTTGGTCACGGCGGCCGGCGAAAGGTCGAGCGAACGGGCGGCGGCCCGGATACTGCCGGTATCCGCAATGGCCGCTAAGGTGCTGAGTTGATGCAGTTTCATCTGGAAAACCCGTACATGGGTGGCAACCGCTGGTTGCTGGCGCAACGATTCTACGCCTGCCGCTGGAAAATCGGCGTGGTTATGCTCGGTTCACGCTTTCATCGACGGAGACAACATCGTGAACACCATGGCCATCCCGGCGGGCATCGCCGAACTCGAAGACGAAATGATCGCGCTGCGCCGCCGCATCCACGCGCAGCCCGAACTGGCTTACGAAGAGTTCGCCACTGGCGACCTGGTCGCGGAACGCTTGCAGGAGTGGGGCTACACCGTGCATCGCGGGCTGGGTCAGACCGGTGTTGTAGGGCAACTGAAAGTAGGCAGCGGCACGCGCAAACTCGGCCTGCGCGCCGACATGGACGCACTGCCGATTCACGAGACCACCGGCCTGCCGTACGCGAGCACCGTTCCCGGCAAGATGCACGCATGCGGCCATGACGGCCACACGGCGATCCTGCTGGCGGCCGCCAAGCATCTGGCGCAGGAAAAGAATTTCGACGGCACGTTGAACCTGATTTTCCAGCCCGCCGAAGAAGGTCAGGCCGGCGCGAAGAAAATGCTCGAAGACGGCCTGTTCGACAAATTCCCGTGCGACGCGGTCTTCGCGATGCACAACATGCCGGGCTTCCCTACCGGCAAGTTCGGCTTCCTGCCGGGCTCGTTCATGGCTTCATCCGATACGGTGATCATCAAGGTAACCGGCCGCGGCGGTCATGGCGCGGTGCCGCACAAGGCGGTCGATCCCGTGGTGGTGTGCGCGCAGATCGTGCTGGCCTTGCAGTCGATCGTATCGCGCAACATTGCGCCGCTCGACATGGCGATCATCACGGTCGGCGCCATCCACGCCGGCGAAGCACCGAACGTGATTCCTGAAACCGCGGAGATGCGCTTGTCCGTGCGCGCGCTGAAGCCTGAGGTTCGCAACTATTTGCAGGAGCGCATCACGGCGGTCGCCTGCGGACAGGCGGCGGTGTTCGGCGCGCGTGCGCACGTCGACTATCAACGACGTTATCCGGTGCTCGTCAACGATGCGCAGATGACCGGTCTCGCACGGCAGGTCGCGCTCGACTGGCTCGGCGAAGACGGCTTGATCGCCGACATGCAACCGTTGACCGGCAGTGAAGACTTCGCGTTCCTGCTGGAGCGTTGCCCGGGCAGCTACCTGATCATCGGCAATGGCGACGGCGAGGGCGGTTGCATGGTCCACAACCCGGGCTATGACTTCAATGACGACTGCCTCGCTACCGGCGCGGCGTATTGGGTGCGGCTTGCGCAGACGTTCCTCGTCTGAGGCAGGCGGCATCGCGTTGAACTGAGGCCATGCAAGGCTCCGAGGGTCACGAAGACCAGCGGGGCCATCAAGGCCGTGTTGGGGCCAGTCAGACCGTCCATCGCTTTCAGGCGCGCAAGGCTGCAGGTCCGCGCATTGGCAGGAAGGACACCATGGAGAGACAGATGGACTATTCCGCTACACCGCAACCCGCAGGCACCGACGCGTTGAATCTCGGTGACGTGTCGGCCATGCCGCCGGCCAAACGCACGAGTCACGCCAAGGCGATTGCTGCGATCACGCTCGGCAACGGTCTCGAGTTTTTTGATTTCACGATCTACAGTTTCTTCGCGACGATCATCGGCAAGCTGTATTTCCCGGTGGAAGGGCAGCTTGCGCAACTGATGCTGGCGGTCGGCACGTTCGGCGTGGGATTCATCATGCGTCCGGTGGGCGGCATTGTGCTCGGCGCCTATGCCGACCGCGCCGGCCGCAAGGCCGCAATGAGTCTCACACTGTGGCTGATGACACTCGGCTCGGCGATCATCGCGTTCGCGCCGACGTACGCGGCGATCGGCATCGCCGCGCCGCTACTGGTGATCCTTGCGCGCTTGATTCAGGGCTTCGCGCTGGGCGGCGAGATTGGTGCATCGACATCGTTGTTGCTTGAATATGGCAGCGATAAGACGCGTGGATTTTACGGAAGCTGGCAGTTCGTGAGCCAGGGCTTGAACACGGTTTGTGGCTCGCTGCTGGGTGTTGCGTTGGCGGCGGCGCTGTCCACTGCCGCGTTGGAGAGCTGGGGCTGGCGTGTGCCGTTTGTGATCGGCATGGCGATGGGTCCGATTGGCATTTACATCCGGCGGCATCTGGACGAAACCTTGCCGGGCGTGGAAGACGGTACGGTTTCTGCGGCCCAGGCGCCTGATGCGCAGCCGGTTCGCAAGTTGTTCCGCGAGCATTCGCGCGTGATCACGACGGGTGTGTTGACGACGATTGGCGGCACGGCCGCGAACTACATCGTGCTGTTTTATCTGTCGACCTACGCGATTCGGATTTTGCATTTCCCGATGTCGTCGGCGTTGTGGGCCGCTTGGACGGCGGCGATTGTGACGGTGATTTGCTCGCCATTTGCGGGATCGTTATCTGATCGCGTGGGGCGCAAACGCGTTTTGTGGATTTCGCGGGTGATGTTGATTGTTGCCGTGTATCCGGCCTTCATGATTATTAATGCTTTGCCCACGGTGCCGGTTTTGTTGTCTGTTGTTGCTGTGCTGGCTGTGTTTGTCGCGTTTACCGCGGTGCCTAATATCGTCATGTTGCCGGAGATGTTTCCGCGGGAGATTCGCGCTACCGGGATGTCGATTGTTTATTGTTTAGGGGTTTCGATTTTTGGTGGGTTTGCGCAGTTTTTTGCTACCTGGTTGATTCAGGTGTCGGGGAGTAATTTGGCGCCTGCCTGGTATTTGATTGGGTGTGGGGTGGTGTCGTTGTTGCCGTTGCCGTTTATGAGGGAGACTGCAGGGAGGGCTATAGATTGATGGTTTTTTTGCCTGCGCGGCGCTTATTGTCTGTGTTCTTAGGGCTTTGGCCTTTCCTTGAATTGTTAGTGGTCTATTAGCGTTCCCCCTGTGCGGGGGGGCACCTACTTTTCTTTGCCGCCGTGTATAGACCGGGGACATGGTTGACAGACGTGCGGAGACATC
>NZ_FPBH01000061.1 GCF_900116445.1 Paraburkholderia aspalathi
CCCCTTCCCATCCCGAACAGGACCGTGAAACGACTCCACGCCGATGATAGTGCGGATTCCCGTGTGAAAGTAGGTAATCGTCAGGCTCCCCAGCAAGTCCAGAAACCCCACCCCTAAAAGGTGGGGTTTCTGCGTTTACGGCTCTGAATTCAGTGCCAAGACTCTGGCGCCGTAGCGAGCACACGCGCGGATTCTTAACTCTCGTTCCCAACCCGCGGGATAACGCACCTCCATTCCGAGAGGCGCGTCACGAAAACACTGCCGCTATCTGGCACGCCATAGATACCGCCGCAAATGGCCTGCCACTTCGTTACCTACGTTGTGCCTTCCACAGGCGCGGCCTGCTCGTCAGCTAAAAAACTGCGTCAGTGCGCGGCGACATCTCCGCCCCCAATGCTGGCCGCACGAACAGGCACCGCGTCATCGGTTGCATCCATCTGGCCAACTTCCGCAAGTAACGCCTCGTCGCGTGCAATCACCTTCGGTAGATGCGTGCGTAGGAACTCAACCCACGTCCGCGTCTTCGCATCGACGAACTTGCGTGACGGATACAGCGCGTACACATTCATCTTCTGCAGCGTATATTCAGGCAGCACGCGAACTAACGTCCCGTCCCGCAGTCCGGCAATCGCCGCATAGAGCGGCACCATACCGATGCCCATTCCCTCGCGAATCGCGACGATCAGCGATTCCGCAATATTCACTTGGACGGGTCCGTTCACTTCCATCATCTCGCTGCCGTTGGGGCCGTCGAGCACCCATTCGTAGGCCGGAAATGCTGGTGTGTGCAAGATCAGGCACTCGTGATGCGCGAGGTCGCTAGGCTTCTGCGGCGCGCCATGAGCGCGCACGTAAGCAGGCGATGCGCACAAGATGCTGAAAGTTGTACCAAGCGGGAGCGAAACGAGGTCAGAATTCGGCAGAGTCGAGGCGCCGATAACAGCGACATCGGCGCTGCCTTCGAACAGGTCGGGCATGCGCTGCGACAACGTCAATTCAACGGTCACTTCGGGATAAAGCGCGCGATACCGGGAGATGGCCGGCAGCACGTAATGCTGGCCGATACTGGCAAAGCTGTGCATCCGCAAAGCGCCGGCAGGGCGTTCGTGGGCGCAGCTTGCTTCTTCTTCCGCCGTGTCGACATCTGCAAGGATCTGCTGAGAGCGTTTCAGGTAACGCTCCCCCGCTGTGGTGAGCGCGAGCCTGCGTGTCGACCGGTTCAATAAGCGCGTACGCAGATGCGCTTCGAGTTCGGAGACCGCACGCGACATCGCGCCAGTCGTCGAATTGAGCGACTGCGCGGCGGCGGTAAAACTACCGGCTTCAACCACGCGCACGAACACTCGCATATTTTGTAGCGTATCCATCGATCCTTCTATTTCACGGCAGAAGCCGTATTGTCCGCCTGTCCCGCAAGCCCATTGTTGTTCATTCTGGAAGGGACGTTCCGCGCCCGTCCTATTAATACGCGCAGCGCATGCTCTTACAATCGGCGCCTTGCCTGCTGGTGTGCGCAGCGTTCACCGGGGTTTCTTTTAGCGACAAACCGGGACGCGTTGCTTTCTGATGATGAGACGCCAACATGCGATCAAGTCCACGGTGGATCCTCGCCGGCAGTGGCGCGTCATATTGCCGGCGCTCAGTCCGGCCGTTCGCGACTGGGCGAACAGCGACGGTCTGATCTGGCTGCATCTGCTGAAAACGGTCACTGCGGGTTTGCTGGCGCTGGGCATTGCCATGTTGCTGGATCTCCAGCAGCCGCGAATCGCGATGACCACGGTGTTCGTGCTCATGCAGCCGTTCAGTGGGATGGTGCTCGCCAAGAGTTTCTACCGTATTCTCGGCACCGCGGTGGGGACGGTCGCCGCCCTGGTGCTCGGCGCGCTGTTCGTCCAGCAGCCCGAGTTGTACATGCTTGGCATGATCGGCTGGGTGAGCGTCTGTATCGCGGCAGCGGTCCGGTATCGGCATTTCAGATGGTATGGCTTTGTGCTGGCAGGTTATACCGCCACTCTGATCGGTATTCCGAATGTCACGGCGCCGCACGACCTGTTTCTGGCCGCGCTCACACGCGCGGCTGAGGTGGCGGTCGGTATCGTGTGCTCGAGCGCAGTCAGCGCGCTGTTCGTGCCGCAGCGTTCCAGCCTTGCACTGCGGCGCGCGCTTCATCTTCGATATGCAAATTTTACTGCGTTCGCTGCTGATGTGCTGGGGCGCGGAATCGACCGTTGCCAATTTGAGCGGCGCTTTGCGGACCTCGTCGACGAGATCGTCGGCTTTGAAGCGACGCGAACATTTGCTGCCTTCGAGGATCCGGCCATGCGTTCGCGCAGCCAGCATCTCGGCCGTCTGAACGGCGAGTTCATGGACGCATGCGCACGACTGCATGCACTGCACCAGTTGCTTAAACGTCTACGCGCAAACGGCCCGAACGGCACAGTCGATGCCATCACGCCGTACTTCAGCGAGCTGTCGGCACTGTTGGCATCCACCGGGTCTGCAGATGCCGATGCCGATGCAGCGCACGTAGCCGCTGGTTTGCGGCTCTTTCAGGCGAGCTTGCCAAGACGCGTGCGCGAAACGAGACGGCCACTGGAAGCTGCCCCCGCTGAATCGCTAGCGGACTTCGACACAGCCGCGGAACTGCTATATCGATTTGTCGACGAATGGATCCGCTACTCCGAGACTTACGCGTCTTTGGCGCGGCACAAACCGGGAGCCGGGCAGCGTACTGCCGGCTGCTACGTGAGCAGAACGAACGGCTTTGTGGTCGCGTTTACCTTTGCCAGGTCGGCGGCGGCGATGGCGATCGTCAGCTGGTTCTGGATTGCCACGGACTGGCCGAGTGGTGGTCTCGCAGTGATCGGCGCGGCGCTGGTTTGTGCGTTGACGTCGACCGCGCCGAACGCATCGAAAATGGCCGTGCAGATGGCAGTCGGTGCAGTGCTGGCGACTATGACCGGCTACCTTTTTACGTGCTACGTGTATCCGAATATCGACGGCTTTCCGCTGCTTTGCGCAACGCTCGCTCCGGTGCTTGCACTCGGCGCCTTCATCGCATCGCGCAAACTCTCGGCGGGGTATGGCATCGGTTTCTCGGTGTTCTTCTGCCTGCTTGCCGGACCGGACAACGTCGTCACGTATGCGCCCGATCTGCTGATCAACAACGGTATCGCGATCACGGCGTCGCTATTGCTCGCAGCGATCGTTTTCTCAGTGGTGTTCCCCGCGAACATGCCGTGGCTCACGGAGAGAATCAAGGGCGATTTGCGCGCGCAAGTCGTGTCTGCGTGCAAGGACGAACTTCCCGGACTCAATCAGCGCTTTCAGTCGAGCACTCACGATCTGGTCTCGCAGTTACGCATGCTACTGACGCGGCGCTCCCGACGCCGCCGTGATGCGTTGCGCTGGATGCTCGTCACCCTTGAAGTGGGGCACGCCGTGATCGATCTGCGCAACGAAGTGGCGCGTGCGGGCTACGTGCAGGCCCTTCATCCGCACTGGAACAGCGGTCTCACCCGAACTTGCGACGACCTCGCGCGGCTTTTTGCGCGACCGGACGTGCGTGCTCTCGAGCGCGCGCTCGTATCCGTGCGCTCGGCCACGTGGATCGCGCAGGACCTGCTGGAAACCGTCCACGCCGACCGCGGCCAGCGACACGATCTGCAACGCATCCTGAGTTGCCTGCATTTCATCCGCACGGCGTTGCTCGACGAAGACGCGCCTTTCAATACGCGTTGACCCGTGCGTCGGATCGGACGTGCGCCCCGATCCTTCTGCCAGATGGAAAGGTCCCTTCTGTCCAGCCCCGTTTATCTGTGTAGGTGGCAGTCATATAGTTTCTTCACCGCCGCGCAGTCCCCAAAAGGGACTCCCTGCGGAACGGAATCGTAAGAACTGGAGAACGAAATGAATGTGTTGAAGATTGCCCTGATTGCCTGCACTTTGTCCGCTGCTGTCGCTCATGCACAGACGGCGCCTGCCGCCGAGGAAGAACAGGTCGCACAGGCGAATGCACCGCGCGCGAACAGCGTCGCTGAGCAACGCCGTGTCGCAGTACCGAAGGCCAAAGCTGAAGAGTGCGTAGGGCCCGTGAGTTTCTGCAATATTTTCTTCGGCAGCTAAGCAGCGCCACGCGCAAAACCAAGCAGTACCTGTAAGACCTGTCGCGCGAATGTTGCACGCGACGAAACGCCTGGCCGCGACGCCGTCCCATCGAGACGTTGCGGCTGGTGCGACAAACTGGCTACTGAGCGAAGCACACCGCAGACGTGCGCACCGGTAGACTGGACGGGTGAATATGGAGAGACTCGATTTTATGTACCAGGACCGGATTCGTTGCTCCGCGTTGCGCGGAAAATTCACTTCAGCCGCCGAGGCGGCGCTTCTGATTCAGGACGGCATGCGCGTCGGCGCCAGCGGCTTTACGCGCGCGGGCGACGCCAAAGCTGTTCCGGTCGCACTTGCCGAGCGGGTCCGTCAGGAAGGCAAGCCGCTACAAATTACATTGATGACCGGCGCATCGCTCGGTCATGACGTGGATCGCATGCTCACTGAGGCGCATGTATTAGCGCGCCGCTTGCCGTTTCAGGTCGACAAGACTCTGCGCGATGCGATCAACCGCGGCGAAGTGATGTTCGTCGATCAGCATCTGTCCGAAACCGTCGAGATGCTGCGCGCGAATCAGCTCGGCAAACTTGACGTTGCCATTATCGAAGCCACCGCGATCACCGAAACCGGCGGCATTGTGCCGACCACTTCAGTCGGCAACTCGGCCAGCTTCGCGATCCTCGCCGACAAGGTCATCGTCGAAATCAACCTCGCCCAGCCGCTCGCCCTCGAGGGACTGCACGACATCTGGATTCCGGGCCGCAGGCCGAATCGCGAACCACTGCCGATCGTGCGCCCGCAAGACCGTATCGGAACGCATGCCATCGAAATTCCGCCAGAGAAAATCGCGGCGATTGTGATCACTGACAAGGCGGATAGTCCGTCCACGGTGTTGCCCGCGGATGCGGAAACCGAACTGATTGCGCGCCATCTGATTGAATTTTTCCGGCACGAAGTAGCATCTGGGCGCATGCCCCCGCAATTGCCGCCGTTGCAGGCTGGCATCGGCACGATTGCCAATGCGGTGCTGGCCGGTTTCGTCGATTCGCCTTTCGGCGCCTTCGAAATTTACTCAGAAGTACTGCAGGATTCGACCTTCGATCTAATGGACGCCGGCAAGGTGACGTTCGCCTCGGGTGCGTCGATCACGTTGTCGGCCGCGCGTCAGGCGCAAGTGTTCGGCGAACTCGAGCGCTATCGCGATCGCCTGGTGTTGCGTCCGCAGGAGGTCAGCAACCATCCTGAAGTGATTCGCCGGCTCGGTCTGATCGCATTGAATACCGCATTGGAGTTCGACATTTACGGGAACGTGAATTCCACGCACGTCGGCGGCACGCACATGATGAACGGCATTGGCGGCTCGGGCGATTTCGCGCGCAATGCGTCATGCGCGATCTTTGCGACGAAGTCGATGGCGAAGGGCGGCCGTATTTCGAGTGTCGTGCCGATGGTGCCGCACTGCGATCACAACGAGCACGATGTGGACGTGGTGGTGACGGAGCAGGGCCTGGCCGATCTGCGCGGATTGGCGCCGCGGGAACGCGCTACGCTGATCATCGAAAACTGCGCGCATCCGCTCTATCGCGATCTGCTTCGCGACTACTATCGGGATGCCTTGCAATGGGGTGGACAAACGCCGCATCGGTTGGACCAGGCTTTCACCTGGCATACGCGGCTGCGTGATGCCGGCTCGATGTTGCCGACAGTAGAGGCGTCTCTCTAAATACTAAATAAAACCGGCGTCAGGTGGCATTCGCTCCCGACGCCGTAAGACATCAGGTGCTGCGCTCAGGTGCCGCGCCGGACGAGCCGGATAAGAAACAGCAGAATAACGGCGCCGATCACAGCGGTAATGATCGAACCGATCCAGCCGCCGCCGAGCGAAATGTGCAACACACCGGCAAGCCAGCCACCGATGAATGCGCCGACAATCCCGACGATGATGTCGACGATCAGACCGAAGCCGCCGCCCTTGACGAGCACGCCGGCCAGCCAGCCGGCGATCGCGCCGATGATGAGCCATGCAATGATGCCGTGTTCCATATTCGAGACTCCATGGTTGAGTGTGAAAAAATCACGGTGACAGAGCTTAGTCGAAGGTTATGGGACAGTCCATATTCAGGACGCGGAATTAACATTGTCTGAATCTATTGCAAGCTAAGTGTAGACGATGCGCGTGAATATGGGGGGAGCTTACGCAAGGTGACTCACTCCGGCGTCGGCTCCGCATCTTTAGCCGTCCAGCTCACGCTCGATACGCTCTTTTCCATGCTGATGCGGCTCGCCATCTGTTCGAGCTTCGGCTGATCTTTCGGATGCAGCTTCAATGTTGCGGTAACGCGAATGCGTCCCGTATCGTCTTCGAGGTCTTCGCTCGTCAGACTCTGGAACGACAGCGGTGTCGAATACATTGAGTTGGACACGGCGGTGCGAATGTGAATTTCATCGGCCTCCCGGCAAACGATCGTCAGCACATACTCGCGCACGAGGTCGGCGTCCGAAACGGGCGCCGCGTTGATGGCACGGCTCACTTCACGCAGCACCGTATTGGTCAGCAATACGACCGCGGTACCGGCGAGGGCCGGGCCGTAGTGCCCCGCACCGCACAATACGCCGACCGCCGCCGAGCACCACAAGGTCGCGGCGGTGTTGATTCCCTGAATGGAGCCCTTGTCGCGCATGATCACGCCGCCGCCGAGAAAGCCGACGCCGGAGACGACATACGCGGCAATCTGGGTGATACCGGCGGTGCCGTTGCCGGTCAGCACGCCGAGCGTGACGAACAGGCACGCACCGCTGGCGACCAGTGTGATGGTGCGAAGGCCGGCGTTGCGCTGGCGCATCTGCCGCTCGAGGCCGATCGCGACCCCGCAACTGAAGGCGGCAAAGAGCCGCAAGACGAATTCAATTGTCATCGTTAAGAAAGGTTGAGGCGCGTGTTCGCACAGTGTGAACCCTACGCGTGACAGCATCACGTATCCGCAGGGGGGCGCGAACGCGATCAGGCGTGACAAGGCATGCGAGCCGGGGCTCGCGGCGAAAAAGTCGTGGAGCGTGCGCAAGGCATCGGGCCATGCGGCGCTTCACTGGCAGCAAGAGGGTAAAAGCGACGTGCACCGTCGGGCCCGGAGGCAAGACGGCGACAGGCAAAGGCTGACGCGGAAATCTTGCCGATCAGGCGATCGGGCGAATCGAAGCTCGACTGGTACTACTGCTACTGTCCAAGATCGTGATTCCGGTTAAATGAACTGGGCGAATTTTAGGCAGCTCTGCAAAGTTAAGTCAAGCCGGGATGAGGCAGGGTGGCGGAATGCGCTGTGCGTCACTTACTGAATCTTCCTCGGTAAGATCAGAATTTTCCTCGCATAAATACGGACTCCGAATATTGACGAGGTCCATCCCGGAAAACACACTGTTCGAACACTTCGAAACACGTGGTGTGGTTCTGGTGCTCAATCCACGTTTCACTTCCCAGGATTTCGCCTAGATTTTTTCGGTTGCCCTTGTGCGGTACTTTGCGCATCCGATCCCCACCATGTCGTCTCTTTTCCGCTGTTCACCCAATTGAGGAATGTATGAAAGAAAAAGCTCTCGGCGTTATTGCCGGCGCATTGATTGCTGCGGCTCCGCTCGTGTCGTTCGCCGCCGGTTTGCCCGCGCCGTTTGAAGGCAGCAGCACGCTGCAGGCGGATGGTGTCGTGAAGTCGATCGATCAGGCAAAACAGTCGGTGACCGTGCTCGACGCACAGGGTGGCGAAGCTTCATTCAACATCACCGATACGAGCAACCTCGCGCAGATCAAGCAGGGTGGCAAGGTCCACATCCGGATGATGCGCAACGCCATGGTCAGCGTGACGCGCGGTGCTGACGGCCACGGCGCGGCTGTTCAGCCGGTACAGCAGAACACCGTGCAGAACGTGACCGCCGAAGTTCAGGCGATTGATCATGCCTCCGGCATCATGGCCCTGAAGGGCCCGAATGGCACGGTGTTCCATATCCAGGGCCGCGAGCCGGCAAAGGTCGCCGGCGTGACGCCGGGTATGCAGGTGTCGGTGGCGTACGCGCCGCAGGTCAGCGTGGCCGTCGCGCCTGCTCAGTAACGCAAACTGGCCGAAGTAGTGCGCCAGTGCCGAAGTGCGGATGTCCTTTGCGGACGTCCGCGTTTTTCTTTTGCGATGCAAGCCAGTATGACTTCTATGTGGCGCTATTCGGCACTCCAGCCCAGTGCCTTAGTCGGGCTCGCCCGGCACGAGGCGCAATCGTGTGATCTCAGAGGGGGCCCCCAGGCGCTTCGGCGGTCCCCAATAGCCGGTGCCGCGACTCGTGTAGACCCACAGGCCGTTCAGCCGTGCGAGACCAGCCGTGAACGGCTGCTGCAAACGCACAAAGAAATTCCATGGGAAAAACTGACCGCCGTGTGTGTGGCCGGATAGCTGCAGTGTGAAACCTGCTGCTGCGGCGGCTTCTGCAGAGCGCGGCTGGTGTGCGAGCAGTACTTTGATCAGCACATCGCCAGGCGCGCCTGCAAGGGCCGCAACGGGGTCGCTGCGATGCAACGGATCATGATGGCCCGCTGAGTAATCGGTTACCCCGGCAATCACGGCGCGCGCGCCGTCGTGGTCCACGATCACATGCTCGTTAAGCAGAACGGTTAAGCCCAGGCGCCGGAATTCATCGATCCAGGCGTTCGCCCCAGCGTAATACTCGTGATTGCCGGTCACGAGGAACGCGCCGTGACGCGCACTGAGTCGCGACAGGGGCTGTGTGTGTCTGGTCAATTGCGGCACGCTGCCGTCCACCACATCGCCGGTAACGGCAATCAGATCCGGCTTCAGACGATTCACCGCGTCGACGATCGCGTCCACATAACGGCCTTTGATGGTCGGGCCGACGTGGATATCGCTGATCTGGACGATCGTGAAACCGTCGAGTGCCGGCGGCAGATCGTCGATCGGCACCTCGATCGTCACGACCTTGGCGCGGCGCCGTGCGTTGAACAGACCGACGAGTGTCGAGAGCAGCGCAAGCAGTGGTACCGCGGCAGCCGAGCCGACGCGCCAGTGCGCGATTGCGATCGTGTTCGGCCAGATTGCATCGACGGTGAGCAGTGAGGCGAGCGCCAGGTCGCGCGCGAACGTCAGAACCAGTAGCGAGGAGAAGAAGCCCATCGCCAGCAGGCCGACCCACGCGAGGCGGTCGCTGAGCGGCTGCTGTTTGATGGTGCGCGCCAGCATGCCGAGCGGGATCAGAAAGATCGACAGCACCAGCCACAACGCGCACAGCCACCGGCCGGTGACGCTGACCGGCATGTCGGGAATCAGTCGAAAACCGACGTAGATATGCAGCAGGATCCCAATCAGGATGAAGCGAACAAGAAACGATGAGCGGCGCATAGAGAGGATAGGGGCGGGAAGGGGCCGGCACGAGCGGAGCAACGGCGGCGGCTCGCCAACCGCAAGCATGAAATAGCGGACGAGCCGGATCATTCTACCGGCATGTGCAACCCCTTGCCGACGGCGCCAGAATTGCTTCCTGGGTTGGCCGACCAAGTCCGTGTTTGATGCAGCAAGCGGATACCGCAACGCAGCAATTCTCGTTGTCGCATGCCGTTGTCTGAACTGCAGCGACGCTCTAATTAAATGGGCTTTGAATTGTGTTTCGCGTGCACTATTCTCAAATAGAACCGGCTTGTCTAAGGGCCATCGCGGCCCAGCGGCGGTTCGTTTTGTCCTCGGTTGAGGGTGAGGCAGGAGGCGCATCATGAAACTGCTTGGATCGGGCCATCACGTACGCCACGGACTTCATGGACATCACGTCGGACGAGAGGGCAGCCACGTCATGCTGCCGCTGGTGGGCATATCGCTGATGGCGCTCGCCTTGTACTTCGGCGTGCGCGACATCGACTTCTCCGAACTGGGCAAAAACGCGCTATTCGACGTTGTGATGGTATGCGTTGCACTCGGCATCGCAGGACTGTTCGGCGTCGTCGGCGCGTGGTTACGTTCGGGTGGCGACGACGCCGATGAAGGCTTTTGCTTTATCGGCGCGGTGATCGGCGCAGTGGTGTTCTACGTGGCGCTCCTCAGATAAACGCACCGGCGGCTTAATGGCTGTCAGACGATCAGGGCGGCTTCGTCGAAGGAGAAGCGCGGGCTGCGCGGGAACAGCTTCGACGGGTCGCCATAGCCCAGATTGATCAGGAAGTTCGCCTTCACGGTTGTGCCGGCGAAGAAGGCCTCGTCGACTTTGGCGGCGTCGAAGCCCGACATTGGACCCGTGTCCAGACCGAGCGCGCGCGCGGCGAGAATCAGATAGCCGCCTTGCAGCGTCGAATTGCGAAAGGCCGTATCCGCAATCGCCTTGTCGTTGCCGGCGAACCAGCTGCGCGCGTCGGCATGCGGAAACAGTTTCGGCAGATGTTCGTAAAACGCCATATCCATCCCGACGATCACCGTGACCGGCGCCGCCATCGTCTTCTCGAGATTGCCCGCCGACAAAGCTGGGCGCAGCTTTTCTTTGCCTTCGGGCGTTTTCACGTAGACGAAGCGGCCGGGGCTCGAATTGGCCGAGGTCGGACCAAGCAGCACGAGCTCGGTGAGTTGCTTGAGCACGGCATCGTCGACTGCTTTAGCCTGCCAGCCGTTATGCGTGCGCGCTTCGCGAAAGAGCTGATCGAGAGCCTGATCGGAAAGAATCATGGTGGTAGCCTCTTGAAGTAGCGGAGTTAGAAATCCGGATGACAGCGCAAGCCATAGGCGTGAGCGTTGTCGTCATTGCCGCCATAATAGCCAAGGCTAATTCGCGCATGTATTGCACGCGCAATCGCATTCAGGCAATTTCATGGTGGACCTTTTCGATGACCTTCCAGCGCCCGACGTGGACTGGTATCCCGAGTGGCTCGCGCCCGAGGCCGCGGCACACGCTTTAACTCAACTCATCGGCGAAGTGGAATGGCGTCAGGACATGATGGGCACGCCAGCCGGGCGCGTGCCGCTGCCGCGGCTGACGGCCTGGCAGGGTGAGCAGGATGCAGTCTACGTTTACTCCGGCATTCGCAACGTGCCACAACCGTGGACCCCGACTGTCACCGAACTTCGGATCGCCGCGGAAGCAGCTTGCCACGCGCGCTTTAACAGCGTGTTGATCAACCGCTACCGCAGCGGCACTGACAGCATGGGATGGCACGCGGATCGCGAGCCTGAGCTCGGCGCCCAGCCGGTAATTGCGTCGATCAGCTTAGGCGTCGCGCGCACTTTCGACTTGCGGCACAACAAGACAGGCGCCGTGCAGTCGTTTTCGTTGAAAGGCGGCAGTTTGCTAGTCATGAAGGGCAACACGCAGGCCGACTGGCGGCATCGCGTGCCGAAGGAGCCGCGCGTGGCCGGCGAGCGGATCAATCTGACGTTTCGCTGGGTGACGCCGCGCGGGGCAACTCGCTAACTTGCGGGGTAGCCGTTAGCTGCGCCGCTTCTGGTCCGAAAGCCCGGAGCCCCCAAAGCCCCTGCACCCACTCGCTGCCAGGCCCGAAGCCGCATCGAGCACTTAAGCGCATAAAAAGCATCGCCAACGCCACGTTCAGTCATCGCCGATGTTCGAGTGAACCCCGCAGCATTGCCCACGTCCGCGGCTACTGCCGATACCGCCCGCTATACCAGAATTGGTATCGCCGACGCGAATCATATGATTGGACGGTTAACGCCCCAGACACTACGCTACATCACGATCCACGCACCGTGAGGGCCGCAAACATCGGGCGGGTTCGATGGATCGCCGACACAACAACGATCAGGAGACAGTCATGGCGAATACACGACGCGCCGCATGTCGTGCGTTGGGCGCGCTCGCGCTTTGCTCGAGCATCGGCGCACTGGCGCTCACAGCGCCGGGCGCATACGCGCAGGACAAACAGATCACCCTCGGCTTCGCCCAGGTCGGCGCCGAAAGCGCATGGCGAACCGCCAATACCGAATCGGTGAAGTCCGCGGCGGCGGATGCGAAGATCAAGCTCAAATTCTCCGACGCCCAGCAAAAGCAGGAAAACCAGATCAAGGCGATTCGCTCCTACATTGCGCAGAAAGTCGACGTGATCGCGTTCTCGCCGGTCGTCGAATCCGGCTGGGAGCCGGTGCTACGCGAAGCTAAGGCCGCAAAAATTCCGGTGATCCTGACCGACCGCAATATCGACGTGAAAGACACGTCGCTGTACGTGACGATGATTGGCTCGGACTTCATGGAAGAGGGCCGGCGCGGCGGTCATTGGCTGGCTGATCACTATAAGAGTGATCCAGGCCCGATCAACATCGCCGAACTGCAGGGAACGGTCGGCTCGGCGCCTGCCAACGACCGGCATTCAGGCCTGATCGAAGTGATCAAGAGCGATCCCAAATTCAAGATCATTGCGTCGCAAAGCGGTGACTTCACGCTTGCCGGTGGCAAGCAGGTGATGGAAGCATTTATAAAAACTTATGGAAATAAAATAAATGTAGTTTATGCGCATAACGACGACATGGCGCTCGGCGCCATCCAGGCGATGGAAGAGGCCGGCATGCATCCGGGCAAGGACATCACCGTCGTCTCGTTCGATGCAACCAAGGGCGGCTTCCAGGCGATGGCCGCGGGCAAGATGAATGTCGATGTGGAGTGCAGTCCGCTGCTGGGGCCGCAACTGATGTCGGCGGTTAAGGACGTGGTGGCCGGCAAGCCGCTGCCCAAGCGCATCCTGACGGAAGAGACTGTCTTCCCGATGAGCGTCGCGGCGCAGACTTTGCCGACGCGCAAGTACTGAGGCGGAGTGTGATGGCTAATTGATTAGCCATCCCTACGATAGACGCAGAACATAAGCGAAGTACGGACAGATCGTACGGGTTTCTCCAGTGGTGCCTGACCGCCTGACTGCTTCGGCAGCGGGCGGTCTCTTTTCCGCAGAATCAGGTCGCGCCGAACCGAGCCAGCCTGAGCCCATCCGACCAATGCACCGCCGATCGAGCGAGGTCTATGACGCATCCCGCATCGGAACCCAATCCGCCGGCCATGAAGGCCGTCACAGGCGACGCTCGCGACGGCGCCGCCTCGAATGCACTCGAACCCATTCTGGCCACTACCGGTGTCAGCAAGACGTTCCCGGGCGTGAAAGCGCTGCAACAGGTCGACTTTCGCCTGTTTCCCGGCGAGATTCACACGCTGATGGGGCAGAACGGCGCCGGCAAATCCACCCTGATCAACGTACTGACCGGTGTAGTCGCGCCTGACGCCGGCACGATCCGCCTCGGTGGCGAGATCGTCGCGTTTGCGTCGCCGCAGGAGGCGGAAGCGGCCGGCGTGCGCACGCTGTATCAGGAAGTGAACCTGTGCCCGAACCTGTCGGTGGCGGAGAACATCTTTGCGGGCCGGCAGCCGAAGCGTTTTGGCGCGATCGACTGGCCCGACATCAAGCGGCGCGCGCAGGCAGCGCTTGCCCGTCTCGACGTGACGCTCGACGTCACCCGGTCGCTCGACGCCTATCCGATCGCCGTGCAGCAGATGGTGGCGATCGCGAGGGCGCTGTCAGTCGACGCCCGCGTGCTGATTCTCGATGAGCCGACCTCGAGTCTCGACGACGGCGAAGTCGCACAGCTTTTCAAAATACTTCGGCATCTTAAGCAGTCGGGAATTGCAATTCTGTTTGTCACGCATTTTATCGAGCAAACCTATGCCATCTCCGATCGCATCACGGTAATGCGCAACGGCGAGCGTGAAGGCGAATATCTCGCGCGCGATCTGCCAGCCGATCAACTGGTCGCGAAGATGGTCGGCCATGAGCGCATGAGCGCGCGCTTGCGCGAAGCGGCACATGACGGCCACGCTGTTCAGGAAGGGCCTGAGAGCAAAGACTCTGTTCAGCCGTTCGTCGAATTGCGCGGCGTCGGAAGGCGAGGCACGTTGCAGCCGATCGACCTCGACGTGCAGCCGGGCCAGATCCTGGGCCTGGCCGGCCTGCTAGGCTCGGGCCGTACGGAGACCGCCCGGCTGTTGTTCGGAGCAGATCGCGCCGACAGCGGCACGATCCTGATCGAAGGCCGGCCTGTGCGGCTGCGTTCGCCCCGTGATGCGGTGCGCCACGGCATCGGCTATTGCGCGGAGGACCGCAAGAAAGAGGGCATCGTCGCCGAACTGTCGATCCGCGAGAACATTCTGCTGGCGCTGCAGGCGCGACGCGGCTGGCTGCGCAAGATCAAACGGCATCGCGCGCAAGAAATCGCGGACATGTGGATCGAGCGCCTCGGCATCAAGGCAGCGGATGCCGAACAGCCGATCGGGCTGCTCTCCGGCGGCAACCAGCAGAAAGCGCTGCTCGCGCGCTGGCTTGCCACGAATCCCAAACTCCTGATTCTCGACGAGCCCACTCGCGGCATCGACGTCGCCGCCAAGTTCGACATCATGGACCGCTTGCTAGCGCTGTGCGCGAACGGTCTGAGCATCCTGTTCATTTCGTCGGAGATCAGCGAGGTGCTGCGTGTGAGTCATCGCGTGGCGGTGCTGCGCGACCGTCGCAAGATCGCTGAAGTGGCCGGCAAGGCTTCGAATGAAGACAACATTTATCGACTCATCGCGGGGAGCGGCGAATGAAGCTATCGAACTGGTTCGTGCGCGATGGGGCTGAGCGCCCGTTGATCTGGCCGTGCGTCACGCTGGTGCTCCTGTGCGCCCTGAACCTCCTGGTGAATCCAAATTTTCTTTCGTTGAGGATGCTCGACGGCCATCTGTTCGGCGCGCCGATCGACGTGTTGAATCGCGCTGCGCCACTGGTGCTGGTTGCGACCGGCATGACGCTCGTGATTGCCACGCGCGGCATTGATATTTCGGTTGGCGCGGTGGTCGCGATCGCCGGCGCCGCAGCGGCCACGATACTCGCGACGCAAGCCGCGCCGAGCGCCGGGTTGATCGCACAGGCCCTGGTCGCGGCGCTGATCGTCGGTGTGTTGAGCGGCATGTGGAACGGGTTGCTGGTGTCATTCGTCGGCATGCAGCCGATCATCGCAACCTTGATCCTGATGGTCGCCGGCCGTGGCATTGCGCAATTGCTGACGGCAGGGCAGATCATTCCGATCGGCGCAGCGGGCTATCTGTTCGTCGGCGGTGGGTATTGGCTTGGCGTGCCGTGTTCGGTGTGGATCGCAAGCGTTGCGGTGCTGGCCACCGCGGGGCTCGTTGAAGGCACCGCGCTCGGGCTCTTCATTCGCGCGATCGGCGTCAATCCGGTGGCGACGCGTCTCGTCGGCCTGCGCTCGAAAGCGCTGGTATTCGCGGTGTACGGCTTCTCGGGGTTGACCGCGGCGATGGCGGGCATCCTCATCAGCTCGAACGTGCGCAGCGCCGATGGCAACAACGCGGGCCTGCTGCTCGAACTCGATGCGATTCTGGCGGTGACGCTCGGCGGCACATCGCTGCTCGGCGGCCGCTTCAGTCTTGCCGGCACCGTGCTGGGTGCGTTGATCATCCAGACGCTGACCTATACGACTTATTCGATCGGCGTGCCGCCGGAAGCGACGCTCGTCGTCAAGGCGGCCGTGGTGCTGGCGGTGAGCGTGATCCAGTCGCCCTCGGCGCGCTCGCTCGCCATGTCGCTCTTCAGGCAGCGCGGGGTGGCGCGATGAGACGACTCCTCGAGGCCTGGGCTCATATCGTCGATCCGCGCACCTTACCGATCGCCGTCACTGTCCTGCTGTTTTGCGCGCTGTTCGGTTTCGGCTCGGTGATGTACACCGGCTTTTTCTCGTGGCAAGTGCTGCTCGATCTGCTGGTCGATAACGCCTTCCTGCTGATTGTCGCAATCGGTATGACGTTTGTGATCGTGTCCGGCGGGATCGATCTGTCAGTCGGCTCGGTGGTGGCGCTGACCACCATCGTCGAAGCGGTGTTGTCCGAACACATGCATCTGTCGGTCTGGCTGATCGTGCCGATCGTGTTGCTGATGGGCACGGTGTTCGGCGCGGTACAGGGCGCGCTGATTCACTTTTTCCGTTTGCAGGCGTTCATCGTTACGCTGGCCGGCATGTTTTTCGCGCGTGGCTTGTGCTTTCTGATCACGACGCAGTCGATCACGATCAATGACCCGACGTTCCAGAAGATTTCTGCGTTTCGGCTCAACATCGGCGTCGGTTCGGTGACGGCCAATGTGTTGATCGCCCTCGTCACGCTTGCCGCGGCGATCTATGTCGCGCATTTCACGCGCTTTGGCCGAAACGTGTATGCGATCGGTGGCAATCCGCGCTCGGCGTTGCTGATGGGCTTGCCGGTCGCGCACACGCGGATCGGTGTGTATGCGCTGAGCGGCTTCTGTTCGGCGCTCGGCGGCGCGGTGTTCACGTTCTACGTGCTATCGGGTTATGGCCTGCAAGGGCAGGGTATGGAGCTCGACGCGATCGCGGCGACGGTGATCGGCGGAACCTTGCTGACGGGCGGTGTCGGCTATGTGATCGGTTCGCTGTTCGGCGTCGGCATTCTGGGCACGATCCAGGCGCTGATTACCTTCGACGGCACGCTTAGTTCATGGTGGACCCGCATCGTAATCGGTGCGTTGCTGTGCGCATTCTGTCTGCTGCAGCGACTGATCGAGCGGCATGCGAAATCGGTGGGGCGTCCGGGCGGCACCGGCGCTGTGATGACGCCAGGCCGCGAGCACGGTCGCGGCGATGCACCAGCGGCGTCCGATTCACATGTGATTGGACGCGCGCCGGAGCAGGCGTTATAGCGCGGCTTAGGTGCTGAGTTCACGCCCGCGGGTTTCCGGCAACGTCAGCGCGGCGAGGATCACGATACCGTAAGCCGCGGCGGCGAATACGCCGATCGCGTGACCAAGCGTCATGGTCTGCGAGACGTAGCCGATCAGGAACGGAAACGTCGCGCCGACCGCCCGCCCGATGTTGTAGCAGAAGCCCTGGCCGGAGCCTCGAATACGCGTCGGGAACAGCTCGGTGAGGAACGCGCCCATCCCCGAGAAAATACCGGACGCGCAGAAGCCGAGCGGGAAACCGAGCACCAGCATCGTGAGGTTATCGAGCGGCAGTTGCGTATAGATCAGCGCGATAGCACACGAGGCCAGCGCGAACGTGATGAACGCGCGCTTGCGGCCGATCTTGTCGCTGACGTAAGCACCCGTCAGATAGCCGCAGTACGAGCCGACGATCACCACGCCAAGATAGCTGCCGGTGCCGATCACGCTCAGATGCCGCTCGGTCTTCAGATACGTCGGTAGCCAGGTGGTCACCGCGTAGTAGCCGCCTTGCACGCCGGTCGCGAGAATGGACGCACGCAGCGTCGTCCAGACGATATCGCGGCGGAAGATGTCGAGCAGCGAGGGACGCGTTTGTGCCGCGGCTTGCGCTTCTTTCTGCTGCCGATGCACCTCCGGCTCTTCAACGAAGCGGCGAATCCAGATCACGAATGGTGCCGGCGCAATACCGATCGCGAACAGCACGCGCCACGCGTAATCGGCCGGTATCCATGAAAACACGGCCATGAACAGCAGCGTCGACACGCCCCAGCCGATCGCCCAGCCTGCCTGTACGAGACCCACCGCCTTGCCGCGGTCACGCGGACGGATCACTTCGCCGATCAGCACCGCGCCCGCCGTCCATTCGCCGCCGAAGCCGAGCCCCATCAGTCCACGCGCCCACAGCAACTGCGAGAAGTTCTGTGCCAGCGCGCAAGCCAGTGTAAAAACCGCGAACCAGAGAATCGTGATCTGTAAGGTCTTCACCCGGCCGATGCGATCCGACAGCACACCGGCCGCCCAGCCGCCGAGCGCGGAACTCAGCAGCGTGACCGTCCCGATGAGACCCGCATCGCCGCGCGTAATACCCCATGTCGCGATCAGCGTCGGAATCACGAAGCTCAGGAATTGCGTGTCCATTGCGTCGAGCACGTAGCCGATCTTGCAGCTCCAGAACGCACGCTTCTCGCTAACGGAAATCTGTTGATACCACGCAAACGGGTTTTTGCCCGTGCCGGGCGCACTGTAGCGCTCGGTGTCTGCGGTCAACTGTGCTTCGGTTTTCATAGCTGGGCTCCGGTCGTAGTCAGTGGCTGCGTCTTGGTGCGCGGCTTATGGTGGGACAACTCAAATAACGCCTCGGCTAGAGCATCGCCAGCGTGGTGTTGGGAATGTCGGTGACGAGCATGTGTCCCGGCTTGTGCGCGATTGCAAACGGCAAACGCGCGCTTTCTATTGCGGCTTGCGGTGTGACGCCACAGGCCCAGAACACCGGTAACTCGTCGCTGCGTACCTCGACTGCGTCGCCGAAATCGGGCCGCGTGATGTCGCGAATACCGATCAGCGAGGGATCGCCGATATGAACCGGCGCGCCATGTACCGCGGGAAAACGGCTGGTGATCTGGATGGCGCGGATCGCGTCGGCGGCTTTCATCGGTCGCATCGAAACTACGCGATTGCCGCCGAACACCCCTGCAGCCACGTTGCGTTCCCGCGTGCGATACATCGGTACATTGACCTGCTGTTCGATATGGCGCAGCGGAATACCTTCACGCCGCAACATTTCTTCGAACGAAAACGAGCAGCCGATCGCGAACACCACCAGATCGTCGCGCCACAGTTCGTCGAGGCTGCGCACCTCCTCGGCACGTTCGCCGTGGCGATACACATAAAACGCGGGGACGTCGTTGCGTATGTCGAGATCGGCGCCGAGCGACGGGACACGCCATTCACCGGGTTCGCCGATGCCGAGCAACGGGCAAGCTTTTGGATTGAGCGTGCAGAAGCGCAGGAAGTCGTCGGCGTATTGCCGGGGCAAGATCGCGAGATTGGCTTGCGCATAGTCGCCGCAGTAGCCTGCGGTCGGCCCGGAAAGACGGCGGCTGCGAATCTGCTGACGAAACTCGGATGGCGTGTAGGACATGAACGGCTTGACTCCAGCTAGGTCCGGGTGACCGATGGGAGTCAGATTAGTAACGCCAAAAATATCCTTCCAGCGAGTTATTCTTGTGTTTCGTTAAATTAAACTTAACAGCATCGCCAGCGATTTTGCGGCGATGATCGAGTCTTTCGGGTCGCTGTTGGGAGAGCTAGTGCAATGAATACCCGCTTTGTCGAAACGTTTCTGACGCTCGCTCGTCTAGGCAGTTTTCGCGCGACCGCCGCTGCCATGCACGCCACGCCCGCCGCGATTTCGCTACGTATCAAAACGCTTGAGGCCGAGTTGGGTGTCGAGTTGATCGAGCGCGACGCCGCCGAGTTCCAGCTCACGGCGCATGGTGAACGACTGCTCGCGCATGCGCGCTCGGTGGTGCAGGCCACGCGCTCGCTGCAACTGGCCGCGCAGGACGAAACCCAGGTGACGAAGCGGCTTCGGCTCGGCGTTATCGAAACGGTGGTGCATAGCTGGTTGCCGGACTACATCCGGATGCTGAACGTCGAGTACAAGCGCATCGTCGTCGACCTGACCGTCGACTCGAGCGCCGTGCTTGGGCCTCGTTTGCGTGCGGGCGAATTGGATCTCGTCATTCAGGTGGAGGAAACCGGCGAGCAGGAAGCGTCGATCGTTTCAAGTTTGCTGGCGAGCTATCCGGTGCGCTGGATCGCGCGCAACGATCTGATTCCGGCGAGTCGCGCGAAACACGTGCAGACGGTACTGCAGAAACCCGTGCTGACGTTCGGCCGTGGCACCGCGCCGCAAGTCGCCGTGCAGGCGATCGTGGAGATGCTCGCGAAGCGCGCCGGCGTGCCGCTTGCGGATACTCAGGTGACCTGTATGCCATCGGTTGCGGTGATCGTGAAACTGTTGCGCGATGGCTATGGCGTTGCGGCGGTGCCGGCGCTGTTCGTCGAGCCGTTTCTGAGCAGCGGCGAACTGGGGCAATTGCAGGTGCGTCCGCTGCCGCCGCCGATCGACGTTGCGATGATCTACCGCGACGACGCCGACGTTGGCGTGCTAGCGGCATCACGCGTTGCACGCAACGCGTGTGATCAGTATGCGAAGGCGATGGGGCGGCAGTTGATTGAGAGGCGGTGAGGCGGGGCTCGAGTCGGCCGAATGGCCGCGTCTTAAAGTCCATCCATGCTGAGTCGCCTACGCGCCGTGGCGACCAGCTTGTCGAACGAAAAGGCACTTGCGGCAAGCGCGGTGGTAGCCGGAAAATTATCGCGCGCAATGTCCGTCAACACCTGGCCCGGCGGCGCTTCGATCAGCACGCGGGCGCCCATTTCCTGCATCACGGTGAGCGCATCGAACCAGCGTACGGTGTGACGCATATTGGTCGCGAGATCGTCGCGAATGGCCTCTGCTGTGTACAGCGGGCGGCCGCCGCGATTGCCGACATAGGTAGTCTGTGGCGTGTGGAAAGGGATGTCTTTTGCGTAAGCAACGAGTTCGTCCGTGGCATGTGCGAGCAGTTCGCAATGTGACGGCACGCTTACCGCAAGACGGACGGCTTTGCGTGCGCCTGCCGCCAAAGCGCGTTCAATGAAGGTGTCCAGCGCGCTATTCGCACCCGCCATGACGATCTGACGTGGCGCATTGACATTGCCAACGTAGACACGTTGATTGCCCGCATCCGCGTGTCGCTCGGCGAGTGTCTCCAGTTGGTGCTCGGTCAAACCTGATACGGCCGCGAGACCGTAGCCGGATGGGTACGCCGTCTCCATCAATTCGGCGCGTTTGCGGACCATCTTTAACGCGTCGCCAAAGTGAATCGCGCCGCAACTGACCGCCGCCGCGTACGCGCCCACTGACAAACCCGCGCTGATCTCCGGCAAGAGCTGTTCCTCTGCCAGTGCCCGCGTGATCGCCACGCCCGCGACGGTCAAACCGACCTGAACGGCTACGGTTGAGCGCAGGGCGTCTGGCGTGTCGAGGGTGAGTACGTCGATGTCGAGCACCTGAGACGCTTCTTCGAGTGCGCCGGTCACGGCGTGATGCTGCGGCAGGCGGTGCAGAAATCCGTCCGACTGCGCGCCTTGGCCGGGAAACAGAAGGGCAAGCATCAGACATTGCCGTGAGCGGGTGCCCACGGATCAGTAACCAACTGCGGCCCGCGACCATGGCGCGCCATTACACGTGCCTTGTCCGCTGCCCACTCGGCCAGCGCAACGCCGCCTGCGGGCGTTTCCAGTTGCACATCCACACGAACGCCGGCGCGTTGCGCGGTCGCTTGAAGATAGTCCAGCAACTGAATGGCGGCGTGACGCGGAAGTTTATCCGGCGCGCGAATCAGCAGATCGAGATCGCTCGAGAACGTGACCGTGGGAGTCTGCGTTGCCAGCTCAAAACCTGCGCTGCCGGTTGGGCCCCAATCGAATCCGACCAATGCACCGGCCGTGTCGCGTCGTAGTGCAGCAAGGGTCGCGAAAGTCGGCAACGCATTGCGCGACGCAAGCGGGCTGCGTCGCGCCAACGCTTCCGGCGGCACGGCGATTTCAATATCGTCCCGGTGCACCCACGTGCCGTAACGCTGCGATCGCTCCGTACCGCGCAAGCCGATCGCCACGAAGCCGTCAGCGGCCAGTGCGCGTCGCACAACCGCATACGGCGCACGCTCGAAAGCCCGACGAACCCATGCCGGTTCGCCGTCAAACTGTGGCAAGCGGTGCAAGCGCAGCAGATCATGCGGCTGCCAGCGCGCGTCGAACGACAGCGCGTGATCGGCTGCAAACGGCGGCGCTGCGCAGACCTGCATTACACGGCATCCCATTGTTCGGCGAGACGCCGCCGCACTTCGATCGACGCCGCGCGATTCCTTTGAGCCGCAGCCGATTCCAGGCGATGCGACAGATCGCGGCCGCCAGCGCGCGCCCTGCGGATCTGTTCGGTCAACACCTGACGCACGCGCTCGATTTGCGCGGCATCGGGCGCGTCGGCGTCGATGCCTTCGATCAACTGATCGAGCAGGCCAAGCTTGGCGAACGACGCCATCGAGTAGGACATCGGCACAATGGTTTCGCCGAGCGCGTCGAGTGCTTCGACGGTGCGCCGCGTAACGCGTGCGGCCGCTTCCTTGCCCATTGCATGAACCATCGTGCCCGGCGCGTCGAGTGCGACGATCCGGTTGGCCTGATAGCCGTGCGCGAGGAACGCGCCCGACATGGCGGGCCCGACGATCAGCGCGATCACCGGATGCCCGGCATCGCGCGCCGATGCATACGCGTCGACCGCGGCGGCGCAGGCGAGGTGAACGCCGAGCATCTCTTCGCGGTAGCCGTACGCCTGGCTTTTGACATCGACGATCGCGACGATCGGGCGGCGCGTACCGCTCACTTTGTCCTGCGCGACGACTTCGCGTACAGCGCGTGCGAGCAGCCAGCCTTGTTCGAGACCGACTACATTGTCGGTCGCGCGCGGAAAGCGATTGTCGGGGTCGGGGACGACCGCAATGAAGTGCGCTGTCTCGCCGCCGAGCGACGCGTCGCCGCTCCATACGGGCGCTTTACCGGACGTTTCACCGGCAAGTGCGTGGAACCAGCGTGCGCCGCGGCTGAGGGTGGCATCGCTCATGCCTGCTCCTTGCGCGCGTTGTTCTGCGCATGTGGGTTGTACACGTCACGCATCGTTTCCGGCGTCACGCTGGCCGGGTCGATTCGCGCGAGACGGTTGAGAAAGACGTCGACCTGTTCGCTGCGATGCGCAGCCGGCAACCCTTGAATGAACGCGGACTGCACGGCGGCGCGCACCGCGTCGGCATCGTCGTCGACCAGTTGATCGGCGAGCGCGGTCGCATCCCGTTGTTCGCCGCCAATCAATTGCCACACGCGGCGCCGATCGCTCGCGTCGAGTTCTTCGATACCGGCTTCCTGTTCGATCACTTCGGGGCCGTTCATGCCGAGCCGCCCCTGCTTCGTCACGACCAGATACGAGCACAAGGCCGCCGCGAGCGACATACCGCCAAAGCAGCCAACCATCCCCGCGATCACGCCGACCACCGGCACATGCCGGCGCAATGCGACGATCGCCGCCTGAATCTCGGCGATCACCGCGAGCCCGAGGTTAGCTTCCTGCAACCGCACGCCGCCGGTTTCGAACAGCACGACAGGGCGGACGATCTTGCCGCGTTCGCAGTCGCGCAAGGCCATGTCGAGCGCGGCGGCGATCTTGCTGCCCGACACTTCGCCGATGCTGCCGCCCTGGAACGCAGACTCGATCGCGGCGACCACGGCCGGCTCGCCATCGATGGTGCCGCGTGCGATCACACAGCCGTCATCCGCCTGGCAGACGACACCTTGCAGCGGCAGCCACGGCGATTCGATCTTGTCGAACGGTCCGAGCAGTTCGCGGAACGTGCCGGCGTCGAGCAGCGAGCGGGCGCGTTCGCGGGCGGGCAGTTCGATAAAGCTTTCGCGCAGCATCGGCGCGCGGTGTGCGGTGGCGACAGTAGTCATGCGGCGTCTCCCTGTTCCGCCGCTTCAATGGCCTCCGCGAGCCGCAGCGCGACGACGCCCGGTGTCGCACCGAAGTCGTTGATTTCGATTTGCGCTGCGCCGTCGTAGCGCGTGAAGAAGCGGTCGAGCACGCTCTTCCAGATGTGGCTGTAGCCGTCGACGCTGGTCCGCACGACCACATGCGCGCTCAGGGCAGCGCTTTTTTCTGACGGCGACAGCAACACTTCCAGATCGCCCGAACCGACCACGCCGACATGCGCACGGGTCGTGACGGCGCGTTGCGCCGGATAGTCGAAGGTCAGATGTTCCATGAGGCTGAGCTCCCGCCGGCGTCGCGATGCGCCAGCATATCGAGAAAGAGGGTGGCGGCGAGCAGATCGGCTGCGCCGCCAGGGGATGCATTGAGGGACAGCAAAGCGTGTTCGAGTGCCACGAGGGCGGCGTGCCCATCCGGCGTCGAACTCCCACCGGCTTGCAGGATGCGGCGCGCGCCGTGTTGCGCGGCGTGCAAACCGGGCAAACCCGCGCGATGCAGCAGACAGGTGTCGTCGAGCGACACCATGATCGAGAGCAGGGCGTCGATGCGCGCGGCGTTTTCGTCGACGCCTCTGGCCCGCGCTGCGAGTAGAGCGGGCAGGCCGATCTCGATGACATGCGGGAAACCGTCTTGTGCTTCACGACGTGCTCCGCCGACCTGATAGCGCTGCCGCGCACGCTCGCCGTGACTATCGGCGGGGGCGGCGAAACGATCGGGGAAACAGGCAGTTTGTGCGGCGAGCATGCAGACATACGACGCGTTCAGACGCGTGGCGCTGCCTGACATCGAAGCACCGGCCACCAGCAGGCCGACGATCCAGATTGCACCGCGATGTGCGTTACTGCCGCCGGTGGCGTGCAGCATGTCCTGCTCGCCGGCGCGGCCGATTTGCGCGAGTTCCGCACGCAATAGCGCGGAAGGTTCAGCGCGGCGGCGCGCTGTGCGTGCGAGCGCTGCGAAGGTCGGTTCAAGTGCGTGTGCCGAGCGCACCATGGTGGCGAGATCGAGGTCGCGATGCGCACCGCTGCCGCGCCGGTCGACCAGCGCGGGTTTCGGCGTGAGTTGCGCTTCTTCGATCAGTGCGGACACCGCGAAGCGCGCGAGCTGCGCATCGGATGGTGCTGCCCGTACCCTAAGCGCCGGCCTTTCTGCCGTCCCTGTACTTCTCTCAGTCAGCACGGCAGCACGGGACGCGAGTTCCGCCTTCGCCTCCGGCATGGCGTCGGCCTCGCACTCGAGCAAAACAGCGGGCGCCATCGTTACCAGCTCCTGAAGCGGGCCGGCGGCTCGTACAGGCCACCCGACCACGTCACCAGATCGTCGATGCTGCGTGCGGCCAGCAACGAACGCTTCGCTTCACCGCGTCGAATGCCGAGATCTTCCGGATACGCGACGATGCCACGCCGGCGCAATTCGGCGGTTTTCTCCGGCTTCGCGCGCAGCCCGATCGGCGTGACACCGGCTACTGCGGCCAACGCTGCACGCCGCTCATCGATCCCTTCGGCTTTGTGCAGATGCGCGATGCCTTCCTCGGTGACAACATGGCTCACGTCGTCGCCATAGATCATCACGGGCGCGATCGGCATGCCGCTCTTCGCGCCGACCGCGACCGCATCGAGTTCATCGACGAAAGTCGGCTCGCCGCCTTTCTTGTAGGTTTCGGCCATCTGCACGACCAGCTTCTGTCCACGCGACACCGGACCCTGATCCTTCAGCAGCTTGAGCCATGCTTCGCTCGAATGACGCCGGCCGCGCGGATCGTGGCCCATATTCGGTGCGCCGCCGAAACCGGCGAGACGCCCACGCGTGACCGTCGACGAATTGGCGTCCGCGTCGATCTGCAAGGTCGAGCCGATAAACAGGTCGACGCCATATTGCCCCGCCAGTTGGCACAGCACGCGGTTTGAGCGCAGGCTGCCGTCGTTGCCGGTGAAAAAGACATCGGGGCGCGCTTCGATGTACGCCTCCATGCCGACCTCACTACCGAAACAATGGATGCTGTCGACCCAACCGGATTCGATCGCGGGGATCATGGTGGGGTGCGGATTGAGCGTCCAGTTGCGGCAGATCTTGCCTTTCAGACCGAGCGATTCGCCGTAGGTGGGCAACAGCAATTCGATCGCCGCGGTATCGAAGCCGATGCCGTGATTCAACGATGTCACGCCGTACGGTTCGTAGATGCCGCGAATCACCATCATCGCGGTAAGCACTTGCAGATCGCCGATATGGCGCGGATCGCGCGTGAAGAGCGGCTCGACGGCGAAGGGCCTGTCCGCCTCTACGACCACGTCGACCCACGATCCCGGAATATCGACGCGCGGCAGTTCGTCGACGATCTCGTTGACCTGCACGATCACGATGCCGTGCCGGAACGCGGCGGCTTCGGCGATGGTCGGCGTGTCCTCAGTGTTCGGGCCGGTGTACAGGTTGCCGTGACGGTCGGCCTTTTCCGCGCACAGCAGCGCGACGTGCGGCGTGAGATCGACGAACATCCGCGCGTACAACTCGACGTACGTGTAGATCGAGCCGATTTCGAGTTGCCCGTCTTCGAGCAGTTGCGCGACGCGCAAACTCTGCGGCCCCGCAAACGAGAAATCGACCTTGTGCGCGATGCCGCGCTCGAACAGCGTCAGATGTTCAGGACGGCCGATGCTCGATATCAGCAGATGCACGTCGTGGATTTTTTGCGGATCCACCTTGGCGAGCGCGCGCGACAGGAAGTCGGCCTGTTTCTGGTTGTCGCCTTCGAGTGCGACGCGGTCGCCCGGCTGAATCAATGTTTCGAGGGCGTCGACGATACGGTTGGTCGGCAGGACGCCGTCTTCCAGCCACGGTGCGATGGCCGCGAGGCGACGGTTCTTTTCGTCGCGGCGCGTGGTCCAGGAGCGTGCGGTGGTGGAAGCTTCGGTGGCTTCGGCGGATCGGTTCATCGGCGGATTCAGCTCCCGGTGGTGGTGCGCGTGCGTCTGACGCGCGGCTTGGGTTGATTCGCAAGCGCGGCTTCCGCCTGCGCGCGGTCGGTCAGGAAACGATGGAGCAGGTCGCCGGTGCCGAGCAGATGCGCGACAACCAGCGACTGTGCAGCGGGAATATCACGACGTTCTACGGCCTCGAGCAAGGCGGTGTGTTCGTTGTCCGACTCGCCCTTGTACGACGGCAAACCGAACTTCAGGCGCAGATACCGTTCGCCGCGCCGATGCAGCGTGCCGATCATGTCCTCGAGTTGCGGACGGGCGGCGGGCGCATACAGGCTCATATGAAACGCCTCATTGCGCCCGACGTACAACGACGGGTCCGACTCGCGTTCCGCGGCACGGCAGAGGGCGGCGGATTCGCGCAGCGTGGCGGCGGTGTGCTTCGGAATCGCGAGGCCGATGGCGAGGCTCTCCAGCGCGGAGCGAATCTCATAGATTTCGCGCGCTTCATCCGCCGACAACGGCGCGACAGTCGCGCCTTTATGCACGGCGGCTCTCGCCCAGCCTTCGCTTTCGAGCTGGCGCAAGGCCTCGCGCACGGGAATTGCGCTGACTGAGAAATGCCGCGCGATCGCGTCCTGCCGCAGCGGTGCGCCAGGCGCCAGCGTGCCGTCGACAATCGCCGCGCGCAGGGCCTCCGCGATCACACGGGACGTGCTCTCACGGGGCGCCGCCGCGGGTAAAAGCGGGCTGCGCGCCGGGGCATCCAGGGGAAAACCATCTATTGCGTCGCTCATGATATTGAATATTATATATGAAATTGCGCACTTAACAGGCGGGCAAACCCGGAAAATTTTTCACTGCCCGGCGGCCTGCGATGTCCTCTCACCGTTATACGAGGCACATCGATCCGCTAGCAAGCGCGCCATATCGTTGTTCCCTTTATGTAAGCCACGTATGACAACCGCAGGGCCGGAGGAGCATGATGAATTCACTAACCGACCGCACGCCGGTCGTTCGGCGCCGCACGCCGCTCAATCGTTCGCAGATCGCAGGATTTTGGGGAGCATGGGCCGGCTGGACGCTCGACGGGATGGACTCGTTCATCTACGCGCTCGTTTTGACGCCGGCGTTGACTGAATTGTTGCCGCGCTCCGGGTATGCCGCGACGCCGGCGAATGTGGGCCTCGCCGGTTCGATTCTGTTCGCGCTGTTTCTGGTGGGCTGGGGCCTGTCGTTCATCTGGGGACCGCTGGCGGATCGCTTCGGCCGCACCAAGGTACTGGCGGGCACCATTTTCACGTTCGCCATTTTCACGGGACTTGCCGCCACCTCGCACAACGTGTGGGAGCTCGCCATCTATCGCTTCATTGCCGGGGTCGGCATTGGCGGCGAGTGGGCGCTGGCGGGGACTTATGTGGCCGAGTCATGGCCGGAAGATCGCCGCAAGATGGGCGCCGGGTATCTGCAAACGGGCTATTACGCTGGGTTCTTTCTGGCGGCCGCGCTCAACTACACGATCGGCGTGCACTACGGCTGGCGCGCAATGTTCCTGACCGGCGCGGTGCCGGTGGTGGTCGCGATTCTGGTGCTGCTGCGCGTGAAGGAATCGGAGACGTGGGAAAAGGCGGACGCGAGTGCCGCGCGCGCCAAACCGCTGCGCGAAATTCTCGGGCCGACGTATCGGCGCCGCACGTGGGTTGCGTGCATTCTGCTGACGATCGCGATTATCGGTTTGTGGGCCGGCGCGGTTTACGAACCGTCGGCTGTGATCCAGTTGGCGACGAAAGCCGGTATGGCGAAGAACGATGCGATCCGGACGGCGTCGCTGGCAACCGGCTTGCTGTCGATTTCGACGATTCTCGGCTGTCTCGCGTTGCCGCCGCTGGCTGAGCGGATCGGCCGCAAGAAGACGCTGGCGATTTACTTTTTCGGCATGGCCGTGGCGATTGCCGGCAGTTTCGGCTGGGCGTTTTATCTGCCGAATGGGCTCGCGCCATTTATTGCGTGGCTCTGCGTGCTGGGTTTCTTCGGTGGCAATTTCGCGCTGTTCAGCTTGTGGCTGCCGGAGCAGTTCGAGACCCGCGTACGGGCCACGGCGTTTGCGTTCTGCACGTCGTTCGGACGGTTTGTCGGGGCAGGCGTGAATTTTCTGCTCGGCGCTGCGGTGCTGCATATGCATACGCTGGGCGTGCCGGTGGCGCTTACGGCGCTGGCGTTTATCGTGGGACTGTTCGTGATTCCGTTTGCGCCGGAGACGAAGGGAGAGGTGCTGCCGCAGTGAGATTGGCCGTTTGGCTGAGTGGCGGGCGTGGGCGGCGGCAGGCATGCTTTCTATTGGTTAGACGACGTATTCCTTTGCCGTTTTTGATTTGCTGACCTGTACGGTAATCTGTACAATGATTGCCGTTGCGCAGATGTGTTTTTTCTTCTGGGCCACCGGCTCATCTGCCAGTCCCGGCTGTGCAAGAGGTCAACTCGGCAGTGGAATCGTCTCTAACTTTTGACAGGAGCGACTGGGGGCAAACCTCTCAGGTCGATAAAACGAATGAACGTCCTTACTTACAGCGAGGCGCGCGCCGGCTTTAAGCAAGCGATGGACGACGTCTGCCGCGATCACACGCCCATGCTGATAACCCGACAGGGCGGAGAAAATGTGGTCATGGTTTCGCTCGAGGATTTCAATGCGATGCAGGAGACCTTGTATCTGTTGAGTTCGTCGAAGAACGCCCAGCGGCTCGCTAAATCTATCGCTCAATTGAACGCCGGCGGTGCGACTGCGCGCAAACTGCTGAGCGATGAACAAACAGAAAAGCCGCAACGAGGAGGCCGCAAAGGCTGACAGTGTTTTTATGTTCACCGACGACGCGTGGCACGACTATTTGTATTGGCAAGCGACTGACCGAAAAGTCTTGCGCAAGATCAACACGTTGCTAGAGGAGTGTCGGCGCGATCCTTATCGAGGGACTGGAAAACCAGAGGCGTTGGTTGGAAGCTTATTGAGACTTCCATAATTCATGACATCACCACAGCGTAGCCTGGATCCAGCAAGCGGCGATGATCGAGGGTCGCTTTTGAGCACTCTTGAGCTT
>NZ_FPBH01000057.1 GCF_900116445.1 Paraburkholderia aspalathi
TCTCTCTTTTATTGCGTTTCGCTACGGTCATCTATGCTCCTGTTGCTGGCAGTCTCCTGCCAAATGACCGTTTACACAAAACTTTTTACACCCTCTGGTCGCGGCGGTAACTTCGCCCCCTCGACAGGGCAACGGCTTCCTCCGCGAACACAGTCTGAATGTGCAGATTTCTGCACCTTCAAAACAACGGTCAAGAAGGAGATGCTTGATAGTTTGGCCGCAGAACTTTCTTTCGGCCCCCCTGAGCTTCGATTCGAGCCGTTCAAAGTCATTTCGGCTCGAGGTTCCATTGCGCGCGCGGCTCCTCCGACCTGGTTACCAGAATACGGTGCTTCTTGTCGCTTCCCATGACACTCGTAGCGGCATTTTTCGCTGCATCCAGCACGGACGCCTTGGTGTCATCGGTAATCTTGCTATATTCGGCTGGAGGCAACTTAAAGCCAGTGGCGTCGAGTGAGATGGTCCGCCAAAATCCTTCGTTTTTCATTTCATCGTGGAGTTTTTCGTACTTGTCCGCATCACGGTCAACTCCGATTAACTCAACTCGCACAGTGTAATTCGCCATAGTGCCTTTCCTCGATAGGAGTGACAAGCCAAATTGCTCGCCTCGCCATACCTCGGGGCCCTTTTTTCACCTTCAAGAGCGAGGCACAAAATAATTCGGTCACGCGGTGATGACCGTTTAAAAGGCGATGCTACACAGCGGAACCCTAAAGGAGCTATACATGCTTACTGAATCCGAACAGATTGCCTTTTTTCGCATCGTGCACTTGCTGTCTGAACTTGCACATGCCGCACTGCCACACGCACCGGGCAAAGATATTGTCCTGAGCGCCGAGAGGCGAAAGCGCTGCGTATATTCATTGGCCTGATTTATAGATTCCGGCCATGCCCCTCCGACGGCATATGGCGCATTACACCTTGAATGCAGTATCGAAATGCATGCGCCATGCCGTATCTTACTATGGTAGCACCGGAGTAATTCAGGCCAAAGACGCTGAACTTATCAATCAGGAGCTTTCGGCATTAGCCCGCTGTTCTCGACGATGAGAACAGGGATGAGTGTGACGCCGGCGTCATCCAACTTGTCATACGTACTCCGTCCCAGGAACGTGACCTCCTTTCCCTCGGAAAGCTCGACCACTGGAAGATGGTATCCGTGACCGACGGAAGGCGGAGAACGGTGCTCAAAACAGTCGGAGTCCGGCGAGTCAAACGCGTTTGCTCTAGCTTGTACCGGTCTCCGGTACGGCATTTCCACACGCGTCACCTTGTCGAAGCCTGGATTATCCGTAACGAACGTCTCAACGCCCGGCTCATTAATCTTTCACAACTCGAACCGCCCCTGCACTCACCCCACATCACCTCTCCACATCCCGATTGCGCTAGAGTGAAGCCCGCAACCAGTTGACAGATTCGCCGATTCCAGCACACTCGCGCCAAATTCACGTGGCGCCAGCCGTTCATATTCCGCCGGAATCGTCAACTCGATCAGCGACTGGCGGTCACCCCGCGCGATTTCGATGCGGTTGAAGGCATCGCCGAAGCTGGTGGTGTTCCAGATTTTCGCGTCGCCCTTGCTGCCTGTCACGTCGAGCTGCATACCGAAACTATTGCGCTTTGCGGCCTCGATATGGACCGTCAGCACGGCGCCATTGGCGAAAGTGCCCGCCAGCACGACCTGGTCCGCACTCGTATGCGGGAATGTTTCACCGCTTTCTATCAGCGTGACTTCCTTGAACTGATTGACAGTCAGCGCCGACAGGCTCTGAGGATAGCCGACCATCGTCGTGAACAAGGCGTCCAGGAAGTGGCCGCCGTATATCGACAGCAGGCTGGAGAAGTTCTTTTCGGGGATCGTGAAATACAGTGAAGCGGGCCGCTCACGCCTGAAGTACTCGACGCTCACGTGCAGGCACACCGAACGGACTTCGCCAATCTCGCCCTGCTCCAGCAGATCGCGCACATAGCGGTAGCCCGGATTGAGCCGTCGTTGCAGACCGACGACGGTGCGCACGCCCGCCTTGTCGGTCAGCGCAAGCAGCTCTTTCGACAACTCCGTGCTCGGCGTCAGCGGCCATTCACAGTAGACGTCTTTACCCGCCTCGATGGCCGCGTGAATGCCCTATTCGTGCTGGACCGCGGGCGTCAACACAAGGACGAGATCGACTTCCGGATGCGACACCAGCTCTTGCAACGAGGCTGCCGCGTATTTGAATCCATGCCGCTCGACCAGCGCTGCCGCTTTTTCCGCGCTGCGGCTGTACACGGCGATCAGTTCATATTCCGGCAGCAGTTTCAGCGAAGGCAGGTGCCCATATTCCGACCAGTTGCCGAGCCCAACAACGCCGACCCTGATTTTGCCGGAGCCTGTAGCTCGACTGATGATACTGTTCACAAGAACTCTCCAGTTTGACGCTGCGCAGACCATCTGTGCAGCGACAGGCCAATAGTAGAGTTCAGGCGATTGGAGATAAACAGGCTGATGTTCCGATCATTTCGGATACTTCAGTCGTGTGTCGCGGTTTTCTAGCTCATTCTTTGCCGCCCCTGCGGGTCAGATCCTTAGGTTCTCGCTGACGTAGTCGATAAAGACGCGCAGCTTCGGCGAGGCGTAACGGTTTGCCGGCCACAAGATCCAGAAGGTGACGGTCTGGTCGATAAAATCATCGAGCACGATCTGTAGCGCACCGCTCGCCAGAGCATCGCGCACCAGGAAGGTCGGCACGAAGGCGAGCCCCTTGTTCTGAAGCGCCAGAAAGCCCAGCACTTCAACGGTGTTGGCAACGAACGTTTGCGGCAACTCCGGCTCCGCCTCCGAAGGAGCGAGTCGAAACGGCCAGCGCTCCAGCTTGCCGCTCACGGGAAATTTATGCAGCAGACAGGCGTGCTTAACGAGTTCGGACGGATGTTTAGGTACGCCGTACTTCTCGAGATAGCCGGGCGAAGCGACCAGCACCTGGGCGCAGGAGCCGAGGCGCCGCGACACCAGCCTCGAGTCGTGCTGCTCGCCCGTGCGTATGACCGCATCGAAGCCTTCCTCTATGATGTCCACCATACGATCGGACAGATCGACGTCGAGTTCGATGTCCGGGTATTGCAGCATGAAACCGTCCAGCGCCGGCATGATCAGCTCGAACAGTTGCGGCGTGCTGATCCGCAATCTGCCGCGCGGACTGCCGGCAACATCGGACAGTTCGGCTTCCGCCGCTTCGAACTCGCCGAGGATGCGCCGGCACCGTTCCAGGAATAACGCCCCTTCGGCCGTCAGCGTGATGCTGCGCGTGCTGCGGTGAAAGAGCCGCACGCCGAGGCGCGTCTCGGTGCGCGCAACGCTTTTGCCGACCGCCGAAGACGATACGCCGAGCAAACGCCCCGCCTCCGTAAAACTGCGGGTTTCCGCCACCTGCACGAATACCGAAATACCGGTGAGGCTGTCCATCCCTGCATCCTGATGTCATTTAAGGACACACTTGTCCCATATGACGGATACCTTAGCCTTATTCTCTGAAGTCCGCAAATCGGGTGCAACCCATTCGACAGCGCACTACTCCGTGCCAGCGGCAACGCAGTACCCGTTCCGGGACTATGCCAGCCGATGCGCTTCCACATATCCACGATGGCGCAGTCAGCCGGCTGCAGCGAACGGACCAATTTCGGATGTTTTTGTCCCATATGTTCGGAACCCTAGCCTATTTTTCTTATCCCGATCCATCCATACACTGTTCGTCGAGGTCGAAAGCCCGCCATTGATAAAGCGTCACCAGCCACCAATCTCGAGGAAGTCATGTCCAAACTTCATTCCGCAGTCAAAGTCGGTCCTTACCAATTTGCCCATCGTGTAGTGCTGGCTCCGCTCACCCGCATGCGTGCCGAACAAGGCGCCCGGCCCGGCCCGTTGATGGCCGAGTACTATGCCCAGCGCACGTCGGAAGGCGGTTTCCTGATCGGTGAAGCCACCATCGCAGCAGCCAACGGCAACGGCTACCTCGGTGCGCCTGGCCTCTATGACGACAGCCAGATTGCCGGCTGGAAGCAGGTTACAGATGCCGTGCACGCCAAAGGCGGCCGCATCTTCCTGCAGCTGTATCACGCCGGGCGCCAGTCCAACAGCCAGTTGCAGCCGGGCGGCGTGGAGCCGGTGGCGCCTTCCGCTGTGCCGCACGGTGGCGTTGCCTACACCGAAGCAGGCTGGATTCCGAACACGCCGAGCCGCTCGCTGACCATCCCCGAAATCGCCGAGCTGGTGGAGAGCTTCCGTACGGCCGCGATTCGCGGCAAAGAGGCCGGCTTCGACGGCGTCGAACTGCACGCCGCCAATGGTTACCTGTTCGATCAGTTCCTGCAGGACGGCAGCAACAAGCGCACCGACATCTACGGCGGCTCGTTCGAAAACCGCACCCGCTTCCTGATCGAAGCCACCCAGGCCGTCATCTCGGTGTGGGGCAGCGATCGCGTGGCCGTGCGCCTCGGCCCGAGCGGCAGTTTTGGTGATATGTCCGACAGCGACCCGACCGCCCTCTTCACTTACGTCGCGCAAGAACTGACCAAGCTGAACCTGGCCTATCTGCATCTGATAGAGCCGCGTGTGCAAGGCAATGTGGATGACGAGAGCAAGGATCCGAACCCGGTCGCCGCGCAACTGATCCGCAAGCACTACAAAGGCATCATCATCGCTGCCGGCGGCTTCAAGGGTCACACAGCGGAAGCCATTCTGCAGGCAGGTGATGCCGACCTCGTTGCATTCGGCCGCGACTTCATCGCCAACCCTGATCTGCCTGCGCGCCTGCGCCTTCAGTTGCCGCTGAACCCGTATGACCGCCCCAGTTTCTTCGGTGGCACAGACGTCGGCTATACCGACTACCCGTTCTATAGCGACGACACGATAGCAGCGTAAGCCGGAGCACACGATGACCTCCGCGGCCAGCCTATTTCTCTTGCACCACTTTGCTGGCCGGCGCCAGGAACGTTCGCGGTCGGCACCCGAACTTCATGATTACCGGCCTGCTGCCTGACATTGCCGCAGACCTGCATACCAGCATTGTCGCCACGGGCCAGCTCGTCACGGTATTTGCCTTGGCTTACGCACTCAGCTCGCCGGTCCTGGCGACGCTGACTGGCGCACTCCATCGGCGCACGCTGATGATCCTGTCGCTGTCTGCCTTCACGGTGGCGAACATCATCGCCTGGCTGCCCAGAGCTATTGGGAATTGATGCCGGCGCACATCCTGGTCGCCGCGGCCACGGCAGATCTGCTGCTCGGCCTGCCGCGCAGCATCGGTGCTGGATTGCCGGTTGCCACGCTGCGCGAGCGTATCCAGGTCGCGCGCCAGCCGGTCATTCTGATGAACTTGCTCGCCACCACGCGTTGGGCGACGGGCGCCTACACGATCTACACGTACCTTGCGCCATTTGTCGCGAGGACCACGCCGTTGCACGGGGCGGCTACGTCCTGCTCACCTAGGGCGTTGCGGCGGCCATCGGCGGCAACGCAGTGGATCGCCTCGGTCCGAGCCGCGTAATCATCCCCTGCCTGAGCGTGACAATCCTCGCGTTCTCACTCCTGTCGGCGAGCGTGCACTGGGTGCCCACGACGTTGGCGCCGTTCCCCGTTCTGAGCGGCGTCGTGGCTTGGGGCATTGCGCACTGGCCCTTCTACCCCGCGCAACAAGCAGGGGGCACCAACATTGCCGGCCTGCGCGGCACGCCAATTTCCTTGTCGCTGAACGCTTCGTTCATGTATCTCAGCTATTCGCTCGGGGCCGCACTCGGTTCCCTGACACTGAGTTTCACCTCGATGGACAACCTGGGTTGGATCGCCGCTCTCTGCAAAGTCGCGGCGCTGACTCTGACAGCCAGCATCGGCAAGCATCTGGCCCAGGCGCAAAAGGAGGCGATTCACTGCCGCATAAGGTATCCGCTACCGCGAGGCAGACATTTGCGGCAGTTCACAGGGAGCTGATCGGTCACTCACGGCCATATGTCAAGCCGAGATTATTTGCTTCGGATGCCTTAGGTGTCTCTGACGAAAATGCTGAGGCCGGGACGGCCAGCTTCCAAGCGGCACTATCCGTGTCCCGGCGAGTAGTGCATCGCTCAAACACAAGCAGTAAAGGCGAACATGAATATCCCACACCCTACTTTCAAAATTGGCGGCGACACGGAAATCAGGCAGCTCGGATTTGGCGCGATGCGAATCACCGGTCCTGGCATCTGGGGGGGCGCCCACTGATCGGTCCGAAGCCATCCGCGTGCTGCGTCGCCTTCCCCCACTGAAAGCGACAATACTCGCGCGCAGCACATCTGAGGACAGGAGTCGGAACGCGATCCATAACGAAACGCGGGTGTCCGATCCCATGCAGTCAATCATGCTTAAACAAGACAACTTCACTGGCCCATTCGCTTCAGTCTGGCCTGTAGCGATGCCCTAACGTGCGAGCGCGCCATTTCCTCTGCAGCGCGCGAATCGCGACGCTCTATCGCAGCAACCAGTGCCTGATGCTCCCTTTCCGCCGCAGGCGCCCGACCATCAATAGTTAGGCTAGTCGGACCCAACAAATCGATAGATCCATGAATCGAATTTAATGTCTTTAGCAAATATCGATTGTGCCCGCTCCGGTGAAGCGTCTGATGGAAAAGCCTGTTGTTCGAAACGAGATCTGCCACGTTATCGAGCAGCGTTTCATCTCGATTTGCAATCTCGCGAAGCATGGCAAGCTCGACCGGAGTTGCAAATCGCGCAGCTAACGCTGCTGCCGCACCTTCCAGTATTTCACGCATAGCGTACAGCTCATGGACCTCCTCGATACTGATCCGTGTGACGATCATGCCTCGGGTGGCGTCGAAGGTCACAAGGTTCTCTCCCTCAAGACGGCCAAGCGCCTCACGCACAGGTGTGCGACTCACGCCAAGCTGTTTTGCGAGATCGATTTCACGCATGCGTTCACCGGCCGTGAGCGACCCGTCGCGAATGGCTTCGCGTAGCTTACGGTAGACGAATTCACTTCGAGGAAGTGAAGGATCGTCGAGAGATGCAGAGTCGTCGAAATTCAATGAATCTTTTCCAGAGAGCTTGACCACATGCTTCGCTAGCGCAATTGTAGGAAACTTGTAAGTCTCGTGGTTTATAGATGAGTCCGTGACCGCCCCGACCGCGGACCACCTTCGGTTTTACAAACTTACGCTTCTCGACCGCTCACTTCAGCAATCCAGCACTGCGAAAAACACCACGCGAGAATTTGCTAAATGGCAGTATCGCGAACAATGCAACCACGAAACCCAAATGAATAGCGAGTGCATTCGGCACGGTGGCTATGGTATGCAATGCAAGCAACACGATCCTGTTGCCGAAGTCAACTGCAGTAACGCAATGAAAGACCTATGGAATTGTTGTCGGCCCGGATCGTCGTGCAATGGAAACCGTCTCACGTCGAACCGCAACAAATCCAATGATTCGACAATCAGCGTCGACGTCGCCGAATACACCCGGATTCACTGGAACGCTCATCGCCGCGTAGGTAGCCCAACAATCGAACGGACAATAATACCCCGTTGCCACACAGGTCGCTGCGAAACATAACATGAACCCGTAAAGCATACAGTAATGCAAGTAACATCTCGCAAGAGAAAATGAATCGCTTTCGTAATTGCATCCACCGTCGTGCGCACGGCTGAGACGACCCAAAGCGAGAATGCCGCATCTAGCTTCCTCAACCGCGGGAACCCGAACAGATCCGGCGACTGCACACGCCAGAACTGCCTCATACCGGTGCCCAGTCTGGCGATGTCGAAACGCCAAATATCAGCGCGAGCACGCGGTGGGAAGCGAGCGCGTAGAAGTCCGCGGCCTGCACGAACTCCAATAAAAAGCCGTGCAGCCAACTCCTGCAGCACGAACACCGCCAAGCCATATAGTCGCCGCCAATTGTCAGCACTTCTACCATGCGGTCTCCGCAATCGCTCTACTTACAGAGAGGTTCATGGCGTCGCCTCGCCTATCATTCCACGGGTTGCAGTGCGCGGACGCGAAATGATGGCACCGACGCAAATTGTGAGCGCAATGAAAATGGCCAATGCCAACATGCCGGTTGCGAAAGTGCCTGTGAGTTCCTTCAACGCTCCGACCGCGTAGGGAGCGGCAAAACCAGCGACGTTTCCGATCGAGCTGATCACAGCAATACCGGCAGGGACTTCAGAGTCAGAGATCACGGAGGGCGGCAGCGTCCAGAACACGGGGACGTTGGCAAACGCTCCAAATCCGCAGACGATCAGCGCAGCGAGGCGCACGGGCGGATAGTCGGTAGACGCTACCACCACCAACGCTAGCACTACGATGATCCCCGGAATCAGCAGGTGCCAACGCCGTTCATGCAGCCGATCGGAGCGAGCGCCCCACCAAAGAAGTCCGATCGCGCCAGCGACAGACGGAAGAGCGGAAATCACTCCAACCATTGAAACCGACAGACCAAACGCGCGCACGATCTGCGGTAAAAAAAAACTGACGCCATAGTTCGCTGCAACAATGCCCGCGTACACAAAACCAAACAGCCAAACGAGCGGATTGCGCAACGCACGAGCAACACCGCGATGCTCGCCAGACTGCGGCAACGACTTACGCTCTTCAGAGAGCTTCTGCGTAAGCCACTTGCGCTCTTGATCCGAAAGCCAACCGGCTTTCTCGGGAGAATCGGCGAGCGTGCGCAGCAAGACCACGCTCATGACGAACGAAGGCAGCGCTTCGATAATGAAGAGCCATTGCCAGCCGCTCAATCCGGCTAACCCATGCAGATTAAGGATCAGACCTGACAAAGGCGCGCCGATTGCCGCAGACACCGGCAATGCCATGGAGAAAAAGCCAACCATACGTGCCCGATAGCTAACGGGAAACCATCGGGTTAGCACCAGAATGACGCCCGGATAGAAGCCCGCCTCGGCGGCGCCGAGCAGAAAGCGCAATCCAAAGAATCCCGGCACGCTCCGGACAAAAACGAAAAGGAGCGAAATCACTCCCCACGTGAGCATGATTCGCGCAAACCAACGGCGAGCACCGAATCGACTAAGCGCGAGATTACTCGGTACCTCGAACAGTACATACCCGAGAAAGAAAATGCCCGCTCCAGCGCCAAACACCGACGCTGAAAAGCCCAACTCGTGGTTCATCGATAGCGCTGCAAAGCTCAGATTTACGCGATCAAGGTAGGCAGCGAAATATGAAAGCATCAGCAACGTCACCAGACGCCAGCGAATCTTCGCGATTGTTTTTGTTTCATTGATTAACACACCCGTCTCCTTAAATTGCTGCAACGCGGTCGCGGCGGTCTACAGCTCTGCACACATCATCAAGTCGACACAATGTATACACGAATCGGTGTGCGTGCAATCGAAGGCGTCGTGATTTCATCAGTCAAATCTCATATCATCGCCATAGAAAAAATGAATATATTATCTATAAGCCGTTGATTTTTATGATTTAAATACCGTTTCTTCATTGCGAGTCAGTGAAAACCCTGCATCATACATTCTTGACATGGGCCGTACAAACCTTGGAAACTTCGCCACATTGAAGTTGCTTTTCGGTCTGTCAGACAGACCATAAGATCTGTTAGGTAGACCACCGAGAGCCCTTAATTTTCCGAAGATGCTGCACAGCGCCGTCATCTGTTCTGCACGTGCAGCAAAAACGTATGCGCTAATGCTGCGGCGGCGATCGCGCCAAGCACACGCGGTTCCGTGAGCAGCGTCGCGGACAAGCTGCCTGCGCCAACTGGCCGGTGCCGTCAGCTCACTGAGGAATTGCGTCACACGCTTTGACGCAGACCTTCTGCTGACCGCCAACTGCCGTTTGACGAGCACGGCCGTGGAGAGATTTTGATTTTGTCGACGATATCGAAGGCCCGCACCTATGCGGACTTGAGTCGACAGTTTTTTGAAATGAATAACAGATTCAGGAGACCTTGCATGTCGATTCGCATCATCCCTCTCGCTCTTCTTGCTGGCAGTGTCATTGCTGCTACCGCCCCCTCAATTTACGCGCAGGAAACCTTGAAGATTGGTGCCATTGTCACTCTCTCCGGCGCAGGCTCGGGTTGGGGACAGGCGATCCTTTACGGTGCGGAACTAGCTGCCGACGATGTCAACGCACAGGGAGGTCTTGACGTCGGCGGAAAGAAATACAAGGTGCAGATCGTGCCTTACGACGACAAATACCAGGCTAACGAAGCTGTCACCGCCGCCAATCGACTCGTGTCGGAAGACAAAGTGCAGTACATCATGGGCCCAGTTGGCGGCGCGCCGTTGCTTGCTATTTCACCTATTACTGAGCGTAACAAGGTTCTGGTGTTCACTTTGACATTCACACCCAGAGCGCTTGGCTCGGACAAGCCGAACGTGTTCCGCCCGGTCCCGACGACAGAAGAGACTTCCCAGCCCCAGATCGACTGGCTCGTCAAGGCGAAGCACATCCAAAAGGTCGGAGCCCTATTCCCGAATGACGAATCAGGACAGCAGATTTCTCATGACCTGGAGAAGTCGTATGCCCACGCTGGCGTGCAACTTAGCGCAAAGGAATTTTTTGAACGTCAACGAGTGGATATGGTGCCACTACTCACACGCGTTATAGGCGCGGGTGTTGACACGATCGACCTGAACGGCAACTCCCCAGCTACGGCAGGCATGATCGTCCGGCAGGCTCGTGAACTTGGATTCAAAGGGAATATTGTCCGTACTGGTGGGCCGGCTACGGCCGAGATAGTTGCTGTGACGGGTAAAGACGTCGCTGATGGCATCCTCGTCAACTCTCCCCTCGACCCTGGCAGCCGCGCCATCCAGGATTACAGCGCCCGTTATCAGAAGAAATATGGCAAACGGATGAACGGATTCAGCCCGGCGTATTACGACGAAACACACATGCTGTTCAGGGCGATGCAGCAGGCAGGCACGGTGACCGATACAACGCGTGTAAAGACCGCCCTTGAAGCAGAGAAAGACTATCAGGGCATTCTCGGCAAGCTTAGCTGGGTCGGCAAAACCCGATATGGCATCGATCATCAGATCTCGGCGCCTTTCTATATTTCCGAGATCAAAGACGGGCAGGAAGTAGTTCGAGCCCGTTGTACGTTCGAAGCCTGCCAGTGAACTTCACCGACAAATAGTCACCTGCGGAGATCCGACATTATGAATCTGACCGGCACCTTACTGCAGGCGCTGAGCAATGGAATTATCCTTGGCCTGCTATATCTGTTGATGGCCGTTGGCTTCACACTTGTGTTTGGCGTGATGCGGATAGTGAACTTCGCACACAGCGAGTTCTACATGCTGGGCGCGTTCGCTGCATGGCTGTTCGTTTCGCACTGGTCTGTACCTTTCCCTATAGCGGTAGGAGCGACCTTTGTGCTCGCGGTGATTGGCGGCTGGATTGTCGAGTGGCTGGTTCTTAAACCTTTCCGACATGACGAACTGAACGGCATGATCGCGACAATAGGCCTCGCGATGGTACTGCAAAGCCTAGCGTTGATTGCCTTCGGTCCGGACCCACAATTCATGCCTTCTGTAGCCGATGGATCGCTCGAACTGGGGCCAATTACCTTACCCATCTCACGTCTCGTCGTGGTCGGATTCTCACTCGCGGTACTGATTGTCCTCTATGGCTTTCTCGGTTGGACCCGGTGGGGGCGCGCTTTGCGCGCCGTCGTGCAGGATATGGAAGTGGCCACGGTTCAAGGCATTCGCGCAAAACTCGTTTATCCGCTTGGGTTCGGGATCGGCGTAGGACTCGCGGCAATCGCAGGGGCATTGATGGCACCGCTCTTTTCGGTTTCGCCATTCATCGGCGAGACACCGCTGCTCAAAGCCTTCATCGTCGTGATTCTTGGCGGTCTTGGCAGCATTCCCGGTGCCGCTTTGGCCAGCATACTCATTGGGGTTGCCGAAAGCCTTGGTAGCACATATTTCGGCGGCAACGTTTCGGACATTGCCATTTTCGTTCTGGTCATGCTGATCCTGACCGTTCGTCCTACTGGCCTGCTCGGCAAACAAACCGCCTGAACTTATTGCCATGAAAATCCAATCTCCCACGTCATTACCCGGCACAGGCCACATCGCTGCTTCCGCAGGCAGCGACGGGAAATGTAGCCCTCACCGCAAGCCGCTTGCCGTCGCGCTTGTCATTGTGCTCATCGCGGCGCTGCCCCTGATATCGTCGCAGCCTTTCTACTTGCACATGGCCATCCTCATCGCGATCAATACGGTGAGTGCGACCGGTCTATCGCTGCTAAGCCGAACAGGTCAGACTTCCCTCTGTCATGGCGCCTTCATAGCGATCGGTGCCTATGCTTCGGCGTTGCTGTCCTTGCGTCTTGGTATGCCATTCCCCGTCGCCGCGTTGGGTGCCATGGCGGCCTCTACATTGGTCGCGCTCGCTCTCGGTGTGGTGATCCTACGATTGCGCGGAATCTATTTTGTGCTGATCACGTTTGCTTTCGGAGAATTGGTGCGACTGGCATTGCTGGAATGGGAAGACGTAACGGGTGGCGCGAACGGAATTGTCGGAATCCTGCCGGCTGCCTTCGGCCATATCACATTGGACTCGAAACTCTCATTCTATCTTTTCGCCGCCACTGTAGCGCTCCTATGCATTGCGGCATCGCACGCGATCTTCCGGTCTCCGATTGGCCACCGTATTGATGCGGTTGGTGAAAACGCACCGCTAGCCGAAGCGAGCGGCCTGTCTGTGAGTCGCACGCAATATGCTGCATTTGCCGTAGCTAGCGCGATCGGGGGGTTGAGTGGTTCGATGTTTGCTCACTATATCGGCTTCGTATCGCCTGAGACGTTCAATTTTATGCTATCGGTCGGCATGATTATCATCCTGGTTGTAGGCGGTCGCGGTTATGTTCTCGGCCCGTTCATTGGTGCACTCATCATGACGCCGCTGCCCGAGCTTTTCCGCGGCGCGGTACAGATGCAGAATATTTTTTACGGCTGCGCGCTGATCCTGATGCTGCGATTCATGCCTCGTGGTCTCGCCAGCTTGCAGGCGAAATTCCAGCGAAAACATGCTGGTCACTCAGCAATCCCTGGAGAATCGGCTCAATGAACTCCCAGACTTCTGTTCTTCTCCACGTAGACAGGCTTTCCAAGCGATTTGGCGGACTAAAGGCTGTGCAGGATCTCACGTTTCACGTTGCCACGGGCGAAACCGTCGGCCTGATCGGGCCTAATGGCGCCGGCAAGAGCACTGCTTTCAATCTGATCAGCGGCGCACTCAAGCCAACTGGCGGAACGATTACCCTGGATGGCAGCGATATCACTGGTTTGCCCCCAAGCGGAGTTGTCAAGCGTGGTCTCGCGCGCACGTTCCAATCGGCCTCAGTCTATCCCGGAGTGACGGTCGCTGAAAACATATATAGAGGCGCGCTTTCAACGTTGCCCGGATCAATGTGGCTGCCTGGGGTAGGCGCCGCGAGACACGCGCATCTAGACGGTCTCCGACGCGAAGTCGCCGAAGTCCTCGAGATAACCGATCTTGGCACGCATCGCGATACCTTGGCTGGCACGCTTCCGTATGGCCTCCAGAAAAAACTAGGAGTGGCTATCGGCATCGCGACACGCCCGTCCCTGCTTTTGCTCGACGAGCCCGCCGCAGGTTTGAATCCGGAGGAATGTATCGCGTTTGGCAAGCTACTCCGCACGCTGCGCGCCGAACGTCAGCTGACTCTTCTGCTCGTCGAGCACCATATGGCACTCGTGATGGATCTTTGCGACCGGATCGTCGTCCTGGTCCAAGGCCGCAAAATCGCAGATGCCGCACCTTCAGTGATCCGAGACGACCACGCCGTAATTGAAGCCTATCTGGGAGCACCGGACCATGCCCACGCTTGAAACCCAATCTCTCGTTGTCCGCTATGGCCAGATCGAGGCCGTACGTGACGCGACCTTTCGCGTTGAAAATGGCGAAATCGTCGCCCTTATCGGCTCGAACGGTGCGGGCAAATCGTCGACCCTTAAAGCAGTGATGGGCATCATCCCAACGGCGAACGGAAAAATCTACTGGGATGACGAGCCGATCCAGGCACTCGGCGCGGCGCGGCGCGTCGTTCACGGAATTGCACTTTCTCCGGAAGGGCGCAGGCTTTTTCCGTACATGAGTGTGCTGGAGAATCTGCTGGTCGGAGCTCATACGGTTCGCTCGCGTATCAAGATCAGGACCACTCTTGAGCTCGTCTATGCGCTTTTTCCTCGAGTCGCCGAACGTCGACGTCAGCAGGCCGGCTCCCTGTCAGGTGGCGAGCAGCAGATGGTGGCGATCGGTCGAGCGTTGATGGCGCAACCCAAGCTTTTGATGCTCGACGAACCTTCGCTAGGCATCGCACCAAAGATCGTCGCTGAGATCGCCGACGCAATCGAGCGGCTCAATCAGGAGATGCGTCTTTCTGTTCTGCTGGTCGAGCAAAACGCACGTCTTGCGCTCAAACTCTCTCGCCGCGCGTATGTATTCGAACAGGGGAGTATCACGCGAACTGGTACGGGCGCTGAGTTGCTCGCGGATCCGATGGTACAAAAAGCTTACCTGGGACTATGAGTTGTGTACAAGACCAGTTCCTCACCCCATTACCACTGATTCACGATAAAAGGCACAATCGGATTCACGGGAAACGATAACAAATTGGATAGTACGCGTTGAAACTACTCAAACACGCATCGCAATGTGGCTCGACAAGGAAATGATCTCTTCTGGACACTCAAAAATTGCGTGCTCTTTCGCATGAACGACAACGAACTACGCGTCGTTCGACGTCGAAATCTATATAAGCGAGATCGATAAAACTAAGTAGATACTCAATCCTCGCGATCATGTGCCATCTCACTGAGTGCTTTCCAGCCTACCGACTAATGAATTAAATGTTTTGACTTTCTCAAATCCGGAGACGGTCAAATTTCTAGGATCCTACGTTTTTGCCGTCCAAACGACATGTGTGACGACGAAAAGCAGTTAGTTTGATCAACAGCGTAGATTGAATTCATTTCATTGAATATAAATCTCGCCGTTTTTCATTAGCACAACTATGCAATACGAAGAAGCAGAAGATTTGCCGCAATGTTTAACAACATAACCTGGAGATGTTTCAATGAAAAAGCGTATTTTATCTGTCGTGGTGCTAGGTGCATGTGCGAGCGCAGCCCACGCACAAAGTAGCGTGACGCTGTATGGCCTTGTTGATGCGGGCGTGAACTACGTCAACAACGACAAAGGGAAATCGAATTTTCTGATGACAAGCGGTGTCGTTCAGGGAAATCGCTGGGGTCTGAAGGGCGTGGAGGACCTAGGCGACGGTCTGAAAGCGATTTTCCAGCTGGAGAACGGTTTTTCGCTGTCCAACGGCACATTAGGACAAGGCGGACGTCTTTTTGGACGCCAGGCATGGGTAGGCCTGAGCAAGAACACCCTCGGTGGCCTCACATTCGGACGGCAATATGATTCCATTGTGGACTATGTTCAGCCGACAAGCGGTATCCCTTACACAGCTATCGCAAGTCCATTTGACAACGACAATCTTGACAACGATTTCCGGATAAACAATACAGTCAAATATGCCAGTCCCGACTTTCACGGACTGAAGTTCGGCGGATTGTACGGATTCAGTAACAGCGCAAGCACAGGTGCAGCAGATTCCGGATTTTCTGTCAATCGGCTGTGGAGCCTGGGAGCTTCTTACACCACTGGTTCGTTCTATTTTGGCGCCGGATACATGCACCTGAATTCACCTAACAGCAACACGTTGGGCGCAGTATCAGGTGACTATATCAACGTTACTCGGACTTCTGCCCTTCAAGCCAACGGGCTTGCCACAGCGGTTACGCGCTCAAATGTTGTCGCGGCAGGCGGGACATATTCTTTCAACGGTGGCAAGGTCGGCGTTGTCTATAGCCATTCCGAATTCGACTCGGCGACTGATCGCCTTACCTTCAACAACTTTGAAGTCAATGGAAGCTACTACATAACGCCGGCTTTCTCGCTCGCCGGCATTTACACTTTCACGGACGGCAAGCTGCGTTCAACCGATGCCAGCCCCAAATATCACCAGTTTCAGCTAATGGCTGACTACCTCCTGAGCAAGCGCACTGACGTCTATATACTTGGAGTCTATCAACGTGCGGCTGGGGATGCTACGGTTGCATCCATCGCTCCTGACTCGTTTGGCGCAGGAGGTTCATCGGCACCCGACGCCTCGACGTCAAAAAACCAGGTGTTGGTCCGCCTCGGTCTGCGGCATAAGTTCTGAATCTGACGAACGAAACCATTTCGCCGGCATTGACTGGCGAAATGGTCGGCACGTTCTCACGGCTTGTTGCGGGGGCAGAACTGACAAACGAGTATAATATGGACGCTGATTTGCCGCACACAGTGGACGTGCCCGGATGTTTCGCCGGGTAGGCTTCGCGAATCAGGCTTTAGACACCTGTTGGCGCGCGGCCGACCCGCCCGCCGTTTCAGACATAGTGAAATTTTGATAAATTCCGGCCGTACCGTATGCCCGAATCATCCACTCCTAATCCGTCTATTTCTAGGTCTGAAAACACCGAACCCGGCGTTGCTGCCGTCGATCGAGCGTTTGCGATTGTTTCGGCTGTTGCAAATGCAACGACACCGATCTCGCTATCAGAACTTGCGCGAACCACCGGGTTGTACAAAAGTACGGTTCTTCGACTTCTCGCTTCACTTGAGAAGTCCGCGATCGTTGTTCAAAGATTTGATTTAAAATATGAAATTGGTCCATTTGCCTTTCTGCTCGGACGGGCATACGAGGTCGGCCATAGTCTGAAAGATCGCGTTGTCGAAACTCTCAATCAGATGATTGCGCAGGGAACCGAAAGCGCGTCTTTCCACGTGCCCTACGATGATGAGCAGCGACTATGCCTATTCCGGATCGACTCGCGGCATCCGACGCTTGACAACATAAGAGCGGGCGACTTGTTGCCACTGCATCTTGGAGCCCCCGGCAAAATCATTGAGATATTTTATCCTCACTCGGGAAGTGCTCCACCGCAAAACAGCCCTCTAAGTTTGACAACGTTCGGCGAACGCGATCCGTCTTGCGCCGCAATCGCAAGCCCCGTGTTTGGCCCGGCTGGCCAATTTCTCGGGGCACTCTCACTTTCCGGAGCTCGAGAACGATATTCCAATGAAGCCATTGTGCGAATGCGTCCGATACTACTTGCGTCAGCTGAGGCGCTTACTCGAAGCCTGGGTGGCCGTTGGCCAATCTTGAAATCACCCTCATAGAATTCCGCAATTTCTAAATGTGAATCTCCCTGACTAATTGGAATATCGGCGGCTGCGATCAGCGACACGCACGACTCCTACCAACATGTTCATCACGGTTCGAAAACCTGCATCTTCCCAATCCGTTTGACTCGCCAGCGGCGCGTCCTCATCATTACGGCTTCGCGGACGTGCGTTCTCCCGATCCCACCAACTTATCTGTAGCTGAAACTGTTGCGCTCGGCGCATCGCCGTCCAAAACAAGCGCCCGAATCCTGCGCGTCTCCAGATCCTTACCGGTCCTAGCGTAGATCACAATCAGGCTGACTCCGCAAGCAATCGAAATGAAATGCTTGACACATCGCAGGCAGCATCCGGCAACCTGAGCAAAAAACCAGTATCGGATTCTGATCCCAAGCTGAATCTTGCTTGAGAGATACGATGAAGTCACTATGAATACTGCACTGGAGATTCTTCCTCCAGAGCATTTAATAAGAGCGTCAACCGTCGCTCAGGCGGTCAAATCATAGGAGTTCTAGACTGCTCTTTGCGCAAATCGTGCGATCAATCGCAATGATCACAGAGCTTCCATAACAGCTTGCCCCCCCCCGACCACCTCTCGCATACGACTGTGGCCGATCACCCGGATCGAGACCTATTGTTTGGTGTCGTACTTGCACACACGCCACTTATTGGACCTAGCAATATGTGCATTGATTATTTGAGATTGTCTGAGTGACGTGGTTCGACCAGACTTCTTCCCGTGGAAACGCAATGTTCAACGTAGCTCAAAATCGGAAAAAAATGATGAATACAGCCTACAACGGACCCTTCGCCTGGGAAGCCAAAGACATGGTCGACGAAGCCGAATGGCTGATCCAGCTAGGGGACAGCCAGCTTCGCGAGTTTGATAACGCGCTGCAGTCAGCCAATGCCGACGGCCTGCGCATCGATCAACTCACCAAGGAGAACTTTGCGTTGCCTGAGTTCGGCAGACTTGTTCCCGAGATTCATGAGCGGCTAGAAACCGGACGCGGCATCGTTACTCTCCGCGGCCTTGAGGCGGAGAACTATTCGCGCGACGAGCTTCGACTCCTCTATTGGGGCATGGGCAAGTGGCTGGGTACCGCTGTGTCTCAGAGCAGTCGCGGAGACTACCTCGGCGACGTGCGAAACTTTGGCGCGGACGTCAATGCCGCTACTGGCCGCGGCTATATGTCAAAGCAGGAATTGCCCTTCCACAGCGACACCTGTGACGTCGTCGCCCTGATGGTGATGCGCAAGGCGAAGTCCGGCGGAAAAAGCATGATCTGCAGCTCCGTCGCCATCCGAAACGAAATCGCCGCAACTCGGCCCGATCTTCTGGACGTCCTTTATCAGCCCTTCTATTGGAGTTGGAAGGGTCAGGAAAAACCCACAGACAAGCCCTACTATCTGCAGCCCCTCTACACGGAACATAAAAATAAATTCGCGTGCCGCTACATCCAGCCGCACATCATGGCTGCCCATCAGCACTTCCCAGAACTTCCGCCGCTCACGGATAAGCAACTGGAGGCAATGTCGCTCATCAATCAGCTTGCGAATGACCCGCGCTTCCATTTCGGAATGATGTTTGAGCCGGGTGACATTCAACTACTCAACAATCACGTCGCATATCACGCTCGCACGAAGTTTGAGGATTACGAGGAAGATGATCGCAAACGACATCTGTTGCGCATGTGGCTCTCTGTACCTAACAGCCGTGAATTGAGCCCGTTGATGTCGGCAATCTACCTGGATCAACGCGGTGGGACAGTGCGTGGTGGATTCCCGTCGCGTGCCGGCACTTACAGCTTCGAGACTGTCGCAGCCCAGGACTGAGTCAGCCGAAAAAATCACGTTCGGCATCGGGAAGACTCATGTTGCGCCGGACTGCTTGGCATCTGCCGGGCGCTAACGGCCTCTTCCCGCTCCTCGGCCAGTCGCAATGTCTCAACTTGACGCGCGTCAATGCCCCCACGCTCAATGCTTATCAGCAAAAGCGAGCTTGCTGTCGTCGCCAATTTTCGCGCTGTGATAGAAATCGCTCCTCCTCGTTCATCGAACGACAAGCTAAGTTCCCGTTCCAAAGCGCACTGTCGTCTTGCACCGCGCGGTTAGCGTCCTGAGTTAGAAGTTCGCAGTTGAACATTGCAATTGACGGAAAGAACCCGGCCAGTGAGGGACAAAATGTGTCACACGTGCGCGAGCAGGATCGTGGCATCAAGTGAAATGGAGAAAAAGTCGTGGATAGTGCGAGAAACTCGTTGCGCGAGATGGTCGAGCATTGGCTCGCCCCGGATCCGGCGATCGGCGTTCGGGTCACTGAGTTCAGAAACAGGCGATCCAAACACATATGTTACGTATGCGTCGAGACATTAACGATGGCGGGTCCTGTTGCACTGTTCTTTTTTCGTCACCAAGACGGCGCTTGGCGCATATTCCCACCGAGTCGGGAAAGACCGGCGATGCGTATCGCCTAAGATTCGGCGAACTTTTAATTCACCACACTAGTCATCGGCTCCGATATCGATCGGTGTCCAATGGAAGACGTCGCCCGATTTGACGCGAAAAGATGCCGGAACATGTTTCGAAAATTTTGACCTGAAGTGCCGCCAAATTTCCGAGATTTCGACAGATCGGTATCCAGCCCAGGCCCCATGAATCGTGTCCGCAACGCTGCCCCGAAGGCAAATCGTCAGACATCACATCCCGTCTTATTCAACATGCCTATAGGTTTATTACATCAGCGAGGTTGTAGACAACACTACTCTTGAGAAATACTCAATTCTGCGACTGTTATTGCGCTCATTCAGAGGAGACGAACGTGGGACATGAAATTCAGCAACGTGTTGCTGTTGTAGGAATCGGTCAGATGGGCCGTGGGATGGCTATTTGTCTGAAGCGAGCTGGCTTTGACGTAATCGGCTACGATGTCAGCGAAGCGAGTCGCACCCTCGCCGCTCAGGATGGGATCGCTGTTGCTTCGGAACTTGCTGATGCTCTGAAGGACCGCGAGGTTATCCTGAGCAGTCTGCCGAATCCGCCCATAACGCGCGAGGCGTGGCTGGGCGACGGCGGGATTCTGGAACACGCCAGCAAGGGGGCGATTGGCATCGAGCTCAGTACAATTGACCCTAATACGATGCGCGAAATCGCCGCAGCTGCAGACCAACGCGGCATCCGGATGATCGATGCACCGGTGAGCGGAGACCCGGCCAATGCACTCAAAGGCGAGTTAGTGCTCATCACCGGTGGGCGCCAAGAAGACATCAGTGCGGTCGACTCGATTCTTGATTGCCTGGCCGGTTCACGTCACTGGACGGGAGATATCGGAACGGGCAAGGCCGTTAAGATTGTCAACAACATGATGACGATGGGCAATCTCGTAATCGCATCAGAAGCATTTGCTCTTGGAACTGCTGCGGGCGTGGATCCGGAGAAACTCTTCGAAATCCTGTCGCAAAGCGGCGGGCGGTCGCATCAGTTCATCAAGCGCTTCCCGAGCGCCATCGCTGGCGACTTCTACGACAAAGCACCCTTCCGGATGGAGCTCGGCGAGAAAGACGTTGCCTTGGGCATCGAGCTCGGCCGTCAGATCCAGCAACCCACACCAGCTGCCTCGACCGTCCGGGAAATGATCTCGCTGGGTATGGCGACAGGTAATCTCGGACGCGACATTGTGGCCATGCTCGATTTTTATCAGAAGTTGGGCAGTCGGAAAACATCCAAATAAGGTCCTGTTCAACAAGCTCCGGCAGTATTCACGCGTAAGTCTCGCGCGTCTTCGCCAAGCAGTGTCTCGACGTGACGGACTTGAGCGCGAGGTGGTGACTAGACGAATTTCACCCGCTCGCGATCGAGACACGTTTTCTCTCGACTCCTGGTCGCGAATGACAGACGCCTCAGCGAGCAGAGTCCATTCTTAAAGAACAAACATGAATCTGAAACTGGAAGGTCGACGCTGCCTCGTCACCGGAGCTAGTGCAGGCATCGGCGCAAGTATCGTAGAGTCGCTGGCCCGGGAGGGAGCTCGCGTGGTGGCTACCGCTCGACGCTCCGACGCACTCGATAAGTTTGCCGATTCGATCGAACGTGTTGGCCATCATCGGCCCGTGACGATTGCCGGCGACATCACTGAAGCGGATGAAGTCAAGCGGATTGCGAAAGAAGCTGCAGCCGCGATCGGCGACATCGAAATTCTCGTCAATTGCGCTGGCGGGTCAAGACCGTTGCCCATTGATGCCAGCGAAGAGGCGTGGGAAGAGTCTTTTTCACTCAATTTCACACAGGTGCGCCGCATGACAGGCGAAGTCCTACCGGCAATGCGCCGCGCTCGATGGGGTCGAATTATCAACATCACCGGCATCATGGAGCCGCGTGGGATCAACGGAGCAATCGCTGCAAAGGCAGCCGTCCACTTGTGGGCGAAAGGGTTATCTCGCGACGTTGCCCGTGAAGGTATCACGGTTAATAACGTGCCGCCCGGCCGCATCGAGAGCGAGCAGATTGCGAGAATGTATCCACCGAAGGAACGTTCTGAGTTCGTCGATGCGAATGTGCCGATCGGCTACTTTGGCGAACCTTCTGATCTCGCCCCGCTGGTCGTGTTTCTTGCCTCTCCCATCTCCCGATATATTACTGGAACCGTTATCCCGGTGGATGGCGGTATGACTTATTTCGGAGCGGCCTGATCGGAAGTCAACGGTAGTTCATCGTACCAGCTGGTTGGCGAAACATACAACCGCGGAGAGCGCGCGAAGAAGCCTCCAGAACAAACGGCGTGCATTTCCGCTGGATCGTGTTGCTGACCAGCCCGAACGCAGTCAGCATTACCACTGCCTCGCGAGAGGCGAAACATTTAGTGCCCTGAGACTATGCCCTCTTCAAACTTCTCGTCATCTACTGCGGCGTCTGCCTCTACGTGCAATGTGCTTGTCCCCTGTGGCGCCCTCGGCATCGGCGTTCGGGAGAACGACATTTTCGCGGCGCTTCCCGATGCTCACGCTATCGCCGTCGATGCTGGGTCAACCGACAGCGGGCCTGCCTATCTAGCCACCGGGAGAGCAAAATACTCACGCGATGCTGTACGGCATGATCTGTCGGTTCTGATGCGGGCTCAAGCCAAGGCGGGCATTCCGCTCGTCATCGGCTCCTGTGGGACCTCCGGCAATGACGAGGCACTCGAATGGATGCGTGACATAGCACTAGATATCGCACACGAGCACGGGTTGACTCCGCGGATCGCGCTGCTTTACTCCGAGCAGTCTCCCGAAAGCATGGCCGAACGCGCCCAGGCTGGCCGAATTACTCCCCTCGCACCGTTACAAGACACGAACCCGGAAGATTTCCGCTCGTGCGACCATATCGTTGCCCTGATGGGCGTCGAGCCCTACATAGAGGCCCTACAGGCCGGGGCCGACATCGTTCTCGGTGGGCGCACGACTGACACGGCTGTCCTAGCCGCTGTTCCACTAATGCGAGGCGCCGGCGCGGGACCTGCATGGCACTCGGCGAAAATCGCTGAATGCGGTGCGCTTTGCACAACTCACCCGCGCGAAGGGGGTGTGATGATACGCGTGGGCGCCGAGCATTTCACGGTCGAACCTCTTGCCGCACACAGCCGTTGTACTGAGGAAACCGTGTTCGCGCACATGCTCTACGAGAATAGCGATCCGTTTGTCCTGTACGAGCCGGGCGGCGTACTCGACGTAACAGACGCTGAGTATGTGGCGATCGACGACCGCGTGGTGCATGTAACAGGTTCACGTTTCGACCCGCGTCCGTACACAATGAAGCTCGAAGGTGCGCGCGGCGGCAGTTATCAGACGATCATGCTCGTTGGAATCGAGGATCCGAAAGTACTCGCAAACATCGACCGTTTCGTTGCCCACATGCACGAGGTTCTCACGGCACGTGTTGGGGAAACGATGGGCGCACGTAGCGGGAATTTCGACATCTCGCTTCGTCCCTATGGCTGGAATGCCGTGAGCGGTTTGCCCGTAAGCGCTTCAGCTCAACCACCACGCGAGATCGGCTTGATGTTTGTTGCGACCGCAGAGACCCAGGCCATCGCGACGCAAATCGCAAAAACCTGCAATCCATGGTTTTTCCATCTGCAGGTCGAGGCTAGCCTTGAGTTGCCGAGCTATGCTTTCCCGTTCTCACCGGCGGAGCTTGAGCGCGGCCAAGTCTATGAGTTCAAACTCAATCACATTGTGCATGTCGATCACCCTATGGAACTCGTACGCCTTCAGTTTGTAAATACGGAGGTGGCGCATGCCTAAGATTATTGAAGTCTGTAACCAGGTACGCTCGAAGAACGCGGGACCGTTTTGGATTACCATCGATTTGCGCTTCCCGGACGATGCCAGTTTCCAGCGCTACCATCTGGCGCCGGCCTTGCAGCCCAACGCCATCGCCGCTCTGTACGGCGTTGATCCCAACCTGATCAAGTATTTTTCCCTGCCTACGCTGCGAGTCGTTAAAATTTCATATCCACGTTTGTACCCACAGGGCGGGGTCGTCGAGCGAGACATGCACGGTGGGCAGCAATACGTGCGGCTGCTCGACGTAGAACTGGAAGCCCAGTGAGATGCGTCCGGGTGATACGAAGAAAAGGCAACGTTTGCATCAACGGCTTCTTGATGTAACACTCCGCAAACAATGTCTGGGGGAAGCTCCGCGTTGTGCGGAACTCACGCGCGGGGTATTCCCTTGGTTCTCGACACTACTTCGGGTCCCCGCACGCACACATGAAACCGCCGCAACCGCAGGTCAGATTCCACCTTCCCGAACTGGAAACATTTCTCGTAGTGGTCGAGGAAGGCTCATTCAGCAAGGCTGCCGATCGCCTTTGCATCTCCCAACCGTCAGCTTCCAGCCGCATTAAACGCTTGGAGGAAGTATTACGCGTGAAATTGTTGCGACGCACAACCCGCAGTCTGGAACTCACTGAAGACGGGAAATTGCTGAAGGTGGCTGCGGAGGAAACACTCGCCGGACTATATGAGGTTCTCAAGCAATTTCGCGACCGGTCGGAAGCCGCTCGCAACCGGGTCGTCGTTGCTGTCACTCCAATGATCGGCGCGACTTTCATGCCGTGGGTTCTGCAATCGTATCAGGAGCGATATCCCGACGTTGAGGTGGAGTTGCGTGACGTGCCCTACGATCAACTTCTTCGTATGATAAATGACGGGGGAGCAGATGTAGCGGTAGCGGGCGTCGACAGCGATCATGATCATCTTCTGTTCCGCTGTCTCGCTGAAGAAGCTTTGGTGTTGATGGTGCCCGCGAAGCACCCGTTGTCTGGAATGTCGCAGATTCCCCTTTCCACCATCCTGCCATTCCGTATAAATCTCCTGAACCGCTATTCGAGCCTGAGGGAGCACCTAGCTGCTGAGTTTCACCGTCTCGGTACCGAGTTTGAAGCAGGCACGACGGGTACCATGCCTACCCTGCTCGGACTGCTTGATGCTGGCAGTTGCATTACGTTTCTCCCGCGCTCAGTGGCGAAAACGAACCTTCGAGCTGGCCGAGTGATAGTCACGATGGAGAATTTTCATCACGTGCGACGATACGGAACACTCACGGCACCCAAGGTTGCACAAACACCGGCAGTTCAGAGTTTTCGGGAGCACTTGCACCGCGAATTTGGACCTCTCATCGAACGGCTGGACCAAACCACAGACTGACTCCGTGGAGGGTACGCCTGCCGATGCGCAGACACACGCATACGCGGCGCGCGGCAGTCCACGCCAGTGGGACCCGCTCGGCCATTCCATGTGGTGGACGCTCGCTCCCGCCAGATTTTCCTCTTCATCCATTGTGTGTACACCGTGCGCGCATTCCTGCGTACTCAATTTTCCCGGGAAACACGTAGTCTCTCAATACTCAAGCTTGCGTTGATGTATGCGTAAATATCGGAACCACTCTGATGCCGACTGTGACAATACCGATGCGCCATCGCGTCCTAGCCACTCCTTCGGTCCCTGAACATCGATCTTTCGTCTAATTTCGCCGCAACTTATTTTGTTCTCCTTTGCGTTCCAGAATCGCATAGAAATGGCCGCCGGCATACGTTCTCCCACGACTGAGGATTGCGCAGTCGACACTCGAATAGCTGAAAGACGAAATACATATTGGACGAAAGCCGCACACTGACACTAAATTCGGTTTTTAGGCATCGCCGCCCGGATACACAGGGCGGCTCCATTACACGCGCTTGAGATAACCCGCAGGAGACAGCATGATCGAGCACAAGCTTTACATTAACGGCCAATATGTCGATGGCCACAGCGGCCGCAGGCTGATCAGCGTGAATCCCTATACGGGTGAAGGCTGGGCCTCCGTCCCCGAAGCCGACGCGCAAGACGTCGCTGCCGCCGTTTCCGCAGCGCAAAGTGCCTATCGCGAGACATGGCGTCAAACCTCCGGGATTGCTCGAGCCGGGATGATGCTGAAGCTCGCATCATTGATCGAGGCATCTGCTGAGCGTATGTCCGTTACCGAAAGTAGCGACAACGGGAAAATAGTGCGAGAGACTTTCCCGCAAATGAAATGGGTGGGACGTCAGCTTCGCTTTGCCGCCGGCTACGCTGACAAGCTCTATGGTCAACATATTCCGCTTGACCAACGCGACACCCTCGACTACTTGATTTATGAGCCGTATGGTGTTGTTGCCCTGATTACGGCATGGAATTCACCGCTATCACTGTTGGCCAACAAGCTCGCTCCGGCACTTGCTGCTGGTAACTGCGTCGTTGTGAAGCCATCCGAGCATGCATCAGTGTCCACGCTCGAATTCGCTGCCCTCGTCGAGGAAGCGGGCTTCCCGCCGGGGGTGTTTAATGTCATCACCGGCGGAGCCGAAGCAGGGCGTGCTTTGGTCAATGCCGAAGGAGTGGCGAAGGTCAGCTTCACGGGAAGTCCTGGAGTGGGTCGTGAGATTGCGGCGGCTGCGGGTCGACGTCTGGTTCCGGTCACGCTCGAGCTGGGCGGAAAGTCGCCGAACATCATTTTTGACGATGCCGATGTTAATAAAGCCGTTGTCGGAGCGCTTGCCGGAATTTTCGGTGCTACGGGCCAGACCTGTATTGCTGGCTCACGTCTTCTGGTACAACGCGGCGTTTATGACGAAGTGGTGCGGCGCGTGGCAGAGCGCGCAGCCAACATCCGCATGGGAAATCCGCTCGATTCCAGCACGGATATGGGCCCAGCAGCTAACGAACCGCAGATGCAGAGAATTCTTGGCGCGATTGAATCGGCTAAGGCTGCGGGTGCGCGCCTGGTCACCGGCGGGAGCCGTGCTAACGGCGCGGGTCTCGATAACGGGTTCTTCATTGAACCAACGGTGTTCTCGAACGTGAGCAATGAAAGTCATCTCGCGCAAGAGGAAATTTTTGGTCCGGTCCTGGCCGCAATTCCTTTCGATACCGAGGAAGAGGCTATCGCGATTGCAAACAATTCGCGATATGGCCTGGCAGCCGGGATTTGGTCCCAGAATATCTCACGAGTTATGCGAGTGAGTCGCGAAGTACAGGCGGGTAGTGTATGGGTAAATACCTACCGCGCCGTCGCTGCGCAAGCCCCGTTTGGCGGTTTCAAGGAGTCCGGCATTGGCCGCGAACGCGGAGAGGCCGGATTGCGGGAATTCATGACGACCAAGAACGTCATGATCGACTTCTCAAGCGCAGAACGCGATCCGTTTTCCGCCAAGCTCTGACAGGAGATAGCTGAAGTGACTTCTCCTTCTATCAGGAAATTGAGACTCGGATTCGTGGGGCTAGGCGTCATGGGCGAACCCATGTGCGCGAATCTGATACGCAAATCCGGTGTTCCAGTCTATGTGCACGACCTCGATTCGGAACGTCTCATACGTGCGGTCGACGCAGGGGCCATTGCCGTAGATTCGGTGGAAGCCGTCGGCGCTGAAGCAGACGTGATTTTCCTGTCGCTCCCTTCGATCGTGCAAGTCGAGGCTGTCTGTGCTTCCCTTCTAGACCTAGGCCGTCCGATCCTGGTCGTGGATATGAGCACCAGCGACGTTGCGCGCACGCGATTGCTCGCGGAACGTCTAGCTGCAGCAAACATTCAATTCGTGGATGCTCCCGTTGCACGCACGAAAGAAGCGGCCGTACAAGGTACATTGTTCATATCGGTCGGAGGTAGCCACGAGCTATTTGAGACCGTACAGCCATTCCTTGCGCACATGGGAAGCGACGTTTTGCATTGCGGCGATGTTGGTTGTGGGCAGATTGTGAAGGTCCTGAACAACATGATGGCTTTGATGACCATCAATGCCCTTTCCGAAATTTTGACAATCGGACGTCGTGCGGGAATGGACGGAAAACAACTCTTCGACGCTCTCGCCCGCAGTTCAGCGGACAGTTTCATCCTTCGCAACCATGGCATGAAGTGTCTTGTTCCGGACAGCTTCCCGGAAAAGGCTTTCCCTGTGGACTACGCAATCAAGGATGCGTCAACGGCACTGCAACTGGCCGAACAGGTGGACTTCCATCCACGTATCGCTCGATACACTCACGACGTGCTTTGTACGGCTCAGGAGGCCGGTTACGGCCTCAACTATCACCCGGTGGTGATCAGGGTGGTCGACGGGCGTGTGGCGTCGACGTTAGGCGAGCTTTAAACGGTCTTGCCGGATTGCGATCGCGCCAAAGCTCCGGCGAGTTTTGGCGCAAGTTCTGCAACGACCTTACGAGCGAGATCGGCCCCGAGCCGGTCGCTCCAGATTAGCTCCAGACGCAACAGATTCTGACCGTCATCCGGTAGCTCCCGAAGCACCACCCCGGGATAGCACGCCGACTTGTACGATGCGGGAACAAGTCCGAAACCGAAACCCATGGATACCATCTGGAATATGGTGAATGCACTTCGGGCGGAATGCTTGATAAGTGGACTAAATCCGGCACGCGTACACGCCGAGATAGCGGCGTCGTAGATCGACGGACCGTGGCTTCGCGCAAGCGTCACCATCGGTTCATCTGCGAGGTCGCTTAACGTGAGGTCGTCCTTTCCCACACATTCGTGAGATTCCGGAAGCACAAGGGTCAGATGATCGGTGAAAACACGTGCGCGATTGACGCGAATACGCTCCGGCAATGCGTGAACGATTCCGATGTCCAACGCTCCCTGAAGCACAGCGCGGGCTTGCTCGTCAGATTGTATGTCGTTCACCAGCACGTCAATATCGGGAAAAGACGTCCTCATTATTTCGAGAAATGTTGGCATGACGCTGAACAGGGCCGAAGTTGCGACGCCGACTCGGAGCGTGCCCGCATTTGATTCGCTCGCATGAACGGCCGAGTTGACGGCGGTCAGAAACTGCTCCAGAAGTATACGGCTTTCCCGAAGGAATACGGTTCCGGCATGGGTGAGACGAACTTCACGCGAGTTCCGCAAGAACAGTTCGACACCCATCTCCTCCTCCAGAGCTTTGATCTGTTGGGAGAGTGGCGGCTGTGACATGTGAAGTCGAGTCGCCGCCTTGCTGAAGCTCAGTTCTTCAGCGACGGTGACGAAGTACCGCAGTTGCTTGAGGTCCATGAACGTGTTTCGACGATCGTAATCGTTGGCCTCGAAATTCCGAGACCAGTGGATGAGCCTCGCGACCTCTGCTATCTGGTCGCGGTGGTGCGTAGTGCCAGAGTGTACGGGATCAGGCGGAGGCAGGCTCGCGAAGAAATTCAATGCCAATTAGCGCCCGGCGTCAGCCGAGGTGGCAACCATATCTCCCAGTCGACTGCACAATCGCCGCCGTTGATACGAGCGAAGGCAGCTACATCGACACAGATCAATAGTCCCGCCCGTCGCGGGTGGTGGCACAGCAAGAAATGCGATTTGCGTTCCGCTGCTCCGGAAGCAAATAGTCATCTCGAAACACGCGTCAGCAATCCCATTGCGCCCATCCGGTCTGACCGCTCCGACCAGCACATCGGTTGCGTTTGAGTCATATCGTATAACGATTTGCTGACAACAGATCCCGACTTCCTACAAAACGTGAGAAAGATCACACACGCCGTCTACGATCTTCTCACGTCAAGGCTGTTATGGAAGAGCGTCCTACAAGCGCGCCACCACTAAAAATCAAGCGACACGCCTCGACACCGTCTGCATAGCACACATACTCGAAAATACCCGCGTTGCGATGCCCCGTATCGCAGCCCATCGCGCCACAAACTGTACAAGTCATCACCTCACAACCTGCGAACCGGACTCATAAAATTTCTCTATCAGTCTATTCTCATTGCGACATTGTGCGGTTTCGGCTTCTTCTCAATACTCTGTTCTGTGGTGCTCAGACGAGATTACTTGATGAGATATCTGCCTCAAGTCCGTCCAGCGTCTATACATGCCTGCGCTGTGTGCCTCGTCTGTGCTCAACAAAGTTTGACGAAAATGGAGATGAATTGCGAGTTGAAACGGATTCGTTTCGCCAGAAGCACGAGATGCGAGATGCGAGATGCGAGATGCAATCATCTTCGCAACGACTTTGGAGGGAATGAATCTGCATCAAATTGACGTCCGGGACACCAAATATCCTGACGGCCGTGTCCTCGTTGTAGGCGCGGCAGATCGGCGGGTCAACTGTGTCCTCTCGGCGGCGGCGCCGCTAACGTCAGCATCGATCGCGCTCAAGCTACTTATCGGAACCATGAATTACGAGGCACATTTGACATAGCTGTACGATGCCCGACAAAAGGAGATACGGCGCATAGATGTGTGATCTAAGCGGCGCTCTATGCATACTGAGACGTTTTCGTAATCTGCTCGATCAGAGACAACATGGGAAAACAGGACGTCCATGTCCTGTCTAGCGACATCTTTGTGAAGTTCGGGCCAGTGGACTACGTAGCTCGAATCGTTCGAATATCGCTACCTGTGATTGTTTCCGAACGCGACACGCACGGCAGTACAGACTTGCAATGGGGTACATACGTTCTAGATCGCATATCCACGACCCTGCATGGTTTTGTGATTGACGCTATGAATCTCACGTCGAGACTTTTACTAAACCAAACGTGCCTTCTCGAAATTGATGAAGACGTAACTACATGTATTCCTATGACACGCAAAGCGAAGAAATTGAGTATGCGGATTTCCTCCTCTTCTCAAGAAGCTGGAAGTCAATTCCCGATGAGCGATGCTACGCTTCCGACGGTTGGATATGGCGCGCTGTGCAGGAAATTTTGTCTATATGAGCAGCTTACCGAGGAGTTTCAGAAATGAGTGTTGAAGATGATCAAAACCTGTTGCAAATCGTCCAGACCCGCCCAGATCCAGACTGGCTGAGCGTCAGCCGTGAAGATCCTATCGAGCCCGATCTCCCTATTATCGATGCACATCATCACTTTTCGGAGCATTGGGGCGGCTATATGCCCGCCGATCTTATCGAGGACAGTCAGGGCCACAACGTTGTCGCGACGGTTTACGTCCAATGTGGATGGAACTATCGCTCTGGCGGTCTCGAGCGAATGCGTCCCGTAGGTGAAGTCGAATCTGTAGTTGACGTGACTCGTCAAGCCAATTCCAAACAGTCAAAGACGAATCTGGCGGCCGCGATCGTTGGATTCGCAGATCTACGACTCGGTGATACTGTTGACGACGTACTTGCAACGCAAGTTGCCGTCGGCGATGGGAGATTTCGCGGAGTCCGAGTAAATGGGACTCGTCACGCGACGTTTCGATTCGGCATTCTGCCGCGCCCCCCCTTCCATCTCTACACCGATCCGATGTTCAAGGAGGGCTATGCCTGTCTTGGACGTCACGGACTCAGCTTCGACGCGTGGGTCTATCACACTCAACTCGATGACGTAGCCGAACTGGCCGCCGAATTTCCGTCTATCCCGATTGTACTGAATCATTTGGGCGGCCCCATAGGTGTCGCCGGCTATCAAGGTCATCAAGACGTGACGATCAAGGAGTGGATTCCCGCCCTCAAACGTGTCGCGCAACTACCGAATATAACAGCGAAGATCGGCGCCCTTGGAGCGACAGTATTCGGCTACGACTTTGTCTCGCGCCCTGCCCCACCGACCTCGAAAGAACTGGCGGACGCCTGGCGACCGCTGGTCGAACCGGTCATCGAAACATTCGGCCCCGACCGATGCATGTTTGAAAGCAATTTTCCGTTAGATCGGAGCTCCGGTAGCTATGGCGTGGTTTGGAATGCATTTAAACGACTTGTTTCCGGGACAAATGCTGAAGACAAGCGCAATCTCTTTCACGATACGGCTAGGCGGGCCTATCGGATTGATCAATAACATCCCTATAAACAGACGGGTGGACTAGATTAGAAGATGAGTTTCTTCTCGAGCGTGCTCGCTGCACATCACTCGTTAGACCGTCGTTGTGAACTTCGTCGTATCGGTGCAAATGATCGGTCGAAGGAAGCAATCTCCGGGATTGCTTGATGACCCGATAAAACGAGACGGCATCGGACAAAGGAAAAATAGAAGGCAGCAACAAAAATACCGGTGGACGAATGCCGTTTCATGCGTTCTTTTTCCTCGTACATGTACCGAATCATTACTTCAACAAATACAGATCATGAATCCCTACGACGAACTTGAACGAAATAGTGCCAACTATGTTCCATTGAGTCCCCTCAGTTTTATCCACCGAACCGCCGCAGTCTTCCCTGATCGTCTCGCTATCATCTATGGCACGCATCGTCAGACGTGGAAAGAGACTTTTGAGAGATCCCGTCGGCTCGCCAGCGCATTAACGAGGAACGGAATTGGTAAAGGCGATACGGTTGCCGTGATGCTGCCGAACATCCCCGCTATGTTTGAGGCTCATTTCGGTGTGCCAGCCACAGGTGCAGTCCTTAACACCCTAAACACACGGCTTGATTCCGCGTCGATCGCTTTCATGCTCGAGCACGGCGATGCCAAAGTCATTCTTTACGATCTGGAATACGCTGACGTGGTCGAGGCGGCAGTGAAATCTCTCGAACGGCCGCCTCTAGTCATTTCTGTTCCCGACAATCAGTTACAAGATGTCGCGCCGACAGAGGCCATCACTTACGAAGACTTTTTGAAACATGGAAATTCACTACATCCGTGGGACCTGCCCGTGGACGAGTGGGACGCCATCGCGCTGAACTACACCTCCGGTACCACCGGAAATCCGAAAGGAGTGGTAACGCATCACCGCGGCGCATATTTGAACGCATGTAGCAATGTTATCAGCTGGCAAATGCCCCAGCACCCGATTTATCTCTGGACATTGCCGATGTTCCACTGCAATGGCTGGTGCTTTCCCTGGACCATGGCTCTCGTGGCCGGCACGAGCGTATGCACACGGCGCGTGGATCCTCAGACAGTCTACTCTCTCATTAGAGAGCACCATGTCACCCACATGTGCGGGGCACCGATCGTCTATAGTATGTTGGGTGCTGCCCCAGCATCCATGCGTTCAGGCATCGAACACACTATTCAAGGACTCATAGCGGGCGCAGCGCCACCAGCAGCAGTCATCGAGAGTTGCGAATCGGTTGGCATCAAACTCACACATGTGTACGGTCTTACTGAAGTATATGGGCCAGCAGCCGTGTGCGCCAAGCAGCCTGAATGGGAACTTTTGCCACTTTTCGAGCGTGCAAGACTCAACGGCCGCCAAGGCGTGTCATATCCGTTGCAGGAAGCTGTGGCCGTTCTTGATCCTGTTACGCTCGAGCCCGTCCCCCCAGACGGCGAATCTCTGGGAGAAATCTTCTTCAGAGGAAACGTGGTGATGAAGGGCTATCTGAAGAACGCTGCAGCGACTTCGGAGGCGTTCGCTGGCGGCTGGTTCCACACAGGTGATCTTGCCATCGTTCATCCTGACGGCTACATCAAAATCAGGGACCGAAGCAAAGACGTAATTATCTCAGGCGGCGAGAATATCAGCTCGCTCGAAGTCGAAGACGTGCTTCACCAGCACCCCTGCGTTCTTCTTGCCGCAGTAGTCGCCATGCCGGACACCAGATGGGGTGAAGTCCCTTGCGCGTTTATCGAACTGAAGTCAGGACTCGAATGCACCGAAGGAGAATTTCTGGAGTTTTGTCGTCCTCGACTTGCCCGATTCAAATTACCAAAGAAGATCGTGTTTGGAGAATTGCCCAAGACGTCCACGGGAAAAGTTCAGAAATTTATTCTTCGCGACCGCGTTGGATCGATTTCGGCTATTGAGTAAGTTGTCCGGTCCGCCGAATCATTTAGGTACCTCGTTACCTGTCGTTCTGGGTGTACGACATCACAAACCTGTCATTTCGGTGCCGCGAACGATTGTTTGACGGATGAGCTTCTGTGCAGTCCCGTTCGTACGGGCCGGACTTTGCAGAAGCCCAGAAAATTGGTGAACGAGCTCATTAAGACGCAGAACGAGGCTGTGAGTCATGTCTGATGCGGCGACATCGGTAGCATCGCGATGCCCGTTATTCACGTGCTCTAGACGTTTCGTCAATTATTCCGGAAATCAGCAGGTCTAGATCCTTCACTTGAACCGTCCAACCGCGTTGAGAATTTTGCCCCGTCGACTTCTCCGATTTGATAAGCGCTAATGTTTGACCAAACGTGGCTACGAATTTTGAAACGCGTCATTCTAATCTCGTCTCATCGGCACATGTCGAGAGGTCTCATTCTACGTTTCCTCTCCTCCTGTATCGACCGTTTTAATCTCGTCGACCCCATACGAACGTTATTGCCATACATATCGCCGGCCGAACGTCCGGTATCTATATTTGTTTATTTCGGAGTTTGCTATGGATTACAGAGCGCCTCTCAAGGACATGATGTTCGTCCTCACCGAGCTTGCTGGTATCGATAAGATTGCGACATTGCCGGGCTTTGACGATGCCAATGTCGACACAATTCAAGCAATCCTTGAAGAATCTGGACGGTTCTGCGGCGAAGTCGTCGCCCCGTTAAATGTTGACGGAGATCAAAATCCAAGTGCATGGAAGGATGGAAATGTGGCGGCCACGCCCGGATTCGGCGACGCTTTCAGACAATTTTCCAAGAGCGGTTGGCAAGGAATTCAGCATCCAGACGCATACGGTGGACAAGGTCTCCCCAAGCTGATCGCCACGCCATGCATCGAAATGTTGCATGCAGCAAATATCTCATTCGCACTTTGCCCCATGTTGACCGATGCTGCAATTGAAGCCCTCCTGATTGCAGGCAGCGAATCGCAGAGGAATACCTTTGTCCCAAAACTCATATCAGGAGATTGGACCGGGACTATGAATCTGACGGAGCCTCAGGCGGGATCTGACCTCGCCGCGATACGGACCCGTGCAGTTCAACAATCCGACGGCTCGTTCAGAATCTTCGGGACGAAGATCTTTATCACATGGGGCGAGCACGATATGGCGGACAACATCGTGCACCTCGTCCTGGCACGCACACCCGGCTCGCCTGAAGGAGTCAGAGGAATTTCCCTTTTCCTCGTTCCCAAGTTTTGTGTCAAGGAGGACGGCTCGCTGGGCGACCGCAACGACGTGCACTGCACATCCATTGAACATAAACTAGGCATCAAAGCGAGCCCAACAGCCGTGCTTCAGTTTGGTGACCACGGGGGTGCTATCGGTCACCTGATAGGTGAGCAGAATCGTGGCCTCGAATACATGTTCATCATGATGAACGCGGCTCGTTTCGCGGTTGGGATTCAAGGTGTCGCCATATCCGACCGGGCATATCAACACGCAGTTTCTTATGCTCGCGACCGTATCCAGAGCGGCCCAGTCGACGGCTCGACAAAGCAGGCGGTGCCCATTATTGAACACCCCGACGTTCGACGGATGCTCGCAACGATGCGCGCGTTGACCGAGGCCTCCCGTGCTCTAGCTTACGTTGCCGCGTCGCATTGCGATATCGCTCATCGCGATTCAGATGACAACGTCCGCGCCGAACACAAGGCGATCTTTGAATATATGGTTCCGATCGTCAAGGGCTGGAGTACTGAACTCTCTCTGGAAGTAACCAGTCTCGGAGTACAGGTACACGGAGGTATGGGTTTCATAGAAGAGACTGGCGCCGCCCAGTACTATCGTGATGCGCGTATCCTGCCGATTTACGAAGGAACCACCGCGATCCAAGCCAACGACCTCGTAGGTCGCAAAACGGTTCGCGATGGCGGAGCGATCGCAAAGCGACTGCTTAACGAAATTAACGAAACTTTGAAGTTGCTAGAGGAGCATAGCGACGCAGCCTTCCTTTCAATGCGTCGTCAACTTGCGCTCGGGCACGCTTCGCTCGCGTCAGCTGTTGACTTCATTTTGGCGACAATGAAAACAGATCCGAACGCTGTATTCGTCGGTAGCGTTCCATACCTGAAACTTGCCGGCATCGTGCTTGGTGGCTGGCAAATGGCCCGCGCCCTCATCGCATCCAAGAAAAAATTGAACGATGACCCTTCGTTCTACAATACAAAAATTGCGACTGCGCAGTTTTATGCCGAGCACCTGCTTCCATACGCTTCGGCGCTTGAAGGAACGATCATCTCTGCTAGCGGATCAGAAGGAATTCTTGCACTCGACGCAGCTGCATTCTAACTTATCATCTCGGACGACGGAGTCGATCCCTGGCACTCTCACGCCGGGGATTCCACTGACCCGTAACTGTCAGATTGAATCGCCTATTATCCACCGGCAGTTTCTTGTTGCTGATGACGCCAGCCGGACGCGTGCGATTCAAGTGATGGTAGCATTGAACGAAAAAACACGGCGAAGCGCCAAGCGTGCTATAGCTTGACACATTCAGCGTCGGCACCTCGTCTTCGGCATTCAGTTGGCGCTTGAGCCATTTGTTCAGCACCGTTTTGTCGTGCTCTTCAGTCTCATGAACCTGAAGGATTTTTTTTGTCAGATCGATGCCAATGATTGTAATCGAGCCTCCTTTCGCATGCCAAACGTTTGCGCCTGAACGCCTGCTTTGCATCGCATGTCTGATGATTCTCGTGTGCTAAAGATTTGCGTTTTGCATGTCGTTATCCAGTCAAATAAGTCAGGACCATCGCACATACCCGCGCCTCATGAAGACGCGGGATGCGCGAGGCAACAGCTCTCCGGGGGATTGAATTTTGAATCAACAACGATCGCCATGGTCGCGCGCAGCGGCTCCGGGCGAAGTCATCTATTCCGAAGGCTTCGCGGGCGACGCC
>NZ_FPBH01000063.1 GCF_900116445.1 Paraburkholderia aspalathi
CCTTGAATTCTTCGGGTATGTTCCGTCTGCTCATTTCTCACCTCGTTTGGAGAATTATCCCCTTTAGAGGTGTCCATAGTCATTGGACCACTACAGTGCCGCCCCGCACAGGGGCAACACTAATAGACCACTAACAAAACAAGGAAAGGCCAAAGCCCCAAGAACACTGACAAAACGCCGAGCAGGCAAACAACACCAAGAAAAAGCCCCAAAACAAGCAAAAGCGACCCCGCCGGGCAGGCCGAATCCTATCCTTAAGGGGAATCCCCCGCCTTGACAACCAACCCAAACCACAACCATAATCGCCCTGAACGTTCGCTAATCGAATCCATGTTCACATATCGAACAAATCGGAAGTGAACAAACGCAAGAGCAAGCCCCGGCCCGGAGACCGTCCCGCACAAGCCCCTGCCTGCAAAGGCAAAGAGCCTGGCGATACGCAGCGCCCCAAAAGGAAATTCGACATGATCAACAAGATTTTCGAGTCACTTCAGTCGGCCGTCGCCGATGTCCACGACGGCGCGACCGTCATGATCGGCGGCTTCGGCACGGCCGGCATGCCGTCCGAGCTGATTGACGCGCTCATCGAACAGGGCGCGCGCGAACTCACCATCGTCAACAACAACGCCGGTAACGGCGATATCGGCCTCGCGGCGCTGCTCAACGCCAAACGCGTGCGCAAAATCATCTGCTCGTTCCCGCGCCAAAGCGATTCATATGTGTTCGACGCGCTCTATCGCGCCGGTGAAATCGAACTCGAACTGGTGCCGCAAGGCAACCTCGCGGAACGTATTCGCGCAGCAGGCGCGGGCATCGGCGGGTTCTTCACGCCCACTGGTTATGGCACCAAACTCGCTGAAGGCAAGGAAACCCGTCTGATCGACGGCAAGCACTACGTGCTGGAGTCGCCGCTGCATGCGGACTTCGCGCTGATCAAAGCGTTCAAGGGCGACCGCTGGGGCAATCTGGTCTATCGCAAGACTGCGCGCAACTTCGGTCCGATCATGGCAAGCGCGGCGAAAACGGCCATCGTGCAAGTGTCGAAAGTGGTGCCGCTCGGCGAGCTCGATCCGGAAAACATCATCACGCCCGGCATCTTCGTGCAACGCGTGATCGAAGTGCCGCAAGCTGCGCATCAAGCCGAACTTGCATCCGCGAACGCCGCCTGAGGAGACCGACATGAAAAAACTGACCCGCGATGAAATGGCCAAGCGCGTTGCCCAGGATATCCCTGAAGGCGCTTACGTGAACCTCGGCATCGGCGTGCCGACGCTGGTGGCCAACCACCTTGGCGCCGACAAGGAAATCTTCCTGCACAGCGAAAACGGCCTGCTCGGCATGGGCCCGGCCCCCGCGAAAGGCGAGGAAGACGACGAACTGATCAACGCCGGCAAGCAGCACGTCACGCTGCTTACGGGCGGTGCCTACTTCCATCACTCGGATTCGTTCGCGATGATGCGCGGCGGCCATCTGGATTTCTGCGTGCTCGGCGCGTTCCAGGTGTCGGCGAAGGGCGACCTGGCGAACTGGCACACCGGCGCGCCTGACGCAATTCCGGCTGTCGGCGGCGCCATGGACCTCGCAATCGGCGCGAAGCAGGTCTACGTGATGATGGAGCACCTGACCAAACAGGGCGAAAGCAAGATCGCGGCGGAATGCACGTATCCGGTCACGGGTGTGAACTGCGTCGACCGCATCTATACGGACCTGGCGATGATCGACGTCACCGACAAGGGCCTCGTCGTGCGCGAAATCTTCTCGGACATCGACTTCGATGCGTTGCACAAACTGACCGGCGTCCCGCTGATCGACGGCACCCAGGCGGCTCGCGCGGCCTAAGCACGGGCGCGGCGGCTGTCCGTACGAAGGCCCGTGGCGAAGTCAAACCGCTGGCCGGGCGATGGCAATGCGTATGCCGCGCATCGTGCTGCCACCAATGTGCGCGTGCGCAACGTGCTGTCGCCGATGCGCACGCCGGGCAGCGTGTAGCCACCAATATGCGGGCCGCGCAAACCGTGCAGCCGCCAATGTCCGCAGCTCGCATGAGGCAAGCTTCGTGCTCGTGACGCGATGTCACGGCGTCACGTTGTTACAGCGAGCCGTCGCGTCAGCATTCGAAGCAGAATGCACCGCATCGCCGTGTGCGGTACGCTCTCGGTAGAAAGCGCCGGTGGCGCGCCTCGCAGCACGCCCAGATCGCCGCGGCGAAACCTTCACTTCCGACACCCTCATCGACGCCATCATGCTCGACTCCAGCGCCCGTCTGACCGGCCTTCTTTGCGGCACACAGCCGATGAACGACATCTGGGCGCCGCGTGCCACGCTGCAACGGATGCTCGATGTCGAAGCAGCGCTCGCGCGCGCTTCGGCTGCTCATAACGTGATTCCGCGCAGCGCGCTGGCCGCGATCGAGGGCGCCTGCCAGGCCGATCAACTCGACGCCGATGCACTCGCGCGCGACGCGGCGCTCGGCGGCAACCTCGCGATTCCGCTCGTCAAACAACTTACTGCGCGTGTCAAAGCGGCGGACCCCGAAGCGTCGAAGTACGTGCATTGGGGCGCAACAAGCCAGGACATCATCGATACGGCAACGGTGCTGCAACTGCGCGACACCTTCGATCTGCTCGACAGCGGCTTGCAAGCGACATGCGATGCCGTAGCGAAACTCGCGGCCACCCATCGCGCGACGCCGATGATCGGCCGCACCTGGTTGCAGCAGGCGTTGCCCATCACGCTCGGCCTGAAGTTCGCGCAATGGCTCGACGCGTTGCTGCGTCATCGTGAGCGGCTCGATGCGTTGCGCGCGCGTGTGCTGGTGCTGCAATTCGGCGGCGCAGCGGGCACGCTGGCGAGTCTGCGTGACGCGGCGCCGCAAGTGACGCAATCATTGGCGCAAGAACTCAAGCTCACTGTGCCCACGTTGCCGTGGCACACACAGCGCGATCGCATCGCTGAAACAGCGGCGCTGTTCGGCATGTTGATTGGCACACTCGGCAAGATCGCGCGCGATATCTCGCTGCAGATGCAAACCGAAATCGATGAGCTGGCCGAGCCCGCCGCGGCAGGCAAGGGCGGTTCGTCGACAATGCCGCACAAGCGCAACCCGGTCGGCTGCGCCGCGGTGCTGACGGCAGCAACACGTGCGCCGGGGCTGGTGGCCACGGTGTTCGCCGGCATGGTGCAGGAGCACGAGCGCGCGCTTGGCGGCTGGCAAGCCGAGTGGGACGCGTTGCCGGATCTCGCGCGCCTTGCAGGCGGCGCGCTCGCCAACATCGAACAGATCGCCGCGGGTCTCAACGTGAATGTCCCGCGCCTTGCCGCCAATCTCAACGTCACGCACGGATTGATTCTTGGCGAAGCTGTGATGCTTGCACTAGGCGACAGCATCGGCCGGCTCGATGCGCATCATCTGGTCGAGCGCGCATCCAAGGCGGCAATCGCCGAGCGCAAGACGCTCTTCGACGTGCTCTCGGCGGACCCCGCCGTGACCGAACATCTTTCGCTTGAGCGCCTCATGCAACTGCTCGATCCCGCTCAATACGTCGGCCAGGCACACGCTTATGTGGACGCCGCGCTGGCACTTCATCACGCGCGCGCGAGGCGCGCTACTTCCAAGGAGTAACCGGCATGCCCTACGCTGTAGTCAACGGTACCGAGCTGCATTATCGAATCGACGGTGACCGTCACGGCAATGCACCGTGGATCGTGTTGTCGAATTCGCTCGGCAGCGATCTGTCGATGTGGACGCCGCAAGTGGCGGCGCTGTCCAAACACTTCCGCGTGCTGCGCTACGACACGCGCGGTCATGGTCACTCGGAAGCGCCGAAGGGTCCGTACACGATCGAACAACTGACCGGCGACGTGCTCGGCCTGATGGATACGCTGAAGATCGCGCGCGCGAATTTCTGCGGTCTGTCGATGGGCGGCCTCACCGGCGTCGCGTTGGCCGCGCGTCACGCGAATCGTCTCGAACGCGTCGTGCTGTGCAATACGGCGGCACGTATCGGTTCGCCTGAAGTGTGGGTGCCGCGCGCCGCGAAAGCCCGTACGGAAGGCATGCTCGCGCTGGCCGACGCGGTATTGCCGCGCTGGTTCACCGCCGACTACATCGAGCGTGAGCCGGTGGTTCTGGCAATGATTCGCGACGTGTTCGTGCATACCGACAAGGAAGGCTACGCATCGAATTGCGACGCGATCGACGCAGCGGATCTGCGCCCCGAAGCCCCCGGCATCAAGGTGCCCGCGCTGGTGATCAGCGGTACCCACGATCTGGCCGCAACGCCGGCACAAGGCCGCGAACTGGCGCAAGCGATTCCGGGCGCGCGTTACGTCGAACTGGATGCCTCGCATATTTCCAACATCGAGCAGGTCGAGGCCTTCACGAAAACTGTGCTCGACTTCCTGACGGAGCAAAAATGAACGACGAAGACCGTTACGAAGCCGGACTCGGAGTGCGCCGCGCGGTGCTGGGCAGCGCGCACGTCGACCGGTCGCTTGCGAACCGCACCGAGTTGACGGAGGAGTTCCAGAACTTTATTACCCGCTATGCGTGGGGCGAAATCTGGACGCGTGAAGGCTTGCCGCGTCACACGCGCAGCCTGCTGACCATCGCGATGATGGTTGCGCTCAATCGCAGCGAAGAACTCGCATTGCACTTGCGCGCCGCGAAGAACAACGGCGTGACGCGCGAGCAGATCAAGGAAGTGCTGCTGCAAACCGCAATCTATTGCGGCGTGCCGGCGGCCAATTCGGCCTTCCACCTGGCCGATAAACTGTTCCGCGAAGACGACGCCGCAGCGGCAAAGCCGTAACGACGTTCGGCTACGGGTGCGGCGTGTAACCACGCCGTCCAGCGAATCCCGCCTACGCCGAAACGAAGCAGCTCAAAACGCGACGCGGAGCCTGAAGCGTACGTCAGACGAAACGCGCTTCAGGCCGTGCTGCTTACATCCATCACGACCGTGTCCACCGGCGACTGCAAGCGCACGGCGCGCAACACCGTGTCCTTGATGACCTCGCGCCAATGCGCGAGTGCGGCCTTGTCCATCAGCGGTTCACCGAGAAACGCCCCGAGCGTGTACTGATTGGCGTTATAGAAATAACCGAGCGACGCGATTATCAGATACACGTCACGCGCTTTGACGTCGTCACGAAAGACGTTTTGCGCCTTGCCCGCGTCCAGCAACTTCTGCACGACAGAAATCGCATAGCCCGAAATCTCCTTCAGCTTTGACGATTTTTTCGCGTGCTTGCCCTGATGCAGGTTCTCGCTCGACAGCAGGGTGACGAACTCGGGGTGATCGAGGTAATACTGCCAGACGAATTCGACCATCTGCTCGAGACCGTGCACGGGATCGTCCAGATCGAGATCGAGCTTGCTTTCGGCCTCGTTGAACTGCGTGTAGATGGTCTCCAGGACTTCGACAAACAATTGCTCCTTGCTGCCGAAGTAGTAATAGATCATCCGGTCGTGCGAACGCGCGGCCTTCGAAATACTTTCGACCCGGCCGCTTGCATAGCCTTGCTTTGCAAAGACCTTGATTGCCGCTTTGAGAATCTTGGCGCGCGTGTCTTGCGCCTGTTTCGCTCGGATGCCGATAGCGCCCGGCTTGCGGGCAGCAGTGGGACTCATGGCGGTCTCGGATCTCTTTGTTTGCGTCAGGTTGAACGGCATGCGCCGTAGCCGCTTGGTGCGCTCAGGTATGGCGCGTCTTCATCATACAGCCCATATCATGCGCAACGAAATGCCCTGCAAAGTCATGTGCTTCGGCGTAGATTGATTCGTAATTCCTGCGGGGATGCCGCGCCGCAGCATTCAGACGGGTACCGGGAAACTGCGGGGAAACCACCGGGAAACTCGTTGCGCAGTCTATTTTGATCGAGTAGATTTCAAGCAAGTTTGGTGTAGTGGATGCTACACGAACGGTGAGTGGCCGCAACATGAAAAAAGCGGGTTACGCAAAAGTGCCTTTAAACAGGGACTATTTGTCAGCCGGGCAGGACCGATTGTAATGTCGTCGTATGGAACCCCACCATGACAGAACATACGAAGGTCGATTTCGGTGCGGAGCGCGTCGACGGCGAAACCGCCTCGACGCCGGGTCCGACCGTGCTTGAGAAAGCGGCGCCGCGCAGCGAGCGAATGGCGTCGAACAAGATCGAATGCAATGCGTGCCCGGTGTTGTGCCAGATTTCCGAAGGCCGCACCGGCGCGTGCGATCGTTATGCGAATGCGGACGGGCGGTTGATTCGCGTTGACCCTGTGGTGTTTCTTTCACGCGCCGCGATTTCGCCTGAAGCGATCACTAGCAATGCGGATACCACGGTCGAATTTGGTGCATCGTCCGAGGTGCGCGATCCCGTCGCGGAACAGGCGCTGTTCGTAACCGGCGTTGGCGCATCGTCCACGTATCCCGACTACAAGCCCGCACCGTTCATCGTTTCCTCGAAGTTGGACGACGTCGATATGGTCACGGTCGTCACCGAGGGCATTTTCAGCTATTGCAGCTTCAAGGTGAAGATCGATACCGACCGCTTTCTCGGGCCGGAGCAATCGAACGTGCGTTGCCATGGCGAGATCGTCGGCCATGTGACCACAGCGGAGTACGGCTCGCAGATGCTGAGTCTCGGCGGTGTCCACCATCTGACGGGCGGCAGCAAGAAGGAAGGCCGCGTGACGTGCGACATGATGCTCGCGCTCGGCAACAAGGAAGCGGTGGAGTTGACCATCGATGGCGGTGCGAGTCTGGTGATTCGTGCGGGGGCGGCACCGATTGTCGATGGCGTCGAAGAACAGCGTATGCGGGTGGGTTGTGGGTCGGCCACCATCGGCATCTTTGCGAAGCAATGGTTCGGTCACGCAGACGAAGTGGTGGTGGTCGACGATCACATCACCGGCGTCCTCACCGAGCACCAGGCAGGCCGCTGCCTTGGCATGACGCCCTCAGGTCTGAAGATTCGCGGACGCAAGTCGACGCCCGGCCGTTATTTCCAGGTGGCGAATCCCGGCACCGGCTGGGGCGGCACCGACATTCAGGACCCGCTGGCGATTGTCGAAAGCTTCGATCCGGCGGTGGCGAAACCGGGCATGCGCTTGCTGATGGTGTCGACCACCGGCGAACACGCGCAGTGGTATGAACTCGATCAGAACCTCGTGCCGCGCATCGCAGCCATGCCGGACGCCGTGCGCAGCACGGTCGAACGAATCGGCGAGAACTGCGAGCCGTCGCTTGCTACGGTACTGTTTCTCGGCGGCGCGGGCGGCAGCCTGCGAGCGGGGGCCACGGAGAACCCGGTCCTGCTCACCCGCGCAATCAAACAGAGGCTGGTGAACGTAACATGTGGTGGCGCGCCAACCTATGTGTGGCCAGGTGGTGGCATTACCGTGATGGTGGATGTCTCGCGCATGCCCGATCGATCGTTCGGCACGGTGCCCACACCCGCGATCGTCGCGCCGATCGAATTCACCATGACATATGACGCGTATCGCGATCTCGGCGGCCATCTCGACGCGGTGCGTTCACTGGAAAGCGTGCTGGCGAATGGACCGGAACATACAGAAGGGGCACCGCTCGCGCGCAGGACTATCGCGCGTTATCCCGACAATCCGTGGCCGCCGGCCATGCCGCCAATGCCAGGCTAACGGCGGCGCCACCACCGGCACAATCGACACGACGAACGCGACGCACACGATGAACCCAACCCGAACCCGGCTCGACGCGGCCCGCTGGCATTGGCAGCACGGCCCGATCGATCTGATCCTCAGCGCGGACGGCGAGCCTTCGGCCGTGCAGGCTGCTTACGAGGCGTGCTGGACGCGTTTTGTGGACGTATTGCCCGAGTTGGTCGGCGAGTTGAAGCTGCTTCGGCAGCCTGTGCCGAGCGACGCGGCGCATAGCGATTGCACGTTGAAGGGCGCTGTGGCCCGGCGCATGTGGAGCGCGTGTTATCCGCACCGCGTGCGGTATATCACGCCGATGGCGGCTGTTGCAGGCAGCGTCGCGGACGAATTGATCACGGCGTTTGCACGCGAAGGCATCTCGCGCGCCTTCATCAACAACGGCGGTGACATCGCACTCTATTTGACTGAAGGGCAGCAGTACCGCGTGGGTGTGTTCGCCGATCTGGCGGCGTTCTCCGGTGAGAAGGCGCCAGGCGATCTGGCTTTGGACGCAAACTTGATGCTCAACGCCGCCATGCCGATTCGCGGCGTCGCGACAAGCGGCTGGCGCGGCCGCAGCTTCAGCTTGGGGATCGCCGACAGCGTGACCGTGCTCGCCCGCAATGCCGCCGCCGCTGATGCCGCCGCCACGATGATCGCCAACGCCGTCGATCTGGAGCATGCGGGCATCGTGCGCAGGCCGGCTTCCTCGTTGAAGGACGATAGCGATCTCGGTGACCTGCTCGTGACCGTCGACGTGCCGTCCTTGCCGCAAACGCTGATCGATTTCGCGCTGGCACGCGGTGTCGACGCCGCGCAGCGTTTGCACGAACAAGGTTTGATCGAAGGCGCCGCGCTGTTCCTGCAAGGTCGGGCGCGCGTGACCGGTGGTACCTATGAGAATGGCGCGTTATTTACGCAGCGCGCCCGGATAACAACGGAGGCTCCGTGTTCGAAATACGCCGCGTGCTGACGCACGTCGAAGACATTTTCCATGAGTTCGGTCCCGCGCCTGCGCAGCCGCTCAGGCGCGGCGCGATTGCCGCGGTGATGACGAATCCGTTCGCCGGCCGCTACGAAGCCAGAATCGAACACGCCATGGAAGCGCTCAAGCCGATCGGCTTCGACATGGCGCAACGGCTGCTGGCGGCGATGGCCGTGCCGCACGCGGCGATCGAAAGCTACGGCAAGGGTGCAATCATCGGCTCGCGAGGTGAACTCGAGCATGGCGCGCTGTGGCACGTCCCCGGCGGCTATGCGATGCGCGAACTGCTGGAGAAAAACGGCGTGCCGACCAACGCGATCGTGCCGTCGACGAAGAAAGTCGGCGCGCCTTCCACCGCGCTCGATGTGCCGCTAACGCATGTCAACGCGAGCTACGTGCGCAGCCATTTCGATGCGATCGAAGTGCGGGTGCCCGGCGCGCCCGCCGCGGATGAACTGGTATATATCCTCGTGATGAGCACGGGCCAGCGCGTGCATGCGCGCGTCGGCGGCCTGGCGAAAGAGGCGATTGTGGGCAAGGACGGCTTGCGCTGAGCGGCGCGTGATCCACGCAATGCGTTGAGGCGAGTAAGCGGAACACTAAGCAGAACATGCATCGAAACCCGGAGATCGAAATGGCAATCAAGCTTCGCAAGCTGGTCGTGCAGGTCGATGAAACACGCATTGAAATGGGGCAGGCCATCGAGCCGCCGACACGCCGCGCAGTCGCGATTGCGGTGATCGATAATCCTTACGCGGGCCGCTATGAGGCCAAGCTCGACGCGCTGATCGAAGCCGGTGAGGAACTGGGCGCGTTGCTCGGCAACAAGTGCGTCGAAGCCCTGGGTATCAAACCGGGCGACGCGCAAAGTTACGGCAAGGCGGCGATCGTCGGCGAAGCGGGTGAACTCGAACATGCGGCGGCGATCCTGCACCCCAAGCTCGGTGCTCCGCTGCGGGTAGCAGTCGAGAAGGGCGCGGCGCTGGTGCCGTCGGCGAAAAAAATGGGTACGCTTGGCACCGCGATCGATGTCCCGCTGGGACACAAGGACGCGGCCTTCGTGCGGAGCCATTTCGATGCAATCGAAGCGCGCGTGTCGGACGCGCCGCGCGCCAACGAAATTGTCGTGGCGGTCGCGGTGACGGCTTCGGGCCGGCCGTTACCGCGTATCGGCGGCTTGCAGGCGAGTGAGATCAAAGGCGAAGACGGTTTGCGCTGAGTTACTTTAAGGGTCGCGATGCTTTCGAATTTGCTGGTACAGCTGGTCAACGGACTCGCCGACGCGTCGACACTGTTTCTCGTCGCCGCCGGTTTGTCGCTGATCTTCGGCGTGACGCGCATCGTCAACTTCGCGCACGGCTCGTTCTATATGTTCGGCATCTATGTCGCGTATAGCATCGCGAGCCGTTTCGGCCATACGGCGGGCGGGTTCTGGTTGTCGGTACTGGCTGCCGCGCTGGTGGTTGCGGTGCTTGGTGCGCTGGTCGAAATGATCGTACTACGGCGCATCTACCAGGCCCCCGAGTTGTTCCATTTACTGGCGACATTCGCGCTGGTGCTGATCTTTCGCGATGCCGCGCTGTGGCTATGGGGCCCGGAGGACCTGTTCGGGCCGCGTGCGCCGCATCTGGCTGGCGCAGTTAATTTTCTCGGCCATCCGCTGCCGACCTACGATATCGCGCTGATCGTGATCGGGCCGGTGGTGTTGCTGCTGCTCTGGTATGCGTTGACGCGTACCCGTTGGGGCACGCTGGTGCGCGCCGCGACGCAGGATCGCGAGATGCTCGGCGCACTCGGCATCAATCAGGCGTGGCTGTTCACCGGCGTGTTTTTCGTCGGCGCGTTTCTCGCCGGCCTGGGCGGCGCGTTGCAAGGGCCCCGGATGTCGGCGAATCTGTCGTTGGATCTGGAGACTATCGGCAATGCGTTTGTCGTCGTGGTGGTCGGCGGCATGGGGTCGATTCCGGGTGCGTTCGTCGCGGCGTTGCTGATCGCCGAGATCAAGGCGCTGTGTATCGGCATCGGCCATGTTTCCGTATTCGGTATCGATCTGTCCTTGAGCCGCTTTACGCTCGTTGCGGAATTTGTCGTGATGGCGGTGGTGCTGGTGGTGCGGCCTTGGGGTTTGCTAGGGAAGGCGAGCGCTGCAGTGCGAGGCATGGCCGCGCCTGAAGCGCCGTTGCGGCCCGCAGGCAAGCGCCTGAAGTGGCTGGCGGCAATCGCCTTGTTGGTGCTGGTGCTCGCGCCGCTTGCGGCCAATGCGTTTCCCTACATGCCTGTGCTGCTGGTTGAGATCCTGATCGCCGTATTGTTCGCGACGAGTCTTCATTTCATCATGGGCCCTGGCGGCATGCATTCTTTCGGCCACGCGGCGTACTTCGGTTTGGGCGCATACGGCGCCGCGCTGTTTCTCAAAGTTTTGAATCTACCGATGGAAGCGGCGTTGCTGCTCGGCCCCTTGCTTGCCGTGGCAGGCGCGCTCGTGTTCGGCTGGTTCTGCGTACGTCTCTCAGGCGTCTACCTCGCGATGCTGACGCTCGCATTCGCGCAGATCGTCTGGTCGGTCGTGTTCCAGTGGGACGACGTGACGGGTGGCAGTAACGGCATTCTCGGCTTGTGGCCGTCGAACTGGTTGGCGTCGCCGGTCGCTTTTTACTATCTGACGCTCGTCTGCGCTGTGATCGGCGTGTGGCTGTTGCGCAAGATGCTGTTCTCGCCGCTTGGCTACGCGATGCGGGCGTCGCGTGATTCTGTGTTGCGGGCCGAGGCGATCGGCATCGACGTGAAACGCGTGCAGTGGGCGGCTTTCGTCGTCGCGTCATTGTTTTGTGGCCTCGCCGGATCGCTTTATGCCTTCTCCAAGGGGACGATTTCGCCGGAGGTGATCAGCGTCAGCCGCTCAGTAGATGGCCTCGTGATGGTGCTGCTTGGCGGCCTGCAGACGTTGACTGGCCCGATCGTCGGCGCAGCCGTGTTCACGTGGCTGCAGGACACCGTCGCGCGGCAAACCGATTATTGGCAGGCATTGCTGGGCTTCGCGATCTTGCTGCTGGTGATCGCGTTTCCGCAGGGCATCGTCGGTTTCATTCGCGAGCGTTTCGGCGACGATACGGTGGATAAGGCGGAAGAGCGTACTCCATCGCCATCGCAAGGTACGGCGATCAAGGAGGGGCTATGAGCTTGCTGCGCGTCTCCGGCCTCTCCAAATCATTCGGCGGCCTGAAAGCGGTCGACGATGTTTCCTTCGATCTCGAAGCCGGTCAACTATTGGCGCTGCTGGGTCCGAACGGAGCGGGCAAGTCGACCTGCTTCAACATGGTCAATGGGCAACTGCAGCCGTCGTCCGGATCGATTCGTCTCGACGATCATGAACTGGTCGGCATGCGGCCACGCGATATCTGGCGGCTGGGCGTCGGCCGTACGTTCCAGATTGCCGCGACCTTCAATTCGATGACCGTGCTCGAGAATGTGCAGATGGCGCTGGTCTCGCGTGAACGGAAGACTTTTGGTCTCTGGAAACCCGCAGGCTCGCGCTATGCCGATGAAGCCATGACCCTGCTCGAACAGGTCGGCATGGGCGCCGATGCGAACCGCGCCTGCGGCGTGCTTGCATACGGCGACGTCAAACGCGTTGAACTCGCTATCGCATTGGCAAACCGGCCGAAGCTACTACTGATGGACGAGCCCACTGCCGGTATGGCGCCAAAGGAGCGCAACGAACTGATGGCGCTCACCAAGCGGCTCGTCACCGAACACCAAATCGGCGTGCTGTTTACCGAGCACAGCATGGACGTTGTATTCGCGTACGCCGATCGCATGATTGTGCTCGCGCGCGGCAAGTTGATCGCCGAGGGCGACGCCGAAACGATCCGCAGCGACGCACGCGTGCAGGAAGTTTATTTCGGCACCGGCAAGACCTTCCAGCCACGCGCGCCGCTGCATGAAGCGGCAGGCGGCCATCAAGGACAAGGAGCGCTGCAATGAGCGAGCCGATGCTGAAAGTCGCCGGCCTCAATGCGTTCTATGGCCGCGCGCACATTCTGTTCGACGTCGGCCTCGAAGTCGGCCGCGGCGAAGTGGTCGCGCTGATGGGCCGCAACGGCGCGGGCAAATCGACGACGATGAAAGCGGTGATGGGTTTGCTGCCGCGACGTCAGGGAGAGGTCCGTTTTCGCGGGCAAAACATCGCGGCGTTGCCGCCGTATCGGATCGCACGCATGGGCATGGGTTTCGTCCCTGAAGATCGCCGCGTGTTCTCCGATCTGACCGTGATGGAGAACCTCGATACAGGCCGTCAGCCGCCACGCGAAGGCGCGCCTGAGTGGACGCCGGAAAAGTTGTTCCGCCTGTTCCCCAATCTCGGTGAAATGCCAAAACGCCCCGGCGGCCAGATGAGCGGCGGCGAGCAGCAGATGCTTACCGTCTCGCGCACGCTGATGGGCAATCCGTATCTGGTGCTGCTCGACGAACCGTCCGAGGGCGTCGCGCCCGTGATCGTCGAGCAGATGGCCAACATGATTCTCGAACTCAAGCGCGAAGGGCTGTCGATTCTATTGTCGGAGCAGAATCTGCATTTCGCCGAGCTGGTCAGCGACCGCGCGTACGTGCTCGAAAAAGGGCAGATCCGCTTCAGCGGCACGATCGGCGAACTCGCAAAGAACGAAACGGTCAGGCGCGCTTATCTGAGCGTGTGATTCCATTGGCGCCGCATGCGTGCAGGGTGTGCACGCATGCGACGCCGGGCAGTCGGTGCGAAAGGAGAAGCAGATGGCAGCAGAGACGTTGACAGGCTTGTCGGGCAAGGTCGCGGTAACGAACATCGGTTTGCTGTTATCCGGCGACATCGACCAGCCGATTCTCGACGCGGACACGCTGGTGATCGACGACGGCGTGATCGTCGCGATTGGCCGCGAGAAAGATTGCGACCTCGAAGGTGCGCGGACCACGGTCGACTGTAAAGGCACCACGGTCGCGCCAGGCCTGATCGATTCGCACGTGCATCCGGTGTTCGGCGACTGGACGCCGCGCCAGAATCAGATGGGCTGGATCGAATCGAATCTGAACGGCGGCGTGACGACGATGATTTCCGCCGGCGAAGTGCATTTGCCCGGCCGTCCGAAAGACGTGGTCGGCATCAAGGCGCTTGCCATTACCGCTCAACGTTCGTTCGAAGGGATGCGTGGCGCGGGTGTCGGTGGTGGTGTGAAAGTCATGGCGGGTGCGCCGGTGATCGAGAAGGGCATGGTCGAGGAGGACTTCAAGGAGCTCTCGGAAGCGGGCGTGAAGCTGCTCGGCGAAGTGGGACTCGGCAGCGTCAAAGGCGGCGAGGAAGCGGCGCAGATGGTCGCCTGGGCCCGCAAGTACGGTATTCAAAGCACAATTCACACGGGCGGCCCGTCGATTCCCGGCTCGGGCCTGATCGATCGGGACGTGGTGCTTGCTGCCGATGCGGACGTGATCGGCCACATCAATGGCGGCCATACGTCGCTCTCCTATCGGCACGTATGCGATCTGTGCGAGCAATCGACCCGCGCGCTGGAAATCGTTCATAACGGCAACGAACGGATCGCGCTGCTCACCGCACGTCACGCGATCGAATTGAAGTGTCCACATCGGATCATTCTCGGCACCGATAGTCCGGCAGGTTCTGGCGTGCAGCCGCTCGGCATTCTGCGGATGATCGCGCTGATCTCGAGTCTCGCCGACGTCCCCGCAGAAATTGCCTTCTGCTTCGCCACAGGCAATACCGCGCGGCAACGCAATCTGCGGCAAGGACTGATCGAAGTGGGCCGTCCCGCCGACCTCGTTTTCATGGACCGTGCGCAGCACACGGCCGCCGATACTCTGCTTGAGAGTGTGCAGCTCGGCGATATTCCCGGTGTCGGCATGGTGATGATCGACGGCTTGATCCGCTGCCGGCGCAGCCGCAATACGCCACCGGCGACCGAAGTGCCGGTGGTGCTTTGAACACGCGCCGTACGGCGTGGCCGGCATTGTCATGAACCGCCCGGCGCCGCTTACGCTGAATGTCAACGGCGTGACGCATCTTGTCAACGCCAGCGTGGACACGCCCCTGCTTTACCTGCTGCGTAACGACCTCGCGCTAAACGGTCCGAAGTTCGGCTGCGGACTTGGCGAATGTGGTGCGTGTACGGTCCTGCTCGACGGTATGCCGACGCGTTCGTGCGTGACGACCGCGAAGGTTGCCTTGGGGCGTGAGATCACCACGCTCGAAGGACTGGGCACGCGTGTCGCACTGCATCCAGTGCAGCAGGCGTTTATCGAAGAACAGGCCGCGCAGTGCGGCTATTGCCTGAACGGCATGATCATGACCGCCAAAGCGTTGCTCGATCGCGATCCGCATCCGAGCGTCGAGACGATCCGGCGGGAACTGTCGCGCAACTTGTGCCGGTGCGGCACGCATGTCGAGATCGTGCGCGCGGTGCAGCGCGCGGCCGAACTGCTCGCTGCGCAAGCCTCCGTGCGTGAAGGAGTGCGCGCATGACAGGGCCGGATTTCAGCGTCGATCGGCGTTCCGCGCCGCTGTCACGACGGCAGCTCTATGACGCGCAGAGCGTGCTCATCATCACGCGGCCGCCGCAGGCGCCGGTGAAGCCTGCGATCGGTCAGCCGGGGTCGCGTTCGTCGTTCGTGCCGACCGAGGCGGACATGTTTCTCGTGGTGAGTGACGACGGCAGCGTGGTGGCGTTCAACGGTCACGTCGATCTCGGCACCGGCATCGGCACCGCGCTCGCGCAGATCGTTGCGGAAGAACTGGATGTACCGTTGACGCGCGTGTCGGTCGTACTCGGCCACACCAGCGAGGCGCCGAATCAGGGGCCGACGATTGCAAGCGCGACGATCCAGATATCGGCGGTGCCACTCAGGCATGCAGCGGCGCAAGCGCGTCAGTTCCTTCTGGCGGAAGCAGCCGCACGTTTGAACGTCAGCACAGAGCAGCTCGACGTGCGAGACGGCGTGGTTTTCACGCGAGACGGCGGGACGGAAAAGAGCATTGCCTACGGTGAATTGATCACCGGGCGGCGCATCGAATTGGACCTTGCGACCGATGCGCCTTTGAAATCGCCTGACGCGTACAAGATCGTCGGCAAGAGCACGCCGCGTGTCGATATTCCGGCGAAGGCGACCGGTGAATTGAGTTTCGTGCATGACGTGCGTGTGCCTGGCATGCTGCATGGGCGTGTTGTTCGTCCACCTTATGCCGGCGTCGCGCAGGGCGACTTCATGGGCAACAGCCTGCTGCATGTCGATGAAGCTTCAGTTAGCGATTTGCCTGGAATCGTCAAGGTCGTGGTGATCCGCGATTTTGTCGGCATCGTGGCCGAACGCGAAGAGGTCGCGCAGCAGGCGGTGAAGCGCTTGCATGTGCAGTGGAAAGCGGTAGAGGGTTTGCCTGCGCTCGAAACCAGCGAGGAAGTGGAAGCTGCGCTAAGAGCTAATCCGGCCAATCGGCGCGATCTGGTGATCGAAGGTGACGTTGACGCAGCACTCGCGCAAGACCCTGCCCGAACGCTGGAACGCACCTACGTATGGCCGTTTCAGATGCATGCGTCGATTGGACCGTCGTGCGCGGTGGCCGACTACCGGGATGCGAAGCTGAAAGTCTGGTCGGGCACGCAGAACCCACATTCGTTGCGTGCGGATCTCGCCTTGCTGATGGCGCTCGACGAAGCGCACATCGAAATCGTGCGCATGGACGCAGCGGGTTGCTACGGCCGCAATTGTGCGGACGATGTCGCCGCCGACGCCGCGCTGTTATCGCGCGCAACCGGCAGTCCGGTGCGCGTGCAACTATCGCGTGAAGACGAGCATGCATGGGAGCCAAAAGGCGCTGCGCAATTGATGGACGTGCGCGGCGCTTTAGATGCCGAAGGCGAGCTCGCCGCGTACGACTTCGCGACGCGCTATCCATCGAACGACGCCCCCACGTTGGCGTTGCTGCTTACCGGCACCATTTCCGCGCAGCCGCAGGTATTCGAAATGGGTGACCGCACATCCGTGCCGCCATACGACTACCGGACCATGCGCATTGTTTGCGACGACACGCCGCCGATCGTGCGCGCGTCCTGGCTGCGGGGCGTGTCGGCCTTGCCGAACACCTTCGCGCATGAATCCTTTATCGACGAACTCGCGGCTGAGGCGGGCGTAGATCCGGTCGAGTTTCGTTTGAAGCATCTGACCGATCCGCGTGCGATCGATCTCGTGAAGGCCGTGGCTGAGAAAGCTGGCTGGCAGCCTCGTAGCATCGCCTTGAAGGATGATCAGGAAGAGGGCGACGTTGCGCGTGGTCGAGGCTTTGCCTACGCCCGCTACGTGCACAGCAAATTCCCGGGGTTCGGCGCGGCATGGTCCGCATGGGTCGCCGACATCGAAGTCAATCGCAAGAGCGGCGAGCTTGCGGTGACGCGTGTGGTGGTCGGCCAGGATACCGGCACCATGGTGAATCCTGACGGCGTGCGTCATCAGATACACGGCAACGTGATTCAGGCGACCAGCCGCGCGCTGAAAGAACGCGTGACGTTCGGCGATAACGCGGTCACGAGTCAGGAATGGGGCGCGTATCCGATTCTGACGTTCCGTGAGGTGCCGGTGATCGAAGTCGTGATGATGCCGCGGCACGGCGAGCCACCGATGGGCACAGGCGAATCGGCGTCGCTGCCTGGCGCCGCGGCGATCGCCAACGCGCTGTACGACGCGACAGGTGTGCGTTTTCGCAGACCGCCGTTCACCCCGGAGACGATTCGCGCAGCGCTCGCCGATGCGCAAGCGGAAGAAGCGGCGGCGCGCAAAAAGAAGCGCTGGCGGCTCGGTTTTCTCGGCGCAATTGCGGCGGGCGCTGCCGGCTGGCTAGGCGCATTGGCTTTGACGCCGCAAGCCATGGCGCCGATTACGCCGCCACTCGCGAGCGCGTTTGCGCCTGAGTTGGTGGCGCGCGGCAAACTGCTGGCGGCGCTGGGCAATTGCGCGGTTTGCCATACCGCGCACAACGGCGTGCCGAATGCCGGCGGCAAACCGCTCGATACGCCATTCGGCACCATCTACAGCACCAACATCACGCCTGATGGACAGACGGGGATCGGCACATGGTCGCTCGACGCATTCGTGCGGGCGATGCGGCAAGGCATCAGCCGCGACGGCCATCATTTGTATCCCGCGTTCCCGTACACGTCGTTCAGGAACACGTCCGACGACGATCTGAAAGCGCTCTACGCGTATCTGATGGCGCAAACGCCGGTGCGTTCCAGGCCGCCGGAAACGAAGCTGGCCTTTCCATTCAGCGTGCGTCCCTTGATGGCCGCATGGAACGGGCTTTTCCTCGGACGCAATACGTTTACCGCCAGTGGGACGCAAAGTGCGCAATGGGACCGCGGGGCGTATCTCGTGAACAGCCTCGGCCACTGCAGCGCATGCCATACCCCGCGTAATGCATTCGGTGCCGAGAAAACCGGCGCCGCGTTCATGGGCGGCGGCATGGCGGAAGGCTGGGAGGCGCCCGCGCTATCGACGCTGTCCAACGCGCCCGTACCCTGGAGCGAAGACGAACTGTTCAGCTATCTGCGCTACGGTCATGCGCCGCTGCATGGCGTCGCGGCCGGGCCGATGGCGCCGGTCGTCAACGATCTGGTGGCGTTGCCCGACAGTGACATTCGCGCGATGGCCACGTATCTCGCGTCTTTGAATCCTCTCGAGCCCAATACGGATCCTGCGGCGATGGCGCGTCAATACGAGCAGGCCAGCACGATTACGGGCACCGCAACAGGTCTTGGTGCGCGTCTTTTCGACGGCGCATGTGCAGCCTGTCATCACACGGGCAGTGGACCGCAATTGTTCGGTGCGCATCCTTCGCTGGCGCTTAACACGAATCTGCATAGCACGACGCCTGATAATCTGATTCGCGTGATTCTCGATGGTATCGGCTCGCCTGCACGGCCCGAACTCGGTACGATGCCGGCTTACCGTGACAGTTTCAACGACGCCCAAGTCGCCGAACTGGTGACCTACCTGCGTCAGCAATTCGCCGGCGGCAAGCCGGCATGGCAGGACGTCACGGCGAGCGTTGCGAGAATTCGCGCGACGCCGCAGGCAGAGTGAAATCGCGAAACGTTTTGCATGACTCGCAGCATCGCTCGTAGCACCACTGGCAGCACAATTCGCAATACGGTTCGCCGAACGAATCGCCAAACGCTTCAACGCTTGATAAAAACGACCGCATTCCCGCAATCCTTTTGATAACGGAGAAACGCATGACCACGCGCGCAGGATGGATCTCTCGCCTCACGGTTTCAACGGCTCTATCGCTCGCGGCCGTCGGCGCGAGTGCACAGCAGACCATCAAGGTCGGTGAAATCAACAGCTACAAGGCGCAGCCGGCCTTTCTCGGGCCTTACAAGAACGGCTGGAATCTTGCGCTCGAGCAGGTGAACGCGGCGGGCGGCGTACTCGGCAAACAGCTTGAAGTGGTGTCGCGCGACGACAACGGCAATCCGGGCGACACCATCCGCGTCGCGCAGGAGTTGATTGCACGCGAGCAGGTGCAATTGCTGTTCGGCGGCTTCCTGTCGAACACGGGTCTCGCATTAACCGACTTCGCGAAGCAGAAGAAGATTTTCTTCCTCGCGGCCGAACCGTTGACTGACAAGATCGTTTGGGCCGACGGCAACAAATATACGTACCGTCTGCGTCCTTCGACGTATATGCAAGTGGCGATGCTGGTGCCGGAGGCGGTGAAGCTGAAGAAGAAGCGTTGGGCGCTTGTGTATCCGAACTACGAGTACGGGCAATCGGCGGTGGCGACGTTCAAGAAGCTGATGACGGCGGCGCAGCCGGACGTGGAGTTTGTCGCCGAACAGGCGACGCCGCTGGGCAATGTCGATGCGGGCGCGGTGTCGCAGGCGATCGCTGACGCGAAACCGGATGCGATTTTCAACGTGCTGTTTGGCGCCGATCTCGGCAAGTTTGTGCGTGAGGGCAATACGCGTGGCTTGTTCAAGGATCGCAGCGTGGTGTCGTTGCTGACGGGCGAGCCGGACTATCTCGATCCGCTGGGAGCGGAGGCGCCGACGGGCTGGATCGTGACAGGCTACCCGTGGTATTCGATCGATACGGCGGCGAACAAGAAGTTTGTCGATGCGTATCAGGCGAAGTATCACGATTATCCGCGACTGGGGTCAGTCGTTGGGTATTCGGCGTTGATGTCGATCGCGGCGGGGATCAAGAAGGCCGGATCTACCGATCCGGATAAGCTCGCCGCCGCGTTCAAGGGGCTAGGGGTGGAGACGCCCTTCGGGCCGATTACTTATCGGGGGCAGGATAATCAGTCGACCATGGGCGCTTTTGTTGGGGTTACCGGTCTTAAGGACGGTAAGGGGGTGATGACTTCTTATCGGTATATCGATGGGGGGAGTGTGCAGCCTTCGGATGCGGAGGTTAAGAAGTTGAGGCCGGCTGAATAGTAGGTAGTAGGGCTTTTTGCCTTTTGCGGCGGCATTGGCCGTGTTCCTGGGGCTTTGGCCTCTCCTTGAATTGTTAGTGGTCTATTAGCGTTCCCCCTGTGCGGGGGGGCACCTACTTTTCTTTGCCGCCGCAAAGAAAAGTAGGCAAAAGAAAGCGGCTAGAAGCCCCTGCTAAGTGGGCACCGTGGTCTGCTACGGGTAGTGGTGCGACTGGAATCCGTGCTCTCGCACATTCCGCGGTAGTGACAAAGGAGTCATCAGCTCCCACTCCGCACTGCGTGCGTCGCGGACGGGTCTGCTTGGGAAACCACGGGGTTCGGTTGAGGTTTGTGGGGGCCGTCGGCTTCGCCTCGGCGACGCGCCTCTGCATTTACGCGGAAATCCCACTTCAAACGACATCTCGGTGTACTGCAATCACCGTCTCGGCCACGATTACTGTCGCTGCTGCGGTAGACGCTTGCCATTGCCGTTCCGATCACAATCGCGGTGGCGGCGGTGTAATGACGAGCCACAGCGCGGTGGCGAGAAGCAGGCGCCAAAACGCAGCGATCGGTTTTATGAACTGCTCTTCGGCGCGCGCAGCGCCGCCGGAAGTATGACGCCCTTGTCACAAGCACGTGCACGGGCACGAACACAGATTCCAGATGCACCACTACCCGTAGCAGACCACGGTGCCCACTTAGCAGGGGCTTCTAGCCGCTTTCTTTGCTTATCTTTCTTTGCGGCGGCAAAGAAAGTAAGTGTGTAGTGGTTCAATGAACCTGGACACCTCT
>NZ_FPBH01000055.1 GCF_900116445.1 Paraburkholderia aspalathi
GCTTCACTTTTTTAAATATTCCCCTTTCCGGGTGTCCAGGTTTACTTGACCACTACAGTGCCGCCCCGCACAGGGGCAACGCTAATAGACCACTAGCAATTCAAGGAAAGGCACCAAAGCCAGAACAAGGAAAGGCCAAAGCCCTAAGAACACTGACAAAAGCGCCGCGAAGGCAACAAAAAAAACCTCACTTCCCATCTTTAAGATACTCAACAAACCGCTCCGCGACAGGCTCCGAATCGCCCCCTCTCCGCAAAAGCAAAACCTGCGACAGCAGCGTCTCCCCCTGCAAGGGCAAAAAGCAAACCCTCGGATCCTGCACCTGCCGTAAGGTAAAAGGCACCAACGCCACCCCCATCCCAAACCCGACCATCGTCACAACGGTCTGCCACAACCGCGCCTCGTGGCGAATCAACGGACTAAACCCAGCCCCCACGCACTGCGCAATAATCAGATCGTGATAATGCGGCGACACCGTGCGCGGAAACAGAATAAACGGCTCCTGCGCCAACGCCCGCAGATCGACCTTGCGCTTTCGCGCCAGCGGATGATCAATCGGTAAGCAACACAAAAACGGCTCCGAAAAAATCGGCGTCGAAAGCACATCCGACGGAAAATTCCCCCAATGCGCGCAGCCCATGTCTATCTGCATCCGCTGGATCGCATGCACCTGTTCGCTGGTGTTCATCTCCTTCAGCACGATTTCGACGCCCGGATAGTCAGCCTCGAAGCGGCTCACCGCCTGCGGCATCCCGCGATACAACATCGAGTTCACAAAGCCGATCCGCAAGCGGCCAGCTAACCCGTGCGCAGATCGGACCGTGATGCGTTCGGCTTCGCCCGCCTGCAGCAGCAAGCGGCGCGCCTCGCCAAGCAGCACCTGCCCCGCGTTCGTCAGCGCGACCGTCTTGTTGGTGCGCGCGAGCAGTTGCACCCCTAACTGTTCCTCGAACTTGCGGATGTCGAAACTGAGCGCCGGCTGCGAAATGAACAGCCGCTTCGCCGCGCGGCCGAAATGCAATTCCTCGGCGACCGCCACGAAATAGCGCAATTGCTTCAGGTCCACGGCAGTCTCCGGTTCTTTGATCGATAAGCTGTATCTATCGTACCGGATATAAGTTGTATTAGACGATTATCGAAGCCGCTTCTATGCTCCTTCCACAAAGGAGACAAGCATGAGCGAAATCACCGCGCAGCCGGCACACGGCTCGTCCAATATTCCCGACAGCCGGGGCGTCAACCTCTTCAGCAGCGACCCCGACTTCGCCCGTCTGCTCAAACTGCATCTCGGTGACGCGCTATATCAGGAACTCGAAAGCCAACTCGTTTCGCTAGGCCAGCGGGCGTCCGACGAACTCGACGTGTGGGCGTTGTCCGCCGACAAGAACCCGCCGCAATTGCGGCATCGCACGCGGCGCGGCGAAGCGCTGCAAAGCATCGACAAGCATCCCGATTACGTCGCGCTCGAACGCGTGGCCTACGCGGAGTTGGGGCTCGCGTCGATGAGCCATGACACCCGCGATGGCGAAAAGGCACCGCCGCCGCTGGTCAAATACTCACTGACCTTCCTGTTCGTGCAGGCGGAATTCGGGCTGTGCTGTCCCGTCAGCATGACCGACTCGCTCACGCGTACGCTGCGCAAATTCGGCGCGCCCGAACTGGTCGCGCGGTTTCTGCCGATGCTGGCTTCACGTGATTTCGACACGTTGTTTCAGGGCGCGATGTTCATGACCGAACAGGCGGCGGGCTCGGACGTTGCCCGTATCGCGACGCGTGCCGCGCTCGAAACCGGCGCGAACGGTGAAGAAGCCTGGCGCCTCTACGGCGACAAATGGTTCTGCTCGAACGCCGACGCCGATCTCGCGATGGTGCTCGCGCACGTGGACAACGCACCTGCCGGTATCAACGGCCTTGGGCTGTTCCTGTTGCCGAAGACTTTGCCGGACGGCTCGCGCAACAGCTATCGGATCGTGCGTCTGAAGGACAAGCTCGGCAGCCGCTCGATGGCGAGCGGCGAGATCGTGCTGGAAGGCGCCGTGGCGTATCTGATCGGCGAAGTGGGGCGCGGCTTTCACCAGATGGCCGACATGATCAACATGTCGCGTCTGTCGAACGGCGTGCGTGCGGCGGGCTTGATGCGCCGCGCGCTGACCGAGGCGCTGCACATCGCACGCAATCGCGAAGCGTTCGGCCGCAAGCTGATCGATATGCCGCTAATGCAGCGGCAGTTGCTCAAGATGATGCTGCCCGCGGAACAGGCTCGTTCGATGTTCATGCAAATCGCTTTGTTGCTGGAAAAGGCCGACGCCGGCGATCGGCAGGCGGCGAAATGCGTGCGCATCCTTACGCCGTTGATCAAATTTCGCGCGTGCCGCGATGCTCGCCGTGTGACCGGCGACGCGATGGAAGTGCGCGGTGGCACCGGCTATATCGAAGAGTGGAGCGACGCGCGTCTCGTGCGCGACGCGCATCTCGGTTCGATCTGGGAAGGCACTAGCAACATTGTCGCGCTCGATGTCGCGCGTGCAGCGAAACGGGATGGTGCGCTCGAACCGCTGCGCACATATCTGCAGGATATGCTCGGTGCTGCAGGACTGCCCGCTGCGAGTCTCAAGGTGCTGCGTTCTACTTTGACGCGCGCTTGCGATGCCCTTGCGAGCGTCGCCGAGTGCGGACGCGATGAATCGGTCCGGCAGGCGGGCACGGCCCTGTATCACGCGAGTACGGCTGTGCTCATGGCCTGCGAAGGTGTGCGTCTCGCGCCGGATTTCAGGCGTCTCGCGCTGAGTCATCTGGTGTTGCGGCACAAGCTGCTGCCGTTCGATCCGCTCGACGTGCAGACGCCTTCCGATGAAAACGACGTCATCAACGCACTGGTCAATGCCCGTAGCGTGACGCTCGACCAGACATTGCAACTGCTGCCGGCAGGGAGCGAACAATGACCGAACATGTGAACAACGGTACGCAAGCAACGCCGGGCGCATTGCAAGGCATCAAAGTCATCGACCTCAGCCGCGTGCTCGGCGGCCCGTACTGCACGCAAGCGCTGGCCGATCACGGTGCTCAGGTCATCAAACTGGAGCCCCCTGGCGGAGATGAAACGCGCGGCTGGGGGCCGCCGTTTTACGGTGACACTGCGTGGTATTTCGCGGGCGTGAACCGTAACAAGCAGGGCATCGCGGTCGATCTGTCGTGCAACGAGGGCCGCGACATTTTGTGGAAACTCCTCGAAGACGCCGACGTGCTGGTCGAAAACTTCAAGCCCGGCACGCTCGCGCGCTGGGGCATGGATTACGAGCGCGATTTGCGCGAGCGCTTCCCGAAGCTGATTCATTGCGCGGTATCGGGCTTCGGTCCCGACGGCCCGCTAGGCGGCTTGCCCGGCTACGACGCCGCGATTCAGGCGATGACCGGCCTGATGAGTGTGAACGGCGAGCGCGACGGACCAGCGACGCGCGTCGGCTTGCCGGTCGTGGATATGGTGACGGGTTTGAACGCGCTGGCCGGCATTCTGCTGGCGCTCGCCGAGCGCACGAAAAGCGGGCGTGGCCAATCGATCGATATCGCGCTGTACGACTGCGGCGTGTCGCTCCTGCATCCGCATCTGCCGAACTATTTCGGCTCGGGCCGCACGCCCGAGCGCAGCGGCAATGCCCATCCGAACATCACGCCGTACGACAGCTATCGGACCGCGACCGCGCCAATCTTTCTCGCCGTCGGGAATGACCGGCAGTTCGCGCGGCTGTGTGCGCATCTTGGCGCGCCGGAACTTGCGGACGATCCCCGCTACGTGGATAACCGCAACCGCTGCGCGCATCGCGAGCCGCTAAAGGCCGCGCTCGAAGATTTGCTCGCATCGCACGACTGCGAGCCGCTCGCTCAGGCATTGATCAATGCAGGCGTGCCGTGCGGGCCGGTGCAAACCGTCGACGTCGTCGCGCGCCATCCGCACACACTACATCGCGGCATGGTGATCGAGATGGGCGAGTATCGCGGCACGGCGTCGCCGATCAAATTGTCGCGCACGCCGGCCACCTATCGCAGTGCGCCGCCGACGCTCGGCGGCGACACACGCGATGTACTCGACGCACTCGGCATCGATGCTGCAACCCAGCAGCGTTTGCTCGAAGCGGGCGTACTCAAAGCCTGACCGCAAGCAAGCAGTTTTCCGGTGACGGCACGCAGAAGCCGCGCTATCCAGAAGAACGACCTTGGAGACGAAACACATGAATCGCGAGCCAGACGACCTCGCCGCAGGCCGGCAACCCAACCGTGCCGCAGCAGCGGCATTTGTAGGCACCACAATCGAGTGGTACGACTTTTATATCTACGCCACCGCATCCGCGCTGATTTTCGGCAAGCTGTTCTTTCCCGGCAGCGACCCTTTCTTCGCTACGCTGGCTTCGTTTGGCACGTTCGCGGTGGGCTTTTTCGCGCGACCGTTCGGTGGCCTCGTGTTCGGCCACCTGGGCGATCGCATTGGCCGCAAGAAGGCGCTCGTGGCGACGCTCGCGATCATGGGCATCGGCACGGTCGGCATCGGTTTCCTGCCGACGTATGCGAGCGCTGGCGTTTGGGCGCCGGTGTTGCTGGTGCTGCTGCGCGTCGCGCAGGGTATCGCGATCGGTGGCGAGTGGGGCGGCGCGGTACTGATGGCAAGCGAACACGCGCCACAGGGCAGGCGCACTTTCTTCGCCTCGTTTGCGCAGCTCGGTAGCCCGGCGGGATTGATCCTGTCGCTGCTCGCGTTTCGCGCGGTGGCGTCGATGGATAAGGAAGCGTTTCTCAGTTGGGGCTGGCGTCTGCCGTTTCTCGCCAGCGCGGTGTTGCTGGTGGTGGGTTTGCTGATCCGCGCGGGAGTCGATGAATCGCCCGAATTCAAGGCGTTGAAAGCGCAACGGCGCGTGGCGACGTTGCCGGTCGCCGAGGTTGTGCGCGACGCATGGCGCACGGTGTTGTTGTGTCTCGGTGCGAATGTGATCGGCGTGGCCGGTGCCTGGTTCGTCAATACGTTCATGCTGAATTACACGACGCAGACGCTTGGACTCGATCGTTCGCTGATTCTCGATTGCCTGTTTGTGGTGGCTTTCATTCAGTTGTTCACGCAACTGGGTTCCGGATGGTTTGCGCAACGGATAGGTACCGGCAGGTTTTTAAAGGGCGCAGCGGCGTTGGCGATGCTTTCGCCTTATCCGATGTTCGCGCTGGTATCGACCGGGCAGCCGGTGGCGATTGTGTTCGGCATCGCGCTGGCGGTGATGTGCATGTCGAGTTCTTATGCGGTGATGGCCGGTTTTATGTCGACTGCATTCCCGGTGAGAGTCCGGTACTCCGCTATTTCTTTGTCCTATCAGGTGTGCGCCGCATTGGCCGGTGGCTTGACGCCGTTGATCGGGACGTTGCTCGCGCATCGATATCCGGGCGCATGGTGGCCGTTGGCCGTGTTTTATAGCTGCCTCGCAGGGGTTTCGCTGATTTGCATCGGCACCTTGGAGCGCCGTAAGCGCGGCGCGGCGCGAGGTGTTGTCGAAGTCGCCTAGGTTAAGGTGCGTCGCCGTGTGACGCCTGTTTGTCCGTATGCCCCCGAATTAGGGCAACGCCAATCGATCCATTACAAAACGCGGACAGGCGTCACCGCAGGAAAACCTTCAGTAAGGACTCAGCCAGGCATAAACCCGCTATTTCGTGATTAACAACATCCTGAATCCCCGAAAGCATCCTAATATCAAGGCGAACTGAAAAAACGACAGGGGAAAGCCATCATGTATCGTCATCGTTCGCTGGGTGTGGTGACTGGCGCGTCGCCGCTCGCAAGCGTCGACGTATTGAGCAGGATGACCGCGGCCTGGCGCCGGCCCGGCGCGGCCAAGCCGTTCGACTTCGTCCTCGAGCAGCATTCGTGGCAAGGACCGGCAACGCCAGGCGCCGCGAGCGCGCCCTTCAAGATCCACGTGTTCGACACGATTCGCGCCTTCGAGAAGCGCGGTGTCGACGCGATCGTCTTGCCGTGCTTCCTCAGCCATACCTTCATCGACGAGCTCTCGGCCAACGTGGCGCCGCCGATCGCCAACATCATGGCCGCGCTCTTGGCGCACGTGCGACAGGCTTTTCCGTCGGTTCGCCGTATCGGCGTGCTAACTTCCGGCACGATCCGCCACCACGGCCTTTTCGAACGCTATTTCGACAGTGCGCGATTCGACGTGCTGCATCCGCGTGATGAAGCGGGCGTCGATTGCGTAACGAGCGCAGTGTATGGCGACGAGGGCATCAAATGCGGGCATCTGTACGGCCGGCCCGTCGAGTTGCTGCGCGCCGCTTGCGCGGACCTCATTGCGCAAGGTGCGGAGATCATCGTTCCCGGGCTCGCAGAAATTCCGTTGGTGGCACGCGCACTCGGCACGCTGGAAGTGCCGTTCGTCGATACCAATCTCGTCTACGCGCGCTACGTCGCAGCGGCGCACTATGCGCAGCCGGAGCGGCGTTTCAAGGTGGGCGTGTTGGGTGGTGTCGGCCCGGCGGCGACTGTCGATTTCATGGCGAAACTGGTGCGCAACACGCCGGCCGCCTGCGATCAGGACCACATCAAGATTATGGTCGAGCAGAATCCGCAGATTCCGGATCGCACTGAGGCGCTGCTCGGCAACGGCGACGATCCGACACTCGCGCTCTACGCTGCCTGCAAGACGCTCGAAGAGGGCGGCGCCGATCTCATCGCCATTCCGTGCAATACGGCGCATGCGTTCGTGGAAGGGATTCAGCCGGCATTGACCATTCCGATCGTCAATATGCTGACCTGTACCGCCGATTATCTGCGTGAGGCTTTCCCAAGCCTGCGCGAAGTCGGCGTGCTGGCTACGTCGGGCACGCTGGCGAGCCGGGTCTACGAGAGGGCGCTCGAAGCATGCGGCTTCGTGCAGATCGCGCCGGCCGCGGCCGCTCAGGCCCGGCTCATGAACGCGGTTTATGGGCCGAGTGGCGCCAAGGCGGGCTACACGTCGGGTGAGTGCTGTGACGACCTCGCCGCTGCGGTGGATGATCTGGTCGCGCAAGGCGTGCAGGTCATCGTGCTGGGCTGCACCGAGTTGCCGCTGCTGCTGCGCGGTTCGACGCTGACGCGGCCGGACGGGTCGGTGGTGCGGCTTGTCGATCCGACCGAGGTGCTGGCAAAACGCTGCGTGGCTTACGCGCTGGGCGGAAGCGGAGTGGCGCAGGCCGCTTCGGAACCAGCGGCGCCGGTGACAGGCCGGTTTGACGTGGAAAGCGTCTTCGGCTAGGGCCGGCCGGTTTCGGCTAGTTCCGGCTGGCGCGCGCCCCGCGCTGAGCTGCGCCGGAAACCTTGTATTTCCCACCTCCGCCGCCATTTCCTGACGGCTGCATGGTTTCCTCTGAAACGGCACATCGCTTGCTGGTCGGCTGATCGGGGCGCCCTCGGCGTCGCCTTTCCAGACCCGAGGCGCTGCGAGCTTGCAGCCATGCCGTGTCATGGAAAACTGTATAAATATACAGTATAGTATCCCCCTATAACCCGGCCTTTGGCGTGTCGTTCCGCCAGCCGGGTATCCCGAACTTGCGCGGTCGCGAGGCGTCCGTGAGAGGTGGTCCACTCATTCAGACGGTCGGAAAAATTGGCATCTAACGGAATTATCCGCATTCGCGGCGCGCGCCAGCACAACCTGAAAAACGTCGATCTCGACGTGCGAACCGGCGAAATGACGGTCGTCACCGGGCCGTCCGGTTCCGGCAAATCGAGCCTAGTGTTCGACACGTTGTACGCGGAAGGGCAGCGGCGCTACGTCGAAACCTTCAGCGCCTACGCCCGGCAGTTTCTCGACCGTATGGACCGGCCGCAAGTCGACCGGGTCGACGGCGTACCGCCCGCCATCGCGATCGATCAGACCAACCCGGTGCGCAGTTCGCGCTCCACCGTCGGCACCATGACGGAACTCAACGATCACCTGAAACTGCTCTACGCGCGTGCGGCCGAACTGTTCGATCGCAAGACCGCGCAGCAGGTACGCCACGACACGCCCGAAACGATCTACGCCGAGCTGCTCGAGCGCACTGTGGCGAACGATTCGCGGCTGGTCGTCACGTTTCCGGTCGAGTTGCCGGAAACGGCGTCCGAGCAGGAAGTGGAGCAATGGCTCTCCGCGAGCGGCTACACGCGTGTGCAAGCGCAGCGCGAAGTCGACTCGCCCACCGGCAAGCGCAAGCTGCTCGACGTGGTGGCTGACCGCTTCCGTTTGAGCTCGGTCGACAAGCAACGGGTGGTCGAAGCGATCGAGGCATCGCTCAAGCGCGGCGGTGGCCGCGTCAATATTTACGTGCTGCCTGCAGCGCCAGAGGCGCCGGAAGCCAAAGAGGCCGAGCCGCAAATCTGGCGCTTCTCCACTGGCCTGCACAGCCCGGAGAGCGACCTGCGCTATGCGGATCCGCAACCGGCACTGTTCTCGTTCAACTCGGCGTACGGTGCGTGCGAAGTCTGCCGCGGTTTCGGCCGCGTGATCGGCGTCGACCTCGGTCTGGTGATTCCCGACGCGCGCAAGACGCTGCGCGACGGCGCGATCAAGCCGATGCAAACGCCGGCCTGGAAAGAATGCCAGGACGACCTGATGCGCTACGCGGCGAAAGCCGATATCCGTCGCGGCACGCCGTGGGGCGAGCTGACGGACGCCGAACGCGACTGGGTCATCAACGGCTCGCCGGACTGGAATGGCAAGTGGCAGAGCCATTGGTACGGCGTCAAACGCTTCTTCGAATATCTCGAATCGAAGGCGTACAAGATGCACATCCGCGTGTTGCTGTCGAAGTACCGCAGCTATACGCCGTGCGAGACCTGTGGCGGCGCGCGTCTGAAAACGGAATCGCTGTTGTGGCGCCTCGGCAGCAAGCAGAATGCAGACGAGGTGCTGGCGCCCGAAAAGCGCTTCATGCCGCGTGGGGTCGATTGGAAGCGTGCCCAACTCGGAGCCTTGCCGGGTCTGACCGTGCACGATCTGATGCTGATGCCGATCGAGCGCATCAGGCGTTTCTTCGACGAGATCAGCCTGCCTAGCGCTTTGCTCGACGACGCACTCAAGCTGTTGCTCGCGGAAGTGCGCACGCGCCTCAAATACCTGTGCGACGTCGGCCTCGGCTATCTGACGCTCGACCGGCAAAGCCGCACGCTGTCGGGCGGCGAGGTGCAGCGGATCAACCTGACCACGGCGCTCGGCACATCGTTGACCAAAACCTTGTTCGTGCTCGACGAGCCGAGCATCGGCCTGCATCCGCGCGATCTGAACCGGATCGTCGAGGCGATGCATCGGCTGCGCGACGCGGGCAATACGCTGGTGGTGGTCGAACACGATCCCTCGGTGATGCTCGCGGCGGATCGTCTGATCGACATGGGTCCGGGGCCAGGCGAACGCGGCGGCTCGATCATATACGACGGTGCGCCTGACGCGATTCGCTCATCCGGCACGCTGACAGGTGAGTACCTCGGCGGACGCCGGCATGTAGCGGACGCGGCGCACTGGTCGCAACGTCCGGTCGATGACAGCACGCCGCGCATCGTGCTCGAAGGCGCAACCGAACACAATCTGCGCGACGTCACGGTCGAGATTCCGCTGCAGCGGCTTGTCTGCGTGACAGGTGTGTCGGGCTCCGGCAAGTCCACCTTGCTGCAGGATGTTTTGTATCCCGCGATGGCACGTCACTTCGGTCTCGCCACCGAATCGCCGGGCTCATTCAGGAGCCTTAGCGGCGCCGACCAGGTCACGGACGTCGTATTTGTCGACCAGTCGCCGATCGGCAAGACCGCGCGCTCGAATCCGGCCAGTTACGTGGGTGCTTTCGACGAAATCCGCAAGCTCTTCGCCAAGGCGCCGCTCGCGCAGCAACGCGGTTATGGCCCCGGCATGTTCAGCTTTAACTCCGGCGACGGGCGCTGCCCGACCTGCGGCGGCTCGGGCTTCGAGCACATCGAAATGCAGTTCCTGAGCGACGTTTACCTGCGCTGCCCGGATTGCGACGGGCGCCGCTATCGCGCGGAGCTGCTCGAAGTCAAAATCGAGCGCGGTGAGCCGGCGCGTGCGTTGAGCATTGCCGACGTTCTGGAGCTGACGGTGAGCGAAGCCACCGCCTACTTCGCCAAGGATGCCGAAGTATTGCGTGTGCTGCAGCCAATCGTCGACGTGGGTCTCGAATACGTCAAGCTTGGCCAGCCGGTGCCCACGCTATCCGGTGGTGAAGCGCAGCGGCTCAAGCTCGCCGGCTTCCTCGCGGAATCGGCGCAGGCGCGCACCGCGCGCAGCGCGAAGCAGCCGGTCGCTAAACGCCTGTTCATGTTCGACGAGCCGACCACCGGCCTGCATTTCGACGACATCGCCAAACTGATGCAGGCGTTCGGCAAGCTGTTGACGAGCGGCCATTCGCTGATCGTGATCGAACACAATCTCGACGTGATCCGTGCGGCCGACTGGTTGATCGATCTCGGTCCCGAAGGCGGCGACGGCGGCGGCAGGGTGCTGTGCGCGGGCACGCCGGAGGACGTCAAGCTTTGTCCGGAATCGCATACCGGTGAGGCATTGCTGCAATACGACCGTGCCATGGATGCGGCGGCCGAACCGGAATCGCAGGGTGTGCCGCTGCAAAAAGCGTTGAGCGCGGCGCGTGCGCGGCGGGCGATTGAAGGCGAGGACGTGGTGCGCATCGTCAATGCGCGCGAGCACAATCTGAAATCGCTGGATGTGGATATTCCGCACGGCAAATTCAACGTGATTACCGGCGTCTCCGGGTCGGGCAAGTCCACGCTTGCCTTCGACATTCTGTTCCACGAAGGGCAGCGCCGGTACCTCGAATCGCTCAACGCGTACGCACGGTCCATCGTGCAGCCTGCCGGCCGGCCCGAGGTCGACGCGGTGTATGGCATTCCGCCTACCGTCGCGATCGAGCAGCGTTTGTCGCGTGGCGGCCGTAAGAGTACGGTGGCGACTACGTCCGAAGTGTGGCACTTCCTGCGCCTGCTGTACGTGAAGCTCGGTCTGCAGCATTGCATCCACGACGGCACGCCGGTCACGTCGCAAAGCGTCGAATCGATTGCGGCGCAATTGCTGCGCGATCATAAAGGGCAGCACGTCGGTTTCCTCGCACCGCTGGTCGTGAACCGCAAGGGCGTCTATACCGATCTCGCGAAGTGGGCGAAAGCGCGCGGCAATACGCATCTGCGTGTGGACGGTGAGTTCGTGCCGGTGGACCCGTGGCCGAAGCTGGATCGTTTCCGCGAGCACACCATCGAGTTGCCGGTAACCGACCTCGTCGTGTCGCCGGATAAGGAAGTGGAACTGCGCCAGGCGCTCGATCAGACGCTGGAAATCGGCAAGGGCGTCATGCATCTGCTGGCGCCGCTCGACGGTTTGCACGACGCGATCAGCGGCGGCCGTCCCACGGCGAAACTTGGCACGGTGAAGGTACTGTCCACCAAGCGCGCCTGTCCGGTATGCGGCACGAGCTATCCCGAGCTTGATCCGCGCATGTTCTCGTACAACAGTAAGCATGGTTGGTGCACGACATGCGTCGGCACGGGCCTCGCGCTGACGCGTGAACAACGCGCGGCGTACGACGACACGGTGATCGTCGACGACAACCGCGGCCGCGAGCAGAGCTTGCCTTCTGAGGAGCAGGAACCGGAAGGTCTCGTCGACGAGCCGTGTGCGGATTGCGCCGGCAAGCGTCTGAACCCAACTGCGCGCGCAGTCACGTTCGGCGAGCAGGCTATCGTCGACGTCGCGCAATGGACGGTGTCCGATACGCGCGCGTGGATCGACACGCTGGAGATGAGCGGTCGGGACGCGGAAATCGCGCGCGACGTAGTCAGCGAAATCGGCAGCCGCCTGCAGTTTCTGGAAGAAGTCGGGCTCGGTTATCTGAGTCTCGATCGCGCGGCGCCGAGCCTGTCTGGCGGCGAAGCGCAGCGCATCCGGCTCGCCGCGCAACTGGGCAGCAACCTGCAAGGCGTGTGCTATGTGCTCGACGAACCGACCATCGGCCTGCATCCGCGCGACAACCAGATTCTGCTTAACGCCTTGCGCAAGCTGGGCGAAAAGGGCAATACGCTGGTGGTGGTCGAGCATGACGAGGACACGATTCGGCGTGCCGATCACATCATCGATATTGGGCCGGGTGCGGGCAAGCGCGGCGGCACGCTGGTCGCACAGGGCAGCGTGGCCGATCTGTCGGCGCAACCCGATTCGCTGACCGGACAGTTCCTCGCCAATCCGATCGTGCATCCGCTGCAGCCGCGCCGCGAGGTGGTCGCGCCGACCAAGCGCATCGCCGCGGTGCCGGAGAACTGGCTGACGGTGCACGGCGGCAAGCTGCACAACCTGCAGAACGTCACCGTCGGCATTCCGCTTTCACGGTTGGTAGCGGTGACGGGCGTGAGCGGTTCGGGCAAATCGACGCTCGCGCGCGACGTGCTGATGGCCAATCTGCTGGATGCGGTGGGGCGCTCGGTGCTGTCGTCGCCGGCCACGCGGCGTGCGCGTGCGGCGGCTGAGACCCAGCCGGCGGCGAACCGGCGCTCGAGCGTGTTGGCGCGCACGGCGCCGCGTGCGCCGCTGAACGTCACGCATGCCTGGCAAGGATGCGATGCAATCACCGGCTGGGAAACCATCGACCGTGTACTCGAAGTCGATCAGACGCCGATCGGCAAAACGCCGCGCTCGTGTCCGGCAACCTACATCGGCGTGTGGGATGCAATCCGCAAGCTGTTCGCCGGCACGCTCGAAGCGCGTGCGCGTGGCTATACGGCATCGCGTTTCTCGTTCAACACCGGCGAAGGACGTTGCCCCGCTTGCGAAGGGCAGGGCGTGCGCACCATCGGCATGAGCTTCCTGCCCGACGTGAAGGTGCCGTGCGACGTTTGCCATGGGCAGCGCTTCAACCCCGAGACGCTGGCAGTCACGTGGCGCGGCAAGAATATCGGCGACGTACTGACCATGGAAATCGACGAAGCCGTCGAGTTCTTCGCGCCGATTTCGAATATCGCGCATCCATTGCAATTGATGAAGGATGTCGGGCTCGGGTATCTGACGCTTGGCCAGCCGTCGCCTACCTTGTCGGGCGGCGAAGCGCAGCGTATCAAGCTCGTCACCGAGCTAAGCAAGGTGCGTGACGACATCACGCGTCGTGGTCAGAAGCCACCGCACACGCTGTACGTGCTGGACGAACCGACTGTCGGCTTGCATATGGCCGACGTCGCGAAACTGATTCGCGTACTGCATCGTCTCGCGGATGGTGGTCATAGCGTCGTTGTCATTGAACACGATCTCGACGTGATTGCCGAGGCGGATTGGATCATCGATCTTGGTCCGGAAGGTGGTGTGGGTGGCGGCACGATTGTCGCTGCTACGGATCCCGAAGGATTGTCCCGTGTTGCCGCAAGTCACACCGGTGCGGCCTTGCGTCCCGTGCTCGCGCGTACGCGGAACGATACCGCAGTCGTCGTGAGCGAGGGAACCAACGGTTAAGGCAGCGGAGCGGCGCAATCGGCTTAGCGCCGCTCCGGTTTGTTCGTCAGGTCTGGAGAGCCGCACATACATGGCGGCTCAGGCGTAAACCAACTCGCCACTGGCGGCCCATGAACGCGTATTGTCGATACGCCCGGTATGCCCGAGTCGGGCATTATCGTTATCGTCGGCAATATGTAATTTTTGGAATGATTTTGTAATTGTATAAATGGCGTAATTGAAATGTGTATTTAGAGTGTCGTAAATACCGCTAAAAAAAATTTGGAAACGGTGTTTTTCTTCTGCTATCTTCCCGGCCTTAACGCAGGCCTCTGGTCGGCGCTTGAAACGTACGTTGGATGACCTGTTCGGGATTCGTCGAGGTTGCCGCGCAATCCTCGCGCAACGCCCACCCAGCAGGCCTTTGCCCTACGTATCACCAGCGGCCCGTCAGCAGTTCATGGCGTGTCACGGAAGCCTGTAATAGCGGCTTCATCCCAATTAGCGAGCCGCGCATGACTCGCTTGCATCTGTCCGACGCACGCTTATTCTTTTAAAGCGACGCGAATACGGCATTAGTTAGAGTGTTCTCTCTAAACTTAGTATGCTCCCATCAAAAAAAGTTTGACCCCGCATTTTTTGTCCTGCTATTGTTGCCTCCCATGAAATGCAGGTGACAAACGCGCAAAAAGTTCAGGAGCTGCAGCGCGCTTCGATCAAATTGTCTTCAGCATATTCATGCCAGACGGAAATGAGCGAGTCGAAATTAATCTATTAGTACTTCTACTTAGATGATCGTTCGATTGCTCTGAAATACCGTCGCGGCGTCTCACAGCCATGCCCGTGCCATTGCAGCAGGGTTGGGCCTCACAGCATAAATTTTGGACTACAAATCAAAGACCTGGGCAATAGATGCGATTGTCTGAAGTGAACGTTGTTTGCCGTATGTAAGCGCACTGCAGTTACAGAAATGGACGGTTCACGCCGGAGGAGTAAAGGTGGGTACGAAAGTCGAAGGGCAATTTCCGGCAGCAACGGCCCGTATGGAGAGGCCAGGACGCCCGCGTGAGTTTGGGCGCAAGCAGCAAAACCCAGTACGCCGCTTCGGCGGTATCGCGGTTGTTCTGCTCCTGCACATCGTGCTGATTTATGCACTCATCAATGGCCTTGCCACCAAGGTCGTGCAGGTCATCCAGCATCCAATCGAAACCAAGATCATCGAGCCGGTGAAACCGCCTCCGCCACCGCCTTTGCCTACCGTGCAATTGCCGCCGCCGAAATTCGCACCGCCGCCGCCGCCGTTCGTGCCGCCGCCGGAAGTGCAGGTGCAAGCACCGCCCCAGCCGACCATCACGCACCAGGCCGCACCGGTCGTATCGGCACCCGCTGTCGCGCCTGCACCGCCGGCGCCGCCTGCGCCGAGCAAGCCCGTGAGCGCTGAAGTAGGGGTTGTGTGTCCGAACTCGGATCAGGTTCGTTCGTCGATTCGCTACCCGAAGGAAGCGCAGGAGAACAACGTGACGGGTGATGTGTTGATTGAATTTGTAGTCGACCCGCAGGGCCATATTACGAATGAGCGTGTTGCCAAGTCGGCGGACGATTCCTCACTGGATCGCGCAGCCTTCAACGCGGTCAAGCAGTTCACGTGCGTTTCCCAAGGCCAACCTGTCCGTGTGCAAGTTCCGTTCTCGTTTAACCTGAACTGAAACCCACGGCTGTTCGGTACCGGTAGCGATTTATCAGTCTTGGTTTAGAAGTTGTACTAATGAACTTGGAGCAGGCATGAAGAAGCGTACTCTCGCCGCATTGGCGGCAACCATGTTGTTCGCCGTAACCACGGTGGATACCTTTGTGGCGCCGCAAATGGCCCACGCGCAAGCGAGCGATGCGAGCGCGTCGGCTGCCGCCACTGCCACCACCACCGCCGCACCGCAAACAGCCGCCCCGGCAGCTGACGAAGCAACGCCGCCGCCGGCGCCGGCCACGTCTGAAACCGTCAATAACCCGTACGGTCTCGGCGCGCTCTGGAAGAACGGTGACTTCGTTGCACGCTTCGTGCTGATTCTGCTGGTGCTCATGTCGATGGGTAGCTGGTACATCATGATCACCAAGTTCTTCGAGCAGTTCCGTGCGAACCGTCGTGCGAAGAGCGCTGACGAACAGCTGTGGACCGCGCCGTCGCTCGTCGAAGGCACGAAGCTGCTCGACGAAGCATCGCCGTTCCGCTTCATCGCCGAAACGGCCATCGAGGCAGGCGAGCATCACGACGAAGCACTGCTCGAGGCTGTCGACCGCAACACATGGATCGATACGTCGGTCGAGCGTGCGATCACCAACGTGTCGAACCGTCTGCAAGACGGCCTGGCTTTCCTCGGTACGGTTGGCTCGACGGCGCCGTTCGTCGGTCTGTTCGGTACGGTGTGGGGGATTTATCACGCGCTGACGGCAATCGGTATCGCCGGCCAGGCTTCGATCGACAAGGTCGCAGGCCCGGTGGGTGAAGCGCTGATCATGACCGCGATCGGCCTCGCCGTCGCCGTGCCGGCTGTGCTCGGTTACAACTTCCTGGTTCGCCGCAACAAGTCGGTGATGGAGCGTGTTCGTGCGTTCGGCGCACAACTGCACACTGTCCTGCTCGCCGGCAGCCGGCGCTCGGCACGCGCTTCGGCTCGTGAAGCATCGCTGGTCCAATAAGCGGAGTCTGTCATGGCTATGAGCGTTGGGCAGGATGATAACGACGAGGTCATCTCCAGTATCAACACCACGCCGCTTGTCGATGTGATGCTGGTTCTGCTGATCATCTTTCTGATCACGATTCCGGTGGTGACGCATACGGTGCCGGTGCAACTGCCGAAGGAGACGATCCAGCCGCTGCAGACCACGCCCAAAAGTATCGTCATTGCGGTCAACCGCGACGGCGATTTCTTCTGGAACGAGAAGCAGGTGGATGGGCCTACGCTGCTGACACGCCTGAAAACCGTGTCGGTCATGACGCCGCAACCGGAAGTGCACGTTCGCGGCGACCAGAGCGCGCGTTATGAGTTTATCGGCCGGGTCATTACCGCGTGCGAGCGCGCCGGTATCGCCAAGGTTTCGTTTATTACTGAGCCGCCCGCGCGCGGGGGCTAGCTTTGCATGGGACCAGAGTGAGCGCTAAAAGCGCTAACTCTGGTCGACAGCTTTGCATGGGATCGGACTAGGTGCTAAAGCACCAAGTCCGATCGACAGCGTTGCATGGGACCAGAGTAAGCGCTAAAGCGCTAACTCTGGTCGACAGGAGGTGATCATGGGAATGAACGTATCTTCGGGCGGTGGTAGTTCCGAACCGGATGTGATGGTCGATATCAACACCACGCCGCTGATCGACGTGATGCTGGTGTTGCTGATCATGTTGATCATCACGATTCCGATTCAGACGCATGCCATCAAGATGAATTTGCCGATCGGCAATCCGCCGCCGCCGATCACGCAGCCGGAAGTGGTGCAGATCGATATCGACTTCGACGGCACCACGACCTGGAACGGTCAACCGGTGCCGAACCGCGCAGCGCTCGAGTCCAGGCTCGCGCAGGTGGCGGCCGAACCGGTTCAGGCGGAAATTCATCTGCGGCCTAACAAATTGGTGCCGTACAAGGATGTCGCCGCGGTGATGGCGTCCGCGCAACGACTGGGCGCGACGAAAATCGGCCTGATCGGCAACGAGCAGTACATGCAATAGGGAAGTGGAATGCTAACGATCCATCAACGGTTCAAGCGCGCCGTCATTGCGGCCGCTATCGGAGGGCTGTCGGCGCTCGTCGTGCTGCCGGTCACGTCTCACGCGGCCGACACTTTGCGGCCGGATGTGGCGAAGCCGCTGAACGCCGCGCAGGATCTGTATCGCGCGCACAAGTACAAGGACGCGTTGACGAAGATCGATCAGGCCGACGCCGTGCCGGGCAAAACGCCCTATGAAAGCTACATGATTCAGGAGATGCGCGGCGCAGCTGCAGCGGCAGCCGGTGAATCCGGTGTGGCCGCGCAGGCCTACGAAACCTTGCTGGGTTCAGGGCGCCTGACCGGTGCTGACGAGCAGCGCACCACCGCAGCGCTCGCAGGCATCTACTTCCAGCAGAAAAACTACGCACAATCTGCGAAGGTCGCGCAACGCTATCTGAAGTCGGGCGGCAGCGATCCCGACATGCGCACGTTGCTTGTTCAGTCTTACTACCTGTCAAACGATTGCGCCAGTGTTGTGAGCCTGCTCAAACCGGGCATCGATGCGCAAGTGCGCGCCGGTCATGCGCCCGACGAGTCGCAACTGCAATTGCTCGGCACCTGCGCGCAACGCGTGAAAGATGATGCGACGTACCGCAGCACGCTCGAAAAGCTGGTTGCCTATCATCCGAAGCAGTCTTACTGGGATGATCTGTTCAACGCGATTCGCAGCAAGCCCGGCTACTCGTCCGCGCTGGATATCGACACCTTCCGTCTGCGCCGTGCGACCGGTTCGCTCAGTACGGCCGACGACTACATGGAAATGACGCAACTCGCGATCGTGGCCGGCACTACGGCCGAAGGCAAGCAGGTTATCGATCAAGGCTTTGCGTCAGGCGTTCTGGGCCACGATGCGCAGGCCGATCGCGAGAAGCGGCTGCAGGCACTCGCCGCGAAGCGTGCGCAAGCGCCGGCCGATCCCGCAAACCCCGTCGCGCCGGTCGACGTCGCCTTCAACGAGGTCTTCGCCGGGCAGGCCAAGCAAGGTCTCACGGCAATGGACGCTGCGATCGCGAAGGGCGGAATCGATCATCCGGACCAGGCACAACTGCATCTCGGCGAGGCGTACTACATGGCGGGCGATAAAGCGCGTGCAGTGCAAACCTTCCGCGCAGTGAAGGGTACCGATGGTTCAGCCGACCTCGCCCGTTTGTGGGTGCTGGTGGCGTCGAAGTAGCGGCATCCTGGCCCCGATATGTTTTTTCCTGCGAAGTGCCTCCGAGGTATCCGTGCATCGAGCCGGGAGGCACATTCTCGCCATATGGGACACATGCCGTCGCGAATAGACGGGGGTGGTTGTGTGCGCAACCATCGCCCGGTTTGCGGCGAGTATGAAAGTGTCCCGGCGATCGCCTTGATGGAGTCACTTACGGCGGCAACTAACCAGACATATCGCGCATGTCTTAGGGAGGATGTTGCAATCAACGAAACATAGTTTCGTTTCATCAAACTAATTTTGACTACGGGATTCTGTCTTGCTATGGTTTTGCCACTCGATAACAAGGCACAGGTCGCAGTTTCTATAGGAAGCAAAATCCGCGCGCTTCGGCAACGGCTCAAGCGCACGCTGGATGAAGTGGCAACCACGGCGGGAATTTCCAAGCCCTTTTTGTCGCAGGTGGAACGAGGTCACGCAACACCGTCGATTACATCGCTAGTTGGTATTGCTCGGGCTTTAGGTGTAACGGTGCAGTACTTCGTCGATACACCAACTGAAGACAGGTCGGTGCAAAGAGGCAAAGAGCTGAAGTACTTCGGCTTCGACGGAACCGCGAATCTTTTTGGACGGCTGACGAATCTGTCGGTTGGCAGCAAGCTGGAAGTGATTCTCGTCAGGATGCCGGTTGGGCAGAACCCGTCGGAAGTCACGACGCATGCAGGGGAAGAGTTCTTGTATGTGATGAGCGGTCAGATATCGCTCACGTTAGAAGGTACAACGTTCGTATTGCAGGCCGGTGACACCGCGCACTACGAGTCCACTGTGCCGCACGCCTGGTGCAATACTGCTCGCGAAGAAGCGGTGGTCGTCTGGGTGGGCACGCCAAGATTGTTCTAGATGTCTTTGCTTCATGCTTTCGTCGAAAGCGGTCAAGCTGTATTTGTAAGCATTACTTAAGGTTGAATCGGGAATAAGTCCGATTGGGAGCGTGTTGCCCCAATAGCCAGAGCCCGAAGTAGTAGAAGTGAAAACAATTAGAAAGCGCTGCGCATTTCGTTTGTAATAAATAAGTAGTCCGATATTGAAGTATCTGAAGTGTCCCGTCTTCCTGTCTGTATTTGCAAACTGGTGAGCTGTTGACCGGTTTGCCGGGCAATGGAAGGACGGGGCAGCTTTGACGGAGCGCGGCGCAAGATCGCCGTATATCGAGTGGGGAGGTTCACAAGACCTCTCTTCACACACACAGCTGTGGCCTTAATTGACGAGCGGGAAGGGGAAAATGAAACAAAGGGCATTGGCGTTGGCCATCAAAAGAATAATCTGGGCTGAACTGGCATTGTCGGCCGTAATCGCCGTACCGGCGTTTGCACAAAGCCAGCCGGCCACCACCGGAACCGCGGCAGGCGCGACGACGGAGAGCACGCCGGCAGCGGCTGCAACTCCGGCATCGGGCACCGCCGCGACACCGTCCGCGGACAACACGACCGCGACGCCGGCTGGCAAAGGCGTTCAGCAACTGAAGAAATTCGAAGTGACCGGGTCGCTGATTCGCAGCTCGGACAAGGTCGGCTTTAATCAGGTTCAGACGGTTACGCAGAAAGACATTCAGAATAGCGGTGCAACGACCGTCTCTGATTTTCTGCGCGACACTTCGGCTAACTCGGCGAATAGCTGGAGCGAAGGCCAGTCCGGCAACTTCGCCGCAGGCGCCGCGGGCATCGCCCTGCGCGGCCTCAGCGAAAAGTACACGCTGGTGCTGGTGGATGGACAGCGCGTTGCGCCGTTCGCGTTCTTCTCGAACAGCGTCGACTCCTTCTTCGACCTGAACACGCTGCCGTTGAACTCCATCGACCGCATCGAAATCGTGAAGACGGGCGCCGTGTCGCAATACGGCTCGGATGCGATCGCAGGCGTGGTCAACATCATCACGAAGCACGACTTCCAGGGCCTGCAACTCGACGGCAGCTACGGCAGCGCCATCAACGGCGGCGGCGGTGCCGGCACGACCAAGTTCGGCGCGCTCGGCGGCTTCGGCGATCTCAACTCCGATCGCTTCAACGTGACGGCTGCCGCGAGCTACTACAAGTCGAACGGCTTCACGCTCGCAGACCGTGACTCGACGCGCAATCAGGACTTCACCAATCAACCGGGCGGCCTTTCGTTGCTCGCGCCGTCGTACTGGAATATGCCCGACGGCAGTGTGCAGGCGTTGAGCGGCTGTCCGTCCGGCGGTTCGGTGCGCCCCGCTGCCACCAACTCGCTGACTGCCGGCAAGGCGGGCACGGTCTGCGCATTCAATACCGCAGAAGACACGTCCATCGCGCCGATGACCGAGCGTCTCAATGCGAAGCTTCACGCTGACTTCAAGATCAACGATACGACCACGGCATTCGGCGACTTCCTGATCAGCAGAAACACAACCACCACCAACGATGGTCTGTGGGGCAACGTAGTCGGCAACCCGCAGAATCCCACGCTGGTGTTGAACCCGCAGACGAAGCTGCTTACCCCGTTTAGCACTGTTGTGCCGGCGACCAACCCGTACAATCCGTTCGGGGTCGGCACAGCGCTCACGTATGCTTTCCCGAACGCGGTCGCGGAAAAGACGGATGCCACGTACTGGCGCGCATCGACGGGTGTCAAGGGTTCGTTCAACCTGCCGAACGGTGAATGGGATTGGGCGACGTCGGTCAGCCACTCGCAAAGCACGGTCGCGAACACCTACACGAACCAGCTGAACTCCGCCGCACTGGCCAACATTTACCAGAACGGTACGCTGAATTTCGCGAATCCGTCGGCTACGCCCAATGCGTTCAACGGGCTGTACCAGGATGCGGACAACCTGGGTGTCTCGAAGCTCGATACGGTTGACGCGACGTTGTCGACGCCGGAGTTGTTCCACCTGCCGGCGGGCGACGTAGGTCTTGGGTTCGGTGCGCAGTTCACGCACCAGAGCGAAGTGCTCACGCCGGGTGCGGCATTCCTGTCGGGCCAGGTCATCAATCCGAATCTCCAGACGGTGAACGGTCAGCGCAATGTGGCGGCCGTGTATTACCAGGTGGACATTCCGATTGTGCGCAACCTGACATTCAGTCAGTCGGGTCGTTACGACCACTACAGCGATGTGGGTGGTGCGTTCTCGCCGCGCTTTGCGTTGCGCTATCAGCCGGTTCAGGCGTTGACGATGTACACGTCGTATGACCGCGGTTTCCGTGCGCCGACGTTCGTGGAAAACAGCAAATCGCAAACGCTCGGGATCCAGGTTGATCCGAACACGGGTCTGAACTACACCTCGATCACAGAGGGTAATCCGAACCTGGCGCCGGAGCACACGCGCAACTTCAACATCGGCTTCCAGTTGTCACCGACCCGTACGACCGATGTCGGCCTTGACTGGTACAAGATTCGCGTCGACAACGTGATCGGCCAGGGTTCGCCTTCGCAGGTTGTTACCGATCCGACAACGGGTGACGTGCTGTACAAGGTCATTCCGTATCAGAACCTCGGCTACCTCGACACGAACGGCTTCGAAGGCACGTTCCGTCAGGCGCTGCCGACGACGACCGCCGGTACGTTCACCTTGTCGACTGACTGGGCGTATGTGAACAGCTTCAAGATCGGCTTCCTGGGCGGAGCACCGGTGAACGGTGCAGGTAACAACTTCACCCTCACGCAACCGTTCGGCGGCAGCTTCCCGCGCTGGAAGGGCAACACCACCCTGGACTGGACGTACCACAAGTTCGACGCAGCATTGACGTGGCAGTTCACGGGTCCGTACGCGCAGAATCTGAATCCGGCCGCGTCGAGCAGGGTGGGATCGTACAGCCAGTTCAACTTGATGATGACGTACACGGGCTTCAAGCACTGGACGATTTACGGCGGTATCGACAACATCTTCAACCGCACGCCGCCGTACGATCCGATCTTTGCAAATGGCACGTTGGATCAGAACGGGTACGATCAGTCGATCTATACCTACATTGGCCGTTTCGCGCAAATCGGCGCAACGTACAAGTTCTGAGGTCGCTGTAGTTGATCTGATGGAAGCACCGCTCCGGTTCCGTTCGTGCAAGGAACCGGAGCGGTGTGCTTTAAGCGGCGACTCATCGTAAGGCGGCGCAGTCTGCCTGTCGTCGCAATGGACCAGCGTGCACCGGTAAAGCCAACAGGTTGTACTCGTGCCGCAGGACGAATCGCGCGCAGGTCACGAGCCGGTGCGCACTGTATGGGCTGATGAAAAGAATGATGAATTCCGGACTGTTGCGCCTGCACGACGCGATTGGATGTTTGCTCGGCGCAGTGCGCCGCGCCGCGAGCATCTCGTTCGTCATTGCCGCTGCGCCTGGCCTACTAGCGGTATGCGGAGCGATGCCGACGGCGGCGCAGGCAAAACCGTCGATTTCACAGTACGACCAACCGAAATATCCCGCCGATTTCACGCACTTCGACTACGCGAATCCCGACGCGCCCGCGAGCGGCTCGCTCAGTTTCGAAAACTATAGCGAACTGCAGACTTACGATTCGCTCAATCCGTTCCTCGTGCGTGGCGCGCCCGCGCCCGACATCCAGAATCTGATGTTCGATACGCTGATGCAGCGTAGCTGGGACGAACTGGCCTCCGAATATCCGCTGATCGCCGACGATGTCGAAGTCGCATCGGATCTGACGTCAGCGACATTCCATATCAATCCCGCCGCACGCTTTTCGAACGGCGATCCGATTACGGCCGCCGACGTCAAATATTCGTACGACACGTTGACGAGTCCGCAGGCTTCGCCGCTTTTCAACGCGCAGTTCTCAATCATCAAAAGCGCGACGGTAATCGACAAGAGCACGATCCGCTTCGATTTCAAGCACGCTGAACGCGATGCGCCATTGATTGCCGGCGACCTGCCGATTTTCTCGCCGAAGTGGGGGATGCAACCCGATGGCAAGCGTCTGCCATTCGACCAGATCTCTTCCATGCCGCCGATCAGTAGCGGCGCCTATCTGATCGAGAGCCGCAAGAACGACAAGCAGATCACGTATCGCCGCAACCCTGACTACTGGGCGGCGAATCTGCCTTCGCGACGTGGCATGTTCCGTTTCGAGCGCATTACGTTCAACCTGTACCGTGACCATTACACGCAGCTCGAAGCCTTCAAGGCGGGCGACGCGGACGTCATCGTCGAATACAGCGCGACGCAGTGGGCGCGCAAATATGTCGGCAAGAACTTCGACAACGGACTGCTGAAGAAGGGCGAATTCGCCGACGGTCCCGCGCAGATGCAGGGCATGCTGATGAATATGCGCAAACCGATGTTTCAGGATCCGCGCGTGCGTCATGCCCTGACGCTGGCACTCGACTACGACTGGATGAACCGGATGATGTTCTACGGTCAATACCGGCGTACGAACAGCTATTTCGAGGCCAGTCCGTTCGGTGCGACCGGCATGCCGGGCGAGAAGGAACTGGCGTTGCTCGAACCATTGCGTGGCAGCGTGCCGCCTGAAGTGTTCGGCCCGATGCTCAAACAACCCGACACGATTCCACCGAATTCCCTGCGCGGCAATTTGCGCGTTGCGCGCGATCTGCTGGCGCAAGCCGGTTGGCACTATCGCGACGGCGCATTGCGCGACGCCAACGGTACGCCGATGACGATCGAGATCATGGACGATCAGCCCGGCATGGATCGTCTGATCCTGCCGTATATGCAGGCGCTCGGCATGCTCGGTATTCAGGCCCATATGCGCGAAATCGACAGCGCGTTGTACGAGAAACGTCTGGACAATTTCGAGTACGACATGACCACCTTCATCTATCCGCCGGTCACGATTCCGGGCGCCGAACTGACCCGCCGCTTCGGCAGTGCGGCTGCGTCCGAAGTCGGCTCCGAGAACTATACGGGCATCCGTTCGAAGGCGGTCGACTCGCTGATTCACTCCGCGCTCACCGCCACCAATCTCGACGATCTGGAAGCCGCAACCCGTGCGCTGGATCGCGTGCTGATCTATTCGTTCTATCTTGTGCCCGAGTACTACGCGCCGGGCGCACGCATCGGCTACAAGACCGCCATCGGCTTTCCGAAGACCGTGCCGAACTCCTATCTGTACGAAGACTGGGTCATCGACTACTGGTACGCGAAAGCGCCGGGCGCACAGGCGACGCAGAAACTCGAGGCCGCGCAATCCGCGAGTTCAACCACGGCCACGGCCCACTGAGGAACACCATGCTCGCCTACATTCTCAGACGATTGCTGTTGATGGTGCCGACGCTGCTCGGCGTGGTCACGCTGACCTTTGTCGTCACGCAGTTCGTACCGGGTGGGCCGGTCGAACAGGTGATGACGCAACTCCGCCACGGCGCTGGCCGTGGCGGAGAGGCGGGGTCGGGTGGCGGAGGCTATCACGGCAGCCAGGGTGTCGATCCGCAGCAACTCGAGCAGATCAAGAAGCAATTCGGCTTCGACAAGCCGCCGCTCGAGCGCTACGTTCTGATGCTCAAGCGCTATGCGACCTTCGATCTCGGCCAGTCCTACTATCAGCATGACAGCGTGTGGGACGTCATCAAATCGAAGCTACCCGTGTCGATCACGCTCGGCTTATGGACGGTGATGCTCACGTATCTGATATCGGTGCCGTTAGGCATTGCGAAAGCGGTGCGCAACGGCTCGCGCTTCGATACCGTGACCAGTGTGCTGGTGCTCGCCGGTTACGCGATTCCCGGTTTCGTGCTGGGTGTGCTGTTGCTGATGCTGTTCGGCGGTGGCACTTTCTGGCAGGTGTTTCCGATGCGCGGCCTCACCTCGGACAACTTCAACGACCTCAGTGCCTTCGGCAAGCTGCTCGACTATTTGTGGCACATCGTATTGCCGGTCACGGCTTCAGTAGTGGGCAACTTCGCGATCGTCACGATCCTGACCAAGAATACTTTCCTCGAGGAGATAGGACGTCAATACGTATTGACTGCACGCGCTAAAGGAGCGCCGGAGCGCGACGTGCTGTGGAAACACGTGTTGCGCAATGCTGCGATTCCGTTGCTGACCGGTTTGCCGGCAGCCTTCGTCGGCGCCTTCCTGAACGGCAATCTGTTGATCGAAACCCTGTTCTCGCTCGACGGCATGGGCCAACTTTCGTATGACTCGGTGATTCGCCGTGACTATCCGGTCGTGCTCGGTTCGCTATTTCTGTTCACGCTGATCGCCCTCGTAACCAAACTCATTGCTGACGTCTGCTATGTCCTCGTCGACCCCCGCATCCAATTCAACCGCCTGGACCGCTGATCAGTCCGGCGCGGCGCACGTGGCGTCGCCGTCTCCCTGGCGGCGTACGTGGCTGCGCTTCAAGCGGCAGAGGCTCGGTTACTGGAGCCTCGTGATCTTCGTGTCGCTGTTCGTCATCAGCCTGTTCGGCGAGGTGCTGTCCAACGATCGTCCGTTGATTGTCCGCTATGACGGGCACTATTACTTTCCTATCGTCAAAGACTATTCGGAGAAGATTTTCGGCGGCGATTTTCCGGCGCGTGCGAATTATCTCGATCCGTATATCCGTTCGCGACTCGAATCGAATGGCAACTTCGCGATCTATCCGCCGAATCATTTCCATTACGACACGATCGACTACTTCGCCGCCCATCCATATCCGGCGCCGCCCACCCGAAGCAACTGGCTCGGCACGGATCAGTACGGCCGCGATGTGCTTGCGCGGCTGCTGTACGGTTTCCGGCTCTCGGTGTTGATGGCGCTCGCGCTCACGGTGTCCGGCGTTCTGATCGGCGTATTGACCGGCGCGGTGCAGGGCTTCTACGGCGGCCGCACCGATCTGATCGGCCAGCGTCTGATCGAGATATGGAGTTCGATGCCTGACCTGTACCTGCTGATCATATTCGCGTCGATCTTCGAGCCCACGCTATGGCTGCTCTTTATTCTTCTCTCGATGTTCGGCTGGCTCGTGCTCTCAGACTATGTGCGCGCCGAGTTTTTGCGCAACCGCTCACTGGACTACGTGAGGGCGGCACGCACCATGGGTCTCTCGAACTGGCAGATCATGTGGCGCCATGTGTTGCCGAATAGCCTGACGCCGGTGATTACCTTTCTACCGTTTCGCATGAGCGCGGCGATTCTGTCGCTGACCAGTCTCGACTTCCTTGGGTTGGGCGTGCCGCCGCCTACGCCGAGCCTCGGCGAACTGCTTCAGGAAGGCAAAAACAACCTCGACGCCTGGTGGATTTCGGTTTCGGCTTTCGCTGCACTGGTGATTACGCTCCTGCTATTGACCTTCATGGGCGACGCATTACGCAATGCGCTCGATACGCGCAAACGCGGTTCGGCCTTCGGCGGAGGCCCGCGATGAGCGACGTCAAACCAAACCGGCCGTTGCTGGAAATCGACCGCTTCTCCGTACGTTTCGGCGACAAGATCGCCGTGCATGAACTCAGCCTCTCGATCGCGCGCGGAGAGCGCGTCGCCCTGGTCGGCGAATCGGGCTCCGGCAAGAGCGTCACTGCATTGTCGATTCTGCGTCTTGTCGAGCATGCTGATCTCAGCGGCCGCATGCTGCTCGACGGTGAAGATCTGCTGCAGAAGACCGAGCAGCAAATGCGCGGTCTGCGCGGTGCCGACGTGGCGATGGTGTTTCAGGAGCCGATGACGGCGCTCAATCCGCTCTTCACGATCGGCAAGCAGATCGCCGAAAGTTTGCGCCTGCACGAAGGCTTGCGGCCGAACGCGGCGCGCAAGCGCGGCATCGAGTTGCTCAGGCGCACGGGCATTCCCGAGCCGGAACGGCGCATCGACAGTTTTCCGCATCAACTGTCCGGCGGCCAGCGGCAGCGCGCGATGATCGCCATGGCGCTGGCGTGCCGGCCACGTCTGCTGCTTGCGGACGAACCGACCACCGCGCTCGACGTCACCGTGCGTCAGCAGATCGTGGATCTGTTGATCGCGTTGCAGGAACAGGAAGCGGCTGAGCGTGGCATGGCCGTGCTACTGATCACGCATGACTTGAATCTGGTGAAGCGTTTCGCGCAGCGCGTCGCGGTGATGGAAAAGGGCGTGCTGGTCGAAACCAATACAACCGAAGCGTTGTTCTCCAACCCGCAGCATCCCTACACGAAGCGTCTGCTGGATAGCGAGCCGCAACGTGCGGTGGAGCCGGTCGAGCCGGATGCGCGGCGTTTGCTCGAAGTGCAGGGACTCGCCGTCGACTACAGCACCTCCGCGAAAGGCTGGCGCTCCATGTTCGGCCGCTCCACGTTCCGCGCAGTGCACGACGTGGACCTGAGCGTGCGGCGCGGTGAAACGCTCGGCATCGTCGGCGAATCGGGGTCGGGAAAATCGACGCTGGCGGCCACCGTGCTCGGTCTGCAGCGACCGGCCGCCGGCCATATCCATATCGACGGTTTGCCGTTAGCCTCGCTAAAAACCGCGCGCTCTCGCCGCGAGTTGTATTCGCGCATGCAAGTCGTGTTTCAGGACCCGTTCGGTTCCCTGTCGCCGCGTATGACGGTGGAGCAGATCATCGGCGAAGGCCTGACCATGCATCAGCCCGACATGGACGCCAAGGCGCGGCGCGCACGCGTGGGTAGCCTGCTGGAAGAAGTGGGCATGCCCGCGGACGCTATGCTGCGCTATCCGCATGAGTTTTCCGGCGGCCAGCGCCAGCGTATAGCGATCGCGCGTGCGCTCGCGGTCGAGCCTGAATTGCTGGTGCTCGATGAGCCGACCAGTGCACTCGATGTATCCATCCAGAAACAGGTGCTGAATCTGCTGACAAATCTGCAGAAAAAGTACAAGCTAAGCTATTTGTTCATTACGCACGATCTGGCGGTGATGCGAGCCATGGCGCATCGTGTGATCGTGATGAAGTCAGGACGCATCGTCGAAGCCGGCGACACACTCGATGTGTTGCACGCGCCGTCGCATCCTTATACCCAGTCGCTGCTCGCGTCGTCGCTGATCGTGTCGCCGGCGGGGGCAGCAAAGACTCCTACGGGAACCGTTAATGATTGACGAACGTTGGGCGCAAGCCGCCCGGTCGCTTACGAGCCGCGCGGCGTTCTGGTCGCTGCGCATTGTCGATGAACAGATCGACGATCACGAGATCCGCAACGACGTCGCGCAGCCCATGCGCACCGTGCGCGATCGTGGCGCGATGCTGATCGCATGGGTGGGCGCGGGTGCAGGCTATGCGGCTACCGCGAATCTGAGTGCAGCGGGTCTGCAGGAAGCGCTGGATCTCGCCACGGCTCGCGCCGAAGCGAGTGCGGCCTTGTCGCTGATCGACCATCGCGAGGTAGTGCGTCCTGTGATGAGCGGCCACTATGTGTCGCCGAACGCGCAGCTTGCATTGCCGGGCCGCGCCGAATGGTTGGACCGCTTGAGCGTGGAGTGCGCGGGTGCGAATCTCGATGCACGCATTGTCGAGCGTGTCGCGGCCGTGCAGATCACGCTAACCGATCAGCTCTACATCACCAGCGACGGCGTGCGCATCGATCAGCAGTTCCAGTTCGTGATGCCGCAATTGAGCGTGGCTGCCCACGCGGATGGCGATACGCAGGTGCGCACCCTCGGCGGCAACTACGGCACCCTGGGGCAGGGCGGCATGGAAGTGCTGACACGCTTCGGCTTCGAGGGCTCGGGCGCGCATGTCGCCAATGAAGCGCTGCAATTGCTGGCCGCGCCGAATTGCCCGTCAGGCAAGCGCGATTTGCTGCTGATGCCCGATCAGATGATGCTGCAGATTCACGAGTCGATCGGCCATCCGCTGGAACTCGATCGGATTCTCGGCGACGAGCGCAACTTCGCCGGCTGGAGCTTCGTCAAGAAAGAAATGTTCGGCTCGTACCGCTACGGGTCGGAACTGCTGAACGTGACCTTCGACCCGGAGCTGCGCGAGGAGGCCGCCACGTACGCATTCGACGACGACGGCACCGAAGCGAAGAAACAGTATTTGATCCGCGACGGCGTGCTCGAACGTCCGCTCGGCGGCGCACTTTCGCAGCAACGCGCGCATATGGCGGGCGTGGCGAATTCACGCGCGTCGAACTGGAACCGCCCGCCGATCGACCGGATGGCGAATTTGAACATCGAGCCCGGCGAGAGTTCTCTGGCGCAGATGATCGGCAACATCGAGCACGGCATTCTGATGCGCACCAACACGTCCTGGTCGATCGACGACCATCGCAACAAATTCCAGTTCGGCTGCGAGTTCGGTCAACTGATCGAAAACGGCAAGCTCACCCAGGTTGTCAAACAGCCGAATTATCGCGGCATCTCGGCGAATTTCTGGCGCAGCCTGAGCGCGGTGGGGAACGCGGAAACGCGCGAGGTGTACGGTACGTCCATGTGCGGCAAGGGCGAACCGGCACAGATCATTCGCGTGGGCCACGCCTCGCCGGCTTGCGTGTTCAGCAATATCGACGTGTTCGGAGGCGCTTGATGAGCCAATTCATCTCCTCGCGCACCGCTTCTTCGATCGACTGGCAGCAGCATTTCACGTCGCTGGCCGATGCTATCGAACGCCTGCAGCAAGATGCGGAAACCACGCTGAGCTCATTTGCCGGCGAGCAGTCCGACTTTATCCGCTTCAACTCGGGCAAGGTGCGGCAGATCGGCAGTGTCTCGCAAGGCAAGCTGACTTTGCGTTTGATCGACGGTGCGTGCCAGGCTTATTCGACGCTGACCGTCTGCGGCGATCTGCAACAGGATCTGGACGATGTGAGCGCGGCGCTCGCCACCTTGCGTGAAAGCCTGCGCGGTGCGGCGGACGATCCGCATCTGCTGTTCGACACCTCGCAATGGCAGCGCGCCACGCAGCGTTCGGGCAAGCTGCCGGAGTCGGGCGGCCTGTTGCGCACCGTTGCCGAATGCGCGCAAGGGCTGGATTTCGTCGGCTTTTACGCGGGCGGCACGATTGTGCGCGGTTTTGCGTCCACGAACGGCAGCCGCGGCTGGTACGAAGTCGATAACTTCAATTTCAGCTGGTCGCTATACGACCCGAGCGGCCGTGCGATCAAAACCACTTACGCGGGCGACGACTGGAGCGACGCCGTTTTCGCGCACAAGGTCGAGCGGGCCGCAACGCGTCTCTCGGTGCTCGCGCGCACACCGCGCACATTGGCGCCGGGGCGTTATCGTTCATATCTGGCGCCCGCGGCTCTTGCGGAACTGCTTGGCGTGGCGGCATGGAGCGGCTTCTCCGCACGCGCCCAGGCCACGTCGCGCAGCGAGTTGTTCAAGCTGCATGTGGGAGAAATCGTAGTCGACCCGCGCGTCACGATCAGCGAAGATCTGAATCTCGGCATCACACTCGGCTTCAACGACGACGGCTATTTGCGCGAGAGCGTCCCGCTGATCCAGGCCGGCCGCAGTGCCGAACGCCTGACCAATGCGCGCAGCGCGCGCGAATACGGGTTGACGCCCAACGGTGCGCTGGCGAACGAGTCGCCAGCGGCGCTCTCGATGGAAGCGGGCGATCTGCTGGAAGAGGACGTGCTGGCGAAGCTCGATACCGGTCTCTACATCGGCAACCTCTGGTACGTGAATTTCTCGGACCGGATGAATTGCCGCCTGACCGGCATGACGCGCTTCGCAACCTTCTGGGTCGAGAACGGGCAGATCGTCGCGCCGCTTGAAGCCATGCGATTCGACGATAGCCTGTACCGTGTGCTCGGCAGTGAACTTGAACAACTCGGCGCGCAAGCGGAATTGTTGTTGAGCGATTCGACATGGGGTGAGCGCGCCACCGGCGGCATGCAATTACCCGGCATTCTGACGAGGTCATTCGAATTGACGTTATGAGCCTATGAATCAAGAGATAAGAACAAAATCTAATTCTGGGAGCTTGCCTGAGGGCCTGACGCTGCGCGCGTTGCGCGTGGCCGACGTGGAGCAATACCACGCATTGCTGCAGTTGCCGGCGGTCGTGAACGGCAATCCACACGTGCCGTTTCAGACGATTGCCAGTACGCGCGAATACCTTGAAGAACTCGCGGCCCCCGAAATCGCGATCGCGGCGATGGTCGGCGACACACTGGTCGGTCAAGCGGAGCTCACGCCTTTCAAAGGGCGCCGCGCACATGCCGCGTCACTCGGCATTGGTGTACACGACGCATGGCACCGGCGCGGCATCGGCAATGCGCTGATGACTGAACTGATCGATCTTGCCGACAACTGGCTGGGTCTGCGCCGCCTCGAGTTGTTCGTCTTCGCCGATAATCATGCGGCTTTTGCGCTCTATCGCAAGTTCGGCTTCGAGATCGAAGTGCATCAGCGTGGCGCCGTGTTGCGGCGTGGCGTGCTGATCGACTGTTATTTCATGGCGCGGTTGCGTGAGCCTGCACCGTTGATGTCGGCGCCTTCAGCACTCAATGTCGCAACGGATTAAAGCCATGAAAGAAGAAACGTTGCAAAGCGACGCGGCGCTTGAGAATCGCATCACGGTGCGAGCGCTTGAATCGTCCGACATGGAGGCGTTTGCCGAGATCATGAGCCTGCCGGGCGTGCGGCGCGGCACACTCTCAGTTGGCTATCGCCACATTGAACAGCTCCGCGCGTGGCACGAGAAGCAACTCAAGCGCGGTGTGAGTGTGTGCGCGTGTCTCGACGGTCGCATGGTGGGGCACGCCGGGTTGGAGATTTACCGTCCGAGCCGTGCGCATGGCGCGCATTTAGGAGTGGCTGTGCACGATGCGTATCATGGGCGCGGTGTCGGCTCGGCCCTCCTGCGGGCGCTGACTGAATGCGCGGACGCATCGCTCGGTTTGCGCCGCATCGAACTCTCGGTGTTCTGCGACAACGCGTCGGCGATCGCGCTGTACCGCAAGTTCGGCTTTGTCGAAGAAGGCCGCTCGCGCGGTTATGCAATGCGCGACGGCGTACTGGCCGACGTACTGCATATGGCTCGCCTCGTTGACGCGCCACGTCTCCAGACAATCTGAACGGATTTTTTGCGTGCCATTTTTCTTCATCGACCGCCCGGTTTTCGCATGGATTGTTGCGCTCGCCATTGTCGTGGCGGGTGCGCTTGCCATTCCGCAGCTGCCGGTCGCGCAGTATCCGCGTCTTGCGCCGCCGCGCATCGTGATCAGCGCCACCTATCCGGGGGCCGCCACTGAAGTGGTCGATGCCAACGTCGGCAGCATCATCGAGGAGAGTCTCGATGGCGCCGACAATATGCTGTACTACGAAACGACCAGCGACAACCTGGGCGATCTCGAGATCGACGCGACCTTTGCGCCAGGCACCAATCCGGATCTCGCACTGGTCGACATCCAGAACCGTCTCAAGCAGGTCGAGCCGCGCTTGCCGCAACAGGTCGTGCAGCAGGGCATCACCGTTTTCAAGGCGGCCAATACGTTTCTGATGCTGGTTGCGCTGACCTCCACGGATGGCTCGCGCGATTCCGCGCAATTGGGCGACTACCTGAGCCGCTACGTGTTGCGCGAACTGAAGCGCGCGCCGGGCGTGGGCGCGGCAGAGTTGTGGGACGCCGACGAAGCATTGCGCATCTGGCTCGATCCGATGAAGCTGCGCGAGTACGGCCTCGGCGCCGCGGAAGTCAACGCCGCGATCGCGGCGCAGAACGCCACGGTAACGGCCGGCACGCTAGGCGACGCACCGTTCGTTCCAGGGCAGCAATTGACGGCCTCGGTGAGCGTGAAGGGCCAACTGATCTCGCCCGCCGAGTTCGGCCAGATCGTGCTGAAGGCGCTGCCCGACGGCTCGGCGGTGCGCTTGCGGGACGTCGCGCGGGTCGAACTGGGGCGCGACAATTACTCGTTCTACTCCCGCCTGAACGGCAAGGCCGCGGCGACCGTCGGTATTCAACTCGGACCGCGCGGAAATGCACTCGAGACGTCCAACGCGATCCGCGCGCGGCTTGCCGAACTATCGAAAGGCTTGCCGCCGGGCGTTGCAGTCGAAATTCCGTTCGACAACGCGCATTTCGTGAAGATCGCGATTCGTGAGGTGCTCGTCACGCTGGCTGAGGCGGTGGTACTGGTGTTCTTCGTGATGTGGCTGTTCCTGCGAGATCTGCGCTACACGCTGGTACCGACGGTGGTGATTCCGGTCACGCTGATGGGCGCCTTTCTCGCGATGTACGCCTGCGGCCTGTCGATCAATGTGTTCACGATGTTCGGCCTGGTGCTCGCAATCGGGATTCTCGTTGACGACGCGATCGTGGTGGTGGAGAGCGTGCATCGCGTGATGGAAGAGGAGGGCCTGCCGCCGCGCGAGGCCACCCGTAAGGCGATGACGCAGATCGGCGGCGCGATCGTCGGCGTGACGGCGGTGCTGACTGCCGTGTTCGTGCCGATGGCGTTCTTTCCGGGCGGCGTCGGCGGTATTTACAGGCAATTCGCGGTGTCGATGATCGCGTCGATGCTGGTGTCATCGTTCATGGCCTTGTCGTTGACGCCCGCGCTCTGCGCGAATCTACTGAAAGCGCACAAGCACCCGGTGAGTCAACGCGATGCCCGCCGTGGCCTGCTCGGCTTTGCGGCGCGAGCGGCGAGTCGCTTCACGACCGGTTTCGATCGGGCCGCAAGCGGCTATCGCGGGCTGACCGCGCGTACGCTGCGCCGTATCGGACCGATGCTGGCGATCTATGCCGTGCTGGTCGGCGCGTGCGCCGCGCTCTATTGGCAGATGCCCGGTGGCTTTTTGCCGAGCGAAGATGAAGGCCAGTTGCAGGTGATGGTGCAATTGCCGGCCGGGGCGACGGAGGCGCGTACGCTCGCGGTGGTCCAGCGCATGGAAACGATCCTGCACGCCGAACCCGCGGTCGCGCACGTCACCAGTGTGATCGGCTGGAGTTTTACCGGCAGCGGTCAGAACGTGGCGATGGGCTTTGTCGAACTGAAAGACTGGGGCAAGCGCGACATCGATGCGATGGCCTTGCGCGAACGGCTCAACGAGAAGTTCGACAAGATTCTCGACGGCAACGTGGAGGCGCAATTGCCGCCTTCCGTGCCGGGACTCGGGCATTCGGACGGTTTTGTGTTCCGGCTCGAAGATCGCGGCGGAGTCGGGCTGGATGCGCTGAAGGCAGCGCGCGAGCACCTGTTCGCGCAGGCCAAGGCGAGCCCGGTGCTGGCCTCAGTGCATTCTGAGGATCTGCCGGATGCGCCGCGCGTCGAACTCGTTATCGATCGTGCGAAAGCGTATGCGCTCGGCGTGCCGTTCGACCGGATCACCGACGTGCTGGGCAGCACCTTCGGCTCGACCTATATCGACGACTTTCCCGCCGGTGGCCGGATGCGCCGTGTGATGATTTCCGCCGACGCCGCCACGCGGATGACCGAGGACGATCTGATGGCGCTCGCCGTGCCGAACTCGTCCGGCGGCATGGTGCCGTTGTCCGCGATTGCGTCGCGTCATTGGAGCATCGGTCCGGTGATGCTGACGCGCTATAACGGCTACCCGTCGCTCGACGTGAGCGGCCACGCGGCACCCGGCTACAGTTCGGGCGCAGCGATGGCGGAGATGGAGCGGCTCGCGGCTTCGTTGCCGGTCGGGGTCTCGTATGACTGGGTCGACGCGGCGCGTGAAGAAACCGCGGCGGCGCAGCTCACGCCGTTGCTGATCGGCCTGTCGCTGCTGGCCGTGTTCATGGCGCTGGCTGCCTTGTACGAAAGCTGGACGATTCCGCTTGCCGTGCTGATGGTGGTGCCGCTCGGCGTGATCGGCGCAATCGCCGCGATGCTGCTGCGGGGCATGCCAAACGACGTGTACTTCAAGGTCGGCATGATTACGGTGATCGGCCTCGCGGCGAAAAACGCGATTCTGATCGTGCAGTTCGCACGCGATCTGTATCGCCGCGGCCTGCCGTTGACGCGCGCCGTGACCGAAGCGGCCGCCGCGCGCTTCAGACCGATCGTCATGACCTCGGCAGCATTCCTGCTGGGCGTCGTGCCGCTGGTGGTGTCGAGCGGGGCGGGTGCGGAAAGCCGTCGCTCGATCGGCACCGGTGTGTTCGGCGGGGTGCTGGCGGCCACGCTGTTCGGCCTCGTATTCGCACCGGTCGCGTTTCATGCGGTCGCGTCGCTAACGTATAGCAAACGGCGGCTTGCCGAGTTGCGCCGTAAGCGTGACGAGCGGCACGCACGGCGGCAGGCGAGCGAAAGCGGCCAGTTGACGAATGGCCGGTGACGTGACGTCGGCCACGTTGCGCCTGGGCGCAGTCGCCGTCTGAGTCGAGCACGGCGTTTAGCCGGCCGGCTGATTCACCGCTTGCGCGGGCTCTGCACCGGTCGGCGTTTGCGTAGCCGTTGTCGACGCATGCGCGGCCGGCAAGCAGTCCGCGCGATATTCGGCTTGCAGCTTTTGCTCTGCCTGCTGCAAATCGCTGGGGTATTCGTCGTCGTCGTTGCTCGGGCTGTAGCCGACCGCTTCCAGCTCGCCAAGCTCGTTCATCAACTGCTTGTGCGTCACTTCGCCCTTGAGCGGTTTGAACGGGTAGTCATTGCATTGCTGCTGCGTGAGCGCCGGCGACGCCATCGCCGATGCGCTGCCGATCAGCAGTAGGGTGGTGACGAGGGTTCTGGTTGCGAGCTTCATTTTCATACCATCCACGATAAGGTTCGAATCGGACCGCAGAGAAAACGGCGGGATGGCATTAGGCTAGTGGAGGCGACCTACCGGAGCGGCGTCGGGAAAATGAAATTTGTTTTATCGTTCCGTCGTCAGTTTTAGCGGCCCTGCGGCGAACTTAAATTTTTCTTCATGAAGCGGATATTCATCCGCTATGCAGCTGCGCGTAGCCTGCTGGCAGGCACTTTGGCTAAGCGGCGACACCCGTCGAATCGCACGCCCGTGCTCTGAACGCGTAAGCCGAATATGGCATCATGTCCTTCTACTGATAACCGGTCGCGCCCGCCGCTTGCATCGGTAGAGCTGGCGGTGGCGCATGCAATGATCATGTCGCGAGTACTGACGATCGAAGACGATGAAATTACCGCGAATGAAATTGTCGGTGAGCTGAAAAGCCGTGGTTTTACCGTGGATTGGGTGGCCAATGGCCGCGACGGCATGGCGCGCGCGATCAGCGAAGACTACGACGTGATCACGCTCGACCGCATGCTGCCGGGCGTGGACGGCCTCACGATTCTCACCACCATGCGCAGTATCGGCATTCAAACGCCGGTGCTGATGTTGAGCGCGTTGGGCGATGTGGATGAACGAGTTCGCGGCCTGCGCGCCGGTGGCGACGACTACCTGACCAAGCCGTTCGACCCCGAAGAAATGACCGCGCGTCTCGAGGTGCTGTTGCGCCGCAGTCAAACGCCGGCAGCACCGCTCGAAACCCATTTGCGGGTCGGCCCGCTCGAACTCGATCTGATTTCCCGCAAGGTTCAGCGCGACGGAGAAGATATCGTCTTGCTGCCCACCGAATATCGCGTGCTCGAATTCATGATGCGGCATGCGGGGCAAACCATCACGCGCACCATGCTGTTCGAAGCGGTGTGGGGTTATCACTTCGACCCGGGCACCAATCTGATCGACGTGCACATGGGCCGGCTGCGCAAAAAAATCGACCCGCCCGGCGTCACGCCAATGATCCAGACCGTGCGGGGCTCGGGTTATATCCTCGCATGAGCAGGGCATTTTGATGGACACAACCTTCCCGGCTCAATCAGCGCTCGGGCGGCGCTGGCATTCCACGACCTTTCGCCTGCTATCGGTTTACGCCGTCATCTTTTCGCTTTCGGTGATGCTGCTGCTGGGCTATATCGGCTGGGCCGTGACCGGCGACATGGAGCGCGAGACCGATGTGGTGATGGACTGGCAACTGGTCTACTTCGATTCGTTGCCCGACTCTGGTCTTGCCGACGCGATTCACCGCCGTATCGAACATGAGCGCATGCACACCAATTACTACGGCCTGTTCGCGGCCGACGGCAGTCTGCTGGCTGGGGACGTGCTGGTGTATCCGTCGCAACTGCCTATCAATCGTACTGGCAAGACGCTCGATCTCGTGCTCTCGATGGCGCGCAACGACGAGGCGCCGGTGGTCCGCGCCATGGCCGAGCGGCGCAAGGACGGCTCGACGCTCGTCATCGCGCGTGATCTGACGCACATCCTGCGGATTCGCGAGACCATCATCAACGCGCTGGTGGGCGGCGGGATCGTGTGCCTGCTTGCAGGCGTGGCAGGTGGACTGGCGCTGAGCGTGCGGCAGATGCGCCGGCTGAAAGCGATCCGGCGCGTCACGCAGCGTATTGCGCAGGGCGATCTCGCGCAGCGCTTGCCGATCGGCGGACGCGACGAAGTGGATATGCTCGCGCATCTGGTGAACCATATGCTCGCGGAGGTCGAACGCCTTATGAATGAGGTGAAGGGTGCCTGCGACGGTATCGCGCACGATCTACGCACGCCGCTCGCACATGTGCGAACCTTGCTGGCGCATGTGGCGGAGCGCACCGATACGCTCGACGACGCCGCGCTGTCGCAGTTGGTTGAGCGCGCGCGTATCGAGACCGATGCATTGCTCGACCGGTTTCGCGCGATGTTGCGTATCTCCGAGATCGGCACGCTGCAGCGGCGCGGTGGATTCGGCGAAATGCAGTTGGAGACGCTGATGCAGGAAGTCGGTGAACTATATGAACCGCTCGCCGAAAGCCGCTCGATTCAGCTGTCTGTGCATGTACAGACGGTCGATGCGGTTCATGGTGATCGGGCCTTGCTGTTCGAGGCGTTGAGCAATCTGGTGGATAACGCGATCAAGTTCACGCCCGAAGGTGGCGTGGTGCGCATGGAACTTCGACAGACGTCGGCAGGGCCGCAGGTGGACATTGTCGACAACGGGCCCGGCATCGCCGCGGATGAACGCGATGCGGTTCTGCAGCGGTTTTATCGCGGGGAAAGTACGCGGCATCTGGCCGGATCGGGGCTGGGATTGAGCATCGTGTCGGCGGTGATGCGGGTGCATGACTTCACGATGAAAATTGGCAATGCGCAGCCCGGCACCAGGATTTCTATCGAATGCTGGTCGAGGACGCTCGCATGAAGGTGGTCAATTTCTTTGCTCTGGCAGGGTGGTGAATGCGCGTCCTGTTCGTTGGACCTTCTCATCCGGAAGCGGCGTGGCTGTTCAAGGCACTGCAGGAGAGCGCGCATAGTCTGCAACGGGCCGATGATCTGCGGGATGGGGTTTTTCTTGCGTCGCAGGAGCCGTTCGATGCAATTGTATTGATGGTGCTCGAGGTTGGGTCTTATTCTGCGTTGCATGGGTTCATTGGGGAGTTTGCTACTGCCGGGAGTGGGGCGGCGATTGTTGCTGTGCTCGGTGCGGCTACTGCTCAGGATCGCACGAAGGTTTTGCGCGCCGGCGCGGATGCGTGCTTTTGCCAGCCTTATTCGTTTATTGAAATGCATGAGCGGATGGCCGCTTTGCAGCGGGTTGGGGGTGGTGGTTTTGCTTCTGCTGTCGCTTCTGTTTTACCGGCTGTGGGTGGGCCATCTTTGGATGCGGCTACTCGGGAGCTCGTTTGTGGCGCCCGGCGTGTTGGCGTGACACGGCGGGAGTTTCTTCTGCTTGAGTGTTTACTGAGGCAGGTTAATGCGCCGGTGGCCAGGGATCAGCTGATCCGCTATGCCTGGCCTGAGAAGGAGGACGTCGATCCTTCGAGTGTCAATCTTGTTGTGTCACGGTTGCGGCGCAAGCTTTCGGATGATGTGCCGGAGGTTCGGATTGAGACTGTTAGCCGGTTTGGGTATCAAGTTTCGGTTTTGTGTTTTTGAGGTTTTTTGCCTGCGCGGCGCTTTTGTCTGTGTTCCTGGGGCTTTGGCCTTTCCTTGATTTGTTAGTGGTCTATTAGTGTTGCCCCTGTGCGGGGCGGCACTGTAGTGGTCAAGCGATCCTGGACACCGGCAAAGGGTATTTTTAAAAAGTCGA
>NZ_FPBH01000064.1 GCF_900116445.1 Paraburkholderia aspalathi
CTTGATCTTGCCAGGGAGAAACTGATCCCTCACTGATCGGCTTCGTTACTTCGTTGCCCGACTACCTGTCAGATCGAGTCCAGGCTAATACACATCACACTCAATTACCTTGCGCAACCTTTGACGTTTTCCTCTTTGCAAAACCGTTCTGTTCAGACTTCGCTGCGTTCACACCGGCCGCACACTGACATGAGCTTTCTCGTACTTCCGGTCGTGTGCCAGCAATGCCCAGATCGTTCGGGCCAGCTTGTTGGCCAGTGCGACGGTCACCACGTTGTTCGGGCGGCGCCTGCGCAACTGCTCGATCCACGGCCCCGGCTCCTTTGTGCGTGCAAGCACCGATCGGGCGCCGTGTATCAGCAGCGTGCGCAGGTACACATCCCCACGTTTGCTGATCCCATGTAACCGGAGCTTGCCACCGGTGCCGGTCTGTCGCGGCACCAGCCCCAGCCAGGCCGCAAACTCACGGCCCGAACTGAATGTCTTCGGATCCCCCATCGTCGCCACGGCAGCGGTTGCCGTCAGCAACCCCACGCCTGGAATGTCCGCGATCTGCCTGCAGGCGCGCTCTTGCTTCATCCACTCCGAGAGCCGGCGCTCGATCTGCGCAATCTGCTCATCGAGCACGTCAAGCCGCTGCCATTGTTCACGCAGTGTGTCCATCAACATCGCAGGCAAACGCTCGCTCAGACGCGCCAGCACACCGGCCATCGCCCGGTTCAGCGCGGCTCGGCCCACCGCCATCACCTCACCGTATTCCGTCAGCAGTCCACGCAGGCCATTAATCTGCATCGTGCGGAATCTGACCAGCTGCTGGCGCATCCGGTGCAGCGCCAGCACCGCCTGCTGCGTTTCAGTCTTGAGCGCCACCGCCCTCACGCAAGGCTGCTGTACCGCGCTCCAGATCGCGCGCGCATCGGCCACATCGTTCTTGTTGCCAATCACGAATGCCTTGACCGCCTTGCCCGGCATCAACCTGACCTGATGCCCCATTTCGCCCAGCCGACGCGCCCAGTGCTGGGCTCCGCCGCACGCTTCCATGCCGATGAGGCAGGGCGTGCGATTGGCGAAATGCTCCAGAAACGCGCCGCGCCGGATCTGTCGGCTGATGACCTCGCCGGTTTGCGGATCAACCCAGTGCACCTGGAAAACCTGCTTTGCAATATCCACACCGACCGGAGTAAAGTTCATTTGGGTTCTCCTTCCTCAAGTGGTTCGTTGCCCAACTTCCACTCTGGCACATCTGATGCCGTCGGTTGCGAGAACCCACCCTACCTTTGCCCGCCCCCACGGTCAGTGATCAGCAGCCCTTACGGGGGGAGGCGTCCATTCCATTTGTCACTAACGCGGAATGTGCGAGAACCCGGATTCCAGTCGTACCACTACCCGTAGCGGACCACAGTGCCCACTTAGCAGGGGCTTCTAGCCGCTTTCTTTGCTTATCTTTCTTTGCGGCGGCAAAGAAAGTAAGTGCCGCCCCGCACAGGGGCAACACTAATAGACCACTAACAAATCAAGGAAAGGCCAAAGCCCCAGGAACACGGCCGATGCCGCCGCAAAAGGCAAAACCCCCTAACTGTCCTTATTAATAATCCACTCATGCGCCGGATCATTCCGAAAATGCCAGGTCCGCTGCCCCCCAGCCATAACATTCAAATAATAAGACTCATACCCGTAGGGAACAACAACAGGATGATACCCACGCGGCACCATCACGACGTCGTGATTCTCCACCGCCATCGACTCATCGATATCCCGCATATCCGTATACACACGCTGAAAAGCAAACCCTTGCGGCGGATCGAGCCGATGATAATAAGTCTCTTCGAGCGAACTCTCATGAGGCACGTTATCCGTATCGTGCTTATGCGGCGGATAGCTTGAAGCATGCCCCCCAGGCGTCCGAACTTCGACAACCAGCAAAGACTCCGCAAGCTCAGTCTGCGGAAGAATATCGCATACGTAACGCGTATTCAGCCCCTTCCCACGCGTGGAACGCTTCATCGTAGAAGGCTCGATCAACCTCACCGGATACATACCCTTGCCCGGTGCACTCGCCACACCAACCTCAGCATCGCGACACGCGCGAACCGTCGCCCGCACGCCGGGCGGCAAATACACCGCATACGGCGCGGAATCCTCGAACACGCTATCGCGTGAACCCAGCGAACTCCATTTCGCATCAGCAGTTTCAATATCCACCGCGCCCGTCAGCACGACGATACACACCTCGCGAGACGGCTCAAACACATGCACGACTTCATCCGCGCCTAGCCGGTAAGCCGCAAATCCCACATACCGCCAGCACGCCGACTCAGGCGTCACCCGCGCGATCGTTTGGCCCTCGCGCTGCGCCTTGACCAATAAACTCATGCTGCCTCCTGCTCAGTCCCGCCACCGGCGTCGAGCGGCGCATCGACCAGCGCTCGCAAGGTCCGGAATCCTTTCTGCGCATACTCGTACGATGGCGCCACCACCGGGTCCTGTTCCGCTTCAACCACCAGCCAGCCGTGATAGCCATGCCGCTTCAAACGATCGATGATCGCCGGGAAGTTCACCGCGCCATCGCCCGGTACCGTGAAGGCACCAGCGATCACGGCGTCGAGGAAACTCCAGTTGCGATTGCGCGCCAGTTTCATCACCGCGGGCCGTACGTCCTTGCAGTGCACGTGGCACACGCGCCCGATGTGTTTGTCGAGCACCGCGAGCGGATCGCCACCGGCAAACGTGATGTGTCCGGCGTCGAATAGCAGGCCGACGGCGTCGCTCGTGCGCGACATCAGTTGATCGACATCAGCCGGTGTTTCGACATATGCGCCCATGTGATGATGGTACGCCAGCCGCACGCCGCGGCTTAGGGTGTAGCGCGCGAATTCATCGACGCGCGCCGCATACGCGGCCCACTGCGCTTCGCTGAAAAAACGCGGGCGTTGATAGAGCGGTTGCGGTGCGCCCTGGATCGAATCGGCGACTTCGCCATAGACCATCGCCGTCGCGCCGTTCTGTGCGAGCAGGTCGAGATGCGGGCCGACGGAGGCGATTTCCTCTTCCACGCCGCGTCGCGCGAGCCGGCCGGAGTACCAGCCGGATACTAAGGCCAGATCGTATTGGGCAAGCAGCGTCTTCAGCGCCTGCGGTTCGCGCGGAAACTTGTTGCCGAGTTCGAAACCCTGGTAGCCGATCTGGCGTCCTTCGGTCAGTGCAACTTCAAGCGGTGTTTCGCCGCCGAGCGAAGGCAGGTCGTCGTTCATCCACGATAAGGGGTTGATGCCGATACGTACGTCGAAAGCAGTCATGCGGGCGTCCTCATTCGTTGTCGATGTGGCCGGGGCGGTCGCTGGGGTCGGTGGGCGCCGCGCGGGCGGCGAGTTGCGCGTCGTATTGCGAGCGTGCAGCGCGCACAGTGTCGCGCGCCGATACCTCGGGCACGGCGACTTCCCACCACCAGCCGCCGTCGTTCGTGGTGCGGGCGGGATCGGTGTCGATGCTGATTACGTAGGTGCGATCGGCGGCGCGCGCACGCTGCAGCGCGTCTTCAAGTTCGCCGATGTTCGCGACGTGTTCGGCCTCTGCACCGAGCGCGCGTGCATGGGCGGCGAAGTTGATCTTCGGCGCGCCAAGCGGGCCCTGCATGCAGTCGTCGAGCAGGTTGTTGAACGGCGCGCCACCGCAAGCCTGTTGCAAGCGGTTGATGCAACCGTAGCCGCGATTGTCGAGCACCACCACGATCAGCTTCGCGCCGATCATCACCGAAGTCGCGATCTCGCTGTTCATCATCAAATAGCTGCCGTCGCCGAGCATCACGATCACTTCACGTGCGGGCCGTGCGAGCTTGGCGCCGAGGCCGCCGGCAATCTCGTAGCCCATGCATGAGTAGCCGTATTCGACGTGATACGCGCCCGGTTTGCCGGCGCGCCACAGCTTGTGCAATTCGGCCGGCAAGGTGCCCGCTGCGCACACGACGATATCGTCCGTCGCGGAACGCGCACTCGAACGCTGCACCGCGCCGATCACGTCGCCTTCATACGGCAGCACGGTGTCGCGTTGCGGCGCATGCGTGAGCGTGCTCACGGTGTCGCGCCAGCTTGCCGCGAGTTTGTGGGCGCGCGCGGTCCATGTACGGTCCGCGTGCCAGCCTTGCATGGATTCGGCGAGCGCATCCAGCGCAAGACGTGCGTCGGCTTCGACCACCAGCGCGCGATGCTTGAGGCCGTCGAACGGATTCGCGTTGATGCCGATCACGTCGGCCTGGGTGAACAATGTGTTCGAGCCGGTGGTGAAGTCCTGCAAGCGGGTGCCGATTGCCAGCACGCAGTCGGCATCGTGGGCGAGTGCATTGGCGGCGGGCGAGCCGGTCACGCCTAAAGCACCAGCGTTCAGCGGATCGTTCCATGCGAGTGAACCTTTGCCGGCCTGCGTTTCAGCAACCGGGATGCCGTGTGCGGCGGCGAAGCGGTGCAGCGCGTCGGTCGCTCGGCCATAGAGCACGCCGCCGCCTGCGACGATCAACGGACGCTTGGCGCGGCGCAGATGGGCAACCGCCGCGTTGATGTCGTCAGCGCGCGGCGCGGGGGAATGGAACGTGACGACGCGCGGCGTAAAGAAGTCGGCCGGGAAATCCCACGCTTGCGCTTGCACGTCCTGCGGCAGCGCGAGCGTGACAGGGCCGCACAACGCGGCGTCGGTGAGCACACGCAGGGCGCGCGGCAACGCATTGAGCAATTGCGCCGGGTGCACGATGCGGTCGAAGTAGCGCGACACCGGTTTGAACGCATCGTTGGCAGAGACGCCGCCATCGTGGAAATCTTCAACCTGCTGCAACACTGGATCGGGCGCGCGCGAAACGAACACGTCGCCGGGTAACAACAGCACGGGCAGACGGTTCACATGCGCGAGCGCGGCCGCGGTGATCAGGTTGGTCGCGCCGGGGCCGATCGACGTCGTGACGGCCATCATGCGGCGACGGAAATGCGCTTTCGCATAGGCAATCGCGCTATGCGCCATCGCCTGCTCGTTGTGAGCGCGCAGTGTGGGCAACGCCTCGCGGTGCTGATACAAGGCTTCGCCCATGCCGGCCACATTGCCGTGCCCGAAGATCGCGAATACGCCGCCAAAGAGCGGTTCGGTGCCGCCGCCGTCTTCCGTCGTGACCCGTTGTGCGGCGAGGTAGCGAACCAACGCTTGGGCGGTCGTCAGGCGGACGGTGCCGCCCGACGGCGCGTGGGCCTGGGTGGCGTCGTTGGCGGACGCCGCATCGTGATGCAATACGCGCTGGTTCATGCCGCCTGCTCCTGATGTGCATGGTCCGCCGTGGTGGGCTGCGTGCTTGTCGTTCCACGCGTGGCACGCCACGACGCGATCAGCGTTTCGAATGTGCGGCGCACGCGCGCGATCAGCTCATCGTCACCGATCTCACCGGCGAGCCACGCATGGCTCGGCTCGTGAAAGATCGTACGACCCACGGTAAAGCCGCGGCATGTCGCCGATTGCGCCGCCGCGCGAAAGCCCTCGTTCAATTGCTCGACACCCGCCGACAAACCGAGCAACACGACGCCGCGGCAGTACGGATCGCGCTCGGCGATCAGCGCGTCGACGGCTTGCCATTGCGCGGCGTCCATCGGTTCGAGCTTCCACCATTCCGGATAGATGCCGATGTTGTACAGCCGCTTCAACGCGCGATAGACGATGTCCGGTGCTTGCGGCAGAGGCGCGTGTTTCGGCGGAATCACTTCGAGTAGCAATTCGTGGCCGCTTGCTTGTGTCGCGTCGTAAAGCGCACGCAGCTGCGCTTCCTGTTCGAGGCGTTGTTCGACCGGTTCGTCGGGATGGAATTGCACAAGGCACTTCGCAATGTGTTCCTGCGGCCACGCGATCAGCGTCGTGCCGATCGAGCGTCCGTGGTCGAACACGAGCGGCACGGAACCTGGCAGCTCAACCGGTCGACCGATCCACCAGCCGCGGCCGGTGGCGGCGTTCAATGCGTCCTGACCGTAGCGGTCGTCGCTCAGGATGCCGATGCGGCCTTGTAGCCCCAAGGCGGCTTCCGTCTGCGCGACAGCTTCGACAAACAGGCCCTTCAGTTGCACGATACGCGCTTCGCCGGCGCCGGTCTGCTGCGCGAGTTCGAAGAACTGATTGCGATGGTCGAACGCGAAGCCGAGTACTTCGTCCCATTGTTTGCGGGCAGGGGACACACGATGCAGGCGTGCGAGCGTTGCATCGCGGTCGGGACGGCGCATGCGTTGCGGATCGGCCTTGGCTTCGCGCAGGAAGTAGTCCAGTTCGGCGGGCGTCGGCATTGCAGGCGCACAGCCGTGACGCGACACGACCAGCGCGCCGCTTGCATTCGCCGCACGGGCGCACGCTTCGAGTGGCTGATCGCGCAACCATCCGGAGAGAAAGCCCGAGGCGAATGCATCGCCCGCGCCGAGTACATTCAAAACTTCCACCTCGACGCCGCCGTGAATAGGCAAATCGTCGAGCGTTGCGGGTACTTTGCCGTCGATGATCTGGCAGCCCATCGGCCCGCGCTTCAGAACCAGCGTGGCCGGCGTCACAGCGCGCACCATCGCGAGTGCGTCGACGAGCTCGGTCTTGCCGCCGGCGATGCGAAACTCCTCCTCGGTGCCGATCACCAGATCGAACAACGGCAGAATGCGCTGCAAGTGCGCGGTTACGCCTTCGCTCGCGACGAAGCGGGTTTCACCGTCCGCCTTACCTGTGAGGCCCCACAACACCGGGCGATAGTCGATATCGAGCACGGTGCGCACGTTATTGCGTCGCGCGTAATCCAGCGCGCGGCGGCTCGTGCGGTTCACCTGTTCGGTCGAAAAGTGCGTGCCGGTAATGAGCAGCGCTTTCGAAGACGCAATGTACGCCTCGTCGAAATCCGCTTCATCTACCGCCATATCCGCGCAGTTCTCGCGATAGAAGATCAGCGGAAAGGTATCGCGATCTTTCAGACCCAGTAGAACGAGGGCGGTCAGGCGTTCCTGATCGACGCGGACATGACTGACGTCACAGCCTTCCTTCGTCAAGGTCTCGGTGAGAAAGCGCCCCATGTGATCGTTGCCGACACGCGCGAGCATCGACGATGCAAGCCCGAGGCGCGCGCAACCGAACGCGATATTCGCCGATGAACCGCCAAGATACTTTGCGAAACTCGACACGTCTTCGAGTCGCGCGCCGACCTGTTGCGCGTACAGATCGACGGCAAGGCGGCCAAGACAGACGATGTCGCGGCTGCGGTCCGGTGCGAAACGGCTGGCCGTTGTCGTTGACGTTGCCCCTGAAGCGGAAGTGAGCCCGCCACCGTTCACAATCCCGGTCCCGCTGGATGTGCTGGAATGATTCATGAATATTCCTGAATAGCTGAGCGCGGGCGTGAGGCGCAACATGCGCCGGAAGCCCGCGCGAATGAATCAGATCGTCGCGCCGTCGAGTTCGCCGATCATCTTCTGCATTTCGGCGCCGCCGGCCATCATGTCGAGTACTTCGTCCTTGCTGATGGTGTCCTTCGTGAACGTGCCGAGCGATTTGCCGCGATTGAGCAGCGTGAACGAATCGCCGATCGGATAGGCGTGGTGCACGTTGTGCGTGATGAAGATCACCGAGATGCCTTTTGCACGCGCCGTGTGAATCAGTTTCAGCACGTTGAAGCTCTGCTTGACGCCGAGCGCGGCAGTCGGCTCGTCGAGAATCAACACGCGTGCGCCGAAGTGAATGGCCCGTGCAATCGCGAGACATTGCTTCTCGCCGCCGGACATCGTTCCAATCGGCTGATGCGGGTCGCGCACGTTGATGCCCATTTCCGCGAGCTTGTCGCGTGCGGTGGTGGCGCTGGTTTCGAGGTCCATCACGTTCAGAAAGCCGAACAGTTTCTTTTGCGGCTCGCGGCCCATGAAGAAGTTGCGCGCCACGGAGAGCAAGGGCACCAGCGCCAGATCCTGATAGACGGTGGCGATGCCGAGATCGAGCGCATCTTTCGGCGATTCGAACAGCACCGGTTTGCCATCCACCAGATATTGACCGGAGGAGGGTCGATGCACGCCAGCGAGCGTCTTGATCAGCGTCGACTTACCCGCGCCGTTGTCGCCGAGCAGGCAATGCACTTCGCCGCGCTTCAGACGCAAGGTCACGCCGCTTAGCGCGATGACCTGGCCGAAGTACTTGCTGACGTCTTCGAGCGCGAGGATCACGTCGTCCTGCGGCTTGGCCGCGGTGTTCACGGTATTCGTATCGGACATGGTCGTCTCCTCGTTACGATTGCGCGACGCGGCGGCGCACGTAGTGATTGAACAGTACGGCGATCAGCAGCATCACGCCGAGGAACACGCGGAACCAATCGGAGTCGACATTCGTATAGGTAATGCCGATCTGCACGACGCCGAAGATCAGCGCGCCGAAGCAGGCGCCGATCACCGAGCCGTAGCCGCCGGTCAGCAGCGTGCCGCCGATCACCGCCGCGATGATGGCTTCGAATTCAGCCTGCAAGCCACGGTCAGCCGCGGCCGAGCCGATGTCGCACACTTGCAGCACGGCGAACAGGCACGCGCAGAACGCGGTCAGCACGAACAGCGAAATCTTCACGCGCCGCACCGGCACGCCGACGTTCTTTGCCGCGTTGGCGTCGCCGCCCACTGCGAAAATCCAGTTGCCGAAGCGGGTCTTGGCGAGGGTGAAGGCACAGACCGCGGCCAGCGCGAACCACCAGAGCAGTACCTTCGGAATGCCCGGCACGAGCGGATTGCCGTTATCGAGCAGCTTCACGACGCCGATATGGCCGAGCCAGACGAACAGACCCTTGAACGCGACACCCTGGAACAGGGTATGGGCGAGCCAGTCGTGAGCCGCGACGTCGCCCACGCCGGAGATGATCGTGCGGTCGGCGAACATGACCGACAGGGCCAGTGTGAGCCCGCGCAGGATGAACAGGAATGCCAGCGTCACGATGAATGACGGCAGCCGTGTACGCATCACCAGATAGCCGTTGAGCGCGCCGAGCAGCATCGATCCGGCGAACGCAAACACGATCGACAAGGCAATCGGCCAGTGGAAGTACATCGTGGGCAGCGCGACCATCATGCCCGAGAAGCCGATCATCGACCCGATCGACAGATCGAATTCACCGGCGATCATCAACAGGCATGCACCGACTGCGATCAGGCCGAGATACGCGGCCACCTGCGACCAGTTCATCACGCCGTCGAGGTTGAACATGCCGGAATTGCCGGCGGCAATCCCAAACACGAGGAACACCATCACGGTGCCGGCGAGGGCGGCGAATTCCGGACGGTTCAGCAGGTGCCGGAACCACGATTCCTGGCGCACGCGCTCATCGGCCGCCCCGGGTGCACCGCCGGACGTTGACGTCGTCGCGGTGTTCGAAGGGGGCTGCTTGCGGGGATGAGGGTGGAAGGGGTTGGCTACGCCCATTGAAGCTCTCCTTGATGCGCCCGGCTTTTCGCAGTCATCAAAGGACTGCAATCGGACCGCATGGCGCGTAATGCACGTAAAACGTGGTGAATGCAGGCGTGGGGCGGCCTGGCCAGTTGCGGCCGGCCGCGTCCACTTTCTTCATACCTGCCGGAACGGTTCTCCCGTGTCCGTACGTCCAGCGAAATGCGTTAGCGGTACTGCCCTGCGTACTTGACCACCTTGTCGATGTTGGCCTTGGTGATGAAACCCGGGCCGGAACCGATATTGCGCGGCCCATAGGCGGGCTGCAGGCCGTACGTGGTGAGACGTTGCTGGAACTTCGGATTAGCCTGCAGGATCTGGCGGATCTTCGCCGGATCTGTGGTGTGTTCCTTCTTCACGATGGCCAGTACGGCAACCGGGATATAGCCCTGCAGGTAGGGTTGCTGGTCGATGGCGAACTGGATCGTGCCGTCCTGGATGCCCTTGGCGATGTCATTGTCGAAGTCGAACGTCGCGAACCAGACTTTGCCGGCGAGGCCCATCTGCTGCAGCGCCTTCATCGTCGGCGCAGCCGACAGCGGACCGAGCGTGAGCACCGCCTGGGTGTTCGGGTGATTGCGCAGATACGCGCTCACTTTCGATTGCACACCAGTCGGGTCCTGGCCCGCGTCGAGCGTGGAGGACTTGAAGTCGACCCCGATCGCCTCGGCAAAGCCGCGGCAGCGTTCGAACGAAGCCGGGTTGGTTGCGTAGTGGTTCACGCACAGGAACGACTTGATGCCCGCTGCCTTCGCTTTCTGGCCCGCCGCTTTGCCCGCGGCATATTCAGGCTGACCGACGTGCATGATTGCGCCGAGCTGGGCGCTTTGCTCCTCAGTGCCGGAATTGATCGTGACGAGCGGAATGTGTTTCTCCGTGACCTTGGCGAGCGAACTCTTGAGCACGTCGAAGTCGGCGATGGAAACGATCACGCCGTCGTAGTTGCGCGCGGCGGCCTGCTCGACCAGACGCGCCATATCGGCGATGTCGCCGTTCGGCGGATTGCGGTAGTCGGTCTCGACGTTGAAATCCTCGTCGGCCTGTTTGATGGCGTTCTTGATGGTGTTCCACCACGAATCCGAATCCGGCGCGTGGCTGATCAGCACGAAGTGAGCGTCAGCCGCGCGGGCGGCCGACGCCGCACCGAATCCCGTCGCCAACGTCAATGCCGCCACCAGAATCCTGAGCGTAGCCTTGCCCTTGCAAAGTCTCATTGTCTCCACCTTTCTCGGTCTGTCGTTATTGAAGGGAGCGTCTGGCGGGCGGCTTTCCGATTGCGTGCGTTGCGGCAGACGTCAGCCGATGCACCATCGCTCACGACCAAGATTAGGCCATCTTCCGAAGCGTTGCAATGAAAATTTCATGACAAATAAAAATGGAAAATACATTCCATTTGACGGGTCGCCTGCCTATAATCGGCAGCGTCAGGATGCTGTGTGGCGCGCGCTGGAAGCGTCTTCTGCACTGCAATAAAGCAACGAAGAGAGAGCCATGGCGGAAGAGAGCACCGAAGACTTGCCGAGCGTCGAAGAATTGATGCAGCGCATCGCGGAAAACTACGAGGCGCTGCCGCGGCAATTGAAGAATGTCGCGACGTATATCGAGCAGCATCGCTCGAGCGTGATGGTGGATCGCACCAGCGATATCGCCGCGAGTTGCGGCGTGCATCCGTCCGCCGTGGTGCGTTTTGCGCAGCGCTTCGGTTTTTCCGGCTTCTCCGATCTGCAGGCGGTGTTTCGTCAGGCGTACACGGGGCAGGGCACGTCCTCGCCGAGCTATCAGCAGCGGATTCGCAAGCTGATCGACGAGAAGCCCGGTGCGTTGTCCGGCGGTTCCGTGGCGCGCGAATTCATCGCGGCCTCGCGCGGCGGTCTTGAAGAACTCGAAGCCGGCCTCGACGACCAGCAGTTCGACGCCGCCGTGAAGATGCTGCAGCAGGCCGACAACATCTACGTTATTGGCGTGCGGCGTTCGTTTCCGGTGGCAAGCTACATCGTCTACGCGTTGCAGCACACGCCCAAGCGCGTGCATCTGGTATCCGGCTTTGGCGGCATGTACCGCGAACAGATTCGCAGCGTGAAGAAGAGCGACGTGGTGATCGCGATCAGCTTCGCGCCGTATGGCAAGGAAACGCAGTACTGCCTGCGGGTGGCGCATCACCATCAGGCTAAGACGCTGGTTATTACGGATAGCCAACTATCACCGCTGGCGCGTTACGCCACCACCCAACTGTATGTGAAAGAGGGCAGCGCGTTTGCGTTCCGCTCGCTGACCAGCACGATCTGTTTGTGCCAGGCGTTGTTCATCGCGCTCGCGTACAAGCTGGAACTGAACGTAGAAGAATCCAAAGAGACTGGAGGATACGATGACTGAGGCGGTAAAGACGATCGACGTAGCAGTATTCGGTGCGGGACGTATCGGCAAGATTCATGCGGCGAATCTTGCGCGGCAACCGGGCGTGCGGCTCAAGTATGTGGTCGATGTGAATCGCGAGGCGGCCGCGGCGCTCGCTGCCGAGCACGGCGCGCAGGTGGCGGATATCGACGGCGCGATGGGCGATGCGTCGATCGGCGCGACGGTGATCTGTTCGAGCACGGACACGCACGCGGATCTGATCATGAAATCGGCCGCGCAGAAGAAGCATGTGTTCTGCGAGAAACCGGTCGATCTGACTTTGGAGCGGGCGCGTGCCTGCGCCGACGCGGTGGAGCGCGCGGGCGTGGTTTGCATGATCGGTTTTCAGCGCCGCTTCGATCCGACCTTTTCCGCGTTGAAAGCGCGCATCGATGCGGGCGAAATCGGCACGCCGGAAATGCTGGTGGTGACGAGCCGCGATCCGGGCGCACCGCCGGTCGAGTACATCAAGCACTCGGGTGGCATCTTCAAGGACATGCTGATTCACGACTTCGACATCTTCCGCTGGATTCTCGATGACGAAGCCGACACGCTGCACGCCACGGGTAGTTGCCTTTCGGATCCTGCGATTGCCGAAGCGGGCGATATCGATTCGACCGCGGTGACGATCCGCACGAAGCACGGACGTCTGTGCCAGATCAATACCGCGCGCCGCGCGGCCTATGGGTATGACCAGCGTTTCGAAGTGCTCGGCAGCACCGGCATGCTGCAGGCGGGCAATGTGCGACCCACCGAGGTCACCGCGTACTCAAAAACCGAAGTGTCGAGCGATGTGCCCGAGGCGTTTTTCCTCGAGCGCTATCGTGCGGCGTACGCACTGGAAATCGCGCATTTCTTCGACGCGGTCACGCACGGCAAGCCGGTGCGAACCACCGTCGCCGACGGCCTTAAGGCGCTCGAACTCGCCGACGCCGCCACACGCTCGTGGCGCGAGGGCCGCGCGGTGAAACTCGGGGAGGCATCGTGATGAAGGCGACGACTGGGCGGCTTCGTTTGGGTGTGGTCGGCTTGGGCCGATTGGGCAAGCGCCACGCGGAAAATCTGGCGTATCGCGTGCCGGGTGCGACGCTCGTGGCCGCTTGCAGTCCGGTGGAAGAGGAGAGGGCGTGGGCGCGCGAGACTTTACCCGAACCGCGTCTCTACGCCGACTATGCGGACCTGCTCGCCGATCGCGACGTGGACGCGGTGTGGCTTGTCACGCCGTCGTCCTTGCACGCGCAGCAGATTATCGATGCATTGCGCGCCGGCAAACATGTGTTCTGCGAGAAGCCGCTGTCGCTGGATCTCGCCGAGTGCGAGCGCGTCTTGGCTGAAGCCGCGCGCTATCCGCATCTGCAGGCCACCATCGGCTTCATGCGGCGTTTCGATCCGAGCTACAAGGATGCGTTCGACAAGATCGAAGCCGGCAAGATCGGACGGCCGTTTCTGGTGCGCTCGCAAACCACCGATCAGAACGACACCAACGGTTTCTTCGTGCGTTTCTCGGCGACCTCCGGTGGGATCTTTCTGGATTGCACGGTGCATGACATCGACGTCGCGCGCTGGCTGCTCGGCAAACCGCGCGCCAAACGCGTGTTTGCGGCGGGCGCGGTCGCATTGCACGAGGGGCTGCGGGAATTCGGCGACGTCGATAACGGCGTGGCGATCTGCGAATTCGAGGACGGCAAGCTCGCGATGTTCTACGCGTCACGCACGCAAGCTCACGGTAACGACACGCATAGCGAGGTGATCGGCACGGCCGGCGCGCTGGCAATTGGCCACAATCCGCGTGCAAATCGCGTCGAGATCTACGATGCGACAGGCATTCGCAACGAATGCACACCGACCTTCTTCGATCGCTTCGAGGATGCGTTTTTGCATGAGGCACGCGCCTTCGTGGCGGCAGTGCAGGGCGGCGCGGGATCGAGTGCGCAAGCAGGCGCCACACTGGCCGACGCGCTCGAAGCGACGCGGATCGGCATGGCGTTGCGGCAGTCGCTGCAGAGCGGAGAGGCGGTCACGTTGTAACCCCCAAGGCACCAAAGCGCCGCCGGATGACGGAAATCGACATGACAGCGTCACTTCCGGCGGCTAAACGACACCTGCTGTAGAATTTGACCCTCTGTCCGGCGTCGCTTATGACGCCTCATCCCGAAGGTCATCGTCGATGCAAATTCAGGTTCACAAGGAAGTCGATGCGCGCGGGCTGATGTGCCCGCTGCCCATCTTGCGCGCCAAGAAGGCGCTCGCCGACATGGAAAGCGGCCAGATTCTCAAGGTGTTAGCCACCGACCCGGGCTCGCAGCGCGATTTCGCCGCATTCGCGAAGCAAACCGGCAACGAAATCGTCGAAAGCTCGTCGCACGACAAGGTTTTCACGTTTCTGATGAAGCGTCGCTGAAACACGAACGAAAATACCAAACAAAAGGCGCTGTGCCCGCAATTGCGGGGCACAGCGCCTTTTTTACGTCTGACTAACCTGACTACTGCTTAACGCGAGAGGCGAACAGCGCAAGGGTTCTGCGCGGCTGTCCCGTTGCTCAGCCTTCCAGCACCGGCGAACGGGTACGCAGATATTCTTCGAAATCGGCTGCCACTTCCGGGTGACGCAACGCGAACTCGACCGTCGCTTTCAGATAACCCAGCTTGCTGCCGCAGTCGAAACGCGTGCCGTGGTACTTGTACGCCAGCACTTGCTCATCGGCGAGCAGCGACTGAATCGCGTCCGTCAGCTGCAATTCGCCGCCTGCGCCCGGCTTCAGCGCGCGCAGATGTTCGAAAATACGCGGCTTCAGCACATAGCGGCCTACCACGCCGAGATTCGACGGTGCGACGTCCGGCTCCGGCTTTTCGACGATGCCCGACATCTTGATGATCGAGTCTTCCCACTCCTTGCCGTCGACGATACCGTACGACTTCGTCTCCGAGTGCGGGATCTCTTCGACACCGATCACCGAGCTGTGATAGTGGTCGAACACCTCGATCATCTGCGTCATGACGGGCGGCTTGCCGTACAGCAAGTCGTCCGCGAGGATGACGGCGAACGGGTTGTCGCCCACCAGCTTTTCGGCGCACATCACCGCGTGGCCGAGGCCCAGCGCTTCCGGCTGGCGAACGTAGAAGCAGTCCACATGGCTCGGCTTGATGCTGCGCACCAGTTCCAGCAGCTTGTCCTTGCCGCGCGCCTGGAGTTCGGCCTCGATTTCGTATGACTTATCGAAATGGTCCTCGATCGCACGCTTGCTGCGGCCCGTCACAAAGATCATTTCGGTGATGCCGGCCGCCATTGCCTCTTCCACCGCGTATTGAATCAGCGGCTTGTCGACGATCGGCAGCATCTCCTTCGGGCTTGCCTTCGTGGCAGGGAGGAACCGGGTGCCAAGACCTGCTACCGGAAAAACCGCTTTTGTAACTTTTAGCATGTGATTACCCTGAATCCTCTGGTTTAGCTTTGCGCCCCGTCAGCCCGCAACGGGGCGGACAAGGCGCGTCGATCAGGCCGGCAAACGCGCCAACTGGGCTTTCAGCTTGCCGATAGTGGTTTCGAATTCTGCCAGCCTTTTCTGCTCCTGCTCAACGACTGCCGGTGGCGCCTTTGCCACAAAGCTTTCATTCTGCAATTTGGCATTGCACTTGATGACTTCCGTGCCAAGCCGCGCAATCTCCTTCGACAGACGCTCGCGTTCCACCGCGACGTCGATTTCCACCTTCAGCACAAGCTTGTCATTCCCTACGATAGCAATTGGCGCGCCATCTGCCTGCGCGTCCAGCGTTGCCTCGTCGGCAATGATCTGCACCTCCGACAAACGGGCCAATGCCTGAGCGTACGGAGCGAAAGTTGCGAGGCGCTCCGCGTTGCCGGTAGCGAGCAACGGCACCTTGACCGCCGGCGACAGATTCATCTCGCCACGCAGATTCCGGCACGCATCGATCACTGCTTTCAGGTCGGCCGCCCATTGCTCGGCGTCTTCGTCGATCTTCGACGGCTCCGCAACGGGGTAGGGCTGCACCATGATGGACGCTTCGCCCTCGGCTTTGCCTTCGGGATAACGTCCAGCCAACGGCGCAACTTTTTGCCACAGCGCTTCCGTGATGAACGGAATCACCGGATGCGCGAGGCGCAACACCGTCTCGAGTACGCGCAGCAGCGTGCGGCGCGTTGCGCGCTGCTGGTTCGGCTGACCCGTCTGGATCTGAACCTTGGCAAGTTCGAGATACCAGTCACAGTATTCGTCCCATACGAACTTGTATAGGGCGTTGGCCACATTGTCAAAACGATAGTCGGCGAAACCCTTGGCGACTTCCGCTTCCACGCGCTGCAGGCGCGAGACGATCCAGCGATCGGCCGCCGAGAAATTCAGGTGGCCGTCCGGACCGCATTCGCCACATTGTTCCGGCTTGCCGAAACCGCAATCGTGGCCTTCGCAGTTCATCAGCACGAAGCGGGTGGCATTCCACAGCTTGTTGCAGAAGTTGCGATAGCCCTCGCAGCGCGCGAGGTCGAAGTTGACGTTGCGGCCGAGCGTGGCCATCGACGCCATCGTGAAGCGCAGTGCGTCGGTGCCGAACGCCGGAATGCCCTCCGGGAATTCCTTGCGGGTTTTCTTTTCGATCGACGCAGCCTGCTTCGGGTTCATCAGGCCGGTGGTGCGCTTGGCGACCAGCGCGTCGAGGTCGATGCCGTCGACGATATCGATCGGGTCGAGCGTGTTGCCCTTGCTCTTCGACATCTTCTGGCCTTCGGCGTCGCGCACCAGACCGTGCACGTAGACCGTGTCGAACGGCACCTTGCCCGTGAAGTGCGTGGTCATCATGACCATTCGCGCGACCCAGAAGAAGATGATGTCGAAACCGGTGACCAGCACCGACGAAGGCATGAAATGCTTCAGCTCCGGCGTCTCGGCAGGCCAGCCGAGCGACGAGAACGGCACCAGCGCCGACGAGAACCACGTGTCGAGCACGTCTTCATCGCGTTTGAGCGGGCCCGTGTAACCAGCTTCCGCGGCCTTCTCGCGCGCGCCTTCTTCGGTCTTGGCAACGAAGATTTCGCCGTTTTCGCCGTACCACGCCGGAATCTGATGGCCCCACCAGAGTTGGCGCGAGATACACCAGTCCTGGATATTTTCGAGCCACTGGTAGTACGTGGTGGACCAGTTTTCCGGCACGAACTTGATTTCGCCGCTGCGAACCACGTCCAGCGCCGTTTCCGCGATCGACTTGCCCGGATTGAAGGTGCCTTCCGGCGCCGGCTTGCTCATGGCGACGAACCATTGGTCCGTCAGCATCGGCTCGATCACGACGCCCGTGCGGTCGCCGCGCGGCACCATCAGCTTATGCGGCTTGACTGATTCGAGCGCGCCGAGCGCTTCGAGGTCGGCCACGACCTCTTTGCGGGCTGCGAAACGGTCCTGACCGCGATATTTTTCCGGCGCGTTGTCGTTGATCTTCGCGTCGAGCGTGAGGATCTCGATCATCGGCAGCTTGTGGCGCAGGCCGACCTGATAGTCGTTGAAATCGTGCGCGGGCGTGACCTTGACCACGCCGGTGCCGAAGTCGCGGTCGACGTAGTCGTCGGCGATGATCGGGACTTCGCGGCCGGAGAGCGGCAGCGTGACCGTCTTGCCGATCAGATGCGCATAGCGCTCGTCTTCCGGGTGGACCATCACGGCGGTGTCGCCGAGCATGGTTTCCGGGCGCGTGGTGGCGACCGTCAGATGGCCCGACCCGTCCGTGAGCGGGTACTGGATGTGCCAGAGGTGGCCGTTTTCTTCTTCGCTGACCACTTCGAGATCGGAGACGGCGGTGAGCAGCACCGGATCCCAGTTGACTAGGCGCTTGCCGCGATAGATCAGGCCTTGTTCATACAGGCGTACGAACACATCGCGCACGGCGGCCGACATTTTGTCGTCCATCGTGAAGTATTCGCGCGACCAGTCGATCGACGCGCCGAGGCGGCGCACCTGATTCGTGATGGTCGAGCCGGATTCCTGCTTCCATTCCCAGACGCGTTCGGTGAACTTTTCGCGGCCGAGGTCATGACGGGAGACGCCTTTCGCATCCAGTTGGCGTTCGACGACGATTTGCGTGGCGATGCCCGCGTGGTCCGTGCCCGGCACCCAGAGGGTGTTTTCACCGAGCATGCGGTGATAGCGGGTGAGGCCGTCCATGATCGTCTGGTTGAATGCATGGCCCATGTGGAGGGTGCCGGTGACGTTCGGCGGCGGCAGCTGGATCGAGAAGTCTTTCTTGTTTTCGTCGAAGGTGGCCTTTGCGTAGGCGCGCTTTTCCCATTCGGGGCCCCAGTGGGCCTCGATGGTGTGGGGCTCGAAGCTTTTGGCAAGTGTGGAGGTGGGGTCGCTCGGGGTCTCGCTCATTTCTGTCCGTCTGCTGGTGGATGCAAAGAATGTTCAATTATAAGCGGCGCTACGCGCGGGGGGCTTTGGGGGTGGTTTTGGGGTTGGTTTTTGCCTGTGCGGCGCTTGTTTGGCCGTGTTCCTGGGGCTTTGGCCTTTCCTTGATTTGTTAGTGGTCTATTAGCGTTGCCCCTGTGCGGGGCGGCACTTACTTTCTTTGCCGCCGCAAAGAAAGATAAGCAAAGAAAGCGGCTAGAAGCCCCTGCTAAGCGG
>NZ_FPBH01000065.1 GCF_900116445.1 Paraburkholderia aspalathi
CTTCTTCGATAGTGTTCACGTGTCCACCTATTTAAGTGGATACGATGCTCCCAAGACCTTCCATGCAACTCAAGATGGGATGGCTAGGCGCTTACGAAGTAACTATGGCACGTAAAAGCAAGTCGGATCGAACCCATGAAATTTTGCTGTTGAACCCGGCTCTACGCCGGGACGACCCCCGGATTGGCGAGCTTATCAACGCGGAGGCGATGCTACGGAAGGCGCAACGAGAGGCTAGAAATGCGCCGCTAACCGTAATGTCCGCAGCGGGGACGGCTAAGCGTAGCCCCGAATGGGTAGCCGTGGATAGCGTTAATACGATGGTCCGCAGACTGCGTAACGATCTATGTATTGATCGACTATCGGTTAAGCGTAGCGAGGCCGCAGGCGTCAAGGTTAAGCGCAGTACGGAGGCGGACAAACTGCTAGCGCTGCACGGGGCAGATTACGCCACAGGCCGCATTCTGATTCCGGGCCCCGCCGCATTCCTAACCGTACATGGAATCTTAGCGCAGGATATGCCGGACAACAGCCGGGAAGCATTCGAGACAGACCTAGCAGACCAAGCGCACCTGTTGGACGGAATAGCGGAGCGTATCAAGGCTTAGCTCTTGGTCCCCAATGGTCCCTCGACCGAGTGCAAATCGGTGCACGTTTTTGCACTATAGATTTCAAGGCCCGTTCCTTATCTATCAAGGCTTTCCGGCCTGTTTTGCGCTCGGAAAAGTTTAATTATCTAGCTTGGCGTTAAAACGAAGGGAACCTGTCGGCGCTGAGTCGATGACCTCTGCAATTTTACATACCCCCCCCCGGCTGTTGAAGGCTATCTGAATCGCTATGGCTACCCACTGAGAGGGCCGCTGTGCGGTCGGTCGAGGTCGCCTAATACCTGAGGGTGGGACAGGATTAACAACATCTCCACGGGGCTATAGTTAGGAATGCATATGAGTGAATGTGCCACGCATCCACAATGGAAACCTGAGAGTATGGAGTGGCGTTGCCCATTCTGTACCACTCCACGGACCAAGCCTCTTACAACAAAGCAGCGGGCCAGATTGGCGGCTACAAATGCGCCACGTATTGATGACCTTAGCGGCCACGCTTGGGGAAAGATACGGGACCGCATTCGTGAGCGGGATCAATGGACTTGTCGTATGTGCAAGCGCGCAGATTTGCGGGGTGTCGTGGACCACGTTAAGCCGCTGGAGCAGGGCGGGTCTAACGATGATGCCAACCTGCAATATCTGTGTAACCCGTGCCATGTGGATAAGACCAATAGAGACCGAGGCTTTAAGGTTAAACGTGCTTTCGGACCGGATGGTATGCCGTTGGATGGTAGCTGGTAGCGCGCCCCAATCTGTCAAATCTGCTGTATTACAGCACATTCGAAAAGCTGAATCCCTTGCCGGGCGGGGGTTTCAGCCATTCTGTCTAATATATAGAGAGCGTTCCTCTGGGAGAGTACACAGGATAACATGACATACAATTTAAACAGCGTAATTGCGGAGGCAGCAGACCGAGCAATTGATCCAGATAGATTGAAGTACCCGAATCTGTTCAATACTAGAAAAATTAGCAGTGAGGAAATAAATAGGCATCAAGCTCTGTACGGGTCAGGTGCTAAAACTATTGAGCATCCATATCAGTTCCTTGGCCGGTTAGCGGCTAGTGTCAACAAGATCATTCATATTGATGCCCCAAAATACATTCCGGTAGCGGGTCAATATAGGGTTGTACCAAAATCTAAGCTAAAGATTGCTGGTTGGTTCCATGAGAAGGGCTTTAGTCGGTCTGCCGTCACCACGGTTGAGCCGGATATGTGGCTGGATACAACGACTGGAGAACTCATTACCAAGAAGGTGGCCCGTGAGTCCGGTATTCGTATTCCTATGGCTAAGTCCGTATCAGAGCGCATGCTAGATACAATTTGTCGAGTCCAGCAATGTACGCCTAGTGAGCGCGAGTTTGTAACCTACGTCCTTAAGATGCGTAACCGTCGAGGTGGTCTTATAGTTGACCTTGATACTGTGATTGATTTCTGGATATCGAACAAATATCCAGAAATGCGCAGTACAGATAAGTCACGAAAGCGGAGGCGTCTGGCAGCGGTCCTAGAGAAACGTAGAATTATGGTCAACAGCCAGACGCTTGCAAGCGATTTACAAGTTCTTGGTAATCCTACAAAACAGGAAATTATTGAAGAATCCGCCCGCGTGTTTGAGGTGCTGAAGCCTAGGGCGAAGGTAGGGCATAATGCGGTTCTTCGCGTTGGGCAGTAACCTAGGCTATTGGGGCAATTAGCGGGTCTCACAAGACTATCAGGGAATGGTAGGCGCAACGATGATTATTATGCGTGGTACTTTTGTCGGGCCTGGAGGGTGGTTGAAAATTTAGCTTTCTAGGTCGAACTATTATGTTGACTTGCCATCGTGATCTGCGGTTTCACAGGTCGTCGCTCATGCTTTCTAATGAAACGACGCGAGACATTAATATTTTTAAATCGTTAAGAGGATGCCGGTCAAGATCTTTTTGAATAAAGTTAATAATTTCCGGTATGTCAGAGTCTGATTTTACGAATATGTATCGAATATCGCGTGGGCCGAATTCGAGCATGCAATTTTCCTTGGTTTTATTGTTTGCTTTGAAGAGCTTATTTTTATCTTCGAAGTTGGATTTAATGAGGTACTCATTTATATTCGAGCTTTTAGGAACGTGTCGCCATTCCGATTCCTGATAAAAATGTTTTTCTATCGGCTCTCCGTCAATAACCATGTTGCCCACAGTTGGCTTGGCGTGTGCGAATATGTAACGAAGGCTAATCTTGGCCTCTTTTTGTAGATCTTCGCTGCTGTGCTGCTCCCCTTGTAGCATCAAGTCCCGGAAAGACGCTGTTATTCCATTTTCACCTGCAACATAAATCACGGGGTTTAAATTATTCATTTCCGCCCACTGACGTGTTACTCCAATTCCAAATTGGCCATAGAAGCCAACGTGTTCGGAAATGCGCGACAACGGTATGTCGCAAAAGCAGGTCATCGGAAATGCGATATAGTCATGATCGTCCAAACCTAACCATGAGATATGTTCTAGGCAATATCTCGGCCAGAAACCATTTAATAGAATGAGTTTCAGCGTCTCTTGGCTTTTTGTGAAATGGAAAAGGGTGTTGGACTTCGGTTGCATATTTGTTTCCTATTTCTCATTCTATTAATTGGGTGTGTACCGGTTTTGTTGCGTCGGGATAACCGGAAATCCCGCTTCGGCAGCCTATCCCACGTTTCGCTATGGCGGATAGGTCTCCTGCATTCTACATTGCATTCGATATGAGTAAGCCCAACATTTGACCTAGCTGAGGAAGCCCAGTCACGACAGTTACGGCGTTGGCGACAGTAGAGACAGCAGACACCAACTTCTTACCCAAGGGTTCGTTCGTCAGAAATTCCTTATACTTAGGGTCCACGACCACATTTCCAAACGTGGCATTGGCGGCGTCCAAGATGGGTAATACTCCCGTTATGAAGTATTCGTCAATACTGTTAATAAGGCGGCCTAGATAGCGAGTAATAGACAACTTAACTTCCGCGTCTATTTCTGCTTCAATAACTTCTTTTAACAATTCGTTCAGTGTTCCTCGAAGTTCACCAAGGTGAGCCTGACCGAACGGCTTTAGCTTAGTGGCGTGCTGAAGGAGTTTCGCGGTTACACTTAGATAGTTTAACGAATGGTCATCAATTTGATTGATGAACTCGGCCCACGGCGCGTTAATATTAATATTTACAAACGCGGAGTCGACCCGACCTCGCCAGTAAGAGACTGTCTGATTCTCGTCGGCGTGATGCTCCTGCATCTCGGTAGCGATTATCGCGGGCAATGCCATAAGCTTCGCCAGTCTTTCGGCCAACAACGCGTGGTTTCCGGGTTCAACCTGAAGCAATTCATACCAAACTTGGCGGCTCGGCAATCTAACATCTTTTGTCTTGCCAGCTTTTAAAATTGCCAGTAAGCGTGCCGCTGGGTTGTCTACGATCATTGCCACGTTTGACTCTCAATAAAATAGTGGTCTGGATAATGCGGCTTATCGACTGTCACGCAATTTGGCGGACAAAGTAATCGTAACGGTCTTGAATGTGGGTTTCCTTGAACACGCCATTGATTGCTTGGCGTAGAAATACTTCCAAGTCCTTTTGTGTGATCAGGATTATTTGACCCGTTTGATTCTTGTTTGCTACATTGGCAATATGCCGATGATATGAGTCTTTTATTTCGTTACCTCTAAAGGCAATTATCCCAAATTTCCCGAATGTCTGACTAAAATAGTAGGCAACTTGATGAAAGTCGTCTGCCTGGAGGTCTTCATAGTTTTTGCACTCCCATACGACCTGGGTTGCGCCATATTTGGTGCGGATAACTTCCCAGAATCCGTTCGCGGCCCGGTTCGATGCTACCCAATCTCGTATAGCGCTGCCGTCGTGGGTCCGAGATTTTGCCTGGACGTTGGTAAGGCTGCGGAAGAAGCAGAGCTTTATTACTTCGCCTACAATATCTTCAAATTCCACAGCGGTCGCGTGTCCCGTGGATAATGCCTTTAAACGAGAGAGCGTAGTCGTCAGGGCGGCTTTGTATTCGTCAAAGCGATAGTTTTCGGGCAGGTCCTCCAAGAGGCCCTCATTTCGCAGATTGGTCTCGTCACCTAAGCGTTGCACTAAAATCGGACGTAGGTTAAGTGCGGGCTGGTAGGTAGGATGAATTACGAATTGAACAGTTGCGTCTATAGGCAACTTTGCGTTCGAATCCTTGCCGGAATCTTTATACGTTATGCGGCCGCGCCTGCTTAGGCCTAAGAAGCCAATTCCGTGCAATAATTCGATAAATCTAAATGGAGCCGTATAGTCATAAAACCAATCCCCGCAATATTTACGTACTTTGTCGTTAACCAAAAGTTTTCCAATGAAGTCCTCTATTGCGACAAGTGTAAATTCGTTTCCTAGCCCGTAGAAATGCTCAATGATTACGCTAATATTGGGATAATTCTCGGAAAACTCGTCGCCAAGGTCTTTAAGTCTGCTGGTGCTATACCGCGTCGAGGCGTCATCAAGGTCTGTATCGCTGACCTTCTGATTGCCATTGGCAATGGCCGCATTGATTGCGTAGCTGGTCAACATCAGTACGTCGCGCGGCCTGTGCTGGCATAAATCCATTACGCGACCTACGCTCGGTTTGCCGTCAATCTGTTCAAAAAATTGATCCCAAGCCTCACCACCGAGCTTGGGCTTAGCAACAAACGGACGCACTAGTCGGCGTTCCACTAGCTCTTGTAACTTCTTTTCGCTCCAGTCAAGAAAAACGACAGAGGTTTCAAGTCTTGCAAATTCGTTGTCCATCGCTCTGATACGATCATAGATATTTTCTCGTATAAAAATATACGGTCGCACAGATTCGGTTGAAGCGGTCAGTCTGACCGCTGCATGCATAAGAGCCATGAGACATATCATTGCCGACGGGGAGCCGTCCCATGACTCGTCAAGACGATCTATCAATATTACGTATTTGAATGCGCCATTGGTCGATAGGCGGTTGACTTCGTTTGTTAGTTCTTTGCTTCTGTTGATTTGCCTAAGCCATAACTTATCTTGACTTTTGCTGTAAGCATCGAATATTTCATCCGTCAGGCTAATGATTCGCTGGTCAAAGTCCAGTTCTTCAATAAGGTTGCGTTCTTTTGTTATAGTGGTTGGTGCGCCTTTGAATTCAAAAATTCGATCTTCCACCCATGTGCGTACAATTTCATCCAATAGCGCACGTTCCATTGTATGCATCAGTGACTTGAATGGTCGCTGCCGCGTATCATGAAATTCCTCATGTTTTAGCGGAAGCTTTAACAGGTCAAAAATCTGGGGGGTTATGGAAATGGTCCGCTTAATTTGTCGTTGTATTTCATAAACGATTGCGGTTTTCCCCGCTCCTCTACGGCCAATAAAGAAGCAACTTTGTCCATCCGGATCAAGTGCGGAAATAGTTGAGGGCGTTGAGACGAATAACTGAGGATCGTCACGAATGATGTCGTACTCTGCAAACGCTTGCCCGATTTGAACGCGCTCTAATGCATTTTTTGGAAGCATTATCGACATAGCCTAGATCTGCCTTTTTATGCTGTTTGAGCACCATGAGGGACAGTGCGTTGTTTGGTCACCTACCTCTATCGTCAGGTAAAAAGTGGCGTTACGCAAGCTCGGACGCGTATGCGAACATGCGGCGTGCATTAGTTGTGGAGCCGGGGCGGGGCGCATGTTTCCAGCTGGATATAGCTCAAGTTTGAACCGTTCGCGCCGATAAGAAGATTGAGTGACATCTCGAGGCACCGAGGTCAGTCGAAAATCAATCACAAACTACGCCGAGAGGAACATGAGCAATCTTATCTGCCCGCATTGCCGCACCCAAGTTCCGCGAGGTGCCACTGTCTGTACAGGTTGCCAAGCAGAGGTGAAATATGGTCCCGCAAACGGGCTCTTTGGCGCTGCCTTTCTGGCGGCTGCGGTGGTGGGCTACAAGGTCGGGCATATGCTGCCTGATTCAATGTCGTTTGGCGGTTGGATCGCAGGATTAGCAGTGTTTGGCGGCCTGTCAGCCGTCATTCAGAAATTCTACGGGGACCGCGTGGTATTCAATCGCGTATACCGCACCCGATAGGGGGCGTGAGGCGTTGTGGCCCGTTGAGGCCGCTTGACCAGCGGCCCTCGAATCGCGCCGCCCCTGTCTATATCGGCTGGGTGATGGCATGCACTTATGTGTCAACGTCCTTGAAAAACTGCGGACGCTTCATATGTACTCCATATGAAACTGTTGTGAGTTTGCTCTCAACATAGCTAGACTTGCCCTTTGATCGAGGGGCTATGATGCCGCAGAACCTAAGACTTAAAGTAATGCGCGCGGCCAAGGCCGGTCCGGACATGCGCAAGCCGTTGAATCCTGACGGCTATCACCCTCCGGCCACAGGCGTATCGTTTGCGCGGTTTATCGGTTATTTCGAGGTGGGCCAGCATCAATGGAGGACGGACAAAGGCCCCACGTTTAAAGACACGGTGCGTATGCTTTTTGAGCTAAGCGGCCCGAACCATCCTCCGCGAGAGGTAGACGGCAAATTAGTGCCACACGTTGTAACTGTGTCAATGCCGCTTGAGTTGATTCCGGGGAGGTCTTTCTTCGATACATTCGCGAGGATGAATTTCGAAGCATCCGCTAGCCACATGTCCGAGTTGCTAGGCTCGGCCTTTGCCCTTTATATCGTCCATCGCCCCTTACATAGCGGTCAAGGCGTCTATGCCACGGTGGACGGCGGGAAAGGCGGGTTTCTCATTGAACCGGCCAAGTTCCGGTCTGAAACGGGCGAGTTGTGCGAGACACCTATAGCTCCTCCGCATTATGCGCTATCAATGTTTGTGTGGGATTCCGCGGACCTGGACGACTGGTACGACATTTACATACCGGGCGAGTGGCCCGAGGTAAGAAGCGATAGTGGTGTCTTGCAGCGTCCCGCAAGATCAAAGAACGTTTTCCAAGAGAGGATCATGTCTGCCGCAAACTGGCCGGAACATCCGTTGGCCGCCATCACTAAGCTGGGACCGGACCCGGAGGCACCTAGTCCCGAGGAACTGGAAAGGCGGCGGGAGGCAGAACTTAAAGAATATCAGGCGAGGAACGTCAAGGCTCTCAAGGAGGCGGTAGACAGGGCTATCAGGGGCGCGCGTTTATCGAACAAGCGGCCCCCAAAATCACGTTAACCCAATTTCTTAGCCAAATCCTCCGCCCGTAGGTGGGTATAACGCTGGAGCATCTTGAGGTTTTTGTGTCCTGTGATAGCGGCAACCTCCATAACGTTTAGCCCTTTCTCGAATAGGCGGCTAGCCGCTTCGTGGCGTAGATCATGAAAACGGATATTCCCTAGTCCGCATTGCTGCCGAACCTCACGAAAGGCGTATTTCATCGCGTACTGTGTGAGCTTGAATACGCGTCCGGTGTGCGGGGGAGGACACCACGTAAGAGCCTCGATTGCCCTGGTGGATAGCGGAACCTTGCGGGCCGTACCGTTCTTGGTCATGGGTAGCAGCGCTGTACGGGCCTCAAGGTCAATGTACTCCCAACGGAGCTTGGCTATCTCTCCCTGACGCATGGCCGTTTCTATGGCAAGAATGATCGCGGGTGCTATCTCCCGGTTGAATTCGATAGCGGCGGCAATGAGCCGTCCATCGTCACCCACTGATAGCCGAACGTCACGGGGTAGCGGTAATTTAGGGCGGCGGAAACCGTGGACAGGATTGCTCGTAAGGCCCATGTCCCATTCGTCAATCGCGACCCGATACACGGATGCTATGGCGTCCAGTTCGCGACCTACGGTGCTAGTCGCAACCTCGATTACACGGCGGTCCCGCCATTCCGCCAGATGCGACTTACCGAGGGAGTTAGCGGCTACAGCGCATAGCTTCTTTTCCGTGCGGAGCATCCGGCTCAGTACAGAGCGTTCCCACTTACCGTTACGGCGGGAGGGCGCTACCTGGTCTACGTACTTACGGAAAAGGTCTCCTACTGTTGGTCCTTCTACGGGCTTGGACTCCTGAGCGGCCCATTGCTCCGCCTCATACTTGGTTGCGAACGTCCGGGACTGGATCGGTTGACCCTTGACCCTAACTTTTACCTGCCATTTTGTCCCACGGGGGATGATTGAGGCCATTCCTGCTCTCCAAGTGATTGAAAAGTATCAGGAATAGGTTTCGTCTCGCACGACCGTGAGTTCGTGAGCGGTCTTGCGAACCGGATCATCGAAGTGCGTACCGATGGCACGCCGAACGACTTCGGCGGCAACTACGAAGACTTCCTGTTGAGTCAGGGCGTGCAGTAAGCGCTCTCTGCTTTACGGTGTAGTGTAAGAAAAAGCCCGCTTCGAAAGAAGCGGGCTTTTTTCATGGTGGGCGTTCTGCACGCGGCCCCTGGTTGCTCCGTCCGCACGAATCAATCTCACCGTGAAGTGACCAACGTCAATCAACCGGTCTTAAAAACAAACCAGCAAGCAGCCTTATTGACCCAAAGCAACGCACGCCCCGCCCGACAATCGATGATCACCGCTTCGATAGTCCACCCTTCGGGTCGTCAATGCGTACCTCTCACTCTTTCCCGCCACTTGTTATCCGCGGTCGCTCGCTGCTTCCGATCGTGCAAGGCGGCATGGGCGTCGGCATCTCGGCCCACCGCCTCGCCGGCAGCGTCGCCCGCGAAGGCGCACTCGGCACCATCGCCAGCATCGACCTGCGCCATCACCATCCCGATCTGATCGAACGCTGCCGGCAATCTCCCGACAGGGCTATGCTCGAACAGGCGAACCTCACCGCGCTGGCGCGTGAAATCCACGCCGCCAAAGCGCTCAGCGAAGGCCGCGGCATGATCGCCGTCAACGTGATGAAAGCGGTCAACGCGCAAGCGGAGTACGTGCGCGTCGCTTGCGAAAACGGCGCCGATACAATTGTCATGGGCGCCGGCTTACCGCTCGATTTGCCGGACATGACCCAAAGCCACGACATCGCGCTGATTCCCATTCTGTCGGATAGTCGCGGCGTCGCGCTGGTACTGAAGAAGTGGATGAAAAAGGGTCGTCTGCCGGACGCCGTCGTGATCGAACATCCGGCCCACGCAGGCGGCCATCTCGGCGTGGGCAATCTCTCTGACATGCATGACCAACGCTTCGAATTCTTGCGTGTGCTTGAGGAACTCGATGCGGTATTCACGTCGCTTGGTTTGCGTCGGGAAGACGTGCCCTTGATCGTCGCGGGCGGCATTAATAGTCACGAAGCTGTGCGCGAGTTGCTGAGCGCCGGTGCCAGCGGCGTGCAGCTCGGCACGCCGTTCGCCGTTACTGAAGAAGGTGATGCACATCCGAACTTCAAACGCGTACTGGCCGAAGCGACACCCGACGACATTGTCGAATTCGTCAGCGTGACGGGGTTGCCTGCGCGCGCTGTTAAAACACCATGGCTGATGCGTTATCTGCGTCACGAGACGAAGATCCGCGAGAAGATCGGCGCGCTCAAACACACCTGTCCGACCGCGCTCGAATGCCTCAGCGTTTGTGGCTGGCGCGACGGTGTCGAAAAGTTCGGCCACTTCTGTATCGACACGCGACTCGCCGCGGCATTGCGCGGTGACGTGGCTAACGGCCTGTTCTTTCGCGGCCGCGAAGCCTTGCCGTTCGGCACGGCCATCCGCAGCGTCCACGACCTGATCGAACTGCTCCTGACCGGTGCGACGCGACCCGCTGTCGCAGGTCGTTGGGCGTTCTCGCTGGGTTGATACGGGTCAACGTGAAACCTGACAAGAACTTCGACAATCCCCGCACGCAAACAACACTCGGGGAAGCACATGAAGTACTTGCTCAGGAACAGAATCAAGGCCGCTGCTGTCGCGACGTGCCTGCTAGGCGCGGGCGCGCTGGCCTTACCGGCACAGGCTGCCGGCGACGACCCGATGAGCGGCATTCACGCCGGCGACGTACTGGTGCGTCTGCGCGCAATCAGCATCATGCCGAACGTGGGGACCAGCCAGTCGCTGTCGGCGCTTAATGTAGACGTCAACAATGCCATCGTGCCGGAGCTGGATCTGACCTACATGATCCGCGACTACCTCGGCGTCGAGCTGATTCTCGGCACGTCGCGTCATCAGTTGACGTCGGGTCTCGGCAATCTCGGCGGCGTGAACGTGTTGCCGCCCACGCTGCTGCTGCAATATCACTTCAACCACGCGGGGCGCATCCGTCCGTACGTTGGGGCGGGTCTGAACTACACGTTGTTCTATAACAACGGCCTGAACGCAGGCGGTCAGCCGATTTCGATCACCAACCACAGCTTCGGCCCCGCGTTGCAGGCAGGTGTGGACGTGCAGGTGACCAAGTCACTGTTCGTCAATGCGGACATCAAGAAGATCTGGATGCACACCGATGCAACGCTCGGCGGTCAATCGCTCGGGCGGCTGAATATCGACCCGGTGGTGGTCGGTTTGGGAGTCGGTATGCGGTTCTGATTGCCGCGCTCGAGAAGCCGCGTTCGTCACGCAAAAAACGCCGGAATGCCCGGCGTTTTTTATTGCAATTGCTATGTCAATCGGGAGACGGGTTTTCCGGCAGGAGGGCCGATGCGGTTGGCCACAGTGCTGCAAGATGCTATAGCTTGTCGTTCTTGAAACGCATGGCGGTGCCGTCCTGCTCAATGCGTACCCACACCGCGCGTTTTTCCTCGTCGCTCAGGAACACCCAGTTGGACACTTCGGTGGCGGTGCGGCCGCAGCCTTTGCAGACCTCGTCGAAAAGCGTGGAACAGACACCGATGCACGGGCTGTCGGGAAGATCGTGGAGATTCGAAGCCATCGGAAACCTTGGGGCGGAGAAGCAAAGTTCCGCTATGTTAACCGATGCGGCGGCCACGCCCCCGAAGCGGCCGGGAACCCTGCACGATTGGCAGCATCCGGCGGTGTTCTGGCTTGAACCCGGCAGCTTCAAAACCATCAACGCCCAACCCCCGACCTTCCTCAGCGCGCGATGCTGTACCCGACCCGTGCCATCCAGTGCTGCCGATTGTTGTAATCGAGCAGATCCTCGCCGTAGCCGTTGAAGTATCCGACCCAGATATACCCGCCCCACTTGCTGCCGAGCAGCTTGGCGAGAGGATAGGTGAATTGCGAATCGACACTGCCGTACCAGTGCTTGGTACCTTTGCGCAGCGTGGTCGCAAGTTGCCAGCCGTCCGGGCTGCCGTATTTGACCAGCAGGTCGACGTAGCCGCGATAGTCGGCGATATCGGGGTTGTTGCTCGTGCCAAGGTAGTAATAGATCTTTGGCGAGACGGTCAGATGGTTGCCCGTCAGATCGCCGAATTCCCATGTCGGGCGGATAAAGGGCATGTTGATGCTGCGCGAGTCGGAACCCGCCTTGCCGTTCGATTCATGCGCGATACCTGCTGCAAAACCCATGCGCGTGAAAAACGGGCTGTGCCAACCGGTGTCCGGCACGTAGTAGAACAACTGCGGGGAGTAGGTCGTATCGCGGAACGGCCGTGAGTCGGCGGACAGATCCCAGATCGAGGTCTGCGTGTAGGCGAAGTACAGGTTGTCGAGGAACGCCTTCGAGCGTAGATCATCCGGCATCAGGATGCGGTATTTGAAGCTCAGTTGCAGCCGGGCGTTCGTGTCGCCATTGTGGCCGAAGGCGATGTACATCGGCTCGTAGTAGGAGACGTGCGCGAGCACGCCACGTCCGGTGGTGGAGAGCGAGTCGCCGGGCGGCGACATCGCGTCGCCTGTCGGGCCGCCCACGGCCGCGGCCGTTTCGGCGGCTTGGGCCGCCTGGGCAGGCGTGCTCGCTTCGCTTTCCGCGCGCTCTGCCTGGGCGATGGCGTCCTGCTGCGGGCCACGATTGATCGCGACGAGCGCCGGCGACGCGTCGAAGCCCACTGGATCGATACGCACTTCGCCGCGTGCCGACTGCGGCCAGGGTGCCGAGAAACGCACTTTGCGGAATTGACCTGGCCGCAGATGCAGCGTGTCGGGCACGCCAGGTTCGCGCTGCAGGTCGAGCGGCTGCGGCGACTCCTCGGCACCGGTCAAGGTGACGCGGATCGTCGGCGGGACGGTGACGGTGAGGGCGCGGGCGTCGTCGGCGGAATAGAGCAGCGTGATTTGCAATGGCTCGTTGGCAGCGGCGACGCGCGCCGGCTGCAGCATCGCGACCGTCGCGCGGGCCTCGCCGCACAAGGCGCCGATGGTGACGATGGCGAGGAGGGTGGACAGCAAGACGGTGCGTGAATTGCGCTGGACGGCGCGCTGACTTTGAAGTGACGTATCGGGGGCGAGGCGGGCAAGCGAAGCGAAAAAGCGCATGGGCTGTCGTCCAGAGAACAGGGGAGCGTGAGCGAGGCGGCAAGACGGCGAGGCGGCACCGCGGTAAGACAGCGGCATCGCAGGTCATCAGGAATTTCTAAGAGAATACTTACAAACCGGCTTCATTCGCAAACACAATGCGGGGAGTAGCCGGCCCACCACTTCATCCGCCGAATGCCAACTGCCATAGCAGCGCCATATTCAGCAGGATGGTGAACGCCGCCGACAGCCGGGCCAGCCGGTCTGACGTCCGGCAGATGCCGACGGCGGCTCGGTCGCAACGCGGACGGATTCGTGTTGATCGACACCTGGAGATTTGAGACCGCACTCGTGCGCAAGTGATGTGCCCGCAGCGAACCCGGCACGCGACGCAGCGAGGCCAGGGAGCCAAGGCCCGGTACGTCCGCGTGGTTCGCGCCGTACCGTCTACAAGGCTCTCCGCGGTATTGTGCACCGTGGCGCGACGGGCGGCTTACGCTCGCAACGAGGTTAGCTGTAAGGCATAAGATTCGCGGGAAACGACCTCTGGCTGCTGCCGCCTTGATGCGAACCCGATGGGGCGCGGCCATCGTAACTTGACAACGAGATAACACCAAGGCCGTCACCGGTGTTTTTTTCGGGTAGACACGCGCCGATAACCCGCTAAAATTGCGCCCATTTTGTAGCGGCGCGGCTTACGCTGTACCGTTTGCGCGACAGCCCAGCATTTTTTTTGGTGCGCGCAATAATTAATGGTAGTTTTCGGATTTTTCAGGGGAGCCGCGTGCGGTGTGCCGCGGCGTGGTTGAAGACAGCCGGATCGGGCCGGCCAGGATCGGAGAACGGGATGAAAAGACGGGTAGTGGGACAAGTGGCGGCACTGGTTCTGTGCGCAACACCGTGGTTGACGGCTGCTGCGAAAGACACGCAGCTCAACGTGTATAACTGGTCCGATTACATCGCCAAGGACACCATTCCGAACTTCACCAAGCAGTCCGGTGTCCAGGTCAAATACGACAACTACGACAGCGACGACACGCTGCAAGCCAAGCTCCTTACCGGCAGTTCCGGTTACGACATCGTCGTGCCGACCAGCAACTACGCCGGCAAGCAAATCGCCGCGGGCATCTTCGCGCCGCTCGACAAATCGAAGCTGCCGAACCTGAAGTACCTCGATCCCTCGCTGATGGCCCTCGTGGCCGGCGCCGATCCGGGCAACAAGTACACGGTACCCTGGGCATACGGCACGACCGGCCTCGGCTACAACGTCACCAAGGCGCAGCAGATCCTCGGCAAGAACGTGCCGCTCGACAGCTGGGACGTCCTCTTCAAGCCGGAAAACATTTCGAAGCTGAAGACCTGCGGCGTGTCCGTGCTCGACGCACCGGACCAGATGTTCGCCGCTGCGCTGCACTACATCGGCAAGGACCCGATGAGCACGAACCCGGCCGACTACCGCGCCGCGCTCGAGATGATGAAGAAGATCCGTCCGTACATCACACAGTTCAACTCGTCGGGCTACATCAATGACCTGGTCGGCGGCGACGTGTGCTTCGCGTACGGCTGGTCGGGCGACGTCGTGATCGCCAAGCATCGCGCGATCGAGGCGAAGAAAGCCTTCAAGATCGAGTACTACATTCCGAAGGGCGGCGCCCCGGTGTGGTTCGACGTGATGGCGATTCCGAAGGACGCGAAGAACAAGGAAGCCGCGCTCGAGTGGATCAACTACATCGAAACGCCGCAGGTTCACGCCGCGATCACCAATGCCGTCTACTATCCGAGCGCCAACCTCGAAGCGCGCAAGTATGTGGACAAGGACGTGGCGAACGATCCGGCCGTGTACCCCTCGCCTGAAGTCATCAAGACGCTGTTCCTGCTGAAGCCGCTGCCGCCGGAAATCCAGCGTCTGCAAACGCGGCTGTGGACTGAATTCAAGTCCGGCCGCTGATTCGCCGTCAGAGTGAGCGGGTAAGTATCATCAAGAAGCCCTCGGTGTCCACCGGGGGCTTTGTTCGTCAAACGCCGGAGTAAAGCATTGTGATGAGTAGTGACCAGTCGGGCGCGATAGCAGGGACCGCCGTGCCGTCCCCGGGCCTGAACGCCGCAGCAGGCGATGCCGCAGAGAATTTCGTCCAGATCGTCGACATCGTGAAGAAGTTCGGCGAGACCGCAGCGGTCAAAGGGGTCAACCTGTCGGTGAAAAAGGGCGAGCTGTTCGCGCTGCTCGGCAGTTCCGGTTGTGGCAAATCCACTTTGTTACGCATGCTGGCCGGCCTCGAATCGATCACGTCGGGCAAGATCCTGATCGATGGCGAAGACCTTGCGCAATTGCCGCCTTATCGCCGGCCGGTCAACATGATGTTCCAGTCATACGCGCTGTTTCCTCACATGACGGTCGAGGCCAACGTCGCCTTCGGCCTGAAACAGGAAGGCGTGCCGAAGTCTGAGCTGAAAGACCGCGTGCAGACCGCGCTCGATCTCGTGCAGATGGGCCGTTTTGCGAAGCGCAAGCCGCATCAGCTCTCCGGCGGTCAGCAGCAGCGTGTGGCGCTCGCGCGCTCGCTCGTCAAACGGCCGAAGCTGCTGCTGCTCGACGAACCGATGTCCGCGCTCGACAAGCAGATCCGTCAGCGCACGCAGATCGAACTGGTCAACATTCTCGACAAGGTCGGTGTGACCTGCATGATGGTGACGCACGACCAGGAAGAGGCGATGACGATGGCGGACCGTCTTGCCGTGATGAGCGAAGGCGAGATCGTCCAGCTCGGCACACCGCATGAAGTTTACGAATATCCGAATAGCCGTTTTTCAGCCGAGTTCATCGGTTCGACCAATCTGTTCGACGGCAACGTCGTCGAAGACGAACCCGATCACGTGTTCATCGAAACGCCCGACTTGCCGGTCCGTCTTTACGTGAGCCATGGCATCACCGGGCCGCTCGGCATGCCGGTGACGATTTCCGTGCGTCCCGAACGCATCGCGCTCACGCGCAAACCGCCTGAGGGTGCGTACAACTGGGGCAAGGGCGTGGTCACGAACATCGCCTACATGGGCGGCTATTCGCTGTATCACGTGAAACTCGACGCCGGCAAAACGGTGATCGCCAACGTGACGAGCCTTGCCTTGACCGAGATCGATCCGCCCACTTGGGGCGACGAGGTGTATGTGCGCTGGAGCGCATCGGCTGGCGTGGTGCTGACGTCATGAAACGCTCGATCAGTTCTCTGGCGTCGTGGCCGGCGCGCCGTTTCAACCTGACTGCACGCACCGCGGTGGTGGCCGGGCCGTTCATCTGGCTGCTGCTGTTTTTCCTCGTGCCGTTCCTGCTGGTCGTGAAGATCAGCTTTGCCGATTTGCAGCTTGGCATTCCGCCTTATACCGAACTCGCCAAGTACACCGACGGTGTGGTTCATGTCGCGCTGGACCTGTCGCACTATGCGTTTCTGCTGACCGACAGCCTTTATTTCGCGACCTATGTGAATTCGGTGGTGGTGGCGGCGATATCCACGTTGCTGTGTTTGCTGATCGGTTATCCGATGGCGTATTACATTGCCCGATCGAATCCGGCGAGCCGCAATCTGCTGATGATGGCGGTGATGCTGCCGTTCTGGACGTCGTTTCTGATTCGCGTGTATGCATGGATCGGGATCCTGAAGAACAACGGCCTGCTGAACAACTTCCTGATGTCGACCGGGCTGATCCATACGCCGATCGAGCTGTATCACACGAACACCGCGGTTTATATCGGCATGGTGTATTCGTACCTGCCGTTCCTCGTGATGCCGTTGTACGCGCATCTGGTGAAGATGGACATGACCTTGCTGGAAGCTGCCTACGACCTCGGTGCGAAGCCGTGGCGGGCGTTCTGGCAGATCACCTTGCCGTTGTCGAAGAACGGCATTATTGCCGGGTGTTTGCTGGTGTTCATTCCGGCGGTAGGCGAGTACGTGATTCCGGAATTGCTGGGCGGCGCGAACACGTTGATGATTGGCCGCGTGATGTGGAATGAGTTTTTCGACAATGCCGATTGGCCGATGGCGTCTGCCGTGACGTGCGCGATGGTGTTGTTGTTATTGGTGCCGATGGCGTTTTTCCAGTACGCGCAGGCGAAGGCGATGGAGGAAAGACGCTGATGAAGCCGAACCGGATTTTTCAGTTCATTGCTTTGGGGATCGGCTTTCTCTTCCTCTACGTTCCGATCGTGAGTCTGGTTGTGTATTCGTTCAACGAATCGCAACTGGTCACGGTGTGGACGCGGTTTTCGACGCGTTGGTATGCGGCGTTGTTGCAGGACGACGAGTTGATCGCGGCGGCGTGGTTGTCGTTGCGGGTGGCGTTGCTGACGGCGTTTGCTTCGGTGATTATCGGCACGTGGGCCGGGTTTGTGTTGGCCCGCATGGGGCGGTTTCGGGGCTTTACCCTTTACACCGGGATGATCAATGCGCCGCTGGTGATTCCCGAGGTGATTCAGGGGATTTCGCTGCTGCTGCTGTTCATCGAAATGGCCAAGTGGTTGGGGTGGCCCGCTGGGCGCGGTATTTTCACGATCTGGATCGGGCACGTGATGTTGTGTATTTCGTACGTGGCCATCATCGTGCAATCGCGGGTGAAGGAGTTGAATCCTTCGCTTGAGGAAGCTGCGCTGGATCTAGGGGCGACGCCGCTGAAGGTGTTTTTCTTCATTACGTTGCCGTTGATTTCGCAGGCGCTTATTTCTGGGTGGTTGTTGTCGTTTACATTGTCTATCGACGATCTGGTTTTGTCGGCGTTTTTGTCGGGGCCTGGGTCGACGACGTTGCCACTGGTTGTTTTTTCTCGTGTTCGGCTTGGATTGAATCCTGAGATGAATGCGTTGGCTACCTTGTTTATTGCTGTGGTTACTGTTGGGGTTGTTTTGGGGAATTATTTTATGCAGCGGGCTGAGAGGAAGAGGGCCGTGATGGCCGTATAGGGGTTTCTCTTGCGTAGCGCTTGTTTGGCCGTGTTCTTAGGGCTTTGGCCTTTCCTTGTTTTGTTAGTGGTCTATTAGCGTTCCCCCTGTGCGGGGGGCACCTACTTTTCTTTGCCGCCGCAAAGAAAAGTAGGCAAAAGAAAGCGGCTAGAAGCCTCTGCTAAGCGGGCACCGTGGTTTGCCCGGGGTAGTGGTGCGACTGGAATCTGTGCTCGTGCCGCTGCTTAGGCTTGTGACAAGGGCGTCATACTTCCGGCGGCGCTGCGCGCGCCGAAGAGCAGTTCATAAAATGTATTGAACTAGACTAAATCTGACAGTGGTCGGTTTCTCGTGCTGTTTGCGTTGGCGCGAAGGGCGTAGCCCGGAGCGACAATGCAAACAGCAAACCGCAAGGAGTCCGCCATGACTCAGGAACAGAAGGTCATCCGTGCCAAGCTC
>NZ_FPBH01000035.1 GCF_900116445.1 Paraburkholderia aspalathi
AGAATTTCCATCGCGACCGTGCCCTGGCCGGCGATCACGTACGGATCGTCGAACGGGTGGACGAACGTCAGGCCGCGTTCTTCCTGCAGCTTCACCGCGTGCCCGTACGCATCGCTATAGGACTCGCCAAACTGCACGACTTCGACCGTCGCGCCGCCATGCGCGCGTACCGCATCGACCTTCACCTGCGGGGTCGTGACGGGCACCACGATGATCGCCTTCACGCCCATGCGGGCCGCCGACAACGCCACACCCTGCGCGTGATTGCCCGCCGACGCGGTAATGACGCCCCGCTCCAGCGCGTCCGCCGGAATATGCGCCATCTTGTTGTACGCGCCGCGCACCTTGAATGAGAACACCGGCTGGTTGTCCTCACGCTTCAGATAAACCGGATTGCGCAGCCGTGCCGACAGATTCGGCGCGCGTTCGAGTTCGGTCTCGCGGGCCACGTCGTAGACGCGCGCGGTCAGGGTTTTTTTCAGGTAGTCGTGGCGCAAGGCGACGCTATCAGCGGCTTCCGCGACCTGTTTGAGTTCGTGTAACGGCAAGGCATGCTCCTGTGCGGCAAGGACAAATCATCAAAGAGATCACCAGGAGGCAGGCAGAAAGCGGACATAAAAAAACCCGCCTCGTGGGGCGGGTTTTTGTCACTGCGTATCAGACGCGCGCTAACCCACCATTCGATGAATGGTGCTAATAATCAGCGCAATACGGATGTCGAGGCAGTTCATGCGTTCGATCTTCGTTGACTTGACTGGCTTTGTCAATCCCTGTTCGTTACATCGGGCAGCGTGGTCTAGAGGCCGCGCGAGGGAGGCCGCGCCGCGCAGCATCCTTAATTACGCACGCCGCTTTGCTTCCTGAAAGCGTCCAGAATGCGCCGCTCCAGCGCATTGTAGTCGCGGCCGAAGTGATGGTCGCCCGAGGTACGAATCACCTCGACGCCGGTGTTGGCCAACGCCGGACACAAGGTGTCCTTCTCGTCTTCACCGTAGAAGCACTGCACGATCGTGGGCGGTACGCGTGCAAATTCCGGCTGCACCTTCAAGGCTTTGTCGCTCGCCGGCATACCGAGCCAACCGCCCACGCGAATCTGGAAATCGGCGTCGGGCGCGAAACCGAGCAACGCAATCAGCGACACTTTCGCGCGCAGCGCTTCAGGCAGGCGGTTATAGGCGAACGGCATCACATCGGCGCCGAACGAATAGCCGACGAGCGCAATATGCTCCGCATGCCAGCGCGCGCCATAAGTCTGCATCACGCGCGCGAGATCGCGACTCGTCTGCGCCGGAGTCTTTTCGCTCCAGAAGTAACGGAGGCTGTCGATGCCGATCACCGACACACCGTCTTTCTGCAAGGCGAGCGAGATGGTCTTGTCGAGATCGCGCCAGCCGCCGTCGCCGGAAATCACGATCGCCATGAGGCCGTTCGGATGCGCTGCGGGCAATTCGATCAGCGGCAGATCGGAGACGTCGTCGTCATTCGTCGACGCTGTCTGCAAATGCGGCGCGACCATGGCAACAAGCCGCGTGCGATCGCCGTTGCCAGGGGTCGCCTTTTCGACGAAGCCCGGCACCTTGTCGCGGATGATCGTCGGGTCCGGCGGGCACGGTTGGAAGCGCGAATCCAGCGTGCGCTCCGCATCGACCGAGACCGCGCCGGCAACCGTATTCGACGGCGCCTGTTCGAGCACATGCATCGCCAGCGTCGCGCCCTGCCCCGTACCCGCGACGATCGGCGCGAAATAACGGCTCGATTGCGATTGCCGTTCGAGTTGATGGCTCAAGGCTTCAGCGTCGCCTACCAGTTGATGGCAGGCTTCCTTTTTCGCGCTCAGATTGGCCGCGTAGCGCGCCGTATCCACGCCGACGGTCAACGCCCCGGCCTTGGCCAGCGCATCGGCGGTTTGCTGGTCGGCGGCACTCCAGCCGCTGGCTGCGGAGTAAAGCACCACGAAACCACGCAAGGGACCGGTCGGCTGCGTCACCGTCACGTCGCCATAACGGCCGCCGGACACGGTGGTGGTTGCCGCCAAAGCGGCCGTGCTGCCAACAACGAGGCCCGCCGCAACGGCGAGCCTGAAAAACGGATGCAATGTCATGAACGCCGGCCTCCTGCCAGCAATGACAGGTCCGCGAGCGTGAAGAACACGCCCATCGAACCTGACGCCGCGAGATAGCGCGGCTCCCAATGCGGCTGGAACTTGCTCTTGAAAGCGCGCAGACCGCGGAAGTTATAGAAGCGGCCGCCGAAGCGCCACACGATGCCCGCCAGCCGATGCCAGCGCGACGCGAGCGGTGTCGGCTGCATGCCGGAGAGCGGCGCAATGCCGAGACTGAGCGAGCGGAACCCCGCCTGCTTCAGATGCAGCGCCAGCTGGGTGAACAGATATTCCATCGCATACGGAGACGCGCTTTCCACGTGCCGCATCACGCCGACCGTCGCTTCGGTGTTCATATCGGTCGTCATGAAAGTCACGAACGCGGCCGGCTCGCCGTTCTGGCGCACCAGCATCACGGATTGCGCCGCAAGGTATTCGTCGGTAAACGCCGCCACCGAGAAACTCTTTTCGCGCGCGTCGCGGCTATCGAGCCAGCCGTCGGAAATCTCGCGCAACGTCTCGAGCGACGCAGGCACATCGGTCTGATCGATCACTTCGACGGTAAAGCCGTCACGTTCACCGCGCTTGAGCGCATAGCGCAGATGCGCGCGATGCGAGCCCTTCAGGTCGAAATCGTCGAGCACCACGTGGGCTTCTTCGCCGAGCTTCATCAGCGTGAGGCCGGCATCGAGATAAAGCGGCAAGGCATTGGCGCGCACCTGATAAAACGCGGCGCGGCCGCCGTGCGCATGCGCAAGCGCGACGAACTTGCTGATCAGGCCGGCCCACTCCTCGCGCGGTCCAACCGGATCGTGAAGCGCGGCCCACGTGCGGCCATTTTTTGCGTACATCAGGAAGGCTTCGCGCGATTCGGAAAAGAGGAAGCTCTTGTCTCCCATCAGCGCGAGGCCGGCGTCGCTGCGCTCCTGGGCGCGCACAATGCGCGCCGCGTCCTGCAGATCCTGCGGAGCGGGCATGACGAAACGGCCTGCCGCGGGGCGCAGTAACTGCCAGAAGGAAAAAGTGGCGGCGAACAGGCTGGCGGCCAGGGTCGCGCGCAGCGCACGCGGTGCGCGCTCGTCGAAAGCGAATTGCCACCACAGGTCGCGCGTGTACGGCACGTCGCGGAACGCAAACAGCATCACCCACACGGCAAGCGCGAGCACCATCGCCACCGACACCAGCCAACCCGCCGTAAAGCGCTCGGCAAACAGCGACGAATGACGGTTGAAACGGCGGCGCGTGGACAACAGCAGCGCGATCAGCATGCCAAGCACGCTCGCTTCCACGAACGCGAGACCCTTGGTGAGCGAGAGCGCGAGGCTCAGCACCGCCAGCAGCAAGGTCATCCACCACGCGGCATCCAGACGCCGCAGCAAACCGCGCGCGACGAACAACAGCAGCACGCCGAGCACGCTGCACAGCATCTGCGAGCTTTCGAGCACCCACAGCGGCAGCACGTCGCGCAGAATCCGGATGCGCTGCCAGAACGCGGGGGTCGCGCTGGAAATCACCAGCATGCCGCCCACGACGAAAGTCACCAGGCTCAGGAACAGCGGCGCGAGTTTGTACGCACCTGCCGCATGCCGCAGCGGCAGGCGGCTTTTCAGCGCACGGCCTTCGAAGCCGGCGAGCAGCGCGGCCGAAACGATCAGCGGCACGCCGAAGTAAATCGCGCGATAAGCGAGCAGCGCGGCGACCATCTGATGCGTTTGCACGCTGCCGTTCAGCGTGAACACCATCGCGGCTTCGAACACGCCGACACCGCCGGGGGTGTGGCCGATCATGCCGAGCAGCATCGCGGCGGCATAGACGGTGATGAAGGTCACGAAGCTGACGTCCGCGTGCGGCAGCAGCGCCCACAGCGCGAGACCCGCAGCCACCACGTCGAGCACGGCGAGGGCCACTTGCGCGAGCAGATCGCGGCGCGCCGGGATATCGAATGACAGCCACTGCCAGCGCGTGCGGATCGGGCGCGTGTCGCGGCGGCAGGCCGCGGCCCCGAATCCGAGCACGACGAGCAACGCCGCGCCGCTCCAGCGCAGCGTGAGCGGCGGCAGATGCAGCATCGTCGCCAACGAGTCGGCGAGGCACACCATGCCGAGCGCCGTCATCAACACCAGTGCGAGCGCCAGCGAGACGCTCGTGAACACGGTCATGCGGCCGATCTGTGCCGGCGTGACGTTTGACACACCGTAGACGCGCACGCGCACGGCGCCGCCCGTCAGCGCCCCGAAGCCGGTCGCATTGCCGAGCGCGGAGCCCGCGGTCGCGCCAATCCACAATGCCGCGCGCGGCACCGCCACACCGAGGTAGCGCAAACCGACCGCGTCCCGCCCGATTAGCGCGATATAGCTGAGCGTGGTCGCGCCGAGCGCCGCGGCCCACTCACCTGCCGTCAGGTGACGCAGCTGGCGCATGATCGAACGATAGTCGACCGCTTGTGAAAGATGTTGCAAGACGAGCAGCAGCAGCCCGCAAATAACGAGCGCGAGCAAGGGCGAGAGGATGCTCCGCTTGCCAAGCGTCTTCGATATACGGTCGAACATCGCGCCTGGCTGGTCGAATTTGTAGTTATATCGGTGGAACATGGTCAATGCGGACCTTCGAGAGCTGTCGTGGCGACGGGTCGTCTGTCACGGCGTCGCCTTACTTTGGCGATTACAAATGGATAACGGCAAAGTGTTGAAAAGGTTGACAGTGTCAGCCAATGCCAGTGAATTCGTCGGGTTTTAACCTGGGCCGGTCATTGAGGCGGAACGCACTTCACCGCATGACGGAGCGTATGGCAGAGCGATATGGCCGATAAAACGGTCGATATTGCCGATTGGCTTGGCGTGCTGATGAGGACCGCTGTGCTCGACAAGGGGGTGGATTTTAAACGCTTACGGAAGATCGCGAGACAAAGATTCGACGTGGCGTCGATATCGCTCGATCGCGCACCGTTTTAAAGGCTGATTCGCTCCATCAAGATTTTCGCGTCGCGTGCCGTAATCGAGATCAATAGCACGGCGCAATGTTGGTTTTCGCGGCGGAAATGGTGGCAACTGAAGGAGAACGATGATGGCAGATCAGGATTGGGTGATGGCCGGTGTGTATCTGGTCGGGTTGGTATCGATGGCGCTTCTGATGAGCGCGTTGTCCGCGCGAGCGACCAGAATGCAGCGCGTGGTTGCATCGCGTATCAGGAAGTGACGCACGGGCTCGGCGCGTGCCGGCAATCCAGAGGTAGCCCTCCAGCGTCCTGAAGCGGTTTGGTGCTCTAATCGATGACGATGCATCGATTCCGAAGCACGCTTCCCTCAGGACAGGAGACACGGATTGACGAACGAACAACAGCTGCAACGCTGGCTCGCACGCGAGCAGGAAGTATTGGCGACGCTTAACGCCGGCCCGGGCCCCGGCGTCGCAAGCCCCGAACAGGTGGCGGGCAAGACCGGTCTGGAAGTCATGCAGGCGATGATGAACGCGGAACTGCCCTACGCCGCGATTGCACGCACGCTCGACTTTACGATCGTCGAAGTCAGTGCCGGGCAAGCGGTCTTTCAGGGCACCCCGCTCGAGCAGCATCTGAATCCACTGGGCACCGTGCACGGCGGCTGGATCGCCACCCTGCTCGATTCGGCGCTAGGCTGCTCGGTGCATACGATGATGGCGCCGGGCCGCGGCTACACCACCGCCGAGCTGAGCGTGAATTACGTGAAAGCCGTCACGCCGCGCGTGCAACGCGTGCGCGCCGAAGGCAAGGTGATTCATTGCGGACGGCAACTGGCCACGGCGGAAGCTCGCCTCGTCGGCCCCGACGGCACGCTCTACGCACATGCCACGACGACCTGTCTGGTGTTCGAGATCCCGAGCCGCTAACGATACGGTCACGGTCGAAACCGCCGGTTGCTTGCCACGGTCGGTGACCTGGCGGCAGTCCGGCTATGCAAGCGCCCGTGCTGACACTGGCGCGTCGCGATGCTTACTGCGGACGGCGATGCGCTTCGGCGATCACAGCGCAGTTTTGCAAATGCAGGTTCAGCGCGTGCAGAGCCAGTGCGCGGAGCTTGCCCAGAAACGTGTTAGCGGCGGGTGCAGTGCGGACAGCGGCGTTGGAAGCGGTGTTCATGGTGGACTCCTGTATAGGGTTTATACCTAGGCAATAACCCGATTATAGTCCTCTCGTGCCGCACCGCAACAAATATCAATAATCTCGCCGGCATGTTGTGCGACGGTTACATCCGCGATCCTCGCAATCTCGAAAAGGGTCGGCATCAGGCGCTCCACTATTAACCATCCGCACCGTACAGGTGCAATAATGTCGCCTTTGCCTGCGGCCTTCCGCCGCAGATCGCCCGCCCCTCCATGACCGTCGTTCAGAAAGCCCTGATTGCGCCCCTTATCGTCGCATGCGCGATGTTCATGGAAAGCGTCGATGCGAATGTGATCGTCACCGCCTTGCCGGTCATGGCGCGCGACTTCGGGCGCGATCCGGTCACACTGAAAATCGCGGTGACGAGCTATGTGCTCGGTCTCGGTGTGTTTATCCCGGTGTGCGGCTGGCTCGCGGACCGTTTTGGTGCGCGCACGATTTTCCGCACCGCGATCGGCATCTTCGTGACCGGATCGCTCCTGTGCGCCGCGTCGAACTCCCTGCCCACCTTCACCCTCGCCCGTTTCGTGCAAGGCGTCGGCGGCGCGATGATGGTGCCGGTCGGGCGGATCATCATCTTTCGGGTGGTGCACAAGTCCGACTTCATCCGCGCGATGAACTATCTGAGCGTCCCGGCGCTGCTCGGACCGGCGGCCGGACCGCTGCTCGGCGGCTTCATCACCACCTATCTGCACTGGCGCCTGATCTTCTTCATCAATGTGCCGATCGGCATTCTCGGTATCTATCTGACCAACCGGTATATCGCCAACACGCGCGAACCGGATCCGGGACCGCTCGACTGGATCGGTTTTTTTCTGTCGGCGGCCGGCGCTGTGCTGCTTCTGCTCGGACTGTCGCTGGTCGGCGGCGAACTCATGTCGAATCGGGACGCGTTCGGCATGTGTGCGAGCGGCGCGGCGCTGCTGGTGGTCTACGTCGCGTACGCCCAGCGCGTCAAAATGCCCTTGCTCGATCTGCGCTTCTTCAAGGTGCCGACTTTTCAGGCGAGCGTGCTCGGCGGCTCACTGTTTCGCATCGGCCTCGGTGCGTTGCCCTTTCTGCTGCCGCTGATGCTGCAGGAAGGACACGGCATGAGCGCGTTCGAATCCGGCCTGATTACCTGTGCGTCCGCGTTCGGCGGCATGTTCATGCGTACGTTCGCCTCGCGCGTGCTGCATCGCTTCGGCTTCCGTTCGGTGCTGGTGGTCAACGCGGCGCTGTCAGGCATTGCGATCGCGGCGTGCGGACTGTTTTTCCCCGGCACGCCGACCTGGATCATCTGGTTCGTGGTGTTGCTCGGCGGTTTCTTCCCCGCGCTGCAATTCACGAGTCTCAACTCGCTGACTTACGCGGAAATCGCCAGCCGTGACGTGGGCCGCGCCACGAGTCTCGGCAGCGTCGTGCAGCAGATGTCGCTCGGCCTGGGCGTGACGGTGGGCGGTATCGTGCTGCAGATTTCACGCGTGCTGCACGGACATCCGGGCATCATGTGGTCGGATTTCTGGCCCGCGTTTCTGGTCGTGGGCCTGTGCTCATTCGCGTCGATTCCGGTCACGCTGCGCATGCCGCATCGCGCGGGTGAAGAGATCTCGCGAGGCGGTCGAGGCTAACGCCCGCGTTTATCCCCCGCGTCTATCCCGTCGCCCACGCGAGGAGCGTGTCGCCGAAGCCATCGCGTGCGCGGGTCACCGTGCGCGCGCTCGTGATCACGCGCGGTGCGGCGCTCCATGCGATGCTGGCCCCCGTCTCGATCAACCGGTCGACAAGCGCGACGTCTTCACGGCACGTGAGCGGTGGAAAGCCACCGGCTCGTCGATACGCCTCGGCCGAGACGCCGAGATTGGCGCCATGCACGTGGCGATGACCGTCCGCGTCCACATAGGTCTTGCGAAAATATTCGCGCACGCTATGCGGATGAGCGGTCCAGTCGTCGACGGCAATCGAGCCGCACACCGCGTCCGTTCCGAGCGACAACTGCGCGACCAGCCAGCCTGGTGACACGCGGCTGTCGGCGTCGGTGAAGGCTAGCCAGCGAGCGCCGTCCGCCAGCAGGTAGTCGGCGCCCGTGGCACGCGCGATACCGACATTGCGCGCCTTTAGCGTCAACGTCTCGACGCCGTAAGCACGCACGATCGCCTCCGAAAAATCACTGCAAGCGTCGAGCACGACGACAAGCCGCACGACCTCGTCAGCCAGATCCGCGTGTCGCGCTGCTTCGATCAACGCGGCAAGACAAGGCGCCAGCAACGCCTCTTCGTTATGCGCCGGAACGATTACGCCGATCATAGAAGCCCCTCGCACTGTGCAACCGAACGTGCGTCGCGCGACCAGACGTCGATCAACAGATCGGCTTCGTCGTGATGCGCGAGACGTGATAGACCACAACGCGCATCGAACAACGCGTGCGCGGTATCGGCATTCTCCAGCGCCTCAGTAAACGGACGGCGCCAGTGGCAAGCGAGCAGCGTGCCGTCCGGCGTGAGCGATGCAGCGATGCGCGCGGCCAGCATTTCAAGGTCCGCGGCATCAAGGTAATAGGCAAATTCGCTGATGACGATCAGGTCGAACGGCGCCGTTGCGGTCGGCCATTCGTGCGGAACCGTGCACTGTTCGACGCGAACCTGCCGCATACCGGCAACACGTTCGCGTGCAAGACGCACCGCTGTTTCGTGCAGATCGGCGGCAAGCAGCCCATCACAGCGGGTCGCGAGTTCGGCCGTCAGTTCCCCGTTCGCACAGCCCGGCTCGAACGCGTTGCGATAACGCGGACGCGGCAACAGCGCTAGCGTGAGCGAACGCTTGCGGCGCTCGTACCAGCCCTGGCGCAACTTCCACGGGTCGTCGCTGCCTTTGTAGAGTTCGTCGAAGTACACCGTAGAGGTCATGTCAGCGGCCCTCCATGCATCGCGTCAGAGCGTCCACGGTGCACCTCCGTCTGCAGCGTTGGCGTCGAACTTTGCCTTGACGGTCAACTCGCCGAGCGCAGCAAGATCGCGTTCGGCGTGGCTTTGCCTCAGGAACACCGGCAGGTCCGCCAGCGCGCGGGCGAAGCGCGCATCGCGGCACAACGGACCCGCGCCGAGCGTGCGCGTGGCGTGACACATCACAGCTGTCGCCGCTTCTTCAACGACGAGGCGTGCGCGCATGACTTCACGCTGCGAGTCGGCTTGTGGGTTCGCGTCGATATGGGCGGCGGTTTCGCGCAGCACCGCTGCGGCGCCGGCCAACGCGACATCGACCGCGCCGAGGTGGGCGAGCCGATGTGCGTCGACACGTTGCGTGGACGCTTCGCGCAACGTTCGGCCGATCTGCGTGGCGGCGCCGTACCAGCACGCGGCAATGCCGGCGCCGCCGTGCCAGAAGCCCGGCCGGCGCACGTATGCATGGGCCGCGCCCACGCGTGTGGCCGGTGTTTGATCGAAGGTGACGTCTGCGCTAGCGGTTGCCTGCATGCCGATCGCCTGCCACTTCGATGTGTCGATCGAAATCGAGCCGTGATCCATCGCGACGGCCGCCAGCACGGGTTCATCGTCGAGCCAAACGGTGACGAGCGCGTGACTGACTACACCCGCGCCCGAACACCAGGCTTTTGTGCCGCTCAGATACAGTTGCCCGGCGTCGTCTGTTTCAGTACGAGCCTCGCGACTGCTGGCCTTCACGCGCGCGTCAGGCGGCTCCGCGGCCCACACCCCCCAGCGGCTACCCAGAAGCGGTGTGGGTCCGTGCAACTCGGCAAGAATCGCCAGCGCATCGGTATGCCCTTCGAACAGTTTGACCAGACCGAGATCGCACGTCGCAACCGCAGCCAGGGTACGCCAGCGCATGAGAGTCTGCCCGTGTCCTGGCAACGGTGCGAAGGGCAAACGGTCGTAGCCTCGCCGGATCAATGCGCGCAAAACATCGCCCAGTGCGGCAGGGTCGCTCGCATCGAAATGCCTGTCATGCAAAAAATTGTCGAGCGGCTCGGCAGAACGCGCAGCGTCCTCCCCGGCGAGTACCGCATGAGGATCACGAGTGCGGGTTCTGCTGATTTTTTCCGGCTGCCGCGCACTCACGCCGGCCGTACGATCACGCGTATCGAGCATCGCGTCTCCCTGAATCTGTTCGATCTGTGCGCACGGACTTTTGCTAGCCGCAGCGCGTGCAGACCGACAGCAAGCGGCGTGCCGCAGGCGTCTGACACCTGGGACACGCCGCAATATTTCAGGGCTTATAGCGCGCTAAGGACGGCGCACCGCGCACTCGTATGAGGAAGCGCGCGTTGACGGCTAGCCGGGACCGCGCGGCCGGCGCCGCGTTTCCGCCTGCTCCAACACCGCCTCGAATAGCGCGAGTTCCACCGGCTTGACGAGGTGGGCGTGAAATCCAGCCGATTGGGTCCGTTCGCGATCGCTTGCGTGACCGAAGCCGGTCATGGCGGCGAACACCGTGTCGGACAGCGTGGGCATTGCGCGCAATGCCTCGAGCGTCGCGTAACCATCCATTTTTGGCATCGCAAGATCGATCAAGGCAAGGTGGGGCACGAGGCGCGGCGCAACGGCAAGCGCCTGCGGGCCGTCGTAGGCAATGCGGACCTCGTGGCCTTTGAGTTCGAGCAGCATGGCGAGGCTGTCGGCGGAGTCGCGATTGTCGTCCACCAGCAGAATACGCAACGGTGACACCGCGTTTCCCGCCATGTCGGCCTGATCGGCCTGCTCTGCGGGCAGCGCTGCGGCAAACGGCAAACTGAGCGTGAACGAGCTGCCGCACCCCGCGCCCTCGCTGCTCGCGATGATGCTTCCGCCATGCAATTCGACCAGCGATTTGCACAGTGTGAGGCCGATGCCGAGGCCACCTTCGCCGAGGCTTTGCCCTTCCTTTTCCTGCGCGAACAGCTCGAAGATCGCATCGAGCGAACGTGCCGGAATGCCGCGGCCATGATCGCGCACCTCCAGCACGGCCATCTGATGATCGACCCGTCCGAAGATCTCGATGCGGCTGCCCGGCGGCGAAAACTTCGACGCGTTATGCAGCAGGTTTTGCAGCACCTGTACGAGCCGCGTCGTGTCACCGTGCACGATCAGCGGCTCGACCGGCATATGCGTGCCCACACTTTGCTCCCGCGAATCGGTAAACGGCCGTGCCGCTTCGATCGCACGCGCCACCACTTCGGCCAGATCGACGCGCGCGAGGCGCAACTCGACCTTGTCCGACATGATACGGCCGACGTCGAGCAGATCGTCGACGAGACGCGTGAGGTGCGTGACCTGGCGGTCGATCAGATCGCGCGAGCGGGCCAGCGTTGGACTCACGCCCGCTTCGAGTTGCATCACGCCGATCGCGTTACGCACCGGCGCAAGCGGATTGCGCAACTCGTGCGCGAGGGTCGCGAGAAACTTGCGCATGCGCTCGCTGGAGCGCGCCAGTTCTTCGCGCTCACGGCGCTCGGTCAGATCGCGTGTGACCTTGGCGAAACCACGCAGCCGGTTCGATTCGTCATACACAGCGGTGATGTTGACGTTGGCCCAGAAGGTCGTGCCGTCCTTGCGCACGCGCCAGCCCTCGTCTTCGACCTGACCGAGCTGCCTCGCGATCGCCAGTTCGCGCGCGGGTTTGCCGGCCGCGGCTTCTTCGCGCGTGTAGAAGTTCGAGAAATGCTGGCCGATGATTTCGTCGCGCGTATAGCCTTTGATGCGCGCGGCGCCTGCGTTCCAGCTCACCACATAGCCGTCCGGATCGAGCATGAAAATCGCGTAGTCTTTCACGTTGTCGACCAACAGACGGAAGCGCTCCTCGCTCTGTCGCAACGCCTCCACAAACGCGCGCTGGGTGGTCAGATCGCGGGTAATCTTGGCGAAGCCGGTCAGCACACCCGACTCGTTGCGCACCGCCGTAATGACCACGTTGCACCAAAAGGTCGTACCGTCTTTGCGAACCCGCCAGCCTTCGTCCTCGAAGCGGCCAGTCAGCGCGGCCTGCTGCAACTCGTAAGCGGGCCAGCCGCGCGCCACGGCTTCCGCAGGGTAGAAACGCGAGAAGTGTTCGCCGATGATTTCGTGCGCCGCGTAGCCCTTCAGTTTTTGCGCGCCGGCATTCCAGCTGACGATATATCCCTTCGGATCCAGCAGGAAGATTGCGTAGTCTTCGATCGATTGGACCAGCGACCAGTAATCGACCTCAGCCGGCGCGTTCGCACGAAGCACGGGCGGCTCGTCAGCGGTCTCGCCGTTGTCTCCTGCGGGTTGGACGTCGGTCTTGTTCATGGTGAAAAGCGTCTATTGGTATGTTCAGGCAGCATACACTGGCTCACCTCCACGTTTGGGGTATTGCCCACTCATTGTCCAACGTCGTTGACCAACGTTAGTGGGCTGAATCAGACGACGACCACGCCGCGGAACTCGACCCTCAATGCCCCCCGGCGCCAGCCGCCGCTGCCGCGCTGGCCTTGTCCGGCTTCGTCAACCAGATCAACGGAATGATCACCACGAAAATCACGGCGGAAAGCCAGAAAATATCGTTCAGACCGAGCATCGCAGCCTGTGCGTTCATCGACTGTTCGAAGAACGCCATCGCCTGAGAAGCGCTTCCGCCCAGCGCCGCTTGCGCGGCGTCCAGCGCGGAAGTGAACGTCGGATTGTTCACACTTGTCTGCTCGGCCAGCTGCGCATGATGCAAGATCGTGCGGTCATTCCAACCCGTAGTAGCAAGCGACGTTCCCGCTGCTCCCGCAAACACCCGCGCAAAGTTCGACAATCCCGCGGCGGCCGGAATCTTGTCGGGGGTGAGGCCGGAAAGAATGATCGCCGTCAGCGGCACAAAGAACAATGCGGTCGGAATACCTTGCAGCAGAGTCGGTAAAACCAGGGTCCACGTATCCACGCCCGTCGTGTAATGCGAGCGCATGAAAAACACGCCGGCGAACCCGAGAAACGCCAACGTTGCCAACACTCGCGCATCCGACTTCGGCATGATCTTCGCCATTACCGGAGCAAGAATTACAGCAAAAACGCCAAGCGGCGCGGTAGCCAGACCGGCGTCCACTGAGCGGTAGCTCAGATACTCCTGCATCCACTGCGGCAACAGAACAAGGTTGGAGAAGAACACCGCGTACGCCACCGAAATCGCAATCGTGCCGCCCAGAAAATTACGCCCTCCAAACAATCGCAAGTCGATAATCGGATTCTTCTCGGTCAACTCCCAGATCAGAAAGAACAGAAAACTGATCGCCGCGAATACGGTCAGCGCGACAATCACGGGCGAATTGAACCAGTCGAGGTCCTTGCCCTTGTCGAGCATGATCTGCAGCGAGCCCACCCATGCGATCAGCGAGAGCAGCCCTATCTTGTCGATCGGCAAGCGCTTGGTCGGGGTTTCGCGCGTGCGGTAGATCGCCCAGGTCACGCCTGCTGCAAAGAGGCCTACCGGAATATTGATGTAGAAGATCCATGACCACGAGTAGCTATCGGTAATCCAGCCGCCGAGCGCCGGACCGGCGATGGGGCCGACCGTCGCCGTCATGGCCCACAACGCCAAAGCGTGCGAGCTCTTTTCCCGCGGATACGAGCCGAGCAGAATCGCTTGCGACAGCGGAATCAACGGCCCCGCCACCGCACCCTGCACGATCCGCGCGGCGAGCAGTACCGGCAGGGTCGGCGCTATGCCGCACAACCATGACGAGAGGACGAACAACAGAATTGCCCACACGAACAGTTTGATTTGCCCGACGCGCTGCGTGAGCCAGCCCGTCAACGGAATCGCAATCGCGTTGGCCGCGGCGAACAGCGTAATCACCCACGTCCCCTCGTCCACCGACACACCAAGATTGCCCGCAATGGTCGGAATCGCGACGTTCGCGATCGATGAATCAAGCACGTTCATAAACGTGGCCAATGCCACGGCAAGCGTCGCCAGCACGAGCTTGCCGCCGGTCAGAGGCGGGAGCGCTGCGGCGTTGGGCGATCCATTCATTTCGTCACCTATCGAAGAAGGCTAATGTCTGACTTGTCAGCTAATTGGTTAAAAAAACGGGCGTCGGGAGATCGCCCGTTCAACCTGCTATCCGTGCTGCGTTCTTTGGTGTCGCGCTTGCCGCTACAGCACGTGCCGATGGCATGTTCTGCGCGATGATCCTGGCGATTTCGGCGTCGGCGTCGGCGCCGTACTGGGCGAACACGTCCGTGCGATACGTGGTGTTGATTGCCGCGCCCAGTTGGGTGCCCGACTCGTCACGCGTTTCGACATCCACTTGCATCGACAGGCCGATCCGCAGCGGATGCGCGTTGAGTTCGTTCTGGTCGAGCTGGATTCGCGCCGGGAGACGCTGGACGACTTTGATCCAGTTGCCGGTCGCGTTCTGCGCGGGCAACACGGCGAATGCTGCGCCCGTACCCGCCGAGAAACCGACCACGTGGCCGTGATACTTGACGCTTGACCCATATACATCGGCGGTCAGCGTGACTGGCTGGCCAATGCGCATGTGTTTCAACTGGCCTTCCTTGAAGTTCGCATCGACCCACACACCGCCGAGCGGCACGAGCGCCATCAACGGCGTGCCCGGGGCCACGCGTTGACCGACCTGCACCGAGCGGCGCGCCACATAGCCCGTGACCGGCGCGGGCAACGTGTTGCGCGCGTAACTCAGGTACGCGTCGCGCACTTTCGAGGCGGCGGCCTGCACGTTCGGATGCAGTTCGACCGACGTGCGGTCGGTCAGCGCGTGGTTAGCTGCGGCCTGCTGACGAGCGGCGTCGAGCGCGGCTTGTGCGGAGCTCACGGCGTCGCGCGCATGGGCGATGTCCTCACCGGATACCGCGCCCGTTTCGGCAACGGCCTGGCGGCGCTTGAGGTCGTCTTCGGCGCGCGCGAGATCGGACTGACGTTGCGCGACGGTCGCGGCGTAGAAATCGTTGTTCACGTAGAGACCGCTGACTTGCCTCACGGTCTGGCCGAGTGTCGCTTCGGCGTTCGACAGCGCGACTTTCGCATCGGCGTTGTCGAGCGTCACGACGGGTGCGCCCTGCTTGACGATCTGCGTGTCGTCGGCGTTCACCGCTACCACGGTGCCGCTCACTTGCGGCGTCAATTGCACGAGATTGCCGTTGACGTAGGCATCGTCGGTCGACTGATGGTACTGGCCGTTCGTGATGTAGTAGGCGCCGTAACCCGCGCCGGCCAACACGACGGTGGCTGCTAGCAAGGCAAGCAGCAGCTTGCGCTTCGCAGGCGCCCGCACCTGCTGGGGCTGGTCCGCGTCCGCCGTCTCGCGGTTGGTGGTGATCGTATCGCTCATTTTGTGGGTCCTGACAGAAAGTGAAAGCGTCGCGATGGCGTCTTAGCGGGTGGCGACGACGGGGTTGGTTTGTACTGCCGAAGTGGCCGACGCGGCCACGCTGCCCTGTGCGCTCGAATCGGCGTTGTCGGTATAGCCGCCGCCCAGTGCAGCAGCCAGCGCAATCTGCTGATCGCGACGGTTCATCTTCAGATTCGCGACCTGCTGGTCGGCAGCGAGCGCCGTGGTGTCGGCATTCAGTACCGTCAGCTGATTCGTAAGACCGGCCTTGTACTGCGTGAGCGCCAATTGATCGGCGCCGCGGGCGGCTTCCTGGGCGGCTTGCGCGTCGCCGAGTTGCTCGTCGGTCGAACGGATTTGCGCGAGTTGCGTCGCGACTTCTGAGAGCGCGGTGACGAGCGTCTGGTTATACGTCGCGACGGCATAGTCGAAGTCGGCATACCGGCCCTTCAGTTGCGCGCGCAACTGACCGCCGTCGAAGATCGGCAGATGGATCGCAGGACCCGCCGATGCCGTGCGGCTCGCTGCGGTCAGGAAGCGGCCGAAGCCAAACGCGTCGAGACCAATCGCGGCGCTCAGATTGATGTCGGGGTAGAACTCGGCCTTGGCTTCCTTCACGTCATGCGTGAGCGCGTCGACGCGCCATCTGGCGGCGACCAGATCCGGACGACGGCTCACCAGGTCGGCAGGCAGGTTGTCCGGCAGACTTACTTCGTCACCGATTCCGAGCGTTGGGCGCGCAATCGCGAGGCCACGGTCCGGGCCGGCGCCAAGCAAGGCGGCCAGTTGATAACGGGTGGTGAGGATGCTGCCGTCGAGCGACGCCAACGTCGCGCGACTCGTGGCGAGGTTCGCTTGCGCCGTCTTGCGCTCGACCTGGGTGTCGAGCCCTGTTGCAATGCGGCCGGCGGTGATGCGGTCGATCTGCTCGCGTTGCGTGACCTCCTGCTGCGCGATGTCGCGTAACGCGTACAGACGGGCGAGCTGGTTATAGGCCCGTGCCGTTGCGGACGTCAGCGACAATCTGACGACTTCGGCATCCGCCTCGCTCGCCTGCAGTTGAGACAGCGAGGCCTTGAGCGCCTCGCGATTCTTGCCCCACAAGTCGAGATCATAGGAAGCGGATAACAGGCCCTGGTTCTCCGATTGCCATGAACCGCCATACGGCGGCGGCACCAGCGCCGTGCCCGAATACTGCTGGCGCGTGAACGAATAGGTGGCGCCGACTTTCGGCATCGTGCTGGCCTTTGCCGTGTCGCTATACGCAGCGGCCGCGGCAACGCGTGCCCGGGCCTGTTCGATCGACGGATTGCCCTTCAGCGCTTCCACAAGCAAGGCCTTCAGTTGCGCGTCGCCGAACTGATCTGCCCAATCGGCGGCGGGCCAATGGCCGTGATCCGCGGGGAGGCTTTGTTGCGTCGCGTAGGTGTGCGGCTGCGCCATCTGTTTGTCGCTCGAGATGCCGGCGTAGTTCACGCAAGCCGACAGCGTGGCCGCGAAGATTGCCGTCACGCCCGCCTTCGCGATGCGTGACCTGGCTGCCTGCCTATTTAGCTGCAATATCATTTGCTGACCTGTCAGATATTAGGGTAAAAAAATGGCTGCAATCATTCGCAGCGCTGTTTGCCTTGTCGCTTGCTAGTCTTCGAGAAACTTGTTCAGCAGGCGGCGCAATTCCTCAAATTCGGTTTTGGTGAATTTCCTCAAACGCGCGTTCAGCACCGTCGGCGCAATCCGCGGAAGTTGCTCCGCGACGCCCTCCCCGGTCTTCGTCAACTTCAGGTTGACGACGCGCCGGTCCTCGATGCTGCGCGAGCGCTCCAGCAGACCTTTGGTCTCGAGTTTGTCGAGCATGCGGGTCATCAAACCCGTGTCGATACCGAGATGTTTGGACAATTCGAACGGCGTGGTTGCAACGTCCTGACGCAACGACAGCAGGATGCCCATTTGCTGGCTGGTGATATCCAGATCCTTGAGCGCGGCGTCCATTTCCGTAATCAACACGTTGCGCGCCTTGTTGATGGCGAATCCCACGCTGTTTGTCAAACCGAAACTCTCCGGGGTGTAGTGCTCCATGCGTCGCTCCTTCCTGGTTGGAAGCAATATATCTGCAAAGTCAGATACTGTCAAATTTAAATTCGCAGAAGTCAGATTTCTCAACGCAAGACGGGATGGCAAGGATGATCAGACGAATGCACGGCACGTGGCCGACGTCCGCGGAGCACGGTCTCCCGCGCCCGCTGAACGGTTGGTTATTGTCCCCGGTCAGCCCGCCGCGCCGACCTTTTCCGCCAGCTTCGCGTCGTAACTGGAATGGACGTGCACCCGCTTCTTCTCCGGATAGGCGTACGTGTACGCCTTGCGCAGCGCCAGCGACGCTTCGTGAAAACCGGACAGAATCAGCTTCTGCTTGTTCGGATAGTTGGCGATGTCGCCGACCGCGAAGATGCCGGGCCGCGAGCTTTCGTAGTTGGACGTATCCACGTCGACGCGGCCGCCGTGAATCGACAGATTCCACTGCGCGATTGGCCCGAGATCGGCAACCAGGCCGTACAGCACGACGAGGTGCTCGGTGTCGAGTTGCGTTTCGCCTTCGATATGCCGCAGCGCGATCGACTTCAGCGTATCGCCCTCGACGTTGAGCCCCGAAATCGCGCCGACGATGAAGTCCATCTCCCCTGCCTCGACCGCGCGCCGCATCGACTCGACGCTTGAATCGGCCGCACTGAAGCCGTTGCGACGATGCACTAGCGTCACGCGCCGCGCGACCTTGCGCAGTGCCAGCGCCCAGTCGAGCGCGGAATCGCCGCCGCCGGCCACCACGACTGTCTTGCCAGCGAAATCGGCGAGACGTTGCACGCTGTAGTGCACGTGACGCGATTCCAGCGGCACGGCTTCGGCCAGCGCCAGTCTTTGTGGCACGAACGCACCGTTGCCGGCGGCAAGCAGAATTGCGGCTACGTCGAATACGAGGCCATGGTCAGTGCGCACGGTCCAGCGCCCGTCGTCGCGCTGCTCGACCGACTCGACCTTTTGCTCAAGATGGATGGGCACATCGAACGGTTTGCATTGCGCCATCAAACGCTCGACCAGTTCGCGCGCGGTACACGAGGGAATCGCGGGAATGTCGTAGATCGGCTTGTCCGGATAGAGCTCGATGCACTGCCCGCCCACCTTGTCGAGCCCATCGACGATCTGGCACGACAGGCCGATTACACCGGCTTCGAAAGCGGCGAAAAGGCCGACAGGCCCGGCGCCGACAATCAGGACATCGGAGCGAATCGGTTGCGAAGGCGGTTGCAAAAGCGGGTCTGTTGCGGACGTCATTCGGAGTCTCATGGGGTAGATCGATGATCCACCATACAGAATCGCCCGAGGCCCGGCAACGATGCCATTACAGGCGATAAGGACGCTTGGGCTCAGCAGGCATCGGCCCTCCGGCGGCCACCGGGGGGCTCGTTGAATAGATTAAATTTATAGAATCATAAGAAAACAACATTATTTTTATAGCCGACGGCTTCGTATAGTCGAGCCCAGTTCGAATGCGCCCTCCGCTCGGCGCTCTCCTTTCCCGCTACTGGACCACGATGAAACTACTCAAGTTCGCCCCTCTCGCGATCGTCGGCGCGCTCTCCAGCGCCGCCCATGCGCAAAGCAGCGTGACGCTGTATGGCCTGATTTCGGCGGGCGTCGGCTATGCGACGAATCAGGGCGGCAAGAACGCGTGGCAGGCACTCTCGGGGACCAACCAGAACCCGCGCTGGGGTTTGAAGGGCGTCGAAGATCTGGGCGGCGGCACGACCGCGATCTTCCAGCTGGAAAACGGCTTTAACGTGATGACCGGCACCGCGTCGCAAAACGGCCGCGAATTCGGCCGGCAGGCGTTCGTCGGGCTCGCCAGCAAGACGTACGGTACGTTGACCTTCGGCCGTCAGTACGACACGGTGCACGACTACGTCGGCCCGGTGATCATCGCGAGCAACGGCGTGAACATCGGCGACAACGACAACGGCTATAACGACATCCGCGTGCAGAATGCGGTGAAGTACGTGACGCCCGACTATCGCGGCCTGAAAGCCACGGCCGAATACGGCTTCAGCAACGCCACCGGTTTCGCCAACAACAATGCGTACAGCTTCGGCGCCGGTTACGAGAACGGTCCGCTGAAGTGGAGCGTGGTCTACGCGCAGTACAACAACCCGTTTAGCGCGACCAATCCAGACGGCGCGATTTCGAACGACTACGCGTCGTCGCTGCTGATCTTCGCGAAGAGCGCGCTGCATCCGGCTGCGTACGCGAGCAAGCAGCGCATCTTCGGCACCGGCGGTTTCTATACGGTCGGCCCCGCGCAATTTGCAGCGCTCTTCACCGATGTCCGCTACGATTATCTCGACGGTTCGCATCTGCGTTTGCAGAACTACAACCTGAACCTGAATTACCACGTGACGCCCGCGCTCGTTCTCGGCGCAGCGTATGCCTTCACTGACGGCAAATACGATGTGATCAACACGAGCCCCAAATGGCATCAGGTCAATCTGCAGGCCGACTATTTCCTGTCGAAACGCACCGACGTCGCGCTGACGGTGATCGCGCAGCAAGCTGCTGGCGACGCGCAACACGCGCAGATTTTTGCCTATGCGCAATCCACCGGCATCCGTCAGATGATCACGACGGTCGGCATGCGCCACGTGTTCTGACGATGATGAATTCCTTCGATCCAACGCAGAACCGTCGCGCGTTTTTGCGCACGGCCGTGGGACTGGCTGCGGGCGCCTCGGCGTGGCCGATGCTGGCCGCCGCTGCAAGTGGCCCCGGAGCGGCTGACGCGGCCAGTGGCACGGCCTCTTCAAATGCCTCCGCTTTGCAAAGCGGCGCGCGCCGCAGCGTGATCATCGATTGCGATCCCGGTCAGGATGACGCGATTGCGATCCTGTTCGCGCTCGGCGCGAGCGACCGGCTCGACGTGCGCGCGATCACGACAGTCGCGGGCAACGTGCCGCTCAACCTCACCGAACGCAACGCTCGTATCGTGCGCGACTGGGCCGAGCGCACGCAATCGCTGCCGGTCTATGCCGGCTGCCCGCGCCCGCTCACGCGTGAACTGATCACGGCCGCCAACGTGCACGGCAAGACCGGGCTCGAAGGCGTGCCGCTGCATGAACCGCTCGCGCCTCTCGCGTCGCAGCACGCGGTTGCTTTTCTGATCGACACCTTGCGCGCGGCGCCGCCGCGTAGCGTGACGCTGTGCGCGCTCGGGCCGCTGACCAACCTCGCCACCGCGTTCACCGAAGCGCCGGAGATCCGCAACGGCATCCGCGAAATCGTGCTGATGGGCGGCGCCTTCTTTGAGCGCGGCAACATCACGCCCGCGGCCGAGTTCAACATCTACGTCGACCCGCAGGCCGCGCAAGTCGTGTTTGCGAGCGGTGTGCCGATCGTCGTGCTGCCGCGCGACGTCGCCGTGAAAGCGCCGATCACGCCGGCCCGGATCGCACCGATTCGCGCGCTCGGTAATCGCTGCGGCGCGATGGCTGCCGATATCATGGCCGCGGAAGTCACTTATCAGAAGGGACGCCGGGGCATTGAAGAAGCGCCCATGTACGACCCCTGCGCGACGGGCTACCTGATCGAGCCGTCCCTGTTCAAGGGACGCGAGGTCAACGTGATGATCGAGACAGTCGGCGAATGGACGCTCGGTGAAACCGTGGTCGACTGGAGCGGACATAGCGGCCGCAAGCCGAACGCGACCTGGATCACCGAAGTCGACGCGGACGGTTTTTATGCCGCCTTGCGCGCACGGCTCGCCACGCTGCCGTGATCCGGCGAGCCCGCGAACCCGTGAAAGGCTCGGCAACGGTCATGCATACCGTCTGCGTTGCATCAGATATGCGCGGCGAGCCATTCGCGGCAAGCACGCACGTGCGGGCCGCGATCGTCGCCGGCCAGCGAAATCAGTGCGATCGAACGGGTGACGCGCGGCTTGTCGAGGCGCAACGCGACCAGTTCCGTGTCGTGCAGATGCATGGTGTAGAGACTGGGCAGCACCGCAATCGCCAGACGGTTGCGCACGAGTTCGTACAAGGGCTCGGTGTACTCGACGCGGTAGGCGACCGTCAGTTGCAGACCTTCGGCCCCGCCGGTGCGTTGCAACGCGTCGCTGACACTGCCGCGCACGAACACCGCGAGATCGCGGCCCACCAGCTTCGCCCACGCAAGGGTCTTTTTCTGCGCGAGCGGATCGTCGCGCCGCACCACCACTACGATCTGATCCTCGAACAGGTCCTGGTAGCGCAACGCGGCTTCGCCGTCGTTGTCCGCCGCGGCCGCATCGGGCTCGTGCACACCCACGCCGAAATCGACTGCCCCTTGCCGCACGGCATCGATCAAGGCGGTGTTCGGCATATCGTTCAGCGTAAAACGCAGCGACGCCTGCTTTGCGCGCAACAAGGTGAGCGCGGGCAACAGGCGCGCCGCAGCCGACGGAATCAGCCCGATGCGCACCGTCTGCACGCGTTCGGCGAAGGTGCTCGCCATATCGTCGAAGGTGCCGCGCGCCTGATTGAGCAGACGCTCCGCGAGCGGCAACACGCTGGCGCCCGCATGCGTGAGCGTCAGCCGATGCGCGGAGCGCGCGAACAACGGGCCGCCGAGCAGGAACTCGATCTGCCGGATCGCCGCGGTCAGCGCAGGCTGCGTCAAGGCGAGCGACTGCGCGGCCTGCGTGAAACTGCGTGCATGCGCAAGCGTCACGAAGTACTGGATTTGCCGCAGCGTGAGCGCGGGCAAGAGGGAGGAACGGTCGGTCATGGAGAGCAATGCATCGCCGCAATGCGCAGCAGTATAAATGGCGTGGTTACAGGATGAATCAATTGATCAATAACGAATCTTCAATGCCGACAGCAAACAACCCGGCAACCACGGCGCGTGGCGGCTGGCTCGAACAGCGTTTCGCGCTCGCCGAACGCAAGACCAGCGTGCGTATCGAAACGATCGCCGGCATCACGTCGTTTCTCGCGGCCGCCTATCTGCTGGTAGTGATTCCGTCGCTGCTGTCGGCGGGCGGCATGGATCGTGGCGCGGCGACGACCGCAACGATTCTGGTGTTCGTGCTGAGTACGGTGCTGATGGCGCTGTATGCAAATCTGCCGTTTCTGGTGGGGCCCGGCATCGGCGGCTCGGTGATTCTCGGCATTACGCTCGCAGGCGAGCACGTCGCGTGGCAAACGGGCCTCGGTATCGCCTTCGTGTCGGGTGTGCTGTTCCTGATCCTGACGCTGGTAGGCGCGCGTAGTCTCGTAGTGCGGCTGATTCCGGCGCAAATCAAGCTCGGGCTCGGCGCTTCGATCGGTTTGTTCATCGCGGTGCTCGGTTTCCGCAATGCGGGGATGGTAGTTGCCAATGCGAAAACCAATGCGCTCGCGCTCGGCGATTTCTCGCGGCCCGGCACCCTGGTCGCCTTGATCGGACTCGGCGCGGCTGTCGTGCTGCAAGGCCGCCGCGTGCCCGGCGCGATCTTGTGGGCGATCCTGATTGCGGCCGCCGCCGGTGTGCCGCTCGGCGTCACGCATATGCCCGCGTCGTTTCTCTCGTGGCCGCATAGCATCGCGCCGATCGCATTCAAGCTCGACATTGCGAGCGCCTTGAGCGTCGCCGCGATTCCGTATCTGTTCGTATTCTTCGCGGCGGAGTTTTTCTCGACGCTCGGCACCACGCTCGCGGTCGGCGCCAAAGCGGATCTGCTCGACGAAAACGCGAATCTGCCGAACATCAACCGTCCGTTTCTGGTCGATTCGATTGCGGCGACGCTCGGTCCGGTGTTCGGCATTCCGGCGCTCACGGCGCTGGTGGAATCCGCGGCAGGTGTTGAAGCCGGTGGACGTACCGGCCTTTCTTCGCTCGCGGCCGCCGCGATGTTCGCACTCATGCTGTTGTTCGTACCGGTTGCGCTGGCCATTCCGAAAGAAGCCACCGCGCCCGCGTTGATCCTGATCGGACTGTCGATGTTCAGCACGATTCGCCACACGCATTTCGACGACTTCAGCGACTCGCTGCCGGTTCTTTCGATGGTGCTGCTCACGCTGATGTCGAACAGTTTCGGCACCGGCATTGCGGGCGGCCTGCTCTGCTACGTGCTCGTCAAGCTGCTCGCCGGACGTTTCCGTGAAGTACCGTGGGGTCTCTATGTGTTGGCTGTACCGCTCGGTTATTACTTCTATACCGTGGTGAAGCCGCATTGAAATTTGCACCGAGCACCTCGACTACCCGACTTTGCCGCACATTGCTATCCTGCATCCGCACTAAACTGAATCAGCGTCGAGTTTTACGCACTACCGAAAACGATACCGACATGAAAGAGACATTGGGCAACGTGCCCGCATCGCGCCTTGGCATTACGCTCACCGATGCCCATCGCGCCTTCTTCACGGCCCTGCCGAAAGTCGAATTGCACTGCCACCTGCTCGGCGCGGTGCGTCACGAGACCTTTATCGCGCTCGCTGAAAAGAGCAACGCGCCGATTGACCGCGAGGAGATCGACGCGTTCTATACGCGCGGCGAAAAACCGGTCGGCGTGCTGCGCGTGCTGCGCGCACTCGACGAGCATCTGCTCACGCACGCGGACGACCTGCATCGCATCGCCTACGAATATCTCGCTGACGCCGCCGCGCACCAGGTGCGTCATAGCGAATTCTTCTGGAATCCTACCGGCACGGTGCGCGTCTCGAAGATTCCCTATGCGGATGCGCAAGCAGCCATCGTCACCGCGATTCGCGACGCCGCGCGCGACTTCGGCATCAGCGCACGACTGATCCCGAGCATCGACCGCGAAGCCGATCCCGACGAAGCGGTCGCACTGGTCGACTGGATGTGCGCGCATCGCGCGGACGAAGTGGCGGGTCTCGGTATCGACTACCGCGAGAACGACCGGCCGCCTGAGTTATTCTGGAAGGCGTATCGCAATGCGCGCAACGCCGGCTTCAAAACCACCGCGCATGCGGGCGAATTCGGCATGCCATGGCGCAATGTCGAGACGGCCGTGGACCTGCTGCATTGCGACCGGATCGATCACGGCTACACGATCGTCGATAACCCGCAGTTGGCGGCCCAATACGCGGAACGCGGCATCGTGTTCACCGTGGTGCCGACCAACTCCTACTATTTGCGCACGCTCGCCCCGGAAGTCTGGGCCGAACAGCATCCAATGCGACGCATGCCGGATCTGGGCCTGAAAATTCACCCGAACACCGACGACCCGACGCTGCACAAAGTGACGCCAAGCGAAGCATGGCAATTGATGTATAGCCACTTCGGCTTCAGCATTGCCGAGTTGCGGCAGTTCATGCTGAACGGCATCGACGGCGCATGGATAGACGAAGCGACACGCCACGCATGGCGCGCGGCGTGGGGTGCGGATTTCGACGCGTTGGCGGCGGCCTTGCCCGCTTAAGTGCGGACAGTGCTTCAAGTCAGGCTAGCCACTCCCGCACGGTTTCACTCACCAATCCACGAGCCGCGCAAATCGCTGTCGTGCAGCAATTGCAGCAACGTGCCCGCCGGACGGCTTAGCCGCTTGGCGGCCAGCGCGATAAATTCCACCGAGGGCAGCGTCGGCAGACTGGCCGCATTGAGCGGCGGCGTCAGGCCTCGCGCGGCCAGATACTGCGGACGAACCGTGATGCCGAGCCCACCGCGCGCGGCCGCAATGCAGCCCGAATGACTACTGCTCGTACACACCACCTGCCAGCTGAAGCCGGCTTCGGCGAGCGCGTCGAGCACCACCGCCCGCGTCACACTCGGCTCGGCGACCAGAATCAGCGGCAACGGTTGGCTGAGATCGACCAGCGTGCCGGTGCGCGCCAGCCACTCCAGCCGCCCCGTGAACAGCGGCACGCCGCGCCGGTCGCCCAGACGCCGCTTGCCGACCAGCAGATCGATCGAACCGGCATCCAGCAATTCATAGAGCTTGCCGGTCATACCGATCGTAATTTCCAGTTCGACGTCGGGATGCGCGTCGCGAAACGCCGCCAGCACCGTGGGCAGGGGCCCGAGCGCGACGTCGTCCGACGAGCCGAGCCGCACGCGCCCTTTCAGGCGCGGCGCGCGAAACTGCGATTCGGCCCGCGCGAGCGCCTGCAGGATCACGGTAGCATGGGCGAGCATGGCCTCGCCGTCCGGGGTCATCGCGAGCGAATGGGTGTCGCGCACGAACAGGCGCCGCCCGACGCTCTGTTCGAGCCGGCGGATATGTTCGCTAACGCTCGACTGCGTGAGATCGAGCTGCCGCCCCGCCTCGGTAAAGCTATGGCAGGCCGCGACTGTCGCGAAGGTCTTGAGCCAGATGGGATTGAGCATGCGTCATTGTGGCCCTGGTCATCGGCAAAGTCGATAACAGTCAACAAGCCTAGTGGGGTTCCCGATTGACGAGGATGTCAATATCATGACGGAATCCCCCCAACGATCGCTCCGAGCTCGGCCCGCCGGTCCGTCCGCCCCGCCGCCCCCGCAGCTCAATTGAACATGAACAAGGATTCCGCCCAGACCGCACTGCTCTGGATCGTCGCCGCCGGTTTTTTCATGCAGTCGCTTGACACGACCATCGTCAACACCGCGTTGCCGTCGATTGCGAACAGCCTGCACGTCGCGCCCCTCGCCATGCAGCCGATCGTGGTTGCCTACACGCTGACCATGGCGATGCTCACCCCCGCATCGGGCTGGCTCGCCGACCGCTTCGGCACGCGGCGCGTCTATTTCGTGGCGATTCTGATATTCGTGCTCGGATCGATCTGCTGCGCGAGCGCGCATACGCTCGGCCAACTGGTGATGGCGCGGGTCCTGCAAGGACTGGGCGGCTCGATGCTTCTGCCAATCGGAAGGCTCGCAGTCCTGCGCAGCGTCTCGAGCGAGCAATACGTGTCGGCGCTCGCGTTCATTTCGATTGCCGGCCAGCTGGGGCCGATTGCCGGTCCGACGCTCGGCGGCTGGTTCGTCGAGGCCATCACGTGGCACTGGATCTTTCTGATCAACGTGCCGATCGGCGCGATCGGTCTCTACGCAGTGCAGCGGTTTTTGCCGGCGCATGGCGAAACCCAGGCGCCGCCGTTCGACTTCGTTGGTTGCGGGCTGCTGTCCCTGTGCATGATCGCGTTTTCGCTCGCCGTCGAGGCGCCGGTCGCGACGCATCGCGCGGCATGGTCGGCGGGTCTCTTCGCGCTCGCGGTGGTCAGCGCGCTCGCCTACATTCCGCACGCAAAGCGCCGCGACAATCCACTCTTCAAACTCTCGCTCTTTAGCGAACCGAACTTCAGCGTCGGTCTGATCGGCAACCTGGTGTGCCGCATCGGCTCGAGCGCCGTACCGTTTCTCGTGCCGCTGCTGCTGCAATTGCAACTCGGCTACACACCGCTGCATTCCGGCCTGATGATGCTGCCTGCCGCACTTGCCGGCACCCTCACCAAACGCTGGATTGCGCCGCTCGTGCGCCGCTATGGCTATGACACGTTCCTGCTCGTCAACACGATCATCGTGGGGTCGGCGATCGTTGCGTTTGCATTGATTACGCGGGGTACGCCTCTCATCGTCGAGATCGTGATTCTGGCGGTGTTCGGCGGCGCCAACTCCATGCAATTCGCGGCGATGAACAGCGTCACGCTCAAAGGCCTCTCGCATGAAGATGCCGGCAGCGGCAACAGCCTTTTTTCGATGGTGCAGATGCTGGCGATCGGCTTGGGTGTCTCGATCGGCGGCGGCCTGGTAAATCTCTTCTCGGCACAATGGGGATCGGCGGCGCTCGGGTTCCGCCTGAGCTTCGTGTGCGTGGGCGTCATCACGCTGGTGTCCGCATGGGTGTTTCGGCATCTCGACGAAGCGCCCGTCACGCGCGACGTGCGTCGCCAGGCGACCCAGGGCGCGGGGCGTTGAATCTCAGTCCGGCAAACGGATGCCGGAAAATCCCTCGCACGCTTCGAGCAAGCGCTCTTGCACCGCGACGTCTTGGACCGCCGGATGCGTCTCGCGCGGCTTCTTATGATAGAAGTACGCGCCGCTGACGGTGGCCGACGGTTCATCGCTGGCAGCGAGCCACACCTGGGTTTTCGGCGCCGCTTGCAGATCGTCCGGCGCGCCTGCTCCGCCCATTTTCGTCGCCACCCAACCGGGTTCCAGTGCGTTCGACAATACCGCCGGCCAGCGGCGCGCGATCGCAAACGCCAGCAGCGCGTCATGCAGTTTCGAATCGGAATAGGCCGCTGTGCCCCGCCATGGCCGCCGGTCCCATGCCAGATCGTCGAGGCTCGCGTCGCCGCTTCGATGCAGGCCTGAGCTGAGATACACGAGCCGCTTCGGCTTCCTGATCAGCGCGGTCAAGATGTAGGGGGCCAGCGTGTTGACCGCGAACACGTGCGGCAGGCCGTCCACGGTGGCAATCCGGCGCGGCTCCTGGTAACCGACCGCCGCGTTATGGATCACCGCGTCGAAGCGGCCGAGTGTGTTGACCTGCTCCGCCAGCGCGATTGTCGCTGCAATGCTCGACAGATCGCCTGTTAAAGCAGTTTCCGCCTCCGGTACGGCCTTCAACGCTTCCTCGGCACGCGCCGCATTGCGTGCATGCACAACCACTTGATGACCGGCGTCGACGAGCAGACGCGCGGCCATCTGGCCAAGACCGTCGGCGGAACCGGTGATAAAAACTCGCGACATGATGGTGCACTCCGTTGATCAGTCATCTATGCCTGACGCATAGTGAGAACCGCGTTCCATCGTGCGGCAGGCGAACCCGTGCAGATTAGCGCCAAACGAGTGCCTGACGCGATAGCGCGGCTGTCATTCCACTCATGACGCCGTGTCATTGATTGACCCGGACAGGTGGCGTTTCCCGGCGTCGTCGCGTGAATTCAAACAGTATTTCGCGATAGCATGTCATGCATTAATACGTAACAAGGGAATATCACATGCCATTTGACGAGCGCATGCTGAACGGCATGGGCGTGCTGACGGCGATTGTCGACTGCGGCAGTTTTGCGGCGGCAGGCGAAGCACTCGACATGTCGCAATCCGGCGTTAGCCGTTCGGTTGCACGGCTCGAAGCACGCCTCGGCATCCGGCTATTCGACCGCACCACCCGCTCGGTTACGCTGACTGACGAAGGCCGGCGCTTCTACGAACAGATCGTGCCGCTGCTCGGCGGACTCGAAGAAGCCGCGGCTTCGGCAGCGCAGGGCGCCACGGCGGTGCGCGGACGTTTGCGCGTGAACATGGACCCGTTCTTTTCGCGCCTCGTGCTGGGGCCGAGGCTCGGCGGCTTCGTCGACAAGCATGCCGATCTGCATCTCGAGTTGATCACACGAGACCAGTTAGGCGATATGGTGGCCGACGGTTTCGATCTTGCGATCCGTTTCGGCGACCCGCCGGTTTCGTCGCTCATTGCGCGCAAGCTGCTCGACACACGGGTTCTGACCGTCGCCGCGCCCTCGTATCTGAAGAAACACGGTCATCCGGCAAGCCCGGCCGAACTCGAAAGCGGCAAGCACGCATGCATCAAGTTTCGTGATCCGCTAACGGGTTACCCGTTCAGTTGGGAGTTTCATCGCGGACGCAAGAAGACGACGATTACGCCGCAAGGCCGCCTGACCGTGAACGACGTCGGCACCTTGCATAGCGTATGCGCTGCCGGCCAGGGCGTCGCGCAGATTCTCGCGTTCGGCGCCGAGTCATTGTTCGCCAACGGCAAACTGGTCGAACTGTTTCCCGACTGGAGCGACGAAGTTTATCCGCTGTATGCGCTCTATCCTTCGCGTCATCATCCGCCGGCCAAGGTGCGGGCATTCTTCGACTTCATCGTTTCGCTGACTGGCGGCCCGACACGCGAAACGGCCGCTTGAGTGACGGCCTGGCGAGTGTGACGTCTCGCCGACAGCCATCGAGCGGCATCCGTGCGTTTATCGGCATGGAGTGTATCGGCGTGGAAAGCGCGACTTCGCATCTTGTACGGTAGCGTGCAGACACAATCTCACGATGCGCGCAGGCTATGTGAAGGCACTCACTGCCCGTACGGAAAAACTATGTCGAACTACCCATTTGAGAGCGAGCTCGCCCATCTCGAACAGATTATTCCCTTTCTCATGACTGCTCCGCCCTTGGGCCTGCCCTACTGGCGACGCCGGATTCTCGCCTTGTCTCCGCCTGAAGGACGTCTGCCGGCTGGCAGTGCCCAACGTATCGGCAGGTTAATGGACGTATTCGAAGAGATCGAGCGCAAGGCATCACCGGACGCAGCGTCTGCAGCAAGGACAACGGCACGCTAGCGCGCTGGACGGCGAACCGGATCAGCCCAGCCGTGCTCGCCCTCGCTTCGCCAGAGAGCGTTCGCTAGATCGCCTGCAATGCCGGCAACAGCCGGTCGAATTCGCGCTTGACCACCGCGTAGCATTCACACACGTGGACTTCCAGACCGGGCCGGTCCAGCACGGTGATATGGCCGTGGCTATAGCGGATCAAGCCGGCGTTCTGCAGTTTCAGCGCCGCCGCGGTAACACCCGAGCGACGCACGCCGAGCATATTGGCAATGAGCTCCTGAGTCATACGCAATTCGTTCGACGGCAAGCGGTCGATGCTAAGCAGCAGCCAGCGGCACAATTGTTGATCGATCGAATGATGGCGGTTGCATACCGCGGTCTGCGCCATCTGGGTAATGAGCGCCTGCGTATAGCGCAATAGAAGGCGCTGCATGGGGCCGCCGCGATTGAATTCGTCTTTCAGCATGCGCGCATTCAAGCGCCAGGCGCGGCCCGCGCTTTGCACGATCGCGCGGCTCGGCGTGGTCTCGCCGCCCATGAACAGCGACACGCCGACAATGCCTTCATGGCCCACGATGGCGATTTCCGCCGAGGCGCCGTCTTCCATCACATAGAGCAACGAAATAATCGACGTAGTGGGGAAAAAGACGTGTTCGAGCTGACCGCCGGATTCGTAGATCACCTCACCTAAGGGCAAATCGACTTCGACCAGATGCGGCTCGATGCGCGCCCACTCCAATTCGGGCAACACCGCTAACAGTTGATTCGCTTTTGGGTCACCCTTAAGCATCGGTGGCTCCTTGCTGGGTTCCGGACGCGCCAGCGGCGCGGCTACGCATTGATCTGCGGAAACGGCGTAAGCACGCGTTCCGCTGCAACGGCGATTATGAACCGCGCTCAGGACGCGCGGAATCGGGTAAAGCGCCCGCTTCGCTGCGGCCGTGAGCGTCAACGGCTTCAACGCACACGGCACAAATAGAAAAACCGGCTCGACGCCGGTTATTTTCGTTCCGAATGCCTACAGAGCGATGGGTTTCTTTTTGAGTATCAAGGGTCGGCGCGTTTCCATCAGCGTGCGTTTCGCACCGAGCCACTTCGTCACGTGCTTGACCCATTGCTTCGGCGCGGTTTCAATGCCCTCGGCCTGCTGAGGCTCGTTTGCCGTGGGTGCGGCCGTTTTTTCGCTTTCGGCAAGGCGCTCTGCTTCGCGCCGGCGTTTGCTGTCGGCAATTTCTTCTAGATTGACCTGGTCATCATCCATGCTGGAACTCCCGCGACAAAGCACGACGAGGCGCCGGTGGGCGCCACGCTGCTTCGGCTGTGGAACAAGGCGGCGCACGGCAGGTCCGGTTGGACCTACCGCGCCGCGCTCGCTGTATCAAGAAATCGTGTAGCGGTTTTGCGGACCGCCGACATACAGACCGCGAGCAAGCGTGAGAATTTGCTCGCGATGACGGTCAAAGGCTGCCAATACTGCCGGCTCGTCGGAGCCTGCGCTCGGGCTCAGATTCGAAATGACCGAATTATTGACAGTGAAGGCGATTTCGCGCGCATTGTCATAGCCCCAGAAATTGACACAATGACGGAAGGCGTCATAGCTGCGGCTTGGGTTCGGGAAGTTGAGGGACATTTCACGCTCCCGTGGTGTTTTCCTTCTTCACGGTGCGCTGAATATGGGGCGCGGTCAAGGTGTTGTTTGTAAGTGTGAATGTTTATCGGGTCCATGCCTTGCTGTTCTGTAGGTGTTCTCACACCAGGAGCATGCAATGAGCGAAACCAAAGAACACAAAGGCGCCAAACCTGCCGACATCGAACATCCGCAGCCCGCCACCCATAGCGACAACGAAAAGAGCAAGCTGCCCGAACGCCACGACGAAGGGCGCGATCAGTCGCCGGCGGACCGCCCAGGAAAAAAACCCGGCGAAGGCGAACCGTCAGTAAGCTAAATTATTAACCGCTAGCCCAACGCCTAGCCCAAGCGGCTTTGCTGCGTTTTTTGCATCAAAGCCGCATAAATTCTCCCCTTCGAACCGCTTTCACAGCGCGGACATTTCTTCCGATTTATTACGGATTATTTTTTCCCTGCAATGGACTATTTTGCTGCATGCAGCAATGTGTGCGCAAAGCGAACCGGCTGCCGCCCCTTAACAGATAAGAACGGAGACGCCCGTGTTCACCTTCTCCACTCCTACGTCCCGCCCTTCCCGCTCCTCTCCCAAGGTTTCCATTTGCCTACCCACCTGCAATCGGCCTGAGTTGATCGTCGAGTGCATCGATTCGTGCCTCGCGCAGACGTATGGCAATCTGGAGATTGTGATCGGCGACGATTCAAAGGACGAACGCACCAAGCAGTTGATCGCGCAGCGCTACCCATACGAGGCGCGCATCCGCTATGTGAAGAACCAGCCGGCACTCGGCCAGGCGCGCAACGTCGCGAGCCTGTTCGCGCGCGCACGCGGCGACAAGATCCTGCTGATTCACGACGACGACCTGCTCACCACCGACGGCGTCGAAAAGCTGGTGTCACTATGGAAGCTTCATCCACAGCTCGAAGTGGCCTTTGCCGATCAGTATGAGGCCGACCACACCGGCGCCATCGACTTTGAAGGCAGTGCACGCCTGAATACCGCGTTTCGACGCACTCGGGAAGCTGAAGGCTTGCAGACTTTGCCGGGCAGAACCGGGCTGATCCAGATGTTCCCGAACAACGGCTGGATGGCGAACGCGGATCTCGTCAAACGGATCGGCTATAGCGACCAGTACGGCATGTGCTGCGATTTCGTGTTCGGCACCGAGCTCTGTCTCGCGGCGCGCGAGGTGTTCTATCTGCACGAATACGTGTCGGTGTATCGGAAGACCGCGACCTCGATCTCGCACAGCACGCGCGGCACGACGGTTGCCGCGACCGTGAGTGCGTATGCGTTCGTCAAGGCGCTGAAACTGCCTGCGCAATTGGAGCCGTCACGCAAGCTGGCGTTGCGCCGTCTCGCGCCGATCGTCGTCTCGGTTCATGCGAAGAATCGCCAGGCAATGCCGGGATTGAAGATCGCGTTCACGCATCTCTTCGCCTACAACTATGGTTTCAGCACGCGGCTCTATTACCACCTGCTCATCCTCTCACGTGCGGCCGTGAGCATACGGCAGCGCGCGGCGGTGGCCGCGGTGGTCGCGGCAGCGCCGGCTGTCATTGCGGAGCCGGCCGCCGCTGTGACGGAGCTCGTCACGGACCTCGTGACGGATCGATCCGAAATGATCTGACGCAGCCGCAGTTGGAAGCGGCTGTCCGGTCAGTCGCCGGACAATGCCTGGGTGGCGGCCGGTGCGCGCGGCAGCACGATGCGCTTGCGCCGCGTCAACGCATAAGTCGCGATGCGGTCAAGCGCCGTGCACAACACCAGATAGATGAAGCCGACGAACAAAAAGATCTGCGCGGGATACACCATCAGCCGGTTGCTGACCTGCGTCGCGACGAACGACAACTCGCCGACGCCGACGATATACGCAAGCGAGGTGTCCTTCACCAGCGATACCCATTGATTCACGAACGACGGCGCCATGATGCGCATCGCCTGCGGCAGCGACACGTAGCGCAGTGTTTGCATCCGCGTGAGACCGAGCGAGAGCCCGGCTTGCCACTGACCCTCGCCGACAGCACGAATGCCCGCGTGCACCGAGTGCGCGAGGTACGCGCCGCCGATCAGCGAGAGCGCGCAGACGACCGTTGCGAGCCCGGGCACATCGACATGGAAGACCATCGGCAGCAGGAAATACGTCCAGAAAATCAGCATCAGCACTGGAATCGCGCGGAAGAAGCCGATCACGAGCAGCAACGGCACACGGGCGATGCGCCCCGCCAACGCCAGCGCAATCCCACCCGCGACGCCGAGCACGGCCGATGCAAGCGCCGAACACAACGCGAGTACCAGCGTGAGCGCTGCGCCGCCGAGCGGTCCTTGTGGAAATGCGCCGACCAGCAGATACGGCAGGTTGTGGGCGAACAGTGTCCATGTCATGTTCAGCGCCTCGCGAATGAGCGGTCGCGCGCATGCGCCACCGTATGCGAGACGGCTTCGATCAACGCGATGGCGGCAATATACAACACGGTAGCTACACCGAACGCCTCGAAAGTCTTGAAGCTCTCTGTCTCGACCTGACGCGACGCGTACGACAGTTCGGCCAGACCGATTGCCATGGTCAGCGATGAATTTTTCACGAGGTTCATGTATTGACCGAAAAGCGGCGGCAGCGAAATGCGCACCGCTTGCGGCAAAACGACGTAGCGGAACGCCTGCAATGGCGTGAGACCAAGCGCCGCGGCCGCGGCATGCTGACCATTCGGCACGCCGCGCAAGCCCGCCTGGAACTCTTCGGCGATGAAAGCCGCCGTATAGCACGTAAGCCCGAGCCATCCGGCGACAAACTCGAACGATGGCCAGCGCAACGCGTACACGCCGAGGTGCACGCCATGCGGCGTATTCAACCATTGCATCAACGCGTCAGGCATCAGCGTGGCCGCGCCGAAGTACCAGAAGAACAGTTGCACCAGCAACGGCGTGTTGCGAAACACCAGCACATAGGTGGCCGTTGCGCGACGCAGCCAGCCATACCGCGCATGACGCGCGATCGCCAGCACGAAGCCGGACACCGTGGCCGCGAGCGCCACCGTCAACGCGAGACCGACGGTGACACCGAAGCCTTGCCACAGCCACATCAGATACTTTGGAGCGAGCCACGCTTGCATCTTTGAACCTGCTTCCTGAAACCTGCTTCTTTCGAAAATACCGACGGGCACGTTGCCAACGTGCCCGTTCATTGCCGGGTGCCTGGGTGCTACAGCGACACAGCGATCAGGTCTTGTCGCCGATCTTGAAGATGCGCGCGAGCGGCGTCTTCGTTTGCGGACCGAACCAGCGGTTGTAGATCTTCGCCGCAGAGCCGTCGGCTTCCAGCCCCTTCAGCGTGTCGTTCACGAAGCCGACCAGACGCGTCTCGCCCTTCGGGATGCCGACACCCATGTAGTCGTTCGAAATCGTGAACGCCGGAATCTCGTAGTTCTGCTTGTCCGGCACGTTCGCGAGCAGGCCGACCAGCTTCGGACCATCCTGCGTGATCGCCTGCACGTTGCCCGCGCGCAAAGCCGCGAACGCGAACGGCGTGTCGTCGTACGCGACGATCGTGGCTTGCGGGAATTTCTCGCGGAGCGTGATCTCGTTGGTGGTGCCCTTGTCCGCGCCCACCCGCAGGCTGTTGATCTGATCCGTCGACTTCAGCACGCCCTTCTTCGCCAGGAACTGCTGGCCCGACGAGAAATACGGAATGCTGAAATCGACCTGTTTGGCGCGCTCCTCGGTGATCGTGAAGTTGGCGAGCACCAGGTCCACTTTTTTCGACGTCAGGAACGGAATGCGGTTGGCCGGATTGGTGGGTTGCAGTTCGAGTTTCACGCCGAGCTTGTCGGCGAGCGCCTTCGCGTAGTCGACGTCGAGACCGACAATCTGGTTGCTGGTTGCGTCGACGTAACCGAACGGCGGATTGCTGTCGAAGGTCGCGACGCGCAGTACGCCAGCCTTCCTGATGTCGTCGAGACGGTCGGCATAGGCGAGCCCCGGCGCCGTCAGCGAGAGTCCCGCCAGTGTCATTAACCAGGCAGCGAGTATTTTCGATTTCATTTTTATGGATCTCTTGGTTTGTGCGTGATGCTTGTTCAATATGCGTGCGATGTTTCTAAAAACGGATGCGTGTCGGCGATATCCATCGTCAATCCGTTGCAACCGCAAGGTGCAACCGATGGCCACGCATGGGCGTCACATTAGCAGCGACGCTGCGCGCTCCGAACCAAGAAATGCTCCTGTAATAAGCGCGTTTTCTGCTAAGCATCCACTCATTAGCAAACGTGTATTTGTCGCTTGGGCTTGCAAGCGCGGCTGATTAGGATGGACCTCGAACCGTCATCAGCCCGGAGGTTATCCACCATGTCCGACAGTGCCTGTTTCAAGCCACGTGTGATCGAGCCGGTCGTCGTCAATCAGCCGGAAGGATTGGGGCTTGCAGTGGAATTGTGGCTTGCGCATCCCGTCGATGGGATTGCGGGGCGCGCCGTGCAGATTCATCTGCGCAGCGATGCGAAGATGGCGCAAGCCGAGTCGCTACGCGACCTGCTTCATGCGCTGGGAACGGAGATCGTGGTGGCGTGAGCGTGAACTTCGCGCCGTGCTTGCCGTGCTTGCCGTGCTTGCCGTGCTTGCCGGCGGGATAAAAAAAACGGCGGCCGGGTTGCCCCAGGCCGCCGTTTTCAAAGAGCGCTCATGCGCGCTGTTCGAGCTTATCGCCTGAACTCAAGCTCAAGGCTCGTTGCGCAGATAGCCTTCTTTCGAAGGATCGCGCATGCGCAGCGACACGAGACCCGCAATCGCGCACAGCGCAGTCACATACCAGTAGAACGTCGTCTCGCTGCCCACCGATTTCAGCCACAGCGCGACGTATTCCGCCGAGCCGCCGAAGATCGCATTGGCCACCGCATACGACAACCCTACGCCCAGCGCCCGCACTTCCGGTGGGAACATTTCGGCCTTGATCAGGCCGCTAATCGACGTATAGAAGCTGACGATCGCAAGCGCCACGACAACAAGGCCGAAGGCCGCATACGGACTCGTCACGTCTTTCAACGCATGCAGCAGCGGCACCGTGCCGATAGTCGCGAAGAAGCCGAAGAACAGCATCGAACGACGGCGGCCGATGCGATCCGACAACGCGCCGAACGCCGGCTGCATGATCATGTAGACGAACAGCGCCGCGGTCATCACGTTGCTGGCCGTCTTGGCGTGCATACCGGCCGTGTTGACCAGGTACTTCTGCATGTAAGTCGTGAACGTGTAAAAAATCAGCGAACCGCCGGCCGTGAAGCCGAGCACCGTCGCGAATGCACCCTTGTGCTGCCACAAGCCACGCAGCGTGCCGGCTTCCTTGCGTTGACGCGTTTCGGCCGTGGTCGTTTCTTCGAGCGATTTACGCAGATACAGCGCGACCAGCGCCGCTAACGCACCGATCACGAACGGCACACGCCAGCCCCACGCTTTCAGTTCTTCGGTGGAGAGGGTTTGTTGCAGGATCACCAGCACAAGCAGCGCGCACAACTGGCCGCCGATCAGCGTGACGTACTGGAACGAAGCGAAGAACCCGCGACGGCCCTTGAGCGCCACTTCACTCATATAGGTGGCGCTGGTGCCGTACTCACCGCCCACCGACAGGCCCTGGAACAGGCGCGCGACCAGCAGCAGCGCCGGCGCCAAGGCGCCGATCTGCGCATACGTGGGCAACACGGCGATGACGAGCGAGCCGCCGCACATCATGAACACCGACACCATCATCGCGGTCTTGCGGCCGTGCTTGTCCGCAAGCCGGCCGAAGAACCAGCCGCCGATCGGGCGCATCAGGAAGCCCGCGGCGAAGACGCCGGCGGTGTTGAGCAACTGCGTGGTGGTGTTGCCGCTCGGGAAGAAAGCCGGCGCGAAATACAGCGCGCAGAACGAGTACACGTAGAAATCGAACCACTCGACTAGATTGCCCGATGAAGCGCCAACGATCGCGAAGATGCGGCGCCGGGTGTCGTGTGCGTCGTAAGTGGTGGCCACGGTTTGGTCGGTCAGGTCGGTCATGCTGTTGTCTTTCCTTGTCTTTAAACGGAGGTAGCGGTCGTGGCGCCGCTTTCACAACACGCGCATCGAGGTGCCGCGCTGGCACCTATAGCGCGCGTGCGCGAATTTTACAGAATTGCAAGGGAGAGATGGGGGTTTGTTAGGGACTATCCCGAGAGGCTCGTTGCCAGGTCTCCGAGTGCTGCTTAGTGAGCGCCTCAGGGAGGAGACCGATACGAGGTTGATATCGGTCTCCTTGGGCATCACGAGAATTCTGCCTTCCGGAACGGATTGTGGGTTTTTCAGTACTTTTTCAAAAATTACTGAAAAAAGGAGGCGACGCGACCCGCCAGACTCCAAATGACAAAAGCCCCTGTTCGTCATAGACAAACAGGGGCTTCGGACAGATCAGAAAACAGCCTCTACGCAATAAGGCCGAGCGAACTCAAACCCTTATCGCCGGCGGCACATACTTGCACTCATACCGCTTCCTCACCGTGCCGTTCTCATCGACGCTTTCCAGGTAGACGTCGAACTGCCACAAGCGCGCCATGTGCTTGAGCACTTCATCGCTATCGCCGGACAGATGCCGGTTGTCGCTCATGAAATGCCGCAGCGTCAGGCTCCGGTCACCACGCGTATTCACCGCCCAAACCTGAATATTCGGCTCCCGATGGTGCATGTCGTACTGCCGCGACAACGCCTGACGCACGTACTGATAGCCGCTGTCGTCATGAATCGCGGACACTTCGAGCGCATCGCGCATGTCGTCGTCGAGCACCGAGAACAGACGCATCTCGCGGATCAGATGCGGAGACAGATACTGCGCGACGAAACTCTCGTCCTTGAAGTTGCGCATCGCGTAGTGCATCGCCTGCAGCCACGGACTGCCGGCCAGTTCGGGGAACCATTTGCGGTCCTCCTCCGTTGGCGATTCGCAGATCCGGCGGATGTCGCTCATCATCGAAAAGCCGAGCGCATACGGGTTGATGCCGCTGTAGTACGGTTTCGTGACCGGCGGCTGGTAGACCACATTGCTGTGCGAATGGAGAAACTCCATCATGAAACCGTCTTCCAGCTTGCCCTGGGCATACATCGTATTGAGCAAGGTGTAGTGCCAGAACGTCGCCCAGCCTTCGTTCATGACCTGGGTTTGCCGCTGCGGATAGAAATACTGGCCGACCTTGCGCACGATGCGGATCACTTCCCGCTCCCACGGCTCGAGCAGCGGTGCGTTCTTCTCCGCGAAATACAGCAGGTTTTCCTGCGGCTCGGGCGGATAACGCTCCTCGATTTCCTCCGGCAACGGCGTATGCCGGGTCGGCAAGGTGCGCCACAGTTCGTTGACCTGCGATTGCAGATAAGCCTCACGTTCGCGACGCGCCGCAAACTCCTTTTCCAGCGACAGTTTCTGCGGACGTTTGTAACGGTCCACGCCGTAATTCATCAACGCATGGCACGAGTCGAGCAGCTCCTCCACCCGGTCGAGCCCGAAGCGCTCTTCGCACTCCGCGATGTAATTCTTCGCGTAGACGAGGTAATCGATGATCGCGTGTGCATCCGTCCACAGCCTGAACAGATAGTTGCCCTTGAAGAAAGAATTGTGGCCATAGGCCGCGTGCGCGATGACGAGCGCCTGCATCGTCATCGTGTTCTCTTCCATCAGATACGCGATACAAGGGTTCGAATTGATGACGATCTCGTACGCGAGCCCCATCTGCCCGCGACGGTAGCTTTTTTCGGTAGAGAGAAAGTGTTTGCCGAACGACCAGTGACGGTAGTTCACCGGCATGCCGACGGACGCGTAAGCGTCCATCATCTGTTCGGCGCTGATGAGTTCGAGCTGGATCGGATACACGTCGAGTTCATATTGCTCTGCAACACGGGCAATATGCGAGTCGTACTCTTCGATCAATTCGAAGGTCCAGTCGGACGGGCACGGCAGAGGCCGTCTATCGGCTACGTTCATACGGACTTCCCTTTGCCCCTCAGTGGGCGTTCCGGTGTGTCCCCGTGCTGCAGCGGCGTCGACTGCTCCGGCTGCGGCGGCTCCCGTATCGTCCGCCTTCGCCTCGGCATGCCCCGACTGTTGCTGCTGCGGCACGCCTTTTCCGCGCCCCGGCTGATCGCCGCGCGCTTCGTTGGGCAGGTGCTTTGCCGTCATGAAGACGCCACCTGCTTTTCAAACAACTCCCGAAACACCGGATAAATGTCAGCCGCGGTCTCGACCTTCTTCATCGCCATGTGCGGCTGGCTCAGCGCCAACTGTGCATATTCGAGCCACAAGTTCTGCTCTTCCGGCGTAACCTGGATATACGCAAAATAGCGCACCTTCTCCAGGATGTCATCCGAAAGTATCTTGCGGCACTTGGGCGAATCGTCGGTCCAATTGTCGCCGTCAGACGCCTGAGCGCCGTAAATATTCCATTCAGTCGGTGAATAGCGCTCGTCCATCACCTTCTGCATCAGCTCCAGCGCGCTCGACACCACTGTGCCGCCGCTTTCCGTCGAATGAAAGAACGTGTCTTCGTCGACCTCTTCGGCGCGGGTGTGGTGGCGAATGAACACCACTTCGATCTTTTCGTAGTTACGCTTGAGGAACAGATACAGCAGGATGAAAAAGCGCTTGGCGAGATCCTTGCGCTGCTCGTCCATGGACCCGGACACATCCATCAGACAGAACATCACCGCCTGGCTAGACGGCGTGGGCTGCTTCACCCGGTTCACGTAGCGCAGATCGAACGGATCGATAAACGGAATGCGCCAGATGCGCCCGCGCAAATGGTGGATTTCCTCTTCGAGCAGTTTGATCTCGTCGCGACGGTCGTCCGGATCGGCCTTCATCACTTCGAGTTGCCGCTCCATCTCGTGCAACTGATTGACGAGCGGCGCACCAAGCGCAATCCGGCGCCCGAGCGCGCTGCGCAGCGAACGGACCACGTCGATATTGTTTGGCGTGCCTTCGGCCGCCCAGCCGGCGCGGATGCTTTTCCACGTGGGCACGGCCATCAGATGGGTTTTGACGAGACGCGGCAGTTCAAGGTCGTCGAAGAAATACTGCATGAACTCTTCGCGGCTCAGTTCGAACACGAAGTCGTCCTGACCCTCGCCCTCGTTGCTCGCCTGGTTGCCCCCGCCTCCGCCGCCGCCCCCTTGCGGGCGCTGGATCTTGTCGCCGCGGATGTAGTCGGAATTGCCCGGATGCACCATTTCCCGCTTGCCGCCGGGGCCATGCCGGAACGACGGTTCCGCAATGTCCTTGCGCGGGATGGTGATGCTCTGGGTGTTCTGAATATCCTTGATGCTGCGATCGCGAACCGCTTCCGAGACAGCGCGACGAATGTAGTTTTTAACGCGGCGCAAAAAACGCTCGCGGTTTGCAATGCTCTTGTTCTTACCAGCTAACCTGCGGTCGATGATTTGATGAAGCACGCCCGGTCTCCAGTATCGACCGGAGTTGGCGCTTTAGCGCTTACTCCGGTCCTATGCAGTCGCAATTTCCGCTGCGCGAGACGTACGTTGCAATAGGCATGTCGGCAAACGCAACGCTATGTCCATGCAACTTGCGGCTCGCAAGGTGCCCGCGCGGTCAGACCGCGCGGGCGGCACGCAGTGCGTATCATGACGACTTGCGCACGCGTAGATACCAATCACACAGCAAGCGCACCTGCTTCGGCGTGTAGCCCTTCGTCACCATGCGATTGACGAAGTCTTCGTGCTTGCGCTGCTCTTCCGCCGAACCCTTGGCGTTGAACGAGATCACCGGCAACAGCTCCTCCGTGTTCGAGAACATCTTCTTTTCGATTACGACGCGCAGCTTCTCGTAGCTGATCCACGCGGGATTCTTCCCCGCATTCGCAGCCCGCGCACGCAGCACGAAGTTCACGATCTCGTTGCGGAAGTCCTTCGGGTTGCTGATGCCCGCAGGTTTCTCGATCTTCTCCAGTTCGGCGTTCAGCGCCGCGCGGTCGAAACTCTCGCCGGTGTCGTGGTCGCGGAACTCCTGATCCTGAATCCAGAAGTCCGCATACGTCACGTAGCGATCGAAAATATTCTGACCATACTCGGAATACGACTCCAGATACGCGGTCTGAATCTCCTTACCGATAAACTCGGCATAGCGCGACGCCAGCACGTCCTTAATGAACGACAGATACTTCTGCTCGGTTTCCGGTGGGAACTGCTCGCGCTCGATCTGCTGTTCGAGCACGTACATCAGATGCACCGGGTTCGCCGCGACTTCCGTCGAATCGAAGTTGAATACGCGTGACAGGATCTTGAACGCGAAGCGGGTCGACACACCGGTCATCCCTTCATCCACGCCAGCGAAATCACGATACTCCTGATACGACTTCGCCTTCGGATCGGTGTCCTTGAGATTCTCGCCGTCGTACACCTGCATCTTCGAGAACAGGCTGGAATTTTCCGGCTCCTGCAAGCGCGTGAGCACCGACATCTGCGCCATCATCTTCAACGTACCTGGCGCGCATATCGCACTGGCCAGCGACGAATTGCGCAGCAGCTTCTCGTAGATCTTGACCTCTTCGCCATAGCGCAGGCAGTACGGCACCTTCACGACGAAGATCCGGTCGAGCAGTGCTTCGTTGTTGCGGTTATTGCGGAACGCCTTCCATTCCGACTCGTTCGAGTGGGCGAGGATCACGCCGTCGAACGGGATTGCACCGAAGCCTTCCGTGCCCTTGAAGTTGCCTTCCTGAGTCGCGGTAAGCAGCGGGTGCAAGACCTTGATCGGCGCCTTGAACATTTCGACGAACTCGAGCAAGCCCTGGTTCGCAAGGCACAAGCCACCGGAGTAGCTATATGCGTCCGCATCGTCCTGGGCGTACTGTTCGAGTTTGCGGATGTCGACCTTACCGACCAGCGACGAAATGTCCTGATTGTTTTCGTCACCCGGCTCGGTCTTGGCGATACCGATCTGACGAAGGATAGACGGGTAGCGTCGCACCACGCGGAATTTGCGGATGTCGCCGTTGTATTCGTGCAGGCGTTTCACCGCCCACGGACTCAGAATGTTTTTCAGGTAGCGGCGTGGGATACCGTATTGCTCTTCGAGGATCGGACCGTCCTCGTCGTAATCGAACAGACCGAGAGGCGACTCGTTCACGGGCGAGCCCTTGATCGAGTAGAACGGCACACGTTCCATGAGTTGCTTCAGACGTTCCGCGATCGACGATTTACCGCCGCCGACCGGTCCCAACAGATACAGAATCTGTTTCTTTTCTTCGAGCCCCTGGGCCGAGTGCCGGAAGTAGGCGACCACCTGCTCGATCACCTCTTCCATTCCGTAGAACTCACGGAATGCGGGGTATACCTTGATGACCTTGTTCGCGAAGATACGCGACATGCGCGGATCGTTGCGAGTGTCGATCTGTTCTGGTTCACCGATTGCCGTCAACATGCGTTCGCCAGCCGTAGCGTACGCGGCGGGATTGTCTTTGCAGAGCGCGAGATACTCCTCGAGCGAGAGTTCATCTTCTCGCGTTTTCTCGAAGCGGGTCGCGAAACTGCTGTAGATATCCATGCTACCTCCTCGCCGAAGTCTAGACCGATGTCGTGCGCGGCGCGCTATTCGGAAACGACATCGCTCGAATTCATCCTAAACCCTTTTAAATTTTTTTTCACGAACTACGTTGCGAAAATCGCGCCGTACCCGCCTCCCAACATTCCTCACTTGGAAACACAGATTCGCTCACCTACAATCTTCCGCTCACATCACAGCGAATGTGCAGCGATTGCCGGCTCACGTTACTGCCTCTCCTGCGCCCTCTGCTCGCCATACTGACCAGCGCTGACCAGCACGGTTCGCCATCCTCCGTTACACGAATCGTCTCGTTCATCGAACGATCCCACTGCTCTACCGGACAGCCTGTCTGCATGCGCACACTTTCGTGCATCGAGCACGGACGTCATGCGTTTTCTGTGCCCGGGACCTTTTTTCATCAACGCGCGGCTTCGCTGTTTGGTCTACAGCGACATGCGCAGTGTTACATGTTCGTTCGCCGTGATCACCTGCGACGCGCTTCACCGACGCAGCGTCAAGCGGTTCGTCAACGCGACGGCTGTATTGTTCCGCACTATTTCGCATGAAGGGCGGTGTGTTGCCGCTGCTCGCTGCCCATGCATGCCTCGCGTATTAACCGCGTCGGCGACATGGTTAGTCGCGTGTATAACTGGATCACGGCAGCGCATCGGGCCACTTCATAGGTGTATACGGCTAAGCGCGCAGTGCAGATGCGCCGGCAAATGTAAAACGGCCGCCCGCGGGCAGCCGTTTGCGTGATGCTTCGTAATCTGCGGTTACAAGCGGACCCTCATACGCGCGCCGTTACAAGTACACGATGACTCGCTCAGGTCAGTTCAATCTCCACTTCCCCAAGGCCGTCGATGTGGCCGCGCACGATGCCCGGCTTGTCCACATTGTGCGCACCGACGTACGAACCGGTGGTGATCGTCCATTCCGGCTCGATGGTGATGCCCATGGCGGCGCAATGGTTGACGAACCACACCAGCAGTTCACGCGGATCGCCGGCCGGATTACCCGTGGCTTCGGGCACCAGCGAGTTGCCGTCGAAACTCAGCTCGAGCTCCGGCGATACGAAATCGAAGCTGCGCGCAAGACCCGCATAGGCAACCGGACGACCGGTGATCAAGGCGCCGTTGTTCTGTGCGTCGGCCAGTTGTGCGAGCGGCGCGACATTGGGCCACTCGGCAAAGCGGCTATCGACGATCTCGATGGTCGGCAGCACCATGCCGACCTTCGACAGCACCTCATCGCGCGCATAAGCCCGGCCGCGCGGTTCGATCGCCTCGGCGAAACGGAAGGCGACCTCCAGCTCCACCAACACCCGGAAAAAGCCGGTATGGGCCACCCGCGCGGGCGACGGCAGCACCAGCGAAGCCGGAATCGGCGCGCCCGCGGCGGCCCCGCCCGGCGCTCTGGCGCCGATCTTCCACGCACCGGTCGAGTCGCCGAGGCCCACGATCACGGCCTGCTGGATCGCGTACGCGGTTGCTGCGTCAGGCGGCAGGCTGTCGAGTGGGGGCGCATCGATCGGGCGATGCTGCCGGCGGGCTTCGACGAGGCGGTGCGCGAGGTCGTATTGCGTCATGTCGGTCCTTTATGGCTGGCGCGTTGAGCGTTGGGTTGCCGCGCTGAGTTGCAGCAGTTGGGAAAAGCGGGCTCACGGTCCGCGCGTTGACTGCCTTTGGCGGCGATTTGCCGATACAAGCGGTAGTCGCGCCCGTCAATGTACCGGATCATGACGCTTACCAGGGTGTCGACAACGCATGTGAACGTTACTTAGTGCGCAGACCATGAAAAAAGACCGCGGTTGCATGCGCAATCGCGGTCTTTATCGTCATGCGGCCGATCCGCACAAGCGCCGTTCCGTCTGATGCATCATCGGGAACGAATGTTGCAACGATCAGAAAGTTTCCCAATCCTGATCGCTTCCGGCGCTCGCCACTGCCCGTGCGGGTGCCTTCGTCGGCGCGGCGGCAGCCGGTGCCTGTGTCGCTGCGGGCGCAGCAGACGTCCTCGCTGCCGGGGTGGCTTGTGAAGCGGAATGTGACACGGCGTGTGACACCGCATGTGGCACCGCATGTGGCACTTTACGTGCCGCCGCCGGGCGAACCGGCGCGGCCGCGCGCTTCGGCGCCGCGCTCACCGGCGCCTTGAAACCGCTTTCTTCGAGCTGGAACACCGCGACCGCCGAACGCAGTTTGCCGGCCTGATCTTCGAGCGAAGACGCTGCCGCAGCGGCTTCTTCGACCAGCGCTGCGTTCTGCTGCGTCACCTCGTCCATCTGCGTGACGGCGCGCGCGACCTGGTCGATGCCACTGCTTTGCTCTTCCGAGGCCGCCGCGATCTCGCCCATGATGTCGGTCACGCGCTGCACCGCACCGATGATCTCGGTCATGGTGCGGCCGGCTTCGTCGACCAGCGCCGAGCCGGACTGCACGCGCTCCACCGAGGTGTCGATCAGTTCCTTGATTTCCTTGGCCGCCGCCGACGAGCGCTGCGCGAGGCTGCGCACTTCGCCTGCCACCACCGCGAACCCGCGCCCTTCTTCGCCGGCCCGCGCCGCTTCCACGGCCGCATTCAGGGCCAGGATGTTGGTCTGGAACGCAATCCCTTCGATGATCGAGATGATGTCGGCAATCTTCGCCGAGCTCTGATTGATGTCGCCCATCGTGCCGACCACCTGGCCGACCACCGCGCTGCCCTTGTTGGCAATCTCGGACGCATTGGCCGCCAGCGAGCTCGCCTGGCGGGCGTTGTCGGCGTTCTGCTTGACCGTGCCGGTCAGCTCTTCCATGCTCGACGCGGTTTCCTGCAACGCCGACGCCTGCTCTTCCGTTCGCGAGGACAGGTCGATATTGCCGGCCGCGATCTCGCGCGTGGCCGTCGCAATCGATTCACTGCCGCTGCGCACCGTACGCACCGTTTCGGTGAGACTGCGCTGCATCTTGGCGATACCTTCCAGCAGTTGCCCCATTTCGTCGCGCGAGGTGACCACGACCGGGCGGCGCAGATCGCCGGCGGAGATCGCGTCGAAATGACCGAGGGCGGCCTCGAGCGGGCGGGCAATCGCGCGGCTGAGCGTCAGGTAGGACAGCACGGCGGCGAGCACGCCGACGAGCAGTGCGCCAACGCTCACCATACGGAACACTTCGAAACTGCTTTGCGCGGAGTCGTAACCTTGCTTGGCCGATTCGAACTGGAACTTGCGCAGCGCGTCGTCCGCCGTGGAGAGGTCGTTGTATGCCACCTGCAGGCGCTTGGCGCCGTCGACAACCTTGCTCTGGTCGTTCGCCGTAATGATTGCCGAAAACGACTCCAATTGCTGATGCAGTGCATCGCGCTTGGCGATCACGTCCTGCGCGAGACGGTCTTCACCGGTGTCGCGCGGCAGGTCCATATATTTTTTCCACCACATGTCGGACGCCGCGCGCATCGCACGCGCACGTTCGATCGTCGCCGCCACCTCCGGCGTGCCCATCATGAACGCGGCCCGGTCGAGCGCCAGCCGCTCGCGCGCGGCAAACAACTCGGCGTTGCCGATATTGACCGCGCTCGGCATTGCGTTGGCGAACGTATCCTTGTAAGCGTCGTTCGAACGGCTCATGCCGAACAAACCGAAAACGCCGATGGCGACCAGCAGCGCGGCGAGGAAAGCCATCGTGAGGCCAATCCGCGCCTTGATCGTGATGCCTTTGTTCAACATGCTCGTTCCTGTACTTAACAAATAAGAGGCTGCGTGCGCAGCGCGGGGTAGCGTGTGGCTCTGCGTACATGGCGCTGATCTGAGGCGGCGCTCTAATAGTTTTGTTTACGGCACCTGATCGGCATACTTGAAGGATTTATATGGTATGAAGAAAGACGTTGTAAACAATTGGAAGAAATTACAAAACACTGACAGGCCGTGTCTGTGCGGCGCTCGCACGGCGTTTTGGGCATTCGGGGAATTGCATTCACGCGGCGCGAAAGCGCCGAACGCGGATAGGCGAAACGGATTCAGACGGGGTTTAAAGCGGGACTTTCGATCCGGGACCTTGGGCGCGCAATGGCGCGCTCGAAGACGGGTGGGAAGCGCTTAAGTCCGGGTCGGCGCTCAACTCTCGCGCGCGATTCAGCAGCCCGCAAAAAGCCGCATGGAAGACCGGCCGCGAAGCCTTCCGGCTCACGCCCGGGAACACGACAAGCGATATCAGGCCGCCATATCGCGTCTCGCCAAGCCGGCCCATGTTGCGGTCGATTCGCGCACGATCAGGCGCGGCGACACGACCCGCCGGCGACCCAGCGCTCGCGGACTGCCCGACGAGGTACCGGCAATGCGTTCGATCAGCGTCTGCGCGGCCATATCACCGAGCGCGCGGACTGACTGCCCGACCGTCGAGAGCGCCGGATAGGTGAATCGTCCCAGTTCGATGTCGTCGAAACCGATGATCGAGCAATCGCGCGGCACGCTGATATTGCGCTCCGCCGCGGCGCGCAACGCGCCGATGCCCATCATGTCGTTGCCGGCAAAAATCGCCGACGGCTTCACGGTGTCGAACAGTTGTCCCGCCGCGCGATGACCGCCCATTCCCGAAAAATCGCTTTCGACAATGGCCCCGGCCGGAATCTCGATACCGCGTTCGGTCATGGCGCGGATGAAACCGTGTACCCGCATGGCGCTCACGGCCGTCTTGACAGGCCCGGTGATGCAGCCGATCCGCACGTGTCCCAGTTCGAGCAGATGACGCGTCGCAAGATAGCCGCCCTTCTCGTGGTCGATCTGCACCAGGTCCGCGTTCACGCCCTCGATATTGCGGTCCACGACGACCAGCGGCTCGCGGGCGTCGGCAAGCGCCTGCGCCAGCACCGCGTCGTCGCCCGCGGAGGCGACGATCAGTCCGTCGATACGCTTTTCCTGCAGAACACGCAGATAGTTACGCTGCTTGGCCGGATCGTCGTCGGAATTGCAGAAGAACAGGCAGTAACCGTTGCGCGAGCAACCATCCTCGATACCACGCGCCATCTCCGCGAAATACGGGTTCGTACTGTTCGGCACCACCAGACCGATCGTCGCCGTCGCCCGCGCCTTGAGCGAGCGAGCCACCGCCGACGGTACATAGTGAAGCTGACGGATCGCGTGTTCGACCTTCGCGCGCACGTCGGCCGACACCGGCCGTGAGTTGTTTACCACGTGCGATACCGTCGTGAACGACACGCCTGCCACGGCCGCTACATCCTTGATCGTCGCCATAACCTGTTGCTCTCCTGCCTGTTGTTCCCGCCGGCCACGCCATCTGGCGACCCACCGGACGTCTTCCTCGAAGACAGACCACACCCATGAATACTTGCTTTAATCGCACTGATCCGACAAGCCGCGTGCCGGTGGCCTTGTCGCTTACCTCTGGAATTAACGGCGGCTCAGGAGGTTTCTTGAGCGTTTATTGAATTGACGCGGGTTCGCGCGCCTTTTGTCATGCATTCAGCATGCAGCGGCGTAAGCGCGAACCCGCGTGCCTCGGCGTGTTGTGGTGCTTCCTGTGGTGCTTCTTGTGGTGCTTCTTGCGGTGCGTATTTCGGCACCTACTGCCCGACGCTTACTTGGTCACGAGGTCGCACGGCGTTTCCACCACGCCGGACAGCTGCGACTGCTTCTTGTGCTCGCTGATCGCCTTCAGCGCGGTGTCGATACCGAACACGGCCTGCTTGGCGGCGTACTGGTCGGCGGTGGCGAGCACGCGACCGTCCTTGAGCATCGGCTTGATCGCGTTGATGTTGTCGTAGCCGACCACCAGCACCTTGCCCTGCTTGCCGGCCGCGCGCACGGCCGAGACCGCGCCGATCGCCATATTGTCGTTGCCGGCGAGGAGCGCCTTCAGGTTCGGATACTCATTGAGCATCGCCGACGCCACCGCGTTGCCCTTGTCGATTTCCCATTCGCCCGACTGCACCGACACGACCTTTGCACCGACGGTCTGCATGGCGTCCTTGAAGCCCGCGGTGCGTTGCTGCGCGTTGGTGGTGGTCGACACGCCTTCGATAATGCCGACTTCATCGCCCGCCTTCAGCTTTTTGGCCAGATAGTCGCCGACCTTCTGCGCGCCCTTGCGGTTATCCGGACCGACGAACGGCACGTTCAGGTCTTTCGACTTGAGCACGTCCGGGTCGAGCCGGTTGTCGATATTCACGACGATGATGCCCGCGTCGATGGCCTTCTTGACGACCGGCACCAGCGCCTTCGAATCAGCCGGTGCCAGCACGATCGCATCGACCTTCGAGACGATCATCTGTTCGACGATGCGGATCTGGTTCGCCGTGTCGGTTTCGTCCTTGATGCCGTTGGTGATCAGGTCGAACTGCGAGGCATTGTGTTTCTGATAGTCCTTCGCGCCGGTTTCCATGGTCAGGAAGAACTCGTTGGCGAGCGACTTCATCACCAGCGCGACCTTCGGCTTATGAGCGGGCGCGGATTGCGCGTAAGCAGAGGAAAACGGAAAAGCGGCGGTAGCGGTGACGAGAACAGCGGCCGCCAGCATGCGGCGGCGAATGCGATGGCTCATGCCAATCTCCAGGGTTTGTTGGGCTCGCGGCGAGCCGTATTTTTAGTAGTGCGCAAACGTTTGCGAGGCCTATTCTCAGCGTGCCATTTCCGCAGTGTCAACGATTCGCAGTGTTGCGGTGCGTCGGCTCGCAGAAAATGCGTCGATGCGATGCGCTCGATGGCGTCGGCGCGGTGCGGCGAACAGGCGCACCGACAGGCTGTGTTCTGGCAACGGTTCCTCGCTCAGTCTGTGCGTGGCGGATTTACCGCCAGCTGCAAGCTTAGCGGCCGGCGGGCCGCCTATGCTGGACTTTTATTGCGCACGGTGCAAGCGGAGAACCACGCGGGGCGATGGACTAGCGACGCGTCAGAGCCAGCCGGACTTGCGAAAGCGCCAGTAAAGGATCAGATCCACGATCACCATCACGGCAAGACAGATTGGATAGCCGAACTTGTAATGCAACTCCGGGATGGTCTCGAAGTTCATCCCGTAGATACCGGCGATCATGGTCGGCACGGCGAACAATGCCGCAAACGAGCCGAGCCGCTTGGTCACCTCGTTTTCGACCAGCGAGATCATCCCCAGATTGACCTGCACCGCGGTCACAACCAGTTCGCGCCGGCCATCGATGATCCTGACGATCCGATCGAGATGGTCGTAGACGTCACGGAAATAGGCTTGCATGCCGCCGCAGACGCTCGGAATCCGGCCGCCCGTCAATTTGCCGACCGCCTCCTGAAGCGGCGCGATGTGATGCTGCAGGATCACGAGCCGGCGTTTCAGCGAATACAGATCCTCAATGATTGCCCGTGATGCCACCGAATTGTTGCGCTCGAAAATGCGGTCCTCGAGTGCTTCGATCTCGTTGTTCATCGTCTCGAGGATCGGAAAATAACGATCGACGATGTCGTCCATTAGCGCATACAGCACGAATGCCGAGCCCTCCTTGAGCAATTCCGGCTCGCGCTCGCAACGGGCGCGAACATTCTGGAACCCGGTGCGCGTACCGCGGCGCACCGACAGCACATAGTTGTGTCCCACGAATACGTCGACCTCGCCGATCAGCAGTTCACCCGCTTCGTCCATTTCCACCGTATGTATGACGGCGAATAGCGACTCGCCGTACTCCTCGATTTTCGGACGCTGATGGCCGTTTTGCGCATCTTCGATCGCAAGTTCGTGCAGACCGAACTCGTGCTGCATCACAGCCAGTTCTTCCGGCTCCGGGTCTTTCAGCGCAACCCAGACGAAGCACTCGGGCCGCGCCACATAGTCGCTGATGCTATCGATATCGATATCGGCCAGCTTCCGGCCGTCCTGATAGGCGGCGCAATTGATTAGCATGTTGGATTACCTTGAAAACGGAACAGACCGGCCGGCTTCGCACTATGCGTAAGCCCGGTGGCGAATCTGAGTGAACGAATACACGACAGCCGACATGTTAAGGGCTCTGCGTGACTGTCATGTATCCAATTGTTAAATGGTCAGACTGGAAACATCGTTAAAGCTTGTGTGCGGCAGCAGGTACGGTTCGACGCAGGTCGATACACCCCCGCCGCAATCCCGCAGGTGTCAGCCCCTGCCCTGCGTCATTGCGCAACCCGGCGCAAAGCGATGCCGTGATCGCCGTCGAAGGTGACCGAGGCGCGGTTTGTATAGCGTGTATCCGCCGTGACCGTAAAGCGCATTTCCACGACCGGATCGAATTGCGTGGAGACGCCGATGCGATGCACCCCCGGGCTCAGATAGAAAACCACATGTTCCCCGTTCATCAGATCGGTGACCTGCTCGCCGTCGATATACACCAGCGCATCGCGAAACCGGACGATAACGTCGCGGGAACGTTCGCGCCGCACGTCCACGGCGACCAGCCCGGTTCCGGGCTCCGTATAACCGGGCTGGACGATGCGCGCCTGCGGCACCTCCTTGAACGGGACGGGCTCGGCAGGTGTCGAGGCGCAACCGGCGAGCGACGCGATAGCCAGCGCAAGCAGCGCGGCTTTGCAGTGGAAGTGCGGACGCATCGGCATGCTGGGTCTCCCGTGTTGTTGGTGGTGTTGCTCTTGTTATAGGCGCATTGTGCGATCCTGGCCGAACGGCCAACTGTCTTTGCGCCCTCTTGCGCGCTGCTGCGTTCTTCTTCATGATCGCTGCAAAGTGCTGCGCTGTGGGTGCCGCGCGCTGCGGATTTACCCTCGGATCCGCCGCATGCTACCTTTATCTGCCCGCATGTTTGCTTCTCTGTACCGGCTATGCGCAATGCCTCACCGGCTGCCTCGCCGGACACACGATCAAGGAGACCGCGATGTGGTACTTCACCTGGATTCTCGGCATCGGCGTGGCATTGGGCTTCGGCATCATCAATGTGATGTGGCTGGAGGCCAGCGGCAAATTCGCGCGTGACCCGCAGCACGCCGGCACCCCGGCCGCGGCACCCGAGGACACGTCTTCGTGACCCACCTGGTTTTCTTCTGCGGTCACGCCGGCACCGGCAAAACCACCCTGGCGAAGAAGCTGATCGGCCCGCTGATGCAGGCGAGCGCGACGCCCTTCTGCCTGCTCGACAAAGATACGCTGTTCGGCGGCTACAGCGCGGCCGCCATGGCCATGCTGACCGGCGATCCGAACGACCGCGACAGCCCGCTTTTTCTGCAACACCTGCGCGATCCCGAGTATCGCGGCCTGCTCGATACCGCCCGCGACAATCTCGAACTCGGCATCAGCGCGTTGGTGGTCGGGCCGCTCTCGCGCGAAGTGCGCGAGCGGCGCCTCTTCGATCGCGCCTGGCTTGGTATCGGCGCGGACGTGACACTGCGGGTCATCTGGGTCTATGTGTCCGAAGAAATGGCGCACCAGCGCATCCTCGCGCGCGGCAATCCGAACGATGCCTACAAACTCGCGCACTGGGACGAGTATCGGCAGCGCCGCTTCGTGCCGAGCGGCGATATTTGCGAAGACCTGTTGATGTTCGACAACACCGCCCCAACCCGCGCGGATTACGAAGCGTTGCTCGCACGCCTCGTGGGCGAGCCGCCTGCGCCGCCGGCGATGCTGCCGCCGCTGCCTGTGTAGCAGCCCATGTCACAGCCAGTGCAACTGCGTGCATAGCACCGGCGTTTCAAACGAAAAACGCCCCGCATAACGGGGCGTTTTTCAAGCGGCCTTCTACGAGACCTGCTTCGTTGCTCGCGGCAATCACTACCGCGTCGTCGCACGGCCCTCGGTATTGAGCCTCTTTTGCAACCTCAGTGCGACAGCCGCGGCTTACACCGTTGCCATCGCATCCAGCGACTGCCCTTCGTACAACTGGCCAAAGCGGTTCGCGAGGAAGTCGCGCAGCGACACCTGTTCCTGACGCACGAAACCGCTTTGCGGCAGCTTCTGCTCACGGAACAGATCGAGCACCGCGCACATCGCGCCGGCCGTGGTGATCTGAATGGCACTCATCGGCACGCCGCACACGGTCTTCGCGAAGATCTTGCGGGTGAAGACTTCCTGCACCAGTTGACCGTCACGCATACCGCTCACAGTGATGAACACCAGCACGACGTCTTGCGCGGTCGCGGGCACCGAGCGGCGCATGATGGTCTTGAGCGTATCGCGGTCGCTCGAAAGACGCAGGTCTTCCAGCAGGAACTGCATCAGGTTGCGGTGGCCCGGATAACGCACCGACTTGTAGTCCAGCGATTCGACGCGGCCCGCCAGCGTTTCGCATAGCGTACCCAGCCCGCCGGACGTATTGAAGGCTTCGTATTCGGTACCGTCGAGAGAGAAGTGCTCGAGGCCTTCCAGCGGCTGCACCCACTGCGTCCGGCTGTCGCGAATCGCTTCGCACGGCTGGCAGTACTCGTTGATCAGACCGTCGACGCTCCACGTCAGGTTGTACTTCAGCGCGTTGGTTGGGAACTCCGGCAGCGCGCCGACGCGCATTTTCACGTCGCGGATTTCGGTGAAACGGTTCGCCAGTTCATGCGCGGCGATGCCGATGAAACCCGGTGCGAGACCGCATTGCGGCATGAAGGCGTGATCGGCGTCGTCGGCGATTGCACGAATCGCGCTGGTGGCGCGCACGTCTTCGGTCAGATCGAAGTAATGGACGCCCGCGCCCTTGGCGGCCGAGGCCACGTTCACCGCCAGGTAATACGGCAGTGCGTTGATGAGCGCGTCAAAGCCCTGAATGGCGGCGCGCAGTGCGGCGGCATCGGCGGAATCGACACGGCGGGTCGGGATACCCTGGGCGGCGAGCTTATCGAGCGCATGCTGATCGCGGTCGAATGCGACGACGTCGTAATCGCCCGTTTCGCGCAACATATGGGCGATGGTGTGACCGATCAAACCTGCGCCAACGATGGCTACTTTCATGTCGCTTCTCCTTGTTCTGTGTATGCTGTCTCCAGCTTGGGAAGTGCGCTGCGCTAAGGCGCTGCGCCCGGCGGGCTGAACCCTTGAGACACAGTTTAGGGAGAAGCAAAAACAGTTCATACGCGCAAAGTGCTGCGCTATGACCATGAACTTCGACGTTATGACGACATGATCGGTCGATATGTCGAAAACATGTCAAAACGGCGTAAAAATCTGGCCGTAGGATCACACCATGCCGCGGTCGATCTTGCGTGCAAGAATGATCGACGTGGTGGTTCGCTCCACCCCTTCCAGGCCGCCGATCTCGTCGAGCAGATCGTTGAGGCGGTCGGGCGAATCGGCGCGCAGCCACGCGACGTAGTCGAACTCGCCGCTCACCGCGCATAGCAGTTGTACCTCGGGCATCTTGCCGAGACGTTTCTGCACGGCCGGCCCGTACTTCGGCGCGATGATGATGCCGACGTACGCCTGGATGCTCGAGTCGAGTACGTCCTGGCCGAGCCGCACGCTATAGCCGCCAATCACGTTGCTGCGCTCGAGCCTGGCGATCCGGGCGATCACAGTGGTACGCGCCACATCCAGTTGACGCGCGAGGTTGGCGACGCTCTCACGGGCGTTGGCTTGCAGCAGCGCAACGAGGTTGCGGTCGAGATCGTCGAGTTGGTCGAGGCGCGGAGGTCTCATCGGGGGCGAAGGAAGTTGGTCGGTTGTGAAGGATTATCGCGCGTCCTGGGCATCGGGCGGCAGGCAGAGGAACCCCGAGCCATGCGTGACGCAATGATGAACGGCTAACAACGAGCGCGAAACGGGAAACGAAGCCTGGCAAGCGGCACGATCACGCCCCGAACCGCTCGATCACGAAATCGATGAAGCTGGTGAGCTTGGGCGTGGCGCGGCGGTCGCGTGAGTAAAGCAGATGGACGGGCGCGCCCTCCGGCAGATAGTCCTCCAGCACCGACACCAGTTCGCCACTGGCGATCTCCCTCGCAAGCAGCGCCTCCGGCTGCAACACCAGCCCGAAGCCACGCAATGCCGCAACCTTCAGCGCCTGGCCGTTGTTCGCCCGGAACCGTCCGGCGCGCAGCTGGTTTTCGTCCGCGTCCTCGCCGCCTAGCCGCCACAAGCCCTCACGGCCCCAATGCAGAAAGCCGAGGCATTCGTGCTGCACGAGATCGGCCGGCGTACGCGGTGTGCCGGCCCGCGCCAGATACGCCGGCGACGCGCACGCGCGCATCCGGTAAGGCTTCAACGGCCGCGCGACGAAACTGGAATCCGGCAAGCGGCCGATGCGCACCGACGCATCGAAGCCCTCTTCCACTAGGTCAATCACACGATTCGACAGATCCAGTTCGAGGCTCACGTCCGGCCACGCACTCAGGTAGTCGGTCATCGCCGGGGCAAAGACCTCGACGCCGTAGGTCAGCGGCACCGTCACTTTCAGCACCCCGCGCGGCGCGGCCGCCATGGCCTCGGCGAGCGACTCCGCCGCCTTGACGTCGGCCAGAATGCGCCGGCACTGGTCGTAGTATTGACGGCCGATTTCGGTCAGGCTCTGACGGCGCGTGGTACGCGTCAGAAGCCGCGTCGCGAGCCGCGTTTCAAGCGAGCGGATGTGCTTGCCCACCATCGCCGACGAAATGTCAAAACGCTCGGCGGCCGCCGTGAGACTGCCCGCCTCGACCACCGCAACGAAGATTTCCATGCTGACGAATTTGTCCACCCGCTATTTCCTGTTCGTTTCGGTTGTAAGCGTTTGTCGCACTGCAGCCGCATTGTAGGGATATCGTGATACTAATAGCGGCGACGGCGAAGTGGGCAGCCGGTCGCCTTGCGTCGCTATGCGAACGCGCGTTGGGCCGCTCGCCATGCTCGCCTTGTCATAATTCGAACAGACATCAGGAGTTTCGATGAAAAAAGCACTCGTAATGCTGGCCACCGCAGTCGCCATGAGCGGCGCATTCGCACAAACTTCCGCACCGGCCTCGGCACCGACGGGCACCCCGGCTTCGGCGCCGGCCGCCAAAGCAGGCCACGAGCGCAATGTCGAAGACCGCATCGCCTATCTGCACACGCAGTTGAAGATCACGCCGGCGCAGGAATCGCAATGGAACGCGTTCGCCGATGTCATGCGCGGCAATGGCGAGACGATGGGGCAGTTGTTCCAGCAGCGCAAGGCCAACACGAATCTGTCGGCGATCGACGACATGAAGCAATACGCCACGATCGCGCAAGCGCATGCGGACGGCATGAAGAAACTGGTCGATGCGTTCGATCCGCTGTACAGCAGCTTCTCGCCTGAGCAGAAGAAACTTGCCGACGTGACGTTCCATCAGGGCGGTCCTGAAGGCGGCCATCGTCACCAGGGCAAGGGCGGCGCCAAGAAGGCACCGGCCGCTGCGGAATGATGCGACTCTGAAGCCGTAAGAAATTAGTTACATTACACGGTTGATGGCGCGCGGCGCGGGTTTCCGCGCTGCGCGCAGTTCTATTGCCCTTGGCAAAAGAACCCGATCTTCAAATGCATCTGGCATGATTGCGAGTATGCAGCGTCGGGACGCAAGGTCCTGGCCAGGCTGTTCATCTCTCCACATCCACTCGCTTCATGACCGAACTCAAAAATCTCGATCTGAGTCAAGATGACGACACCCAGCGCGTCGTCAAAAACGAAACCGTGCGCGTTGAATTTGCTGCTGCCGAAGGCGAACTGATGAGCCTGGAAGGCCCGAACCGCTATGCCCGCGGCGACGCGCTGATCACCGGGTCGACCGGCGACCGCTGGGTCGTCTCGCGTGAACGTTTCGATGCCAAATACCTGCCGGAAGACGCCGCGCTCGCTCACGGCGAAGCGGGCGCATACCGTAACCGTCCCGCTGTCGTGCTGGCCAAGCAGATGAATGAAGCGTTTTCACTGGCACGTTCAGCGAGTGGCGGCGACGTGCTGCACGGCGCGGCCGGCGACTGGATCATGCAGTACGCCCCCGGCGACTACGGTGTGGTGCAGGCCGCACGCTTCGCGAAGGTTTATCGGCTCGCGGACTGAGTCACAGCCTATGATTCACTGCCGCTGAATCGTGGCCGGCTGGGCGCGAAAAGGCCGCCTTCTACCCAATGGCCCGGCTGTCTCGAGCCAATCGCTTCAGGCAAACTCGTCGCCGAGATCCACCGTCACATCGCGCGGCACCGCGTCGCCGTTCGCGTACTGTTCTTCAAGCGAGCCAATACTCGCTTCGACATATGCCCGTAACACGGCGAAACTCCGGCCTCGCAGCCGCGCCGGCAAGGCACGATAACGCGCCAACGCCGTCGGCGCGATCAGCACGGTCATCACAATCCGGCGCGCGGTCGAACCGAAACGCATGGCAACCCAGTGAATCGCCAGCGTCGGCGTGCCGTCTTCGCCCGCACGCTGGATGAACTGCGTCTGCTCGGGAAACAGATCGCTGATAACGCGCGCCAATTCCTCGAACTCGGGATTCGCGCAGTCGTATTGGTAAGCTTCTTCCATGAAGTGTGCCGAAAGGATGAGCCTGAACTGCGTACCGCAAGGGTACGCCGAAAGTTAGAGAATCACGGATGGCCGGTGTAACAGGCGGTTCACAAACGACTCACGCGGCAAGCGTCGGGCGACGGAACGCTCTGAACAACAAGCCCGCGACGATCACCGCCCCCACCGCATACACGCCGTCCACGGCAGCGAGCGGCACGAGCTGCGCCTGGAACAACGCAGCCGGCACGTCGACCAGCGCGTGCAACACAATCGCGAGCGGCAGGATGCCGCGCCAGCCAGCCCGCAACCCACGCCACATCAGCAGCGACAAGCCGATCTGGAACACCAGCGCGGCCACACGTTCGAGCGCGAAAATGCCGGCCGTCTGCGGCGTCAGGCTGGCGAGAATCAGGTGGATGCGCATCACCGAGTCGGTCGGCAGATTGCTCAGATAGCCGTCCAGCTCGCCGCGGTTTTCGAAGATGGCGAACAGGATCCATTGAATCTGCACCAGCACGCCGACCAGCCACGCTTCAGCGCCGCCGTGGCCGAGGCCATAGGTCAGCGCCGTACCGTCACCGGTGCCCGCAGCGGACTTCGCTGCCGCGCGCTTGAGCAGCAGCCGCATCCCGATGAACCGCCCCACTTCCTCGCAGATACCCGCCGCCAGCGCGCCATACACCACGAAGGCCACCGGATTGGACAGGAAGGTGGCGGTCGCTTCGTTCCGATGCAGCACGTAGTCGTTCAGCGCGCGCTCGATCACCATCGCGAACAGCGCGAACACGGCGATGCCGGTGATCGCGTCGCGGGGGTTCAGCGCGAGCGGCCGACGCAAACGGCGGTAGATCAGGAACGGTAAAGCGGCGATGAACAGCGTCGCGACGGCGAGGCTCGAGAGGGTAAGCGGTGCAACAACCATGGGTTTCCTTGCGATGACCGGCGCGCACCCGCTGCGCGCCGCAGCCCGAATGATCGCAGATCAGCGCGAAGTCAGCGCAAAGTCAGCGCAAAGTTGAGGCGCGGACGATCAATTCGCCTGGCAGGAGGCAGTCGCGCGCGGTGGCCTGAACCCCTTCGATGCGCTCGTGGAGGAACTCGACCGCGCGATAGCCGATCTCGTAGGTCGGCTGGCGGATCGCGGTGATACCCGTCAATTCGGCCCATTCGGGATCGTCGATCGACAGCAGCGCGACGCGCGCCTGCCAATCCGCGCCGTAGCGCGCTTTCAAATGGAGAGCGAGGCACAGCGCGACGGGCGCGTTGGCCGCGAACAAGGCGATGCGGCTGGCTTTGCCACCGGTGCGAACTGTGACGCTGCTTGTCGCGTTACCTGTCACGCTGGCCACGGCATCGCCAAGGCCGCCATCCGCGTCAATTGCGCGGTCCAGTTCGGCAAGAGCGCGCTCGACGGCTGCCGGCTCCGCAAGATTCAGCACCAGCGTATGCCCACGCGCGCCGCCCACGCCGCTCATCACCTCGCGAAACGCCGCCTCGCGCAGTTGCCGCGAACTGACTTGCTCGAAGGGCTGCACGACAAACCAGATATCGTCGAACCCATTGTCGAGCAGATGCCGCGTGCCGAGCTCGGCGGCCGCCCGGTTGTCCAACCCGACCATGTCGGCGACGAGCCCATCCACCGAACGGTCGACCAGCACCGCCGGAATCCCGCCGCCGCCCACCGGCCGCAGGGTTTCCTCACGCACGCCAAGCGCGTTGACGATCACGCCTTCCACGCGATACGTGGTCAGCAGTTGCAGATAGCGCCGCTCCATTTCGACTTCGTTGGCCGCGTGGCAGATCAGCGGCATCAACCCGAGCGCATGACAAGCGGCTTCCACGCCTTGCAGCACTTCGACGGAATACGGGTTGGTCAGGTCGGCGAGCAGCATGCCGATCAGGCGATTGCGGCCACGCTTGAGGCCGCGCGCCATCTGGTTCGGCTGATAGTTGAGACGCTCGATAGCCGCCTCGATGCGCGAGCGCAATTCCGGCGACAGCACGCTCATCTCGCCATTCAGATAGCGCGAGATGCTGGTCTTGCCCGTGCCGGCTTCGCGCGCGACGTCCGTAATCGTCGCGCGGCGCGGGGCGGCAAGCGGCGTCGTGCTCATTTCTTCAGCACTTCACGGTTGACGATATTAGTCGCGAGCGTACCGTCAAGCGCGGCAACGAGGTTTTCCGCTGCGTTAAGCGCCATCGCATGGCGGGTCTCGTGCGTCGCCGAGCCGATGTGCGGCAACGCGACCACGTTGGCCATTTTCAGCAGCGGCGAATCGGCCGGCAGCGGCTCGGTCTCGAACACGTCCAGACCCGCACCGTGAATCGTGCCGTTTTGCAGAGCTTCGATCAGCGCCTGTTCATCGACCGTGGCGCCGCGCGATGCGTTGATCAGAATCGCGCTCTTCTTCATCGACTTGAATTCGGCCGCGCCGATCATGTGCTTCGTCTCGGGCGTGAGCGGCACTTGCAGGCAGACGAAGTCAGCGGTGGCGAGCAACTCCGCCAACTCGACGCGGCGCGCGCCGTATGCCTGTTCCGCCTGCGCGTTCGCACTGCGATTCGTGTACAGCACCTTCATGTTGAAACCGAGCGCCGCGCGCCGCGCAACCGCGCCGCCGATCCGGCCCAGCCCGACGATGCCGAGCGTCTTGCCCTGCACGTCGACACCGAAATGTGCAGGTCCGATGCTGTGCTTCCACTCGCCCGCCTTCACCCAATCCGCGAGTTCGACCACGCGCCGCGCCGACGCGAGGATCAGCGAGAACACCGTATCCGCCGTGGACTCGGTCAACACGTCCGGCGTGTGCGCGAGCACGATGCCGCGGCGCGTGAGGTCGGCAACATCGAACTGATCGAAACCCACCGAGATGGTCGACAAGGCCTTCAGCCTGCTTGCGCCTTCGAGCATCGCCGGCGTGATTTTCACGCTCGAACCAATGCCACCGTCCGCGTCCTTCAAGGCGGCGACGAACGTGTCGTGCTGTGCAGGATCGACCTGCACGACTTTCGCATGCTGCTGCAGATAGGCGAGCACATCCTCAGGCAGCGATTTCCAGGCAACGATCTTCTTCATCAGCTTATTTTCCTTGCAACGGTGTAGCGAGCGTGGCGCCCTTGCTCTGCGGCTGTGCTTGTGCCTGCGGTTTGACGATCAACGTCAGAATCACCGCGGCGATCAGGGCGACGCTCATGAACGCATAGGATGCCGCAGGCGTTCCGGTCGCGCCGTTCAGATAGCCGACCACGTACGAACCGACGAACGAACCGAGCGCGCCCATGCTATTGATCAGCGCCATCGCGCCGCCCGCGACGTTCTTCGGCAGCAGCTCCGGCACGATCGCGAAGAACGGTCCATACGGCGCATACATCGCGCCACCGGCAATCACCAGCAACGCGTACGACAGCCAGAAGTGCGTGGAGCCGAGCGCGTACGACGCGGCGAACGCGATCGCGCCAACCAGCAGGAACGGCCACACGAACACTTTACGGCGGTTGAGTTTATCCGATGCCCACGAAGCCGCAAGCATGGCGATCGTTGCGGCCAGATACGGCAGCGCCGAAAGCCAGCCGGTTTCGACCATGCCGAGCGTCGAACCGTTCTTCAGGATCGACGGCAGCCACAACACAAAACCATACACGCCGATGCTCCAGCAGAAATATTGCGCGCACAGCTTGATCACGGCGGGCGTGCGGAACGCTTCGCTGTAATTGCGCATCGGTTTGATAGCGGCCTGTTCGGCGCGCAAGGTTTCGGCGAGATCGTCCTTCTGCTGCTGCGTGAGCCACGATACCTGCTGCGGCTTGTCCTGCACGATGAACCACCAGCACACCGCCCAGAGAATCGCCGGCGCGCCTTCGGCGATGAACATGTGACGCCAGCCGAACGAATGCACCAGATAGCCGGAGACCACCGACATCCACAGCACCGTCACCGGATTGCCGAGAATCAGGAAGGTGTTGGCGCGGGAGCGCTCGCTCTTCGTGAACCAGTTGCTGATGAAAATCAGCATCGCCGGCATCACCGCGGCCTCGACCACGCCGAGCACGAAGCGGATCACCATCAGCGAGGGGATATTGCTGACCATGCCGGTCAGCGCCGCGCACCCGCCCCACAGGATCAGGCTCCAGAACACGAGCTTTTTCACGCTGCGGCGTTCCGCGTAAATCGCGCCGGGAATCTGGAAGAAGAAATAACCGAGGAAGAACAACGCGCCGATCAGCGACGACAAGCCCTTACTGATGCCGAGATCCTGATTGATGCCGGCGGCCGACGCGAAACCGAAGTTCGCGCGGTCGAGGTAAGCGAGGCTGTACGTGATGAATACGATCGGCATGATCGTCCACCAACGGCGAATCGCAAGCGATGAAGTCATGGAAGTCTCCTTTGTCGACCAGAGTTAGCGTTTTAGCTGTCGACCAGAGTTAGCGCTTTAGCGCTTACTCTGGTCCCATGCAAAGCACTTACTCCGGTCCCATGCAAGAAAGTTGCTAACGGCTTCCCGAAGCAATGATGGACGGTCATGGGGCGCTGTTCGGGCGCTCTTGCTGTTATCGAGCCAGCTAGTGCTGAACGATTGAACGCTCGTTATGCGAGGCTCAAACGCTCAAGCCGCGGTTGCAATGTGCGGCACGTCGGCGCGTTCGAGCGCGTCGAGTTCGGCGCGGCTCGGCAGGCCTTCCGAATCGCCGATCACCTGAATCGCCAGGGCGCCGATACGGTTGCCGCGTGCGACCGCTTGCGGCAGTGTCTTACCTTCGAGCAATGCACTGACCACGCCGACGGCGAAACCGTCGCCCGCACCCACCGTATCCACTACGTTCACGACCGGCTGCCCGGCGATCACGGCGGCATCGTCGGCGGTGCGGAAGTACGCGCCTTCTGCGCCGAGCTTGATAATCACGCCACGCGCGCCTCGGTCCAGATAAAACCTGGCGATGTCGTCCGGCTTCGTGTAACCCGTCAGAATCTCGCCTTCGCCGATACCGGGCAGCACCCAGTCAGCCAGTGCGGCGAGCGCATTCAAACCTTCGACCATCGCGGCGCGCGAGGGCCACAGCGTCGGGCGCAGATTCGGGTCGAACGAGATCGTCTTGCCTGCGGCACGTATTTCACGCGCCAGATGGAATGCGAGTTCGCACGAGTTGGCTGAGATGGCCGGCGCCACGCCCGTCAGATGCAAGTGACGCGCGGGCAGCACGTAATCGGCCACATAGTCAGCCAACGACAGATGGCTCGCCGCGGACCCTTTGCGGAAGTATTCGATGGCCGGATCGCTACCGTCGTCGTTCTTCGACTTCAGCTGGAAACCGGTCGGGTAGCGCTCGTCGGTGGTCACGCAGCGCTGGTCGATGCCTTCTCTCGTCAGCGTGTCGCGCACGTACTGGCCGAACGAATCGTTACCGACGCGGCTCATCCAGCCCACCTTGAAACCCAATCGCGACAGGCCGATCGCCACATTCAGATCGGCGCCCGCGACGCGCTTGGTGAATTGCCCGACACCGGCTAGTGCGCCGGTCTCGGCGGCCACGAACATGGCCATCGCTTCGCCGTAGGTGATGACATCGAGTGCTGCGTTTTTGTTGCTCATGCTTCGCTCCTGCGTGTTCCTGTTTGCTGCCTGTCTTTTGCTTGCGCTTTTCTGCATGCTTCCGCCCTTGCCGCGTGCACTTCGCCACACGCGCTTCTTGCCGGGCATTTTTTGGGTACCGCTCTCTCAGGTCCTACGCGCCGCTTACGCGGCGGCCAGCCATGCGACGTAGTGCGCCGCGTCCGCATCGATACGATTCGCATCGAACGGAAATTCAATGCCGCGCGGCACGTGGCGCGGCAGCTTGTCGAGCACCGCGGCGAACTGCGTGTCACCGGCGGTCGGCGCGGCGGGAAAGCGTCGTGCGCCCTCGCCCACCGTCGTTTTGCAATGGATGTATTCGACGTGCGCAGCCAGCGACCCGGCGGCATCGAGCGGCGCGACGTCGCGCCAGGCCCAGTTACCGATGTCGAAGGTCATGCCGAGCAGGCCGGCGTGGCCCTCACGCTCCAACGCTTCGAACAGGCCGGTGAATTGCGCGAGCGATCCGCCTTCGGCCAGTTGACCGTTTTCGACGACGAGCCGCACGTCCGCGCAGCGCATGTAATCGGCAATCACTGCGGCGTTAGCCTCGGCGCCAAACCCGCCGAGTTGCAGCTTCACAAAGCGCGCGCCCAATGCGATCGCTTCTTCAATCGAGACGCGCAGTGCGTCGGCGTCGAGCCAGCCATCCGGCGTGTACAGCGACGCGGGCGTCGAGTAGACCGACCAAAGCCCGAGCGCCGCAATTTCCTCGCCGAGCGCGCGTAGCGCCTGCGGCGCGGCGTCTGCTTCGTCGGCGAAGAGTTCGCGACGCACTTCGAAGCCCATGGCGCCGGCCCGTTTGCTCGCGCCGGCCCACTTCAGATGACCGTGCGTGCGAACCGCATCCATCCCGAATGCGCTTGCGACGATCACCACGTCCACTACGTCAGTCATGTCGAAATTACTCAAATCTGGCTCATGATCGGCATTTGGAACCGGTTCCAAACACGTTTCGAAAAAAAGCGCCGAGGCGCTTGCGATGCCCGAATAGTGCGCCGGGCGAGGTGTCATGCACCATAGTGGAAATCCCCAGGAAACCTCCATCAGGGTCCATCAGCAAGGCACAGCGCGAGGAACTGCTCGACCACCCGCGACGGCGCACTCGCATGTGGCACCAGAATCGACAGCCGCCGCGTCAGCGGCTCCGGGCTCAACGAGAACAGACACAGCGCGCCGTCCTCGTGTCGCATCGACATCGCCGAAACGAAACCGATACCCATGCCTGCCCGCACCGCCTCCTTGACGCCTTCGACCCCGGCAATCTCCAGCGCCACCCGCATCGGCACGCCCGCCCGGGCAAAGGCCCGCTCGACGATCTGCCGCACGCCCGACCCGGCTTCGCGCAGCACTAGCGGATGCGCGCCAAAGGCCGCCAGATCCACCCGTCCGCCGTTGACAGCCGCTCCGCTTTCCACCGCTCCCGACGCTCCGCCCCCATCCACTCCACCTGCCGCGCCAGCGGTACCCGTACCCGTGCCACCCGTCTGCGCCACCGCCAGTGGATGCGTGCGCGGCATGATCGCGACGATCTCATCCTCGCGCCACGCGTGCACCGCGGTGTCCGGCGGTAGATCCGAGCCCACAGGACCTTCGATCATCGCGATATCCACTGAGCCCAGCGCGCCGACGATCTCCGTGGTGTTGCCGTCGGCGGTATGCAGCGTCACGTCGGGATAGTGGCGATGAAAATCGGCGATCAGGTACGGCAGCAGATAGCTCGCCGGCGTGGTGCTTGCGCCGATGCGCAAGGTGCCCTGCTCGAGGCCGCGCAGCGCGTCGCGATACGCATGCGCCTGCCGCCACGTATCGCGCAGCCGCGTCGCATAGCTGGCGAGTTGCTCGCCGGCGGGCGTCAGGCGCACGCCACGCCCGTCGCGCAGATAAAGCGGCTCGCCGAATTCGTCCTGCAACTGGCGCAATTGTCCCGATACGGCCGGCTGCGACAGATGCAACGCCACAGCCGCCCGGCTGATATTGCGATGCTCGGCGACAGCGGCGAACGTTATAAGTTGATCCGGGGTCATGGCAGGATAAATATCCGTTGAACTGATACTTCACATTCTAAATCACGATTTTTCATATCGATATATCTAATTTAGGATTGGGCCTATCGAATCACGACAGTCATAGGAAGGCGCTACGCCATGTCCACCGCTCACCTCACCGCTTCCGCCGCCCCCGCCGGGTCATCGACCCGCGGCCAACTCAACGGCATTCTGTTCGTTGCGCTCTTCGCCGCGGCCGTGACCCGCATCGCGTCGATCCCGGCCATCGCCGGCCTGGGTCTGAGCCCGCTGATCGTCGGCATCGTAGCCGGCGCCATTTACGGCAACGCGCTGCGCGACGGCATGCCCGAAAGCTGGGCGGCCGGCGTCAACTTCTCGGCGCGCAAACTCTTGCGCATCGCCGTGGCGTTTTTCGGGCTGCGGGTCAGCCTGCAAGAAATCGCCCAGGTCGGCTTGCCCGGTCTCGCTGAATCGGTGCTGATCGTCGTGAGCACGCTGGTAATCGGCACGTGGGCCGGCATGAAGATCATGAAGCTCGACCGCGACACCGCGCTGCTGACGGCGGCGGGCAGCGCGATCTGCGGCGCGGCGGCTGTGCTCGCGTTCGAATCGACGTTGCAATCCAAGCCGCATAAGAGCGCGATGGCGGTAGGCAGCGTGGTGCTGTTCGGCACCCTCTCGATGTTCCTTTACCCCGTGCTGTTCAAGGCAGGTTGGCTGCATCTCGACACGGTTGGCGCCGGCCTGTTCTTCGGCGGCACCATTCACGAAGTGGCGCAGGTGGTCGGCGCGGCCAGCAACGTGAGCCCGGAAGCGACCCACATCGCCACCATCGTCAAGATGACCCGCGTAATGCTGCTGGTGCCGGTGCTGCTGGTCGTCGGCATGTGGGTGAACCGCTCGGCGCGCAACGCGGCCGCCTCCGCAACGGCCGAAGACGGCAAGCAACACGCCCCGCGCAAGCTGGCGATTCCCTGGTTCGCGCTCGGTTTCCTCGCCTTCGTCGTGATCAACTCGCTGCACGTCCTGCCGGAAAGCACGACCAGCACGCTGAACATGCTCGACACCTTCGCGCTCACCATGGCCATGACCGCGCTCGGTATCGAAACCCGTATCGCGCAAATCCGTCAGGCCGGCCCACGCGCATTGACCACCGGCTTCATCCTGTATGTGTGGTTGATTGCCGGCGGACTGGGTATCACATGGACCGTCCAGCACCTGTTCGGCTAAGACGCTCCCGCCTCCCCGTCAACCCCGCCGCGTGCGGGGTTTTGTGCGTTCAGGAGAACCATCTGTCACTCATGCGCGGCATACTGGTTGCTAACGTTATCCGTTCGCGCACACCTGTTCATGCAACTGGAATGAGGACTGATCGATGAGCCTGGAACTTTACTATTGGGATGGCCTGCAAGGCCGCGGCGAATTCGTGCGGCTGGCCCTGGAAGAAGCCGGCGCAGACTACGTGGAAGTGGCGCGCGGCGAATCGTCCGATGGCCTCGGCACGAACGCGATGATGGCGATCATGAAAAGCAAGGACGAGCCCTATCCACCGTTCGCCCCGCCGTTTCTCAAGGACGGCGATCTGGTGATCGCGCAGACCGCCAACATCCTGTTCTACCTTGGCCCGAAGCTCAAACTCGCGCCATCGGCCGAAAGCCTGCGCTACGTGGCCAACGGACTGCAACTGACGATCGCCGACATGGTGACCGAAGCGCACGATACGCATCATCCGCTCGCCAGCGCCTTGTATTACGAAGACCAGAAAGACGCCGCCAAAGTGCGCGCGCACGACTTCATCGACCACCGGATTCCGAAGTTCATGAAGTACTTCGAGCGCGTGCTGAAACAGAACCCGGCCGGCGACTCGTTCATGGTGGGCGACGCGCTCACTTACGTCGACCTGTCGATGTTCCAGCTGATCGACGGCCTGCTGTACGCGTTTCCGCGCGCGCTCAAGCGTTTTGGCGAACATTATCCGCGTCTCGCGGCCTTGCACGACGCGGTGATCGAGCGGCCGAACATCGCCGCTTATCTGCAGTCCGACCGGCGCATCGCGCATAACGAAGCCTGCATCTTCCGGCACTACTCGGAACTCGACAAGGCGGCGACTTGATCCACGCTGCACTCCTTCGCGAACCCTCTGCATTGCGCCCGCTTCCGCTAGCGGGCGCAATGCTGTTACCGTACGCGCATCCCATCCACCCATCACGCCCACTCCTGCCGACGTGCTTTCATTCCTGCTGAAGCTGCGCACCCGCGCCCAGACCCTGTTCCGTCTCTCCGACGCCCACACGATGCTGGTCTGGTCGGTGGTAGTCGGCGTCGCGGGCGCGTTCGCGACGATTGCCTTTCGCGAAGGCATCGCGTTGCTGCAACTGGCGACGGTCGGCAAATCCGGCAGTTTCGTCGAAATGGCGCGCAGCTTGCCGTGGACGGTGCGCGTGTGGCTGCCCGCCGCGGGCGGCCTGATCGCGGGCCTGTTTCTGTTGATCGCGCAACGTCACGTCGACAAGTGCAATCACATCGACTACATGGAAGCGGTGGCGATCGGCGACGGCGTGGTGCCGGTCAAGCTGAGTTTCTGGCGCAGCGTGTCCTCGCTATTCACGATTTCGAGCGGCGGCTCGATCGGCCGCGAAGGTCCGATGGTGCAACTGGCGGCGCTGGCCGCGTCGCTGATCGGCCGCTGGGTGCATCTGGATCCGCCGCGCCTGCGTCTGCTCGTCGCCTGCGGCGCCGCAGCCGGCATTACCTCCGCGTACAGCGCGCCGATTGCCGGCGCATTTTTCGTCACCGAAATCGTGCTCGGCTCGATCGTGATGGAAAGCTTCGGCCCCGTCGTAGTCTCGGCGGTGGTCGCCAACATCACGATGCGTGAGTTCACCGGCTACAAGCCGCCGTACGAAATGCCGGTGTTTCCGCCCGTGGCGGGCGCTGAAGTCCTGTTGTTCGTTGGGCTTGGACTGCTGTGCGGTGCGGCCGCGCCGCAGTTTCTTCGGCTGATGGACTTCTCGAAAGCAAACTTTCGCAAACTGCCCGTGCCGTTGCCCATCCGGCTGGCGCTGGGTGGCCTGATCGTCGGCATTCTGTCGGTCTGGACGCCTGAGGTGTGGGGCAACGGCTACAGCGTCGTCAATTCCATTCTGCATTCGCCGTGGACGTGGAGCGCGCTCGTCCTCGTGCTGGTGTTCAAGATCGTCGCGACATCGGCGACTGTGGGTTCAGGCGCGATCGGCGGGGTATTCACGCCGACGCTCTTCGTCGGCGCGGTGGTCGGTTCGCTGTTCGGTCTGGGCATGCACGCGTTGTGGCCACACGGCACCTCGGCGCCGTTCGCTTATGCGATGGTCGGCATGGGTGCATTTCTGGCCGGCGCCACGCAGGCGCCGCTGATGGCGATCCTGATGATCTTCGAAATGACGCTCAGCTATCAGGTGGTGCTGCCGCTGATGCTGTCCTGCGTGGTCGCGTATTTCGTGTCGCGCGCAATCGGCAAAACGTCGATGTACGAAATCACGCTGCGTCGCAATCAGGAGGAACAGGAACGCACCCGTCTGCGCGCGACGCAGATGCGCGAGCTGATCCGTCCCGCCGAAACCGTCGTGCCGCCCAACGCGACCGTGCAGGATATGACGCGCGTGTTCCTCGAATACCCGGTGAAGTATCTGTACGTCGCCAACGAGTCCGGAGCGTTTCTCGGCGTGGTCGCGCTCAAGGACATTACCTCCGATCTACTCGACAAGCGCGACACCTCCGCAAAGACCGCCGCGGATTATCTGCAGCCGCACTTCGATGTGCTCACACCGGATATGCCGCTCGGCGTTGCGTTGCAGCACTTCATGGCGTTCCAGGGGGAACGCTTGCCGGTGGTCGAAAGCACCGCGGATCCGAAGCTGGCGGGGGTGGTGTACAAGACTTCGCTGCTCGATGCGTACTTCCGCATGAATCCGACGCGCTGAGGCCGGGGGCCGGGCATTCGGACGCTGAGTCGCTGAATCGCTAAATCGCTGAGCCGTTCCGAACCCGCGCTGCATTGCGCGGCGCCCCACCAACGCCTTCCTTCCGAGCCGTGCAAAGCGCGGCAGATTCTCTACAATGAGGAAACCGCTGCCACGCTTGCGAGCAGCGCGCGTTACGCCAAGACGGGCGCACCGAGACGCCCGCCCTTCGATCGGAGCGAAGATGAGCGAACCGTCCCTCGATGCCGTCCGCCGTGATCAGGCCGGCTGGATTTTTCTGCATATCGAAGGCGAGCCGTACGATCGCGGCGAGCAGCACGGCCAGTTGCTCGCCACCGAAATCCAGAACGCGATCCGCACCGCCCGCTACCTCGCGAAATGGGATACCGGCGAAGACTTCGATACCTTCACCGACGCCGCCGTGTCCCAGTTCGCCAACAAACTCGACACTGAATTCGCCGACGAAATCCAGGGCATCGCCGACGGCGCGAAGCTGCCGTTCGCCGAAGTGCTGGCCTGGAATGGCTACATGGATCTGCTGCAAAGCTGGTGGCCGAGCCACGCGGCGGCCCAGAAACCGCAGCTCGGCATGAAACCCTGGCGCGGCCGCCGCGGCCATCACTGCAGCGCGTTCATCGCCACCGGCAACGCCACCCGCGACGGCCGCATCGTGATGGCGCACAACTCGTGGGACCGCTACGCCGCGGGCGACGCGTTCAACGTCGTGTTCGACATCGTGCCCGATCGCGGCAACCGCATCCTGATGCAGGGCCTGCCGGGCTGCATTTCCAGCCTCACCGATTTCTGGGTCACCGAAGCCGGCCTGATGGTCACCGAAACCACCATCTCCAACTTTGTCGGCTACAACGCAGCGGGTGCGCCGGAGTTCTATCGCTCGCGGCGCGCGTCGCAGTACGCCAACAACATCGGCGAATGGTGCGAGATGTTCGCGGTCGCCAATAACGGCGGCTACGCGAACAGCTGGCTGCTCGGCGACACCAAGACCGGCGAGATCGCGCGCTACGAACTGGGGCTGCACTATTCCGGCTTCGAGAGTACGAAAGACGGCTTCTATAGCGGTTACAACACCGCGACCGATCTGAAGATCCGCAACCAGGAATGCATCGGCGAAGGCGAAGACTATACGGACGTACGCAAGAACGGCGCGCGCCGCTTGCGCTTCATGCAGCTCGAAGAAATGCATCACGGCAAGATCGACGTCGAACTTGCGAAGGAGATGATCGCCGACCATCACGACGTTTATCTCGACCGCAACGACAACCCCTGCTCGCGCACCATCTGCGGGCATCTGGAACTGGACGACGCGCGCTTCGGAGGTTCCGACCAAGGACCGTTTAATCCGTGGGGCGCCAACGACGGCAAGGTGGTCGACAGCGAGATGGCGCGCAAGATGGCGTTCACCGCGCGCTGGGGCCACCCGTGCGGCCGGCCGTTCGACGCCCAGGCGTTCATGAAGCGGCATCCGCAGTGGAACTGGCTCAACGGTTATATGCGCGACCGGCCGTCGTGGCCGTGGACACAATTCGACGTGCTGCGCTAGAAGCCCGTTCTTAGCGGTCTCTGAACCGTTGTTGGCCCAGACTGTTATCAGGCAGATTGAGGTTCGCACGCGACCCGGGCATCAGCCGTTACCGCACCGCACCATAAACGCAGCACGACCGTTCGCGACTGCGCTGCCTTTTTCCTGCCATCATGTGAAATCTACAATTAGGTTTTGTCTCTTTTGGGCGCGCGTCGCAGCCGTTTGCCATCTAAGATGGTAGATGCACGTCGCCCGCCTGTATCAACGCCGCGTGTAGGTTGCGCCGTCCTTACGACGCGGGGACGGCACAACGCTTGCTCAACTGTCAGCGCCGCATGAGCTTAGGAGGTCGGGCGATGAAAACCTCGACACTGTTGACCATGGTGACGCTGTCAGCCTCGTGTTTTGCCGCGCCGGTTCATACCGCGCCGGACAGCACAGCCGCCAATAGCCTTGCCGAACGCGCCAACGCCGCACCGGTCGCTCCCGCGGCGCCGGACGTCGCTGCCACGGACGACAATCGTCCGCAACAATGGCAACACATCGCACTGCCCAAATCACGGCATCTGGAGCGAAGCTTCACCGGTCAGAACGAGCATCTGCAGACCTGAAAACAGCACCTTTGGAGCGCGCATGACCGCATCGGCTATCCCCGGCGAATCGATTGATCTGCAGATCGCCGACGTTCTGCGCGAAGTCCGTTTCCCGACCTACAAGGACGCGCTAGTCGACGCCGCGCGCGAAGCCGGCGCGAGCAACGAAGTCGTGTCGATGCTCGACGGTTTGCCGGAGCAGGACTATGCCGACGTGGCGTCGGTTACGCGCCTCGTCGGCGGCAACTATGGGCCGGGTCTGGGGGCATGAGCGGAAAGCAGGTCTTGACGCTGGGTTCGCTTTCGTCCGCTCCGAAGCCCGCTGCCGACTGGATTCATCGCTCGCCGCATTCGGGCGGCACGAGCGGCATCGAGCGAATCGAAGCCTTCTTTCATCATGCCGGCTATGCGATGCACCGGCACGATACCTATGCAATCGGCCGCACGCTGGCAGGCGTGCAGAGCTTCCGCTACCGCGGCAGCATGCGTAACAGCTTGCCTGGCGGCACGATGGTGCTGCATCCCGACGAACCGCACGACGGCCAGGCCGGCACGCGTGACGGCTTTCACTACCGCATGATCTATGTCGACCCGGCGCTGTTCCAGCAGGCGCTCGGCGGCAAGCCGCTGCCGTTCATTGAAGGCGGACTCTCGAGCGACCCGCGTCTGTTTGCGGCAACCGAGAGCCTGCTGCGCACGATGGATCGCGCGATCGATTCGCTCGAACAGGACGACGCGCTCTACGAACTGGCCATCGCGCTCGACGCCGTGGCAGGCGGTGCGGCGACGCGCCGTCCGGTGGATTACCTCGCGGCTGAACGGGCACGCGAGTACATGCTTGGTTCGCTCGATAGCGCCGTGACACTCGACGAACTGGCGGCAGCCGCCGGCCGCGACCGCTGGAGTTTGTCGCGGGATTTTCGTGCGCTGTTCGGCACGAGTCCGCATCGCTATCTGACCATGCGCCGGCTCGATCTTGTGCGCCGACTCGCGATTCAGGGCGTGTCGCTCGCCGACGCATCGGCGGCGGCCGGCTTTACCGATCAGAGCCATATGACGCGGCACTTCAAGCGCGCGTGGGGCGTTGCGCCGGCGCATTGGCTCAAGATGCTGGGGCCTTCGACACGCGGTGCGCGTTAACGGTAGCTCGACGGATATCCCACCGTCCATCGCCCGCCGCCCAGCGCCCAGCGCCCCCGCGCACAAACGTACAAGACCCGCTAGCGCCTCCAGCCCTACGCTCCTGCCTGACACACCTACCCCTCAGGAGGGAGCACCGCGATGTCCACCCATCAAACGATTCAACGGCCTTACCGCGCCATCAATTTCGCTGAGAAGCTGGAGCTCTTCAGCGACCAGTGGCAAGCACGCGTCGTCGCTGAAATGAACGACTACCAGTTCAAGCTGGTACGCATCGAAGGCGACTTCATCTGGCACGAACACGCCGACACGGACGAAACGTTTATCGTGCTCGACGGACAGTTGCGCATCGACATGCGCGATGGCTCCGTGCTGCTGTCTGCAGGAGAAATGTTCGTGGTGCCCAAAGGCACGGAGCACAAACCGTATGCCGAACGCGAGGTCAAGCTGCTATTGATCGAACCACGCGGCGTGAAGAACACCGGCGAAGAAAGCAATGAACGCACCGCGGCAAACGACGTGTGGATCTAGGTTTACCTCGCACCCGTCAAAGCGACGACGACGCTACGATCCGCGCGCGTGAAACCGGGAGCGTCGGCCGTGTCGTCTCGCCCGGCAAGGCGGACACCGGCAGGTCGTCGGCATAAACCGGCGAGCCGGCCACGGCGCGCCGCGGCATCCTGGCCCGTGGATCGCGCACGTGTTCGTCGGTGCGCTGGAAATGCGCGACGAGATGATCGATAAACGTGCGCACTTTCGCCGGCAAATGAAGGCGGCTTGGATACGCGATCGTGATTTCGATCTGCGGCAGGCGGTAATCGCCGAGCAACGGGACCAGGCGCCCGGACGCCAGATCGCGGCCGATCAGGTAGCTCGGCAAAATAGCTACGCCCATTCCCAGCAAAGCGAACTGCCTCAGCATCTCAGTGTTGTTCGCGGCAATCGCGTTGGTGGGTCTCACACGGACTTCACCCTGCGGTCCGGTAAACACCTTTTCATCGCCGCCCTGCTCCGAAGGCCGGCTCAGACACGGATGCTTCAACAGATCCTCAGGACGGGTCGGAGTACCGTGCTGCTCAAGATAAGCGGGCGTCGCGCACACCGTCATATAGCCGGTGGTCAATCGCCGCGTGACGATGCTCGCGCTGCGCATCTGCCGCGCGACCATAATGCCGACGTCGAACCCCTCTTCCACCAGATCGACGTGGCGATCCGCCAGCGTGACATCAGGCATGACTTCCGGATAACGCTCCGCATAAGACTGCACCACCGGCGCGAGGCTATGCAGCCCGAACACCACTGGCGCAACGATGCGCAGGGTCCCGACCGGTTCGTGATTGCGCGCCACCACCATCTGCTCGACGCCTTCCAGGTCGTCGAGAATATGGCGCACGCGTTCCAGATAGGTGGTGCCGGATTCGGTCAGCGAGAGACGCCGCGTCGTGCGATTGAGCAGCCGGGTACCAAGGCGCGCTTCCAGATCTGCGACGTGGCGCGTGACGACGGCAGTGGAAAGATCCAGCGCGCCGGCCGCGCGGACGAAACTGCCAAGGTCGGCAACCTTGACGAATACGCGCATCGACTGCAATTGATTCATGGGACGACTCCTGCCTCGGTAAAGCCGGGCCGGCGCAACGCTGCCGCCTGTGTCGACCCGCGCGACAAGGCGCGCGCGGATTTGCCCAACGATTCGATTGTATCGACCCGATCATGTCCCAACCCTGACCTGAACATGACAATCCGGTCAGGTTTCTGAGGCGCTCGCGACACTATTGCGAGGCTTATTGCGGATATTAGGTAGGTATAAACCCTTAGATGCTGGTAAGATAGCGGCCGAAAGGAAATCAATCGCTATGCCACATCGTTTTCAGCTTTTCGAAAAAATCGCGTTTTCACTGGTTTGCTGGTCTGCCGCAGCCTGTTCGGCCTTCATCGCTTACGAGCGGTGCCCGGAACTCAAGATTGCCCTGCACGTCGGTGAAGAAGTCCTGCGCTACAGCGGGCAGTATTCGTTCGTCTGCGCCACGCCGGTGGCAGACGCCTGCGCTCAGTTGCCGGCGAGCTGATCCGCCGGCATTCGTCATATTGCGCGGGTATCACGCCCGCATTCGTATTACGGATCGCGCCCGAACACCACGCGCGCGAAAAATCCCGCCAGCACCGTTTCAGCCATCTCCGACGACACGTTCTGCGGGTCGACCGTGTAGAAGAACTGCACGCCGTCGCACAAGCCCATCAAACCCATCGCCAACGTCTCCGCCGGTAGCGGTAGCGGCGTGCCGACTCGCGTCGAAAACTCGCGGATGTACGCGCTCAACTGTTCAAGCTTCTCGTGCAGGAACGCGTTAAAGCGTATCCGGAAGCGGCCGTCACGCACGGCAAGCAGCTTCGCCTCCACCCACAGCAGGAAGCACTTGTTCTCGCGATGCAGGTTGCTGTAGTAGCGCAGCACGCGCTCTTCCATCTCCTCGCGCGTCGCCGCATTTTCGAAGATGGTCTGCAAGCCCGCTTGCATGGCCTCGTGGTCGCGCCGCAGTAACTCGAGAAACAACTCGTTCTTGCTGCGGAAGTTCGAATAGAACGCGCCGCGCGTATATCCCGCCGCCCCGGCGATGTCTTCGACACTCGCCGCGACAAAGCCTTTCTTCATAAAAATCGCTTGCGCAGCATCGAGCAGACGCAGGCGCGTCTGGTCTTTGCTCTGCTCGCGAGTAAGTCGTTGCCGTTTCATGGGCGCAAGTCTAGCACCGAAAAGAATTCCAATTCACACCAACATTCAAATACAGGTGTGTATTAGAATGCGACCAATCATTCGAAGTCAGACGCGTATGCCAATTGCATGTTTCGGCCCTCGTGTCTTCGCTGGCGAGCCGCTGCGGCTTGCCGTGTTCGTTCGCTGTCTCCAGTTGGGGTAATTGTGAAGCGTCCCGGTCCTCCCGCATCGTCTGCGATGCGCCAGCAACCTCATCGGTATGCCCGTTCCGCGCGCTTGCGCCGCGCAGCATTTGCCCTCGCGCTCGCCGGTATGGTCACGCTCGCCGCGTGCTCGAAGAAGGAAGCGGCTGCGCCCGCGCCGCGTCCGGTAGTCGCCGTCGCCGTGCATGCGGACGGCAGCGCGGCAGCCGCGGCATCGTTGCCCGGCGAAGTGCAGGCGCGTTACTCCACTCCGCTGTCGTTTCGCGTCGGCGGCAAAATCATCGAACGGCGCGTACGCTTGGGCGACGTCGTGAAGAACGGGCAGATCGTCGCCCGGCTCGATCCGGCGGATGCCCAAAAGAACGCCGCCAGCGCGCAGGCTCAACTCGAAGCCGCACAGCACAGTCTCGTGTATGCGAAGCAGCAACTCGATCGCGACCAGGCACAGGCGAAAGAAAACCTGATTGCGCCCGCTCAGCTCGAACAGACCACCAACGCGTACGCCTCAGCCGCCGCGCAGCGCGACCAGGCCGCGCAGCAGGCGGCGCTGTCGAAAGACCAGTTGCAGTACACCACGCTCAGTGCCGATCACGCCGGCGTGATCACCGCCGAACAGGCCGACACCGGCCAGAATGTGTCCGCGGGACAAGCCGTCTATAACCTCGCATGGAGCGGCGATATCGACGTCGTCTGCGACGTGCCGGAAAGCGCGCTCGCCGCGCTCTCGGTCGGACAGACCGCGCAGGTCACGCTGGCTGCGCTGCCGGGCCGCAGCTTCAAGGCGCGTGTGCGCGAACTGTCGCCCGCCGCCGATCCGCAAAGCCGCACTTACCGCGCCAAGCTCACGCTCGACAATCCCGGCCCGGACGTACGCCTCGGCATGACCGCTGATATCGCACTTGCCGCGCCGTCGTCCTCGGATTCATCGACCAACGCATCGGCCAACTCAACGGCCAACGCCTCGGCGAGCCAGAACGGTTCCTTCACCGTGCCCGCCACCGCCCTGTTCCACGACGGCACGCAGCCGGCTGTGTGGGTCGTGCGTGCCGCGGACAACGCGCTGGAACTGCGCCGCGTGACGGTCACGCGCTATAACGAGCGCACGATCGTGATCGGTCAGGGGCTTAAGGAGGGTGAACGCGTCGTACTGCAAGGCGTGCATACCGTGACCGCCGGCGAAAAAGTCCACGTGATCCCGCCGCTGCATCCCGAGGACTTCGCTTCATGAGCACCACGCATGAAGAAGGACGCTTCAACCTGTCCGCATGGGCGCTGCGCCATCAGGCGCTGGTCGTTTTCCTGATCGCGCTCGCTACCGCATTCGGCGTTCTCGCCTATACACGTCTCGCGCAATCCGAAGACCCGCCCTTCACGTTTCGCGTGATGGTGATCCGCACCTTCTGGCCCGGCGCGACCGCGCGCCAGGTGCAGGAGCAGGTCACCGACCGCATCGGCCGCAAATTGCAGGAAACGCCCGCCATCGATTTCGTGCGCAGCTACTCGCGCCCCGGCGAATCGTTGATGTTCTTTTCGATGAAAGACTCGGCGCCGGTCAAGGACGTGCCCGAAACCTGGTATCAGGTGCGCAAGAAAGTCGGCGATATCGCGGCGACCTTGCCGCAAGGCATTCAGGGCCCGTTCTTCAACGACGAATTCGGCGACGTCTACACCAACATCTGGACGCTCGAAGGCGACGGCTTTTCCGCCGCACAACTGCACGACTACGCCGACCAGTTGCGCACGGTGCTGCTGCGTGTACCGGGCGTCGGCAAAGTCGATTATTTCGGCGATCCGGACCAGCACATCTATATCGAGATCGCCAACACGCAGCTCACGCGCCTCGGCATCTCGCCGCAGCAACTCGGCCAGGCCATCAATTCGCAGAACAGCGTCTCGCCGGCCGGCACGCTGACCACCACCGACGACCGCGTGTTCGTGCGCCCCACCGGCCAGTTCAAGGACGTCAATGCGCTCGCCGACACGCTGATCCGCATCAATAACCGCTCGTTCCGTCTCGGCGACATCGCGACCATCAAGCGCGGCTACGACGATCCGGTCGCCACGCAGATGCGCGCCGGCGGCAAGGAAGTGCTCGGCATCGGCGTAACGATGCAGCCGGGCGGCGATGTGATTCGTCTGGGCAAGGCGCTCGATCAGCAGATGGTCACGCTACGGGCCTCCCTGCCCGCCGGCTTGCACCTCGTCGAAGTGTCGAGCATGCCGAACGCGGTGGCGCATTCGGTCGATGATTTTCTCGAAGCCGTCGCCGAGGCGATTGCGATCGTGCTGGTGGTCAGTCTGCTGTCGCTGGGCGTGCGCACCGGCATGGTGGTCGTGATCTCGATACCTGTCGTGCTCGCCGTCACGGCGCTGTGCATGTATCTGTTCGATATCGGCCTGCACAAGGTGTCGTTGGGCACGCTGGTACTCGCTTTGGGGCTATTGGTCGACGACGCGATCATCGCCGTCGAGATGATGTCGGTGAAGCTGGAGCAAGGCTGGAGCCGCACGCGCGCTGCTGCCTATGCGTACACGAGCACCGCTTTCCCGATGCTGACCGGGACGCTCGTGACCGTCTCCGGCTTCCTGCCGATTGCGCTCGCCAAGTCGAGCACCGGCGAATACACGCGCTCGATTTTCGAAGTGTCGGCCATCGCGCTGATTGCGTCGTGGCTGGCCGCCGTCGTGCTGATTCCGTTGCTCGGCTATCACATGCTGCCTGAGCGCAAACGGCAGGCACACGAAGCGGAAGATCACGAACACGATATCTACGACACGCGGTTTTACAGGCGCCTGCGGGGCTGGATCGGCTGGTGCATCGAGCGGCGCTTCGTCGTGCTGGCGATCACCGTCGTGCTGTTCATTCTGGCCATGGCAGGCTTCACGCTGGTGCCGCAGCAGTTCTTCCCGAGCTCCGACCGTCCCGAGTTGCTGGTGGATGTGCGTTTGCCCGAAGGCGCGTCGTTCGAAGCGACGTTACGGCAAGCGGAGCGGCTGGAGAAAGTCCTCGTGGGCCGTCCGGAAATCGATCATACGGTGAACTTCGTCGGCACCGGTGCGCCGCGTTTCTATCTGCCGCTCGATCAGCAATTGCCGCAGCCGAATTTCGCGCAGTTCGTGATCACGGCGAAATCCGTGAAAGATCGCGAGAAGCTTGCGCAATGGCTCGAACCGGAATTGCGCAACAACTTTCCGGCGATCCGCACACGCCTGTCGCGCCTCGAGAATGGGCCGCCGGTCGGCTACCCTGTGCAGTTCCGCGTGAGCGGCGACGATATCGCCACCGTGCGTTCGATCGCGGAGCGCGTCGCCGCGACCATGCGCGCCGACGGCGGCACCCGCAACGTCCAGTTCGACTGGGACGAGCCCGCCGAGCGCTCGGTGCGCTTTGAAGTCGATCAGAAGAAGGCACGCGAACTCGGCGTGACCTCCGAAGACATCTCGAGCTTCCTCGCGATGACGCTGTCCGGCTATACCGTCACGCAGTATCGCGAGCGCGACAAGCTGATCAGCGTCGATCTGCGCGCCCCCAAAGCGGAGCGCGTCGACCCCGCGAAGCTCGTCACGCTGGCTATGCCGACGCCGAACGGCCCGGTGCCGCTCGGCACGCTCGGTCATTTGCGCAATGACCTCGAATACGGTGTGATCTGGGAACGCGACCGGCAACCTACCATCACCGTGCAGTCCGATGTCGCGCCCGGCGCGCAAGGGATCGATGTCACGCATGCCGTCGACAAAGCCCTCGGCCAGATTCGCAGCACGCTGCCGGTCGGCTACCGGATCGAGATCGGCGGCTCGGTCGAGGAAAGCGGCAAGGGGCAGACGTCGATCAACGCCCAGATGCCGATCATGATCATCGCCGTACTGGTGCTCCTGATGGTCCAGTTGCAGAGTTTCGCGCGCGTGCTGATGGTGGTGCTGACCGCGCCGCTCGGCCTGATCGGCGTGGTGTTGACGCTGCTGTTGTTCGGCCAGCCGTTCGGCTTCGTCGCGATGCTGGGGGTGATCGCCATGTTCGGCATCATCATGCGCAACTCGGTGATTCTGGTCGATCAGATTGAGCAGGACATTGCTGCGGGGCATAAGCGCTTCGACGCGATCGTCGGCGCGACGGTGCGACGCTTCCGGCCAATCACACTGACCGCAGCCGCCGCCGTACTCGCGCTGATTCCGCTGTTGCGCTCGAACTTCTTCGGCCCGATGGCAACCGCACTGATGGGCGGCATTACGAGCGCGACCATCCTCACGCTGTTCTATCTACCGGCCCTGTACGCGATGTCGTTCAGAGTACGCAACGACGAGCGCGAGCCGTCGGCGCCGTCCGCCACAACGCATTCGGGGAACTGAGATCATGGCTATCCTTGCATTCCCTCGACACGCGCGCCTCACCCTTCTCGCCGGCGCTACGCTGACGCTGGCCGCCTGCTCGTTCGGCCCGAACGGCGAGCCGCCTGCCATGCCGCAACCAGCTCACTACGGCGCCGAAGCGCAACCGACGCAAACCGTGCCGGCACAAGGCGTCACCCAGCAATTCGTGGTCGGCGCAAAGCCCGTGCCCGAATGGTGGAAGCTGTATCAATCGGAGGCGCTGAACGCGCTGGTCGACGAAGGCTTGCGCAACAGCCCGACGCTCGCCGCGACGGACAAGAGCCTCGCTGCCGCGCGCGAGCAACTGCGCGCGCAGATCGGCAGCTCGATGCTGCCGACCATCGACCTGGGCGGCCAGGCCACCCGCAACCGCGCGCTGGCGATCCCCGAGGCAGGTCCGAACACGTTCCTGTACAACATCTTCGTCGGCCAATTGCAGGCGCACTACACGTTCGACCTGTTCGGCGCCGCGCGTCTCGCCGACGCCGCCCTCGCCGCCCGCGTGAACGTGCAGGCCTATCAGTTCGACGCCGCACGCCGCGCGCTAGCCGCCAACATCGTAACGGCCGCGATCACGAGCGCCGCATTGCGCGCGCAGATCGACACGACCGAGCGCCTCGTGACGCTTGCCAACGATCAGGCGCGCGACACGCAACGGCGCTACGTATTGGGCGCGGTCTCACACGCCGACCAGTTGAGCGCACAACAAAGTGCCGCGAGTCTGTCAGCAAGTTTGCCGGGCTTGAAGCAGCAATGGCTGACGACGCGTCATGCCTTGGCCGTCCTACTCGGCCGCACACCGGACGCCGCCCCGGACGACCTCGAGCTTGCGCAACTACACGTGCCTGAACAGGTGCCCGTCGTAGTGCCATCCGAGCTGCTGCGCACCCGCCCCGACATCCAGGCTGCGGACGCCGCGCTGAAGGCCGCGGCGGCCGACGTCGGCGTGGCGACGGCGCAGATGTTCCCGAGTCTCTCGCTGAGTGCATCGATGGGACAAGGCGGCTTTAGCTGGCCGGTGGCGCTATCCGGCGCGGGGGCGATATGGAGCATTGGCGCGTCTTTGTCACAACCGCTGTTCCATGGCGGCGCCTTGTTCGCACAGCGCCGCGCGGCTGTCGACACGTACGACGCCACGGTTTCGCAATATAAGCAGACCGTACTGACCGCATTCCAGAACGTCGCCGACACGCTCGCTGCACTCCAGCACGACGCACAAGCTCTCGACGCCGCGAACATTGCAGCGCGCTCGGCGCAAGGGATTTTCGACGAAACATCGGGACGTTACCGACTGGGCGCGCTGCCGATCGCATCGACGCGCTCGAGCGAGCAGCAGTTCCGCAACGCACAGCTCGACGAGATTCGCTACACCAGCGCACGGCTAACGGACACGGCGGCCCTGTTCCACGCGATGGGGAATCCACCATTGGAGGCGGAGCGGTCTGCATCCGCAGCGTCTGCATCTACGACGGCCTCGGCGACGCCGGGGGTTCCTACGGCCAACGTGGGCGCCTCAAACTAAACCAGGGATTCCGTAGTTATGGCTGCGGACTTATCCCCAGTTTATGTTGAAGAGGCTGTTGAAAACTATCTGACAAGCGGGCTAACGCGTTGAACGCGCTGTGATTTTTGGTCACGGTGCGGAATGAACCAGGGGATGCTGAACGTGCCTCTTGACTTTGGTTAAAGCCGTTGGGATGCCTCACCATGCCAAAACGTTATCCCCAGTTTATGTTGACAGGGCTGTTGATAACTACGGGGCTACGCGCTTAAGTGCTTGATGCAGATCGGTTTGCTGCGTGGGGTGCGGGCTGATGCAGAGGATAATCGACTACGCGGGCGCGACGCCGGGCCGTATTGCGAAGAGCCGCCTTATCCACAGATTTTGTTGAAAGGCATGTTGATAACATCGGGACATCCGGCGTAAGTGCTTGAGCGCGCAACGAAATCAAACGTAGATCTTTGGAACGCCGTCCAACCAGCGCATGGTTTTAGGAATGACTCTTCGGCGCGCGTAGCGCCGCCGGAAGTATGACTCCCTTGTCACAAGCACGTGCAGGGGCACGAACCCAGATTCCAGATGCACCACTACCCGTTGCAAGCTACGGTGCCCACTTAGCATTAGCGGTTTGAGCTGCTTTCTTTTGCCTACTTTTCTTTGCAGCCGGCAAAGAAAAGTAGGTGCCGCCCCGCACAGGGGCAACGCTAATAGACCACTAACAAAACAAGGAAAGGCCAAAGCCCCAGGAACACGGACAAAAGCGCCGCAAAGGCAAAAATTCAGTAAACCCCAGCCTCCCCAGCAGGCCGATGCTTAAACCTCTTATGCACCCAATAATACTGATCAGGAATCCGACGCACCTGCGTCTCAAGAAACTCCGTGATCCGCCGAGCATCAACAGCAACATCCTCCGAAGGAAAATCCTTTAACGCTTCGAAGATAGTCAACTTATAGCCCCGATAATCGGGCAAAACCTCAGTCACAAACGGCACAACCCGAGCATTCCCAGCCTTAGCCATCCGCGAAACGGAAGTAAGCGTACAGGCAGGCACACCAAAAAACGGCACAAACACCGAATCCCGCAACCCAAAATCCATATCAGCAGCCAGCATGACAGGCTTGCCATCCCGCAGAACCCGCAACGCGCGCCGCACGCTATCGCTACGCGGAATCATCTCCGTACCAAAACGCCCACGCTGCCGCTTAGCCATCGCATCAAGCAACAAATTCGACATCGGCGTGTACAAAGACGCAACGGGATGCCGCGTCGAATACATCATGCACCCCGCCTCGATACCGACAAAATGGAAGCCGACAAAAATCGTCGGCTGCCCCTCCATATCGGTCAGATCGATCGCGCTCTCCACTTCGACCAGGCGCGCCAACGCCTGCGCGTTGCCGAACCATTGGGGACCGCGCTCGACATAACTACGGATCACATGACAGAAATGCGCACGCGCGAGACGCTCGCGTGCGTCGTCGCTCATGTCGGGAAAGCACAGCTTCAGATTGGTATGCACGACGCGCCGGCGCGCGCTGGGAATCCGGTACAGCAACGCACCGATGCCGGTGCCGATGCGCGCGACAACGCCATATGGCAGGAAAGCAAACGCGCGCAGCAGACCTGTCATCAGACAGATGAGTATTCGACTTTTCACGAGGCAACGACCCGGTGGATGCTGTATGACAAACACGCCGGCCGCGGCAACCTGACAGTTGCCCACGGACGAAGTGGCATGCGCGCGCGTCAAACGGGTCTTGCGCGGCGGGACTTTCGAAGACGTGCGCCTCGCTCGCGGCGAGACGCAGCAGTGGTGGAGGCCGAAACCGCTTAGGAATCGAGCGTCCGTATAGGACCCAATAAAAAAGCACCGCAGGCGTGATTAAAACACACTGCAGAAGGCGGGCACAAAATCTGCTCGGCGAGGCCCGCGTAGCGCGATAGAAATCCGCGTCAGCGCGTGGTTTCCCCCGCCCTTTCAAAAACTTGCGCGTGCGGCCACAGGCAAGCCGCACACTCGCTACGCCCCTAAGCGAACCCCGAAGGAGGTCCCCTTTGGAGCGCTGGCAGACATCAAGGCTTGTTCGTCTCAAACAAATCCATGATCTGCTTCTTCTCATTCGACGAGACGTTCGGCGGCGGCACCGCCGGTGGCGTCATACCCGCCGGCCCTACGCCGCCCACCGCGTCGCTCACACCGGCGGTCGGATTCGCCGAATCCAGACCGATGCTGGCTACGAAACCATTGCCCGGCGTCATGTCCGTATAGAACAGTTCGCCGTCGACAGCAGTTACGCCGTCCGGCTGCGCCGGCTCGCTTTGCGGTACGCCACGCAGCGCGCGCTGCATGTACTCGACCCAGATCGGCAACGCGAGCTGTGCACCGAATTCGCGGCTGCCAAGACTCTTCGGCTGGTCGTAACCCATCCACGCCACGGCCACCAGCGATTGCTGATAACCGGCGAACCAGCCGTCCTTGGCGTCGTTGGTCGTACCCGTCTTGCCCTGCAGGTCCGAACGATGCAGCGCGTTGGTGCCCGCACCCGTGCCGGCCGTGGCCACCGAATGCAGCAGGCTGTTCATGATGTATGCGTTACGCGGCTCGAGCGTGCGCGGCGCATCCTGCCCTGCGGTCAACGGCTGCGCCTTCGAAAGCGGTACGCCGCGAGCATCCGTCACCTCGTTGATCAGATACGGATTGATACGGTAGCCACCGTTCGCGAACACCGAGTAAGCGCCCGCCGATTGCAGCGGTGTGACGAGGCCGGCGCCGAGCGCCATCGGCAGATACGGCGGGGTCTTGTCGGCGTCGAAACCAAAACGCTGCGTGACAAAATCTTGTGCGTACTTGGTGCCGATGAACGACAGGATACGGATCGACACCAGGTTCTTCGATTTCTGCAGCGCGAGGCGCAGCGGCATCGGACCGTCCGGCTGGTCGTCGTCCTTCGGTTCCCACGCGTCACCGCCCGGCGTGCTCGGCGGGAAGTACAGCGGCGCGTCGTTAATGATCGTAGCCGGTCCGAGACCCTTGTCGAGCGCTGCCGAATAGATGAACGGCTTGAAGCTCGAACCCGGCTGACGCCACGCCTGCGTGACGTGGTTGAACTTGTTCTTGTTGAAGTCGAAGCCGCCCACCAGCGCGCGAATCGCACCGTCCTGCGGTGTGAGCGAAACCAGCGCGCCTTCCACTTGCGGCAGCTGCGTGATCTGACAGTTGCCCTTGTCGTCGGCAACGAGGCGCACGATCGAACCCGGCTTGATCTTCGTGGCAGCCGCCGCGCGCGCGGAGAGCGCACCGGCTGCAAAGCGCAGGCCGTCGCCGCTGATCGTCACTTCGGTGCCGTCGACCAGTTGCGCCTTCACCTGCTTCGGATTCGCGTCCGTCACCACGGCGGCAATGATTTCGCCGTTGTCGGGGTGATCGGTGAGCGCGTCGTCGATGGTCTGATCGCGGTCGTCGCCCGGTGCGGGCAGTTGCACGAAGCCTTCCGGCCCGCGGTAGCCGTGGCGCCGCTCGTAATCCATCACGCCCTTGCGCACCGCGCGATAGGCGGCGTCCTGGTCGGCGGAATCGATCGTGGTGGTGACGTTCAGGCCGCGCGTATAGGTTTCGTCCTTGTACTGCGCGTACATCATCTGACGAACCATTTCGGCGATGTACTCAGCGTGCACGCTGTATTCGTTGCCCGGATTCTTGGTGTGAATCTCTTCCTTGACGGCCTGGTCGTACTGATCCTGACTGATGTATTTCAGCTCGAGCATGCGCTTCAGAATGTATTCCTGACGGATCTTCGCGCGCTTCGGATTGACCACCGGGTTATACGCGGAAGGCGCCTTCGGCAAGCCGGCCAGCATCGCGGCTTCAGCCAGCGTGATGTCTTTCAGATCCTTGCCGAAGTACACGCGCGCGGCCGCGGCAAAACCGTACGAGCGCTCGCCCAGATAAATCTGGTTCATGTAGACCTCGAGGATCTGATCCTTGGTCAGCGCGCGCTCGATCTTGTACGCCAGCATCATTTCGTAGATCTTGCGCGTGTAGGTCTTCTCGCTCGAGAGGAAGAAGTTGCGCGCCACCTGCATCGTGATCGTGCTCGCACCCTGCGAGGCGCCGCCGTGCGTGATGTCGGAAATGCCCGCGCGCAGAATGCCCACGAAGTCGACGCCGCCGTGCTCGTAGAAACGATAGTCTTCGATCGCGAGCACCGCCTTCTTCATCTGGTCCGGAATGTCCTGGAAGCGCACGATGCTGCGCCGCTCTTCGCCGAACTCGCCGATCAGCACGTGATCCGCGGTGTAGACGCGCAGCGGCACTTTCGGGCGATAGTCGGTCAGCGCGTCGAGCGACGGCAGTTGTGGCCCCATCACCACGAGCGCGTAACCGACGATCAGCGCACCCACCACGGCGATGGTTGCCAGCAGACTGACAAACCAGATGGTGATGCTCGCGCCAATCGAACGGCGGCCAGGCTCGGCGTCGCGCGAAGCAGCGTTGCGTCCTGGAGTACGGTGGTAGGCGTCCCGGTCTTCACCAGCCGGAGAATTTGAAGAATGCGGTCGTTTGATGATTGGCATGACTGGAATAGTGGGCGTGCAACTGAACGCGTGAGGCGCAAAACACCGCGCGGCCCTATGCCCCCGGGCGACCGCACGGCACGCCTGTGACAGCGTCCGGCGCAACGTAACAGCGCATTTTAAAGAAATCAAGCGCCGTCCAAGACAGTTTTTTTGTAAGAATTCCCTTCGTGCTTCGTTATACAGGTAGATCACGGCAGTCGCGCAAGTGCTCCGCGCCGCCTGCCAGGGTTATCAACAGAAAATGTTGAAAGGCCTGTGGACAAGCCCGCCGCAAACGCTACAACCCGTTGATGTCACGGGATTTTCATGTCGCGCCCGTTCCGCATCGGTGCAACTCGTCATATGATGGACTCGGCGCGGGAGTCGTAACCGATACGCGCGACGGCGTACGCCAGATTCACGCCTTGATTCGCCAATGCCAACAAGTATGCGAGCCGACCATGAACAAGCCCAGCGAACGCATCGTCGTATTCGTCACGACCGCGCAGAAACGCGCGATCGCCGCCACCGCCGAAAATCTGGGCATTAGCGTCAGCGAACTGATGCGCCGCGCGGTGTTGAGCTTCGGCGCGACCAGCGAACAGGTGAAAGCGGCCAGCATTGTCGACCGGCTGCGTGCGCCGCGCGCACCGGACGCGCTCGACGCCGCGTTGCAGCGGGTCGCGCGCGGCACGCGCAACGCACGGGCGGCGCTCCCCGAGGCCTTGCAGACTCACGGTGACAACGAATCCGCTGCGCCGGCGGAAAGCGCGGCCGCATCGAACGCGGATGAATTGTTGGGCACAGCCGCCGGCGCAGGCCCGGCGCCGTTGCTGCCGGCCGGCGTATTGGCCGCCCTCACCGCCACCGCCGAGGAACTGGAAGCGGCTGCGGCAGCCGAAGCCGTGGCGCGCGTCGCCGCTGCCGAAGCGGCCTCCATTGCCGGTTCGGCGCAGAAACCCAACGACGTGGATACGCCTTTGCGCAACGTGCTTAAACGCCCGCGCCTCGACGCGAAGCGCGACGAAGACGATCCGCAAAGCGATCCGAGCACGGAAGGCGGCCGCTTCGCCTGAATCGGAAGTGTCACGGTCAAGCGCCCTAACCCAACGCGCATCGAAGCGCAGTTGAAGCGGTGTTGAAACGCAAGCACGCCGTCCACACACGACGCCTGTTCACATCCGCGACACCCGCCGCGCGGACACTCGCCATGTCGATGCGCGCCGCGCAGATGCCCGTCGAACGGGTGCTCGCAGCGCACAAAGTTAGCGATTATGTCATCGCGCCCTTTAAGGCGGTTTTAAGAGAATGCGTGGTGTAATATCCGCGAACGGCTGAATAAGCCAACCCACGTTTTAACCACTGAGGCCGTTGGCCATTTGTTTTCAAAACGTAAATTTGTGGCGCCGCTATTGCAATTGGCGGGTGTGCCCCGAACTCCGGTCCGAACGTTGCGCAGCTTCTCGCGCAGCGGCGTAAAGTAGCATTTGAAAGCAGTTAAAGCGCGTGGGAATTATTCAGCGCCGATTTCATTCTTTGGAGGTTTTCATGTCGCTTTTTGACAGCATTTCGCGCACGCTTAAAGGTCTCCTGAACGACGCAGCCGATTCCGTGCAGGACCCGTCGCGCGATTCGCGCCAGATCGTGCGCGAACTCGACGAGAGCATCGCTAAAGCCGAGAACTCGCTGATCGAGATTCAGGCACAGGTCGCCACGCAGCAAAGCAAGCGCGATGTCGCCGCCGACAAGGCGAAGAAGTACGAAGACGGCGCGAAGCGCGCGCTGCAATCGGGCGACGAAACGCTGGCACGCGAAGCCCTCGGGGCGCAAGCCACGGCTGAAGCCGAACGCGACGCGCTGGCCAAGGAATTGACCACGCTGGAGCCGTCGGTTGCGCAGTTGAAGAGTCAGATCGACGACATGCGTGGCCGCCGTAACGACCTGAACGCGCGCTCGAACATTCTGCAAGCCAAGCAGCAGATCGCTCAGGCCAAAGATGTTGCCGCTACTGCGTTGGGCGGTATCGGCGGCAAGAATCTGTCCGAGGATTTCCAGAAGCTGGAAGACAAGGTTGCGTTGTCGAACGCCCGTTCCGACGCGCGCCTGAATTCTGCCGACGTGAAGACCGGCAAGGCGCTCGACGACAAGCTCGCGGACCTGAACCGCGGCCCGTCCGTCGAAGATCGTCTCGAAGCATTGAAGAAGCAGATCAATACGCCGGCTCAGTAATTGCGTCAGCAGTGCATACTGGCGGCCGTTACGAGCGCCGCCGGAATCGACTGAAGGAGACGGGTGCATCGCACCCGGTCCGTAAATGAAAAAATTTCTCGCAAGCGTATTCGCCTCACTGCTGTTCGTGTCGGCTGCGGCATTCGCCGTGCCGACGGTCCAGCAGATCGAATCCGCCATGTCGCAAGGCAACTGGCAGCAGGCCGATGCCGGTTTGAGCGAAGTGCTGCAGGCGCATCCGAACAATGCCCGCGCGCGCTACCTGTACGGCCAGGTGCTCGATCGCGAAGGCCGTTACGGCGACGCCCTCGCCCAGATTCAACAGGCCAAGACGCTCGATCCGCAAATCCGCTTCACCGACCCGACCCGTTTCGCGCAAACCGAAGCGCGTATCCGCAAGGACGCGGAACGTGCCGGCGGCGCCGGCGGCAACACCGCGAGCCGCGCGGCCAACCCGTTCGTCCAGCAGAATTCGCCGGCCGTGCAACAGCAATCGGCGATGGTGCAGCAAGCGCCGCAACGGCATGGTCCCGGCATCGGCATGTGGGTCGGCATCGTTCTCCTGATCGGCGTGATCGCGCTGGTGTTGCGCTGGACCTTGCGCCGCGCCCGCACGCAAGACGATTCGCGCGCCGACGACGACCGTCGCGTGCAGCTCAAGCGCGCAACCGAAATGCTCAACGCCGTGCGCTCGTTGAAGCTCGACGTGAAGCTCTCCACCGTGCAAGGTCATGAGGCGCTGGAGAAGGAAGTCGAATCGACTGAAGACCAGTTGCGCGGTCTCGTCGAAACGCTGTCGAACAGCAAGAATCCTGTTCCGCCGTATCAGCTCGACGAACTGGAACAGCGCATCGGCAGCCTGCGCGCCCGCGCCGAAGGGCGGCCCGATCCGTATGCCGCGCCGGCCGCCGGCACGCAGCAGTCGCCGTATGCGCGGGAAGCCGAGCGTTTCGGCAACCCGCCGCAGCCATACCCGCAGCAAGGACCGTATCAGCAGCAGCCGCAGGTCATCGTGCAACAAGGTGGCGGCGGTTTCGGCGGCGGCATGGGCGGTCTGCTGACCGGCGTGCTGCTTGGCGAGGCGCTGAATTCCGGGCGTGAACGCGTTGTGGAGCGCGACGTGATTGTCGATGACGAAACGCGTCGCCGCGGCGGTGACGGCGGCAATGGCGGCGGTCTCGACTTCGGCCAGGGTTCGAACGACTGGAACGACAACAACGGCGGTGGTGTCGACATGGGCAGCAACGACGATTCCGGCGGCTGGAGCGATACTTGAGAAACACCGCGCTGCGTGAGATGCAGTCAGTCGAACGCCAAGCGATCAAGCTGCAATGAAAACAGGCTCCGTACGGAGCCTGTTTTTTCATGTCGATTCCCTTAATTCATGCGGGCGCCCTAACCGGCTCATGCTGCGCCAGCAGCATCGAACCTGCGAACAGCCGGACGATGAAACGCTCCGCATACGCGACCAGCGCGTCCCGGCGGGCGGCATTCCCGTCGATGTACTCCGCCGAAAGATGAAACAGCTGCAGCACGATCTGCGTGCAGACTTCGTCGACAGTTGCGCGGGCAAGCGTCGGCATCAGTTCCAGTTGCACGACGTCGTCCGCCATTTCCGCCGACACTTCATGGAGATTGGCCCGCACTGCTTCGCGCAGCGCCGGCGACGTGCCGTGATACTCGGCCAACGCGCTCAGAAACGCCTCGCGATTCTCCAACGCAAACGCGAAGAACGCCATGCACGCGCGACGCGGCACGCTCTGCGGTTCATGGTGCGCCGCCAGCCAACGCTCGCGCCGCAGCATCGGCCGCAGGCGGCGGCTCACCGATTCGACCGCCTCGCGCGCCAGGTCGTCGAGCGTGTCGAAGTGACGATAGAACGTGTTGGGATTCAACCCTGCCTCGCGCGCCAGTTCGCGCAGACCCAAGCTTGCAAAGCTGCGCCCGCCCGCGGTCAGACGCAACGCGGCCTCGATCAGTTTGCGCTTGCCGGGCGGAAGGTCCTGCCCTGCAACGGCGCCATGGTCGGCGGCGAGCGCCGCTTCGGGTGAGAGTTTCATGAGCTTTCAGTCGGGGCGCGGCTCGCGCGTTTAATAGTCGTACTCTAAACGATCTTGACGCGAAGTGTACAGTTGTCTACCCTGCGCGTTATACGGCTGTAGACATATGTAGACACCCGAATTTTGCCCACCTCCGGAGACCCGCCGTGACGCCTGCTTCAGTTGCCCAACCCGCCACGCCACGCATCGCTATTGTCGGCAGCGGGTTTGCGGGCATCGGCATGGCGATCCGCCTTCAGCAGATGGGCATCACGTCGTTCACGATTTACGAGGCGGCCGGCGATGTTGGCGGCACGTGGCGCGACAACACCTATCCGGGCGCGGCCTGCGATGTGCCGTCGCATCTGTATTCGTTTTCGTTCGAGCCGAATCCGGCGTGGTCGCGTGCGTTCGGCAGCCAGGCGGAGATCTTCGCTTACCTCAAGCATTGCGCGCGCAAATACGGCGTCGATCGTTACGTGCGTTGCAATGCGCGCGTGGCCTCGGCGCGTTTCGACGAAGCGCGGCGGACATGGCAGGTCGAGATCGATTCGAACGGTACGCGCGACAGCATCGAGGTCGACGTCGTGATCGCCGCGAGCGGTCCCCTATCGCGGCCGGCTATGCCGCAGATCGCCGGGCTCGAGCGCTTTGAAGGCAAGCTGTTTCATTCCGCGCGCTGGGACCACGACTATCCGCTCGAAGGCAAGCGCGTGGCCGTGATCGGCACCGGCGCCAGCGCGATCCAGTTCGTGCCGCAGATCCAGCCACGTGTCGCGCAACTCGAACTGTTCCAGCGCACCGCACCGTGGATCATGCCCAAGCCCAACAAGCCGGTCGGCCCGCGCACGCATTGGCTGTTCCGCCATCTGCCGTTCACGCAGCGCTTTGTGCGCAACGCGATCTACTGGCAGCTCGAATCGCGCGCGATTGCGTTCGTCGTCAATCCGAAACTGATGAAGCTGCCGATGAAGTTCGGCTTGAGCTACCTGGAACGGCGCGTCAAGGACCCGGCGCTGCGCGCGAAGCTGACGCCGAACTACCGGCTTGGCTGCAAACGCGTGCTGCTGTCGAGCGATTACTATCCCGCGCTCAGCCAGCCCAACGTCGACGTGGTGACGACCGGTATCCGCGAAATCGTCGCCGATGGCATCGTCACTGAAGACGGCGCGCATCACCAGGCCGACGCGATCATCTGCGGCACGGGCTTCCAGGTCAACGACGTGGGCGCACCGTTCGAGGTGACCGGTCTCGAGGGCGCCGACCTCGGCGCGATGTGGCTGCGCGATGGACCGGAGGCCTACCTCGGCACCAGCATCGCCAACTTCCCGAACTTCTTCATGATCGTCGGCCCGAACACCGGGCTCGGCCACAACTCGATGATCTACATGATCGAGTCGCAAGTGCAGTACATCGCTGATTGCCTGCGCGTATTGCGCCGACGCAAGGCACGCACGATGACGCTGCTGCCCGACGTGCAGCGCGATTTCAATGCGCGTCTGCAGAAGGAGATGCAGCACTCCGTATGGGTCAGCGGCTGCCATAGCTGGTATCAGACGAAAAGCGGCAAGGTCACCGCGCTGTGGCCGGGCTTCACATTCAGCTTTCGCAAACGCACGCGGCGCGTGCGGCCGCAGGATTATCGCTTCGCGCGTTGATGTGCGTTGATACGGCTTGATGCAGCATGCGCAGCTGACGGGCCGCTCGCGATGGCGAGGCGGAGGCATTCGAATTCAAACTAAAGGGAGACAACCACCATGGCAAGCATCGAATCCGCAACGCCCGCATCCACCGCACCGCTGCGCCCCCGCTCGCTCGCTGCGCGCCTCGGCATCACCAGCGTACCGCGCACCGAATTGCAACGACGCTACACGCAAAGCGGCTCCAAGTTCGTCAAGATCATGGGCGCCGACGTGCACTATGTCGACGAGGGCAGCGGCGACACGATCGTGATGATTCACGGCTTCGCGTCTTCGTTGCATACGTGGAATCGTGTGGCCGACGAACTCAAGCACGAGCATCGCGTGATCCGTCTCGATCTGCCGCCGTTTGGCGTAACCGGACCGCTGCGCACGAACGCCGGCGAAATCGAAACGATGAATCTGCCGACCTACCGGCGATTTATCGACACCTTCATGCAGGCACTCGGCATCTCGCGCGCGACGCTGATCGGCAACTCGCTCGGCGGCCTGATTTCGTGGGATTACGCAGTGCGCCATCGCGATGCCGTTGAAAAACTCGTCCTGATCGACTCGGCCGGTTTCCCGATGAAGCTGCCGATTTACATCGGCCTCTTCAATAGCGCGCTGGTGCGGGTCAGTTCGCCGTGGTGGCTGCCGGAAGTCATTATCAAAAGCGCGGTGCGCAACGTGTACGGCGATCCGCACAAGATCGATGCGGTGACGCTGCGGCGATACGTCGAGTTCTTCCACGGCGAAGGCACGCGCACGGCGATCGGCAAGATGGTGCCGACGCTCGACTTCAAGGACGTCGATACCGACGTGCTGAAGACGCTGAAGCTGCCGTCGCTGGTACTGTGGGGGGCAAAGGATCGCTGGATTCCGCCTGAGCACGCGACCGAATTTTCAAGCCGCATTCCGGGCGCGAAATCGGTGATGTACCCGGGACTCGGCCACATTCCGATGGAAGAAGCCCCTGAGCGCGTAATGACCGATCTGCGCGCGTTTCTCGGCACGAGCGGCGCCACTGCTCCGGCAGTTGAAGGCGTGCGCAGCGCGCCGGTCTGACCCTTCCTGCCCGCACGATGCGGCGGTCGTATCGCCGCATCGTCTGGCGCTCCCGCCGACTCACGCATTCACCGATCCGCAGCCAGCGCGCATCGCCGCGCTGTTGACGCATCGCCGAAACCCGACGTTGCGCTCTCAACCACCTCCGAGCAGCCGCAACAGTCCCCAAAGAAACTTGCAGAGCATCACGATCAGCTCCCACAGGTGGTAAAGCTGCTGCCAGCCTGAGACGCGTGCGAAGGAGTCGATCATGGTCCGCTGGTGAGTGGAAGGGCTGTGAGAAATGGCAGGCACAGCCACTTGCGGGGCCAGGCCTCGGTCAGGCCGGGCGTCGCACGCGTGCTGCGCACCGGGCCGTGCCAGCGCCCTGCCGGAGCCCACATCATAACGACCGCGGGATACCCCGTATCAAGTTGTTTGAAAGTTTGCCGTCAATACCTCGGGAAGACGCGGCATCCGGGCTGGATGAGCGCGCGAATCGACTCAGCAAACCGCGCCATCAAGGAGAACACGACCATGACGCGCTTCAGCTTCCGCCGGGCTGCCCATTCGCAGACCGTGGTCGGCGACATTGCCGCCCACGCCGGCAAACTGGGCATAGAAATCTGCGACGTATCGGGCCACGTCGAAGAAGTGGCTGCGCGCGTGCAGCGCCAGGCACAGGTATGCCGCGCGCTGCGCGAATCTGCTGCCGTCACGCTGGCGGGCAACCACCGCATCGCCGCCGCTGCGCGCGAAATGCGCAACGTGTCGGCCGAAGCCGCAACGGGCGTACAAGCGTCGCAACAGACTCTCGAGGCGTCGCTCGCCGATATCCACGGGCTGGTGGAGGGCGTAACGGTGATCGAGAGCCAGATTGGCGCGCTGCGCAGCGCATTGGCCCATGTGAGCCGCGTCTCCGAGGAGATTTCGCTGATCGCCCGCCAGACGCATTTGCTGGCGCTGAATGCCGCAATTGAGGCCGCGCGCGCCGGCGACTCCGGCAAGAGTTTCGCGGTCGTGGCCGCCGAGGTGAAGAACCTCTCGGCGAAGACCGCACAGGCGACCGGCCAGATCGAGACGACGCTCGCGCAACTCACCCAGCAGACCGAGCAGTTGATCAGCGAGGGCTCGGTGAACACGGCGCGCGCTCATCGAGTCCGCGAAGGCACTCGCAAGATCGGCGACGTCGTGCATGCGACGGGCGATGCGATTACGCAGCTCAACGACGAGGCTGGACAGATCGCCACGTTGACCGGCGAGATTGAAACGCAATGCAATGGGCTCGAGGCGCAGGTTCTGGAGATGGCAAGCGGCGTCGAAGATTCGAGTGAAAACTTCGTCCAGGCGAAGGACCGGCTGGGGAATCTGCTCAGCGTGTCCGAGACGTTGATCGAGTTGACCGCGGCCACGGGGGTGGAGACGACGGATACACGGTTTATCGAAGCCGTGCAGCGGGCTGCAGCCGAGGTGAGCAAGGTATTCGAAGCGGCTGTCGCGCGGGGCGAAGTGTCGATTGAGGATCTGTTCGATCAGCACTACGTGCCTGTTGCCGGGAGCAATCCGGCTCAGTTCATTACACGGTTTACTGCTTTTACCGATCGGGTTTTGCCTGCTATTCAGGAGCCGTTACTCGGGCTGGATCCACGCGTGGCGTTTTGTGCGGCTGTCGATGTGCGTGGGTATCTGCCTACGCATAATCTGAAGTTCTCTTTGCCGCAGCGCGAGGATGTGGTCTGGAATATGGCGAATTGCCGGAATCGGCGAATGTTCGATGATCGGACTGGGATTGCGGCTGCTTCGCATGTTAAGAAATTTTTGCTGCAAACGTATCGGCGCGATATGGGCGGTGGGCAGTTTGTTTTGATGAAAGATGCGTCGGCGCCCGTGTTTGTGGCCGGGCGGCATTGGGGTGGGGTTCGGGTTGGGTATAAGGTTTGATTTTTTTGCCTGCGCGGCGCTTTTGTCAGTGTTCCTGGGGCTTTGGCCTTTCCTTGAATTGTTAGTGGTCTATTAGCGTTGCCCCTGTGCGGGGCGACACTTACTTTCTTTGCCGCCGCAAAGAAAGATAAGCAAAGAAAGCGGCTAGAAGCCCCTGCTAAGTGGACACCGTGGTTTGCCACGGGTAGTGGTGCGACTGGAATCCGTGCTCTCGCACATTCCGCGCTAGTTACAAAGGACTCGTCAGCTCCCACTCCGCACTGCGTGCGTCGCGGACGGGTCTGCAGGGGAAACCACGGGCTTTGGTTGAGGTCCGTGAATGCCAAAACGCAGCGGGTGGTTTTATGTGTATTAGCCTGGACTCGATCTGACAGGTAGTCGGGCAACGAAGTAACGAAGCCGATCAGTGAGGGATCAGTTTCTCCCTGGCAAGATCAAG
>NZ_FPBH01000066.1 GCF_900116445.1 Paraburkholderia aspalathi
TGGCGAATGGGTCTATGTTTACGGTGCAGTTGTGACCGCGCAGGAAAGACGGTCGATTTCCGGCTCAGCGTCAGGCGCGATGTCGCCGAGGCCAAGGCTTTCTTTGCGAAATCGATCAGGAGTCAGGGCTCGTTCCAAAGACCGTCACGCTGGACGGTTACGCTGCGTCTCACCGCGCGGTATGCGAAATGAAGGCGGACCAGTCTCTGCCCGCGGACACGATGATGCAATGGCAAATACGCCGTTCTGCGCTCGCGCCCGCAATTTTCACCACAGCCAACAGAATCACATGCTCGTTTCCGGACGAGATTCAATCTTCGGCCAAATCGAGCAACAACTGTCGACGACCGTCTTTTAATACTTCGTCCGCCAAATCCGGATCAGCGTCGACCAGTGCGCGCGACAGCATCAAAGTCCCAACCAACTGACCTAAGACAGAAATGGCCTTCCTTCTGCGCTCTCTTTTGTTTGCGCCGTGAAGCAAGTTGGTGAGGCATTCAAGATTTGTCGCAACCCCTTCGGCGTAGGACTTGCGTGCCTCCGCATTCAGTCGCCGAACGTCGCCGGAGAAGCTCGACACCGGACAGCCGGAATCGATGTTGCCCCGATGATCGGGGGAAAGATACCAATTGATCTGACGCGTGATGGGGTCCGCCCCCATCGCTTTGGACTGTTCGATGGCTTCGACTAGTCTACTTGCCCCCTCCTCCATGGCTTTGTCGATCACGGCTACCACCAGTGCATCCTTCGACTTAAAGTGATTGTAGAAGCCGCCCTGAGTGAAACCTGCGGCCTTAGTAAGCTCCGTCAGACCCACCGCGTCCACGCCGCGCTCGCGAAAAAGCTTTTCCGCAGCAGAAATAATCGACTGCCGATTTTTAACGGCCTGCTGTCTTGACACACCCATGAATTGCTCTCCTCGCCTGCATGTTACTTGTGATTTTCCCACAAAACGATGTTGCATGCCATTGACATTGACGGGCGGCACCTTCATGATTGTTACGTCGATTGCGACTACCATTGTAAAATCGTCTTCAGCTTAGGGAACTTCAACCTTCAGCCTGCCGATCCACAAAGGCGATCCATGAGTATTCTCGCGCAATCTTACGGGCTTGGCGATCGCGGGATCCGTCACATAGCGGATGGCAACTATGTGGACACTAGATCTAGAGCACCCGCTTTTCCACGTAGGCATCGGGTCCCAAGGTTTGGTACGGCATCACCGCACCCAAGCGACACATTGCCTCAAGTTTTTACAAAGGGAGAATTCATGGTAAAACCCGCATCCGAACAAAACAAAGCCCTTATTTCCAAGGCGTTCTGCACCTTCGTCAACAAGCGGGACTACGGCGCGGCAGTTGGCTTCTAGTCGGATAATTACGTTTAGCCAAGCTGAACATATCGCAACGGGCAGGGGTTACCTCTAGAGATTTATTCGTAGCCTTCCCAACATTCAGAGATGTAAGCACGGGCTGATCGTCGCAGAAGGCGACTATGTCATCGCTCACGGCTGGCTTCGGCGAGTTTGCATCTGGCATTACCGAGGAGCGCTTCGATAAAGCTGTTCAATGCAATCGCGATGGGTGCGCTGTTCACGATGCGAAAGGTGTTACCTCCGCTGAACAATGGTACCCCCATCCTCCTCGCCGACTCGGCCACGAGCGTAAACGGCACGCCAGCACCCGCTCGGCCTGTAGAGGCTAATGACAGCTTCGGGCGGTTTTCCGACTCCCGACCCCGCTGCTGGCAGCGAGTCATCCAGATGTTCTGGCAGCGGCAGGGTTCTGTTTGATCGATCAAAACGGCGCTACAGCATGTTCCCATGAGATCGGAAACCAAATGGTCCGTGTCTCACAGTCCATCCAGGAGGTAGTAGTGTCACGTAGCATCAAGTTTTCAAAGGCCGGCGGCCCCGAAGTTCTCGAATTCGTTGAGGAACAGGTAGCTGCTCCGGCCGCCCATGAGGTGCGCATCAAGGTCAAGGCAATCGGCCTGAACCGGGCAGAGGTAATGTGGCGCAATGACGCGTACATCGAACCCGTCAAGTTTCCTGCGGGACTCGGCTATGAAGTCTCCGGCATTGTTGACGCAGTGGGCGAAGACGTCACGGGACTCTCGGTGGGCGACACGGTCAGCACGATCCCGACGTTTTCAATGAACAGGTACTCTGCCTACGGCGAAGTTGTGCTCATGCCGGATTACGTCGTTGTGAAGCATCCGCCGTCACTCTCGTTCGCCGAAGCCGCCTCGACCTGGATGATGTTCATGACGGCCTACGGTGCGCTGATCGCGGATGCCCAGTTGACCAGGGGCGATTTCGTCATCATTCCTGCCGCTTCCAGCAGTGTTGGGCTGGCTGCCATTCAACTCGCAAACTATGCCGGAGCGACGCCCATCGCATTGACGCGTACGGCGGCCAAACGGGATCGTCTGCTCGAAGCCGGGGCGGCACATGTCATTGTCACGGACGAGGATGACCTGCTGCAGGAAGTGATGCGGATCACCGACGGGAACGGTGCACGTGTGATCTTCGATCCGGTCGGCGGCCCAAACTTCCCCAAGCTGATTGCGACACTGGCTCATCGGGGCATCGTCTACCTGTATGGCCTGCTTGACGAGGGTGAAACCCCGATACCGATCCTGCAGTTGCTACGCAAGTTGCCCACCATCAAGGTCTACAGCCTCTCTTCCATCGGCGCCAGTGAGGTAAGCCGGAAAGCAGCTGTTGAATACATCCTCAAGGGACTCGAGAGCGGTGCGCTCAAGCCTGTCGTTGACCGGACCTTCAAGTTTGACGAGATGGTCGAGGCACATCGCTATCTCGAAGGCAACAGCCAGTTCGGCAAGATCGTTGTGACGACCTAGACGACCGGGCATCTACTGGCGACGCGACGGAATGCACAGGCGCTCTGCGGCCGCACCTGCCAACGACGCGCGATCAATGTGTGAGTTTCGGGACCGCGTTGGCGGCGGAGTGCCGGATCGAACTTCGCGTCGTCACACGCTTTTTGCATGCGTCCACGAGCTACTTTGCTGGATCAGGTTCCTGCATCCAGTCAAATCATCGAAGGAGGATTCAAAGTGACAACTGCTGCACCCGTACTGTACGAATCGAAAGGTTCCCCGAACGCGCGCCGTGTACGCATTTTCATTGCAGAGAAAGGGATTGACATCCAGGTACGGCCGGTCGACCTGGGCGCCAAGGAGCAGTTTTCCGATAGCTACCGCGCCATCAATCCGCGCAGCCAGGTGCCTGCTCTGGTCCTCGCAGACGGATCCACTGTTGCGGAAGTGCCCGGGATCTGGCGTTATCTGGAGGAAGCATATCCGCAGACGCCATTGCTCGGTACCACAGCAAAGTCGAAGGCACTCGTCACGATGTGGGAGCGCCGGGCCGAACTGGACGGTTTCGCGCCAGTCATGGAAGGCGTGCGCAATGCGGCCGCCGGATTGAAAGGGCGCGCCCTGTCCGGTCCGCATGCGTATGACCAGATTCCCGAGCTGGTCGAGCGAAGCAAACAACGTGTGGACAACTTCTTTGCTGACTTCAACGATCGACTCGGCGCGGTCCGATTCGTCGCCGGCGATGAATTCTCAGCCGCGGACATCACAACGCTGGTGACGGTTGACTTCGCCACCAACGCGTTAAAGATGCCCATTCCCGCCGGTCACACCGGGCTACAACGATGGTATGACGAGGTAGCAGCAAGGTCGAGTGCTGTCGCATAAGGAGTTGAACCGATGCCAATTGGCGTCCGGGACGCCGCCGAAACCAGTCAGGTTAGGCGGCATCGCGCTTCACTACTGAACCTAGGAGTTTGTCTTGCCACGCAATCGCATGAAGCGGGGCTCCGTTCCAGATGCCACATTCGGCCCCTCGCGAACACGCGGGCGACCCCGCGAGTTTGACATTGATGAGATGGCAGCTTGCGCTGCCCAAGTATTCTGGAAACAAGGCTATCACGCCACATCGATAGAGACGTTATGTGACGCTACCGGCCTTCTTCGCGGGAGTCTCTATAGCGCGTTCGGTGACAAGCACGGGCTTTTTGTCGCTGCCTTTGACAGCTATGCGAAAGACGCCGTCACGCGACTTAACGAACAGCTCAACTCGGAGCTCTCCCCCCGCGAAGGGCTTCATCAAGCCTTGCTCCCATACACTCATGTCGCGACACTACCGACCGAGCGGCACGGCTGCTTCATCTCCAACGCAGCGCTCGAACTACTTCCCGCCGACGATGTCATGCGGCCACGCATCGAGGCGACGCTCCAGCAGATGGCGACGCATCTGACTGCCGCGGTGGTTCGAGGCAAAGAAACTGGAGAGCTCGAAGCACATCTCGACGAAATGGCCGTTGGCACGTTCCTGTTGTGCGTGGTCCAAGGGCTACACGTGCTAGGCAAGACTAGCGTCGATGAACAACAGTTGCGTAGCGTTGTGGGCATTGCGATGCGGGCGCTCGTTTAGAACACTTTCCAACTCTCCGAACAGTACATCTGAGTCGGGCATAGCCGAGGATTAGTCGGGAACCTGCAGATCCAGTAGTGGTGCGTACTGCTGGCTGCCATAGACATCGTTGTCGAGTTTCGATTCGAACATTTGCGATCGCGGAAAGCTAACCTTGACAGCCAACGCCGCATCGTAATTCACCACGATGACCTTCTTCGGGTCTTGGTCGAACTTGTGAGCCACGTCCTCCCGGTTGATAACGTGACTGTCTCGGACTCGCTCATACACCTCTACGTCGTCGAACATAATCTCAAACGTCCACCAGAGCGGAGTAACATCTTTCGAACGCACGAGCACTGCGAGATCGCCGATGGTCTTGACCATGATCAAATTCCTCAGGTTCAGTGTTAAACAAACTGGTCAGTCAACCCGGCACCAGTACTTGATTCAGATGGAACTCGTCCATCGTATAGCGATGGGTTTCGTTCGACGAGTACCGCCAGCTCTCGTCAAAAATGAGGCCATCCAGCTTCGGGGTCGGACTGTGCGTGGTCGGACGCGAAGCAGTGCAGGCGATGATATACGACAGGTCCTGCGATTCATTGGTATTGCCCGAGAAATCATGATTTCCTGCCGCCGGCGGCCGGCTCCGGTTCGAGCTCGCTCGTCACGTGTTCTCAGCCGTACACCCATGTGACGATCTCGTACGTCGTGCCACCAATCGTTCCCGACGTTATCGTCGAATCGCGCGAGCCGCCAGTCAAACCTCCTCATGACGTATCTCTCTTGGGTTGCGTCGGGAACTACGGTCGATCAGCCGCGATGCCCCCTTCTGTCGTGATCGTGTACCCAGACATCCGCTTGAAATGTGAATCAAATAACGACACCGCACGATCGGAAATGAATTCGTGATTCCAGTTTCGGATGAACAGCGTCCCCCAGGGCTCCCTCAGATTCAAATGATCTACGTTTTCGTACAACGCGTGCGAAGCCGGCATTTGCGGGGTGTGGCGATAATAGTCGCAAAGCGGAAAGACGTCGGACGAATCTTCATTCAGCGCGTCCATCATGTTGTCGGACGTGAGTCGTGCCGCTGCCGAACAGCAATCGCACAATATCCAGCGCCCCCCCTCGACGTCTTCCGCAGCGGGCGGCTTCGCCCGAGTTCATGGAAAAAATATTTTGCAAATTTAACAATAAAGTCAAAGGCACTAAGTGCCGTTGTATGTTTGTCGGCTTGAATTCATTGCTCGCGCACGAACTCGCCTTCATAGTAGAAGTGTACTCCGTGTATTTCAGCAAGAGCACCGCATCGAAGTGATAAGTACGACGCGTGCGTTTTGCCTCCAACAAAATAAGGAGCGACCTTTCGTGCAATTCCTGAAAAATTTTAGGGTGTTGACTCAACTGATCGTGGGTTTCTTCACCGTAGTCGTCTTATTGATCGGCTTGGGCGCATTCAGTCTGTTCGAAATGAACGCGCAAAACAATCATGTTGTGCAACTGCATAACAACTGGTTGCCGTCCATACGCAGCAGCATGCGGCTGCAGACTACACTTCTGAACATCCGCGCTGCCGAATATGCCATTGAAACTGCGACAAGCCCCACAGTGATTCAGGCCGCCGACGCCCGGATCGAAGAGAGTATCCGCCACTACGACCAAATTGCCGCCGAATATCAGAAGCGCATCACTACTCCAGAGGAACAGGCCGCGTTCTCTCACGTTCAAACACTGATGCCGCAATACCTCCAGATTGACCAGCAGGTTCGCGCGCTCGTCGGACAGGGCAAACAGACGGAGGCAATCGAACTCACGCGAGGTCCCGCACTCGCTCTTCGAAATGGAATAGATAAAGATATCAACACCATCGTTGACTTCGACGGTGCAAAAGCGGATCGCGAAGGGGCAGCCGCGGACCAGGCCTATTCGAATGCTGTTGCGCTCGTGATCGGACTGGTTGCCGTCGCGACGATAGTCGCGCTGATACTGGCATGGATCATTGCAAGCGGTGTAGCAAAACAACTCGGTGGCGAACCCCGCGATGCCGCAACACTGGCAGGCGAAATCGCAGCCGGCAATCTCCGCGCGGAAGTTCGACTAAGATCAGGCGACCGTAGCAGCCTGATGTTTTCACTAAGCGTCATGAAAGATCAGTTGACCACTATCGTGCGGGACATCCAGACTTCCGCCGAGTCCATCTCGACCGCTGCCGACCAAATTGCGCAAGGCAACAGCGATTTGTCACAGCGCACAGTAGAGCAGGCGGCGTCATTGGAAGAGACTGCCTCCAGCATGGAAGAGCTGACCAGCGCGGTCCATCAGAATTCCGACAACGCAAAGCAGGCGAACATTCTGGCCAATACAGCGTCCGGAATCGCGCAGCGCGGCGGTGAAGAGGTCGGCCGCGTTGTCCAGACGATGCATGGAATCTCCACAAGTTCGGCCAAAATGTCCGAAATTATTAGCGTGATCGAAGGTATTGCCTTTCAGACCAACATCCTCGCCCTGAACGCAGCGGTAGAAGCCGCTCGCGCGGGCGAACAGGGTCGAGGATTTGCCGTCGTGGCCGGAGAGGTACGCACGCTCGCCCAGCGTAGCGCGAGCGCGGCCAAGGAAATCAAGGATCTAATCGACGAGTCGGTGAACCGGGTGAACGCCGGCTCCCGGCTCGTCGAAGAAGCAGGCAGCACGATTAACGAGATTGTCCAGTCGGTAAACCGCGTGACCGGCATCGTGAGTGAAATCTCGTCGGCGTCGGAAGAACAGGGCACCGGCATTGGGCAGGTTAGCCAGGCGGTCAGCCAAATGGACCACGTAACCCAGCGCAACGCCGCGCTGGTTGAAGAAGCATCGGCAGCTGCTCAGTCAATGGCTCAGCAAGTCCAGGGATTGCGTGCCGCGGTCGCCGTCTTCAAAATCACCAATACGGAACCGTTAGCATCTCGAGCATTCGCCCCGCAGAACGAACGACGTCAGTCAACACCTATAGTTCGCGCATCCTCTCGCACAACGTCGACAAAGACGTCCCCAGCTCCGATCGCAGATAGGGCCACTGCACTCGCGACCGAAGTAGGCAACGCGGATTGGCAGACATTCTGAAAAGGCTTGGGAAATGAACGAAATCAATGAACCGCTGAACCACATGCGCAGGCTCGTGACAGCCAACACGAAGACCATTAGCATCCTTGGCGCACGGGCGATGGTGCTGGGTAAGTTTTTTGATGCGGTCCTGCCACAGCTCAAAAATTCACAGCATGAAGACATTGCCAGGTCATTTCGGGAAGGCATTGAAGATACCATGTCACGCATGGACGATGTTCCTTTGCCCGCTGAATATCACTCTGCACTTCTTCAACTCACGAATTCGATCCTCGCCGCACTGGATCAAAAATCGGCCGCGTGTCGATAACTAACAAGCTCAACCTTTGCAGAACATAGTGCGCGTCAGGGCGGTCGTCAATTGATGCCAGAACTGACGCTCGATCGGATGTGTCAGGGTGACTGGATCTGAAGCTAACTATCGGAGACTTGACCTCATTTTTCAGGTTCTGACGCGCAGCGCCTCTCCTAACCCCAGAACTTTTTGCCGACCCTAAACCAGTCGGCCGTTTTTAATCGATCATACCGCATGAGCACACCACGTCCCGCCACCGGTTGACCGTATTGGCGTCGCGGCTGCATCGCTGCGTCCGTCGAACATTACATTTTTAGCAGCTTCTGTCTCAAATCTCATCTCTGTGACGGGATGGTCTGCGACACTTCGTTTCGCCTATCGAACATACTTCGCATAACACGTTTAGTCGGAAAGATTCGGGAAAACGGTGCTTTCCACCATCTCTAATGCCCCCACCCACAGCACGGTGGTCAACTTTGCCTCCAGTTGCATTAGTCGATCCACCCGGGACGACTTGCTCGGCGGGCAGATTCGAGCCGCAACCGGGTCCGTCCCGAAAGCAGGACGACGACCGTTGTTTTTGATTCGCGGGCATCCGTCAATCAGTATGACTGAGAGGGCATGCGCGACGGCCGTGAAAACAGTCGCCTTACCTAGAGTCAGCATGCGGCTTTACGGCCATAGCTCCCGCTGACGACATCACAAGGCAACCGAGAACGACAAAAATGGAAGTAATTCTAAGATGCGTGTTGCGTCATCGCGAGGACGTCTCAACTATAGACTCGAACGCTCGGAGGACCTTCACGCGCAGTCACATTGACTATCGCGTGCTCGCCGACAACAATCGGTTGAAAACCAGATACGCTCTAAATCACCGAACGCTCAAACTGGCCATTCGTGAGCCCGCTACGGTCTCGACGGCTGGAAAACGATTAGAGGTAGTTATCGCGTCGTTCCAGGATAGCGGAACTTTTGTAGGGAGAAAAACATGAGAAGTCGATTGTCCGTTAATGTTCAATGGCGCGCAGGAATTCTGTACGTGCCTGAATATTTTGTTCGAATTCGCCCGCGTAACATTGCGTGATAACGCGTTCGTCGCCACGTCGGTCTTCGCCCAGCAACAGGCACAGATGTTCGGCCTTTATCAGGCACGCTGCTCCGAGTGCGTGCCCATGAATGATCAGCGTGTTCGCGATCTCGCTTGTTATCCATTCTTGATAGGTGTAGCGATGACTTATCGCATCGATCATACGAGCGATTCGGCCGAAGCCATGCAGGCTTCCGCCAGGTAGATACGCGACATGCGCCACTCCTCGAAATGGCAACAGGTGATGTGGACACACGCCATGCACGGCGATGCCGCGAATAATCACCATGTCGCTCCGAACGTCGGCGAATCCGGAGCCGAGCGCCTCGGCTGGATTAATATCGTACCCATCCAGCAATCGCTTCTGCCACAATTCCCGCACGCGCTGAGCGGTCCGGCTGATGTGAGTGGCACCGATATCGAGGCCACTCGCCTCAAGCATGTCTCTAACCGATTTTTCAAACGCAGTCGCGTCGAACGCGCGAACGCGTTGAATGCCAATTGCGGGCAGGTGGTGTCCCGGGAAGTCGTCACTATCATTCACGGAATGCACGTCCATAAATCGCCCTCGGTATAGGTGTTCCTGAGTATGAAGCCCATACACAGTGCAGCCGGCCTTTTTGCTCGATTGATCCAGTAACAGTCCATCCGCGCGTGGGACGCGAAGGCGGAACTATCGGAAGGCGCCAGATAGAAAATCAAATCAAGATGAACGGGATCGAGTCTACTACGAACCGGTGTGACCGGCATCACGGAGATGCAGGCAACCTACCGCCCCGATCGCTTGTCTGAACTGGTCAACGCTAACACTTTCTATACACAGCTCAACGACGTACCCATGTAACCGCCGACGCAAGGGCTTGCACCAACGCAGATGTTGGAAACAAATTCCGATCCGAAAATCGCCCTACAGATCGTCGTCGAGACGCGCTCGCCCGAGTGTCGTCAGTGCTTCGGCATATCGGTCAGCCGCGGCTGAACCGGAAGCATCAATACGACGTGTTTCGGATCAAGGGGATTCGCCTCCGCGGCATTTGCACTCGCCGGACAACTCGACTGGCATCGAGGTAACGACATCGACGCCACGTCGTGACGCCAAAGTCTTCCGACCTCATTGTGCGACGTGAGCGTAACGCACTTGCAGCGGTTTGGGCTGGATGCCCATGAGCACACGGGGCGTCGGTGCCGTTCAGTCTATCTTGCCGTTGAGCTTCGCGCTCCAGCCGCCGATGAAACGGTTGGCCCTAAGATGCTTAGATAAAGACGACAGCATCTACCGAACGTTACGCCAGCGACACCCAAGCGTCGTCGCGCCCGACGCTAATCCCCCCGAATCTTGCCGCCGCTTGCTTCCTTCTATCTCCGGTGTTGCGCACTTCTCGATGACCGTATTTGCTGGTCGAAGTCGCACAACAATTCCGCCGCGGGATAATCGGTTGCGCCGGCACCGCTCCGAGGCCGAAGCAACGACAGTCCCTTTACCATACTGCCGACTAAGCCCCTATTCCAGAGCCGAAATCCATTCGGCTATGGCATCGCCAATTTCATCGGGAGAATCTTCCTGGATGAAGTGCAGTCCCTTAACAGTGACCTCGGTCTGATTGGGCCAACTGCGACAAAACTCGCGTTGAGCTCCCACAAGAATTGAACCTGGCTCTGCGTTGATGAATAGCTTCGGTACGTCGGATTGCCGCAGCCAATCGGCGTACAACTGAACAACTGCAACCATGTGTGCGGGCTCACCTGCGATAGGAAGTAAACGGGGCCAATTCAGCATGGTTTGACGGTCGGCCTCATTTACAAACGGCGCGTAGTAATGCCAAATCTCTTCGCTACTCAATTCGCGCAGCACAGATCCGGGAAGGACGCGCTCGATAAAAAGGTTACGTTGCAAAATCAGATCTTCGCCAATCGGCGAACGAAATCCCTGAAATATTCCTCGGGCCTTCTCTGGCCAATCGTCCCAGGAGGCCCATGGCGCAACAATGCTCTCCATGTACGCAAGGCCTCTCACCCTGTCTGAATGCAGGCGTGCCCAGTGAAAACCTAGTGCGCTGCCCCAGTCGTGAAGTACCAACGTCACCTGTGTGTCCGCACCTATTGCCGACAGCATCGCATTCAAATACGAGAATGCCACTTCGAAGCTGTACCGTGCCGACCCTTCCGAAGCCGGAAGCTTGTCCGAATCACCGTGACCTATGAGATCAGGCGCGATGACTCTGCCGCTGCCAGCTATGTGCGGAATGATATTTCGCCACAAATAGCTTGAGGTCGGATTTCCGTGCAACAGAACGATGGGCGGACCCGAGCCGGCTTCCAAATACGCCAATCTGCGCCCGGCGATGTCACAGAATTTCCGCTCCACGAGTGGCACAGTTGTTTCCATTATTCAATAACGCTCCGTCAAAAGGCACGAGAGGTGAGATCATCAATTTTGCTGCTGACTTGATGCCGCGTCTTTCAATTCACTTGGCGAGAAAGACTTTCCCAATATGGTTTGCGTAATAGATATTTCTGTAGCTTGCCAGTAGCATTCCGCGGAAGTTCATCGCGAAACTCAATGCGTTTTGGGCACTTGTAGCCAGCCAAGTGCAGGCGGCAATGTGCAACAAGCTCTGCGGCAGTCGCTTGCTGATCAGCCTCAAGGACAACAAGGGCAGTTACCAGTTCTCCCCATTTTTCGTCCGGAATACCGATAACCGCGACGTCGCGCACAGCAGGATGCGACGCCACCGCATTCTCGACCTCGACGGACGCGACATTCTCGCCACCCGAAACGATGACATCTTTGATTCGATCAGAAATCGTAAGATAACCGTCTGAAATGACTCCACCGTCACCCGTTCGGAACCAGTCGCCGTCATGTGCCTTGGCAGTTGCCTCAGGATCATTCCAATATGAATCGAGAATTCGACTTGAGCGAGCAAGCACTTCTCCGTCGGCCGCCACTCTCAGTTGCACACCCAAAACCGGTACGCCCGCACGCCCAAGCAACCGGGCTTGCTCGAACGAATCCAGATCATCCCACTCCGCACGCATGCGATTCAGCGTAAGGAGCGGACCTGTCTCAGTCAGGCCATACATCTGTATGAACTCCCAGCCGAGTTCGTCGCGCACGCGCTGGATTGTTCGGGTCGGTGGGGGCGCACCCCCACAAATGATACGCAAGCGGCCGTGCCCGGGAATCGGACCATCCCAGGTCTTTGCGCCAGCGAGGACAGCGCTCACCACAGCTGGGGCGGCGCAAAGATACGTCACGCCATGCGCCTGGACCCGCCTGAGGAGTTCCGTTCCGTCCATCTTCCTTAAGACTACGTTCTTGACCCCCATCGCAGTCGCGGCATAGATGTGCCCCCACCCGCTTCCGTGGAATGCTTGAACAGCGTGCAGATAAACGTCCCGATCGGAGACGGATGTCTGCCAGCCAAACACTGTGGAGTTTAACCACAGATGCCGGTGCGACAATTGCACACCTTTCGGCTGCCCTGTCGTTCCCGAGGTGTAGTTGATGACGGCGATGGCCATCTCATCTTCGACCCATGGCACCGGGTCCGCGGCGCTGCTCCAAATCTTGTCATCGTCGTCCCCAAGGACAAATGTTCTCTGGCATGGGACGAGCTCCGCAAGGTGCCGGAACTCAGGGTCAAGCAAAAGAACCTCCGCGCCTGAGTGAGCAATGATGTGACGGATCTCGGCAGGAGCGAGGCGGAAATTCACCGGCACAAGGACCCGCCCCCACCCTGACACTCCATAAAAGGTACAGATAAGTCGCGCAGAATTCTGGGAAACGATAGCAACACGAGCCCCTACGGGGACTCCCATCTCGTCCAGAGTTGCGGCCTGCGCACGAGCCTTACGTCCAAGTTCCGCGTAAGTCATCTCGCCCCAAGACCTGGCGGGCTGAACCTCTTCGTCGACGATCGCGATGCGATCGGGGTATGCAACGAGCGCACGGTTCAGAAAATCGTTGATAGTCAGTGATTTATACATAGATAGTCCGAAATGATTCTTTGCCAGCGAGATACTCGATCAATCTCTTGAATTTGTACTTACTCTGGGAGACGAACGCGTCAATTGAGTCGAATCCGAAAATCTGTGAAACTTTCCATTTACGTTATCCGAATAGAGACGACGATTTACCACTCCTGAATCAACAACTAAAACGAGTCCGAGCGAAGAAGAATGCTACTTTCTCCCTCGCTTTCCTCTTGGAGCCCGATAATGGCAAGGCAACTCAAGAGGGCCGTCGCTGCTAGCAATAATCCGATCGAGTAGCTTCCATAAATCCGTTCGATTTGAGGTGCCACCAGCGGCACGACCCCTCCGCCAAGAACCCCACCCACGCTATACGAAAATCCTGCAGCGCTATATCGATACTTGGTGACAAACAGCATGGGAAGCATGGCCCCCATCGGGCCATAAGCAAACCCGATCGAACCTAGCAATAGCACCATCCCGAGCAGAAAGAATAATGGCGTGGCTTGATTGATAATTGGAAAGAGGAGTAACGCCGCAACAAAGGAGACCGCTCCCCCGAAGAAGATCACTGGCTTTCTCCCGACACGGTCTGACCAGAGTGACCCAACGACGGTGGTAATCGCCCATGAGCAGCCAGAAACAACGCCGATTGCGAGGATGGTGGTCTTACTCAGGCCGAGTACTCTCGTCGCGTAGGAAGTTAGATTTGACGCGCCGACATAGAAGAACGCAAATGTCGGCAAAATTGCCAAACCACCAAGTATCGCTTCTTTTCCCTGCTTTCGAAGTACTTCGACAATCGGAACGCGAAGCGTTTGTTTTCGTTCGACAGTACGTCTGAAATCCAAGGACTCTTCGATCGAGCTTCGAACGACGAAGCCAATTACGATAAGTATCGTGCTCAATAAGAACGGAATTCGCCAACCCCATGAGATGAACGATTCTGCACTCATCGTAAGCGCAATGATCAAATAGGTTGAACTGGCAAGCGCGAACGCAATCGAGGGACCCAGTTGCGGAAATATTGCGTACATCCCTCTGCTTGACGGCGGTGAGTTCTCTGCGGCGAGGAGAGCCGCGCCAGCCCATTCTCCGCCGATTGCGAGGCCTTGAGCAACTCTCAGAGCGACTAGGGTAATGGGCGCCCAAATTCCAACCGAGGAGGCGGTCGGGAGAAGGCCAATTGCGACGGTGGAACATCCCATCAGAAGGAGAGTCGCAACCAAGGTCTTTTTCCGTCCCAACCTGTCGCCGAAATGTCCAAAAATCATTGAACCAAGTGGTCGAGCAACAAAGGCTACTCCTTGAGTGGCAATCGCGAGCGCCGTACCTGTAGCCTGCCCCAATTCCGGAAAGAACACCTTGGCGAAGACCAACGCTGCGGCAGTTCCGTAGATCAGAAACTCATAGAACTCTATGACTGTTCCGGTCATGCTAGCGGCAGCAACTTTTTTCATGCTGTTTCGCCCGACATCTTCGGGCGGTACGCCTTTAATCATGACTTATCCTTTCAACTTTAAAGCCGCGATGTAGGGAGGGCCGCAACGTGCACAGTGAGAATTAAACGAGTCAGCGGCGTGTCGCAGGCACGACGGTCGCCGTGAATTCGTCTCGTTGTTGCCTAGTTTGACAAAGTACCGCCCGGAACTCTGTATCAAAGGATACGGCGCGATACAGGGGTTTTCCCGTGCGGTCAAGGTACTGGCGTATGTTTACGTTTGCTGGAACTTCCTCGGTGAGAATTGAATGAAAGCGATGACCAAGCTCATCTATTCGCAAATCGCGAAAGAGCGGGCAAAGGTTTTTGGTTGTCGCCCCTCTGTCTCCCGGAAAATACTTTCTTCAGCTATCCTGATTATTTCTTGATCGGCGAGTCACCGTGTTCTATTTTTGGTAAGGGTTGCAGCGTAACTTCGCTGCAGTCAAACTTTATCGCCAAAGAATTCAAATCGGCCCGACTGTCTGCGACGACCCACCAGTGTCCTTCCCAACGATCCGTGATTGCGCGAAACGCGATCATGCTCGGCGACTGAAGGGAAAACGGGGAAATTCGCCCGACACATCGAACGCTCTTGAGTCCAAGCCGCCGCTGGACTCCGCTTGCCCACGAGAATCGGCAATGCATCGCCGTTGTACACGGCATTTATTCAGCACCGACTATCGAGGTTTTCGGATGTAGTAAGCACTCTGCGATGACTACCGCGCACAGGGGAAAGCCATGAGAAGCATTCTACCAATCGCGTCGGCCTGCCTGATGTTGTACGGCTGCGGTACTTTCCAGTTGCAATACCAAACGCCTGCTCCGCCAGGCGACCTCTGCGCAGCAGACCACCAGGCGTTGGATCATTTCGAATACATCGCTTCAAATGAATCTTTGTTCTGGTGTCGCCGGCTTTGACAACGACGCAGGTCAAACCGAAAACAGCAAACGATGGGTGCGGCCATGCACCGACGCCGGTGCCGGCGGAAAGCCGACGCTGACGAAAAAGGAGAACGGCTCACGCAGCCAAGCCTGCCGGCGCCAGTGACAGCGGTCGCGCTGGTGCCCCGGCCCCAGTCTCAGCGCCAGCTGCGGGAGACGGCGACACGCAGAACTTAGCCGCTCCTGCGACCGGCCCGCTGGCCGCTGTCACGATCGACGACGTGGAATGGACCCCGCAAGTCGTACCGATGTCTAGTTCTCGATACGGTGTTTCGGTCAAAGGCGTCAGCCACCTCTGGAAAACCATCACGATCGGTGCGTCGAAGTACCCGAACTCAGATTTCGTCAACTCGGTCAGCAGGAAGGCGGAGAACCTCGTGCCCAAACGCATCGGCCAGATTGCCGGCATCGTCGCGGCCGACGCTCCCCCTCGGGTCTTTCAGCTTCGCCGTCAGCGACACGACGACGACCGGCAATTTCAACGCCGATTGGAATTACGAGCTCGCAGGATCCGCGTGAGATGAGCTGAGGTCCATCTCTATCTCCTGATGTTATTCACTGACCATTCGCCCTACATGGATCAAGCCCTGCGTGAAATTAAGATTCGCCTTGGAATATGGAATATCTGAGGGGCTGTCAAGCGCGATACCGTCCGTGTTAGTACCAGGAAGCTACTGGGCGCTGCGCCAGTAAGGCCTTGCAACCCGGGCGATTGGCCATGCCATATTGGAAACGGAAGGTGCTTATGGCGTGGGCTAGGGGTCGCTTTACGGGAAATCCGGCCGCATGCGAATGCAAAAATGACCGTGGATTGAAACGCAAGATCTAGCTAACGCGCCGCGCGTTCGCACCCGCCGCCGCGGCGCAGACAAATACCCGTTGATCCTCGAGGCGGCGCGAGGACTCGTCGCCGACGCAGGATTTCGCGAGGGCCAGATGTCGTTGATCGCAGACGCCGCAGGAATAGCGATTGACACGCTGTATTGCTACTTCCCATCGAAGACTGAGTTAATGGTCGAGATCGTGAAGACGACCGCGCAGCGGGAGGTCGACGTTGTTGCTGGGATTGCGATGCGCGATGGCACCGCGCGCGAGCGACTCGGTGCTGCAGCCTGGACGTTTCCCCGTCGAGCGCTGCGGCGTCACAGGCTTACCTACGCACTGGTCGCCGAGCCGGTGGAGCCAGATGCCGAAGCAGCCCGAATGGTGTATTGCCGTGCGTTATCGCGGGTTTTCAAGACCATCATCGAGCAGGGAATAGCGACAGGTGAGTTCCCCCCCAGGACGCAAGGCCTTCAGCCGATTGCATAGTGGGGTGCCTGTTTGAAGGCTTGGTGGCACCACTGACCAATGACGTTGCCAACCGTGGCCAGCACGTGACGACCCATGCATCGGCAATCATCAGCTTTTGCTTGCGGGGCGTGTCGGGAAGTCCATTACCTTAAGAGCCTGTGGGTCAATAGCGACCACGACAGGTTGACACGACCCCGACCACTAAGTGAACGACGATTACGTTCGCTACCGTTTGCCGGGCGAGACGGCCGATCGCGAAATCACCGGAGAGGTCGACTAGGTGCCATTGATCACGTGTGAGGGCGTTTCGGCCGATTCAAGCGACGGGAAAGACACATGGGCATTCAAGACCGACGGCTATCCGCGCGCCGGCTGATTGTTTCGCGCACGGGCGACCGCCACGCTCAACCGTCCGTGCCAAGCCAAGATTTCTGGCGATCAGCCGTTGCACATCAAACCGCACTAGCGATGAGGTCATCGAGCGGGAAATCATTCCACAGTGATCCGGATCGAAAATCTCAACGGCATGATGATCAGTCGTTTGCGTATTGATGTACCAGTCCGGAAGTGTCGGCGACGGCATGCAGTGCAGCGATGTCCGAGAT
>NZ_FPBH01000024.1 GCF_900116445.1 Paraburkholderia aspalathi
ACACCATGGGCTGCCGAGCCTCGCGCATGAACGATGCGCTCGGGGATACGTTCGTGGTCGAAGTGCGTGATCTTCTCACGCATGATGAAATCTTCGAGCAGCGAGGGGCCGCGCGGACCGGCGCGCAACGTGTTCTGATTGTCGGCGATCTTCACGCCCTGATTGGTTCGCAGCGCAGCGCCGTCGGGACGCACGCGAAACGATTCAAGATCCTGCATTTTGCTGTCGTCAGCCGGCGTTGCGGGCTGACGGGTGCCGGTTTTTCCTGCCATGGAAACTCTCCTTGGGTAAGCAGCGCCAGGGCGATGATTCGCACTGGCTCGAACATCCGAATCAGCAAACATTGTTCCCAATCACGGCTGCACGAATCCACTTCCGGCATGCCCTATGACACTCGCGCATACTGTGCTGCATGCGGCACGGAATTTCTGCGCCGGGCTAAAGAGGACACGCAGGTACATACATTGCTCAGCGTGGGAATGCACGCACTCAATGCGGCACCGCTGGATGCCGCGGATAAAGTGTCATATGTGACATCGGGCGCGGCAGGGCGTAACGCGTGAAGCCTTGCGCGCCATCCGTTTGTGGAGACTGCGATGGCTCAAACCGTCGGTGATTTTATTGTAGAAAGACTGCACGCCTGGGGCGTGCGGCGTATCTACGGGTACCCGGGAGACGGCATCAATGGCGTATTCGGTGCGCTGAACCGTGCAAAGGGAAAGATCGAGTTCGTCCAGGTGCGGCACGAGGAAATGGCGGCATTCATGGCCTCGGCGCATGCAAAGTTCACCGGCGAACTGGGGGTATGCATTGCCACTTCCGGGCCTGGCGCCTCGCATCTGATCACCGGGCTTTACGACGCCCGCATGGATCACATGCCCGTGCTGGCGATTGCCGGGCAACAGGCGCGTGCTGCGCTCGGCGGTCACTACCAGCAGGAACTGGACCTGCTGTCCATGTTCAAGGACGTCGCCGGTGCGTTCGTGGAGCAGGCGAGCGTGCCGTCGCAAGTCCGGCATCTGGTCGACCGTGCAGTACGCACCGCGCTTTCGGAGCGTAAGGTCACGGCTATCGTGCTGCCCAACGATCTGCAGGACCTTGCCTATGAAGCGCCCGGTCGCAAACACGGCACCCTGCATTCGGGCGTCGGCTATCGCGCGCCGCGACTCGTTCCCTACCCTGACGATCTGCAGCAGGCGGCCGACGTGCTTAACGCTGGCAACAAAGTCGCCATTCTGGTCGGCGCAGGCGCGTTGCATGCTACCGACGAAGTCATCGCCGTAGCGGAAAAACTCGGTGCGGGCGTCGCCAAGGCCCTGCTCGGCAAGGCCGCGCTGCCGGATGATTTGCCCTGGGTCACGGGTTCGATCGGGCTGCTCGGCACCAAGCCCAGCTACGAGCTGATGAGCGAGTGCGATACCTTGCTGATGATCGGCTCCGGATTTCCGTACTCCGAATTCCTCCCGAAAGAAGGCGCCGCGCGTGGCGTGCAGATCGACCTCAAGGCCGACATGCTGAGCTTGCGCTATCCGATGGAAGTCAACCTGGTGGGCGACAGCGTTGAGACGCTCCGCGCACTGCTGCCCTTGCTCGAGGAGAAACAAGACCGCGCGTGGCGCAAGAAAATCGAAGGCTGGACGGCCGACTGGTGGAATACGCTCGACAAGCGTGCCCATGAAGCCGGCAAGAACGGTATGAACCCTCAGCGCAGTGTCTGGGAACTCTCATCGCGCATACCGGCAAATGCCATCGTCACAAGCGACTCGGGCTCATGCGCGAACTGGTATGCACGCGATCTGAAAATACAGCGCGGCATGATGTGCTCGCTGTCAGGTGGTCTTGCATCAATGGGCGCGGCAGTGCCGTATGCGATCGCCGCGAAATTCGCGTACCCCGAGCGACCCGTGATCGCGCTGGTGGGTGACGGCGCGATGCAGATGAACAATATGGCGGAACTCATCACGGTGGCCAAATACTGGAAACAGTGGGCCGATCCGCGCTGGATCTGCATGGTGCTCAACAACAGCGATCTGAACCAGGTGACGTGGGAGCAACGCGCAATGGAAGGCGATCCGAAGTTCGAGGCATCGCAGGACATTCCGTCGGTGCCCTATCACCGCTTTGCGGAGTTGATTGGCCTCACCGGCATTTACGTCGACGACGCCGAACAGATGGGTGAAGCATGGGACCGGGCGCTCGCTTCGGACCGGCCGGTCGTGATCGAAGTAAAGGCCGATCCGGATATTCCGCCCCTACCGCCGCATATCACGCTGGCGCAGGCAAAAGCATTTGCATCGACGCTGATCAAGCGCGATCCGAATGAAGGCAACGTGATAGTCGAAACGGCGAAGCAGGTGCTCGATGCCGTGTTGCCGGGGCATCGCGACAAATGACGCCACGCCCGACGTCCCCCTCCCCGGTGTTTCCCGGAGCGGACGGTTCGCCAGTCCCGGTTACCGCGCTGCGTGCCCAGGCGTTTCGCATTCCGACCGATTTTCTGGAAGCCGACGGCACCTTCGCGTGGGACGCCACCACGCTGGTGCTGGTCGAACTGGACGCTGGCGGCCAGACCGGCATTGGCTACACATACAGCGACGCGAGCATCGTCAGGCTGATTCACGGCACGCTTGGCGCATGTGTGCTGGACGCCAGTGTCTGGGACATCGGCGCGCTGTGGTTGCGCATGCAACAGCAGGTGCGCAATCTCGGACGCGCGGGCCTCGCGTCCACCGCCATCTCGGCCGTCGACTGCGCACTATGGGATCTCAAAGCCAGACTGCTTGGCGTGCCGCTCGCACAACTACTCGGCGCACGGCGCACGCATGTACCAATCTACGGCAGCGGCGGCTTCACGACTTACGACGACAGGCAGTTGTGCGAACAATTGGCGCGTTGGGTCGACCAGGACGGTTGCCGCTGGGTCAAGATCAAAGTCGGCACAGAGCCGTCCAGGGACCCGGGCCGGGTCGCGGCGGCACGCGCCGCGATCGGCGACGCGGGGCTGTTCGTCGACGCCAACGGCGCGCTCAGCGTCAAGTCCGCGCTGTACTACGCGCAGGAGTTCGCCACCCAGGGCGTTGAATGGTTCGAAGAGCCGGTTTCATCCGACGACCGGTCCGGCCTAGCCGCGTTACGTGAACGCGTGCCGCCGGCTATGGAGATCGCCGCGGGAGAATACGGCTACACACTCGACGATTTTCGCCTGCTGCTCGAAGCGCGCGCCGTCGATGTGCTGCAAGCAGACGTGAGCCGATGCGGCGGCGTCACCGGCTTTCTGCAGGCGGCAGCGCTCTGTGAAGCGTTTCATATACCGTTGTCGGCGCATTGCGCACCGGCATTGCACCTGCATGTGGCCAGCGCTGTCCCCCGTCTGCGTCATCAGGAATGGTTCCACGATCACGTGCGCATCGAAGCGATGTTGTTCGACGGTGCACCCCAGCCTTTAAACGGCGCTATTGCACCCGATATGACGCGGCCCGGTTGCGGCCTGGCATTCAGGCATCGCGACGCGCAGCGCTATCTGATCCAATGAACGGAGCGAACTGACGAATGGGCTCTCAACGTCTTCTCGGTCTGGTTTGCGCTGCGGCGGGCGCGGCCGCGCTCACCGTGGTCGCCACGCGCAATCCGATCACGCCCAAGGCAGGCAGGCAACGCATCCCGTCCAGTGCACGCCCTCCTGCGCGCGCGGCGTCGCGCGACCTGGTTCATATTGCAGCTGCGCGCTCGTTCAATCATGGCTCGGCGCTTCTCGCCCTTTCGGTGCTCGCCGACAGCGCGATGGAACACTATCGCGGCTCGTTCGACAATCCGGCGATGTATGCGCCACTCGTCTCGTCGGCATTGTCGCTGCTCGCGGGGCTGCACGGCGGTGGCGATGCGAAAACGCACCGGCACACGCTTCGGCACGCAATTTATCTGACCGCTGCCGCGGTCGGTATATCGGGCACCGCGTTCCATGTCTATAACGTCACCAAGCGTCCCGGCGGCTGGAGCTGGAACAACCTGTTTTATGCCGCTCCGATCGGCGCACCCACGGCGTTGCTGCTCTCAGGCGCTCTGGGGACCGCCGCGGAACGTCTACGCGACGAACCGGCCGTTGACCCGCAACTGTTTGGTATGCCCGCCGGACGCGCGCTCGGCCTGCTGGTCGCGGCCGGTCTTGCCGGCACGGTCGCCGAGGCCGGACTGCTGCATTTTCGCGGCGCTTTCCAGAACCCGGTCATGTATGCGCCCGTCAGTCTGCCGCCAATCGCGGCTGCGTTACTCGCGCACGCCGCGCTCGGGGCACCGCGCGAACGGTGGTTCACTCGGTTATGGCTGCGGGTTACCGCGGCGCTCGGCCTCGCCGGTGCCGGTTTTCACGCGCGCGGCATTGCCCGCAATCAGGGCGGCTGGCGTAACTGGAGCCAGAATCTTTTCAATGGACCGCCATTGCCCGCGCCGCCCAGTTTTTCAGCTTTGGCATTGGCCGGTCTTGCCGCACTTCGCCTGCGGGAGACAGAAAAATGACCCACGCGAGGAACACCCGCTACCCCGGCTACGACGTACTGAACAAACGCGGCACGCCGTCGTGGGACGACGCGACGCGCGCGGTCATCGACGAACGCCTCGCCACGCCACGTGAGCCGCAATTTTTCAACGCCGCGCAATGGCTTGCGGTGGTTCACCTCTGCCGCTGCATCGTACCGCAGGCGGACGCCGAGCCGCTGGTACCGCTCGCGGCCCTGCTCGACGCGAAGCTCGCAGAAAACGCCGGTGACGGCTATCGCGACGCACGCCTGCCACCGACGCGCGACGCCTGGCGCATCGGCCTTGCCGCGCTCGACGCCGAAAGCCGCTCGCAATTCGACCTGCCGTTCTCTAGCCTTGAAAGACCCATTCAACACGCGCTGCTCGAGCAGATGCAACGCGGCGACATGCATCACGATGCGTGGCAGGACATGCCCTCGAAGCTCTTTTTCAGCAAGCGCCTGCTGCACGATATTTGCAGTGCGTACTACTCGCACCCCCATTCGTGGAGCGAAATGGGCTTCGGCGGCCCGGCCAATCCACGCGGCTACGTACGCATGCATTTCGACCGTCGCGATCCGTGGGAAGCCGCGGAGGCGGGCCCCGGCGTCGAGGATAAAGCGCGCAAGGAGAATCGCCGTGCTCGATGACGCCTTGCATCATCCGCGCGGCAAGGACGGACGCGCCCCGGACGTGTTCCGCACCGGCGCATGGGTGCCGATGTGCGCGTATCGCAACGACGAGGAAGTCGACTTTGCGATTGTCGGCACCGGCGCGGGCGGCGGCACGCTGGCGTGCCGCCTCGCCGAACAGGGCTTCAAGGTGGTCGCATTCGACGCGGGTGCGTGGTGGCGTCCGCTTGAGGAATTCGCTTCGGATGAAACGCACCAGGCCAAACTGTTCTGGACCGACGAGCGCATCTGCGACGGCGACAATCAGCTGCAACTCGGCAGCAACAACAGCGGCAAGGCGGTGGGTGGGAGCACCGTGCACTTCGCCATGGTGTCGCTGCGCTTTCGTCCCGAGTGGTTCAGATCGCGCAGCCTGCTGGGCTACGGCGCGGACTGGCCGCTCGACTGGCGTGAGATGTGGCGCTACTACGAGCAGGTCGAAAACGCATTGAAGATAGCCGGGCCGATCAGTTATCCATGGGGGCCGCCCCGGCCACGCTACCCGTACCGCGCGCATGAATTGAATGCGGCGGCGCTGGTGCTTGCACGCGGCGCCGAGGCGATGGGCATTCGCTGGACCGAGACACCCCTCGCCACGCTGTCCGCGCCGCGTGGACTCGCGCATCCCTGCGTATATCGCGGTTTTTGCGTGTCCGGTTGCGCAACCAACGCCAAGCAAAGCGCGCTGGTCACATGGATTCCGCGCGCTGTGAAGGCGGGCGCCGAGATACGCGATCTGGCGATGGTCGGCCGGATCGCGACGAATGCCGCAGGCCGCGTGAACGGCGTCGAGTATCTGCGGGAAGGGCGCTGGCAGTTTCAACGTGCCAAAAACGTAGTGGTGGCGGGCTACGCAATCGAGACGCCGCGCCTGTTATTGATGTCGGCGACGAGCCACTATCCCGACGGTCTGGCGAATAGCTCAGGGTTAGTCGGCAAGAACCTGATGGCGCAGTCGAACCAGGCGGTCTACGGCACGCTGGATGAAGAAATCCGCTGGTACAAGGGGCCGCCGTCGCTAGCCATTACCGAGCATTGGAATTACACCGATACCGGTAAAGACTTCTTTGGCGGTTACTCGTATATGAGCCAGGGACCGTTGCCAGAAGTTTGGGCCGGCGTGCAGAACAAACGCGGCTTGTGGGGCGACGCACTCGCCGCCGAGATGCTGAAGTACAACCATCAGGCAGGGCTGAAGATTGTCGGTGAAATGCTGCCGCAGGAGCGCAACCGCGTCACGCTTGCCGACGAAAAAGATCAGTACGGCTTGCCGGTCGCGCGCGTCACCTATTCGTGGTGCGACAACGACCGGCGACTCATCGCGCATTCGCTCGACTTCATGGAGCAGGCGCTCGCCGCAGCCGGCGGCCGCGACCTATGGCGCGAAGCCGACGATACCTGTCATCTGAACGGCACAGCGCGCATGGGCGACGATCCCGCGACGAGCGTTGTCAACGCCGACTGCCGAAGCTGGGACATACCCAACCTGTGGATTTGCGACGGGTCGGTGTTCCCGACCGTGGGCGGTGTCAATCCATCGCTGACGATCCAGGCGATTGCCTGCCGCACGGCGGAGCGCATCGGAATGCTCGCCGCGCGCGGCGAACTGTAGCGTGAATATGCAAGCCGCACCGGTGCGAAAGCCAAGCGCGTACGCGCCGTCACGGACAACTCAGGAGAACTTATGTGGCACATGCTCGATCGGCCCAAAGTCGTGGTTATCACAGGGGCGAGCGCGGGCGTGGGGCGGGCCGCCGCCCTCGCCTTCGCCCAACGCGGCGCGCATGTTGCGCTGCTGGCGCGTGACCTGGCGGCGCTCGACGACACCGCCGGGCAGGTGCGCAAGTTCGGCGTGCGGGCGCTGCCTGTTGCGCTCGACGTCAGCGACGCCGACGCGGTCGAGACTGCGGCCGCGCGCGTGGAAACCGAACTGGGTCCAATCGACGTGTGGATCAACAACGCGATGCTCACCGTGTTCGGCCCGGTGGCCAGCCTGACGCCGGACGAGTTCTCGCGCGTGACGCAGGTGACTTATCTGGGTTACGTCTGGGGCACGATGGCGGCACTGAGACGCATGGCGCCCCGCAATCGCGGCTGCATCGTGCAAGTGGGCTCGGCCCTGGCCTATCGCTCGATTCCGCTCCAGGCGGCCTATTGCGGCGCCAAGCATGCGATCCGCGGTTTCACTGACGCGCTTCGATGTGAACTGCTGCATGAACACAGCCGCATCCATCTGACAATGGTCCAGATGCCCGCGCTGAACACGCCGCAGTTCGACTGGGCCGAGAATCACATGCCCCATGCTCCGCAGCCGGTGGTGCCCATCTATCAGCCGGAAGTCGCGGCGCGTGCGATCGTCTGGGCGGCCGCGCACCGGCGAAGGGAGGTCTATGTCGGTATGTCGACGGTGAAGGCCATTCTCGCCAACAAGATTGCCCCCGGCTTGCTGGATCGCTTTCTCGGACGCACCGGATATCAGGCGCAAGAACGAGCGGCGCCGGTCGATGCGGCAGCCCCTTCCAATCTCTGGCAGCCGGTGACGGGCGCCCATCGCGTTCATGGTCCATTCGACGCGCAGGCAAACGGGCGCAGTGGCGCGCTATGGCTGGACACCCACCGACCACTCGTGCTCGGTGCCGCGTTGGTCATCGCGGCGTTGAGTTGGCGCCGGTGGGCTCGACGCCCGGATCGTTAGGCGGGTATCCCATGGCCATGCGCATCGAGGACTACGCGCTGCTCGGCGACGGCGAAAGCGCGGCATTGGTCGACCGGCAGGGTTCCATCGACTGGCTCTGCTGGCCCACGTTCGATGCGGATACGTGCTTCGCCGCATTGCTAGGCGGCCCGCGCAATGGGCACTGGCAGATCGCCCCACAGGAAGCTTGGGCGAGCAGCACGCGACGCTATTGCGGACAGACACTAATCCTTGAGACGACGTTCGAAAGCGTGTCCGGCACACTCGTACTGACCGACTGGATGGCGTGGCACGCCCCGCGACCCGTGCTCGTCAGACAGTTGCGTTGTGAGCGCGGCAGTATGAAGGTTGTCAGCAAACTGGCTGCGCGTTTCGACTATGGCAGGGCGATTCCGTGGTGCATGCAGGCGGATAAGCGCGTGCGGATGGTGTGCGGGCCGCGCGCGCTATGGCTCGACAGCACCACCGTGCACAGCACGAGTGACGAAAACTCGCTGCGCGCCAGCTTCGACATGTCAGCCGGAGAACAGCGGGACTTCGCTCTGACGTGTTGTCGATCATACGAAGACGAACCGCCACGACCGGCCATCGAACAGCTCTTTGCCGACACAAACCGTTTCTGGATCGATTGGTCTGCACGCAGCAGGATCGAAGGGGAATACGCCGAGCCCATCCGGCGCTCGCTGATCACCCTGCGTGCCCTGACGAGCACCACCACCGGCGGGATCGTCGCCTCGCCAACCAGTTCGCTGCCCGAGTTGATCGGCGGCACGCGCAATTGGGACTATCGCTTTTGCTGGCTGCGCGATGCCGGTTTTACGCTGCTTGCATTGCTCAGCGGCGGCTATCACGCCGAGGCCGCGAGCTGGCGCGACTGGCTGGTGCGGGCAATCGCGGGTCATCCGGCGCAATTGCAGATCCTGTATGGCGTCGACGGCTCACGCCGGGCCGACGAATGGGAATGCGCCTGGCTGCCCGGCTACGAATACTCGACTCCGGTGCGTTTCGGCAACGCGGCAGTGAATCAGTCGCAGCTCGACGTGTATGGAGAAGTGCTCAACGCACTGTATATGTCGCGATGCGCCGGATTGCCGCCAGACCCCGACGCATGGTCGCTCGAACAGCGCCTCGTCGAGCACCTGCAAGACATCTGGCGCGAACCCGACGACGGTATCTGGGAAGTGCGCAGCGGCGCCCGGCAGTTTACGTTCTCGAAAGTGATGGCATGGGTCGCGGTCAATCGGGCGCTGCGCTCAGCCAGCGAGTTTGGCATGCCCGCTCCGATCGCGCGCTGGTCCGCTCTAGCCGATGAGATCCGTCACGACGTGCTCACGCACGCCTTTGATCAGCAGCTCCAGACATTCATGCAAAGCTACGGCAGCCGGCGCCTTGACGCGAGTTGCCTCTTGATTCCCGTGACGGGATTCTTGCCGGTCGACGATCCACGGGTCACGGGAACGGTAAAGGCGATCGAAGCCGGCTTGATGGATGAAGGCCTACTGCTGCGCTATCGCGAAGACGGCGGCGACGGCGTCCGAGCCGAGGGCCAACGCCCGTTCCTGCCATGCAGTTTCTGGCTTGCCCAGGTGAGACACATGCAAGGCCGCGCCACGGAAGCGCGCGAACTGTTCGACCGGTTAATCGCCTTGCGAAACGACGTCGGTCTTCTCGCCGAAAAGTACGACAACGCTCGCCAGCGCCAGGTCGGCAATTTCCCGCAGGCGCTCTCGCATGTGGCACTCGTCAATGCGGGACTGTGTTTGCAGGGAAATGACGGAAGCAGCACGACGCCGGGACAAGCGACCCGCCATGGGTCTGGCGGTGTGCTATAGGGTTCGCTCGACTTTGCCAGGTGCATGGTTATCGTGCTTCAGGTGCTTCCCGTGTTTCATTCCGGCGCCGGGTCGCGGTTATGCCGCTCGCCCGCCTGTGCCGATGATTCGGGCGCTTGCGACACTTCGGGGTTCGACGGCGATTGCCCGCGCGCTTGCGATGCGCGCCTCGACGGCAGCCCCCCGCCGCCCGGCGGCTCCGGGACATCGCCCGTGCCGAGCGGAACCTCGGCTGTCTGACAGGTTGGCCGGCCGCCCTGGTGCGGCATGAATCCGTCCCGCGGTGTCGGTTGATCGAAGCTGCCTGGCGTGCCGCGCGCACGTGGCGCTTTTTGTTCATTTTCTGTGGCGCCGCCCTTCGTTGCATCCTTCTGGGCGTCCTGCCGTTTGTCGTGTCGATCAGTACTCATTGCACCTCCGGTTGCAAGGATTATCGCGTTTGCGCTTTGGAAGCGATGCAGCAAGCCGCGTGCCAGCACCTCGCAACTGATCGCCTTCGGAACGGAGTCACATCTTCTCCTTGATGCCCCGGCGAATCAGCCAGTAATTGACGGGATAAGTCGTAACGAAGCCCGCAATCATCGCTCCCTGCATGAATACCCAGTAGCTGGCATGAGTCGGTTTCGACGGATGGAAAAGTGGTGCCAACGCGATCATGCAGCCGAACATACCAAGCTCGTAGGCAAGGAGGGACAGCGTATCGGCCTTCACCGCCGCGACGATGCCATCACGAAAACCCAGGCCACGCATCGGTGCGATAGAGAAATATTGAAAGGCAACGCCGAAGAGGTAGGCCAGAATAAAGGCTGTGGCAAGTCTTGCGGCGGGTTCGGAGCCGGCGATTCTGATCGACAGCGCGAATACCAGCCATTCCCCTATAAAATCGCCAAGAGCGCATCCTGCGCCGCAATGCGTGGCGCCGAGAAACGTCGCCCACCACATGGGTGGGCTTTCTCTTTTTACACCGGGATTCGAGCGCCCGAACCGGTAATAGAAGAACAGACCCACCGGTCCCCAGTACAGCACAGTGAGCGGCCACGCCACCGACATGACCGCCATCGGCTGACGATGCGCACCCATCGTTACATCGCAGGCCACGACGGCCGCCGAGACAATGGATAACGTCAGCCACACCGTCGGAAAAGAGATCGACCCGTGCCATGCCATTGTTGATGTGCGGCGCTTGCGCGCGCCGTCCATTTGAGAATGTTTGGCTGGGCTCGTGACACGGACCTCGTTGCGCGCAACCCAGCCGCCTCTACGCCAGCGCTTTGTGGAGAGCATGTGGCGTGCCCGTCATTGATCGCCGCACGGGTGCGCCACGCATTAACCCAGGAATGGCCGTTGCTCGTCAATTGAGTCCATTCAAGCATCGCCAGGCAATGCTCGCCCATTCCACCGACCGGTACAAGGAGTCCACCCATGTCCGACACCAAAGATCAGTTCACGATGCAGGACCCTACAAAGCAGTACCCACAACCGCCATTCGAACGCCAGCCGCAATCGGCGCCGGGCCTCGCGAAACAGATGAATCCTCAGCCTGATCACGGCGAAACCAGCTACAAGGGGTTCGGCAGACTGGCAGGCCGGCGCGCACTGATCACCGGAGCGGATAGCGGCATCGGCCGCGCGGTCGCGATTGCATTTGCACGCGAAGGCGCCGACGTGGCGCTCAATTACCTGCCGAGCGAAGAACCGGACGGACGTGAGGTCGTGAAGCTGGTTGAGGCGGCCGGGCGCAAGGCTATCGCGCTACCTGGCGATATCGCCGACGAATCCTTTTGCACACGGCTGGTCGACCAGTCGACCGAACAGCTCGGCGGGCTCGACATTCTCGTGAACGTCGCGGGCAGGCAAACCTACGTCGCTAACATCGCCGGACTTTCGACGGAGCAGTTCGAAGCGACTTTCCGCACCAACGTGTTCGCCATGTTCTGGCTCTGCAAGGCTGCGTTGCCGCATCTGCCGCCGGGTGCGGCCATCATCAATACGACCTCGATCCAGAGCTATCAGCCAAGTCCCGGACTGCTCGATTACGCGTCGACCAAAGCTGCGATCACGGCCTTCACCCATGCATTGGCGAAACAGGTTGTCGGCAAGGGTGTCCGGGTGAATGCCGTCGCACCTGGTCCGGTGTTGACACCATTACAACCGAGCGGTGGTCAACCGCAGGAAAAGGTCGAGAAGTTCGGTTCCGAGGTTCCGATGAAGCGGCCAGGACAACCGGCTGAGCTCGCGCCAGTTTATGTGCTGCTGGCATCGCAGGAATCGAGCTTTGTGACCGGCGAGGTGTATGGTGTGACTGGCGGCAATCACCTGACGTGATGAACGCGGGCGCCGCCAGCGCAAATACAGGAAACCCATGTCTCTCGTCGGCGAACAGGAACGGGGCACAGAGGCACGCGACGAGCTACCCGCGCATTCGTGGGCTGTCCACGTCGGACCAGGACTTGTGTCGACCGCGACGGACAACGACCCGAGCGGCGTGGTCACCTATTCGCTGGCCGGCGCGCAATTCGGCTATGACATGCTCTGGACGTTCGCGCTGTCGTATCCGTCAATGGTAGCGTTCCAGCTCGTTGCCGCGAGAATCGCCGCGCAGACCGGCAAGGGGCTGACGGTGAACATGCGCGAGCACTATTCCCGCCTCCTGTTCTACCTTGCCGTCATGCGTTTTCTCATCGCCAACGTTTTCAACATTGCGACCGATGTCGTCGCAATGGGTGTCGGTGCACAACTCGTCTGGGGCGGATCGGTACCGCTGTTCGCCGCCGCATTCGGCGTCCTGTCGATGGCGCTTCAATGGCGGGTACCTTACGCGCGCTACGCACGGGTTCTGAAATGGCTCGCGGCGTGCCTGTTTGCGTACGTCGCGGTGACGGTAGTCAGCCATACTCCATGGCAGACCCTCGCCCTACGCGCTATCGTGCCGCGGATCACATGGAGCGAGGACTACTTCACGATGCTGCTCGCGGTGCTCGGTACGACGATCAGTCCGTATCTGCTTTTTTCTCAGGCCGAGCAGCAGATCGAAGAGCAAGGGCCACCATCGCAATTTGAATCAAAGGCGGCCGACCCGGCAAGCCATACGCGCAACCCACACCTGAAAAAAATGCGCCGCGACACCCTGATCAGAACGGCCCTCTCCAACGGGGTCGGCCTGTTCATCATGGCAGCCGCCGCGGCGACATTACATGCAAACGGACATGGCCTCGCCAATGCCAACGACGCCGCAAGCGTACTGCGCCCGCTGGTCGGTGACTACGCGTCTCATGTGACGGGAATTGCGTTCATCGGCACTGCCCTGCTCGCGCTGCCGGCGCTTGCCGGGTCGGCCGCCAATGCAGTAGTGAGCGCGCGCGACCGACTCACGGGCAAACAACACAACCGGCCGGTTGCGCGAGCGCTACTCGTCGTAATGGCGCTCGGCGTGTCGGTCGGCGTTGCGCTGACACTCACGCATGTCGAGCCGATTCGCGCGCTTTACTGGAGCGCTGTGCTCAATGGCTCGACTGCGACGCCCGTCATGGTGATGCTCGTGCTGCTAAGCATGAAACGCTCGGCAGTGGGCGATCTGAGTGCGCACTGGACCTTGCGTGCGCTGTGCTGGCTCGCAACGATATTCACCGGTGCGGCGCTGGCCGCCCGGTTTGCATGCGAGTGGCTTTCGTGAGCGCTGCACCGACCGGACACGATTCTTGCTGATCGAACAGGCAGGGGCATGCGTGCTCCGCGTTTTACAGAGGTCGCGATGAGTGAGAACGTGAAGAAGATTCTGCTAATCCTGTCAATGTCAGGATTAGCCATGGCCGCCACCGGCTGCAAGAAAGTGGATGACACGAGCAAGGACGCCATGAGTTCCGGCAGCAGCGGCGTAATGAGCAATTCTGCAGGATTGAGCGGAACACCCGGCACGAGCGACGCAGCCAGGCGCGCGAGCGATGCCGCGCCAGCGAGCAGCCCCGCAGCAGCGTCGAGCGAACTGGCGGTCAAAACCACGCCGGATGCGGCGGCCAGCGGAGCGTCGTCCGTGCAGTAAGCGCGCGGGTGCTGCGAAAAGCGCCGTCCGAAGCGCTCGCTGCCTGGGCTATTGCAGGAATGCAGCGCATTCGAGTGCGCCGCGACAAACATGCAGGCCTCGGCCGCACGGAGGATTTGCGATGAAGGACATAGACCTGAACGAGCGCGTGGAAGAAATTGAACTGGTGTTGTCCACCCTATTCGAATTGCCCAAAGCGCCTGCGACCAGCAGCTATGACGACGGCGCAATCTTTTTCATCCAGGCCCCTGGGTAATCGGGTCACATTGCGAGACGACGCTGGATGCACGATGCGTACTCATAGTACGCTTTCCGGAGGCGCAGATTCAGCGCTACGCACGGATGGACACAGCACAACGTATTCACGTGCGCGAACGCCTATGCCAGATGCCCCGGAATCGACTCCCATCAGGGATGCTGAGCAGCCATTCAAGGGAGATTGCGCCGAAGACCTGCAAACAGACGATCGGCTGCTGGAGTTCGACGATCCGCCCGAACCCTATTGATATCGCAAACGGCATGGCAAGCAATCGCCATTGTGTGCACGTCACGCTTTGGCGTCGTCCGGAAAAGGGCAGAACGGTCGCGCCGCCGGGCCTGGCATCACGTGTCAGAGTACCCCCCGCGATGGATTTTCAGGGTACCTCATGGAAGTCCGTTCAAGGTGGCGCCTGCACGAGTATTGCAGCACCGGGTGGCGGCCATGGCTTGCTCACCGCCAATAGTCTTCTGCAAAAATTGCAGCGCCGCGTAAAAAGACGCTACCTACATATATCTTCTATAAGCGGCTCCTTACCGGAGAAATCGCGCTTAGATGAACAGCTTGTCCAGCGTAATCGGCAAGTCCCTGACCCGCTTGCCGGTCGCGTGCCAGATTGCGTTGCCTACTGCGGCGGCCACGCCCACCACGCCGATCTCGCCGACACCCTTCGCCCCCAGCGGATTGACGATGTCGTCAGGTTCGTCCACAAATAGCACGTCGATAGCGTGGATGTCCGCGTTCACCGGGAAGTGGTATTCGGCAAGGTTATGGTTCATCAGCCGCCCGAGCGCCTGGTCGAACAGTCCGTGCTCATGTAGCGCCATGCTGATGCCCCACACGACGCCGCCGGCGATCTGACTGGCGGCGGTTTTCGGGTTGATGATGCGCCCCGCGGCGACAGCGCTGACGACGCGCGTCACACGCACGGCACCAAGCGCCTCGTCAACCCGCGTCTCGACGAACACTGCCGAATGCGTGCCCATCGAATACGCTTGCTGCTTTTCGTGCGGCTTGACGCTCGCCTGCTCTTCCAGTTGATCGAGCCCCGCACAATCCAGCAGCGTGTCGATGCTCACGGCCTCGCCCTCAGCCGTCCCGCACACCATTTGCTTGCCCGCGCGCTTCACGTCCTCGCGAGCAGCCTTCGCGAACCGGTCACCGCCATGCTCGCGCGCCAGTTCGACGAGATGGGTGTGCAGCCGCTTGCAGGCGGCATCGACCGCACTGCCTACCGAAGACACCGTCCACGAGCCCCCCTCGATGGGCGCCTTCGGCAGACGCGTGTCGCCAAGCTCGAAACTCACCTGTTCGATGGATACGCCCAGCGCATCGGCCGCAATCTGGCACATCGCTGTGTACGTGCCGGTGCCGATGTCGGCGGTCGAACTCGAAACCGTCACATGCCCATCGCGGCCTAATATCGCGCGCGCGGTGGCCTCGTTCTGCATGGCATCCCACGAACCGGACGCCATGCCCCACCCGATCAGCTCGCGGCCCTCGCGGCGCGCGCGCGGCTCGAGCGGCCGGTTCGCCCAGCCAAAACGCGCCGCGCCTTCGCGATAGCATTCGCGCAACGCCTTGCTCGAAAACGGCAGGTTCCTGTTGGCGTCTCGCTCGGCATAGTTGATCAGCCGCAATTCCAGCGGGTCCATCTTCAACGCTTCGGCCAGTTCGTCCATGGCGACTTCCAGCGGGAAAAAGCCCTGAGCCGCCCCCGGTGCGCGGGTATCGGCGGGCGTGGGTACGTCGAGGTGAACGACCTTGTATCCCATCGTCACGTTGTCGCACTTGTACAACTGCCCGGCCCAGTTCACCACCACATCGCAATAGTCCTCGTATCGCGAGGTCTCCGACACCGCCTCGTGAATCACCGCCTGCAGCGTTCCGTCCTTCGCGGCGCACAGCGCCACACGCTGGATCGATTGCGGTCGATGCGCGAAGGTAAACATCTGCTGCCGCGTCAGGCTGAGGCGCACCGGCCGCTTGAGTTCGAGCGCGGCCATCACCGCAAGCGCCAGATGATAGTGCGGCCGCAAGCCCGAGCCAAACGCCCCGCCGACAAACGGCGCGATTACTTGCACCTCGTCGTCCTTCAGCCCGAACACGCTGGTCAGGTAAGCCTTGGTGTTGACGACGCCCTGGGTCTTTTCATATACCGTCAGACGCCCGTGCTCGTCAGGCACCACGGTGCAGCCGTGCATTTCCATCGGATTGTGATACTCCGCGGGCGTGGTGTAGAACGCATCGACCCGCACCGCGGCACTCGCCAACATCGCATCCGCGTTGCCGCGAGCGGGTGGCGGCGGCTCGAAGCCGCCCTTTTCCGTCGAAGGGGGCACCGCACTCATCAGCGCCCGATCCAGGTCCGTCTCGTGCGGCGTGGCCTCGTAGCGCACCTTCACGAGCGACGCGGCATAGCGCGCCAATTCCAGCGAATCAGCTACCACCAGCGCAACCGGCTGCCCGCTGTACCACACTCGTTCGTCCCATAGCGGCCTGAACGGAACGCCGCCAGGCGCGACCTGATCCTTGTACAGTTTGCCGGCTTGCGGCAGTTGCGGGCGATTCTTGCGCGTGAGCACAAGCAGCACGCCGGGTATCGCGAGCGCGGCCGAAACATCGATAGATACGATATGCCCGGTCGCAATCGTGCTCGACACGACGGCACCGTACGTCAGCCGGTCGGCGGCAAAATCGGCCGCGTACTGCGCCGCGCCGGTCACCTTGAGCTTGCCGTCGACACGGTTATGCGGCACGCCGATGGCGGCCGGCGTCGGCAAAGTTTCGGAGCGGTTCATGATGCAGCCTCCCCGCGTGAGCGTTGCGCTGCGATGTCGAATGCGCGGACTATGACGCGCGCGGCCAGTTCGATCTTGAACGCATTGCCGCTGCGGCCGCGCGCGCCGTGCAGCAGCCGGCCCGCGAAGTCCTGCGCTGTGGCGGCGTTCAGAGGCTTGCCGCGCAAGCTGTCTTCCGCACCGGGATCACGCCACGGCTTATGGGCGACGCCGCCGAGCGCGCAACGCACGCCGGCGACCGTGTCTCCGTCAAGCTCGAGTCCAACCGCAGCCGATACCAGCGCGAATGCGTACGACGCACGATCGCGAACTTTTACGTAGGCGTGATGCGCGGCATACCCTTCTTTCGGCAATTCGACGGCGGTGATCAGTTCGCCTTCGGCCAGGTTGGTGTCGATGTGAGGCGTATCGCCAGGCAGGCGGTGGAACTCGGCGAAAGACAGCGCGCGCGTGCCTTTGAGGCCGGTCACATGTACCCTCGCATCGAGCGCCGCGAGCGCCACACAGAGATCGGACGGATGCACGGCGATGCACTGGTCGCTCGCGCCGAGGATCGCGTGGATGCGGTTGAGGCCGTCCATCGCGGGACAGCCGGTGCCCGGTTCGCGTTTGTTGCAAGCCGTACCGGCGTCGTAGAAATAGTAGCAACGCGTGCGTTGCAGGAGATTACCGCCCACGGTCGCTACATTGCGAATCTGTGCGGACGCGCCGGCAAGGATTGCCTCGGCGAGCAGCGGATAGCGCGCGGCGACGGTTTCGTCATAGGCGAGCGCACTGTTGGTCACCAGTGCGCCGATCTTCAGACCGCCGCCGGGCGTAGCCTCAATGCTTTTCAGCGGCAAGCGATTGATGTCGACCAGCGTCGCCGGTCGCGCCACATCCTCACGCAACAGGTCGACCAGGTTGGTTCCACCGGCAATGAACACGGCAGAGCCATTCGCGCGGCGCTGTTCGAGCGCCTCGCGCACGGCACTCGCGCGAGCATAGGAGAAGCGGTTCATGAGCGCGCTCCCTGCGATTGCCGCCCAGACCCCGCCCGATTGGCTACCTCCAGAATGGCCGCGACGATATTGACGTAAGCGCCGCAGCGGCACAGATTGCCGCTCATCAGTTCGCGGATATCGTCCTTGCTTTTGACGCGGCCTTCGTCGAGCATCGCCACCGCCGAGCAGATTTGCCCGGGCGTACAGTAGCCGCACTGGAACGCGTCGTGGTCGATGAAAGCCTGTTGCACCGGATGCAAGCTGTCGCCTTGCGCGAGTCCTTCGATGGTCGTGATCGACGCACCGTCGCGCACGGCCGCCAGCGCGAGACAGGTGTTGATGCGTTGACCGCCGACGATCGCTGTGCAGGCGCCGCATTGACCGTGATCGCAGCCCTTCTTCGTCCCGGTCAAATGACAGTGTTCCCGTAACAGATCGAGCAGCGTGGTCCACGCTTCTACTTCGAACGACTGGGTTTTGCCGTTGATCTCGAATGTCACCGGCACACGCTCGACAGCCGGCGGAGCGGTATCTTGCGCCGTTGCAACGATAGGCGTATCCATGGATCTTCTCCTGATGGACGGAAGGTGCAGCAACGCTTGCTCGGTGCGCGGGCGATGTGCCGTGCGGCAAGCGCTATTGCCTTGCTGAAGGCGACCGTCGGACCTGATTTACTGAACTAGATAATTGGCGCTCCGCCCGTTACGGCAATCGTTGCGCCCGAGATATAGCTTGCTTCGTCGGACGCCAGCATGACATAGACGGCTGCCAGCTCGGCAGGCTGGCCCGGGCGTTTCATGGGCACCTGCTCGCCGAATTTCTCGACTTTTTCGACCGGCATCGTCGACGGAATCAGCGGCGTCCAGATCGGCCCCGGCGCGACGCAGTTCGCCCGTATGCCCTTCTGCGCCAACAATTGAGCGAGGCCGCCCGTGAAGTTCTGGATCGCGCCCTTCGTCGTTGCGTAGGCAATCAACCCCGGATTAGGATGATCCGCATTGATCGACGACGTGTTCACGATCGACGCTCCGGGCTTCATATATTTCACGGCCGCCCGCGTAATCCTGAACATTGCGCCGATGTTGGTATCGAAGGTCTTGTCCCATTCCTCGTCGCTGATGTCTTCGAGCGACGGGTAGCTCATCTGGTAGGCCGCATTGTTCACCAGCACGTCGAGCCGTCCAAACGCCTCGAGCGCCCGCTCGACGATCTCCTTGCAATGCGCGGGACTCGTGATGTCACCGCGCAGCAGCAGCGCCTTTCGGCCCGCTTCTTCCACCCAGCGCGCGGTCTCGCGCGCGTCGTCGTCTTCGTTGAGATAGGAGATTAGCAGGTCGGCGCCCTCGCGCGCGAAGGCGATAGCGACAGCGCGGCCGATGCCGCTATCGCCGCCAGTGATAATCGCGGCTTTACCTGCGAGACGCCCTGAACCTCTATATGATTTCTCGCCGTGATCCGGCTTCGGCTTCATCGCTGCAGTTTGCCCGGAGGTCTGCTCCTGCTGCTGGTTCGGAAAAGGCGGAGTAGGATATTTCGGCTCGGTCATGACGGTCTCCAAGGGGCAAATGAAATACGCTGACGGGGCTGGGGTGTTTCCCGCACAGCAATCAGCGATGACGGCAGCGTAATGGCAAGCCGCATCAGTGGCCCGTAACGCGTTCCCAGCCCTGACGCACTGCAGCCTTGAACCGTTCCCACCCACTTTCTGGATAGTGCGACTCCCAATGCTCGCGAGCGCCCGGCTCGATCAGTTGCCAGTCCTGTCCGCGATATCGCTCGTCCTGCCCGAGCGTGGCTCCATGTGTGTAGGCGCGCCGATATTCGTCGTATGAGGCACCGGTATTCGCGTAGTGAGCCTCGTAGTCCTTGCGGAATTCATCGTCGTAAGGGTCGCCGTCCAGCGGGTTGTCCGTGACAGGATCATCCATGAGGCGTGTTCGCGAGATATGCTGCACGTTCGCGGCGCTCGTGCTGTCATCGAGCGGCGCCGCTGCGCGGGATTTGAGATCCGCGTCCACACCTTCCGCTGTGCGGGGGAGCCCGACGTCGGGTGCACCCGATTGCTGCCTCTGGTCAACGGACGGACCCGATCCACCACCCTCCGTGCGCGTTGTTGCCTGTTGCATCCCGCCGACCATGTTCGGCTCGGTCGACGAGAAGACACTGCGCTGAGTTTCGGTCCCGGCAGCGGCATAAGCTTCGCTGGTCGATTCCGGTGGCAATGCCGAAGCCGGCGATGTGCCACTCGAAATTCCGGGCTTGTCCATTGCATCCAACGAAGCAGCCATGCCCGCAGCAGGTCTGCTGCGTAACATCCCGCCGTCCTGCTGCCCTGTCGCCGGATCGTACTGGCTTGAAGGGTACCAGGCCGCCGGGCTACCGCGGTCGTCCGCGCGCTCTGACGTATCCGCTTGCATGGACCCAGTTCGCCAGGCATTGGCGCGCTCCTCGATGTCGGCTGCGCCCGCGCGGCGCATCAGCTCACGCGCCAGATCGACTTGCATTTCAGAAACATCGGCGCTGAGAACCGTCCCGCCTCGGCGAATAAATTCCCTGTAATCCTCAGTTACTCGCGGATACTCGCCCCGGCTGAAGAGCCGTGCGAACAGTTGTTCGAGTTGATCGAATACCGGCTTGTGATGGCCCACATCGCCACCGCCCGGTGCATAGACACGCGGCCCCTTTCCGACGGGGGCGTCAACCGACATTGAGTAGGTGGCAATATCGGCCTGCGCAACGCCAGCCTCGCGTAGTGCCCGTTGCGCCGTACACGCGTCCGCGTAGCGGTCGTAGACGCCTAACACGACTTGTCTCATGACTGCCTCCCTCCGTAATCCATCTGCGGCATTTTCTCCGCCGTACGGACCGGCCGCGCAACACGTGTGCCCGGTCGGCTCGACACGCAGTTGCGAAACCGCAGTCTAGTCACTGTCGACAATAGCTGCGACGACGCGAGACGCATCCAGATTGACGCAAGAATCCAACCCCGCGTCCCATCGCCATAGCGGATGACAGCTTGTGACGAACGACAGCACTGCGAAGCTATGCAGCGGCGGCAGCGCAACGGACCACTTGAGCGCCGCCTCCTCTTACAGGTTATCGCCTGCATTGACAACGAGTTATGAACGGAGATCAACGCCCGGGCAGCACCAAAGTCGCAAGCGCTATCTGAGTCGGCACAGGAAGTTGGCAATCAATAGCGAGTGAGCATAGCCAGTGAGGCATAGGGATTGCGGTCGGGGTCGTACGCGGGTCGTCACAGGCTCGCTACAACGTAACTCTCACTTCTGGAGGATCGGACGATGAAAACCTCAATGAAAAAACTGCTTGTTTCGGCGCTGATGATGGCATGTACCGGCGGCGCGTATGCGCAGGCAGGTGGTGCTGGAGGGAGCGGCGGCGCTGGCGTAGGAGGTGGCGGTGACGGTGGCAGCAATGGAGGCGGAGCAACGGGCACGAATGGCACCATAGCTCGGCCGGCCACCTCCCCGACACAAAACATGGGCGGCTACGGCAGCCCGGGCGGTACCGCTACCGGCGGCGGACAAGGGACTGGGACTGGTGCCTCACCTAACTCGATGACGCCGAACGGCGCGAATGGCATGAACGGCAGGAATGGCATGAACCGGTTAACGCCGGATACGCAACAGAACGGCCAATAGCGATGAGCGCCGTACACTCCCGCTCAATTGCGGAGGGCAGCGCTCGTCCAGCACCGGGTCGCTCGGGGGAAACGGCAGCGACTCCATGGCGATCAATTCTTCCGGGGTCAGCTTACCGCGCCGGATTTCCCATTGTTGCCTGCCGGGTAGGCGCCCACCACGAGCAGATTATCGGCGAATCCTTGCAGGCAGTGCCCGGTGCCGGCGGGCAGCAGTGCGTCGCCCGAGTGCAACGCGACCACGCGTCCACCGGGACCGCCAATGATGACCTCCGCCGAACCCGATGCGATGCCCAACACCTCGTGCGCCGACGAATGAAAATGGTGATAGTCGAAGATGCCGTTGCGCCATTGCGGCGGCCATTGGTTATGCAAGCGCCTCGAATTCGGTCGGCAGATCGTTGCATGTGTCCGGTATCGCGGTTCGGTAAATCGCCACGGCAAGCTTGCGGTTGTTCGACACCCAATCGCGCGGCGCCAGCGTGACCGCCTCGTAGTGTCCCCGTTCTATCTTCCGGCCGTACTGCATATCGCCCCCTTATTCCCGAATCTGTGTACCCGCAAACATCGTCTCCCGCGGTGTTGCACGACGAATTTCAGCGGCAAGCCTTACATCGCTCCGGGGAGCATTTACAAAGGCTGGCGTGGTGCAACCTCCCGCTCATCGGCCAGTCACGTCGCACCCCTTCTCTGCTGAGAAGATGCATAACTCGGAAGATGCATAGCTCGGGCCGCGGACGCATGCTTCAGAGCGATCTGGCTTTCGACGACGCGCCACGGATCATAGGCAGCACAGTGTGTTCCGCGACTTCGGGAACTTAATTGCGCTGAAGGTCCGACGCCTGATCTCATCAATGAGCGCTTGCGCAGCAGCGCCGCAAAGCGCCTCGGTGGAACGCTGCTTGCTGGCACTATGCGAATGCCACGCAACTGGAGTTCATCATGTCGAGCAGCAGAAATATGCCGCACGGTACCCGGCAAGATGCCGATAAAAATATGCTCCCGAACGAGCGTCACCCGCATGCCGACAAAACCGAGGAGCAGATCGACGAGGCCGTCGAGAATACCTTTCCTGCTAGCGATCCGCCGTCAACGGGTGGCTCGACCTGGATAGATCCCGGGCAACCCGTCTCACGCGAAACAGGGCTGCGCGCCAGATCATTGGCGGACACGGCTCAAAACGCGCAAGACTCACAGGAAAAACGCCGCCATCCACCATCCGAGAACGCGCTTGAATCGTCCCAGGACAAGAATCCGATTCCTCAAGATTCGGTGCGGAAATAAATTGCCGCGCGCGTCACCTGAGCGCCGCGGTCGGACAGAACGGAAGAAGAACCCGGTGATTCCTGTTGGCGAGTCATCATCGCACGCGCGTATCACCGGGCGCCTGTTCCATAGGCGGCTCGCTCCGCTGGATGAGTAGAGAAGACTTATGTGAACGTCTCCCGGATTGCAAACAATGTTGCGATTTTGGCTGGCAGGTAAAGGCAGCACGCTTATACTCGGCCTCGTCCCGTTTGCCAAATGATCTGGTCTACAGCAAGCAGGTGCTGGATTGCATATATACATTCGGCCTGTTGATGGCACAGCTGTGCCTGGCCCCAATGGATTTCGCCCGACGACTCCTTCATATATCCACGGCTTCGAAAGCCCTAAGTCTGTGCAGGTTCTATCGTCGACGGTCCAACCTATTTTGCCATTGAATCAGATCACTTGTGCAACCAAAGAAGAGGTGTAGCTGCGACACATGATGTATCGGGTGTCCGTTTATACCGGCGGCGCATACTCCCGACCGCGTGCGAGCAATTCCCAAATCGTTCTGGCAATCTTGTTCGCGAGTGCTACGACGGCCACGTTTGTTCCGCGTCGCGCCTGAACCTCGAGTATCCATCGGGATAGTTTGTCCGTATGCCTTACGGCTTGCTGAACGACCGATCGGGCACCGTATACCAGCAGCATTCGCTGATACCCGTTACGGCGCCTCGTAATACCGAACAGACGATCTTTGCCGCCTGAGGAGTGCTGACGTGGCGTCAAGCCAAGCCACGCTGCAAACTACCGGCCGTTTGAGAACTCAGAGGCGCTTCCGGTCGCAGCGATGACGCCGGTTGCGATCATCGGTCCGACCCCACGGATCTTCTCCAGGCGCTGGCTAGTGGGCGATGCCTTGTGCACTTGCTGGATCAGATCATCATACCGTGTGATCTGCCTGTCGAGCAGTGCAAGTCGGTCGTACATGTCGCGCATCATTGCGCGGGTCAGTCCTGTCAGCTCATTGCGCTCGTCGTCGATAATCGCGGGGAGTTGCGTCCTTACGTTCAGAGGTGTTTGGGCAATGACCACACCGTATTCAGCCAGCAGGCCTCGAATCTGATTGATCTGTGCGATGCGGTCCCGCATCAGCAGACTGCGGATGCGATGCATGGACTGGATGTCTTGCTGTTCAACGCTGTTGACTGCGACGTAGCGCATCGTCGGACGGGATGCCGCTTCAACAATCGCCTCCGCATCGTTTCGATCGTTCATCTGCGATTTGACGAACGGCTTGACGAATCGCGGCGCGATGATCTGGACGTGATGCCCCATTGCAGAGAACCGCCGAGCCCGGTAATGCGCTCCACCACAGGCTTCCATCACAATGCGGCAGCATGGCAGGCAAACGAACACTTCCAGGAGCTTGTTGCGGCTGACTCGTCGGCTCAATACCGGGTGGCCGCGCTCGTCAACGCCGCACAATTGGAAGACGTTCTTGGCAAGATCAATGCTCAGCGAGGTAACGTCCATGACACGCCTCCGCTCATTCGTGGATCAGTGAATGCTCATACTGCCATGTCTTCGGATGGAGATCGGTCGCGTTGATCTACCGAAGGTGGGACGAGGCCATTCCGCTATATCCGGCTTTGCACAAGCCGAAGCTGCGAGCCCTGACGGAATTCGCCAGGAACGTCCTCACCTGGGCCACGTGCTTCGAGTACAAGACTGTGTTCAGGTTTGCGTTCTTGCGGTCCGACCTGTTTTGCCATCACATGAAATCAACCCTAGCAACCTACCAGTTCCTGCTGTGTGAGGCCCAGCTCACAAGAGGTACTCTTCACGAAGTATTCGAAGCGGAACGGCAGCTGAAGAGGTTTTTGATGGGGACGGGCCATTCCCCGATCCCGTAATCGCCGTATCGGCAAGCCTTGGGAGACTACCATTTGTGGCCGAACTCCTGCCGACCGGGTAGTTGCATTGATAATTCGGCTGTCGATAAACTTCGAATCCCTCAATAAGGTTAATTATATTGATCAACATTCGACGACATGACAGACAGAGAGAAATATCGGATATGACGAGATGGCACGGCATGGTTTCCTCTGACTCCGTCAATTGTCGGGATTTGCCTTAAGATTGGGTTCTCCAATCGACCTGAAAAGCCTGCTGCGTGGGCTATGCGGACATCCAAACAGGGAACCGCGTACGGTGATGTTATCGACACTTCCATTAGCGTTATTATCGTCGACCAGAATCCCGGCTTCTGGCCCGGCCCACCCGGTATGCACGGCGTAACCTGTGCCGTAGAGGTCATATAGTACGCGTTTGACTGCGCTAATGGAATCAGCCGCATGCCGTTCCCGGACAGATCGATGATCAGAGAATCCGCCATGCTATCGTTAAATGGAGCAGCGACGAGCGGGAGGTACGGTCCGTCGATTAGCGGATATCTTGTCGAGATATGAACTCGCCCCCCGGATCGAAGTTCCCGAAGAGCCATTTGGCCCAAAAAGATTCGAGAACAATTCCAACGGCGCTGGCAGATCTAACCCATCAGCAACTACTCGCCCCAAGCCTGCCAGAGCCCCGGTTAGAGCGTTATCGATGTTTCCCATGGTTTGGACAGAATTGCCATCTTGATCTACAAAGCTTGCGTAGTTTCCGCCTAGGAGGAAGCCATCCGCCAAGGCACCAGCCCATGCGGCCTCTGGCAGGACCATGTCGCTTTCCATATCGGACACGTCCTCTGCCCCGATCGTCTGCATATCCGGAATTGCACCTTGGAAACTATTTCCCCGAGGAAACTCCTCGCTAGGTCGTCCGATGCGGCTTCGAACTGTGTGTCGTCAATGCTAATGCCGTTGGCGCCCGCCTCCGATTCAGTATAGCCTAGCCACGCACGAATGAGCCGAAAAACCCGGTATTGCCGTCAAGCTGTGCGGCAATACCAAACCGATTCGATGCGTCGGTCACCGCTGCGTTCCAGTTCACGTTCGCGTCGTCAAGCAGGCCTCCAGTATATCCATATGCCGCTGGGTATGAACCTGTCGAAACATAGCCCTGCGGCGTAGATATATGGTCGCGCGTCAACGTGAATAGGGTGGTCATGTTGCCCTTAGCTATGGAGTATCGGGCGGCATATTTTTTGCGTAAAAATTAAGTTAATTATCCTAACATAATGATCTACTTATAAAAAATAATAAAATCAATCGCACCACTGCGGCGTCGACGTCTTTATGGTCAACCTTAATATTTTCGCTGAACGCAGCCTTAATTAAATAATGTGGCTTTACGCCATGAATGATGTGATACCTGATGGACCACTCATCCGGATATTCTATCGCTACGTTGTTTCCATACTGAAGCCATTATGGAGGCAGACTCCTTTGACGCCGCCATCCGGCAACTGAAGGCTGAAGGGAAATCTGGCGAGGCCCTGTTTTTGCGAACTCGCGATCGAGGATCGGAGCCGGGCCGCCGACCTCTTCCGTCCCGTCCACGACAGCACCGGCGGGGTTGACGGCTGGCTGTCGCTGGAGGTATCTCCTATGCTGGCACATGATACGGACGGCACCATCACCATCGGCAGATCGAATGACCGCCAGAAACATCAAGTCAACTCATATTCACGTGACGTCCCGCAAGGGCCTTGTATGGCTCTCCGGATCGGAGCCGACGGCAGACGATAGATCCGCAGCCGAAGAAGTAGTTCATAAAAATCAAGGGAGCGACGAGCGTGAACACCGCCTGATGACCACGACTGAGTAATCGTCGTGGTCAGGGGCATTCTACAACCGGCGCCCGTTGGAGCGCCGGCGCTTACCACCGATCAATGCCTGACCTCCGCGTACTGGTTGCGCAGGTCACGCACGCGATCATGGTTTTGCAGCACGCCCTGATACTGACGCTCAACGACGCTGCGAACGTCCGACGGCAAATCCTCTTCAAGCGCGTTGTGATAGCGCTTCTTCGCTACATCCTCGCCTTTTTCGCATTCAGCCAGGATTTCGTGGTCGCTGCGATCCGTCACCGCCGACTTCACGTCGAGCCAGCCGCGATGCAAGGCACCGCTCATACTGCCGTGCATTTCCGGCTTGCCGCCCAAGCCTTGAACCACATCCTGCAATTCACGTGCGCCACGCGCGCAGTCTTCGGCCCGCGACAGAAACAGCGTTTTCAGTTGCCCGTCATGCGCGTCTTCCGCCGCCTTCAGAAAGCCCTTCTCGCCATCCTTCGACGTTTCGATCAGATCGTTCAGCAGGGAAACAATATTCGTAGCCATTCAATACCTCCTGGGGTTTCGTCAACCATGGAGTCTGTCGCCGCATACCCTCATGCAGCAGCCCAGAACCACGAATCTATGCGCATAGGGCGTGCCTGGAACGTACCGCCGGGTATGCAGATCGGCTGGCGTATGCAGGCCGTTCCTGTCTCCTGGTTCGCTGAAAACCCCGGCGAAAAATTCCCTCGATTCATACGTGCTTCCCGCTGACTTCGTTGAGCGGCTCCGGCTTTCTGGTTGGATCGAAGTCAGCCCACCGTCCTTGCTGCCAGCGGCCGCTCGCGCGTTCGATTTCCGCGCCTCCCGCGTCGCGCAACACCCGCGCGGCGTCCAACTGGTTGTCCGGCGACACGTGTACGGCAATCAGCACGCCGGATTCCCGGGTTTCTTCGTAATACGGCACCGCGTGTCCTGTCTTATTGGCTTCGATGGTACGTGCCATCGCGCCGACCAGTGAACCGACATACGCACCCACCCCGGCTGCGATCAGCGACACGACCAGGGGCGCCGAAAATGCTGCAAATATTCCGACGCCGACCATCGCACCCACCACCGCACCAATCGTGACGCCCATGCCGGCGCCCTTCGGCGCTTCCCTCGCGTTTGCGTCGGTGCTGGTATCGCCACCGAGTCGAAACCGCGCGTGCTGGCCGCGCGGATTAACGAAAAACAGCGCGACGTCCTCCTCGACGAAACCCGCAGCGAAGAGCCGTTGCGCCGCATCTTCAGCGGCGGGGAATGTCGTAAAGCGTGCTGCGACGATGAGTGACATGTGCCCTCCTTCAATCGTTGACTTGGCGGTTGCGGACTATGCCCTCCACCCCGGCGTACGCCAAGGCGCAAATGCGCGCGGTGACGCGCAGGGGGGACTATGCCGTGGTGTCGTGATCGGGTTCCATGCTGTCCACCCCGAACAGTCCGCTATGTGACACGACGTCTTTTCCACCGTTCCGATCGAGCGCTTCCGCGCAAACCGAATGGATGCGATTGCGGCCGGTGTCGAAAGCAGCCAGCAAGACGGGTTCCAGCGCGGAATCGGCGTCAAAATGATCTTCCAGCGCCTCGGCGATAATGGTGGATTCAACCGGCTTGCCGTCGACGCGCGTCGTAAAACGCATTGTCAGATTCGCACCGTCGAATACCGGCTGGTAGTCGGGAAAAGTGATGTGCATCGGAAATTCTCATAGGCTAGCCGCGCAAAATCGCAGTCGTGACTACCCCTTCATCACGCCAGCGAGTTGCTGCGCCATCGCGAGGTGATGCCTGATGGTCGGCAGCGCGTGCCCGGCCGCGGCCTTCAGTTGCGCATCGCTGCCGCTTTCGCTCTCGGTCTGGAACAGATCGACCGCCTTCCGGTGACCCTCGAGCGCAATTTGTTCGACGTACGCCTGATCGAACTCCTTGCCCTTAAGCGTCTCCAGCTTGCCGACCAGCGCGGAATCGGCGGCCGGTGCGGCGTCCAGCCCCTTTCTGGCAAACAGTGCGCCCATGCTGCGCGCAAGCTTCGTATGGTCGGTGATCATTTGCTGGAGGAATGTCCTGACCTGCGGATCGCCCGAATTCCTGAACGCTATTTTGCTTGCCGCGATTTCGGTGGCATTGGTCTGCGAAGCATCCTGCACGAACTGCTGGTCCGCCGCCGACAGCTTCACAGTGCCCGCCGCTGCATCGCTCGTTTGCGCATACGCTGCGCCGGTCGACGCGACACCAAGACCCAACGCGGCAGCCAGCACCTGAAGGAAACACCGGCATTTCATGCTTTTTCTCCCTGGTCGATGTTTTCGCCGAAACGCCGCGGATCGCGGATACATGCGGCGCAATGTTTCAGATCGCATTCGGCGAGGCAGGCTCGTTGAGCGCGCCGATCGCCGGCCGCAGGGAGAGAAGACAAGGCGCGCGGAGCGCCTCAGCCTTCTTCTTCGAACGCTGCCATCACTAGCCACAGGTCGCGCTCGCCATCGCGAATCTCGGCGGCAAGTGCATAGGGATCGTCCGGTCCGCATACGCGTGCGAGCGCCTGATGCGCGACCTCGCCGTTGTTGAATACACGTCCGGGTAGAGGACGCACTTCCTGTTTTCCCTCGAACATCCGCTGATTCCAGCGATACACGAGCGGCTGCGATTTCCAGTCACGGAAGCATTTTCTGACGTGCGTGAAATCGCCGCCGCAGATGTTCATCTGGCAATGAATTTTCGAGTCCATGATTGCATCTTCCGCGATGCAAGCGCATGCGTTCATTCCCACCCTTGCGAGAACCGGATCGCATGCATCGATTGCATCGATACTGCCGGAGCAGTAAGTCCGCGCTTGTCCACCTTGCAAGCCCGCCGGCATTACTGCTCCGGCGCCTACCTGGTCATGAGGCGTTCAACCCAGATCCTCTGACTGCGAATCGACGCCGAACCGGCATCATCGGCTGTCGCTAGCGCGCTTGCAGCCACCAACTGCCGTCAATAATTAGGAGCGCTGCCGCCATCAGCTGTTGCCTGGCCGTGCCCTGATTAGTTGGCTGTTTCATCACCCGTTCGCCGAAGTCTGGTTCGGTGAATGCGGCGTTCGCCGCTTGCTGCGCAACTGTTTCCTGCTGTCGTCGATTATGCCGCAAGGTCTGTGCCTTCCTGACGCACGGCTCGCGGTAATACTGGGCGCGTAGAACATTGGCACACAACATGCGCTGTCTTCATCCATAAGGTTTTTTGGAGAAAGCGATGCAATCCACGCAGATACCTCCTGACAACGTCGCCGGCATACCTGCATCGGAAGACGACCAGGCACAACCGGTACCGCCGGACGAGAGCGGCAATCTGCCCGAATTACCGGATCCTGCTGAAGTCGGCGAAGACGGCTAGGCATCGAGGCATCGAGGCGCGACTGTGTGCTACGCGGCCATAGCCCTGCTCATCGACGATTTGACAACGATGCAGCGCACGACGTGCACCTTCGGCATTCGCAGGCATGCAGGCACGCAGGCAAAGACTGTTCACCCGTTCTCCTCGTCTACGCATACGAAAGAATTGCGAACCAGTCTGTATCCTTTACGCGCGGCGCGTCGAAATTCGCGATGATCGTGTTTGATGACCTGGGTACCGCGTCTCACTCCGCGTACTTCCGCGCGGCGAAACCGTATCGCCACGGTCATCGATGCGGTGGCCGACAGCGCCTGACACTCATTGCGCAGATGTCTCTTCGTCTGGGGTCGAGCGCCGAATACCACGGATTGAAGCCCGGGACTGGCGCCCGGGCGTGCGATCTGGTGCTGCCCGTTCGTCGCACAAGGGAATGCGAGACGCTCATTGCGCGGCGACTTTCAGATTGTTCTTTACGCCGGCGACACCTGAGACGTTCTGCGCCACCTCTGCGGCAGCCGCTTTATCGTCCACTGTCGGCACCGTGCCGCTTAACCAGACGATGCCCTTGCGTGTCTGCACACGGATATGAGCCGACTTCACGTTTTTCGCGGTGAGCAGATCGGCTTTCACTTTCGTGGTGATCGTGCCGTCATCGAGATGTTGCCCCATCGTTTCGGAACTTGCCGGCGGGGCCGAGCCGCTGGTTTGCGCAGTCGCACTCAGCGCGAAGGTTACGCATGCGATGCTGCAGGCACCCCGGATGAACTCGATGGTCTTCATGGTTTCTCCTTCGCATGGCTTACGGGTTTCGAAATTCCCTGCTTTCACTATCTGGTCGAGCAAGGAACGTTCCGCACGAACGCCTTCAATCGCCTTTTCCTGACCAACCAAGACTCTTTCGCGTTGCCGCGGCGATGCGCTGCCGGCACTTCACGTAACCGGCCCACGGGTGGCCTTTGAGCGTGTCGCGGCGTTCGCGCAGGTTGCCGACGGTCCATTGATCACCGCTCGTCGTACGTTTGCCTTCATCCCACGCAAGCGGCACCGATACACCTACCCCTGCCCGCGCGTGCCGAAAATACCGCGCTTATGCTCGATCCGCGGTTGTTGCGCAGATAGTCGACGAATATCTTTTTCTTGCGGTTTTGCTTGCCCATCTTCGCGCTGAAACGCTCGGACAGCGTCCCGGCCATATGTTGAGCGATCGTCTGCGAAAACACCTTGAGCTCCTCCCAGCCCAGCGCATTCGCAAGCGGCACCACCACGTGCAGCCCGTTGCCCCCGCTCGTTTTGCACCACGATTAGAGTGCCGAACTCGGCAGGCAGTTCGCGTGTGAGCGGCGCCGCTTCAATCATCGCGCTCCAGTCAAAGACAGGTCCGGGTCAAGATCGAACACCATCCGGTCAGGCTTTCCCGCGGTCGACGCGGCCCCCTCGTTGACAAAATTGTAGAAGGATCCGCATCCGATGTCCGGCGCAACAAATCGACAAGTACCCGTTCCGCGCGCATCTCACTAGTTAGCATTCGAACACGATACCTCGACATCTGTCGCAGCGGCCTTCCATCCGTACGTGCAAGCGTGGTGCCGCGCCATCTACTTCCCGATCTTTTACGGCATGCCTTCAAGCAAATCGGCCATCTCATCCGCGTGTTCCTCTTCGACAGCCAGAATGTTCTCCATCATACGGCGCGATGTCGGGTCCTTGTCGGCGAGGTACTGCACGATCTCGCCATAGCTGTCGATCGCGATTCGCTCGGCGACCAGATCCTCGCGAATCATGTCGCCCAGTGTCTGGCCTTCGACGTATTCCGCGTGGCTGCGCGCGAGCAGTCCGTCGGGAGAGAAATTCGGTTCGCCGCCGAGCTGCACGATGCGCCCGGCGATCTGGTCCGCGTGCTGCTGCTCTTCGTTTGAGTGCTGCAGGAACTCGTCGGCAATGCTCTTCGACTGAATGCCCTTCGCCATGAAATGGTGGCGGCGATAGCGCAGCGTGCAAACGATCTCCGTGGCGAGCGCGTCGTTGAGCAGCTTCAGGACGGTCTCGCGGTCGGCGCGATAGCCCGCGGTCACGGCTCCTTCGGCAATATGGTCGCGGGCGCGCTTGCGGATGGTTTCAATGTCGCTCACGAAAAGCTTCTGTGACATGAGATTCTCCATGAGTTCCAACCCACCGAAATGGTGAGTTCCTTCATGGGCTACCCAGCATTCTTCGTACCCGTATCCACAAGCCCAGGCACAGGCATTGCGCACTTCCCGACTACGATCACCTGTTCGAAGGCCCGCATGCCACGTACGAAATCCCCTCACCCCTCGACGCGGCGCCATGCCGGCCGGCCTGCCCGCCAGCGCCACGCGAAGGCGAGGGCCGCACATCGAGCCCACTACCACGCGAGCAAGTCGCCCAACCGCTGGTCGCACCACGTGATGGAAACCAGCGACGCAATGGACATCGACGCCGGCATCTTCAGGACAGGCAGCGCGGAGGAGATTGCGCAATCGCTGAAACGTTCGTCCACGCAGAGTCGCCGTCGCAAAGGCACGCCGTTTCAATCGGCCATGTCGATGCTGAACTTCTATATCAACCGGGCCGGCAGAAACCTTCCCAGGTCGCGCCGCGACGTACTCGAAAAAGCCAAACACAAGTTGCGCGAAGCGTTCGGCCGCGAGCCCTGAGGGCAGGCGCACGCAGCATGCGCGAGACAGCGTAGTTCCATCGTCGGCGGCATCTTCGTGGAAATGGGCATTGCGAGTTCGATGGTCGAGCGCCTGCCTTGCAGCACCGCGATGCCTTATCTGGCTGCCGGCTTCGCGCTCGGCCCGGCGGGTATCGGACTGCTTGCTCTCTCTCGCACGATGCCGGCATGCCGCGCATCCTCACGCAGGGCGAGCTCCTGGTGTCGCTGTTCGCGATCGGCCTAAGGCTGAGGGTACCGGTACTCGACGCGTTATGGGGCTTGCCGCTGCGGGCTCGGATTGCTTGGCATGATCGTCACGGTGCCGCTCCTGACGCTGGCCTGGTGTCGGCATATTGCATCCTGACTGGGGACCATCGCTGCAGCTTGCCGCCATTCTCGCGCCGACCGACCTTGTGCTCGCGCATGACGTGCAGGAGCGTCACTCCAGCCGTCTGGAGCGCGTGCGCTTCGCGCTCTGGGCGAAGACGGCTTGAACGATGGCGTCGCGCTGCCGTTCGTGCTTGCCAGACCCGCGCTGTGTCCAAATGCACCAGCAGACACACAGCACGTGTTCCCGGTCGGCTTTCTGGGCATGACGGCATGGGGCATCGCTGGCTCAGTCGCCGTGGGCGCGCTGCTGGGCTGGACGACGACGCATGCAGTGGCCTGGCTGCGTACTCATCATGCGCAGGCACTCGGCCTCGAAGGTTTCTGCTCGCGTGGGTTGATCGAACTCCCGTACGGCGCTGCGCAATTGCTTTATACGTTCAGGTTCCTCGCCGTGTTCGCGGCGGGTGTCGCGGTGCGCTATGCCGAACTTCGGGCGAGCGGCGAGCGTTCGCTGATTGCCGCGATCGGCGCCGTCGATCCCAAAGATTTCGAAGCAACCGCCGCCCATCCGGAGAAAGCTCACGCATATATGGCCGAATCGGTGTTGGGCTTCACGATCGAACTCAAACGGATCGCCGAGATGGCCGCCATGACGATCGTCGGCAACGTCCTTTCGACACTTGCTGTACTCCTGATCACCTGGTGAACTGGTATCAGCGTCTGCGCGGCGCGGCCCGTTGAGCCGGCCGCGCGGCGTCCCTCACCATCGATGCGTCCACGGCCAGGCCGACACATATCGATCGAAAGCGGGAGGGGAAGTTATCCCGAATAATTTTGAATCCTTTTTGCTTTGCTCAGCGCGACGATCATCGAGGGGCGATCAGCCGTGTGACTGGCTCTTAGCGAGCGTGACGTTCTATTGAACGAACGATTCTTTTGAGGTTTTGCGGTTTCACGCCACACCAAGCCATTGCTCAATGACGGGACCGCGCTCGCCAAGCACCGGATCGCTCGGGGGAAACGGTAGCGACTCCATTGCAACAAGCTCGTCCGGGGTCAGCGCCCCGCGCCGGATGTCCCACTGTTGTCCCGGCGGATAGGCACCCACCACGCGCAGATTGCCGGCGAATGATTGCAGGCAATGTCCGGTGCCGGCAGGCAGCAGCAGCGCGTCGCCTGAACGCAACGTGAGCACGCGTCCACCGGGGCCGCCAACGATGACTTCAGCCGAGCCTGATGCGATGCCTAACACCTCATGCGCCGTCGAATGAAAATGATGATAGTCAAAGATGCTGTTGCGCCATTGCGGCGGCCACTGGTTATGTTCGAAAAGCGCCTCAAATTCGATGGTCAGATCGTTGCTCCCGCCAGGTATCGCCGCTCGGTAGATCGCCACAGCAAGTTTGCGATTGTTCGGCACCCAGCCGCGCGGCGCCAGCGTAAATGCTTCGTAGCGTCCCTGTTCCATCTTCCGCTCGTATTGCATATTGGCCATCCTGATTCCCGAATCTGTGCGTAAGAATTTCCACAATCTGCTGAACATGCTGAACAGGCACGCTCCGCGATGTACAGCGACGATTGACCATGATCTCGCTCCTGGAGGAGGGATGTCATGCGTCAGTCTCAGTGCATGGCATGGCTGGCATTGTCACGTTCCGGCTCCTGCTCGTGTTCCAGTGGCTGTTGCGCAGCTTGTGCGCAGGTCCGCAGCAACTGTTGGAACGACGCAACGACGGGGATCGTGCGTCCCGGTACCACGACAGAAGAATGTTCGCTAGCGGATTCGTCGTCTGCCGTCATGCCCAGTATCACGTCGCGGGAGACCCGCGTCTCGGTCAGCCGCAACACCAGCTTGCGCAGATATGGCGGCGGCTCGCCCGCGTCGAATGAAATCACGGATATGACTGGACGCGCCGCAAGCCGCGCTTCATCAAGACGTCCTGCGGCAAACCGCTCATAGCTTGCCAGCGAAGCCTCGAAACCGTGCTTGTTCAGGAGCTGCACAGCGATTGCGGTCAGCAGATCGTCCAGCTTGCCGCGACCGCCAATACATAACACGGGTACCGTCTGCACCCGTTCACCGTCCGGCGCGATCATCCTCACATCGCCGGCCTCCTCCAATCCGGCGATGATCGTGTGCGCCGCCGACCGGACCCGTCTGAGCTGGGCCGCCGGCACTACGCCACGCCGGACGTCGGCGTGCGCGATCCGCAGACCGGCCAGCACCGCGTCGTCATAGTACGCCGCCAGCGAACACGCTTTCAACAATGCGCCCGCCTGCTGCAATGCCTCTACCGGATCGTTGGCCAGCAGTCTCTGATAAAGATTTTCAGCTGGCGTCAGGCCAGGGCGATCGCCGAACAGGACATCAAGGAATTCGAGCCGTTCAACATGGCGGCCGAGCGTCACCAGGCACAGCATCAGCGGCGTTGATAGCACCAATCCCACCGGCCCCCACAGCCAGCTCCAGAAAATCGCCGCGACGACCACGGCAAGGGGGGAAAGTCCGTTGCCGCGCCCGTATAACCACGGCTCGATCAACTGACTCGAGGCTCCCTCGGTCACTGCAAAGAGACCTGCCGTGCCGGCCGCCGTCCACCATCCTGGACTGACTGCGACTGCCATGACCATTGCCATCAGCGCCGCGATCCACGCACCGACGTAAGGCACGAATCGCAGGAGCGCCGTCACGACGCCGAACAGCAGCGCGCCAGGCATCCCGATGATCGCAAGGCCTATTGCGACAAAAACGCCGACGCCCGCATTGATTGCCAGTTGCATCAGGAAATAGCGGCTCAGGCGGGTGGCGGCCTCGCTGATCGCCGTCGACGTTCGATGCAGGTCGCCCGAACCGAATAGCCGGATCATCCGGTCGCGCAACAGCTCGCGCTCCAGCAGAATGAAGATCGCGACCACCAGCACAATACCGGCTGTTTCCAGCGGGCCGACCACCGGCGACAGATAGCGCTGCGCAAGTTCAATCGGCGACGGCGTAGGTTCGTGCACTTCGACGGGCATCGGCGTACCGCTGCTCGCGGAAACCGGATTGTCCTTCCTGCGCGGGTCGCCAGGCGGCGGCGTGAAGCGCTTCAGCGCATTCGATATGCTCGCGAGCACCGTATCGGCGCGGCCGAGGGTATCTTCCTGCACGACACGGATCTTGTGCTCAACCGTCCACTGATACTGCGGCAGATCCTCCGCCAGTTGCGCCACCTGCGCGCCGATCAGCACACCGACCGCCGACAGTACGGAAAGCGCGCATAACACCGCGACGATCACCGACGGTAACCTGCCGAAACACAAGCGCCTCAGCAGTCCGACGAACGGCGCAACGATGAAGCTGAGCAGTACCGCCAGCGTTATTGGAATCAGCACGCCTCGTCCAACGTACAGCGCAGCGATCACGACCACGCCGCTGGCTAGCGAATTCAGCGCGCGCAAGCTTTGTGCTGCGGGAGCCAGTTCTTGCCGGCTCGGCGACAGGTGGGGTGATGAGCGGGGTTTCATGAACGCGTCGGCGCAATTCACATGCCTGTCACGATGCAAACACTGTTCCCGGCAGGCACCCTCAGGAAGTATCCCCTTGGCCCTTGTCATACCGCGAAGAAAGCCGGCGCCGAAGTCAGGGGAAAACATTGTCTAGCGTAATCGGCAGATCGCCAATACGCATTCCGGTCGCGTGACAATCGCATTCGCAATCGCCGCCGCGGATCGCGTGTGCGACGTAGAGCCGACCAGTCGCCCCGCGGATCATCAGCCGATACAGCTTGAGTTGCGCTGATCCGTGGCAGTCTGCTCCACCTCGATAGATGCCTACAGGCAGCGCCGGCGTTCAGGATGCCATGTCGCACACCCGAATGGGTCACGTGCTTTTCCCGCCTCCATCTATTCCCGCGCCTCTGCGCCACACCTCCTTTCCTTTTTCGGATAGCTGGCCGCTGCTATGCGTCGCGTCGGACTCTGTCCCTTCAACGACCATCGAGCCGCCCGCTTGTTCTTGCGCTTTTTGCTTTCTGTACTTCCGTGCAGCAATCCGTTCGTCTTGGGACTGCCCTGCATAGGTCCTCATTTCGCTCTCCGTAAGTTGCGATAGGGTTTGCTCACGCTTGCCAGGCGTGTGGGCTCGGACAGTCCCACGCCCGCCGGCGGCGCCATCGGTGTGCAGGCGACAGGTGCGGGTGCCCTCAGGATGGACCCTCCTGTACTTCAAAAAGCGCGTCATCGACATCGAGTTCGACCGAGCAGGCGCCTTGTCGCGGAGGTCGGTTGTATCGCTCGTCAAAGCGTCGCCGCACGAATGAGCCAAGCCGTTCCCGAAACGCGTTGCGTCTTGCCGTTTCCATTGCGCCGTAGCGATCGATCTGCTGTGCGGAGAACCTGAGCGCCACGACGCAGCGTGAATCCAGCGAGTGTCGCCGGTGGACGCGACAATCCACGAAAGATGAAGATAAAGACTCGATCCTTCCGCGTAACTTCGTATGGCAGGTGCCTTGGGCGACGCGAATAATTTTGCCAACTCCAGTTCGATCTCTTCGATCCGCAGCTCCCTGTCAAGCGGATTCATGATCGTTCCTCCTGTCGCTTCGCGGCTGCGCACGTATTTACATCTGCGCCGGGTCGCCGGGCAAGAACCCATGGTCGCGTACCCGTCGTCGGCGATGAAGCACCACTGCCGTTGCTGTCGTGCCGACCGGGAACAGCGATTCCGCTATCGTCCTTCCGCGAGCACGCACCACACGAAGTAACAATCGCAGCGAGGAGAAGAAGTTTCGCCCATCCGCTTAGCATCGCGCTCTCTACAAGCTTCACCCGTTTTGCGATGCGCGCCCGGCGGTCACGCCTGCCATGGGAATATTCACGATCGCCTGTTTATGCAGGCGCGCATGCCACAGCTGACACCGTTCACGCTACTTCAATAATGTCCAGCATCGCTCGTGCCCGCGGTGCACGCTAAGTACGGGCGAGACTGCAATCGGCCCCTTTTGGATTCTCGGGGTCACGCGTCGTCTTCCCAGTCGTGCCATCCGACGTGGTGCGTTTCGAGGTACTCGCCGACCGCGTGGCCCACCGTTGGCATGAAATGGTGCTCGCCGATCCGCCCGAAGATTCCATAGCGTTTCAGGCTGTCCTTGACCGGCCCCTTCAGCTCCGCGAAACATAGCTGCACGTGCAGCCCGTCGAGTTCTTCGTCGAGCAGTGTGAGCATGTCGGCAGCGGTAATGTCGATATCGGTGACCGGCTCGGCGGCAATCACGATCCAGCGCGTTGCCGTGGTGCGTAGTGCACCGCCCCCAGCACGCGCTCGCGAAAGATCTGCGCATTTGCGAAGAACAGCGGCGCGTCCCAGCGCAGCAGCACGAGGCCTGGGACGCGGCGCGCGTCCTGGTGTCGCGAGATATCGTGGTAGCCCTTCACGCCATCGACCCGGCCCAGCACGCTGAATAGGACCGCCACGCGCGCCACAGAAACATGAGTACCGCAAGCCCAAGCGCAATGCCGACGCCTGTCATCACGCCCGATAGCACTACCCCGGAGAAGCACACGAGCGCCTGCGCCAGTTCGCCCCGCCGCAGCCGGTAAAGTCGCAGCATCCCGCGGGTTTCGAGCAGCGCCAGCGATGCCGCCACCACTACCGCCGCAAGCGCCGCTTGCGGCGTATCGTGCAGCGCCTATGGCAGGAACGGGAGCAAGGTCGCCACCACCAGCGCGGCGACAAGACCGGTCCCCTGGGTCTTCGCCCCGGCGGCTTCGGCGACCGCCGTGCGCGAGCCGCTGGCGCTGACCGGAAACCCCTGAAACAGCGCGGCAGCGATATTCGCGATGCCCAGCGCGACGCATTCCTGGTTACGGTCAGCGGGCACGCCGCTGCGCAATCCGTAAGTCTGCGACAGCATGCTCACGTCGGTGAACGAGACGAGCGCGATGGCGGCGGCCGTCGCGCTCAGCACTGTCCACTCGTGCAACGAAGACAGCGGAACTTGCGGCGTTGACAGGCCGCGCGGCAACGTGCCGACCACGGCCACACCCGCGCTCGAGGCGAGATTGAGGAGTGCGGTCGCGAGGGTGGCCGCAGCAACCGCAATCAGGACACCCGGTGCCTTCGACGCCCAGCGTCGGCATCCCAGAATCATGGCGAGAGATAGCACGCCGATCGTCATCGCGGCTACGTTGGTCCGGCCTGCAAGTACACCGCCCACCAGTTCGCGCACCTGCTGCACGAACGTTTCGCTGTGGACGGAAAAGCCGAGCAGTTCCGGCAACTGGCTGAGCACGATCGTCAGCATGATGCCGTTCAGATAGCCATGACGGATCGCCGTCGAGAGCAGATCCGCCACGAAGCCGAGCTTCAGCAGACCGACCCCGGCGCAGATCGCGCTCGGCAGCAGCGCGAGCGCCGCAGCGAGCATGGCGGTGTGTGCTCCGCCGTCGTGTACCAGCGGCGTGACGGTCGCCACAATCAGCGCGACCAGGGCCGAATCTTGTCCCGGCACCAGGATGCGGCTCGGACCGGACAGCGCGTACGCGAGCAACGCCGCGAGCGGCGCGTACAACCCGGACACGGCCGGCATGCCCGCCGCTTCCGCATACGCCATCCCCGCAGGCACGAGAACCGCACTGAGCGTCACGCCAGCGACTACATCGTGCGGCAGCCAGCCAAGCCGATACGCCTTCACCCACGCCAAGGACGGGATCCAACAGGCCAGTCTGTTGGGAACAGCGCCCGGCCTCGCCGACGGCAGCGTTCTGCCGGTCACGGATTTTTCGTCAGCCGCCATACTCAATCAGCCATTGGCGAGCAGACCTCCACCACGAAGCCGTTGTTGTCGCGGACATAGCCAACCACCTGGCCCCAAGGCTTCTTCTCGGGCCGTTTGACCAGAACCGCACCGCCGGTGACAGCGCGATCAAACATCGACTCCACGTCGTTGGTTACAAGCCCAAGCTCCAGTGGTGGTGCAGCCTTTGCAGGGGACGCGGCTTCGAACGGAACACCGGCCAATCCATTAACGATGCTATTGGCGGCGAAGGCCAGTTTCGTCTCGCCCGTTCTGAGTTCACCGTAGTCGCCGGTGTCGGCCACCATCCCGCGCTCGAGGCCAAATGCTTTCTCATAGAAGGCTATCGTGTCGGTGACGGATTCGACATAGAGGATTGTGTATCCAAGCTTCATGAGATAGCTCCGGAGGTTACGGTGACTGGAAAGAGTCAGGCGAGCAACCAGGCGGATGAAAGGTCTACAGACCTGCCGGTAAGCTTTGCAATAACGGCTACGGCGGCAGAAAGCAGGTTCAACCGCGTGATGCCGCAGTCATCCAGAAAGTCTGGTGCGCGACAGGACGGATCGCCGGATACCATCTCCGCCTACTGACTGGCGCCCGACGCCGGTTGGCCCATCGCCGGCGGTACGCTGCTGCTGGCCGCCCCGGGGCTCATGGCGTTGCCGCTGTCGCTGTCGTGGTCGGCACGTTTGCACGCCGCGGTGCCTCCCGCGAGCAGTGTGGCTGTAATGATTACGAGCACATATTTCAAAGTCGATTCCATGACGTTTCTCCATGAAGATCACAGGGTGTCATGCCGTGAAACGGCGAACCCGCGCGATCTGACACCCCTTGCCGATGTCACGCACGGGTCGTGCCCACAGGGCGGGCAGCGTCGCGCACGCCAGTTACGCCCGACCACGGACAAGCCCATCGCTCAGGCAAAGGCATGAACCCGCGTTGCGGGAGGCGGCCCCGCAACGACTGGGGGAATCTCGGAGGGACCGGTCAGCCCGGTGCCGGAAGGTCTGTTTCACCCTTTTCACCGGCACCCGCATGCGCGAGTTCCTTCTCGACCAGAGTACGGGCCAGATGCCAGTACTCGTCCGCGCAGCCTTCAAGGCCGCCATCCTGTTGCCAGAGTTCATAGGCACGTGCACGGATCTTTTCTTCAACGGTCGTATTGCTCATTGCACAGATCTCCGTGAATCGGTCACATGCCGGAAATACCAGCATGCTCCTCGTGCCACACCCGGAGGGCGGCCATGGCGCCCCTGGCACATCACAGCTGGGCCGTGATGACCTCTGCCGGAAGCCGCCGCCCTTGCGGTGATAATCCGGTTGAAGCCGACAGGCATGTTTTCAATGGGTCAGGCATTGGCTCCATCTCCTAACCGCCGGGCCCGTCGCGGCACGCGAATGGTGAAGGTGGTGCCATCGCGTCTCGAACCCGCGTGCACGCTTCCGCCATGCGACTCGACGATCTGTCTGACTATGTAAAGGCCAAGCCCCAGGCCTTCGCCGGTCCGGTGCGAAGCCCCGTCCTGCCCGGCCCGACAGAGTGGATCGAAAATGTTGGAAAGCGCGTCGGCCGGAATGGTTGGCCCATGGTTGAACACCGCCGCTGTGACGCCGTCCCCTTCGGATCCAACCTCAACCAGGATTGTGCTGTGAGAATCTCCGTGCTGGATGGCATTACCGAGCAGATTGGTGGCGACTTGGGAAAGCCGCTCGACGTCCCGGAGGCCGTTCAGATTGCCACGGAACGTCGTCCGGATGGTGCGCTCCGGATTGAACGCTGAAATCTCGTCGATCGCCCGCTCGCAGATCACTTTCATGCTGGCCGGTCTGGGTTCGGCGGGCAAGGCATCGCCAAGCCGCGTGCGCGTGAAATCGAGAAGATGGTGGATGGGGAGCTGCATGCGGGCACAGCTTGCCTGGATGCGCGCTACCGCTTTCACGCACCGGTCGGGAAGATCGGCGACTTCAAGGAGATAGCCGGCGGACATGACCATTGCCTGCAGGGGCGACCTTAGATCATGCGCGAGAATCCCTTCGAAAAGGTCCCGTGTTCGGGTCAGGCCGTCCGAATAACGTCTGACTGATTCCGTCAGGGCCTGATCGACGGACTCATTGAAGCGTACCAGCTCGTCGAGCGCGTAGCCCTTCAGCCTGCGGTTCTCCGCGTGACTGCGCGCCTGATCCCTAATGCCGGGAGCCTGAAGCGGACGCTCCCCTTTCGATTTCGCTGACTGGTCACCTGCCTCTAGGGGCGCGCGCATGTCGGCGACGATCCCGGCCAAGATTTCCCGGGCCGAATCGCGGAGGTCTGCTTCGGTATACGAATGATCCATGACACCAGGACGCCGGGCAAATCCCGCCCAGTCATTCATGATCGGCTCGATATTTGCCTCGATGAAGTCAGCCAGATGCACGAGTCCTCCGGTTTATCGCTGCAGATTGTTTGGAAGCCCCCGTAACCGGGACTGTGATCACACGGTATGACACTGATTCTAGGTGTTGCGTAAGCGATGACGAAGAAAAACTGGCTCAGTCGCGGTTGTTTCCCTTGACGACGCTCGCCTGGCGCGGCCATGCAGCGACGAAGCGAATTGCAAACGCGACTCCACTCCATAAATTTTTGTCGCGAACTGGCGGAGGAATCAATTTTGCTCCCGATCCGATGTCCCGAAGACAACCGCAGGCGGAGAGATCGTATGCTCCTGGAACACGATGGTCACTCTCCCCACGTTCACCCGGCCTCACGCGTGGCGCCGAACGCGGTGCTCTGCGGCGAAGTCATCGTTGGCCCAAACTGTTCGATAGGCTTCGGTGCGGTGCTGGTGGCAGAAAGCGGTGTCGTGAGACTCGGTGGCAACTGCGTGATCATGGACACCGCCGTCCTGCGGGGCATAAACGGTGCACCGTTTACGCTTGGCAATCACGTTCTCGTCGGCCCCCGCGCCTGCCTCTCGGGCTGCACCGTCGAAGATGAGGTGTTCCTCGCCACGGGGTGCACCGTGTTTAATGGCGCGCGCATCGGTCGGCGTGCCGAGGTGCAGATCAACGGCATCGTGCACATCCGCGCGGTCCTGCCTCCGGGCGCCATCGTGCCGCTGGGCTGGGTGGCCGTCGGCGACCCGGTGCATATCCTGCCGCCCGGTCAGCATGACGCGATCTGGCGCGTGCAAAAACCACTCGACTTCCCAGGTTACGTGTTTGGCGTGAAGCGACCGCCGGATGGCCAGACCATCATCCCAGACGTCATGCCCCGCTATGCCCACGCGCTGAACCTTCGGCACGCCGACGACCGGGTGATTAACGAAGACTGGGAAGACAGTGGCGCCAGGCCACCCCGCGACGTTCCAGGATCCTGACAGATGGACGGTGGCGAACGGCGCCCCACAGGCGCGCATCGACAACGGATATAACGGGACCGGACTATGGAGGCCGGTACGCGCAGGCGACCGGGCGGTGCCCGGAATGAAGTCGTTCCCGACGATTTCATCGTACGGCCGGCCGCACCACCGCGCAGCGGCCTGCCTGAGGATTGTGACCGTCTGGCAGATGCTCGGCGACGGGGCTGGCAAGGCAACTCGAATCGAGGTTGCTGTCGGTCGTCGTCGCGGGTTTGAAGAACTGACCGTCACATTCACGACGCAATCGTCAACAATTCTGGCCAATCCGGTGGACCGCCTGATCGCATTGCCATGGGTTCTGGACACGTGTTTTTATTCCTCAGCGCCACCCGCCCGACGTTACCGGAAATGGTCCATATGCAGCGCGGCGGCCAGTGCCGCATCGGTGCCCGGGCGATCGAGTGCCTGCGCGAACGCGCTGTACATGTTGGCTAGCGCCGCGCGTTGCCCGTTAATGTCAAGCCCCTCGATTTCGTCCAGCAATCCTGGCGCGAAGGAGACCGCGACCGGTACCTCATGATTGTCCCGAATGAATGAAAAAACCAGCCCGCCTTTGCCCGCGGAGCTCACCACGAACGGGATCCGACGCGCCTCGAAGTACCGGCCGAACTGCTCTGCCAGCTCCCGTTGTATACCTGCAGGAACGGATATCGACATGGTGAGGCCTGTTGGGTCGGATTCGGTTGGGCGCGCGGTCAGTTTCACAGGGTCTGCGAAATGTCATGCAAGGCGGCTGTGACATTCATACCGGCCTGGGTGAGCCGTTTCGTTCTCCACAGCATGGAGTCGAAAGGTGAACCCATGTGCAGCATCAGGCGTGCCTGCGGTAGCTTTGCAGTCACGACGTGAGCGGAACAGCGTCGTGAATCAGGTTCTGACAGGCGACGCCAGGGCACGTCCCTTGCTGGCGGGATGCAGTAAACCGTGATCCGCGGCAAATCGCTCGTGGATGAAAGTGGACGTATCTTATTTACAGGGGAATCAGATGCCCGCGAAATCAAAAGCCCAAAAGATGGCTGCTGGTGTGGCGCTCGTCGCAAAGAAGGGAGAGAAGCCGGCAGGAGAACTCAGGGGTGCCGCGAAGTCGATGTACGAGTCGATGAACAGGGAGCAGCTTGAAGCATTCGCGTCAACCAGCCAGAAAGGTAAGCCGGTCCATAAATCGAAATTCGGATAAATGGATTCGCCGATCGGCTGATTCGCGACCCGGTTGTGGTCAATGCTGGAAAGGTGCTGTCCGGAGCCTCGGCCCGAATGCATGCTTCATGACGAGCTTCGCGGAACTGATGACCAAATCAGGCCTGACGAATGCGAAATAGCCTGGAGACCGACATGGCAGCGACAGTCCCCATCGTTTTGTTCGTGGTTGTCGCGGCTTGCTATGCGCACTATGCGATCCCGAAGTTCACCAGGGGCGCGATGCAGAGGGTGGTCGCTCACGCTGTCCTGCTGCTGGTAGGTGTTGCCTGCGGCGCTGCAAGCATGTGGACAACGGGACTGGGTGGGCCGGGACCGGCGGCGCCGCGGTGGCTGGTATTCGTCATCGCCTTTGGCACCGTGCACGTGCCGGCAGCGGCGATCCTGTTTATCAAGCAGTTGCGCGGATCGGCGCAATCATGAAAATACGCCCGGCGGCCGGCAGGCGCGAGCGGGAGTCGATCCCGGCAAGCGGCGTAACCGGGCGAATCACGACTGACCGCGCACCAGTGCGTCGAGACCCATGCCTTTCACGTATCGATCCTGCTGTCACTTCGTTGTACGAAAGGTTGGGTAGCCTGGCCACCGGAGATGTCGTCATCACGCTCATTGATCCACGCAATGGCCGATTGGCGCCCGCACTGGATAGCCTCTTCCTCGCTGTCAAACCATGCGAGGTTGCGCTCGATGTGCATTTCAGTGTCGACATCATCGTCAGACGAGGACCGCGTCAGGCGCGCGTGCGCGAAGAAGAGTCCAAACGAGAAATCTGGCGTCGCGTCGACGATCCAGCCGTGATAGGAGAACGTCATGGTCCGCTCCGATACTTCAAACTGACCGGGATTTCGAACGAGCACGGATTCGTGATGATGCAGCCGCCAGAACGAGGGGCGACTCCGGGGACGTCGGCTTATGCGCGAGCGTCACATCAATGTCGTGCTGCACTTACTGTTATAGACCCTACGGTGTAGCGTGCCAGCGTTTCCCATCGTTTTTCTGAGGCTGTAACGATCCGCTGTCGCGATCTGCCGCATCACCACTCCACTGGCGGCATGCCTCCTGCACGTCCGGCAGCCGCGCAGCCTCGTCTGTTCGAACTGACGGGTCCTTTCCTTCCGGGGAGTCCCGGCGTACGCTACCAGTCTGAGCCCATTCTCATCATCCATTGCCAGCGCGGCTCGAACCGCGTCGATGCATATCCTGGCCTGTAACCGTTTAATGACCACCGACGCCCCACCCTCGGCCCCCCCAACCCGACTCCGCCCCGGCTGCGCCCGCCCCACTGGACTTTCCGGTGGTGGGCATAGGGGCGTCGGCCGGTGGCATCCAGGCGCCCCTGCGCTTCTTCGAACAGATGCCCCAGGACGCCGGCATGGCGTTTGTCGTTGTGCTTCACCTGTCGCCCCGACACGAGAGCCGCGCCGACGACGTGATCCAGCGGGTGACCGCGATGCCAGTCGCGCAGGTGCGCGAACCGACGCGCATCGAAAAGAATCATGTCTATCTGATCTCACCGTCCAACGATCTCTCGATGGCCGACGGTTATCTGCGGGTGACGCACGCTGAACGCCATGCTGGACGGCCGGTCGCCATCGACCGGTTTTTCCGCAGCCTCGCCGAGGTCCACGGCTCCCGCGCCATCAGCGTCATCCTGTCTGGCACCGGCAGCGACGACGCGGTCGGCATCGGTCGCATCAAGGAGTGCGGAGGCATCACGCTCGCGCAAAGTCCCGGGGATGCGGAATACCCGGAGATGCCGCAAAACGCGCTCGCGAGCGGCCTCGTGGACATCGCGCTGCCGGTCGTCGACCTGCCGCAAAAACTGGTCGAACTGTGGACGAATGCCCGGACCATCCAGTTGCCGGCCGACGATACGGCTTCAACTGTCGTGAAGGCGCCCGCCGCTGCAAACGAGACCGCTGAACACGCCTTGCAGGAGATCCTGTCGACCCTGCGCGTGCGGACCGGTCACGACTTCCGGCATTACAAGCGCGCCGCCGTGCTGCGACGCATCGAACGGCGCCTGCAGGTCAACGCCCTGCCCGATCTGCCGGCCTATGAGCAGTTTCTGGGCAAGCATGCCGACGAAACCCGTGCGCTGCTCAGGGACATGCTGATCGGCGTGACGAATTTCTTTCGTGACCGCGAGGCGTTCGAGGCGCTCGAACGGGAGGTCATGCCCCGCATCCTCGCCGGCAAGCACGACGAGCAGGTTCGCGTGTGGGTAGCGGGCTGCTCCACGGGTGAAGAAGCCTATTCCGTGGCGATCCTGCTTTGCGAGGAAATCGCCAGCGGGACAGAAGCGGATCGCATCCAGGTGTTCGCCACTGACATCGACGAGCGGGCGATCGAGGTGGCCCGGGCCGGCCGCTATCCGGACTCGATCCTGACCGACGTTCCGCCAGCGCGGTTGCGGCAGTTTTTTACGCATGAGCGCAGTGGTTATACGGTCAATAAATTGCTGCGCGAAAAGGTGCTGTTCGCCGCGCACAATATCCTGCGCGATCCGCCGTTCTCCCAGCTTGATCTGGTGGCGTGCCGCAATCTGCTCATCTATCTCGATCGCACCGTCCAGCGTCGGGCGCTGCAGACTTTTCATTTCGCGCTGCAGCCCGGCGGGTATCTGTTTCTCGGCAGTTCCGAATCGGCAGAAATTGCGGAAGACCTGTTTTCTCCGGTCGACAAGAAAAACCGCATCTATCGCGCCAGGCCTGTCACGAGCGGCAAACGGGTCGCGCCATCTCTGCCGGTCGCCGGCCGGGCGGCGCAACCCGTGTCGGTCGATGTTGCGAAACCTCCGCGACAGGCCGCCAGTTATTCATTTGCCCCACTGCACCGGCAGGTGATCGAGCATTACGCAGCGCCCAGCATCCTGGTCGACCGGGATGCGGAAATCCCGCACATGTCCGAACAGGCCGGCCGCTTCCAGCGCTACGTGGGAGGCGAACCATCGCATAACCTGCTCCGGATGATCAATCCGGACCTGCGCCTCGAGCTGAGAACGGCGCTGTTCCAGGTACTGCAGCACGGCAGCAGCGTGAAGGTGGAGCACGTACGGCTCTCGCGCGGCGATACCGGGTCCTACGTCAATCTGACGGTGCATCCGTTCCACGACGATGCAGCCGGGGGTAACGTGATGGCCGTATTTTTTGACGAGCTTGAGGATACCGACAGTCAGGAAAGCCAGGAGAACCCGGAAGCTGGCCTCCCCACCGACCAGAATCCCGTCATCACGCACCTCGAGAACGAGTTACACCGCACGAAGGAACTGCTGCAGTCGAATATCGAGCAGTCGAACGTATCGAATGAGGAGCTGAAGGCATCAAACGAGGAGTTACGCTCGGCGACGGAGGAACTTGAAACCAGCAAGGAAGAACTGCAGTCCGTCAATGAGGAACTGGTCACGGTCAACGCCGAGTTGCAGACGAAGGTCGAGGATGAGGCCAGGGCGAACGACGACCTGCAGAATCTGATTGCGTCGACCGGCATTGCAACCATCTTTGTCTACCGGGGCATGCGCATCAAGCGCTTTACGGCGCCCGCGGTCGGCATCTTCAACATTATCCCGACGGACATTGGCCGGCCGTTGCTGGACCTGACGCACCGCCTGAACTACCCCGAACTGGCGCAGGACGCTGCGGCAGCATTCGAAACGCTGAAGCTGACTGAACGGGAAGTCAGCACGCGTGACGGACAGTGGTTCATCGCGCGGCTCACGCCCTACCGGACGCTTGATGACCGCATCGACGGCGCGGTGCTCACCCTTATCGACATCACGGCACGCCGACAGGCGGAAGCGGCGGCGCAGGCAAGCGAAGAGCGGCTGAAGTTCGCGGCGCTCACCACCAACGACTATGCGATCATCGTGCAGGATCAGGACGGCACGATCGTGAGCTGGAACAGGGGCGCGCAGAACGTGTTCGGCTTCGGCGAAGAAGAAGCGCTCGGCCAGCCGGTCGATCTGATCTTCTCGGCCGAGGACCGGACACAGGGGGCGCCGCTTGCCGAACGCACGGAGGCCGCGAAGTCGGGGCGGGCGGATGACGAGCGGTGGCATGTGCGCAAGGACGGCAGACGAATCTACTGTAGCGGCGTGATGACGCCGATCGAGACACCGGGCTTCCGGGGGTTCGCCAAGATCGCGCGCGATCTCACCGATCGCAAAAGCGTTGAAAGCCAGCAGACCGTTCAGCTTGAACTCGAGCGGCGGGTGCGCGAGCGTGCAGAATTGGCCAACCGGCAGAAGGACGAGTTTTTCGCGGTGCTCTCGCACGAGCTCAAGAACCCACTGAACCTGATTCACGTCAAGGCCGAGATGTTATCTCGCGCGGCGGAGTTCCGGGAAGCCCCGCTCATCCAGGATGCGGCCGACGTCATTCTTCGCGCGGTCGTGGGTCAGGCGAAGATCATTGACGACCTGCTGGATCTGTCACGGGCGCGCACGGGAAAGCTCGCGCTCCACCTCGCCGCGGTCGATATGGCTTCGATTGTGCACACAGTGGTCGATGCGAGTGCAGTCGACGCAGCAGCCAGTGGCATTACGTTGTCGGTGTCCGGTGTGGACACGCCCATCCCGATCCAGGCGGATGCCGTGCGCGTCGAACAGATGCTCTGGAATGTGATCCGCAATGCGCTGAAATTCACGCCGTCAGGAGGAAGGGTCGATGTGGTCGTATCCCATGGCAACGGGTACGTAAGCGTTGATGTGACTGACACGGGACAGGGCATTGCTCCTGATTTTCTGCCGCGGGTGTTTGACATGTTCAGTCAGGCCCATACCGGTGCGGGCCGCGAGCACGGCGGGCTGGGCATCGGTCTGTCGCTGGTCCGGCAACTGGCGCAGATGCACGGCGGCCGGATCGAGGCCTATTCCGAAGGAATTGGACGAGGCGCGCGTTTCTGCCTCAGGTTGCCCGACATCGCGCCCGCGTCGCCCTCACCGTCCCCGCGCATTGCCGTTGATGCGAGCGTGCTGCATGGGTTACGTGTATTGCTCGTTGACGATTCTGCAGAAGGGCTTGAGGGTTTCCGGGCGCTGCTGGAAATGGAAGGCGCACAGGTCCGGCCTGAACCGGGCGGCAAGTCCGCGCTCGCCGCTGCGAAAGAGACGCAATTTGACCTGGTCCTGTCGGACATCGGCATGCCCGGTATGAGCGGTTATGACCTCATCGCAGAACTACGAAAACTCCCGCAGACGGCAACCATCCCGGCCATCGCGCTGACTGGGTTCGGACGGAATAAGGATGAGGCCGAAGCACTGCAGGCGGGTTTCGACGCACATCTGGGAAAGCCAGTGTCGCTGCACGCGTTGCTGGCCGCAATCGCCGATATCCGGTCGAGGCGGTAAAGGGGGGCCGGCGGTAGCGGGAAGCAACTTCGTCCACTATTGGTTAATGAACTTGGCCGAAACTTGACGACAAGGCAAGACCCCGTTGCAGGGCTCGCGTCGATCCGCAGTGGTGGTTCATCAAGACTGCGATGAACCGTGTCGCTCGGACCTTGTTGCAGATGAGTGTGATGACCAGGTCATTTGAATAAAACACTTATTCCTGTCCTTATGACTGGGATTTGTGCTCAAAGGTGGGCGCCTCGTTGACGGATCACGAACGGCTAGGCAAAGCGCGTTCCTCATTCAGATCGGCCAATACCAAAATCATGTTTCACGTCAGGCGCAGCATTTTCCGTCATTGGCCACATCGCTCAATCGATATTTATTCCGTTTTTTGGCTTTAAAACGCAGTTCGCGCTGAACCTGAATATCGCCAGATCAACACTCGCGGAAGGCCGCGACTTACACTCTCCAAGCGGCAGGCATGCCCCGTATGGAGGCCCGCAGACATTCTGGTGGGCATTCACCGACCATCGGATCGCCGCTAATACGGCGTATTGGCTACCAAACAAACCGCTTCAGTCGAGCGCGTCACTGTCATCCCGCGAAACGTCAGTGCCGACGCAAGGTGAGAAGGAACTCCTGGCTCGCTGTCGATGGGAAGCACGTCCATCTGCGCGGCCAGAACTGCGAACATCGTCATGCTCGCGCAACGCACTCAATTTCGTGCGGATCAAACGCTTGACCGGAACCGTGGCGAGCCCGACCAGGTGCGCGAAGACAAGTTGCCTCCAGATGCGGTCAACATTGAACCTGCGCGTCCGCGCCTGGCGCTCGAGGACTCTCTTCCGGTCCGGCAAATGCAGCAGGGAGCAGTGTTTAAACCAGCGAAGGTCCCGGTGAGTGTTTCCGGACCAATGGCGACCGACGACCCGATACGAGCCCACATCGATGATCTGGTGTCCGTCATCGGCAAGTAGGTTAAGCGCTGCCGAAACGAACGCTTCGTCTCCGTTGTGACTGAGTTGGTCAGTCACAAGCCTGTAGCGATTGAAGCATTCGCGCGCACGGGGCACCAATTCGGCGATGAAGTTCGCAGAAGCGAAGAGACACTCGCCCCCAAACCACCGTGGGTTCTCTAGCGGCCTACCCGCGACCATCTCCAGATCGGAAATGACGCGCTCCGCGCCATATGCGAAGAACTCCTGATCTGAAATGTCGAATGCGCCCGCACCGCAGCGATAACAGCGTTGCAACACGCCCTGATCGAACGATCGCAGCGCGACCATATCTGTATCAAGAAGGAGGGCCAGCGTCCCCTTTGGCAAGCTTTCGCCTATCTGTTGCAAAAGATCGAGCTTGAAGTGAGCCGCGTAAAAGCGTGTTGTTTTAGGCAGCGTCAATGACGGTTTCAGTTCAAGCAACTTCAGGCGTGCACTCCCGTTGACGTCAGCGAGGTAGCCTTCTACCTGCTCCCGGGCATTCGTGGCAATCGTGAGCGCCGGAATCCGGGCTGCAAGCAGGCTCCGGTTCAACGTTATCGCCTGTTCGACATAACCGAAGGAGTCGACACTCGTGCAATTCGGGCTCCCATTTCCTTGCGGGTCGATATAAACAAGTGCGCAGGGCATGACACTCACATGATCCTGGTCTCTTGCGCACGCCGAGCGATCATCGACAAGGCCAATGCCTGCATCAACCAGTTTTACACATTCGTAGAGTCTCGCGCCAGCCATCGATCCACCGTTATTCCGCATTTTCGACCACGCTTGCCGCGCGACGTTTCGCCAGCGGCGGCATGGTCGATAGACTCAAGCTTCGTCCAGTTGCACCGGCCGTTGCATCGCAAAAACGTAGCATCTGGCGGACGTAGTATCCGCTGACCACCCCCGGAAGTCAGCCTTACCGGTCACGACGGCTGTCCGGTCATATTTATACGTAACAATAGTCGCGTGCCACAATCTGTTTCCTGGCATGGTCCGCACCACTAACGGATTCGTACAACCCGATGACATGCCCGGCGTTGCTGCATCGTCGGTTCGGGAATCTTCGTCCCCATGGGACACGCAACTGCGGCGAATACCGGACCGCCGGCCGACGCTTCCTTCGTTCCAGGCGAAATCGCCTGTGCCCTCGCCAGTCTTTGCCGCACCACGATGGCCTCTACTGCGCCGCTTCGCGAGCATCGATCTGGCGCGAGAAGCCGCACCTGATAGCACCGCGATCCAGGATTCCGGGCACGCGTGATGCTACGGTCTACATATCCTCTGCCCGCGGCGGGACCGATGCCGCAGCATGCCACTCACACGCGGGAACCGAGGCCGGCGGGAGCGTCGCAGGAGATATCGGGAATGCTGCAGTTGTCGTCGTGCTTGGCGGCACGCAGTCCTGTCACGTCGTCTCATCAAACCATTGTTGATAAACAGGGAGCCCTTTCATGAACCAGATCAGTCAGTCCGCCACTGAAGGCGCCGCAAAGATCGCGCCCGCGAGCGACGATCCGGCCGACGGGCCGGGCCCCGATGTAATGGCGGCGGCGACGCTCGACGGCACTACCGTGCTGAGCGCGGACGGCGACGACGTCGGCAAGATCGGGGAGATCATGCTCGACATGCGCACCGGCCGCGTAGCGTACGCGGTGCTGGCAAGCGGCGGCTTTCTTGGCATCGGCGGCAAGCTGTTCGCGATCCCATGGTGCGCGCTGACACTCGACAGGTCGCGCGAATGCTTTGTGCTGTCGGCATCGTCCGGGCAGATCAGGAATGCACCGGGCTTCGACAAGGATAACTGGCCGGCGATGGCCGATCCGGATTGGGCCACCACCGTGCATGCGTACTACGGCAGAAAGCCTTACTGGAAAGGCCGCACGGAAGCACCCGTGGACGAGCGCGGCGATCTGCGGATCGGTGAAAGCGTTGCGGATTCACCGGCGTCGCCGGAGCGAGGGGACGTCAAACTCTAACACTGGCGACCTTCGCGTCGCGCGGAAGTAAAAACCGCCGAATCACCTGAAAACGGGCCGCCGGTTTTTCCTTGTGAGCTTTCAACCTGAGAGAACCGGTGCCCCGTCGCCGCAACGGTCACGCCGGATATAACCCGTCTCGCCTGAAGCCAGCATCACATACCAAGTTGCTGCAAGGAGTAGATACCATGACGTTGTCGAGTCTCTTGCGTTCGCCCGCGGAACAGCAGATCGCCGGTTTGCCGCTGCCCTGTTCCGTGGCGCTGCCCGACGGCCGACGTATCGGAGCACAGCAGCCGCGTCTGTCGTTCGTGATCCGCGACATGCGGGCCCTGCTGCATCTGACGCAGGGCGCGATCGGGCGGCTGGCGGAAGACTATGTGGAAGGCCGCCTCGAGATCGAAGGGAACATGCATGATCTGATGGCGACCGCACCTGCGTTGCTGCGCAGCGATCCCACACACGAAACGCACGGATGGCTGATGGGCCCGATCAGCCGTACTCGCCGTGCGATCTGGGAGCGCACACATCATAGCCGGGCCAAGGACGCGGCGCAGATCCAGCATCACTACGATATCTCCGATGATTTTTACGCGCTGTGGCTCGACCCATTGCGCGTGTACTCATGTGCCTATTTTTCGGCGACGGACATGTCGCTCGCCGAAGCTCAGCAGGCGAAGCTAGATCACATCTGCAGGAAACTGATGCTGCGCGCGGGCGAGCGTTTTCTAGACGTGGGCGCCGGTTGGGGCGCGCTCCTGCTGTGGGCTGCCGAACACTACGGCGTTGTCGCGACCGGCATCACGCTGTCGAGGAATCAGCACACATACGTCAACCGGCTGATCGAACAAAAGGGACTGCAGGGCCGCGTCAAGATGCTGTTGCAGGACTACCGCGAGGTCGACGAGTCGAGGCCATTCGACAAGATCGCTTCCGTCGGCATGTGCGAACACGTCGGCCGCCCGAATCTGCCCGCGTACTTCGCAAAGATGCGGCGACTCCTTACACCCGGCGGCCTCATGATGAATCACAGCATTACCGCGGGCGGTGTCGACAACCCGGAAGTTGGCGCCGGCATGGGCGATTTCATCGACAGATACATTTTCCCCGGCGGTCAACTCGTGCACGTGAGCCTGATGATCGACGCGATGGCGCGCGGCAATCTCGAGCCGGTAGACGTCGAGTGCCTGCGTCCGCATTACGCGCGAACCTTATGGCATTGGGCAGATGCGCTCGAGGTGCATCTCGACGAGGCGCGCCGGGTACTGGGCAAGGATGCGGAGAAGATTACCCGTGCGTACCGCCTGTATCTTGCAGGGTCGGCGATGGGGTTCGAGCGCGGATGGACGTCGCTGTTCCAGATTCTCGCGTCGCGTCCGGCTGACGTGATGGAAACGGATGGCCGTTCCCCCGCTCGCATCGCCAACGCCCGAAGTGCCTATCCGTTCAACCGCGCTTACATGTATGCGCGCGACGCAGAGCTTGAACGCGCCGAACACGTTATTAGCCACCTGGACAATGAACGGGTGACAGGCTGAGTTGGTCAGCCCTTTTGTTTTCTTTTTTCAGGCGACCTGGTGTCGGCATAGGTTACGAATGCTCAACCGGTGACGCCATTGTGCCGACGCCTGGAGTTCCGCCTGCTGCTGCGCCTGAACCCTCTTCCGGCCATAAGTTACAAGCATGCTGCAACTGACCCTGTCGAGCAGCAGACCGTCTGTCCTGCCACCCCACCAGCGCGCGAGCCGGCTCGTTCGATGATGCCTCACGACGATCAGATCGACGTACAGGTCCCTGGCGAAGAATGGAATCTGATCCAGCGGATCACAGATTGCGAAGTGCCCGGCCGCGTTAATTCCTCGCGCCGTGAGTTTCTGCAAACCTTCCTCAAGCACGCTTTTCGCCGAGTCGCAGACAAGATCAGCCGACACTGCGGACGTGGTATCCGCTCCCTGCATCCATGCGGGATTGTCGACGACCGAAAGCACATGCATTTGCGCCCGGACTTCCTGCCCCAACCGGACGCCGTCCGCGAGCCGCGTGCTGCCCTTCGCGGGTTCCGTCATAACACAGAAGAATGCGGTTGAAGGCCGGCACGTCGCTTTCCCTGCGTTCGTTGCGCGACCATACGACAACTGCGATGGATACATCGCAACAGATCGAGTCGTTGCAAGTTCAGTATATGTCACTTTGTGACATGCGGTAGATAGCCACTGAAACTGCGGTATCGAGCCGGCTAACGGCAAGCTCCACATATGTCGCAACGTGACACATACTCTCTAAAAGAGGGGTCGTTCGAATACGCCGTCGGTTCCGATTGCGCTCCGAAAAGTGATCAACATGACGAGTCCTTTTCGAGCACACAGCATGACACCACTGTGGCGCGGTACCGTCCGGCCGGGCTATGTCGGGCCGACTCGCGTACGATCATTTCACGTCACATCGCGACGTAATAAAAACGTGAAAGATTACCCTTATGCCCAGCAGGGAAGGCTTGATGTTCGCTTTCCGCCAGGCCCTTCCGATCAAACTGTTCTGTATCAGGAGAGTGTGGATCTGGCGGTGGTGCGCGATCCGGCGCAGTGCATCTACTGGTCCGGCCAGTTGCTTTTCGAGGAGGAGTTCTTTCGGTTCTAATGAAGTGGACCCGGCCGTTCTTCGATGAAATGTGCAACCGCTGCGGTCACCGCATGCACAGCACCGCCGCGCCTGTGATCCGTCCGTCGCGCAGGTCGCTCAGCGCGCGGTTCGCCTTCGAGAGCGCATAGCGGTGGGTTTCGATTTCGAGCGGAATCCCGTCGGCGAGCTGCATGAAAGCGCGACCGTCGGCGCGCGTGAGATTGGCAACCGAACAGATACGCCGTTCTCCCCACAAAAGGTCATACGGAAACGACGGAATATTGCTCATATGGATGCCGCCGCATACAACGACACCGCCCTTGGCTACAGCCTTCAACGCCGCGGGCACGAGCGCGCCGGCGGATGCGAAGATCAGCGCGGCATCGAGTTCGGCGGGTGCGGCCTCGTCGCTGCCGCCGGCCCAGCAGGCACCGAGGCGCAGCGCAAGCCGCTGGGCGTTCACGTCGCCGTGACGCGTAAACGCGTAGATCGAGCGTCCCTGCTGCCGTGCCACTTGCGCCACGATGTGCGCAGCGGCGCCGAATCCATAAATGCCGATGCGTTGCGCGTCTCCTGCCATGCTGAGCGTGCGATAGCCGATGAGCCCGGCGCACAGCAGCGGCGCCGCCTCGACGTCGGAATAGCGCTCCGGCAAATGAAAGCAGTAGTGGCTGTCCGCAACGGTGCGCTCCGCGTAGCCACCGTCGATCGTGTAACCCGTGAAACCCGGTTCGTCGCACAGGTTTTCGTGGCCGCCGAGACAATAATGGCAATGGCCGCAGGTGTGCCCGGTCCACGGTACACCGACGCGCTCGCCAACCTGGAATCCGGACACGCCCGCTCCCAGTTCGGCTACGGTTCCCACGATTTCATGCCCCGGAATGAGCGGCTGTTTCGGACACGCCAGTTCGCGGTCGATCACATGCAGGTCCGTGCGGCACACCCCGCATGCATGGATGTCGATCAGCAACTGGCCGGCCGACGGTTGCGGATCGGGTACCTGCACGTCTCGCAGTACTGGAGCGGTTCCGTCGAACACCATTGCACGCATGTCGTTCTCCTCGGCGCGGCGGTTGTGAATGCGGCCTTTTGCCATGCACCAGCGCAGGAATCAGGCATAGCCGTCATCGGCCATCAATCCCACCGCGCGTCCCGTACCTGAATGAGCCCGCCCTCGACGCGAACTGGAAACGTCGCGACATCCTCATAGGCGGGGGGCCCCAGGGCCTTCCCCGTCCTGATGCAAAAGCTGGCGCCGTGACGCGGACAGACGATGATGTCATCCTTCACCTCACCGCCCGTGAGAATGCCGCCATCGTGCGTGCAGACATCTTCAATCGCATAATAGACGCCATCCAGATTAAAGACGGCGACCTGCGCGCCATCGACGTCGACCGTACGGTACGCGCCGGGCGGAAGATTCCCGATGGCGGCTACCTCGACCCAGTCCGACATGTCAGGACATCCCCAGTTGCAGGCGCGCCGCATTAGATATCCTGTCGCGTGACCAGGGCGGATCCCACACCAGTTCAACGTGCACATCGCTCACGCCGCTCACCGCAAACACCGCATCCTCCACCGTCGCCGGGAACGTCTGCGCCACCGGGCAGCCGGGCGCGGTGAGCGTCATGCGGATACCAACCCGCCCAGCATCCTCATCGACATCGAGCCCATAGACGAGGCCCAGATCGAAGATGTTGACCGGAATCTCCGGGTCGTACACCGTGCGCAACGCCACAATCACGCGACTTTTCAGGTCGTCGCGGCCAGCGTCGTTATTGGCTTGACCCTGCTTCGACCGGTCTGACTCATCCGTCATTCGCTACTCCGTGGATACCGTACTGTTCTCGCCTTGCAGCGCGGCACGCAGCGTATGCCACGCCAGCGTCGCGCATTTCACCCGCACGGGAAATTCACGCACGCCGCCCAGCGCCGCGAGCTTGCCCAGATCCGGCGCCAGCACCGATACCGGACCGGACGCCGTCACCATCTCGTGAAAACGTCCGAACAGCGTCTGCACTTCAGCTTCCGTTTTGCCTTTCAGTGCTTCAGTCATCAGCGAGGCCGATGCGATGGCAATCGCACATCCCGAGCCCTCAAAGCTCACCTCCCTGACGATACCGTCCTCGATCCTCAGGTACAGCGTCACCTTGTCGCCGCACAGCGGGTTGTAACCCTCGGCCTTGCGGTTCGCGCCAGATAGCGCACCGTGATTGCGCGGTCGCCTGTAGTGATCGAAAATGACTTCCTGGTACAGTTCACGCAGATCATTCATTGCCCGAACACCTCCTTCACACTGGCGAGGCCCGCCGTCAACGCGTCGACTTCGTCACGCGTGTTATAGAGCGCGAATGATGCGCGCACGGTAGCCGGAACACCGTAGCGCTCCATGACCGGCATCGCACAGTGATGACCCGCACGCACGGCAATGCCGTGACGGTCGAGAATCGTGCCGACGTCGTGGGCATGCACGCCATCAATGACGAACGACAGGATGCTCGTCTTGTCGTGAGCAGTGCCGATCAGGCGCACCTCGGGCATTTTCTGCAATGCATCCGTCGCATAGGCAAGCAGGTCGGCCTCGTGCCCGGCGATGATTTCCATGCCGATGCCACCGACATAATCGAGCGCCGCACCCAGCGCGATCGCGCCGGCAATATTGGGCGTACCCGCCTCGAACTTCCACGGAATCGCGTTGTATTCCGTTTTCTCGAAGGTCACCGTACGGATCATGTCGCCGCCACCCTGCCACGGCGGCATTGCTTCGAGTAACGCGGCTTTCGCGTACAGCACACCGATACCCGTCGGGCCGTAAATCTTGTGTCCGGAAAACGCATAGAAGTCGCAGTCAAGCGCGCGCACGTCGATGGGCAGATGCGAGATAGCCTGCGCGCCGTCCAGCAGCACGGGCACGCCCCGCGCGTGCGCTGCCGCAACGATGCGCGCGACCGGATTGATGCTGCCGAGCGCATTGGCCACATGCGTGATCGCGACGAGCCGCGTGCGCCTGCCCAGCAGGCGCTCGTACGCGTCGACTTCCAATGCGCCCGTATCGTCGATCGGCACGACCTTCAGCACCGCGCCGGTCTGCTCGCAGACCAGTTGCCAGGGCACGATGTTCGAGTGATGCTCCATCGCGCTGATCAGGATTTCGTCGCCAGGCTCGAGTCGCGGTCGCGCATGGCTTTGGGCAACGAGATTGATCGCTTCGGTCGTACCCCGTACGAACACGATTTCCTCGGGACGCTGCGCGTTGATGAAGCGCGAAATTTTCGCGCGTGCTGTTTCGTACGCGTCGGTCGCGCGCTGCGACAGCAGATGCACGCCGCGGTGCACATTGGCATTGTCATGCCGGTAGTAGGCGTTTTCCGCATCGATCACCGAAGCTGGCTTCTGCGTCGTGGCGCCGTTGTCGAGATAAACCAGCGGGCAGCCATGCACGCGCTCGCCCAGAATCGGGAAATCGGCTCGCCAGCAGGCGACACGATGAGGAACCGGTGCTGGCACGGATTCAATCGGCTTCATAGCAATTCCCTGATGCGCTCCCCTTCCCCCGTACGGCTAAGCAACAGACTTTCGAGCCGGCCGCGCAGCGAATCGACGCGCACACGTTCGACAATGTCACGCGCAAACGCGTAGGTCAGCAGTGCCCGCGCCATGTGTTCCTCGACGCCGCGCGCGCGCAGATAGAACAGTTGATCGTCGTCCAGTTGACCGACTGTCGCGCCGTGGGTGCATTTCACATCGTCGGCGTAGATCTCGAGTTGGGGCTTCGTGTCGATTTCCGCGTCGCGCGACAACAGCAGGTTGTGATTCGACTGATACGTGTCCGTCTGCTGCGCGTCGGGATGCACGATGACGCGCCCGTTGAACACGCCTCGGGCCGCGCCGTCGAGCACGCCGCGATAGTATTCGCGACTCGTGCCCTGTGCCTGCGTGTGATCGATGCGCGTGTGGTGATCGACGTGCTGTCGCCCGCCAACGAAATAGAGACCGGTCAACGTGGCCTGCGCGTTCGCAGCGTTCAGACTCGTGCCGATACCGGTCCGCGACAGCGCGCCGCCAAACGCAAATGCATGCGATACAAAACAGCTCGCGCGCTCCTGAACAGCGGCGAGCGACGCGATATGAAACGCCTTCGCGCTTTCCTGTTGCAACCGGTAATGCTGCACGTTGGCCTGTTCATCCTCGACGATATGGGTAACCGTATTGGTCCAGTACCTGTCGTCACCCAACCCGACGAACTGCTCGACGATCGCACAGCCCGATCGTGCGCCGGCGAGCACGGCATTGAAAGGCTGCACGGCGAGACCGGGCTCATCGTTCAGGAACAGCATGTGCAATGGCTGATCGATGACCGCGCCTGGTGGCAGCATCACGACGAATCCATCCGTCAGGAACGCCGTGTTTAGCGCGGCAAAACCGTCGGCATGCGTCCGGGAGGCGATCAGCGCTTCCAGGCGTTGCGGCATCTCTCTCAACGCCCGCGTGAGCGAGCCCACGAACACGCCCTGCGGCAAACCGTTCAGCCTTGACAGCCGCGACACATGGCGGCCATTGACGAATACCAGCCGATGACCGGTAGTGTCCAGCGCGAGTTCATCGACGATGCGGCGTACACCGCTCTCATCGAAGCGACTGGCGAGGTCCGTATGTTGGGGCGCGAAATGCCAGGAGCACTTGCCGATCGCCGACACGTTCGTGTATTTCCAGTCCTCCTGACGCGTGGTTGGCAAACCAAGCACACCGAACTGGTCGATCGCATTCCGGCGCGCGGCACGCAGCCACGGCAACTCGGCGCCGGGCAAGATCGACGAGAACTGCCTGAAGGCATGATGGAAGTGGTCAAGCGATTCGTCTTTCATGGATGTCCCACACTTGCCGCACCCGCTCCCGCCGGCCGTCCGGCTTCATCCTCGAGCCAGCCATAGCCCTTGCGCTCCAGTTCCTGGGCCAGTTCATGCGGTCCCGACCTGACGATCCGGCCGTTCACCAACACGTGCACGCGATCCGGTACGACGTAATCCAGCAACCGCTGATAATGCGTGACCAGCACGATCGCCCGTTCGGGACTGCGCATGCTGTTGATGCCTCCGGCGACAATCTGCAAGGCATCGATATCGAGTCCGGAATCCGTTTCATCGAGAATGGCGAGCCGGGGCTCGAGCACCGCCAACTGCAGGATCTCGTTGCGTTTCTTTTCTCCGCCGGAAAAACCTTCGTTCACCGCACGGTACAGAAGCGCCTCGTCCATTTGCATCAACGCCATGCTGTCCTTGATCCGCTGCAGAAATTCCATCGCATCGAGTTCCGGCTCGCCACGGTGCCGGCGCTGTGCGTTCAATGCCGCCTTCAGCAGATAGACATTGCTCACCCCGGGTATCTCAATCGGATACTGGAACGCGAGAAACAATCCTTCGTGCGCGCGCTCTTCAGGCGCAAGCGCGAGCAGATCGCGACCGAGAAACGAGACCTCGCCCGCGGTGACCTTGAAATCCTCGCGGCCAGCCAGCAGGTGGGCGAGCGTGCTCTTGCCCGAGCCGTTCGGCCCCATGATCGCGTGTACTTCGCCCGCTTTCACGCTCAGATCGACGCCGCGCAGAATCGGCTTTCCGTCGACTTCGACCTGCAGATTGCTGATGTCGAGCATGGTTCGTCTACCTCACGAATTGCCTTGGATAAATGAGTCAGGATTACCCCACGCTGCCTTCCAGGCTGACGCCGAGCAGTTTCTGCGCCTCGACCGCGAATTCCATCGGCAATTCCTTGAAGATTTCCTTGCAGAAACCGTTGACGATCATCGACACGGCGTCCTCCGCGGACAATCCACGCTGCCGGCAATAGAACAGCTGGTCCTCGCCAATGCGCGACGTCGACGCTTCGTGTTCAACCTTCGCAGTCGGGTTCTTGACCTCGATATACGGGAACGTATGCGCACTGCAACGGTCACCGAGCAACAGCGAATCGCATTGCGTGAAATTGCGCGCACCTTCCGCTGCACGGCCGATCTTCACGAGCCCACGATACGCATTCTTTCCGCGGCCGGCCGAAATGCCCTTCGACAGAATCGTGCTGCGCGTATTGCGCCCGAGGTGAACCATCTTCGTGCCGGTGTCCGCCTGTTGATAATGATTTGTCAGCGCGACCGAATGGAATTCACCCACCGCGTTATCGCCTTGCAGGATCACGCTCGGGTACTTCCATGTGATCGCCGAACCGGTTTCGACCTGCGTCCACGAAATCTTCGAATTCGCCTCGCGGCAATCGCCGCGCTTGGTCACGAAGTTGTAGATGCCGCCCTTGCCCGATGCGTCGCCCGGGTACCAGTTCTGTACGGTCGAATAGCGGATCTGCGCCCCCTCTAGCGCGATCAGCTCGACCACTGCAGCATGCAGCTGATTTTCGTCGCGCATCGGTGCGGTGCAGCCTTCCAGATAGCTCACGTACGAATCTTTATCCGCAATGATCAGCGTGCGTTCGAACTGTCCGGTGTTCTGCGCATTCATGCGGAAATAGGTCGACAGTTCCATCGGGCATCGTACGCCCGGCGGGATATAGCAGAATGAGCCATCGCTGAACACGGCGGAATTCAGCGTGGCGAAAAAATTGTCGGTGTACGGCACGACCGAGCCGAGATACTTCCGCACCAGGTCAGGATGGTGCTGCATGGCCTCCGAAACTGAGCAGAACACGATGCCGAGTTCCGCCAGTTTTTCGCGGAAGGTCGTGATCACGGACACGCTGTCGAACACGGCATCCACCGCGACGCCTGCCAGCAGTTCGCGCTCCTTCAGTGGCACGCCCAGTTTTTCGTAAGTGCGCAGCAATTCGGGATCGACGTCGTCGAGGCTCCTCGGACGATCTTTCTCCGCCCGAGGCGCACAGTAGTAGACGATGTCCTGATAGTTGATTCTCGGATGTTCGACAGTCGACCATTGCGGCTCTGTCATCGTCAACCAATGGCGATACGCGGCCAGCCGCCATTCGAGCATGAATGCGGGTTCGCCTTTCTTGGCGGAGATGAGCCGGATCACGTCCTCACTCAGCCCTCTGGGCAACGCGTCGGTGTCCAGCTCGGTCACGAAACCATGGCGGTATTCGCGACCGATCAGTTCGTCAAAATCGGTTGTGGGAGCGCTCATGCCTGGCCTCCTCAATTGGGCTAACGCGCCGGATACGTTTCCAGTGTAGACCGGTGTGTAAAACCCTGACGAAGGGCAGGTTTTGGCCATGCACACGACGACTTTTCGCTGGTGTCGTGGTGTCGGCCCGTGCCCTGCCTGCCGCAAAACAAACCGTGGCGTGTCCGGTCCAACAAATAAACGTTACGATAAAAGGGACCCGGGTTTCCCGAGGGGCTCAACCGTTGTTCGCCCGGTTGTTCGCGGGAATCCGATGATTTGCGGCGGCGATACAGATTCAGGGTCTGGAGGCGAGGTTGTCATGCAGTCAGGCATCAGGTTTGAAGTTAACGTCTGCGGTGGGGATTTCGCGCATGTGCAGGCAAGCTTTCAGGAGTGGCGCCGGCAGCCGGATTTTGACGGCCGGGGCCGCTGGATGTTCGAAGGAAAATCCGGGGTGAGAAGACTGGATCCAGCTGTCTTTGATAACACGAAGGCCGCTCGTCTGGCACTCGAGCGGCAGTGCGGGCCCCAGGACCCGTACGCCCTTGCCGCACACGTCAGCAAACCGGGGCGCACGCTATGGATCGTGATGGCCGCTTACGGAGCATAGCCGGGCCGCACTGCCATGCGGGAGGTGCGGGGCCGGATAGGACTGTGCCTCGCGTGCTCCTGGACCCGCCTGCTCGTGGCAGGCGTGGGCGCTGCTTGTGTTCCCAATGAGCAAATCCGGCGAAGGAGGCGATGATGCAACACGGAAATGCAGTCGAATACAGCGGATGGGTCATCCATCCGGTCGTGACTGAATCGAAGGGTGACCGGTTCGCGGCTGCCGCGACAATTGTCGATCGGGATGGAGAAGAACGCACCGTGGGGGTTGACGGCGATTTCGCGCGGTCGCAGGAAGCAATGGATCGGGCGGTCGAACTGGCAATCGCGTGGATTCATCGACGCCGCGTCGTTTCCGATCACTACGTGCGTAGCAGCCAGGCGACGGAAATTGACACGGGCGGGTGAACAGCATTCCGGTCTCGATGAATCTGCCCTCGAATCGGCCCTCTACTGATTGGCGCCTGAGGCAGTGCTTAGGCTGCCCGACGCCGGTCCGATCCCTGCAGTAGGGCCAACCGTCGCATTACTCGCGCCTGTGGGGCTTGCGCCAGCGGTTCCATTATCGTTCTGTCTGCAGCCGGTGGCACCGACAGCGAGCAGCGCAACTGACGCAATGACCGAGATACTGCGGACGATCCATTTCATCACTTACCTCCTCCGGTTTTCGTACGGTCTCTGTTCGTATCTGGACGGCGCAACCCGTGTACCCAAAGTCTGCCTGGCCCCGTCGGCCACGTGCGCTGCTACGGTTTTTTCGGGCGAGTCTCGACGGGGCGGCCATAACCGCTTATGCGTGCGGCGCGACTTTCGTGATTGCTGCCGATGCTCTCCGGTCCCTGGAATAGGTAATGCAACTCCGGTAGACGACAAGCTAGCGCGGCTGACACCCGCAGGGCGATCCGCGTCGATACTTGGAGGTCCCATGTCATCTGACCCGCCAATCCCTGATCAGCCTGTTATCCCCGACGCGCCCAATCCCGGCGCACCTGACGACGCTCCCGACGTCGGCACGCCCGAACCCGAACCGGATCAGATGCCCGGCTCGCCCAGCGATCTGGCACGGATGACGGGCTGACCGTTGTCGCGATGCATCACTTTGTCGCCAATGTATAACTTGCATTGCTTTGTAAAGATTAATTACGCGATTACCGGCCTTCACTCCACCGACCGCCAAAGGAAGCGTCATGGCTCTTTTTCAGAGGAAATCCGTAGCCGCGTTGCAGAGCGAAGCCGCGCGTACCGAAGAGGAACTCCAGCAACACGGCGAGCATGCGCTCAAACGCACACTCTCCGGCCTCGATCTGACGCTGCTTGGCATCGGCTGTATCATCGGTGCCGGAATCTTCGTTCTCACCGGACATGCAGCCGCAGCCAATGCCGGGCCCGCAGTTGTCATCTCCTTCGTCCTGGGTGCAATTGTGTGCGCGCTGGCAGGTCTCTGCTACGCCGAGATGGCGTCGACCGTACCCGTAGCCGGCAGTGCTTACACGTACGCCTACGCGACAATGGGCGAACTGATCGCGTGGATCATTGGCTGGGACCTGATTCTCGAATACTGCATCGGTGCCACCACCGTCGCGATCGGCTGGTCCGGCTACGTCGTCAGTCTCCTGCGCAGTTTTGGCATGACCATTCCGGACCAGTTCGCGCGAGCCCCGCTCGCCTTCGCCCCGGGGACAGGCTGGAGCCATACCGGCGCGATCCTGAATCTGCCGGCCATATTCATCGTCGCGCTCATCACGATCCTGCTCATTACCGGCATCCGCGAATCGGCACGTGTCAATAGCATCATCGTTGTGCTCAAGGTGCTGATCGTGATTGCTTTCATCGCTGCCGGTGTCAGCCATGTGAACACCACCCATTGGGCGACAGGCACAAATCCGCAGGGCGCGTTCATTCCGCCCAATACAGGCGAAACCGGCTCGTTCGGCATGAGTGGCGTGTTGCGCGGCGCGGCGGTCGTGTTCTTCGCCTATATCGGATTCGACTCCGTATCGTGTGTCGCGCAGGAGACCGTGAACCCGCGGCGCAACGTGCCAGTTGGCCTCTTCAGCTCGCTCGGCATCTGCGCGCTGCTGTATGTGCTCACCGGGATCGTGCCGTATGACCGGCTCAACGTCGCGGACCCGATTGCAGTTGGCGTGGATTCGATCGGTCTGACGTGGCTGTCGCCAATCATCAAGCTGGGCGCGATTTTCGGACTGACGTCGGTGATTCTCGTACTGCTGCTCAGCCAGTCGCGGATCTTCTACACGATGGCGAAAGACGGTCTGCTGCCGCCAGTCGCATCAAAAATCCATCCGCGCTTTCGCACCCCATGGATCACGACCGCGATCATGGGCATCGTGGTCATGGTGCTGGCGGGCCTGCTGCCGATAGGCCTCGTGGGCGAACCGGTCAGCATTGGCACACTGTTCGCCTTCGCGATCGTCTGCATCGGGGTGCTGATGCTCCGGCGAACGCAGCCCGATCTCGAACGCGCATTCAGAACGCCCGCAGTCTACGCCGTTGCGCCGCTGGGCGCGCTCGCGGCGGTGGGGCTGATGCTCGGGTTGCCGGGCGACACCTGGCTGCGCCTCGTCATCTGGATGGCAATCGGCATCGTCATCTATTTTTCCTACGGCATTTGCCATAGCACCCTGCGCGGCGAATCAGCGCGGATGTCCCGGGCATTGCCGCGCACGCGAACAAGCATGGGTCTGGACAGGCGCACCGTACCGCCCTCTTCAGGGCCAGTTGCGAGTTGAATCCGGAGTTGAATCATGACCCTGAATGTCGCGCAGAAGCTGATCAGGTCTCACCTGGTTCACGGTGACATGAAACCGGGCGAGGAGATTGGCATTTCGATTGATCAGACGCTGACCCAGGATGCCACCGGTACGCTGATGATGCTGGAGCTGGAGGCCATGGGACTCGATCGGGCAAGGACAGAGGTGAACGTGCAGTACATCGACCACAATCTGATTCAGGAGGACTACAGAAATCCCGATGATCACCTCTTTCTGCGCAGTGCGGCCCAGCGCTTCGGCCTGTGGTATTCGCGACCTGGCAACGGGGTGAGCCATCCGTGTCATCAGGAGAACTTTGGCAAGCCGGGCAAGACGCTGCTCGGCTCCGACAGTCACACGCCCGCCGGCGGCGCCATGGGTATGCTGGCGATTGGTGCGGGTGGTCTCGAGGTGGCTCTGGCCATTGCGGGCGAACCGTTCTTCACGCGCATGCCGCAGATCTGGGGCGTAAAGCTCACCGGCCATCTGCCTGACTGGGTCAGCGCCAAGGACGTGATCCTCGAGATGTTGCGCCGCCACGGCGTGGACGGTGGTGTTGGCCGGATCATCGAATACTATGGTCCCGGGCTGGATACGCTCAGTGCAATGGACCGGCATGTGATCGCCAACATGGGAGGCGAACTCGGTGCGACCACCACGGTGTTTCCGTCGGACCAGGAGGTTCGGCGCTTCCTGCGCGCGTGGAACCGGGAAGCAGACTGGGCTGAACTGGTCGCGGATACCGGCGCGGCCTACGACGTGCAGGACGAGATCGATCTCGCCGGCCTTGAACCGCTGATCGCCATGCCGTGCAGCCCGGACAATGTACGCCCGGTACGGGAAGTCACGGGCGAGACGATCTACCAAGCCTACCTTGGTTCGTCGGCCAACCCCGGTTACCGCGACTTCGCCGTTACGGCAATGATGGTTCGCAGCCGGCCTGTGCACGAGCGGGTATCGTTCGACGTCAATCCCACCTCCCGTGCGCAACTCGAAACGCTCGTGCGCGACGGGCACATTGCGAGCCTTCTTCATGCCGGCGCACGACTGCATCAGGCCGGCTGCAACGGGTGTATCGGCATGGGCCAGGCCCCGGCCACGAACGGACTGTCACTGCGCACCGTGCCGCGTAATTTCCCCGGACGCTCCGGCAACCGCGAGGACAGGGTGTGTCTGGTCAGTCCCGAGACGGCAACCGCTTCCGCAATCACCGGTGTCATCACCGATCCACGTACGCTCGGCATGCCCTTCCCGCACATCGCGGACCCCGACGACCCGATTGTCCGCCAGGACATGTTCGTGCCGCCATTGCCGCCCGAAATGGCATCTGGCGTGGCCCTTGAAAAAGGGCCGAATATCGCATCGTTACCCGCTCTCGAGCCGCTGCCGGACGTGATCGAAGCGCCGGTCCTGCTCAAGGTCGGAGACAACGTGTCGACTGACGAAATCATGCCGGCCGGCGCGCGCGTACGGCCGTTTCGCAGCAACATTCCAGAAATTGCCGGATTTGCCTTTGAACGGATCGATCCGACCTACGCCGCCCGCGCGAAGCAGGTGGCTGGCCACATCGTTGTCGGCGGGTCCAATTACGGGCAGGGATCGAGCCGTGAACATGCTGCACTGGCGCCCCGCTTTCTCGAATTGCGTGCCGTCGTAGTGAAGAGCCTGGCCCGCATCCACGCGCAGAATCTGGTCAATTTCGGTGTGCTGCCCCTTGTCTTCAGTCATCCCGAGGATTATGACGATATCCGCGCAGCGGACATCCTGCGGCTGGACAATGCTCACCAGGCGCTCGCCGAAGGTGACCACCTGACGATCGTGAACGTGACCCGGGGCAGGACGCTTGAAGTGCATCACTTCATGTCGCCGCGACAGATTGAATACGTATTGCGCGGTGGACTGGTGAACTGGATGATAGAACGACTGTCCCGCTCTGCCGGGCCCCAGGACGCATGATGGCCTCACCCACTCCGGAGTTCAGAATGTGTGCACTACCGAACGACACGCAGATCCAGCTCCCGGCGGATGATCCCGCCGTACAGGCCGTGTCGGCACGGTACGGCGCTTCTGACGCTGGACCTTACCGCCTCAAGGTGCGGGCGGCGTCGCGCGGTCTGAGAGTCGTCGCGGTCTGGCAGGTCCTCGGCTGCGAGGCGCGACACGTCACCCACATTCGCATCCGCCTCGATCACCGTCACGGCTTCGAGGAGATGACCCTTTGGTACGCGGCGGCGTCCGCCGACGTACTCGCGCAAACCGTGACCCGGCTGATCGCATTGCCATGGGTTCTGGATGCGTGCTTTTATCCGTGACAGCAACTTCGTGAAAGGCGTAAAAGGAAAACTGTGGTCGCGCCAAGCAGGTCATCATGGTAGCGAATGCAATACTCGATATTCGCGGCGTGTCACGAAAAAGGAGTCTCCCATGCAAACCTCCCGTCGTCGTTTCATGCTACTCACCGCGTCGCTCGCCTCGGCTGCGATGCTTCACAACGAGTCACACGCAGATGCCCCCGTGCTCTCCGAAAGCGATCCCACCGCCCTGGGCCTCGGTTACAAAACGGATGCCGCCCGCGTCGACAAGGCGAAATTTCCGAAATACCAGGCGGGTCAGGCGTGCGCCAACTGTCAGCTTTTCCAGGGCAAGCCGGGTGATGCCATGGGTCCCTGCACGACCTATGGCGGCAAGCTCGTCAACGCAAAGGGGTGGTGTGGCGCATATGTGAAAAAAGCCTGAGTCGGTATCGTTCGTCACGCAATGCAGCCTGATAGACCATCTGCGCATAACTGTGGCTATTGATTGCCCGCTGAGCCAGGTACGGTCCTGTTGCGCCAACGCAATGGAATCTTACCCGGCCAAGGCGAATCGGGCATTCCAGAAGGAAGCCGGCGCGCTGTCGTTGTGCGCCGGTCGAAAGTCCAGCCGGACACCCGGTCGGCACCTCGAGCAAGTCAAGACACGGTCCGATCGATGCAGTAATTGCCGGAACGATGCCCGTCGAAACCACCTGGAACAACGTCGGTCACTATACGCATCACAACGGCCGAACGTGACCTCAAGGCTGGACGTCACGTCGACGCGACAGGAACTGTTCTTCCGGCGAGACGCGCAACGCCCGCGTAGACGCGAGTGCTATTACTCAATCGCAGCACCATCAGATCAGTACGCCCAGATCGCGGCAAAAACCGCATTGATACGTCGCGCAAATGAACCATCCAGACGAGGACATTGACATGCTCTAACTTCCAACCCGCGATCCTCGTATTCCACGATGCGCCTTCGCCCGCTCGCAATCGCGTGGCGCAGCACATCGTACCGGATCACAGGTCAGCAACCACTCCACCGTAGTTTGCCATCGACTTAAGGTCGTCCCCTGAGTCTCTGACTCGCGCTAAACGTAACAATGCGTCGCGCCGCAACGAGGACCATTTCACCCGTTTTCGGGTTGCGCCCGGGACGTTGTCGTTTGTCGCGTAACTGAAATTTGCCGAAACCGGACAACCGTACGTTTTCGCCGCTTTCCAGCGCGCCGCACATCACCTCGAAAAAGGCTTCGACCAGTTCCTTCGCTTCCCGGGCGCTGAACCCCACACGGTCATGTACCAGTTGGGCAAGTTCGTTTTTCGTGACTGCCGGTTCGCCGGTAAGTGCAGAACCATGTGACGTCGGGATCTCGCGCATGACAGGTCGATACAGAAGCTGATCGCTTTAACTCAGGGATCGTCATCAATGACTGGAATCGATTTTATCTCATCCGGCGCGGGCAGTTGCACACGATCGACCGCGACGCGGGACGAAGCCGGACAGTCTGCGCTTACGTAGGAGCGCCCGATCAGAGACCCTGCCATCGCGGCAGGCATAAGCGGGTTGCACGCGGTCATAGCCATCAAGTTACCCCCTGGGACGCGAAAAAGGGTCCGCTTAAGTGCCAGTGAAGGTTCTTGGCTCTGGTAAATGGCGAATGTATCCGCCGGGGATCAATCGGCATTGCGCATGCGAAATGAGACTGGCCTATGGACGATACAAAGGTAAAAACTGCGGCTGAACGTTATGAAGCCTTTCGGATGATCGATGAAGGATGCTCACTTGCCATGACGCGTGCGTCGACAGGATCGACGCTGTCTCGGCCATCGGCGTAGTAAACGAGCTGCACGCTGTTCGCTACGCATTGCAGCGCCGCCACGCTGCCGCTACGACCACACATGACGAGGCGGCCAGGACCAGAATGAACTGGTCAGTTACGCCGTCTTGTAAGCAGCTCTGCCACACCGGCACGGGTGGCAATTTCCCAGATATATCCCCGCGAATAATCGACACCAACCCGCCGATGAAGCACGGTGCGCAAACGGCCGTTCGTCCAGTGATCAGCGTCTACGCCGTGCACTCGCGGCGACTCCTTAACTGTTGCGGCAATCCACGCTAGCGTTTCATCATTGATCGTCAGGCGCTTCTTCTCCGTGCGCTGCTTCGGTGGTCGCATCCTGTGTTCCAGTCCGAGCTTCCCGACGAGCGTTCTCACATGTCCGCTGGAGTGGTAGATGCCGACTCTCTCCTTGATCAGCTTTTGAACATCCCCGTTTCTCCAGAGTTCGGTTTCATAGCCGTGAGCCATGGGGCTGTCCTCCAAAGCCGCCCGTAACCACCTAAGGGCTTCCGGGCCAAGTGTGGCTTTGCGCCCGGATGATTTGAGCTGTTCAACAGCGTCAATCCCATCAGCAATTACCATTGATCTGTATTTTGTAATGGTGCGCACGCTGATGTTGAGCGCTTTCGAGACGCACTCGACACTGCCCCCGGCCAGCAGCATTTTCGCAGCAATCTTCCGGCGTGCGGTATAGACGTCGCCATGTGATTTCTGAGCCGTAGCAGGCGACGCCTTTTCCGAAATTGAATAGGTGAGTCGGTATGCAAGGCCATAACTCCGAGCAAGGTAGCCAACGTGGGAGGCTGAAAACTGGACTCCGAAACGCCGCGCGATCAATTCGCGCAGTTGGCCTATAGTCCAGGTCGGCCCTGGGTAGCCGTGAAGTCCAGGTGAGTGCTTGATCGCGCTAACGAGCCAGCTTTGCGAAGCATCATCCAGTCGCGGGACATTCCCGTGAATACGAAGATGCGCGAGGGCTTCAGGTCCTCCCCTTTCAACCAGGTCCTTGTACTTGCTCACGGTCGGAAGACTCAGTCCAGCCTTTCTGGACACCTCGCTAACGCCCTCACCATTCAACAGCAGTCTGGTGGCAAGAGCCCTACGTTGTGCAAGAGGTATATCGTCTTTCTGTTTGCCCATCGTCGCGCGCGCAAATGGATTGGTTGTAATGTCGCATTGCGGTCTCCATATTTATACACGATTCGAGTCGAATTCGGGGCGGCCACGCTAAGGCGGCTCGCAACCAGATATGAGCGCTTGCTCATTAAAAGTTTGGCATTGGGCCAACTGAGCGGCGCGATCGCCACCTCACCGGGCTTTTCGAAAGTAGCTCGTGCAATCGATCCCACACGCCTGCCTCTTGCTAGTCGCGTAAGCGGCGCCAACGGATCTGATACGAGGCGAACCCACAGATCGAGGGCGAGCCGCCCGAAGAGCGTAAGTCGGCGCCCGATCTTCGGACCGAAGCGGTCATATCGATGCGCGCCGCGCGGACGTGCGTTGTTGACTGCCCGCAAGAAACGTGGTGGTATCATCGATAGTACTCCGGTTTGCCCGACCATCATCTTTTAGTACAAAACAACCCGGACATGCGCGCGTCTGACAGCGACGTGAATGCGGTTCTGCACACAGATTCAACCACTACAAAATACGTATCGTTCGCTACGTTTTTTCACGTTAATAAGTGTGCATATGCACAGAATACGCACTTGAACGACCTGACTGCTCATTGAGCGCGCGCAGCCGTGAAACAACCCAACGGAAACGCGCGAAATTGGCCGCAAAGCCTTACCGCCATTGCTTCTTCGGTTACTGAAGTAGAACAACCCTCTGTTTCACGGGCATGCCGGCCCGGAAGTACCAGGGCATGTGACATTTCAGACATTCGCTTCATCACGCGCAGAAGCAAAAGTTATTCGGCACAAACAGCAGCCTTGCAGGCCGACCGGGTGCTGCAACTTTTCCTTCAACCGACGCCATTCTCGCGATTAAAACGCTGTGTGCCAATAACAATTAGCAGACAAAGGCAGTGGCGACAGAACGGCCCCGCCGCCCCTGCCCCGCTCGTGTCATCCTGCGGCCCGGCGCGTCTCCGCCCGCGGCCGCGCAAGGATCTGCCGGATCGCCACCAGATGACGGTCGCCGACCTCGATATGTGCGGCGGCACCGGCGACCGCCGCCCGGACCGGCCACGGCGGCCGCAGCCCGAGTTGCCGGCACAGCTGCGAGACGTACGGCTGGCCCGGCCCGATGCCGGCCTCGCGGCCGTCCACTGAAGCAATAGTGATAGTGCCGAACAAACGGAATCTCCCTGCGTCATATCCTGGACGAACTTGCCGTGACCGAGCCCGCCCTGCGCGTTCTCTTCGAGAAGGACGCGCGAGTTCGATGAGGTCGTCCAGATTCGGATCGAGCTTGCGCGGGCGCTCGTCGGGGCCCTGCCCGCTGCCTAGATGGGCAGGGAAATTCCGCGCGTGCGGCCAGCAGTTGCGCCCAGACCCAACTGCCACGATGCGGTCGACGCGTGGGTGGCCACGCATCCGGAAACGCCGGCCGTGCGGGGCTGGCTCGCTTTGGTCACCGACGGGCCGCAGTTGCTCCTCTGCGCGCACTCGGTTGTCCGCCTTGCGGATGGAGGGCTCATCGACGTCACTTTCAGCGAGCACGAACCGGCGCTGCCGTTCGTCCCGCACCCGCGCGCGGCAGCTGGCTTTTATCGTTCCTGTGCGCGGCGCCGTCGGCGTACGAGCTGCGCATCAACATGGGCCTTGGGGAGGCTGCGCCGTGAGCGAGCTCGCCGCTAAACTGCTCCCAATCTTGACGCCCCCCCCACTGCGTTGCAAGGCCTTACGGCCCCGCGCAAGCGGGCCTGCGCGTGGGGGCGACGCGCAGGCCGTTAGTTGCGTTGCTCACGTCAACCCGGTTCGTCCCGAAGCACCTCGATGAGCACGATTGACCGTTTTGAACCGGACCTAGCCCTCACGGCCGCGAGCGCCTAGCCGCAACCACGCTCGCACAGTACCGCATCGAGGCCGAGCGCCTGTTCTGGTATGCACGGAAGGTGAATACACCGATTTCGGCGTGGGGGCTGGATGAGTTTTCCGCATACATCGACTTCCTGCAGGCGCCAGCGCCGTGGTCGATCCGCATGCGCGGGGTGCGGCGCGGCGGACTGGCGGCCGTTGCTCGGGCCACTGACCGAGCGCTCGGGGGCCAGACCCAGAAAATCGTCACGTCGCTATTCGACGGGCTGCGCGACGTCGGCTACCTGCAGCTGAATCCGGCCACCGGGCTGCCGACGGTGGGCTGACGCGAGCCGGAAAAGCAGGGGCGTTTCCTGTCACCGGACGACACGGCGCTCCTGCGTGAGGCGATTGCCGCCCGCCCGGGCGCGGAGTCCGGCCGCGAGGCGCGCCTGGCGAATGCGCGCGACCAGTTCGCGGTGAACCTGTTTGAACGGACCGGCCTGCGCACCACCGAGGTGATGCAGTGCCGGATGGGCCATGTGTGCATCGAACCGGTGCCGCATGCTCTCCGCCGTGAGTTTCCGGACGCACCGCCCTTCCAGTGGCTGCTGCGCGTTGAGCGCGACAGCCACTGGAAGGGCGGCAGGGCCCGCTGGGTGCCGTGTGACGAGATTGCGTTGTCGCGGCAGGCCCACCGAATCGCGTTTGGCCTGCCGCCGGTGCCGCTGCCGGACGAAGACCTGCCGCTGCTGTTGTCGGTGCGACGCTCCCGCTGCAGTGAACGCAAGGGCATCCGCAGCCGCACGGCGATTTGGAAACTGGTCACCGGACTGTGCAGTGAGGCGTTTGCCTACGTCCGCGCCCACGCCCGGCTCGTCGATGCCGACCGGTTTGAACGCGCGTCCACGCACTGGCTGCGTCACACGTACGCCAAAGGGCTCGCTCAGGCGGTCCGCGACGGCCTGGACGCCTCTGCGGCGCTCGAAAACACGGACCATAGCGATCTGCGGACCTTCCGCCAGTACGTCGACGACGAACCGCTGAAGCGCGCGCTGGAGACGCAGCGGGCCCGTTCGCGCGTGACACGGTAACAGTCGGCGTCCCACGACTCCCGGGTGGCGCCGCACAATTAAGGTCTCCTCGTCGCTATGATCGGCGCAGCGAGCATTTTCGATACGGAGGACCTTCACGAAGGCCGCTTGCCGTGCTACGCCGCAACGCGCGGCGTAGCTTCAAGCCCGTCATGAACTGTCATTGACGCGGCGTCCCTCGCCGATCACGATCCGGCGCTCGCCGCAAACGCTAGAGAAATTGTCGCCTGCGCAACTGGCCAGTGCGTTACAAACCGCGGAGGCCTTGCGCCGCTGACGACCGGCCTATTGGACAGCCGCCTGTCCGGCCCGAGCCTGATGACTGAAGTCGTCGGTGCTACGAGAGAGAGGTGATCGGTGTGTGGACCGGTCTGAATTGCTGTCAGGTAGCATCGACGGCGAACTGGAGGAGGGAAGTTCTAGTGCGGCGCTACTTGAGCACGCAGAAATATAGACACGTCGCTATACGGACATGCCTGCTTGATCCACAAAGGTATGGACACAGTTGCAAGAGGAAATACCACGAGCTGAAACAACATCAAGGAGATGGCCGTGCCCACATTCGAACATTGCTGACCACTGTAGTCTGATTCGTCGCGATCGTAGGGGTTGCTGCGGGGGCGGGGCTTTGTCCTTCAAAGGGTACCAGAGCACCGCAAGTGAATGTCGCGGTGGATGCTCGTCAGGCATCTTCTCGAATCCGAAGCCGGTTGCGAGAGCGAGTTTTGCTCAACAATCAGCAACTTTCAGGACGAATGTATGATGAACAGGTACGCTTACTTGCCCGCCGCGGATGAATGCTTGTCGCAAGTTTGGGTCTACCACGAAGGGCTCCTAGGGCCGCACGCTTTTCGCATTCAACTTGATCAGGCTACTGCGCCGGCGCTGATTTGCTGACTCTCGTGCCTAGCTTCTCAATAGCAGCCTAGCTCCTGTATAGCTGTTGCCATTGAAGTGGCGCGTCTAGAGTCTAGACATGCTCAAGCCTCGTCCGCAACCATCGCCGCTTACGGGAACCGTGAATTGCTGAGATGCAGACCGCGCAGCTCGGAACCGACAGCTGTCCTCGTGCGTGTCTAGGCTCTAGACACGCCGAGGGGGCCGCAGCCCTTCATTGATCCTCGCGTAGCCCCATGGTGTCCGCTCACCGCTACCTAATCTCGTGTCTAGAGTCTAGACACGCATGCTCTGGCCCGGACAGCAACGCAGCCGGCGGTGTGTCTAGACTCTAGACACTTTCAGAGCGGCTGGACGAAAAAAAGCCCGCGCAAGGCGGGCTTAGTTAACGTTGAAGCGTTCCTCAGTTTGCTTTCGGCTGAGCGTGGAACATCTGGCTGATAAGCTCCCGAATCTGCGTCTCCTGCGCGTCCGTGAGCACGCCGGCCTTAATTTTCACCGTGATACCGCTGATGTCCTTGGTAATGGAGCCCGCGTGTTCCTTGCCAGAGAAAAACTTGTCGATGCTCCGCTCGCTTGCTGAATTCGTCGTCGTCGTTCGACGAGTTGCCAACGCCTTAATCGCCGCTGCCACCTTCCCCTGGTCCATGTCGCCCTTCACCACGAGCGGCCAGAGTTCCATTGCTGCGTTCACACCGTCTTCGCCGTGTTTCTTGATGGCCGCAACAATCGCTTGGGCAGCAGTCCCGCCAAGCAACCGCGGCTGAATGTCGAGGTCCTTCCTGATGAAGTCCGGTAGATTTTCAAACGAGAGGAACTGGTAGAGCCCGCTGCGGGACATACCCAGTGCCTCGGCCATCCGCTTACGGTCAGGGAACTCCTTCTCCGTCTGCCTCATGGACATGGCAACTTCATAGTCGGACAAGTCGTCACGACTAACATTTTCCACGAGGGCTAGCACAGCCATGTCTTCGTCGGAGCACTCCACAACGACAGCCTTGATGGCTTCGAGTCCCACCATCTTATGTGCGCGCCACCGACGTTCGCCCGCCACAATCTGATAGTTATCGTCGGCGCGGCGGACCACGATGGGCTGCATAAGCCCGACTTCACGAATGGACTCGGCCAGCTCCGACAGCTTCGCCTCGTTGAATACTCTCCGCGGCTGCCAAGGGTTCGGTACGATGTCGGACACAGACAATTGCGACGCGGCGCCAGTGGACTCCAGCTCTTGGACACGTAGTTGCGCTACCGCAAGCGCACCCGCGAGGCCAGGCGCCGTCTGCGTTCGGTTGCTACGCTTGACCTCATCTTCCTTGATAGATGAGGTCGTCCGGATACCGGACGTCTTGGCCAGCAGCTGCTCTCGCATGTTGCTCATTGCGCGTTCCTCCATTTTTCTGCATAGATTTCGTCCACCCAACGGCAGTAATCGACAAGGGGCTGTCGTACACGCTGCAACGACTTAGCTGCACTATGGGTACTGCTTACGTCGAATACCGTTGAAAATGCCAACGCTCCTGTGCTCATCACCGAACTGGCCGGCACTTCAATCGAATGCAGCCAGCTCTCGTATGCGCTCTGTGCCCATGCACGCACGATAGGTGCGGACGACGTGCGCCCGTAATCGACCCTCGAAAGCATCAGCGAAATAAAGTCGTATTTCTTGTCCTGCTCGTACTTGATGAAACTCTTGGATACATCTGAAAACAGTCGCCAGAACGAAAGCGAGCTGATGAAGTCCAGATTTTCGGGAACCATCGGCATGACCATGGCATCCGCCGCCAGCAGTGCATTCAGGTTGAGGTACGACAACGAAGGCGACGTGTCCATGAGGATGTAGTCGTAGCGCCTGCGTAGTGGCTCGAGACCTTGCCGAAGCACCGTCCAGAACCGGAAGCCGGGCCTCATCTTCTGCATCGCCGGCAAATGGAACTCCGCACCAATCAATTCGGTGTGAGCCGGAATCACGTCAAGCCCATCCCAGTAAGTCGACTGGACCCTTGTTTCTAGGCCACCCTCGACGTCCTGGTCGTAGATATACGGCAACACGGTGTCATCCGGCGTCACATCCTTTTCCGCGTACAAGCCGCATAGTTCGGAAAGCGAGGCCTGAGGGTCAAGGTCGATGACAAGCACCTTGCGCCCGCGCAACGTCAGTCCTTGTGCGAGACACATAGTTGTGGTTGTCTTTGCCGAGCCGCCCTTCAATTGGGCCGTTATGACGATTTTCCCTTCCGGTTCACGTGTTCCCGTAACGAGTGGAGTCTGATAGATGTCGGAGACTTTCTGGACCCAAAGGCGCGCTTCCTCCAGAGTGAATGTGCGGGTCCGCCCGGTACCGGCAGCGGTGCCTGGCGGCAACTCTCCGTCGCTCTTGGTTGCGAGGTATTGGACCTGGGAATGAGAGATGTTGCACATCTCAGCAATTTCCCCTGTTTTGAAAACAGGAGCAGCTTTTCGCGGTCGGGGTGCAAGAATGGTGTTACGCAGCTCATCCGTGAAAATTGAGACCTTTTCAGCGAACTGGCTAATCTGCTCAAGAGGAACCGTTCGGTCTACGGCAGGAAGTTGGCTCGTTTTCACCATTCTGAGGTTTATCCGTAAATTTCGATGAACCTCAGAATACAGGAAACACATGAAAATAGCTCTATAAACGGCTGTTTTTTATGAAGACTTTCTGAAAAACCACGCGTCATTGCGCATTTCTGGTCGACTGGAGTGCGGCCGACAAGCATAGAAGAGACACTTCCTGCTCTTCCAGACCGCTGCCATTCGGCAGAATTGTCGCCGATAGGCACTGTAGTTCGCGCGCCGGTCGCCAGATGGTCGTTCAAGGTGAGGTCGCTTGTGCTAATTCTGAAAACAGTATCGTCGCGCACATCGACCTTTGCACAAAAATACGGCACATGGTGAGGTTCATTGTGCTGCGAACATATCGGCGCGCTTCGAGTTGTCTCACCCAGCACAATTGACCTCACCTTCCTCTCTGATTTTCACGGCCTCGCACGCGCGGAGGTTTTTATACCGGTGTCTGTGCACACGCCTGCACAATGAACCTCACTTTCAATCGGGTGCTTTACGAATCGAAAACGTGTTTCTGTTGAAACGGAGCAGGAGCTGGACCGAAACTGCTGCTCCGCACAATCAACCTCACCATCAGGGCGGCTCGCCAAGTTGCTTCCTGGTAACCGGTTGGTTTGTTTTTTTAAAAATCAAACAATCCAACAAACCAACAGAGGCACGTGACTTTGTTTAATTTCAAAGTCTTAACCTCCAAAAGGTGAGGTCCGTTGTGTCAAAGGTGAGGTCAGATGTGCACCAAGGTGAGTTTCGTTGTGTGGGCAAGGTGAGGCCGGTTCCACACGAAGGTGAGGTCAGATGTGCGGGATTCGCTGGCGCGTACCACGGTGAGGTTGGCTGTGCATAGCGGCGCAGGAGCTAATTCCAATCACACGGGATAAGGGTTTGACGGGAGATACGGGTTCATCGTGGTGAGGTTGATTGTGTGCTGCGGTGAGGTTCATTGTGCACGGCGGAAGAGCGTAGGCCGCAGACAGCCAGTGCGACCGGCTGATGGTGAGGTTGTATGTGTTGACAGCTCACCCACGAATGCTACATTCCCGAAAGCGAAAATGAAGAACGGATGAGAATATGGCGGCGGAGGACAATCCGGAAGAAGGCAAGTCGAAAGCGACACCGCGACAGATGGCGCTCGCGCTGTTCGAGGACATGTTCGACTTGGGTTTGCCCATCAGCGAGGCCAATCGTGAAATCGGATACCAGCGCAACAACTTCTTCACTCAAGTCGTCAACATGGGGTTGCCGGCGCGGCGCTTTCTTGACGCCGCGTATTTCATTGTCGCCCAGGAGCAGGAAGCACGGGACCAGTACGACGTTGAACTGAACTACTTCAAGTGGTTGATGCGCTATGACAGCCGCAATCTCAAGCACTTGCGCACTATCGCGGAAGAAGCTCAGGACGCGAAAATCCAGGTTACCGATACACCAATCGATCGGGACCCCAACGAAAACGATCTGTGGGTATCGGTCCAGTTGATGGGCATGGTCGGCTTCCACAGGGGGCGCATTCGATTCGACGTGCACCCTCGCCTAGTCCCGCAAATCCGGGACCCAAAAAAATCCCACTGGTTGAGCCTGCGTATATCGACGGCTTTTACACGCAGCCTAGCGCGCGCGATCTATGACCAGGTCCTTCCCAGTGTCCCAAATGGCAGAACGGAATGGATACCGCTGGAAGACATGCGAAACTGGCCCGGCAGAATGGGAGCGAACGCCGCCATCTTCAAATACTTCAAGCGTGACTGGCTAGAACCGGCTGTGCGTGAAATCAATGAGGTGTCGGACATCGAGCTGTCCTATGAGACCAGGACCGAGTCCAGCACGTCGAAGAAAATCGACCGCATAAGGTTCCTGCTCAAGCGCAAGGATACGGCCGACGCTGCGCTGGCCAGCTTGGCTGACGCCAGCCACCTGTACAAAATTCTCAAAGAAGAATTCAACCTGTCTACCACGCAGTTCAGCGAGATTTCCGAGAACCGCGAAGTCTGGACCGATGCGCACATCCAGCAGGCTGTCGAATACACGCGATTCAAGCTCAATCGTGGACAGATAAAAAGGAGTCCCGCCGGCTACCTGATGCGAGCCCTACGCGATAACTGGAAGATGTCTGAAGCCGAGCGGAAGATGGTCGAGGTTCAGGCGAAGCTACTTACCGAAGAGACTGAAGCGGATGTCGTAAAAACCGAGATCCAGAGTTCGGTCGCACGCAGCATCGCTTCGCGCGAAGAAGAAGTCCGTGCACGCATGAACGAGGAGTCGCGTAAGGGCCGCGAACACTTCAACGCGGCGGACGCTAAAACCCGCAAAGAACTGGTCCGCGCATGGGTTGCGTCGAGGGAGGGCAAGCTCATGCTGCGTCGTATGAAGCTCGAGGCCGCAACTGTAGCGGAGGAGGACATCGTCGCGAATACGGAACTGGTTTGGTACTTGGGGCAATTCGTATTCGGGCGCATGAATTCGTCTCGCGCATCGGCGTGAGTGTCCGCATGAGCACCTGCGCGTTTCCAAGCAGATCGCTGTCGCTACCTTTTTGAATCACCGGCGGCCCTAGGAATATCTGGAGTCAAAGGATGCGGTCAGGTTTGCGCGGATGCGCCGACGAGCGAAGGGTGGCGTTACCGGCGGCCGCGGTTCGCACGAACGGTCTCATGAACGCTCGACAGGGATAGACGATGAATAAGCAGGAACTGGTTGATACGGTCGCCGCCGCGAAGTGTGGAAGCGCGATGGCTACCGGCGAGGCGATCGACGCGGTGACCACGGCGGTGGCAGGGCGCGAAACCGTGCAACTTATCGGATTCGGTTCATTCTCGAGTGGTGAGCGCCCCCCACGCGTGGGCCGTAGCCCGGCAACCGGCAAAGCAATACAGCTTCCAGCTGCGAAGACGGCCAAGTTCACGGCCGGCAAGGTGTTCAGGGAGGCGGTGAACGCGTCATGACGAAGTCCGACATCGCGGCAGCCGTTTATGCGGGCCTACAACGCGAAATTGCTGACGTGGTGGAGTCCACGCGCGAAGCGACGGCCCGCGATATCAACGCGTTGATGACGGCAACCTATTGGGAAATTGGCCGCCGTCGCACAGGCGTTTCCCTTGCCTTGGTCGGCCTATGTGCGCCTGCTGTCGCTCAGGAATCCCGCGGCCCGCAGCTTCTACGAAGCCGAAGCGCTGCGCTGCGGCTGGTCAGTGCGGCAGCTTGACAGGGAGATCGGCAGTCAGTTCTACGAGCGCGTCGCCCTCTCGCACAACAAGGCGGCGATGCTGCGAAAGGCAGGGCAGCCCGATGCTGACGACGCTCCTACGCCTGAACAGGCCATTCGGGATCCGTTCGTGCTGGAGTTTCTGGACCTGAAGGACGAGCACTCGGAATCCGACCTCGAAGACGGCCTGATCTGTCATCTGACTGACTGTTTGCATCCGGGTTCACATGGCGGTGTAATGACAACGTCATTGCGTTTTGCTATGCTAGGACTTTCGACGGAGGCCTGCCATGACCACTGCCCACCCCGCGGCGCCAAAACGCGAAACGCTGAACATCCGGATCCGCCCCGAGGAGCGCGGCCTGATTGACCGGGCCGCCCGGACGCGCGGCAAGAACCGCACTGATTTCATTCTCGAGGCCGCGCGCGCGGCGGCCGAAGAGACCCTGCTTGACCAAGTGGTGATGACGGCCAGCCCCGAGGCCTATGCGGCGTTTCTGGCGCGGCTCGATTTGCCGCCCCGTCCCAATGAGCGGCTGCGCAAAACGATGCAGACACCGGCACCCTGGGACGCCGCATGACGGTGCGCGCGCCCGAGCCGCTCAACGCTCAGCATAACCTCGAGGCGTTCGCCTCGGGGGGCGACAGTCTCGACCAGTGGCTCAGGCGCCGCGCCCTGAAAAATCAGGCGGGTGGGGCGTCTCGCACCTTCGTTGCCTGTGACGGGCAGAGGGTGCTGGCGTACTACGCGCTCGCGTCGGGTGCCGTGGCCGTGGATGCGGCGCCGGGCCGCTTTCGCCGCAATATGCCTGACCCCATTCCCGTTGTGGTGCTGGGCCGCCTCGCGGTGGACCGGTCGCTGCAGGGCAGGGGAGTCGGCCGGGCCCTGATGCGCGATGCCGGTCAGCGCGTCCTGCAGGCGGCCGATGCCATCGGCATACGTGGTCTGATCGTGCATGCGCTGTCAACGGAAGCACAGACCTTTTACGAACGGATCGGGTTTGAGCCTTCGCCAATCGATCCGATGATGCTGATGGTCACGCTGACCGATCTGCAGGCGGCGCTCTAACGATGGCGAGCAGTTTCCAGCTGCTCACGCAGCCATCACAGCGTACCTTGACGCGTACCGATTTTGCGACCCTGCGCGGGTTCGCTCGCTGCGCACGGCCGCTTGATAACCCTAATCAGGACCGGTTGTGGAAATTTGTGAGGAGGGCACAATGACCAGTGCAGACTTGGGTCAGCAACTGGAAGGCTACGTTGCCAGGCTGGTCGAGACCGGCCGCTACCGCTCGTTGTGCATCGCCCGCCTCAGCCTTCCTCCGCTCCCATACGCCAAGGTCTCCGGATTCCTGGCATACGAGCGCACCTTTTCGTCGGAGCGGTGCCTGGGCGTGTCGTCGATCTCCTCCCAAGGGTATTAGGCGCGATCTTTCGCTGAAAGTACCCGACAGTCCGGCCTGCGCCGGCAATGCCTTGGCTGCAACTACTTTTTCTGCCATTTTGGTATAAAATAGATGCCAAATGGCAGGAGGTGAAACGAATGAACGTCATCGAGAAGGTATCAGCCGATTCATTACTGGGAGGGCGGTCGGTATTTCCGCGTTCTCCCCGATCCGGCCTTGAATGGGTGGAGGTCGTCCGCCACGGCATTTCGTCGCGGGCGCTGGACGCGATGCTCAAATCCATCGGACTTTCGCAAGCTGAACTGGCGCAGGCGCTCGATATCCCGGAGCGTACTTTGGCGCGTCGCAAGCGGGAAGGGGTGTTGAGCCGTGAGGAGTCGGCCAAGCTGCTGCGACTCGCGCGTGTCGCCGCGCGCGCTGCCGAGGTGTTTGATGATCTCGACCTGGCACTCGCCTGGCTTAAGATGCCGGTTGCTGCCCTGGAAGACGCCACGCCGCTGAGTCTTGTCGATACCGACATTGGCACCGATAGCGTGATGGATACGCTAGGACGCATCGAGCATGGCGTGTTTGCGTGATGTTCACGGCATGGCGGGTGGTGACTGAACAATATGCGGATACTGCTTTTTCTGGGGAAGGAGCGCGATTGTACGGTGGCCGGTGGAACCCCAAAGGCGTCGCGATGGTGTATACGGCGCAGACGCAATCGCTCGCGCTGCTCGAGATGTTGGTCCAGGATTCACCGCTGCGCGCCCGCTATGTGATGATTCCGGCCAGTATCCCGGAGAAAATCGTCGAACGTATCGATCCCGCCAGTTTGCCCCGCGACTGGCGGGACATTTCAGCGCGGGCCGAACTGCAGCAACTTGGATCGGCGTGGGAGCGGAAGCGAACCAGCGCCGTGCTGGCTGTTCCCAGTGCGGTCGTTCCTGCAGAATCCAATTATTTGCTCAATCCCAATCATCCGGACTTCGCGCTCGTTCTGGTTGGAGCGCGTGATGAGTGGTTGACCGACCCTCGGTTATTGCGGCGCGCTGCTGCGAAGGGATCGTGACGAGCATTTCGTGTGGCAGTGGCAAGCGGACGATGGCGTGTGATCAACCAACCCGCCGGCCATGCTTCGTGGGGTGCCGCCATTTAAGGTGCCTGTGTGTTGTCAAAACCGGTTACATCATGCGTTCAGGGACGTCGCCAGAAGGAACACCACTGGCGGAACCGGTCCTGCAGGTTCTTGAACTGGCTCGTGCCGATCCTGTCAGTGGGTGGATTATTTTTCGTTACGGTCACGGTCGACGTAACGGTTAAATGCGGCTTCGTCGTCGTAAAGTGACCTCGAAAACGTGTCGTCGGCCCAGTCGATCAGGCGCTCGATCACCGCGCGCCGGGACAGGCCGAAGTGCGCGACCAGCCGCTCCAGCGCGAAAAACTGGGTGCCAGTCATCGTCAGGTTCAGACGCCGCTCGCCAGAATCGGCGGCTTCCTGACGCGGAAGCCGTCCGAGGACTGTCGCCACGTCAGAAGGAGCTTGGGCAGACGGCTTCGCCCGTGACACAGTCTCAAGCTCGCGCCGCGCCTGTACCAGTTCCCCACGCAGCTGCTCGCACTCCCGCACCAGGGCGTCATGGGCGTCGGCAGGCGGAGGGGTATTTTTCGTTACCGTAACGGATTTTGCGCGCGCGCCATGTCGGGCTCGCCACGCTGCCTGACGCTCGGCGTTCGACATCGCATCCGGTTTCCGTGGCCGGCCACGGCCACGCTTTTCCGTGGTGCCGGTTACCTTGTCGTTTGCCGGTGAAGGCATGATCCATCCTGGTGCGGTTGACCACATCTATTTTACGTTATTCATAACGATAAATGCAGTATTTCGTTACGCGTAACGTAAATGTGCACAAGCTGCCTTGCACGGCATTAGGAGAGCGCGTCATTCCGGGGGCTGAAACTTCTATGCCGCCTCCTTTAGCGCCGCAGGTTCTTCCGGTCTCATTCCGGGAAACCAGCGAGCGGACGAAGGTTTTCCGCAGATCGTCGTTCAGGACCTGCACACGGGTTTGCAGCAGCAAATGCGCGCCGCGCTGGGTCCAACGCATCTGCTGCTTTTTCACAAAGCGCTTGCTGACCACATAGTTCACGGTCGACTCGACAAACGTCGTGGAAATCGTCTCATCATGCCGGTAGCGGTCCCCGTAGTTCGGAATGAACGCCTGGTTGGCCCCGATATAGGTGCGGAATTCCCGTGCTGCCTTCTCCAGTTTCTTCCTGTTTGGCGGGTTCTCTTCCAGCATCTCCAGATCGTCGTCCAGGTCATCAATCCGTTGCAGGGCGTGCGGAACATTGCCATGCCAGAGATTCCATTTGACGCTTTCCAGATGTTTCTCCAGATCGACCAGCCCTGTTGCAGTTTCCGAACATTTATCACCGGCCTTCAGTTCCGCCGTCATCCCTTTGATCATCTGCCTCATGACGGTCAAGCGCATGGTGATGTGGAACCAGTCGAGCAGATGCTCGGATTCCGGGCTGAGATAGTGCTGCAGATCACGCACGGTGTCGCCGCCATCCGACAGAAACACGACTTGCTGATTCATTTGAAGACCCTGCGATTTCAGTACCTCGTAAAGCCGGCGCTTGGGCTTGGTGTCGTACTTGTTGACGAATGCAAACACCTTGGCGCCGCCCTCGGTCTGGACACCCTTGCCGGCGATGACCTCGAACCAACCTTCGGTTTTCGACTTCTGGTCCGAGGCATGCACATAGCCGCCGTCCAGGCCGACCGTCAAAGGTGGCCCCGGTGGCGGTTGTTTCGCCCAATCGCCGGGACAACCTTCAATGAACTGGACCTGCTCCTCGCCCAACTCACCTTCGATCCGTTCGGCAACGCGTTGCAGGTGGCGCCGCACGGACGTGGGGCTGATCTCTTCGGCAATCGGCAGGACTTCCGTCAGCAACTCAACGCTCAGCCCATAGGACATCAGCGAAGCGAGCCTGGTCTCCAGATACAGTAGTTCCGGCGCGCAATGCGTGCCCAGCAGCTCTACCAGAGGGCTTGAACTATGGCGGCCGTGGCTTTGGCAGGGGCAGTCGTAAAGACGAGGGCTGACGAGGTTGAATTTCCCGAACAGGGTCCGATAAACGAGGGGATGGTGCCCTTTCCGGGTCCGATGCGCACCGCAGTCCGGACAGGTCTTGAATTGCTCGAGGTATTCCGCGATCTGCTCAGTGACCACGGCCTGCTGCATGCCGTGTAGCAACACTTTCGCCTCCGCGAGTGTCAGACCAAGGTCCTCCGGACGCAGCGTACCGCGCTCCAGCCGCGCGATTTCCTCGACCTTCTCCGGTTCGCCGTTTTCGGCTTCAACGACTACCTGTATTCTCACTTTCATCGCCGGCTCCTGGCAATTGCCACATCCAGGACTCATCGTGGGTCGCGTACTGCTTGAGCCGGCGGTTGACCCCGCGCCGGTCGAACTCATCCAGCGTCAGCCATTCGCGCAACGCTTCGATATCCTCGCGTCGATTCCGGACGGCCTCGATGTCGTTCGCATCCAGGTCGGCCTGGATGTCCTCGAGTAAATCTTCAACGTGCGATGGGACCGCGTCCCGTCGTGCCATGAAGGCCAAAGTGCCACCGCAGCCTTCCGGTGGCGCCCGTCGCTTCACGGATAGGTGCATTTTTCGTCCTGCGCCAGGCTCGCTTCAACGCGCACTTCGTGTTGCCAGCCGTCGCCGAAGTCGTACTCGTAGCGGAAGCGCTCGTTGATACGGAATTTAAAATCGCACAGTCGAACCTGGTCCGGATCAGTCGAGAAGCTCGTGCCGCCGTCGTGGTACACGCCATAGTCCTGGCCATGGATGTGAAACAGATTCAAATGCGCGTCGTTCCAGCCGAAGGCGATCTGCAGCGCGTAATGCAAGTCGGCGATCGTGCTGTCACTGCGTACGAGTAATCGGCGCCAGATCATCGGACTGATCTGGCGAATCCATACGTGGAGCCGGTAAACCGTGGCGCTGGTTGCGTTTGGCATAGTCACCTAAGCTTAGTAAACGACCGTCAGAATCACCTGATTTTGACGATAAAAAACGATGCTCTGCAAGGCTCGCCAGGACTGGGGCCTGGGCACGAGAATCGGAGGGGTTTTTGACCATGCGTGCAGCGGTCTATACCCGCGTGTCCACCCCGGACCAATCCACCGACCGGCAGCGACGGGAATTGCGCAATTACGCGAAAGCCCGCTGCTGGAAGATCGTGCGGGAGATGCAGGAAACCGTCAGCGGCGCGTCACAGAAGCGGTCATGCAACTGGCGCGCACCCGCGCCGTCGATGTGATCCTGGTCCAGGCCCTGGACCGTTGGGGACGCAGCGTGCAGGACCTGATCCTGACAATGGCGGAACTGGAAGCGCTTGGAGTGGCTTTCGTGGTACCTGGTCAGATCGACATGAGCACACCAGTGGGCCGGATGCAGGCGCATTTGCTCTCGGCGGTCGCGGAATTCGAAAGGGAGCTTATTCGGGAGCGTGTCCGCTCTGGCCTGGCCCATGCGCGCGCTAGGGGCAAGCGCCTCGGCCGGCCCAACGCGACACCGCGCCTGGTGAACAAGGGTTTGTCTCTGATCAGGCAGGGAGTGACCTACCTGCAGGCCGCCGAGCAATCGGGGGTGAGCATTTCCACGCTACTGCGCGCCCGCAGGAAAGGCAACGCCGCCTGACAGTCGAAAAGGTCGGTCGGCGACGCCCGCCCCAAGAATGGCGCGCTCTCCTAGCAGGTCATCACGGCCCGACATATCCTTTCCCTCACGTTCCGGCATCGATGCGCGCCTTTGCCTCCGTCGCCATCTGGCGAACCTGCGCGGCCAGCTCGGGCGGTAGCCACACCTCCACCTGTTCCCAATCTGCCGGGATTTCCCGTGCCGCCGCCAACACAGCCTTAACGAGCGCGCCAACCCGCTGCTTGGTCAACCCGCTTTCGTTCGCGGCGTCCACCTGTGAGATACCGTCAACCAGCACGCGCCGCGCGATGTCGACGCTTCCGACCGTCATTCGCTTTAGACGCGGCATAACCGCCTTGAAGTCCTTCGCCGTCATCTTGTCTGCTGCCATGATCGTTCGCATTTGGTGGAGTGTGAAAGTTTGAATTATCCGCCTGCGGTCAATACCGATCAACGGCACGGCGCGCGCTGGTTCCTCAATGGTGCTTGATCTTCTGCACAATGAAGGCGTGGGGGAGGGTGGCAACCCCACGGAACCGCCAGAAACGATGCCCCTTGCGCGCGTACACCGTCGTCACATTGCCCGCGATATATTCGCTGCCCTTGAACGATTCGATATCGTCGCCCAACTGCCACACAAGCGGGTTAGGCATCGCGAGCGCCGCGTAATATTCGGCCTCCGTGATTTCCTCGGGCGTCGAGCCTAGCGCGCGCTCCTGCTGCTGGATGAATGTATCTTCGTCACCCAGCACAACGCCGGGGTAACGCTCGGCAAGCTGTTCCAGCGTCTCGCGCGTCAAGTTCGTCACTACCAGGCCGTTCCCAAGTTCGAGCGCGTAATCAATCGCGGTCGGCGAGCCGGGAATATAGAAAACCTTTTCCATGTTCGTTTGCTCCGTCTGTCCGATAGATCTACCGGGCGGGTTGCCTCACCCGGTAGCCTTCCGTTAGCCGATGATCTTGCGCATTTCGTCGGCCAGAACCCACAACGCGCGATTGAGTTTCACGTTCTGGTCAATGCCGCTTACCTCGCGCGTCGTCGTCGCGCGACCGTTCGCGGCGCGGCCACGAAGCCCGCCCTTGGTCATGTTTTCCTGCACGCGGTTAAAGGTCGTCCAGAGGTCTGAGCCGCCGTCCTCCATGCGGCGCGGGCGCAAAATCTGGCGTTCGGTGACGGGTGCCGGTGCGTCCTCCGTGTCCCACTTCAATTCAAGCGCGGCACGGGCAAACGCGGTTTGTGCGCCTTCGGAAAGCGTGAGGGATTGCATACCCTCGCGTTGCTCGTCGGCTACCTCGAAGTTGTTCAGCAGACGGAATGCGCCGTCGATCACTTCGCCGACTACATCGCCTTTATGCGGCACGCGAACCTCGCCGACGTTCGTACCGCACACCATGCCGTTGCAGCACACGAACCGGAGCACGCCCGCAAGCATCTGAAAGCTCGATGTTCCATCGTGGCTGTTCAAAAGAATGATTTCGTTCGCCACCTTGCCGGTGATCTGGTTGGCGTGGCGTAGCCGGATCAGGTGCTTCGTGTGCTCGCGCTTGCCTTCGTCGCGCACGCGGGTTTGCGCGACCATGAAGGGCTGGAAGCCTTCGCGGCGCAGGCCGTTCAAAACGTCGATAGTCGGAATGTAGGTGTAACGCGCCGAGCGGCTGTCGTGTGCCTGTGCGGCAAAGATCGACGGGGCCACGGCTTGGATTTGGTCATCCGCGAGGGGAACCGGCGAACGGAGAACCGGGGCGGTGCGGCCAAACTTGGAAGCGAGTTGCATGTTTCGTACTCCTGCGTAGTTGAGGTAAAGCCGGGAGCGGTTGCCGCCGCTTGTTTCCCGGCTATCGGTGCGCCGTATTGTTTAGCGCCTCGATGTATGTATTATCGGCGATGGTCCCTTAAAAGTCAATAGCAGTAAATAGAAAGCACAAAAATATTTACTCGGCCACCGGCATCAAGGTTGCTGCTCCGAGTGGTGAGCGTTGGGAGTAGAGCGCCCGAGGGCGCCTGGTGGTTCTGCTCGTCGGGGTCGGTCGGTCGCGGTAAGCCCGGTCTGCTGCACGAACCGGCGCGGTCAAGGGGTCGTGGAATACCGCAGTCCGCGCAGCGGGCGAGGATATGCCGCGAAAGCCCCTTGACCGGGAAAGCCGGGGCGTGTGGCAGATTCAAGGTCGATAGCGACTGACCGACCCCGACGAGCTGCCACGATCACGCGGAACGACCAGCAAGCCCCGCAAGGGGCGCGCAGCACCGGCACGGCGCGGAGTAGGGTTAGGTGTGGCCTTGATGCCGTCGAGCCGGTATAATCGGCTTCTCGTTGGACCCGTCTTACTCCTGCATTGTTTGACGGTAGAGGCCCGAAGCGTTGCCGCGCTTCGGGCCTTTGTTTTTCTGGCTACGGAAAGAGAATCGCGGCAAAGTCCCGCGCACCGTGCAGAACATGAATAATGTCGATCCGCTCGGCGGGCAGGCCGACGACGCGATAGAAAATCTGATAGTTGCCGTGAACCCGGTGCCGCACGCCGCGATCCTCGTAGCGAGGCACAAGCGGAAACGCGGGTGCCATATCTGCCAGACTCAAACACTTGTCGCGCAGCTCACGCACGAAGCTCACGGCGCGGCGGGGATTGTCTTGGGCGATGTAATCGCCGATGGCTTCGAGTTCGGCCTCAGCGGCGGGCAAAATCCGAACGATCATGGCTTGCCGTTCGCCATCGCCAGATACTTCGCTTCGAGACGGTCGAACACTTCCTCGGCGGGCTTGCCCCGGCCTGCATCGGAATCGGCAATGCCGCGCTCGATCACGGTATCCAGCGCGACAAGCTGCGTCTCACGGTCCTGAATGAGCCTCACGCCTTCGCGCAAGACTTCGCTTTTCGAGCCATAGCGGCCCGTCTCGACCAGCTTGGTGATGTACCCCTCAAGTTGCTGCCCAAGGTCTGCGCTAATCATGGCTGTGCCCTCAAAATGTCCTAGTCCGATACTAAGCCACTTATCAACTATTATCAAATATCCTCGACGGGTAGGCTGGCATATACTGTATAAACATACAGGTTTTTCCACGCTATGTCGGCTCACCTGAAAAACGTTGAGGCAATACAAGGCAATACACCCAGGCCTGTGGCGCGCGTCACAGCTTGGGCGTGCGCTCGGCGTCACTGTCGATACCGGCTACCCTGCGCTGCTGCAACAGGACGTGGACGTGATGTCGAACCTGTTTGCATTCTGCGTGGCCGCGACGGGAGACAGCATCAGTCCCGTTGACCGGGCGCACCCGGTCAACGAAGTGGCGAACACGCTGGAACTGAACCTCACGCACTACTGGAAGCCAACGCGTGCAGGGTATTTCGAGCACGTCCCGAAAGATCGTATTGTGACCGTTGTAGGCGAGACAGTTTCGCCGCAGGCCGCAGGCGAACTGCGCGGGATGAGAAAGGGAGATGCCGCTGCTGCCGCCGAGCTTCGCATGACGGACTCGGGCTGGTTGCCGGAAGTGCTGCGCAACCGTGAGTTGCCGAAACACGTCACGTACGGCCATTGGGAGGATGACGGGGAAAGCGACGCCGACAGCAAGCAGGATGAGTGCAACGACGGCGATGCGGAGGAAGCCGAAGCCGCCTGAGCCGTGATGCACTTTGCGTAAGTGCAGGCATGTCACATGCCGCCGTCCGGGCGAAAGTCCGGGCGGTTTTTTGCATTACGAGTACTGCACAGGAAAAAAGAAGCCGGTACGCAGATCGACTTTCCGAGGCTCCTGCCGCGTGCCTTTTGGGACCAGGCAGCTGCACGACGATTATGCCGCGCGCCCGTATCGAGGGTCATGGGGAGAGACCCGACCCGTCGCAGCGCGGCGGGGCGATGCGGTTCAGGGTTTCGTGTGCTGAGGATATTTTTTCTTGAGCGCGTCAATATCTGCATTGCTCACGCGAGGTTCGCCGTACTGTTCGGCGTAGAGGCGGTTCAACTGCATGCTTGAAAGGTGGGGATTTTCGGATTGCAATTGTTCGAAGGTTTTGATGCGAGTCTGGGCCGGTGCATTGGTCGTGGGAGGCGCAGGCTTGTGCGCTTCGAGAGGGGCTGTCGCCAGGGAGGCTGTGACGGGGGGCGGGGCGCCGGGGCGGGCGGCCGCAGCGCCCGATTTGCTTCCCGAACCGGGCGGAGAGGCGATCTTTCGAAGCCTGTACAGGGTTCCGTGAAACGTCCGAAGGGAGATATCGAGTCCCTGTTCGCGCAAGGTATTCAGGATATCAGCGGCGGGAACGCGAGCGGCGAGCGCCGCCTCGATGTCCGGAAGGAGGGTCTTGAGATGCGAAGCCTTGCTGCGTTTCGGGCTTGTGCTGGCAAGGCGGCGCAGCGCGGAAGCAAGCTGTTCGTGATCCATTGGGGAAATGGTGAATAAATGTAGTATGGGCGTAGTATGAATGACGACAGCATGTAGGGGCAAGGTTGTATCGGGTAGTACTCCCATGCAATGCGTGATGTACTGGTGTAGTAGCGCCGTAGAATATGCGTAGGAAATAATGTGTGGCGAGAGCGCGGGGAGGCACGTCGAATATGTTTACGCAACGCTACGCGTTCCGTAAAATATTTCGTGCCAAAGGGGCGAGCCCCTTTGAAACCCCGACGCGATCTACTGCCGCGTCAGCCCGGTCGGTAGCTCCGCCGCCGACATTCAGCACTGCCTGGTATGCGTAATGAATACGGAGGTGCAGTCATGATTCCGCGCAGCGAATGGGTGATCCAGCTTGTAGTGGGGCCGCGTGCCGATGAGCGCGGCAGCGAGCCGCGTTATTTGCCGTGGGCAGGCTATACGCGGCCAATGACGGGTGACCAGGCGATGCGCGCGCTGCGCGAGTGCGAGTTGCGGTGGCCGGAATACGAGTTTCGCGCGCATCCGATCGATGACGACGGCAGGCCGTTCGCAATGGTCCGCGCTGAGATCGACGGTGGTCGCTCGACGGGGCTCTGGTGATGCCAAAGCAAAAAAGCAATGGCGGGGCAGGGCTGGGCAAACCGATCGCGTTCCGTCTGTCGGATGCGGATCGCGAGGCGTACCTTGCCAAGGTGGCGCAAAGCGGGATGACGCAGTCGGAGTTTTTCCGGCATGCAGTGCTGACCAACCGTACGCAGGTGATCGCGCGGCCGGTGGCGAGCGGGGATCGCAAGCGGTTGCTGTACATCTTCAACAAGACCAGCAACAACCTGAATCAGATCGCGCACCGTGCGAATTCAGAGCACGTTCGCGGGAAGCTTTCGGAGGCGACTTACGAGCAACTGCTCACGCAAATGCAACTGATCGGGCAGTACCTCAAGGCAACCCTGAACAAGGTCGACTGATAGCGATGGGAATGGATCCGAAACAGGCAGCCATCATGGCGGTGATCGAACTTGAGACGAAGCTGCACTTCGATGGCGACCACGACGGTGCGCACACGCTGACGCAGACAGACTGCGACAGTGCCCGGGCGTCGGTCTTTGCGGCTGGCCATCTGCTGCCGTCGATCGCGCACAGCACGCTGCTTTTCCACATCGAAAGGGCGGGGCGCTGGCTCGCCGGGCGCGGGACGCAGGGGTAGGACGATGCTCATACGCGTGCGCGGCTATCACGACGGGATCAAGGCGTATCTGGAAAAAGGCCAGAAGCAGGGTCGCGAGATGGAGCGCGACGAGATGGACGAGCGCGTGATCCTCGCCGGGGATCTCGATCTGACGAACGACATCATCCAGTCGATCGACACAGACGCTGAACGCTACCTGCATGTCACGCTGTCGTTCAAGGAAGACGAGGTCGACCGCGAGCTGCTGGGTGAGATCGTGCGCGAGTTCGAGGCGTTTGCGTTTGCCGCGTACCGTCGGGACGAATACAACTTCTACGCCGAAGCGCATGTGCCGCGTATCAAGAGCTATGCGGACCGCAAGACGGGCGAGGCTGTCGAGCGCAAAGTTCACGTGCATGTCGTGATCCCGGAAATGAATCTCGTAACGGGCCGACGGCTTGATCCGTTCGGGAAGGTTGACCATAACGAGCGGTATCTGGAGGCCTTTCAGGAGCACATCAACGCGAAGTACGGACTCGCGAGCCCAAAGGACAACCGGCGTGTACAGTTCACGGACGCGTCCGAAATGATCAGCCGGTACAAGGGCGATGTCTTCGAGGGCGCCAATCGCGAGCTGAAGGCCTCGATTCTTGAGGCAGTGATGACACGTGATGTGACCCGGTATGACGACTTCAGGGCCTTGATCACTGAGTACGGCGCGACACGCACACGCAATACCGGCAGGGAGTCGGAGTACGAGAACGTCAAACCTGCCGGTGCCGCGAAGGGTGTGAACCTGAAGGAGTTCGTGTTCTCGCGCGAGTTCATCGAGCTGGATGCTACGGCCAAGCGTGAGGCGCTCGAATCGAATGTGCATGCGCAGTACGTCGCGCCAGGCGTATCGCGCGATACGCCGCGGATCTATCTCGATTCGCTGGAGACGTGGCACGACACGCGCGCGCGAGAGATCAAGTATCTGAACAGCGGTAGCAGTTTTTACAGGACGTATCAGGCCGCGTCGCCGGCGGAGCAGCGGCGCATTCTCGATCACCGCGAACAGCGGTTCTACGATGCAACAGGAGGGCTCAATGAGCGCACACGAGAGCGAACGGAACAGCGCCACGATCGATCCGGATACTGGCGAGATTGGCAGCGAACTGGAGCCGCCGGAGCGGGAGGGCGGGCGCGAGAGCGCGGCGCCGGGCGGGAGCCGGAAAGGGCAGGGCAGTCGCAGCAATGGTGGAACGAGCTCGAACGCGCGCACCGCGAAATCACCGAGCGATGGCGAACCGGAGCGGATCACGACCTTGACGCTCGCTTCGATCGATCCGGCGCGCCGTCCCAATCCGCCCACCGTGTGCATGGCATGCCCGGCCGCGGTGTGGATGGCGACGCCGCGCGACGTCAAGTGCTTCTGCCGCCTGATGCATTACTGGAGCTGGGAAACGAGCAAGCCGAACGAATTGACGCATTGCGATGGTCTGGCGATCGCGAGCGAGCGGGAAGAGAACAGCTAGAAACATCGCTCCCCCGGCGGCGATCGCGCGAAGGTGCCGACGGCGACGTCGATGTGGGCCGCAGTGACGGCGAGATCGGGGATCACTGGCAATGGCCGGGCGGGCCCGATGTCGTTGACAGGTCCGCCGGCGAGCCTGAATGGAAAGCGATCGTCGATCGCATGTTTGTCGCGTGGGACCAGGCGGACGAGGCAGGGCGGACGCGTCTCACGCGCACCGCGGCCGGGAAGTTCATGCGGGCCGGAGGACCGGTCGGCTCACGCGAGCCTTTTGGTCTGAGCGGCCGCCGCCTGCCTGCAGGGTTTGGACCGGGTGAGGAAATCCGCAGCCTTGCGGATGTGCAATCGTTCGATGCGATCGAATCGCTGCCTTTCGAGGCTCAAGCAGAGATCCGGCCAACTGATACGCCGTTGCCGACGGACGCGGCGGCGGTCGATTTCAATGCCGGTGCGCGCGCGTCGACGGGCCGGGCCGCCGATACCGTTCGCGACCAGTTTGCGCGTGACCTGTCCGAGGCTCGCACGGCGCTACGTGCCCGGGAGCGGGATGAGTTCACCGAGATTCGTGCGACGCTCGACGCAGGCCGGTTGCTGGCCGTGCTCGCGCATACGCACGGACTGTTCGTCGAAAAGTATTCGATCGGTAAAGGCGCGGACGGCGGTGACAGAGTCCAGGCCGGCTCGCGCAATCTGAATGTCTCTGACTTCCTCACCAAAGAGATGAACCTGTCATGGGAGGAGGCGGCGCAGCTGCTGCGCGAGACCTATCGTGCGCAGACAGGACGTGATCCGGAGCATGCACCGAGGCATACGCCTGAACGGGACCTATGGGGCGAGTTCCAGCAATGGCGATCGGCATTCCGGAACGAGCTACATCGCGCGTGGAATGCGCAGGCCGATCATGAGAGTGAGCGGCGAAAGGCGGTCAAATCTGAGTTCTACAGTGCCCGCAGCGCGCTCATTGAACGCCCGCGCATGGACCTGTCAGGCGTGCAGCGCCGCGAGCAGCTGTCCGCAGCACGTGTTGCACGCCTTGAGGCAGAGGCCGCGCTGCGTGTGCAGATCGCGAAAGAGCGGGATGCGCTGAAGGGTGCCGCAAGCCGGCCGTTGACCGAGCAGTATCGTGACTTCCTGCAGGAGCGCGCTCAGAAAGGCGACGAAAGGTCGCTGCGTGAGTTGCGCCGGATGCAGCAGATCCGCCTGCGGACGAAACGTGCAGACGACGAACGCGCGGTCATTTTCAGTACGCCTTCCCGTGCTGTGGAGCGACCGGCAGCGCACGATCGCAACGAGATCATCTACGCCGGCCCGTCGATCACGTACGAGGTGCGGGCCAGTGGTGAGGTCGACTACCGGAAGGACGGCGTGGTGTTCCTCGTCGACGAGGGTCGCACGCTACGGCTGTGGGATAGCGAGCGCGAGGCGGTCGAGATTGCGCTGCGCTTCGCGCAGCAGAAGTTCGGCAGCACGCTGTCACTGTCCGGACCTGATGACTTCCAGGCGGCCGCGGCGCGTGTGGCGGCCGACACACGCATGCGCATCGTGTTTGAGCAGCCGGAACTGGAGAGTATCCGACAGGTCCGTGTAGCAGAACTCGATGCCAAGGCGCTGGAGCGTCGGGCGGCGCAGCGTGAGCGCGAGACATGGGAGCGCGAAGAGTTGCGCGATGCCGTGCGCCATCCGTTGCCACCCACTCCGGAAGGTCCGTCCAATCCAGACCAGGATGCGGCATCGCCTGCTGATCCCGACGCACCCGGCAATGGACCAGATACTGGCCGATGAATCATCAAACTGATTCTCGAGCGGTCCCCGTCGATTGGTCGAATTCGCAAACGGAGGGGCGCTTAGTCCGAGCTATCTACCCCTTCATTTGCGGACACGGACCCCTTGAGGAGCGGATGACGCTCTGATGGCCTCCCGGCGTGACGCCGCGAGGCGGCCCGGTGGCCGGACAGCATGCCAGGCGCAGATACCACAGGCGCGGACCGGGAGCGGGTTGTGCCCGCGGGTGCATCAAGCCTATGCCGCGGACGCGGGTGATCGCAGCTGATCGCAGCACCAGGATGCGACCCGATGCACAGGCCCGGTTTAACGGCGCGTCATGCACCACTCACGCCTGGGAGCTGCGTGCCGTGCCTGTGATCGCGCATCAGTCCGGCTGCGGGCCAATTGGGCAAAGGCGCGCGGATCGGGTAGGGTGGCGTGATTCACAACCACAAGGAGGAAAAAGCAATGAACAAGCAGGAACTGGTAGACGCGGTCGCCGCGAAGACGGGTGACAGCAAGGCGGCAACCGGCGAGGCGATCGATGCGGTGATCGCGGCGATCACCGGCGAAGTGACGAAGGGCGGCACGGTACAACTGGTCGGGTTCGGTTCGTTTTCGACGGGCGCACGCGCCGCGCGGGTCGGTCGCAATCCGTCGACCGGCGCCGAAATCCAGATTCCGGCCGCGAAGACCGTCAAGTTCACGGCGGGCAAGGCGTTCAAGGACGCGGTGAACGGCGTCTGGGACCGGACGCAGGCCATCGGCCGGATTTCCGCCGATGGCGCGGCGGCCGGCAGGGTAACCGCGCTAGGTGATGGCGGCAGCAACGGTACCGCGTGATCGGGCAACGCCTGGACCCCGGCCAGTTGGCCTGGTAGCATCAGTGCGAGATGCCGCGACGTACTGCGGCCCCTGCAATTCGCTGCATGTCTGGATAGATAGCCGTATGGAAAAGAAACAGTCGCGGCCCGGGCGCGAAATCGCGTGCCCAACGATCGGTGCGTTACTGCGCTACCGGACGCGCATCGTGCGCGTCATTGCGGAAGCCCGCGGGCAACGCGCGATGATCGAATCGCTCGATACCACCGGCAGGACCTTTGTGAGCACGGTGAAGTGGGTCAGCCTGCGTGAACTGGGTAATCAGCTTTTCTGAAGCTGGATCGCTTCGCGCGCGATCGCCGGTCATTCCGCGACGCCTGCGGATCAGATATATCGACTCTCCAGCTTCGATATGACGGCCGCCGTCGCCCGAACGTGACGGGTGCGTGCTCATTCCATCGCACTGGATGCGGAAATTTTTTTGCCGCTCGTATACTGCGCTGACATCGGGAAAGGAAAAAGTATGCGGCGCGTGATTGTCCGGCGGTCTCCAGTTCACGGCAAAGGCGTGTTCGCCATGCACGCGCTCGCGGCGGGCGAGCGCGTGCTTGAGTACAAGGGTGAAATCACCTCGTGGCGAAATGCGGTACGCCGTCACCAGCGTGAAGGCATCGAAGGCCACACGTTTCTTTTCGGGCTGTCGGATGGGCGGGTGATCGATGGCAGCCGTGGCGGCAATAGCGCGCGCTGGCTCAATCACGCCTGTGAGCCGAACTGCGAGACCATCGAGGATGAGGGACGGATTTTCATCCACACGCTGCGGCCGATCGAGCCGGACGAAGAACTGTTCATTGAATATCTGCTTGCCACAGAGGATCCGCTGGATGAAGACGTCCGGGCGCAGTACGCGTGCCGGTGCGCCGCGGCGGACTGTCGTCACTCGATGCTGGCCGAAGCGGCGTGAACAGAGGGGTGGGAGAGTCATTTGGCAGCCTCACGATCCCGAAAAGCGCCGTGAGTCCCCGGCGGGAGAATGAGGGATTTGTCCGGATTGGTGTGGACGTGATTTTCCATCGCTATGTGCTGAAGCCAACGTTGCCAAAGAACCATGCATCCGACGCCGCCACTGGCACAGTCACGAAGAAACAGATATCGCTGGAGCTTGATGATGGCTGGTGATGTCCATGCCAGCGTGTATGTCGACAGCTATAGGGGAGCAGACTTATGCAGAAGCGGGAGTTTGTACGAAAGAGATCAGGGGAAGTGAATCTCCCAGAACTGCTGGACCAGCTTGAACTGGCATTGGCGGGGACGCCCGCGCGCAAGTCCGTCTGTCGGGCGCTATCGGATCTGAACCGGCGGCTCGGTTCGGCTAGCGGGAAAACCGCTGCACGGGCGTGTAAATGGTTTTCGCAATGACTTGCCCGTGGCGCGACGGGATGACGAACGGGCATGGTAAGGCGATTGAACATGAGGAACCTGTATCGCCGGGCCTTGCTGGCGGCAATGACTCCGTCAACCTCTCCAAGTGAAGTGCTGACGCTAGAGCACCGTGAACGGCCTCATTTTGCGATCGTAACCCTCTCGTTTGGGGTGACCCATGCCAAATCGTATAGGACTCTAGCCAGCCAGTTTTCAACGGGTGCGCATGGCCCCGGATAGCGGACGGAGGGGCATTTGTGGCGTGTCTACATCGGCAGTGATAATCACAGACTGTTAGTTATCCTCCGTTAATGGAACAATTTTTCTCAGTAGTGGACCGAAGGTCAGCCCCTGAACCAGGATCGAAAAGATCACAACGATATATGTGGTCGTCAGGATCAATTCGCGCTGGTGGCCTTGAGGCAGCAGAAAGGCCAGCGCGATTGAAAGAGCGCCCCTCAGGCCACCCCATGTCAGCAGTGTAATGGTGCCCCTCGGAAATGACACAACGAAGCTCATGATCCTGATCGGGATCAGGACACTGATGCCACGCCCGATCAATACGCAGGCAATACCGACCAGCCCAAGGATGAGATAGGTTCCCGTTTCCTTGATCGCGAGAATTTCAAGGCCGATCAGCAGGAACAGTAAGCTGTTCAGAATCTCGTCGATAAGTTGCCAGAACGTCCCCAGATAGTCCTGCGTCGGTACGGACAACGCTGGCTTCCGTCCGCTATTGCCCAGGAACAGTCCGGCGACGACCACGGCAATTGGTCCTGACATACGAATCGCGTCGGCAAGCGCATATGATCCCATGCAAAGCGCAATGGAAAGCAGAACCTCAACCTGATAATCGTCAATCTTGCGAAACAGCTGAAACACAACCCAGCCGAGAAACCAGCCGAGTGCGATACCGCCAAGCGCTTCCTGGACAAAAAACCACAACACACTCGCAATACTCGGTTCACTCCGGCCAGTAGCAATATCCAGGATGGTCAGAAAGATTACAGCACCGACACCGTCGTTGAACAGGCTTTCTCCTGTAATACGGGTTTCCTGATCCTTCGGCGCTCCCGCTTTCTTGATAATGCCAAGAACCGCAATGGGGTCGGTCGGCGAGATCAGCGCTCCGAACAGCAAAGCATAAATAAAGCGCAGATCATAGCCAAACGAATGTGCCGCGCACCAGAACAAGGCTCCTATCACGAACGTCGATATGATGGTGCCGAGCGTGGAAAGGATCGTGACGGTCCATTTGACCTTGTACAGATCGGCCAGGTCCACGTGTAGCGCTCCCGCGAACAGCAGAAAAGCAAGAAAGCCGTGAAATACCAGATCGCCGAAATCGATGCTGGGGACGAAGCGAGCATACTTGTGAACTTCGACGACGCCGGTCTCGCCCAAGGCGACCAGGGTGAGGGAGGACACAAGCGCGATTGCCATCAGGCCGATTGTCGGTGGCAGATGGAGAAGACGGTGGTTCAGATAGCCGCCCAGCGCAGTCAGGACGATCAGGATTGTCACGGTTTGAAACAAGGTCATAACGGATGGCGCCGGTTAGGGTGTTCGCTGCGACCGTCCTGGTTGAGGTCGGCACTATCCATTCTACCGAGTGCTCGTAATCCCCTACTGTGCAATCGCCACACGAGAGTTCCGTTTGCACGGCGTAATTCAAGACAAGCAGATTAGTTGCCGATACTGCATTGGCGGACCGGGAGAATCTTGAGCGCTATGCGGGAACGAATCTTGAAAGCTCCCCTGGCGTCTGAGGATCCATACACGACTTCCGGCCCCGGCCGGCGTTGCGCAAGGATAGGGGGTGTTTCCCAAAAGGTATTGGGGGAAGAGTGGGGACAGTCAGGAAAAAGTACAGGGCACTTTCGTTCTTCGCCGACGCTCTGTGGCGCGGCCAGTTAGCGCCACAGATGATGATCATTGGGGTATTTTCGTCGCGCTTGTCATGGTCGGGTTGTGTGTGACAGTCCTGTACGAGGGACGTCTTGACGCAATGGACCGCGCTCGTGAGACGTCCCGCAATCTGGCGTTGATCGCCGAGCGTGACATTGAGCGGAATTTCGAACTCTACGCGCTGTCCCTGCAAGCCGTCGTCGACGGCATGGATGATCCTGCCGTGTTGTCCCTGCCACCGAATCTGCGCCGCCAGATGCTGTTCGATCGGGCCTCGACCGCGAAGTATCTCGGGTCGATGCTGGTGCTGAACGCATCGGGAAACATCGTTGTTGATTCCGTCGGCGACGTGCCACGCCACGGGAACTTCTCGGATCGCAGGTATTTCACCATCCAGCGGGACAATCCGAATGCGGGCCTATACATCAGCGATCCTTTCAGATCACGGTTACGGGGTGGCTCGCCCAGCGTCGCGCTGAGCCGGCGCCTTTCGCATCCGGACGGATCATTCGCAGGGATCGTACTGATCGCGATCAACCTCGAGTATTTCCGCCAGCTCTTCGCCGCACTGTCACTCGGACCACACGGCGCCGTGTCCCTGATCGGCCGGAACGGCATCATGTTCATGCGCCAGCCATACGACCTGCGCACGATTGGCCGCGATATCAGCAAGGCCAGCACGTTCCGGCATTTCAGGTCGACACCGGAAGGCAGTTTCACTGACACCGCCTCGATTGACGGGGTGCGCCGACTGTACTTCTTCCGGAACTTTCCCGATCTCCCGCTGATGATCATGGTGGCCGAGGCCCAGCAGGATATCTATGCGGCCTGGCGACGGCGCGCGATGACGATCGGCTCGCTCATGCTCGCGTTCAGTCTGGCCTTCGTCGCGTTGTCGTTCATGCTGGGCGCACAGTTGCGGCGCCGGATGCGCGCCGAATCGGAACTGCAACTGCTCGCGAGAACCGACGGCCTGACCGGCCTTCACAACCGCCGCACGCTGGGAGAGATTCTCGATCAGGAGTGGCGCCGGGCCCGACGCACGCGCAGCATGTTTTCGCTGCTATTCGTCGATATCGACCGGTTCAAGGCCTACAACGACACCTACGGACACCTTGCGGGCGACGATGCGCTCGCCGCGGTGGCACGCTGCATCGGGGATAACATCCGGCGTTCCACGGACAGTGCGGCGCGCTACGGTGGGGAGGAGTTTGTCGTGGTGCTACCGGACACCCCGCCCGCAGGCGCCGCGCGGATTGCCGAACAGATCCGCACGGCTATCAGCGAACTGGCCATTGAACATGCAGGCAGCGAATACGGCCACGTGACCGCCAGCATCGGCATGGCCAGCTGGGCCCCGGAACAGGACGGCGATGTCGCCGCAGTGATCAGGGCTGCTGATGAAGCGCTATACAATGCCAAGGCCGCCGGCCGGAATAGGGTTTGGCCGTTCTCCCCTGCGTGAGCTTGCTACGGTCGTCACCTGCGAGCGCCCGATTCAGTTATCACTGTAGGGGACCCTCAAGATTGAGAGGTTCGCTGGCAGCAACCGTCGCGGAACACATGCGATTCGAATGTTACTGATCGACCTGAGGTATGCACCGGCGAGAGCTGTTGACGTTCAGCCGGCGTTGCCACACCGGAGCCAGCAATCTGGACTGAATCCCTGCGGCGAGATTGCGGTGTTTCCGGAGAACTCAACCACCACAATCCTCACATCAAAGATGTACCTGGAAGCTTGACTGAGTCCGGCGCTATCCTGAAGGCAATGGCATCAGATCGTGCATGAATGCGGGAGATGTAGATGGAGCACGCGTATTTCCACATGTTGCATCTGCTTGCTGGGCATCCGGTGTGGACGCTCACGGTAATCTTCCTCGCCGCGTTCCTCGAAGCCATCGCCGTTGTAGGTACCTTCATCCCTGGTAGCACGGCGATTTTCGTGGCTGGTGCGCTTGTGGGAACTGGGGCCTTGGGTCTTGGTTGGGTGCTCGCATGCACAATTACTGGCGCGATAGCGGGTGATGGCATTAGCTACTGGCTTGGTCGCCGTTACAGGAGCGGAATCTCCCGCCTGTCACCTTTCCGGACTCACCCGCAGTTGCTCGACGCAGGACACAGGTTTTTTGCCAGCCATGGCGCCAAGAGTGTGGTGTTAGCAAGGTTCATCGGGCCGGTGCGCGCGATTGTCCCGGTAATTGCGGGAATGGTGGGGATGACTCCAGCGCGTTTTTATGGGATGAACGTCCTGTCGGCGTTGCTCTGGGCACCCGCTTACATCCTTTTGGGCATGGTGTTCGGCGCGTCGGTTCAACTGGCGAGTGCAGTATCCTTCCGTCTTGTTGCGACAATCGCGCTCGCGGTCTCAATAGTATGGCTGAGCTTTCGTGGTGCTCGCTTCTTTCTGGCGCACATCAACGCCTGGGGCGCTGCAATGCGCCGCGACCTGCTGAATTGGGCCAGTGTTCACACAGCACAACCGGGCCGCTTCGTCCTGCGAGCGTTGGACCCCGAGCATTCGGTCGCCGGCTTTATGGTGGCGACATCGGTTGTGGTTCTTGTCTCCACCTGGGTTTTCTTCGGCGTTCTCGACCAGGCCATTCATGGCAATCCGAAGGTGGGGATTGACGTGTCGGTCTACCATTTTCTTCAAGCGATGCGCACGTCTTGGGGCGATAGCGCGCTGTCGGCTTTAGCAACGCTGGGTAGCATTGCCACGCTGGCGGCGCTCGCTGCAACCGTGGCACTTTGGATGATATGGGAGCGCCGCTGGCAGACCTTGACGTACTGGCTTGGTGCCGTTGCATTTTCCCAGCTATTGATATTTGCCATTCATCACGCGATACGGCGAACCCCACCGGGCTCGCTCCACTCCGACGTACATGTGTTCCCAAGTACTCATGTCGCCGCTGCGGTGATCATTTATGGTTTTCTCGCGTTTTTGCTGACGCGCCGGGTCGGTTCACTGGCCGGAGTTTTCGTTGCAACAGTGAGTGCTGTTGTTGTCCTCTTCATTGCGTTCGCGGGGCTTTACTTCGGTCAGTTCTGGTTTTCTGATGCAATCGGTGGGGCTGCGCTTGCGGTAGTGTGGGTTTCTGTCGTAGCACTGACAGCCGTGTGGCGGCACCCCAGAGTGCCACCATCGCGCAAGCTCATGCCGGCCCTCATGCTCGGCGTTGTGTGTGTCAGCGTTGCGGTGCAGCTCGACTTAGCCCGTCTAGTACCGAGGTTGGACGGCAAGCCGATCCAAACGCTCATGCTGACGACTGAGTCACAATGGATCAATTCGCTATCGAAAAAGTTGCCGTGTTATCGCGCAGACATGTCAGGGGATCGGAGAGAGCCCATGACCTTTCAGTGGTCTGCAAATGCAGACGATATTCGGACCGGGCTTCGAAGCAGAACCTGGATCGAAGGTAACGCCGTTTCTGCACGTAGCCTGCTTTCCGTCCTCTCACCTGAGGCAGCGGCCGTAGCACTTCCGGTACTGCCGAAACTGAACGATGGGGTACCGTCACCACTCGTCTTCATTCGTCCTGGCAACGCGCGCGATGAACGTGATGTCCTGCGCTTCTGGCAAAGTGGCTATGCTTTGCGAAATGACAGCGGCGCCGCACCCGTGCCCATCTGGGTGGGCTCGTTCCAACACGAACGCCTGGATCGCCAGTCGTGGCCAATTAATATCTTGCGCGCCGAGAATACGGCGCCACCCCAGTTGGATGTTGGAGACGAGTGGCCGGAAAGCCATGGGGCTGAGGTACTGGCAAGACTGGACTGTCGTGGAACTCCCGTGTTTCTCCTGACTTCACGAGGGAACTGAACGTCAGTTTGGACGCAACGTTGGCCGGCGGCCAGTGCCGGTGCGGCTTCCCAAAGTCAGTTCCCGATCCCAGTCCCGCTTGACGCAATGGAATGGGAGAACTGGTTATACCAAGTGCGTCCAATCTCTTGACCCGTCAATCCGTGTCTCATACCTGCCGGACAGGGGACGAGTTTGAAGTAACCCTATCCCCCTACGTGAAGCGCGGCATATGGCACGTCCCGACCAACTTCTGCGAGAGCACGACGCGGTCCCTCGCCTCGGGAATGATGATTGTTCGTAGATGCTTTTGCCGATGCTCGTTTTGGCGACCAAGCTGCGCTCTAAAGCGCTTGGATCGCGAAGCGCTGCAAGCGAAGCGGCAACAGCAAGAGTTCCTTTCGCAAGAGCCTGCGGCTCGCTGACTGACGAGCTCGTTAGCGAGCGCAAACGCAAGTCGGTTCAACGGACGTCTTACGGGATTCCCTCCGCGTAGCGTTGAAGGCATCAATCACACGAGCTGGTCCATGTTATCAGTGGTGCTCGTACAGCGGGCCCGGAGCGCTAGATGCGGAAGTGCGTTGGCCCCACTCCGTTGCGCCGCTTGTAATTCCGCCCATTCCGTGGGTCGCGTCTTGCATTGAGGGATTTTCGTTCGCGGCGCGGGCCTCGGCGGCCTGAATGTCGGCGGGATAGGCGGCGGTGTCACGTTTGGCCGGATTGTATCCGGCTCTCTCCAGCTGCACGAGTTCGGCGCGCACCTCTGCTCGGGTAACCGGTGCATTCGACTGCTGAGCAATAGAAGCGAACGGTGTCGCCAGCACGGCGGTCACAACGACGGCTTGAAGTGATTTCATGATTCGTACCTCCACAGTTTCTTCCGTCGCGAACAGCCCTGTTCGCAAGCGGTGACTACAGGGTAAGGTACGTATGCTTAAGCCCAGATGATGCGATTTCCGGAAGCCTTTGACCGTGCCACTTTTAACCGGCCACGCCATTTCGTGCTTTTACCGGCGCAGCGGCGATCCCGGTCTGCCCACTACACGCCCGAGAAAAAGCTACGTCGCATGCGCACGGAGGTAACGCTGGCCAGGATGTTCCGGGCGCAGGGCGCGTCCGACCGTCACACGCCTCGCTGAGCGGAAAGCAGGCGAGCGAGTATGCTGAGCGATTTCGTCCTGCCGAGCCCCACCGGAACCCAAACGTCGGTACGAGGCGGACCCAAAGGTTGGAATCCTGCTTGATTGGTGTTTCCGCATTCTTGTCGACCGGAGTCGTTGCGGGAGCGACTGCATGCCACGTACGCAATTGAAACGAATGCTGCGCACGTCCAATGTCGACTGGTCGCCCCGTCACACCTTGGGCGGTTTGGGTGGACGTATTTCGGGCGACGAACTACAGGTGTTTGATAATTTTGAACTGGTCGGGACGCGGTCAAGCAGGCGCTGTAGCCGCTCCTGTTGTGTTGGCGAGAGTCCCGGCGTGGCATAAGCCTGAAGAGCACGACCGCGCCAGTAAGCCTGAACAGAAATGGTGTCGGCGCCTTCTGCGCATAAGACCTGCTCAATCTTAGCGATTGCTGCGTCGACGTTCTGGAGGGTGTACGGATTCACGCTCGAAGGAGCTCGTGTATTGGGGGCTTTCATGGCGTTCTCTCAGTAGCAACTGCTTTCCTGTATGAGGGGCATGCGTCATCGCTGCGATCGCCGTGCGGACAACCTGGCTTCCGTCACTGACGCGCAAATTTCGACGATTGCAAATGAGCGACCGTCTCAGGCCGCTTGCCAACAATGAAGGACTGTAGCGGCGCCGACTGGTACCGACGTCAGTGCCGGATGACGTTGAATTGCCGCTCACGAGACGCCATCACCCACCTCCGAGTGTTTCGGTAGACCGGATACTCACCCTCCTTCCTGTCCATGCAGCCGAAAGTAAAAATGGACCCGGCGGGAACCGGGTCCCAACTGCCGGCACCTTGTCGGTCGGCAAGGTTCGACTCCCCCAACTTCGGACATAGTCTCCCGTTTGGGCGGACGGCTGACCACGCCTGACTGCGTGCACTTTCAACTTGAATGCATGCGCTGCAATCACACGTGTATTCACCAGGTGGCGCCCGCGGAATGTGACCAGGTCCAACCCCGTAGCATTACCGTGCTACGCCGTATATCGCGATTTTCGTCAGGTTATGTGCAATCTATGAGAGGTGGCTTAAAGCAGGCTTAAATCGGGAATCGGTGTAAACGTGGGGAGGCGCGCTCTGCGCAGAAGGAAGTGCTACGGCACCTGGCGCTCAGGCGAGTCGTGTCTGCTGCCGCGAGGGGCGCTGGTCCGGCAGTGGACGGGCCGCGGTATCTGAATGTCTTCTTTAAGCGGCCTTGCGAATGCACTCGCGGGCGGCGTGCAAGCAATACGAAACGTTGCCGCACCGGTCCATTCGCCAGCGAGTCGATTGGCTATGCTTCAGCCGGCAATCTGTCTTCAAACAACGTGCAGCCGATTATGCCGAGCGCTGCGAGCATCAGGTACATGATATGTAGATGCCGACGCGACGCGAATTCGTATGTGCCATACACCAGGACGACGATGCTAAGCAAGCAAGGAATCACGCTGACGCCATCTGAATCTTTGGAACTCATCGCATATCCAGCCATAAACCAACGGCCTTCCTGGTTAGGCGGCAGCAAGTCAAGGTGACGGTTGACCTGTCGCAGCGGGTAGCGGAAGCATCGTCCGGCATGCCACTCGTCGGGCACGAGTCCGAATCCCCGGCCCAGCACACTTCGTCATGCGCGCGGTGGTCAGTATTTGAGTCTACCCAGCGATAAACGCTACCTCAGCCTTAGCCATTCAAGAACCGACATTGTTGCGCCGTCCGGGTTACGATAGCCAGCAAGACTCGCGGTACCCTGTTAACTGCGTCGCGCGTTGCACTGCCTGGCTCTGCACGTGGTCGTATCGGCAGTGGGATATGTTGACGGCACGGCTGACACTGCGACCGGCTCGGTGCGGATAACATGCAGGGTGCTGTGGCCTTATTGCGCCGGTAATGGACGCGCGTAAATTGACGTCAGGATTGCTGGCGCGCCTATTTTCTCTTTGACACATTGCGGCGCCGCCTGCTGCTCTGGGATGTCCGCTGTGCGAATGACACTGATTCCTCGACAAGCTCCGCGAGAGTATGGTACGCCGGGCTGCTCACGCCAAATACCAACCAATGCCGCATGGGCGCTCGGCCATATGGTTTGAATTGGGAGCAGCCATGGGTCTCCAGTAGCGCGGTAACTCGATTCTCTGGCAGCCTGAGCACTATCTGGTTGTCGTAAACCCCGGCAACCATCGTTGTGCCTATAAAAAAGCCCGGACACCAAAACATCGGGCCCTCCTGCACGTCGTCGTATCGACTGGCTATTATTGCTCGCAACGAGGCGAGCGGGTCACCGGTGTCCTGATTCGGCTTGTGCATCGCATGTCCTCATCGAATCCGGCAGCGCGATTACCCGTGTCGCTCCGCATCCGGGACACGCACCTTCAATGAGCTGCAAACGTGCATGCCCGATGATTGCAGCGAGGCATACCAACAGACCAGTAGTCTTACTGTGTCATATAATTAGTTGCGCAGTCTATTGCCGTACAGGAACAGTGCCAACGTTGCGTGAGCCGTAGTCCAAGCAGGATACGCAACGTGGTAATGGAATCAGGAACGTGGCGTTGAGCGCGCTGGACTGCCCCGTGGGATGTAATCCGGGGGAAGAGCAGGCAGCGTGCGTTCGAGGAAGTTTTTTTTATCGCGCACATCTGATTGCATCCTGAGTCGCTGAGCCATCAGAAACCCATATGCAGCGATACTCAGTGTGGCGTGGTGGTGAAAGCCACGCCAGCCTCGCCCTTCGTAGTGACCGAGCCCGAACTCCTGTTTCAGGTCCTGATAGTCGCGCTCGATGCGCCAGCGCATCTTGGTCACGAACACAAGCTGCTCAAGTGTCGCCTCCTCGGGGGCGGTAGTGAGAAAGTATTTGAGCGGTTCTGTATCTCCATCAGGCCATTCAATGAGCAGCCATTCTTCGTCGCGAACGGTACTTCGCCAATAGTCGCGATGTGCGGGACGAACCCGTACTGCGGCAAAGCGAGAGGAAAGTGCTGCGTTGCTGCCTTCACGCCAGGTGACAGTTTGCCAGGCGTTCACGGGTAACTGCATGGCCAGCTCCTTCACCGCGAGCGGTTCGTGACCGGGCGCACGGCGCAACAATGTCGGTGGCTTGCCGCGCCCGCTCCGGGGCTTGGGCGGAAGCGGCGTCGTACCGGGTGCCCACACAGAGGTCCCCGGCCGGATCCCTACCGCATACAACAAACCCAGTTCAGTTACGCCATCCCGAAACGCGGTTTCGTCGCCGTACCCGGCATCGGCTAGCACGATGCCCGGTGCAACGCCGGACGCTATAGCCTCGCGAAGTTGGGTCAATGCAATCTGGGGCTTGGTCTCGAAGGTCAGACCGTCAGGAATACCCGCACGACCGGCACGCTCCCTGTCGTCAATCCATTCCTTGGGGACATACAGCTGCCAGGCAATCGGCAGGCTGCCGCGTTGCGTCGCGATCGACAGGCTCACGGCGACCTGACAGTTGTCCTGTTTGCCGAGCTGCCCACAGTACTGACGTGCCACCCCGACCGAATGACGCCCCTTCTTTGGAAAACCGGTGTCGTCAATGATCCAGTAGTAGCCGGTTTCTTCAGCAGCGTGCGCGCCTAACGCGGGCATCACCCATTCGCGTACCCGCTGCAAGACCGCCCGGTCAGACCATTCTGCCTTGGCCACGAAGTGGTGGAGTGACTGGTGCTTCGCACTCGCGTGAAGTGGGTCGATATGCGCGGCCATCGGCTCGACGCTCTTGCGCGACAACGGCAATACCAGCCCCGAACAGTAGCCCTTGAGACCAGCATGGCGATCGGCGTGCCCTAACGCCTGCGCCAGATGGTTCAGATACGCGTCAAACTCGTCGACATCTTCTCTCATCGCGATCGCCAGGAATCTGTATTATTCAATAGTACCAGGTATCGCTTTGCCGCGAATAGTTTTGTGACACAGTAAGAGTAGAGCCCTGTCGATTGTGACGTGTATCAGTTAGCGTTGAAGTCGGCCGTTGAGCTGGCACCATGATGGTAGGAGCCTCCAACGAAGTCCCCGGAATGTGCGCAGTCGCGGTGGTCCTCCTGCGGGCGCCCGTATCCGCGCACCATTTTCGAAACGCCTGTCACGTGAGGAAATCTCAAGCTCTGCCGCCACGAATTGGCTGTTCATGGACGATAGGCAAGTGGTCGAAACGGGCAACCAGTAGCCCAACCTTGATTATCCTCAGCTCGCCGACGGCCGTTGCGGATATGGCTGGCCACGCATGCACGGTTTTAGACGCGCGAACATTGGACGACAGCGTCGGGGCCGAAAGCTTGAGATTGCTGTGCTCTATTGCAGACAGGTACGCATAGCATCTACAGGCCGTATCGGCACTCTCCGTCCTGCATCAAAAAAACGTCGCCGGTAGGTACTCTAGCGGCTCAACAGGGGGATATTTTTGGATGCTCGCAGAGCAAAATTAAGCCAGCCTTAAAACGGACCCTGCGTTGAGCATGTTTTTCAGATTTTCGGATTTCTATATGGTATTCGGATTGCGGCAGAGGGCCTCGATGCGGACAGGACGAATGACGTCATGCCGCGCTATAGTGGGCAAGACCTGCCACAAATCGATAGAGCGCGCCGTGCCGCGTGCGATTAAGCAATGCGGACACTCCCTTGCTGCAATGGGTGCGTTTTTGTGGCGAACGTCGAGCGCGCAGTCACCCGCAGGTTAGTGATGAGAATACAGCGAAGGTCTCAAAGCCATCGCCGGACTGACTGTTTGCGACGAACCGCTGGCAGTTGGGCCGTACCCCGAGATGTCGAATGCCGTTGCGGGTTTTGACGACGCAGGAGCCGTTTTTGGATATTGCGAGTTTGATTGATGTACCAGGCCTTCCTGCTCGGCGGTGACGAGCTGGGCGCGTACTTCTGCACGCGTCAAGGGGCCGTTTGTTTGCTGAGCGAATGACATTGCCGGAATGGCCAGAGCGGACGCAATGATGATGGCAGACACGAGCGTTTTCATTGATGGTTCTCCAAAAATATTTGGTCGATCGATCGGTCGGCAGGCTGGGGCGCATGTCGTTGTCTGGACGACAAACCTGGTGGGAGAGCTTCTCCCAAAGCCCCCGAGTGACCAGTTCTCATACGGACCGATGCACTATGTTCCGCGATGGTCCCTGGGACGGAACCATCGCCTCTTGAAACGTTTGCCCATCCGTCAGTCTTGACGGCAGCGAGTGGCACCAATTGCAACGTGATGCTTGTTTGTAGTGGGCGCTGACGTTTCGTCTGGTGCCTGCATTCAGAATAGGCAGATATCCTTAACTCCTCCTTAACGCAACTTGAGCGTTGAAGAGGCGCTAACGTATCGAGCGCTGTCGAGTGTTAAGTATCCCTTAAGCCAAATGCATGCAGCATTCTGTCGGCGAGACCTCATGCCAGTGGAAAGGGCGGATGGCGTTGCGTGTGCTCGATGCTGTGCGAACAATTAGCGGATCGGTTATCACAAGCTCTGGTGGCTAAGTTTCCAGGCGGTTCGGCGAGGCGCATTTCCCATTCGCCGTGCCGTGGCCATTCTGTCGTGTGTTCGTGCGAGAAGAATCTGCTGTTCGAACGTCGGACGCGGCGCCTTCCTTTTCCGGCTCTGATTCAGTCAAAAATGAATACTCAAAACACAGTAAGCTTCCGCGACACGCCGGCCCGCTATGACGCGGTTTCGCGAGTACTTCATTGGCTCAGCCTGCTGCTTCTGGTGACGCAGTTCAGCCTGGGATGGTTGATGCCGGACGCTGATTCAGTGAAGACCCCGGCTGGTCTGGTCGCATGGCACGTTGGCATTGGGACGTCGCTACTGGCCGTATTCGCCGCAAGGTTTGTATGGGTTGCAATTCGCCGCTCTCCAGATCCGGTCGACCAGCATGGCGTGTTGCGGTTTCTGGCGGCGGCGTTTCACGTTTCCATGTACGCGCTTCTGTTGCTCGTTCCCCTGCTCGGATGGCTGAACGCAAGCGGCCGAGGCTGGGTTGTCAGGTTGGCCGGCGTATGGGATATGCCACAGCTTGCGACGCCAGACTCGTTGGGGGCGTCCATCGGCGAGTGGCACAGCACAAGCGCCACGGTTCTTCTAATACTGATTGGGTTGCACGTGTTCGCTGTTCTCGTGCATCAAATCGGATTCAAGGACCGCCTGCTTCGACGAATGCTGTAGGTGCCGCGGGAAATTGCCTCGAAGTCTGACAATGTTCCCGTCTTTCGCTGACGTTGCTCGCCGTTGTATCTGACGGAGTGGTGCGATTCTGAGCCTGTGCGTCCTATGGCAGAGTTGCTGTCGCATCCCCGACAATTTCTGCGTTCGGAAATGTTTGTTAGACAGCCTGCGTGCGTCCTCCGACGTCCGCATAAGAAATCCTTAAGCTTGCGTGATGCACACTCTTCAGTCGAGGAGACCACGCATGCGCTTACTATTAGTCGAAGACGACGCCATGATTGCCGAGAGCGTTCTGGACGCATTGAGGGGTCTCGGTCATGCAGTCGATTGGGCAGAAGATGGGCGGGCAGGGGAACTGGCGCTCGGAAACGACGTGTACGACCTTGTCCTGCTGGACTTGGGACTGCCGAAGCTCGACGGTCTGACCGTGTTGAGAGGGTATCGCGCGAGCGGCGGTGGTGCCGCGGTCATCATCATGACGGCGCAGGATGCTGTGACGGACCGAATTTCGGGGCTGGACGCCGGCGCAGATGACTATCTCATCAAGCCATTCGATTTGAATGAGCTGGCTGCTCGGGTACGCGCGCTACTTCGGCGACGCGTTGGGCAATCCCGGCCTGTGTATTCTCACGGCGCACTCGTCCTGGACGAGGTATCGTGCGAAGTCACGCTCCGCGGCGTTCCTGTTCATCTCGTCGCACGCGAGTTCAGCCTGCTGCGCGCGCTTATCGATGAACCCGGCAAGGTGTTCAGCAAAACAGAGCTGGAAGAGAAGCTCTACGGCTGGAACGAGGAGATAGGGAGCAATACTATCGAGGTACACGTTCACAACCTCAGAAAGAAGCTGGGTGCCGAACAGATTATGACCATTCGAGGCATCGGCTATCGACTGGCGGGGGCCGAATGAGGTCGGTACGCACACAACTCCTGGTGGGCCTGATTCTGGGGCTCGGCGCAATGAGCGCTCTTGCGGGATACGGCATCTTCCGAAGCGCGCTGGAAGAGGCGAACGAGCTTTTTGATTATGAACTGCGTACCGTCGCCATCTCTTTGCCGCAGTCGGTGGCCGATACAAAATTGGCGAATAAAGAGTCTGGCGACTTCGAGGGATTACAGGACGACCGCGTCGTCATCCAGATTTGGGATACATCTAACCTTCTGACCTATGAATCCCTCCCAAGCGTAAAGCTGCCACGCCAGCACGCGGGGTTTCAGTCCACCGAAGTGGGCGAGCGTCATTATCGGGTTTTCGGTCTACAGCAGGCATCGCGTTTTGTTCAGGTTGGACAACCTATGTCCGTCCGTGACGATTCGGCCTTGACACAGGCGTCAAGGACGCTTTGGCCATTATTGGCGATTCTGCCGCTCGAAATCGCCCTGGTCTTGCTGGTTGTGAAGCGGGCGTTGCGGCCAGTCACTGTTATCTCCAGGTCTTTGGCAGCTCGTTCGATTGAAACGTTGGCACCCATCGATATGGCCAATGCCATACCGACGGAAGTCGAGCCACTGGTTGAGGCATTGAATGACCTGCTGGTACGTCTCGACAGGGCATTGCAAGCGCAGCGCGTGTTTGTTGCGGACGCGGCACATGAACTTCGAACTCCGTTGACGGCGCTGAAGCTCCAGATTCAGGTTGCACGACGGGACCACGCGAAACTGAGCGATGAGGACCTGCTGCGCAAACTGGAGGATAGGGTGAATCGCGCAATCCATCTCGTCCAGCAGTTGCTGACCCTTGCCCGTGAAGATGCCGAGGCCAGCGCGCGTGCAGGAAATGCCGACCTTCGCCGTGTTGCCACCCAGGTAGTCGGCGAACTTTCCGTGCTGGCAGAACACAAGGGAATTGACATAGGTCTGGAATGTACCGGTCCAGCGGCGATGGAAAGCCGAATCGTCGTGAAAGGGGACGAGACCTCACTGACAACGATGGTCACGAATCTCGTCGACAATGCCATTCGGTACACCCCACCTGGCGGGCGGGTCGATGTTCGACTTTACACGAACGATGCCGAAGTAACGCTGGAGGTTGTCGACGACGGACCTGGCATACCGGCGGCCGACCTTGAACGCGTGTTGGACCGGTTCTATCGTGCAGGAAACACAACTGGACAGGGCAGTGGGCTCGGATTAGCCATCGCAGCAAAGGTGGCGGCGAAGCATCACGCCGGGTTTTCTGTGGTGAATCGGACGAGTGGGCACGGGCTGAAGGTCTCTGTAAGTGGACTGCGCCGTGCTCCTGTAGACAATCCTGCTGTTGCAGCGCGGTCGTCGAGTGCGCGCCTTGAACCGGGCTGGCGCACGCACACGTGACGGATGCTATGCACCTGGTTTTCGCAGTTCCGGACGATGGCACGTTACCGGTAGCCAAAGGTCAATACCCCGAGCTACATGCGCCGCGCCTATTCCAGGCCAATAGCGAGAGGCGCAACCCTTCAGGGCGTTTCGTCGCTGCATAAGGTGCTCTTAAGGAGGGGCTGCTAATTTCCGTGCGAGCAGGGCGGTAGCTGAATTCCGTTTCTAACGTTCGAGACGCCCGCATGTCGCTCTGTTTCGTTTGTTCGTCCACGCAGGTGGTTAACGCCGCTGGCAGAGTTCGGCATAGTCTCGTTTTGCCGAAGGAGCTATGCCATGACCACCTTTTTCGTGCCCGGAAGCGATTCCGGGCCTTCTTTTTCGTGCCGGCGCGTAGGCGCTATTACCTTTATCGAGACGCAGGCACAGGCGGATTCGATATGTATGGTTGCGAGCGCCATCGTATGCGTCCAGCTTGATGACCAGGCATCCGTGATGTATCGGTGCGTTCGTGGAGTGTGGCTCGAGCGGGCAGATTTCTTGAACCCGATACGATACTGCAGATGACTGTGGACAAGGTCGCTGGCCGCCTCGGCCGAGGAACGAACATGTCGGAGAAACATATTTAGAGAAAATTGGATGTCGACCTCAACCTGCTTTCAAGCCGGTTGTTCGAAATGGGTGGCCTCGTGGAATCCCAGATTGCATTCGCAATGGAGGCATTGAACACGTTCGATTTGCCACTTGTTGAACAGGTCCTCGAGGGCGAACGCCGCCTCAATGCGATGGAAATAGAAACCGACGAAGAAGTTTGCAACATCATCGCTCGTCGACAACCGGCCGCACGTGACCTGCGACTTCTGATGGCCGCGTCGAAGTGCATCACAAATCTTGAGCGTGCAGGTGACGAGGCCCGGAAGATTGCGAAGCGGACGCGCCGCGTTGCACTGGAAACCAACGCACGGAGCATCAGCATCGCGGAAATCAAGATTTCCGGCGAAATGGCCTTACACATTCTTCGCAGAGCGCTGGATGCATTTGCGCGGATGGATACCGTTGCCACAGCGCAGATTATCAAGGATGACGAAGCCATCGACAATGAGTTTCGAGCCTTCATGCGCAAGCTTGTGACGTACATGCTGGAAGACCCTCGGACAATCTCGATTGGACTGGATTACCTGTTTATTGCGAAGTCCATCGAGCGAATTGGTGACCACTCGACCAATATCGCTGAGTTGGTTGTCTACGTGGTTAGCGGCACCGATATTCGCCATGTACCCCGGGGACCAGCTTGGACGCGACCCTGATTCGACGTGCGTGCCGTAGGTCGAGCAGTGCCTGAGTGCCCGCTCGTCCGGGTCTCGGTGCCCAGTTTGTCACATCCTCGCCGGCCCTAGGCGTCGTAGCATCTCGGTACCCTCCAATGTCAATCTGAATTCGGCGTTCTCGGATGTCGTGGACACGACTTCCACCAAGTGTTCCTGTTGAAGGGTCGCTACATCGGGGTCTGCGAGCGCCACCTGTCCAGGCGCGCTGAACAGCACAAACAACATCGCAATCTCATGGTGGCTAAGAAGCTTCTTCATGATGTGCCTCAATAACTGTTACGCACATGGAGTTCGGTCAACACGCGAATTGAGGAACCAGGAAGGTGGTTATGCCCCTTGTACGCTATGACGGAATATAGCGAGGCCGCGTGACAACGATTTGATAACGACGCCGACTGGCAGCGACCTATAGGTGGCGGTGGATAGTAGGCTTTCCATCATGAATGACTGGATGAGCGGTTTGGCGCTGTCGCAGACAGCGCCTGGTAGTGGGGAAAAAAGCGGACCCGGCGGAGCTCCGGGTCCCAAAGTCGGCCCTGAGTAATGGCGGAGGGTCGACCAGCCGTTCTGGACATCTGTTGATTGCAACTGCCTGTGACTGCACTGGACTCGTTTGCTTCTACCAGGAATATATCCGCGACCGGGTGGACGTCGATTGAGCGGTCATGCGAAGTATTGGGACCTATGTCGACGCGGTCGTCGATAAGGTTTGCGCAATGTACTCGACGGCGCTTAAGCCAGACTTAAATTTGGTGCAACGTCGAGTGGTCTGCTATGCGATGCGGATGAGCTTCCGCACCCTGACAAAGTCCCCGTTGAAGCAGTCGCTTGGGACTGTACACGGCAAAAGCCGAGCGGAAGCGAGGCTGTCAAGAGGGATTTCTACCGACCTGGAAGCGGCCGAGCCCATCAGAGCGCACCCGCGTGTAGCATCACTCCGCTGAAGACGAACGGCGCGGCACCAGGTTGTTAGAAAGCGGGACGGTCAACGCACGGCGTGTGTCCATGAGGCGTGACGTAGAAACTTCGACGCGTGCCGAAGCATCGATTGTTGGTCGCTTAGCCGAGTTCGTTGGCGAACCTGCCATCTAAGCCTTTGGCGACCACGTGGCCGTGAAAAGCGCTCCCGTAACTATTCCGACTGCGGTGAGCGCCAGATAGGCCATATGCAAGTGCTGATGCAATGCAAGTCCACGCGTGCCGTACGTCAGGATGCCCAGGCTGGTAAGACATGCGAGGGCTCTTACGGGAAACTCGGTTGTTGAACGCATTGTTTCGCTCCTCCAGCGGCACAGCAACTCCGCCGGCGCGGCGGAAGTTATGCCATTCATCTATGGTGTTGAAAACGCAGACGCCTCCCGCGACGCTACGCTCTGCCGCCTGTATCCGCGCGCTGCACGGAAGCACGCTGCGTCTGGCAGGCGTACGCGGAGCGCGACGTCATGCGCGCGCTTCGTAGAATACTAAAACAGCAATAGCGCGAATAGCTGCTGAAATCCCTCGGTGGCACAGAAGTCAGTACCCGTTCGGCGCAGAACCCTACGGCCAAATTTCTGTTGCAATGCATCAGTTTCTGAACTATCTGCTGCGCCACACGGCTTCTGGAATAAAGGAGTGGGTTTGCACTGCGATGCAGTGAAGGTTGACAGCGGAGATTTCCGTGGACCTGAGGTTCTCGTGGGGGTGGTACTTTCTAGCGCTCCTTGCTGTGATGGCGCTAAGTCTCGGGCTGACGACACTTCGAGCTGGGGATACTGACAAGGAAAAGCGCGGTGAGCACGATGACGAATGAGGTGCGAAGTTTCTTTGCAAAAAGTGCCCTCTAGGGTTTAGGCGTCGCGCGCTCCGCAAGGGAGCGCGCTTGAGGCCTCGAACTTATTCAGCGATTGGCTTGCCGGCAGTGTCTTTCACTTTCGTGCTCCACTGCGAGCGGATTTCGGTAACAACGGATTGCGGCAGGGAAATGTAATCCAGGTCCTGAGCAGCCTGGTCTCCGTTCTTGAATGCCCAGTCGAAGAACTTCAGCGTTTCCTTGCCTTGGTCAGGCTTTTCCTGCGCGGTGTGCAACAGTACAAAGGTAGCGCCGACAACCGGCCACGCATCCTTGCCCGGTTCATTCGTCAGGATTTGGTAGAACGACTTCGACCAGTTGGCGCCGGCAGCGGCTGCCTTGAACGTTTCCGTCTCTGGCTGAACCACAGCACCGGATGCATTTTTCATTGCGGTGTAGACCATATGGTTCTGCTTCACGTATGCCCACTCGACGTAGCCAAGGGCGCCCGGGAGGCGCTGGACGAAAGCGGCCACGCCGTCGTTACCCTTGCCGCCGGTACCCGTCGGCCAGCTGACGGTCGTGCCTTCGCCAACCTTGCTCTTCCACTCCGGATTGGCTTGCGACAGATAGTGCGTCCAGATGAAGCTCGTGCCAGAGCCGTCAGCGCGACGGACAACAGCGATATCTGTGTCGGGGAGCTTAACTCTGGGGTTCAAAGCGGCGATGGCCGGGTCATTCCACTTTTTGATTTTGCCCAGGTACATGTCGCCGAGCACTTCGCCAGACAGAGTCAACTCGCCCGGCTTTATGCCAGGAAGATTTACTACCGGCACCACGCCGCCCACCACGGTTGGGAACTGGAACAAGCCGTCTTTCGCCAGTTCGTCGTCCTTCAAGGGGGCGTCTGACCCGGCGAAGTCGACCGTCTTGGCGATGATTTGTTTGATACCGCCCGAGGAGCCGATGCCCTGATAGTTAACCTTGCCGCCATTTGCCTTCTGAAAGGCGTCTGCCCACTTGGCGTAGATAGGTGCGGCAAACGTGCTGCCCGCACCCGTGATGTCGGTGGCGTGGGCCGCGACGACGAAGAGCGCGCCGGTCAGGCCGGCAATCGCGGTTTGCATGAGTCTCATGTGTGCTCCAGCGTGTGGTTGTAGGAAAAGGTCGCCCGAAAATAGACCCGATTGATGTCAAGAATGTGACGGGGTGTCCGCGCTCGAATGCATGGGACGGCGATGCTCTGGTGAGCCCGGCGCAAGGTCTGGCTCGAAGTCTCGTAAATTGTTCTGCGACTGACGGCTGGGGTTGTCGCGGTGTGAAAGAGTTGCCTGTTTTTAAAGGTGCTTACACTGTGAGCCATAAGATTTTCAAATCTGAGGTCACGTTTGAATGTATCCGATGCGCGATGTAGGAAGCAAAGAACAGTGGCAGCAATCGGGCTGCCTGCTATCTAGTAGCCAAGGAGCAGGGTGAACCGCCCCGGATTTGGTGGAGGCTCCAACTCTCGAGAAAATGGAGCCATGAACAAGTCGAACAAATTTTCTGCTGAAGTCCGGGAACGTGCAGCGCGCATGGTGCAAGAGCATCGGGGCGAGTATCAGCCGAACGGCGCAAAAAATTAATCAGTGCCCCGGCTGCTTCATTTGCAACACTCCTACTGCTTACGCAGCTTCTAGTATGTTGCATCCACCGGTTGAATCCGCCGCCTACGACCTGCCGTTTTGCTACGTCTCGCGACTGTAGGTTCATGGACGATTGTTGTCGGATGAGCGTGCGAACCGGGATTGCTGACAGTCGGCTACAGCACCATACAAAGCGTGCGGATGTTCCGTGACAGCAGCCCAATAGCGGTCTCCATAGGACCAATGCCACCACTCGAACGGGTAGTTTACGAATCCAACGGAACCCAAAGCTTTAAAAAGTATCCGGCGATGTTTGGATGCTTCGGGCGAGAGTTGTTCAAAATGAGAAAGGCATGCGCCATTCGACGCTTTCTCGTCCTGGTCGTATGCGCATCCCAAGTCCAGCTCATATCCTCGCAGATCACAAAGCGTAAGATCGACCGCACCTCCGGTCGGATGTCCTGCAACGGAAGGTGGTGCAACAAACCGCGCAGCTAGCGCAACGGCGTCGCCTTCTGGCAGTTCGGGGTTAGCCTCCAGAATGCTCCGCAGATATTCACTAAACCACAATGCCTGCAGGTTCTGTGGGCGAAGTGATTCCTTAACAAGGAACGCATAGTTATCGGGAATTTTGAGGACCGCTTCGACGAGTTTGCGACCAACCGTCTCGCGTATAAAAAAGGAAAGCTCGTAAGCGAGGGCGTCGGCGTTCTCCTTTGAGCTATCGACAATAATTCGCGCGTTCAAACCGTCGAGCGGGATTAAACGCTCTCCGTTGTCGATCAATGGAATCTGGCAAATCTTCGGATCGGCTAGAGTCAACATGGAGATTTTTTTCAGAAATTTCAGTGCGGGTGTCGGCTGCATTACCCACGTCGAAGGCTTCGACATAAACAGGCGCACAAGGTTTCGCTGAATCGTCCACGCTCAGACCAGTGCCGTTTGCGTCAAACAACGCACGCGAAGGAACGCCACTTTGTCGACGATCGCCGGGGGGGCGATGTCGAACGTCTGAAATTCAGCGGCCCCGCTCCGATGTTGACCTCGATCGACCGTTACTCGGAGAAGGCGTACATGTATAGCCCGACGCATTGCTGACTGTCGAGATGCAGCGACATCATTGATCCAATGTGAAGCGTAGCAGGGAATCAGAACGTAGGCGTATGATGCAAACTTGCCTCGCACGCATCCTTCTGTCCGAGCAGATCGCACCTAGTGTCATGTCACCTCATAACAGTCTGGCTATAGACCCCAGATAATATCCGCATTCTGCCGCAGTGCCTCGCGCATCATATCAAGCAGCGGCCATGCCCGCCGCGCAAGTCCACCGCGATAGTCGTCCGCGTCATAGTTGCGCCCATTCGGCGAATGGTACAGTGATTCGAGCGCGGTTTCCGCATGAGCTTCTTCAGTAATCGCTGCTTCAAGGCGAGCGATTGCGTGAGGCAATTCGTCATGCTGAATTACGCCGCGTGCACCGACATGCTTGCCGATGAGGGTCAGCAGGTATTCAGCGAGGTTCCTGAGCATGACGACGTCCGGTGCGGCAGGTGATTGAAAAGTGACCAGCATGATGTAACCTCCTGTTTGTGGTCCGCAGCGCTTCGATGTGCACGAAATTCACTCTTGCGCCATACCAAAGTGTGCCCACGAAAGCTGGACGGAAGGCCATCAAATGCACGCGGTCGCTGTAGACCGTTTGCGGTCGTCCCGGATATCGCTTGCGCGACGGCTACATGGCGCCGGTGACGTATTACTGAGGGCCTTCCGGATGGCTGGCTACCGTGTGTCGGGGGCGGAACTTGGTGTTTCGACGGACGCACGCAGTCTTCCTGATTCATTGTGGCGTGCGCCTCAGGTGTCCCTGGTCCAGGTCCAGTCATAAGAAGGCCCATCTATATTTTATGTCACATAGTGATAGATTCAAGATGAACCTTCATCGCCCGCTGTGTGCCTGATGCGGGCGAGCTTGGCTTTCTGTCAAGATGCGGCGGTATGTCACCATATATCCGTCGAAAGATTGCGGTTCCCTATAAAAAATGATTGACGCTTCGCATTCGACCTATCCGCCGTTGAACACGCTCAAGCGTATCGCGGAGAATCTCTGGATCGTCGACGGTCCGATTATCCGGTTTGGCATGCCCTGGCCAAAGATGCCGTTTCCTACCAGAATGACCGTCATCCGTCTGGCAGGTTCGCGTCTCTTCATTCATTCACCGACACGCCTGACAGTCGAACTCAGGACCGAGATCGAGCGCATCGGCGAACCGCGATGGATTGTCGGACCAAACCGCCTTCACTATTGGTCAATACCGGAGTGGCGAGCTGCGTTCCCGGAGGCGTTTGTTTATCTGGCGCCGGGTATCAACGAACAGGCGAGCGATCACATCAGATTTCACGGCCTGCCGTTGGACGGTAGCCGCAATTACGAATGGGATACAGAACTGGCGACACTTCCGGTTGCCGGCAGCTATATGACCGAAGTTGAGTTTTTCCACTACTCGAGTCGAACACTGATTCTGACCGATCTCATCGAGAATTTCGAGCCACGGAAGCTTAAATCATTCGCGATGCGTACGTTGACGCGCCTTGGGAGTGTGCAGGATCCGGACGGGCAGATGCCGCGTGATATGCGGTTGACATTCATAGGGCGACGGCAGGAGCTCAGGGCGGCGATCGAGAAGATGATTCGGTGGAACCCTGAGAGAGTCATTCTTTCGCATGGCCGCTGGTATGAGAAAGACGGGGTGAACGAGTTACGGCGCTCATTCCGCTGGTTACTGGACTAGGTTTTCTTCCCGGATTGCGAGGCCGGGGGGACACGAATTGCTAGCAGTCGTCTATCCATTGATATTTTGCTTCTGAAACGTCGGCCGTCTACGGAGGAGGGCTACGCTTGCTCAACCCGTCGCGACTCGCGTTGCCCGCGTCCGGTACATCCCAATTCTCGACGCTTGCACCCGCTAGCGCGCGCACCCTTGCTTCATCGCTCCCGAAGTCGCTAGCCGGACCTGTGAAGACGACGCGCCCGTCATCGAGAACACACGCGGTATCGGCGATGTCGACGGCCGCCCTCACGTTCTGCTCGACGAGAAGCACGGACATACCTTCACGGCGCATTCCGGCGATGACTTCGAAGACCTCCCGGACAATAAGCGGCGCGAGCCCTTGAGACGGTTCGTCAAGCAACAGAAGTTTGGGATTGAGCATCAAGGCCCGCGCGATCGCGACCATCTCCTGCTCGCCTCCGGAGAGTTGCCTACCCTTGCTGGAACGACGCTCCTTTAAACGGGGAAACAGGGTGTAGACCCGTTCGATAGTCCAGGATCCATGGCGGCCGAGCGGCACCAGGAGGTTCTCTTCAACGGTCAGTCCTGGAAAGATGCGTCGGCCTTCCGGCACATATCCAACACCCAGTTCGGCAATTCGGTAGGGTGGCCATGCGGACGTGGCGTGATCGAAGATGCGAACGGAACCTTCCCGAGGTCGTGTCAATCCCATCAGACTACGCAGCGTCGTTGTCTTGCCAGCACCATTGCGGCCGAGGAGAGCGACGATCTCCCCCTCGCGTACCCGCAGCGACACCGCATGCAGGATGTGGCTCTTTCCGTAGTACGTCTGCAGACCTTCAGCGTCCAGCACGTTCATACTGCTTTTCCCAGGTAGGCCGCCTGAACTTCCCCATTCGCGGCAATCTCGACAGGCGTCCCTTCCGCGAGCACCCGTCCTTCGGCAAGCACCATAATGCGTTGGGCCAGCTGGAAAACGACCCGCATGTCATGCTCTATTAGCACCATTGCGAGTGCCTGATCCTTGTGCAAGTTATGTATCAGTTCTGTAATGTCGTAGGTTTCCTGGTCGCCCATTCCCGCGGTCGGCTCGTCAAGCAACAACAGTCGCGGTCTGAGTGCAAGCGACATGATGATCTCTGTGGTGCGCTGGTCACCCAGCGATAGTTCTCCTACGAGGCGGTTTGCCTTTGCGCCAAGTCCACCCATCGTGATCAGTTCGTCAACCCGGTCATGCATCTTCACCGCGGCAGCACGGGAGAGCCACGGACTCAGTCGGTAGCCAGACTGGATTTCGACGGGAATACGCACGTTGTCGTGGACCGAGAGCTCCGGAAATACTTCAGTGATCTGGAAAGTGCGCGCCATACCCAACGCCACTCGCCGATCGGGAGGGGCGCGGGTGATATCATTTCCGTCGAACAGGATACGTCCCGCCGTGGGGTGAAAGAATCCACTGATCAAATTGAAGAAAGTTGTTTTTCCTGCGCCGTTGGGTCCGATGACAGCTCTCAGTTCGCCTGTCTGCACGTTCATCGATACATCGTTGAGCGCCCGCAGGTTGCCAAAGTGACGCGAGACGCATTCGACCGCCAGTAAGGTCATGGGTTCGCCTTTTTCCGTATGATGCCGAGCACGCCGCGCGGAAAGAACAGGACAACCAGAACGAACAGCAGGCCGATAAACGACATCCAGTTTTCTGTCCGGCTGGAGATGTAATCCTGCACCACGACAAAGATGGCCGCGCCGATCAGCGGCCCCCATAATGAGCGCATCCCCCCCAGGACCGACATGATGACGAATTCGCCCGACTGGTCCCAGCGCAGGCCGTGGGGGTCGGCGAAGTTGTTCAGTAGAGCATAGAGTGTTCCTGCCAGGCTGACGAAAAAACAGGAGATGACGAACGACAGCCAGATATGTTTTTCTATCGGTATACCGAGGAAGCGTGCGCGCCGCTCATTTTCGCGGATGGCGAGCAGCGTGCGGCCGAAGGGTGAACGTAGTATCCCGGCCATGATGGCCACGGAGAGCGCGAAGCAAAACAGAACGAAGTAATAGAATACGATCCCGTTACTGAGGATATCGACGGTCCAGAATCCGAGATTGATCGGCATGCGGTGCCAGCCTGATAGGCCATCGTCGCCGCCCGTGACCGAATTCCATCTGAACGCGATGAAATAGAACACCTGCCCGAACGCGATCGTGGCCATCGCGAAGTACACCCCTCGAAGCCTGACGATCAGGGCGCCAATGATGGCCGCCGCGAGCGTGCCCACGGCGATTCCAACCAGGATCCCGATTGGCGTGCTGGGGACGAGGTACCGGATCGTCATCCCCGCGCCATAGGCTCCAAGCCCGAAATAAGCCGCGTGGCCGAACGATAGGACACCCGTGAAGCCGAGCAGGAAATTGAGTGACATGGCTGCCAGCGCCATCACGAGGAGCCGGGTCCCCAAGGCGGTATATCCGCCGATCCAGTTGATCCAGAAAGGCATGGCGAGCAGCGCCACCCAGATGACGAGGGTGCGGGCCCATTGATATTGCACGTCGCTCACTGTGTTCTCCCTTCTTCGCCCAAAAGCCCGCGCGGCCGTATCAGCAGCACCAGACCCATCATCACGTAGATCACAGCCTCGGTTGCTGACGGGAAGAAGACAGAGGTTACGCCCGACGCGACACCGATGAGGACGCCCCCGAGTAGCGTGCCGGGCAGACTGCCGAGACCGCCCACAATGATGGCAACGAAACTGGGCATGATGAGTGAGTCGCCGATGGTTGGCTCAAGGCCAAGCATGCCGGCCGCGAGCACGCCGGCGAGTCCCGCCAGAAAAATCCCGAGGCCAAAATTCAGACTGCGCAGCATTCGCACATTGACACCCAGCGCCGATACCATTTCCAGATCGGTGGTGCCGGCCCGGATACGCATACCGAGACGGGTTCGATTGAGAATCATGAAGAGGCCGCCTACGACTACAACGACCAGGACCACCATGAACAGCCGGTAACCTGTGAGGAAAAAGAATGTGTTGCTAAGTGGCGCATTGAGCAGGGCAGGTATCTGGTAGGGCAGCGTTTGCGGCCCCCAGATATAGCGCGTACCGTCCTGCAGCATGAAAGCCAGTCCGAACGTGAGGAGCAGGCTGTATAGCGGGTCGCGCCCATAGAGCCGCCTGATCAGCACGCGCTCGATCAGAAGACCGAATATTGCGGTTAGCAGTGGCGCGATCACGAGGGCGGCCCAGAATCCGGTGTACGGAATCAGCGTATATGCCAGATAGGCGCCGATCGCGAGAAACCCGCCATGAGCGAAATTGATGACACCGCTCAGGTTGAGGATCAGGGACAGACCGAGCGCCATCAGCGCGTAGAACGCGCCGATAATGATCCCGTTGAAAACGTTAAACAGGATGAGTTGTGTCATGCTTCCGCCGGGAGCATCTCCGGGCGGCTCACACGGCAAGGCCCTGGGAGCCGCATGTTGTCGTTCGGTCCTTCCTTCATTGCATGCCGTCCCTTTTGGCTGAGTGCGTGTTTTCCTGAACTCCCGGTCCGGCCTCGACGTCCCAGCTGTTTAAGCCCACGCGCCATACTCATGTCCACTTCAGATGACAACCCTTCTCGGAGACCGGTAGCGCTGCATTGATACCTTTGACTATTGCGTCGACATGGAAAAGATCGTCCGGCGTGGGTGGGTTGGCGACAGCATGTCCGACAAACAGGTCGGGCATTAACTGGTGATCCCCGGCGCGGTAGAAGGGGGTATCTGGCATCAAGCCGACTTCGGGCGGCAATTTGAAGCCTTCCAGTGCTTTTGCAAGCCGCACGGCATCCAGGGTTTTTTCCTGATTCGCGACAAGCGCGACCGTCCACACTGAAACGTATCCGAACCAGTGGCGCGCGGTCGGCACCCGGCCAGCTTTTTTCTTGACCGCCGCGACGAAATCCGCCACATGAGGCACGTTGGGCTGATTCCAGTACCATTCGAACACCCATGTGCCGGTGCGGGCTGCAGGCGGTAATCCTTCGAGCACCTCCAGTTCCTGCTGCGCGCCCGCGATATGGAAATGCTTGTCGAGACCGAACTGCACCGCCTGCTTCAGGGAATTGACCGCGTCCTGGCCCGCCGTTAGAAACAGAATGACATCCGGATTGGCGGCCTGGGCCTTGATGAGATATGAGGAATAATCGGTGGTGCCAAGAGGCGCGAGTGCAGCACCGGCTTCAGTGCCGCCAAATTTCTTCAGGCTGGCTTCGAACCCCTGCTGCAGCGTATGCCCGAACGCGTAGTCCGGCGTGATGAAAAACCATCTCTTTCCGTACTTGTCGAAGAGCACTTTGGAGACGGAATTGGTTTCCATCCGTGTCGTGTTGCATACCCGAAAGACATTCCAGTGGCAGTTTGTCCCGGTTACGGCATCGGTATGTCCGCCTGTTACGATATGCAGCGTCTTGAGTTCGTTCGATACCTGGCCGGTTGCAAGTGCCATCGCAGAATTGACGTTGCCAAGCAAGAAATTCACCTTGTCGCGTTCGATCAGCTTGCGGGCTTTCTGCACCGCAGTGCCGGTATCGGCACTGGTGGAATCCTCCACAAGCAGTTGCGCAGGCCGACCCAGAATCCCACCCTTCGAATTGATCTCTTCTATCGCGAGCTCGCAGCCGATCTGCTCGTTCTTGCCTAGCTCTGCATAGGTTCCCGTGAGCGGATCGTCGAGTCCGAATTTGACCGGTTCATCTCCGCGCGCCCTGATCACGAAAGGCGCCGCAACTTGCATGATGCCGACCGCAGCCGCCGCCTTGAGCACGATCCTGCGCTGCCGGTTGCCGCTAACTGAGCGATTGATCATTTTATGTTCCCTTTTCTGGCGTTAACCGCGGCCGTTCCCGTTCGCCTCTTCTATCAGAGGTTGGGGCGCTGTTGAGTCAGGGCCACGATCGCCGCTCGTCGGGTCCATTGTTCACAATGTGACATTTAATTTATTGATTAGTACAGCCATGTTCGTAGCTGATTGGTGATTGTTCGCCGCGAAGTTTGGCCTTCTGCGTTAATATCAAAATAAGACGCGAACATTCCCGGAAATCGTTCACGCGGGCGTGAAGCGCGCAGGGGCCTCTGCCGAAGGCCGGACACTATGCACGACATCGCCCGTGCTCCATATTGCAGCCCTACGGAGACGCCTTTCATGGCAGACATCGAGGCAAGCTTGCTGCACATTTCTGCTGGATGTGATGCTCAGTTATGCCTCTCCGTGCTCATCCTTCCCAATCAGTACGCTCGTGGGCGAATCAAACATATAGCGCGGCACATCCAGGTTCTGCGGTGCCGGTTTGTCTTTGAATACACGGCCTGCAAGATCGTAGGTGGAGCCGTGACAGGGGCACAGGAACCCTCCTGGCCAGTTGTCCGGGAGATTGGCCTGCGGACCGGCCTGAAACCGCGGTCTGGGCGTACAGCCAAGGTGGGTGCAGACACCCACCACGATGAGAATGCCCTTGCGATCTGCCCGCGACCGGTATTCGTTCCTGCAGTAAGCCGGTAGCGGCATCGAAAACGGTCGCTTCGTGTCGGGATCAGCAACCATCGCATTCGCCTCTACCACCTCAGCCAGCATCTCCGTTGTCCTATTGACTACAAACACCGGAACGCCGCGCCATGCGACGGTCATCATGCCGCCCGGCTCCAGTTTGCCGATGTCCGCTGTAACCGGTGCACCAGCCGCCCTGGCCTTTTCGGACGGAGCGAATGAATCAATAAACGGTACAAGGGTGGCAACGCCTGCAATGCTTCCAGCAACCGATGTCGCTATCAACCACCTGCGGCGACCGTCGTCCATGCGATCCTGTGCAATTTGCGCCATCTCGTACTCCATGCATTCGCGCGCCCTTGTTTGTTTGAGTCCGAATCTGCGAACGGGTTCTTTGCTATCACGGGAATGGCCCTGAAGTCTGGTCGTGGGACCTAGCGGGAGGACGCGGCAGGGAGACGTGTGGGGGAGCTGTGTTCATGCAAACGACCGGATCGACACCGCACGGCGTATTGAAGGTATTGAGCAAGAGTGCGAATTCGCGTGATGCCGGAAAGGGGTAGACCAGGGATGACAACGCAGCCGGTTTCTCGGTCGCGTCCGTGGCTATTTGCCATCATCGTGTTGCGGCCATTCGAAGCTGTCGCCACGCAGACGTGTACGTCGTTCGTCACGGCGCCCGTCGGCGTTCGGGAGCGCAGGGTAAAAGGACCATACGCGGGTCGGCGATGACGGCACGTAGGTAACATGGGCAAGCGCTCCGCGTTGCACTGTCAACCCTTTTGCCAGAATGGTTGAGCCCGCATCCAGATGATTTACCATCGCAACGTCGACGCCGTCTTCCGGACAGGCGTGCACGGCACTGCCTGCAATCGATGTAGCCAGGATTGTGAGCCAGGCGATCAGACAGTGTTTCATCCCTTTTGCTCCGTACCGGGGCCGTCCCACACGGCGTTTTCGACTCTGTGAAAACCGACATGTCCGGTGTCGGAGTGCAAAGCCTCATCCGGAACCTGTGTTCCGGAGCGGTCAGGCGCCGCTGCGGAGCCGTCCCCGTGTATTGCGATGCAGTAAATCGCCCACCGGAAAGTTCGTTGCGATCTGCACGATCTCCATTTATATTAGGTCATGAAGTGACATACTTCCAATACTGAAGGTAACTCCCAGGGAACGCAGGCTATGGGCACCAGAAATCGCTCAAAGGATGCCGGGTTAACCAAGCGGGAACTTGAGGAACTGTCTGAGTTCCGCTATCGGTTGCGGCGCTTCCTGCATTTTTCCGAGACGATCGTCCATGCGGAGGGAATCACGCCTCTGCAGTACATGCTGCTGCTACATGTGAAGGGCTTTCCTGACCGGGACTGGGCCACTGTCGGCGAACTGGCCGAGCGTCTGCAGGCGTCGCCGCACGGAACCGTTGCGCTCGTGTCCCGTTGCGAGGCTGTGGGGCTCGTCAAACGAAAGCCCAGTGCACAGGACCGTCGCCAGGTGGAAGTGCACCTGCTTGCCAAGGGCGAGCGCTGTCTCACTAAGCTCGCGGTCTTGCACAAGTCTGAGATCCAGTCATTTGGCTGGGCATTCCGGAATAGCGCGGACTCTGCATGAACATTCTGGCGTACCCCGGCGCGGGATGAGGCAACGAAGGCACCCTCCGCGCCCGCCCGCGGACAGGGCAGCGATCCTCTGGTGCGCCCACTGGCCACCAGAGGATCGCATCAGAACAGTCTCAAAACGACGCCGAAGATTCCGAGCGTGACCGCCAGCACCGTGATCGTGACTGGCCACGTCAGCACCAGAACCAGCAGTCTCCTCGCTTTGGCCGATTGTGCGGGTAACGGCCCGACCGCACTGGACGGCTGTTCTGATGTGCCTGGGCACCGGTCAGCGCGACCACCGCACTGATCGGATCGCCACTGGTTCGATGGAGTGATCTCGGGTTCAGTCATGGTCGCGAGGATGGTAGTTGCACATGTGACCGCGCTTTCACCACCCAGTTGGCTGCGGATGGCTCGCACGGGTCTCTACCCGCAATGACTGCCGCGTGACAAAAATGGTCACGTGGACTACATGGGCCACAGGAAAATCTCGTGAGCATGCATCTCGTCGGTAACGTTCACTTGCCGATGTTCGGTCTTTCCGTTGTAGGTGGCACTCACGTTGTACCGTCCATGCGGCAACGACACGAGCATGAAAGGCCCGTCCGACTGCGTGCTCAGCAGGTCCTTGCCATGCGAATCGGAGATTTGCACCGGCACGTCTGCCAGATAGTCATTTCCGGCGTTCGTGTGACCAACGAATTCGAGTGAGAGCGGGTAATTGTTCATCACGCTCTTGATCGCCGAAGACTGGTCGCTTCCGATGCCGCCGGACAGGTAGGTAATGGCACCCTGCTCGTGCGCTGGTGGCAGACCTGGCGGGGCGGCCAGTACAAACTGGCTGCCACAGACGGCCAGAGCGGCCACTGATGTGCGTAGCAAGATCGAGCCTGACTTCATCTCAACCTCCATCGAATACGTTGAGACTGATGAGGCGTCCGGGCACGGACGCGCTCACCCCAAATCGAGCGGTACAAACATCTGCTGACCGTCGCGCAGCACCAGCAACGCAATCGTATTCCGGGCGCCGCTTATTCTCTGGCGGAACTGGGCCGGGTCTGACACCGGTTCATGGTTGACTTGCAGAACAATATCGCCAGGGAGGATGCCAGCCACAGCAGCCGGTCCCGCACTCTGTTCGACGCGGACCCCGCTGGATACCTCGGCACGGTGTTGTTCATCTGATGTCAAGCGCCGCACCATCAGGCCCAACTTGCCCGGCGTCGCGGCGCCAGAACCGACCGAAGCCAGCATGGTGCCGCGCATCGCGCCGAGCACGACAACGGTTTCATGAGGGCCGTGATCACGCCAGTACTGAAGGTGCACAGACGTGCCCGGACGCAGATCCGCCACGTCGACTGGTAGTTGGGATGAGTCGTTGATGTCGGTGCCGTTAAGTTGCAGGATGATGTCGCCACTTCGCAGGCCGGATCGAGCCGCGGGACCTCTACGGTCCAGCGAGCTGATGAGTGCCCCGACTGGTTTTTTCAGACCAAAAGACTGCGCGAGCGGCCAGGTGACGTCCTGAATCGTCACGCCAAGATGCCCGTGTTCTGCTCGCCCGTGAAGTAGCAATTGCTGTTCGATCCGCATGGCCGCATCGATCGGAATGGCAAAAGAAATTCCCTCGAACGCACCCTCAGCCGGTCGCGCGATCAGGGTAATGCCGATTGTCTCGCCATTCAGATTGAAGAGGGGAGCGCCTTCGTCACCCGTGGTGGCTGTCATATCGGTCTGGATCAGCGGAATGTACGTCTCTTGCGGAAGAAGGCGCGCGGTGTTGCTGACAATGCCGGCGGTGGCCGTATTCTGGAACCCGTATGGCGCGCCAATTGCGACGACCCATTGCCCGGACTTCATGTCGGACGGTTTGCCGATCGTTACTATTGGCAGGCCGTTCGCATCAATCTTCAGCAGTGCGATGCCACTCGGCCGATCGACGCCGACAACCGTTGCCTTGAATTCACGGCGGTCAGTCAGCTTGACCTTGACCTCGCTGGCGTCGGCGACGAGACGGGCATCAGTCAGGATATAGCCGTCCGGCCGTATGATGAAACCCGAGCCGACATTGCGCGGCGGAGTGTTCGCGTCAGGGAGCGGATTGGGCGAGAATTGCCTGAAATACTGCAGGAAGGGATCGTGCTCACTCGCTGCCGGCGGCCACAAGGACTGCGCATTGGCGATCTGTTCTTTCGGGATTGAACTGATATTGACCACAGCGGGCCCGTTCTGCTGAACGAGCGCTGAGAACCTGTTGACGAAGGCGGGAGCGGCTGCGCCTTCGCGGGGACCGAAGCGAGCGCGAAGTCAGGTGCCGGCGACGGCCTGGACAATCCGGCAGAACAGCCGGCCGATGAGACCGTCATCGCGCACGCTGTCACCAGTATCGGTATCCACTGTGCGTATGGCATGAGATCTCCCGTGAATGCAGAGCTTGCCGGCGTGACGCGCAAACGGTACGTCCGGGCGCCAGACCGGTACTTCACCATGTGACATATCCAACATAGGTTGGAAGACTTAAAGGAGTCTTAAATGAGCGATTGGATGGACAGGAGAAAGTGACGCCGTTTGGTCGCACCCGTGCAGCGTGCATGTGTGCCGGAGTACCGGACATCTTTCGCCGACAGGAGCAATCACGCACGCCCCCAGTCAATGGCGATAATCACGGTGTACTTTATCTACGCGTTGTCCCTAATCTGCTGGTGGGATTTTTTTGGTCTGTGGCCCCGTCAAAGCTGCCATGGAGGGACGCCGCGCGTGCATCCGCAGAGAGGGTAAGGGCGATGCTACGTGAGGTAGCCCGGAGAGTCTGAACGGCGTTTTGGCGCGTGAACGCACGGGAGTTCGTCATGAGCACAACCTCACTAACCCTATCGGGGAAATTGCGTCGCGATGCGGGCATCGTGGGCGTCCTGTTTGCCAGTACTACCAGCATGGTTGGGTCGGGTTGGCTATTCGGTTCGTATCGCGCTGCGAAAATCGCCGGTCCTTTGAGCATTGGAAGTTGGGTGCTAGGCGCAATCATCATCATGCTGATCGCGCTTTGCTTTGCCGAGCTGGCCGCGCTGTTTCCGCGCAGTGGCGCGCTGGTGCACATGAGCCACGCAAGTCACGGCGAGGGTCTGGGTCGCATCTGGTGCTGGCTGCTCTTTCTGGCGTATGTGCCGGTGCCGGCGGTCGAAACAGAAGCCATCGTCACCTACGCCAACAATTACCTGCCGTACTTCATCCGGCCCGGCAACGAAGGGTTGCTGACCACGACGGGCTTCATTACCTGTGCGGCACTGTTAGGTGTTACGGCGCTGTTGAACCTGATGGTTGTCAGATGGCTGCTGAACGTCAATTCGACCATCACATGGTGGAAAATTCTCGTGCCCGTGCTGACGATCATCGGGTTGATGGGAGCCAGCCCACACTGGGACGTGATGAGCGCGGCGCCTGGCACTTACAGGATGTCTGGCATGTTCACGGCGCTCCCGGCGGCGGGGATCGTGTTCAGCTATCTGGGCTTTCGCACGGCGATCGACCTTGGCGGCGAGACAGCCAATCCGCACCGGAACATTCCGCTCGCGGTGATCGGTTCGGTAGTGCTGGCGGCGGCGCTCTACATCATGCTCCAGGTGGCTTTTATCTGGGCGCTCGCTCCGGCCGACCTCGCGCATGGTTGGGCCAACCTGAGTTTCAAGGGTGAGATGGGACCGTTCGCCGGCCTCGCGGCAACGCTCGGGCTTGGCTGGATGGCGACATTGTTGTACATCGATGCGTATCTGTCGCCAGGTGGCACGGGCCTGATGTACGTGACCGGTGGCTCGCGTGTCCTTTTTGCCGCGGGCGAGATGAAAGCGGGACCGCGCGTGCTGACGAAGCTCAATGGCAACAAGGTGCCGTGGGTTGCGGTCCTCGTGATGTGGGTGGTCGGTGCGATCTTCCTGCTGCCATTTCCTGCCTGGCAACAAATGGTCAGCTACATCACGTCGGTGACCGTACTCACCTATGGGCTCGGCCCGATCGCGCTACTTGTGCTGCGCCGCAACCTGCCTGACCTGAAGCGGCCGTTTCGCATGGCCGGCGCGTCGATTATCGCGCCACTGGCGTTCATCTGCAGCAATCTCGTGATCTTCTGGACCGGGTTCAGGACCAACTCGTTCCTTTTTTCGCTGGTCGCGACCGGTTTCGTGGCCTACGCTGTCTACTACCACCTCATCGCTCGCAAGCCGGCCGATCAGTTCGGCTGGCGGCAGATCGCGTGGCTGCTGCCGTGGTTTGGCGGCATCTGGGTACTGTCGTGGCTCGGTGACATTGGCGGCGGACGCGACGTGATCGGCTTTGGCTGGGACATCCTCCTGGTGTCGGTCTGGAGCGTGGTTGTCATGCTGCTCGCGATGTGGTGCGCGCTGGGACATGCGGAAACTGCCATGATGATGCAGCGCATGGACGGTACAAGTTGAGGAAGCAGACATTTGAAATGTGAGGTGCGCCCGGCGCATGTTGTTGATCGACGCACGGTGCGATCCCGGGTGACGCCTCGAAGCTGGTTGAGCCGGAAAAACTGGTCGGGAAGTAAGAAGGGTGAAGTAGCCGACCAGTAACACCTCAGAGGAAAACAAACAATGACGGGTGATTCGCACCGGCCTGATACGGCAGCAGACCAGACGCGCCATGTAAAGGTTGCTCCGCTCCAGCCGCGCGCGGTCGCCCACCTGGATGATGATTCCGTGGTCCCGATTGCGCTGTACTGGCTGTGCTTTCTCGCATTCGTCGTGGGAATCGTCACGGGATTAGGGGCCGTTGTGTTCCGGGGTTTGATCGGATTTGTGCACAACGCGTTTTTTCTCGGTCATTTTTCGTTTCTGTACGACGCCAGCCACTTTACGCCGGCGGCGCCGTGGGGCGTGTGGGTGATTCTCGTGCCAGTCGTGGGAGGTGTCGCGGTTACCTGGATCGTGAGTACCTTCGCGCCGGAAGCCAAGGGGCACGGTGTACCGGAGGTCATGGATGCGATCTATTACAAACGCGGCGTGATCCGGCCGGTGGTGGCGGTTGTGAAGTCAATTGCATCGGCGCTGGCGATCGGTTCCGGTGCCGCAGTGGGGCGCGAGGGGCCGATTATCCAGATCGGCTCGGCCCTCGGATCGACCCTCGGTCAGCTCGTACGGATGACTGCCGGACAACGCATCACACTGGTGGCCGCAGGGGCTGGTGCAGGCATCGCGGCGACCTTCAACACTCCGATTGGTGGCGTGCTCTTCGCTACTGAACTGATGATGCCGGAGATTAGTGTCAACACATTCTTACCCGTAGCGATCGCAACCGGCACCGCGACCTTTATTGGTCGGCTCTTCTTTGGCGCGGCGCCCGCCTTCTTTGTCCCCGCGCAGCTGGGTGCGATTCCAAACCAGCCGGGCAGTGCGTTTACGCTGATTCTGTATGCGCTGCTCGGCGTCGTGGCGGGTTCGGCAGCCGCCCTGCTGATCCGTGCGCTGCATTGGGCCGAAGATGCGTTCGACCGGATACCGGGGCGTTACCAGCGCCACGCAGTCGGGATGCTGATTGTCGGGTTGACCATGTATCTGCTGTTTCGCTATGCGGGGCATTATTACGTCGAAGGTGTCGGCTATTCGACTATTCAGGCCACGCTCTATGGTCAATTGCAGGGTGGGGCATTCCTGCTGATGCTGGCGTTTTGCAAGACATTGGCAACGTCGGTCAGTCTCGGGTCGGGCTCATCGGGCGGGGTGTTCTCGCCGTCGCTCTTCATTGGTGCGACGCTCGGCGCGGCATTTTCGTCATTGGTTGCCATGACACTGCCTGGGGCTCCGGTCAGCGCGCCGGCGTTTGCGATGGTCGGCATGGGCGCGATGGTAGGGGGCGGCACGGGCGCCGCGATGACTGCTGTCGCGATGATCTTTGAGATGACGCGGGACTATGACATCGTGTTGCCGATGATCATCGCGGTGGCGTTCAGTCTTGGTGCGCGCCGGTTATTGTCGCCCGAAAGCATCTATACGCTCAAGCTCGTGCGGCGCGGTCATCAGATTCCAAATGCGCTTCACGCGAACATGTTTCTCGTCCAGAGCGCGGCTCAGGTGATGGAGACAGACGTTTTCGTGCTCGATGCGCAGGTACCTTTTCGCGACCTGCTTCCTCACTCGGAAGGACCGGCCTTCCGGCACGTTGTGGTCACGAAGCAGCATGAGATCTACGGCGTACTGCGCATCAACACTGGCTTGCGCCGCGCGGTCAGCCAGAGCGACTCAGAGATTACGCTTGGGGCACTGGCGCAGCGTAATTTTATTGTCGTGAAGGAGAACGATGTGGCGTTTGGTGTAATCACCCGGCTCCGCAAGCAGCGTGCGGTGATGGCAGTTGTCGTGGGGCGACATGAGGGACGAGGTCCGGCGCGCGTGCTCGGCGTGATTGCGAAAGAGCACATTGCGGATGCTGTGGCGAGTAGCATCACGATATTTCCGGGGTAGGCCGTCAGGCGCACTCCCCGGTAGTGGAGCGTCAAGTGAGACTGGGACATGGGCTGGATGCTGCCTGCAAACGCATCGGCAAAGTGCTTCACCTCGATGCCCTGAAAGGCTCGTCCACCAGGAGGGAGGCGGATCCTGAATGGGTGATCGTTTACCGGACGGCGCAGGGATTCTGCAGCGTCTATCGCGGGGTGGCTATCGATTTTGGCGAGATGCTCGACGTCCAGATCTGGGCTGAAGAGATGGACGTACAGACTTATTTCATCGGCCTCTGAACCGATCCCGCACACAAGTGTGCAGGGCGGAAGCATTCGCCGCCCCTTTCTGACGAGCAGGTTCGGGAAATAAGGGTCTATCTCCTCTGTTGAACCCTCAACGATAGACCAGGTCCGCTCGCCGATTCTGTGCCCACGATGCCTCGTCGTGGCCCAGAGCAATTGGTTTTTCTTTACCGAAACTAACGGCTTCCAGCTGGGAGTCGGGTACGCCAAGAGTCTCAAGGTCATGGAGCACAGCCTGTGAGCGCCTTTCGCCGAGCGCGAGGTTGTATTCACTCGTCCCGCGTTCGTCCGTGTTGCCCTGAATCAGCACATGACGGTTGGGGTGGCTTCTGAGGTATCGCGCATGGGCGTCAAGGAGCGGTTGATAGTCGCTCTTGACCGTATAGCTGTCGAAATCGAAGTAGACGCTACGCTTCGCGAGTGGTCCGTTTGGATTGTTGAGCTCGTCGACGACCACGGGTGCCACACTGGTTGGCTGGCTTGTCGCCGCGTTATTCTGGGCTGCGCCGCTCTGATTCAGCTTGGGCCCTGAATGACATCCCCCAAGCATTTCCACCAGCAGTGCCGCGATACAAAGTCCAGTTCTGGTCATGATGTGTCTCCTCTGATCGGAGGTGAAACCCCGTCCCCTTGGGAAATGCCGCAAGCGATCCAACGTGCGCGAGTGGCGACGTTCGGCACGGCAATGTTCAATTGATATAGAAGGCCTCTGGTCAGATTTCAAGTTTCTTTTGAAAAACGTCATGGAGACAGCGGTTGTTACTCGACGTGTTTCGATGGGCGGATATTCTTCGTTTCCAGCATCTCGGGATTCCCAGCATGAGCCTCTTAGATTGTCGTTCGAACGCCGCATTCGGTTCATCATGGCAGTTGCCGCAGCGACCGATGCTGCAGTCTCTACGTGGTAACACGTCAATTAACAGGTGCGTCTGCTGCAAACGGCCACGTCAGTATCTCCTGGTCGAATTTGAGGTTCGGTGAGGAGCCAGTCGTCGATAGCAGGTTGGTTGGCGCTATCTTTCAGCAGTTCGTCGTTGAGCGCATTACGCATCCCGAATTCCTCGGAGTCAGACGCGCTCCGGCGCGTGCCTTTCGACGACTCGAATCCAGGTGTTCTGGAGAGTCCTATCTGTATCGGCCCGTTTTGATCGACCACGTCTGCATCAGCGTCAATTCCCCGGAAAATTGCCATCAGGTCGATCACGATGATGGCGAGCGCAGCGACTAAAAGGATCACGCAGCACCATGGCGCGATGCTGGAAGGGGGGTACTTTTCAAACGTAGTGATGGGTCTCATCACGACTCCGGGTGCCCGAATGGCTTATGACATTGACTGCCTGCCAAACAGGTTAGGGTTGCTGGGCATAGCCTTCGACCTGCGCGATCCGTACGTGCCTTATTTTCGACATGACCTTGGCCATGCAGGTTCGCCGTCATTGAAAGATTTGGGGTGGATGAACGCCGCGCAATCCCGCCGGATTTGTCGACCAACAGAAGGGCTCTCGGCGTAGCCAGACGTCCGCCGCGAACGTCCCGGATTGCCAGAAGCGAAAGGAATGTGAAGTATTCGTTTCAATGAGCACGACCCCGAACAAACACCAGGACGTACCCCCTTATTAAGTCTCGCTTAAGGACGGTTGCTTACAGTGGGTCGTGGCTTTCGCATCGGGTTGACTGACGCGAACCTCCAGGCGTCCCTTGTCCTTTGGATAGGGACGACTTTGCGGGATCCGGTGTCCTCAGCCGGATCCGTTTTTTATTCTGGGGCCGGGCGGCCTGGCGTGTCGGCGATAGGACCGACCTGCATTTCTCACGGACCGCACCGGGAGCGATTATCTCGGGTATCAACGCGAGGGCGTTTCGGGACAGGTTGGAATTAATCTCCGCAATTGGCCGACGACCTTGCGCACACCCAGTCGAACTGCGCTGACTCCGGTCAGTGCGATGAAGGGGGAGTGTGATGAAGAAGATCATGATTGGGACGCTCGTTGTGGGCTTGGGTCTGTCACAGATCGGGTTCGCACAACCAGCGCTGAAAGTGCAGCCGGAAAAAATGAAATGTGAAGATTTCCTGTCGCTGGCTGACAATTACAAGCCCGCGTTGCTGTACTGGACGGCCGGCGTTGACCGGATGAACGTGAAAACGAATGACGTACTCGTGGTCGATGCAGCAGACCCGGTTGGGTTGGTTGTTGACGAATGCAGGAAGGACCCAAGGATCTCTTTCATGGGCAAGGTCCGGCAACTAACCAGGTCGGGGCGGCTCAATGTTCTGGAGCATGGCGATCACCGCTAGACCACTCTTAGACGTGACTGTGCGTTCACGGCTTGCGCTGCGAAACCTCACAAACGCGTGACCATCCCCGCGCTGATTGGCAGCCGTGTGTCCAGGATATTCGCGCGACCTCGATATGAGGCGCTGTCGGAACGCTACAGGCCTGAACAGCACCCCTGATCAGGCAGGCAGTCGGCTACTCGGGATAAGGATACGCATGGAAGGGATGCCTGCTGCGGGTCTGGCAGGTTCATTCCAGGCCCAGCGACTTCGTCCGATGTGGCTCTGTACCAACCGGTACTTGGTCTGTCAGACATTCCCTGCGAGGATTGCGTCCCAACGCCACCGAGAGTGACATATTCGGGACCAATAGTGGCTCAGGTCTGCGCCGGGCGCGTACCGCTTCGTGGCGGTGGGCCTGACTGTTTTCTCCTCCTGCCGAAACAACTTCCAGGTGTAGTCCTTGACGTGCGACAACGGAGATCCGAAACGTCCTGCTTTGAGACGCTCGGATGAGGCACACACCTTGTACATTGGGAGGTAAACTCCCGATTGGTTTGCAGGCCCCGACCTTTACGTTCTGTTTCCACTGCATGCGGGTTGCGGCTACCATTGACGTGGGTAGTGAGGTGTTGTCCAGTTGCTCCGCAACCTGACGTTCATTTTTATTAACGATCAGTCAAAGAACTTTAGCGGTTCCTCGCCTCGTTCCGGCTTATCCGGCGTAGTAAAAAGCCGCATGAAAGTTGCGACGGCTGATTACAAACCGTTCGTGTTAATTCCCTCGGGATGCGTGCCGTCTATTATCGATTTTCCCTCAGCGAAACCAGCTTGTTCCGCGGCTTCGGCGGTCAGCAGGTCGGCGACAGGATGAACAAAACTCACCCTCTGTGACGACCCATAGCGAACGTCGGCCATTGGGCGGGCGATGTACCCGGTATAGCCGAACGGTATGTTCGGCGGGTGGGGCGAGTACTCAGGAACGGCGAGGACACGGATCGTATAGCCGTTGTACTCGTCAAATTGCTCTTCTCCTTCAGCCATATCGGTCTCCGTCTCCATGGGCGTGGAATTTAGGTGCACCGTTCAATTCGAGATTCCGTCGCACCAGTGAATAGCCCATGCCTTCGCGCAAGAAATCGCATCGGCTACCTCAACGAACCGACCAATGTCACCCGATTCATGCGTTTCGACCCGGTCTTCGTCGCTCCCGGGCCTGCGAGTGATTCGGGCCCGCGCGATGTAACCTCCACCGTCATCAACGCTTCGCGCCCGGCAGTCGATGTGAAACCCCTTGTAATCGAACAGCATAGTCGATCCCCCGATATCGTTTTGTTAGCGCGCTTGCCGCGCAGGATAATATGAAGTATCTCCATACTGCTTCGACAGATAGTTGCGGAATTGTTTCCTCATCCGCGCGCATGGCAAATCAGGAGACGGATCTGTCTGGTCTCCTCGCGAATTTCCTGATCTCGGCGGCCGACACAGTCGATTATTTGTCAGGTTTACAAGACATCGGCGCTGCCTGCGGAGGAGCCGTGGGTACACTTATCGACATCGCTTGTCAGCGCGTACTGGCGTGTTCAGAACGGTCAGGCTCCTCCATTTTGTTTCATCGCAATGAGACCAGTTATGAACCGTTCACGGGTGCATCGGCATGCCCCTTTCATGTGAAGCAGGCGAACTGAGATATCGTCAACACGAGGTTCGTTGAATGGGGTGATACCGTGATTCTTGATGTTCCGCGGGACGGTATGTCCGGCGACCTGTTCCCGCCGTAGGCACCTGAAGCGCTTAATCGGCGCTTCCGCGGCCTCATGGACTATGTCGCCCCCAGAACATATTGTTGTGACGAAAAAACCGACTCAGGTTTTTTTCACGTAAGCGCTGCACCATCCCCTTGAATCGACCAGCTTGCCACCGTAGATTGGACACGGCCCAGTCGAGGCGCCCGGCTTGCCCTGATAGAGCTGACAATTGACACACGCCTGGCCAGCGACGTATTTGGGATATTTCGCTTTGTCCACTCTCGTCGCATCTCTTTTATAACCTAGCGCCTCAGCGGTTGGGTCGGTCTCGGAGACCGCCGTGGCGTCAGCGCGCGACTCGTCGGAAAGGAGCGTTGCTGAAGCCAGTGAGGCAGCAGTTATCATGAAACAGCGACGGGATATGTGCATAAAAACGCTACTTCTCGTGATTCACGACCCATTACCACCTGACACGTCGCGCCGCTGAAAACCTGCACCGTCTCTGAAGGTACGTAATCCCGCGTATCGTTATTGCGGTTGGGTATCATGACCAATCGATGGTCTCATTCGGGGTTAGAGGCCGTCACTAGTAACGCGCAGTTTTCGATTCTGCATTCCGTACTCTGACGTCGATGTAACGGGTAAGGGGGTCGCAACAGATCCGAGATTCCTCGCGATGATCCGCCACTGTGTATCGGGGGCGCCACCTCCAGGTTCGGCCAAACGAGAAACTACCTTCAGTTTATGTCATCTCATGATGAATTCAAGACAGCCGTCCTGAATGGGCTCGCAGCGAGCCCTATTGGACATATTGATCACATTGTGATAAGAAATAAAAGCGAGCCGTATCATGACTGGTTACACGGGATCGGTCCAGGTGAAATCGCAAGGATGAATTGCTCGGCCTGCGTACGTCCATGGCGATGTTGTGCTCCGCTCCGAATGCAAACCCTGTCATCGTCACAGAAGATGATAATGATAGCCCGTGCCGCGTTGCGTCGCAGTGCGAATGACGCGTTGCGCGAATTCTCCGGGGGGTGGGTCCGAATGGCTTTCCCGTGCGGTGGTGCAATACTGATCGAAGCAAGGAGCCACTATGCCGATCAGGTTTCAATCGCCCGCGACGCTCGACATCGTGATGCTCAGGACCTCGCCCGGTATCTGGTCAGTCTTGTGGGAAAGCGGTTTGATACGCGCGGGGTCATCCTCCATGACGAGGTGCCTCGCGTAATCAGCCGTCTCGAAGTGGCGATTTCGGACGAAAAGAGGCGGAGATCGTGCTCGAATCGCTGCAACACGCTCGCGAACGCGTTCGGAATCTGGCAGTGGACTTTCGCAACGGGCCTGGCCATTTCTCGACATGATGCGTGAAGCCAGCAAACATCATGCCGGACGGGTCCGGCAATGGCTACAGAGGGACGCGAGATGAAACGATGGATTAGATGGCGCGTGGTCGCAGCGGCTCTCGCTGCATGCGGCATCTGCGCATCAGCGCGGGCAGGCGGATACTCTAGCCTCCGACCGCAGCGTGTTGGGTCGGGGTCGTGTCAAAACGTGAATGGCAGTGAGCCCGTCGGGACATGGAGGGTGACGCCAGCCAACGCAGTGGCCGCCTGTTATCGCGCCGATATCCCGGTGACGGTTGTCGGTGCGTACGGTCACACGACGCTCGATATGCTACTGAGCGGACCATTCATTCTGGTGAGGTGGCCGAAGGGCTGCTGTCCCGAAAACGGGCGATGGCACACGGGAGACACGAGTCAAAGCCATACTGGCGAAAATCAGCATGTCATTTTTCTCTGGCCGGTACTGTAAGACAACCCGTCGATGGAAGGAGGAACCTGAAGGAAGCGTCGCCCGACCCGCCGACGCTCTTGCATCGGTGGTCAGGGCCGCGGAAGGTGGAGGGGGCGTGCCGGACCGATGCCGCTAGCAGCGTCAGGGTCCGTGACGAGTGCGGTTCCACCAGTGTTTGCCAGCCGCATATCGAAGAACCCGTTCACGGGTATGGTTTTGGGGATCCTGGGCGATGACGAAAAGAACGACCATCGCAAGCACTGCAGCCGAAATCCCGATCTGTACGAGAAGATCTATGATCATCTTAGCCTCCACGGTTGTACGCTCAATGAAGAGCTTCTAGCCGCCCGCGAACAGATCAGGATTCCTTTACCCAATGACGACTGTCTCGCGTCCGGGATGCAAAACCGGTCCGGCTATGTAGCACAGACGCCCGCGAACGTCGTGTCGATATTGCGCTTCGCCATCGCGGTGGCTATTTTCGGGGCATTTCCGCACCAAAGGAAAACCCGGCGTTTCGGGTCAAACAGACATTTTCGATGTAGCCCGGTGTTGTACTGCCGTCCGATGATAGTCACCGGTTGATAGGTCGCTCGAATGCCGATTCGACTCCATGCGAGACTGTCAGTTGGCAACCTTGAACAGGACACCGCAAGATACCCGGTCGAGCAGCGATGCGTGGTTTTCTCCGGTCCACCAACGCGCAAAAAGCCCATGCGGATGATGTCCAATGACGATCAGGTCAACTTTCAATGATTCCGCAAGGCGCGAAATCTGGTCAACCGCGCTTCCGACCGAATAATGTCCCGTTGCGGTTACGCCCCATGCCCGCAGCCAGTCAATACCCTCGCGCAGTGTCTCCCGTGCCACCTGTTCATCGACCTCGAATTTCATCGACGACAGAACGTCGAACCCGCTAGACCAGTCTGTGCAGTCGAAAATAGAGAGCAGATGGGTTTCCGCTTGCAACTGCTGCGCAAGAGCCGCACCGCAGCGCAGCGCGATCCGACCCTCCGGTGTGGCGTCATAACAGAGCAGGATCCGGTTGAACGGGGCCATGGTGGATTCCTTTGCCAACTTTCGCAGGATCGTCCGTTCGAGCGATTGAATCGGTCCGCCACGAAATTGTTCAGGTGAACATAGGCACGGCCTCGATCAGCACGAAACCCAGTAACGCGCCGACTGCCGCACCCAACAGCTTGGGGTGCCATTTTTGCAACTGCAACATGCTAAGCAGATCGCCAACCAGGATAGTGCCGAGGAGCGCAAACGCAATCAGCAGGTAGCTGATTTCAAAGTCGTTGTTGATGACCATTACGCCTCCTTTGCGTTACGTGAGACTGTGTCGCCAAAATCCTGATAAAAGTCGATTGCAATGCGACGAGGCCGCTTTCGCGTGTTCAGATTTCCTCGTATGGGTTACACCTTCGACGCCCTCTGCCGTGCTGATGCGAGCATTTGAATCAATTATATGTCACATCATGACATGTATGGTCAAACTTTCCTACGGCCTGCGTGTCACGGATCGGCGCAAAGGCGCCGGACGGCATGCGTGCTTCAGGAACGGATGATTGCGTGCGCATTGAACTCTCCCAACTTCCTGGGGCAACGTGGGGGCTCAATATTCGCCTGCATCCAATGTGCCCGGCGGCCGACCGCTGTCCATAGCAGAAGATGGAAGTGTCTTGCCATCACAGACACCGGCATCTTCTACACGTCCGGGATCAGTCGTTGTGCTGATCAGATGCGCGGGTTTGCCGCGAGTCAGTTCGACGATCGGGGGGATTCGCTCCGAACAGCGCCGAGAGGCTCATGGCGATCACACCAAGAACGATCAGACCGAAAAAGAAGAGACCCAGTGGAAATTGACGCCCATCGTCGTTTCCTGATGAGGCAGGATCGGCGCTCGTCTTATCCTGGATGTTGGTTACGGTAGCCGCAGGCCTCCTTCGGGAATTGTTCCCACGTCCGAGCACCACCCTGGTGGCAACAGCTAGAAAGTCATTCTGCGTTGCACCTGCCTCTACTGAAGTAAATAGGGAACGTATGTCACATAGTGATATTTTGTCACTGTCCGTCGATGGGGCCGATGTCTACAGCGCGAGGTTATATCCCCTGAAATAGAAGGTTTTCGTTCGATGTAACTTTATCCCGAGCATCTCTGCGCTGCCATATCGGCGAAACTACGCCTTCCCGTCCCGGATCTGTCTCTATTCCGGTCTACACGCTCTGCTATCCGGGCAACCCGCATTCGTCACGATATGTCGCTCGTTCCTCAACGGCAATGATTCGGATCGTCTGGCTGATTTGCCTGATTCGGCATGAATTGCGGGAGCGGGGCGGTTCAGATGCATGATGCAATCTGGTTGTCTTTTCAGTGGATCACGTCGGTCAACGCGAAGGGCTAAACTTTAAAAGTACCTAAACAATATAGGGCTGGGCGTCACTAGCACTGTAACCACGAACCCCAAGGCGGTTAAGCGAGGGAAGAACCTGCCCCCGCGGTCGCCCGACGGAATCGGAGAAGCGATTCAATTGCTGGTATATCGCCGAAACGGACGGCAGATCCCCAGGATGGGTTCCGCGTTTTCTTTGCGGACGCCACTGACGGACTAGAAGTCTGGCATCAACGCGCGATCAACGAGGTGAACACGAGGCCGCGATGCGCCTTGTGCTCCAGACTGAATCCGATTGCAGTGGATGTATCTTGACCGTATTTTTGGGAATATGACGGCCTACCGGTAACCGCAGGCTCGACCCATTACCAAAACACCGTCTGCCACGATCAGTCTTGTCGACAAACAAACTGATTACGCGGACAGGATTGGTATCCGATTAAGTAATCGTCGATACGCTCAGGAGGAGGGGGGGTCCCGTTCGACGGTCGCCTCGAACAAAGCGCTTCATCTGTTCACCCGTGACGTGGAATCACGATGACAGGCGTTCAACGCTTGGCGCGGTCGGGGGCGGGGGCGGAGCCATCGGACGAATCCGGCATATTTTGGCAGGCGCGCCGAGGTTGAAGAGTCGCCAGTTCCGAAGTTGCCAGTTGAATCTGCAAATTCAGGCGCGCTTTTCGCGGGCACATTTCATGTGACGGGCTTCGACTCAACATGATCAAAGGGCCGTTCCGGATTATCAGGTGTTACACCCAGCAGGCTCATGGTTTTTGCGGCGATATCGGAAAACACCGGTCCCGCCACCGCCCCGCCGAAATGCGAACCGTGTTGTGGGCGGTCGATCGAGACCGCGATGACAACGCGCGGTTGTGTTGCCGGCACAATGCCGACGAACGAGGCCCGATATTGACTGCGATCGTATCCATGAGCCGTCCATCGGTAGGCCGTACCGGTTTTGCCAGCCGCAGTGTAACCAGGCACTGCGGCCTGAGGCGCCGTCCCGTCCTCTGAAACAACCGATTCAAGCATGTCCAGCACTTGAGCAGCGACATGCGGCGAGTAAACGCGCTTGCCAAGAAGGCTGCCATCGCGTCGCACAGCGATGGTAGCGGGCACGAAGACTCCCTTATTGCCGAATACGGTGTACATCTGTGCAAGTTGCAACAGCGACGCGGACAGACCGTAGCCGTAAGACATTGTGGCCTGTTCGACACGCCGCCAGTGTTGATACGGCCGCAGCGTTCCGCCGGCAGCGCCCGGCAGTCCTGCGCGCGGCGGATGGCCGAGACCAACCGCGTGGAAATTGCTCCACATATCGCGTGGTTGCATGAGCAGTGCGATTTTGCTCGTGCCTACGTTGCTCGACTTCTGCACGACACCGCTCACGGTCAGTGTGCCGAAGTTCTTGTCGTCGTGAATCGTGACGCCGTCGAGCCGCAGCCGGCCCCCGTTGGTTGGCACAACGGAGCGCGGTGAAACGTAGTTGCGCTGGAGCGCCAGTGAGATCGTGATGGGCTTCATTACCGAACCAGGTTCGAATACATCGGTCACCGCGTGATTGCGTATTGCTTCACCGGTTCTCTTTCCAAGGAGGTTTGGATCGAAACTCGGCCAGTTGGCCATGGCGAGAATCTCACCCGTATGAACATCCAGCACGATTGCCGATCCTGATTGGGTGTCGGTTCGCTGGACGGCATCATGTAACGCACGAAACGTTGCGTATTGAATGGGCTGGTCGATGGAGAGGTTCACGTCTTTGCCGGCGACCGGCCGCACCAGGGCCAACGTCTCGATGACCTGACCGTGAGCATTGCGCAGCACGCGCCGGCTGCCGTCGATCCCCGTCAACCACCGATTGTCGATTTTTTCGATACCTTCCAACCCTTTGCCGTCGATACCCGTGAAGCCTGTGACATGTGCCGCAATATTGCCTTCCGGGTAGTACCGGCGATAACCTGGTTGGGCGTAGACCCCCGGCACGTCAAGTCCCAACGCGCGTTGCGCGACGCTCAACGGCACCTGGCGTTTAAGGTACGCGAATGATCGGCGAGAAGCGGCGATCGCATTGATACGCGCTGCGTCGAGATTCAATGCGCTTGCCAACGCTTTAGCTTGAGTGTCGGAAAGCGGCTTGGCACCCAGCGCGTCCATCCATAACGTGCGGGTGGGCAGGCTGAGCGCCAGCGGTCTCCCGTTACGATCGAGGATGCGCCCGCGCGAAGCATGAATGGCGAATTCACGAACCTGCCTCGCCTCACCCTGCTTCTGATAAAACTCATCGTTGATACCTTGCACCCATGCCGCCCGCGCCGCAAGCACGAGAAAGCCCAGAGTGAACACCGCGCCCATCGCGCGGGAGCGCCATCGGGGCATGGTGCGAGATCTGATTGGGCGGGAGGAAAACTGCAAGGGCGCTGAACGCTGGCGCGTTGGGTTATTTTCGGAGAGGCGGCTTGCGTCACGTTCGCGAGAACCGACGTGAGCCATTTCTACATAAAGTAGCCGATCATGGGTGGCGAAGGCAACTCTTTATGAAGGCGACATAGATGCGATCCGCCGAGCGCGCTTCGAAAAACTGCACTGTTGTCTGTCGGACGCCGCGCGTGATCTTGACGCCAATCGGCACGCCCCGAAACCAGGTTCTGCCCTGCAAACGCACCGTTGCTCCAACGCGTGTGCGATGCAGATGACGCGTGCTGCGCTCCCATCTGTCCGCAATACATTCGACCACCGACGAAAGACTATTCTCCGAGACGCCGGAATATTGCGGTGCGCTGGAGAACACCGGATCAGGTCGGGAGCACGACGCGACAGCGAGGCAGATACCCGCCGCGAACAGGAGTCTCATGCTGGCTGCTCGCACGGCGTTTCCATCTTCTAGAAGTGCCGGTGAGCAGCCAGGTCGCATCGACCCGGACGGACCTTCACGCCGGAATAGGTGGAAAATGCGGGCCGATTGTTCGACAAGCGCGTGTATACTCATATGCCGTTGTGCTGTCCTGAAGTTACCCGCATCCGCGGGCACCCATTTGCATGAAGCTTACCACCGCCATTTTTCTCCTCCTCACTTTCAGTTGGATCTGCCTGCGTGCAAATGCGCAGCCGCAAGCGGACATCCCAGAAGACTATGCTTATCTGCGGCGCATGCATGTGCCCGATGTAGTTGTCAATTGCGTAGCCGCTTTCGATCGCTGGGTTCGCACCACCCCACGATACGATTTATTTGTTATTTCGGAGCGCCGCGCTCTGACTGCAGAAGTACTATCCGGTAAGGCCATTGCGGGCGATACGACAACGTTGCCGATCGACACCATCGTCAAAACACCGGCCTTCGCCAAGGTCCGTGGCAAATATGTCTGGGTCCCCGTCAAGGCGACGTGCAAAATTTGGCACGGGCATGTCGTGGGCCTGAGCGCTCAGCCGACCACCGTCCAATAATGGTCGAGCCGCAGCCAACGCGGTTCATTCCACCGGGTGGTCAGTAGACCAGACTAGCAGCCTATTGTTTCGATTTTGACGGTATTCGCAGGGACCTTCAAAACGCGCAGGAAAGATGATATCCAGCTACGGGACATAACCGGTTCGTTGCCTGATCTGAGTCCGTGGCGACGGTCACCACGACCTGCTTAAACATCAAGACGTCGTCCAGGTGACATGGTGATCCCGATGCTGCGGCGTCTCGCAGGGTTCAATACCCTTGGTGCCAGTGTCGCCCATTGTGGCCCGGGCCGATCCCGATTGCCGGCGCCGCGTAATAGCCGGCGGCGAATACAGATGCGTCTTCGAATACCGGGTCGGAAGCAGGGGGCAGGACGGCGATGCAGCCTGCCAGGCCAACCATGCGCGCGAAAACGCCCAGAAGTCTGATCACGATGTTCCCGCTCTCACTAGTCGTCTATTTAAGATGAAGGTGGTTTCCTGGTTCGCAACCCCGTTGCAGGGGATCTGGTCGGCCGGTTACCGTTAGACAACCTGGCGCCACCACACTCGTGATGAGCTTACATGCAGTGACGGACAGACGAAAGGTGGGGAACCCGTATATCTTCGTTGGACACCGTGGCGAGGCCCGTGAGTATTGCAATCTGAACTATGTAACCGGACCCATCATCGTTCCCTGTTTGCGCTTCCGGGCGGTGAGCTTGATGCGCCAGCAGGGAGTCGGTACTGGCTTGTACGCCCGAGCCGCGTGCGTTTCATTCGGCTGAAAACGACACGCGGCTTTCTTCCGCCTTCGCCTTCGGTCTGGCAGCGCTCTCGACTAAAACACTGTCGCTGTACACTATGACGTCCCGGGCCGCCTTTGAACAAACAGGCTTCTAGGCGGCTGCCATGCAGAATCACGCGTGTACTGACAAGGTTCGGATGTTTCAGAGAAACCCCATGCGCCGCTCACGATTGCTGGTCACACCAGCTGTGCTCGGTGGCTTCGCGCTGGGAATTTATTCGGTATCGCTTTACGCAACGCCGCCATCGCCGCTAGACCCTCGTGTGACGCAGTCGACCATTGAAAGTACCATCTGCCACCGCGATTACCTCACAAAAGTGGCGCCGTCTGTCGATGAGCGACTATTTCGTAAGGGCGAGCTTCTCGCACAGCGCGCTATCACTCCGGAATCGGCGCCCCTCTATGCGCTCGACTTTCGCGTACCAGTGCTGCTCGGTGGATCGCCGGACGCACCAGAGAATTTCGACCTGATCCCGTGGGACGGTCCTGGCGGGGAGCGCCGCAAGCGACGCTTCACCGTTTTTCTGAACCGCTGCGTATGCGCAGGCGAAATCCCCTTGGCTCGAGCCCGGGCCGCATTGTCGGGAGACTGGCCACGCACGTATCCGAATTTATGGATGTTGCGATGCAGAAATGTGTCCGATGCAAGGTGATACAGGACGCGTTTTGCGTGCTCTTTCGGGGAAAAGCGAGTAAGGAAATCCTGATTTACTCCAGTGGGCTTAGTTTCACGGCCCGCAGCATCTAGCGACTACAATGGGTGCTAGTCAAAAGACGAATGCGACCAGCCATGTATCTTCCGTCGATCCATCGAGCACGGAAACGAACAGCCCGACCAGTCTGGATAGTCGTGTGCCTCGCGCTCCTTCTGTTGCCGCCAGCCCTCCTAGCCCAGGACGAAAAGCCGGGTATCTCATTTTCCGCGATTGAGCCCGGCGCACCACTGCCATCAGGCTGGAAGAACGTGCCGGTCGTGCACGGCAAGCCCATGACGCAATACACGCTCGTTCACGAAGGTCAGACCGCCGTCCTGCAGGCGGACGCGAATCACTCTGCGTCTGCGCTGATGCACAAGGGCAACATCGACCTCGCCCGCACACCTGTGGTGGCATGGCGCTGGAAAGCAGAAAGACCGATCGAGGGCGCCGACAACCGCGTCGGATCGAAGGAAGACGCGCCAGCGCGACTTGTGTTCTTGTTTGACGGCGACAAAAGCAAGCTATCGTTTTTCGACCGGGCCAAGATGGACCTGGCGAAGCACCTGGGTGGCGAAGAACTGCCCTATGCCACGCTGATGTATATCTGGTCGACCACAGTCGCGCCAGGGACCGTCATTGCCAACCCTCACACGAACCGCGTACAGATGATCGCGGTCTCCGGTCTGTCCGGCGATGCGGGTCAGTGGCAAAACCTACGCCGCAATATCGTGCAAGACTACGAGCGGGTCTTTCACGAGCCGCCAGGACGAATCTCCGGCTACGGGCTGCTGACCGATACCGACAATACTGGGACCACGACACGCGCCTGGTACGGCGACGTCGAGTTCCTGCCCGGGCCCTGATAACGCAAAGCCGTCGAACTAACTGAGCACATCGGTACGATGCGAGTGGCTGTCCTTGAGTCCTTTCGTCGAAGGCTGATAGTCGCAACAATTCTCTCTGCGGCAACGACAGTTTTGTGACGGCATAGGTCGGCGGGTACAACCGGCCGTCAAGAGCGGGTCAGTTCTCTGAATCCAATGGCCTGAATGCACCGCGTGAGCGACGTTTGTTACGCGCTCACGCGGCCGCTATTAGTCTGGAACAACAGGCTCTTGGAATCATTTGCGATGCGAGCCATCAGCGACGGCAATCCCTGGTGCGTCGCTCGGGCTGCGATAACGCTCCGACAACGCTTCGTACAATGCAGGCGCAAACAGCTTCGACACCTGACTGGATATCAGCGCGGTGGCCATCAGCGAGATGACGAGTGCGTGGCCGTTGATCATCTCAATGACAATGACGAACGCGGTGATTGGACTCTGTGTTACTGCTGCCAGATAACCGACCATGCCGAGGGCGATCAGCATCGGAAGTTGCATCTGGCCGAATATCAGGTGCAATGCGTTGCCGATTCCCGCGCCAATGGCAAGAGACGGTGCAAACAGGCCACCCGGCGCTCCCGGCAGATACGATCCGACCATCGACGCCATCTTGAGCAGCGGATAAGTGGCGCCGAGCCGCGCGCGTCCTTCCAGCATCGCACGCGCTTCGGGCATAGCCGCTGCCGAACGTATGCCCACCCGACGTGACGCCGATCACGGCAACGATCAGGCCGCAGGCAGCGCCGAATGCGACCGGTCGGCGTCCTCGCCAGGTCGTGACTGAAGCAGGCATCCAGCGGCGGGTATTCAGCAGCAGCCAGCAGAACATGCGGGAATCGCCGCGTTGATGGACGAAGCCAGGAAGGTTGGCGTACGACTCGCGGTCGAACCGCTTCATCCCATGTACGCGGCTGAGCGCTCAGTGATCAACACTGTCGGACAGGCCCTGCACCTGTGCCGGCAACTCGACCCGAAAAATGAGTCTCTTGGCATTGCGGTCGATGTCTACCACTGCTGGTGGGACCCTCAGCTCGCAGAGTCGGTTTCCGCGGCCGGGACTGAAGCACGGATCGTCGCATATCACGTGTCTGACTGGCTGACGTCGGCCACGGACATGCCTCTCGATCGCGGAATGATGGGTGACGGCGTGATCGATTTGAAAGAGACCAGACGCCTCATTGAAACAGCGGGATACAACGGCATGACCGAGGTGGAAATCTTCTCCAAAGACGGCTGGTGGAAGGCACCGCCGGACGAGGTTCTGAAATGTTGCGCCGACCGGCTGCAAGGCGTCTGCTGAATGTCAGCGCTGCTGTTGGTGCTCACAATTGCCGGGCGGAATTTGCGAACTTCAACAGCAGCCGTCGTGCTTTTTGGCAAACGTTGAGATCCTAGCCCCGAAACCGCCTTCATTCGCTGCGCTGGTCCGGCAATTCTTTACCGAGTTGTCGTTGCGCGACGTCGAGCGCGCACTGGCGGTGCCGATGATGCGTTTCGAGCAGCCGATGCTGAACTACCTCGCGCGTGCGGAGATAGTGGTCGTGCTCGGCCAGGCGGGCGAGAGCTAGTCCTCGCGGAGCGATCACATGCTACTGACGATGCTCTACAACACGGGGATGAGTGGCTCCGAGATCATCGGAATACGGGTCGTCGATCTGTTCCTCGACGATGCAGCGTGCGTGCACCTACGCGGCAAAGGGCGCAAGCTGCGATCGGGTTTTTCGATTAGTAGATTGTTGCTCTTTCAGCGGACGCGACGAGCACGAAACGAGTAAATGCGTGGTACGGCTTTCCGTGCCATCTGCAAAGCCAAGGCAGATGAACTACCCGCTTCAGGCTTTCGCCACCACCTCACGCCGGGCTGAGCATCTCGTGCGGGATATCAGGGGGTGCGCCGTCAAAGCGGGCGCGCGCGGCATGGATCTCGGAATGACGACGATCGGCCCACTCGATGAGGGCCGCCATCGGGTCCAACAGAGATTGTCCTAGTGGCGCCAGTCGATATTCGACGCCCGGCGGCCTGGTGGGAAAAACATGGCGGGTGATGAGTCCGTCGCGCTCCAGATCGCGGAGTGTCTGGGTAAGCATGCGCTTGGAAATGTCAGGGACGGCTCGGTGAAGCTCGCTGAAGCGCTGCGATTGCGTCGCCAGCTCCATGATCATCAGCATGCTCCATTTGTCGCCGATGCGGTCGAGCACGTCGCGAACCGCGCAGTGTGCGGACCCGGCGTCGCCTAACTGACGTTGATATCGGCTGAATCTCTCGATCGCATTCTGGGCGGTGCTCATTCGGGTTCCCTTTACATCTTCAGGTAACAAAAAACTGCCTCCTTACGGCGCGAGGCATAGGTCTCTATGATAGACCTACTCTCAGACGAAAACCGTTCGTCAAGAAGCTCCCAAGTCAGACCCTGTTTCTGTCCGCTTTTTATAGCCAAGCTCCGGCGGACACGTGGGGCGCCGTGTGGTGAAGTTGCCGGTGCAAGCAGGAGATTCCTGTGTCACCGCATCCAGCCGCAGTCCGCAGACACTGAGCCGCTTCGTCGCGACGGTTAAAGCAGATTTTAAGGATCCAACCACCCTCGCCGCGGCTTTCGCCGTAGTCGAGCGCTTGCTGACCCTCTCCATCGATGGGTTGGGTGACATCACTTTTTTCAACAACAGCGTATCAGGACGAATCTCCAGATCGCGAGTTGACGTTTGCAGACAACACTAATTTCAGGAGAAGTACATGTATTTGGTAATGGGAATTACTGGAAAAGTTGGCAGTGCGACGGCAACGCATTTGCTGGCGCACGGTAGGAAAGTACGCGCAATCATCCGCAATCGCGACAAGGCGGCGAATTGGGCGGATCAGGGCGTGGAACTGGTCGACGGTGACTGGAATGATGCGGCCGCCGTAAAGCGGGCGCTCGACGGGGTCGAAGGTGCATTTGTCATGCTGCCCGCTAACTGGGCACCCTCGGCTGATTTCAAAGAAGCAAAGAGCGTGATCGCGAGCTATGTCCAGGCGCTGACCAAAGCAGCGCCGCTGCGATTGGTTGCGCTCTCGTCGATGGGTGCGAACAGAACCAGCGGGCTGGGAATGATCACGGCCTTGTCGCTCATGGAGCAAGAATTTCGCCACCTGACATTGCCGACCGCCTATGTGCGCGCCGGCGGATTTTTTGAAAACTTCCTTTACGGCTTCCACGTCGCCCAGGGCGGCACGCTACCCGTCTACTACAACCCGACGAATCGGAAATCGACCATGGTCGCGACCAACGATATCGGCGCTGAGGTCGCAACGCTTCTGAGCGGGCCGGCGTGGTCGGGGCATCGGGTCATCGAACTTGGTTCAATGGTGAGCGCGGATGAAGTCGCAGCCCAGCTGGGCGAAGTCATGCAGCGTGACGTCAAGGCCTTTGCCGTCCCGCGGGCTGGGTGGGCAGCGGCGTTCGAACAGTTCGGCGTCCCGAAGGGCCAGACCGCACCGGCCGAAGAGATGTTCGAGGCCGTCAACGTGGGCTGGATGGACCTCGGTGTGGAGAGTACGGAGCACGTCGCCAGCGCAACGTCGGCCCGCGATGTCTTTGCGGCGGCTCAAAAGGCCGCCACGGCATAGATGGTGTCAGCGATGGGATGCGACTTCCGGGACCTGCTCCGGAAATCCGCGTGTCCTTCGGAATGAGTGCGTCGTGGCCAGCAGTCCTGAGTAACGCAACCGGCACCCGATGTACATCGGGCCCCGGCAGTGAGTTTGAAATGGCACGGTCGATGTCAACTGCGCCGCTGGCATTAAGAAAGATCGAGGTTAAATATGAAGATTCTTGTTTTAGGTGCAACGGGCGGAACGGGACGGCTGATCATCAGCGACGCCGTGGCGAAAGGCCATTCCGTTGTGGCGTTAGTTCGCTCGACGGCAGCCGCGAATCTGCCGGGAGCAGAATTGATCGAGGGCGATGCCCGCGATGAGATCACCCTCGCGCGCGCCCTGGACGGCTGTGATGCAGTCGTTAGCGCGTTGGGCACCGGCATGGGCTTCCGCAAGGTCAGTCTGCTGACTGAAGCGACACGCGCGCTGGTTCCGGCGATGACGCGCAGCGGCGTGCGCCGCTTGGTCTGCATCTCTGCGCTGGGGGTCGGGGACAGCCGCGGCCACGGCGGCTTCGTGTTCGACCGGATATTCCAGCCCTTGCTGCTCAGCCAAGCCTACAAGGACAAGGACCGTCAGGAAGCCGCGATCCGCGCCAGTTCACTCGATTGGGTCATCGTTCGGCCCGGCATGCTCACCGATGACCCGGCTCAAGGCAGCGTCAGGGCCGTCAGCGACCTCGCAGGCATCAACGGCGGCAAGATAGCCCGCGCCGATGTCGCTCGGTTCGTTGTCGATCAAATGACGACCGACACCTGGTTGAGGCGGGCACCAGTCGTCCTGTGGTGAATCGGCCCGGCAGCGACTGCCCGACGGCCAGCATGCTGGTCCACGGCACCCTCATCAGACAAGGACGTGCAAATGTCAAAGATTTCTTGGCGTCAGGTATTACCTTTGGTTCTTGCCGCATTTTTCGTCGTGGGATCGCTCAGCAACATCGTCGCCCCGCGATCCATCTTCGAGGAATACCTGAAGTGGGGATATCCGCACTGGTTCCATTTCGTGACCGGTTCGCTGGAACTGATGACAGCCGTTCTGCTGGCGCGGGCACAGACGCGGCTGGCGGGGGCGATGCTCGGCTGCGCCGTGATGTTGGCTGCCTTGGCGACCGTCATATTCCACGGCGAATACGGGCATGGGGTGGCGCCACTCATCTTGGCGACATTCTCGATCGTTGTCGGCTGGATCGCATGGCGCGACCAGCCCGCTGCCGGTTCTATGGCACGGGCCTAACTTTTACGCGGCCCTCAAGAACTTATGAGCCTGCCGGAGATGCTATTACTAACTGTTGTCGGGACATTCGGCATCGACGTCTGTATCGCCCACAACAACGGTAAGGGCTGCCATTGCACCGCGACCTGTAATAAAGCAGATAAAAGGAAAGCCCTCAAACGGATTACAACGTGCAAACGAAAAACTCAACGACTGGCGAGGTGACAGGTCGGTCGTCTACTAACCCACATACGCCATGAGCCTGCTCGCGCTGTTTTTGTTTCAGGGGATTGCCGGATTCACTGGGCAACTACTCAATTTCGCGTTGATCTGGCAGATCCTGAACTGGTATCACTCGCCATTCCTGATGAGCGTGTGCTCAGGAGTTGGGATTGTGATCAACCTGGTATTGACGCCGTGGATCGGTCAGTTAGTCGATCGTTCGCACCGCCTGAAGGTGGCGGCCGGTGGTGATCTGCTTTCCGTTGTCGTCTCGTGCGGCTTGTTTCTCTGCCTCCCGGCATTGCATGGCCAACGCTCTGGCGTCGTTGTAATCATTATCGCTTACGCGCTTCGCGCGTTGGCAACTCAGATCCAGTCAACGGCCTTTATGGCTGCACTTGCGGACATGAGCGATGATGTGACACGGGGGCGAATTTTTGCGCGATGGCAGACCGTTGTCTCGGTTGCTGGGCTTGTCGCTGTGCCCATGTCCGCCGCACTCATGAGCGTGCTGCGTCTGGATCGCTTTGTCCTGATCGACCTGGCGGCCGTATCGGTCGCCGTAGTCAATGCATGGCGCGTGGCCCTCCGCACACCGATGCATGCCGTTGAACCGACAGCAGCCGAGTCGCGGAGTACAGCTTTCCAGGATCTCAAAGCAACGTGGAAGTATCTGCGCGAAGACGCGGCTCTGACCACCTTCCTTCTCGCGCTCCCATTCATCAATTTCGTCTGCGCGCCAATCAGCACGCTTCTCCCTCCATTGATCAAACTTGACTGGCATCTAGATGTAAAGAGTTTGGCGATTGCGGAAACCCTTTTGACGATTGGAATTCTGGCGGCCTCGATGCTGCAGTCAGTGTGGACACCGAAAGTGAGGCGTGAGTACCTGATCGTCGCTGGACTTTTCGCGCTCACGGCTTCAATCGGGATGATCGGTGGATGGAGCGGGGCAACGCCGTTTCTCTTATACAGCGGAATGCTGGCTTGCGGTCTGTCCGTGATGTTCGTCCGCATTCCACTGCGGACGGCTATTGCCACCAGTACACCTGAATCGATGCGCGGACGAGTCGATTCCGTGATGCTGGTGCTCGGTAGCGTGGCGGCCCCCATAGGCCTGCTGGCATTCGGCGCGATGGTGGAATTGACTAGCAGTCGCTCTGCAGTGTGGGTAGGAACGGTCCTCCTGGGCGCGATGATTCTGGTACTTGCGATCCGCGTCGGTGGGATGAGGCGTCGCTCAAACGTCCTTCAGTCGTAACATTTTCTCCGAAGCCCTTTGCCACAAGAATGGCTGCGGTGTGGAAGGTCGGCTGACCAATATAAGTGGAGTTGAGCCCAGCGTGAGTTGAATGACGGTGGAGTCGGATGCAGTCGGCCGTCCGTCGCTGTGCGGCCACAACCGGCCTTTCGACGGACACGCTGAATCGTCGACAATCTCGCGCTGAGGTTCGATCCTCGGTGCGCCGTTGTCTCTGTTGTAAAGTTCCAACCAGAGGTAGTCGTGAGCAGCGATTCAATCGAGGCCATTGCGCCTGGCGATGCGGACGTGTTTGTGGCACGGCAACCTGTGATGGATCGGGCTGGTCGCATGGTCGGCTACGAACTTCTTTTCAGGGATGGACGCACCAGTGGAGCTCGGATTGGGGATGAACTGCGCTGTACGACGGCGGTGATAGAACGTGCTGTGGGCTCGATCGGTATTGAACGGCTTGCAGGGACCAAGGCCTGCTTCCTGAACTGCCCACATGACTTTCTGTTTTCGGGCTACCCGTATGTGCTACCGGCATCACGTTTCGTTCTGGAGATTCTGGAGTCTGTTGAGCTGACTTCGAGCCTCTCGCGTCGGTGCAGCGAGTTGCAAGGGGCAGGCTTCCAGATAGCGCTGGACGACGTCACGAGCATGACTGACGAGATCCAATGGTTTCTTCCTTACGTCGACATCGTCAAGATCGACTGGCCGTTTGTGGAGCGTGCGAAGTTGCCGGAACTCATCAGTCAGTTCAAACGCGCAGGAAAGGTCGTGCTTGCCGAGAAGATCGAGAGTGCAGAGGATGCGGAGCTTGCCTGGCAACTGGGCTGTGATCTGCTGCAGGGCTATTATTTCGCTAGACCGCAGACCCTTTCCGACAAGCGCGCGATGCCTCCGGTCAGGGCAATTCTTCGCGTGTTCGACCTCGTCGGCAGCGGTGCTGCGTTGGATCGTGTTGCGCGGGCGCTCGGAGAGACGCCACTGCTGGTTGCCCAACTGTTACGGCTTGCAAACTGCAGCGAGCAGCCGAACGGCAAATCGGAGCGCATTTCATCGCTCAGACAGGCACTCTCGATAGCCGGAAGTCACAGACTTCTGCATTGGTGCGGACTGCTGCTTTACGTCGACCGGGACAGGCTTCCATTCGAGGATGATCCGGTTGTGCTGCTTGCGCAGCGACGGGCACATTTCATGGAAGAAGCGATCGACGCGATGCCGGACGGATCATATTTGCTGGCGGCTGCAGCCTATTTGACGGGCATGCTGTCGCTACTGCACGTCGCGTATCACATGGAACTGCGCAGCTTCGTCGACGAACTACCCGTCTTTGATTCCATCCGGGTGGCCATCCTTAACGGCGGCGGCATACTCGGCGAACTGCTTTCGGTCGCAGCGCTGCTTGAACAGGGCGATGTGGGCGCGGCGGGGGTGAGACTTCGACAACCGGGGGTATCTCCAGCAAGGGGTCGGAAGATCGTTGAGTGCTACTGACGTGATTTCCCGTATCGTGAGCGGATTGGCCGAAAACTTTGGGATCCTTAAAAATCATGGCGGACGCGTTGGCAGGTATAGGTTATAGCCCGAGGTATCAGTGGGATCCGGAGAGCGTTCTGATATCGCATCGCGGTCAAGCGTTCAGGAGCTAAAGCACGACGCGCAATCCGGTCCGATCCGCTCGATGAACCTGGCGATGTGGCGCCCATCGCAGTTACACGAAGCGCGGCGCTCGCATGCAATCTGCATCAAGCTGTGATCGGCCAGGAGCTGTTGTTCGACATTAACCTCTATCTTGGTGAAATCATGCGGCAATCACGTTTTTTCCCCGTTCTTCTGACAACATTCGGAATTGTGGCTATGCTGCCAAGATTGACGTCAGCCGCTCAGTCTCCGGCCACGCCGCTTCCCCTTGACCAGCTAAGGCTTTTCGCTGAAGTGTTTGGGCAGATCAAGCGGGAATACGTCAAACTCGTTGACGACGACACGCTCCTGACCGCTGCTATCAAGGGAATGGTTTCGAGCCTCGACCCGCATTCGGTATATGTCGATAAAACCGAATTTCAGGAATCTCAGGAGCAGATCACTGGTCGCTTCGCCGGAGTTGGGCTTGAGATCGGATCGGAAGACCGCTTCATAAAGATCATCGATCCGATCGAGGACACCCCCGCTTTTCGTGCCGGTATCCATTCAGGCGATCTGATCACGAGCATCGACAACAAGTCGGTCAACGGTATGACAATCAACGACGCCTCAGCGAGGTTGCGTGGCAACCCTGGCACAAAAGTCACACTGACGCTTTTTCGCAAGAGTCAAAACCGCTCTTTTCCAGTGACGCTTTCGCGTGCACTAATCAAAGTGCAAAGCGTTAAGGCGACTGTGCCGGCACCGGGATACGCCTACGTACGAATAACCAGCTTTCAGGAGCGCACCACTCCAGACTTGGCGACCAAGCTCCGCGCGATTGCCTCGCAGCAGCCGAATTTGAAGGGCCTCATTCTCGATTTGCGCAACAACGGCGGTGGCCTCGTCGAGAGCGCGGTTGGTGTGGCTGGTGCATTTCTTCCACCGAATTCGATTGTTGTGACGACTAACGGCCAGGCAGGATATTCGAAGCGCGCTTATCGCGCTACTTACCCGGACTATCGGCTGCCGTCCTTTGAGCGCGACCCGCTTCAGAACGAGTCGCCCATTTTTAAAAAGGTGCCGTTGATCGTGCTGACGAACGCGTACACGGCTTCGGCTTCTGAGATCGTTGCGGGCGCATTGCAAGACGCGTCGCGCGCCACGATCCTCGGCAAAACAACTTTCGGCAAAGGTTCGGTGCAGACCTTGGTACCAATGACGCGGGATTCGGCGTTGCGTCTAACGACGGCCTACTACTTCACCCCGAATGGTCGCTCGATCCAGGATATCGGCATCCGCCCTGACATTCAAATCGATCAATATTCCGACGGTGATCCAGACGACGCGCTTGCAACCCGAGAAGCGGACGTTCCGAATCATCTCGCAAATATTCAGGACCCAAACGAGAGGGAAGAACTGGAAGCGCGCGAGAAGGATCGTATTAGAAATTTGCACTTATACGAAGAGCACACCGACGCAGAGACCCCAGAGCAGCGCCGTAAGAACCGCGAGAGAACGTCGATCGAATTCGGTTCGAGCGCCGATTTTATGTTGCAACAGGCATTGAACAAGTTGCAAGGCAAAGCTGTGCTGGAGTCGCGAGCCCTACCTAACGGGCGTCTAGCTCAAAGCGACACGCCGCGGTTGCAGTCGGAGCCTGAAGCGCACTAATTCATTTTTCTTCGCGATACTCGGGCGCATCCCCCGGCGTCAGGTTACCTGTCGTGTATCCGGTTCTTATAGATCCGGTCCGGGGGCGGTGAAATCAGGGTGAATGAAAACCTACTCACCAGAAATAAAACAAGCGCTGGTGCGTCGCATGGTCCCATAGGTGGCTTGCCGCCTCCTGGCTGGCATGCACTGCGTTTTCGATCAGACGAATGTGTTCGAGTGGCATTCTGCTATCGCCGTTTAATAGGGGACGTTTGACGAACAGGGCGACAAAGTACGTCAAGCCGTTGACGATGTCCGAAAGGCCCGAAATCGCCTTTTTCGACGCGGCCTCAAAGAATCGAGCATTACCGGGGGGAGAGCGCGCCATGATTTGCCCTTGCTCACAACGCGGCCGACCCACCCGAATGCAGTAAGGATGCCGCAACATCTGTTTTGGGCGCGCCTTTTACCGACACAGCGGGCCTGAGACTTCTGTAGCGTCGACCGTCCAGCTTTCAGGATGGGAGCGCTACGCCTTTGATGAGTGCAGGTGGCTCGACAAACGTCGGCATCTTGATGCCCTTGTCATAGAGGTAGATACCTGCACTATGCTTTTGATCTCTGGGCCAATCGGTGGCGACGGCGTGAAGCCAAAGGAAACGTGATCATCGTGCGTTACGCGGATGATATCGTCGTCGGCTTCGAGCATGAAGCTGACGCGCGGCGCTTCTGGGATGCGATGCAGGCGAGGTTGGAAGAGTTCGCGCTTGCGCTACATCCGGACAAGACGAGGCTGCTGGAGTTTGGCCGCAATGCAGCGGGCAGACGAAAGCGCTACGGCCTTGGCCGGCCGGAGACCTTCAGCTTTCTGGGGTGCATCTTTATCTGCGGGCGGTCACGTCGCGGTGCTTTCCAGCTTCAACGGAAGACTCGTGGCGACCGCATGCGGGAGAAACTCAGGCAGGTCAAGGAGGCGCTTCGGCGGCGCATGCATGACCCGATTCCAATGCAGGGGCAATGGCTCAGGCAGGTGGTACGCGGGTACTTCGCGCATCACGCGGTGCCTACCAACTCGCGGGCGCTGGCTGCATTTCGATCCCACGTCACCGATCTCTGGCGGCGCACGCTCCGGCGACGCAGCCAGAAGGACGCCTTGACGTGGGATCGAATGGCGCAGATCGCCAATGCCTGGCTCCCGCGACCTCGCATTCTTCATCCGTGGCCAAGCGATCGGTTTGCCGTCAAACACCCGAGGTAGGAGCCCGGTGCCCGAATTGGGCACGCCGGGATCTGTGCGGGGGGTGCTCAGTAATGAGCATCCCTACCGCGATCTGGACTGCGCTCCCGGGGGCAACAGTTTAGCCATTGAATTGTTGGAACACACGCCGCCAAACGCATTCCTACGTCATTGGCGTTTTCAGGCATTGCTGTATGTAAGTGACTTAAAAAATCGAGAAAAAATTACGGATCCCGCCGCAGAATGCAAGGCAATTTTGCCGACTTTATTGACCGAAACGTTGCGATCAGAATTTATTGCGAAAAACCGCAATACCCGGAAATCGGCAGAGGCTTTTTGTAGACAAATGAAAAGACCTATGAGAAAGTTCCCGCGAGCAGACATCTTTCTTTTTGTTACATAACTCAAATAGAGAGAGCCACCGCATTAGATGCGAATAGCTCGGCGGCCTTCGTCTCACATAGTGCCCAATGCGTCGAGAGAAAGAAAAAATGGTCCGTGTAGCGGGCAAGGGCAGGTTGCCATGCCACGGCCGAGGAAGCGTTTTGCAGCAGGCTACTGAGGGGCGGTAACGATGAGTAACCCAGTCGGAACAGAGTCGGGCACCGGCTCGACAAAGAAAACACAACGGTATGGCCGGCAATTGGCGCTCCACCATATGATGGCCTTTCTTCTGCATCTACCGTTCGGACCTTCCTAATCCAGACATTCGTCAAACGTCTCAGCGGCCGGTGCCCCAAAAACTGGCTCTCTGACCGACTCTCATTTATTAGTTAGGTATGCGAATCGTATCGCAGGTGTGGGCATCCGCTCGCACTCCGGATTCACGATTCGCCGAGACTGAGAGCAGTTTTAGGCCGATGCAACGCTGAAGCGCCTCGTGCCGCAACGAGACGGTTTAAAAGTTATAAATAGGCATCCTGAATAAACGGGATGCATGCACACGCTCGCACTTATGAACTTCTCATTTCAATTATCTGGTGAGGCAACGACATGAACAAGGCATATCGGACCATCTGGAACAAGGCGCTGGGCGCCTTCGTAGCCGCGTCGGAGTTGGACGCATCGCGCGGCAAGGGGAAGTCGGGGGCGGCTGCTTCTATGTGCGACGCACGCAGCGGCGAGCAGGGTGCTGCCGCGTCGCCCGGTTCGGGACCGCGTGTCGTCACCGTGCTGTTGTTAATGGGTTTCGGGGGATGGGGCGCGCAGGCGCAGGCTCAGGCCAACTGCTCGGCGGCGCCCTACAACTTCTATAGTGGCAGTGCCACATGCGTGGGCCAACAGTCTACCGCCTCTAGCGGCGGAGCCACCGCGGTAGGTTATGGGGCCACCAGTACGGGAATTAATGCACTGTCTTTTGGTTTTCAGGCCATTGCCAATGGTATCAACGCCATTTACATGGGTGCGCGTACAGCTGCCGGTACTGGAGCGACCGCGCAGGCGGCGATCGGCATCGGGACGGACGTCACCGCCAGCGGCTCGGCGGCCATCGGAATTGGCCTTGACGCTGTCTCGAGCGGCAATCGGTCGACTGCTGTCGGCCCATTGGCGGAGGCGACGGGGACCAACGGCGTCGCGATGGGTGCCAGTTCGAGCGCTGCCGCGTCAGGCGCCGTCGCATTGGGCGGCGGCGCCACCGGTTCGCAAACCAACGGTATAGCCGTTGGTGCGGGAGCCAGTGCCACCGGTG
>NZ_FPBH01000068.1 GCF_900116445.1 Paraburkholderia aspalathi
CAAGGCGACACACGCTTCGGCTGGCTGAGTGGCCGCTTTATGCGTGACTGAGGTCACTAAACCTCTGATTGTCCAATCGCATATCGAGTGCCACCGCGTTGACATCGCCATCATTTCAATAATACTTGAAATATAGAAATGAATGATCTATTGTTCGGGGCATGGACTCAAACCTCGTTGTACGCGCCCTGAGCGCGCTCGCTCACGAATCGCGCCTCGCAATCTTCCGCCTGCTCGTTGTCGCTGGTCCGGAAGGTATGGCTGCGGGTGAAATCGCACAGCAGCTTGGGCTTTCCCCTTCCAGCCTGTCGTTCCACCTGAAGGATCTGTCACATGCAGAGCTGGTGAAGCCGCGACAAGAAGGGCGTTTCATCATCTACACGGCGAATTTCGACGCCATGACGGATCTGATCGGTTTCCTGACGGAGAACTGCTGCGCCGGTGCGACCTGTGCCGCGAGCGATCTCCCCAACTGTTGCGGAGACAAACCATGAAGCGCATGCACATCCATGTCGCGGTCGAAAACCTGAGCGAAAGCGTCCGGTTCTACCGCGCGATGTTCGGCAACGCAGAGCCCACCGTCCTCAAAAGCGATTACTGCAAGTGGGAACTGACAAACCCGGCCGTCAACTTTGCGATTTCGCAGCGTGGTGCAAAACCAGGTGTCGATCACATCGGCATTCAGGTCGAAACCGATGCGGAACTAGCCGAAATGAATGCGCGCTTCGCCGCTGCTGAACTGCCGGTACAAGCCCAGACGGAGACGACCTGCTGCTATGCGCGGTCGGACAAGGCATGGACGATTGATCCACAAGGCGTCGCATGGGAAACGTTTCGAACACTCGAAGCCGCGCCGGTCTACGGCCACTCGCGCGAGCAAACGCAAACACATCCTCAATCGTCGGCCGCATGCTGCACGCCGGCTCATTAAACCCATCGTGACCTTCCGGAGCCTCCCGTGAGCGACAAACCGTACTCGATTCTCATTCTCTGCACGGGCAACAGCTCGCGCAGCGTCATGGCCGAAGCGCTATTCAACGTGCTGGGAAAGGGCAAGTTTCAGGCGTATAGCGCGGGTAGTCACCCTTCCGGGGTCGTGAACCCGTTCGCCATCGAGCGGTGCGAAGCGCTGGGATACAACACCGCGGAGCTGCGTAGCAAGAGCTGGGATGAGTTTGCTGCGCATGACGCCCCTCACATGGATTTCGTCATCACGGTGTGCGACCAGGCCGCGGGCGAGGGTTGCCCGATCTGGCCCGGTCACCCTATGACCGCACATTGGGGCTTCGAAGATCCGGCCGCTTTCGAGGGAAGCGACGACGAGAAGCGCAAGGTCTTCAGCAAGGTCTACCGGCAGATCATGAACCGCGTGAGCCAGTTCGTGAACCTGCCCCTGCACGTGCTGGATCGCAATGCGATTCAGCGAGAAATGCGCGCCATTGGCGAGAAGCCGGCAGAGGAATCAAATGAGCAGCACTGACACAGCGATCGGCGACGCACGGCCAGCGATTGGATTTTTTGAGCGTTACCTGACCGTCTGGGTCGCGCTCTGCATCGTTGCAGGCATCCTGTTCGGACAGATACTTCCTCAAGTCTTCCAGGCGATCGGCCGCATGGAAGTGGCGCACGTCAATCTTCCGGTCGGCGTGCTGATCTGGGTGATGATCATTCCGATGCTGGTCAAGATCGATTTTGCCGCGATGACCCAGGTTAAGAGCCAATGGCGCGGCATCGGCGTCACGCTGTTCGTGAATTGGTTCGTCAAACCGTTCTCGATGGCATTACTCGGCTGGATCTTCATTCGTCACGTATTCGCGCCGTGGCTTCCCGCAGACCAGCTTGACAGCTATATCGCGGGGCTGATCCTGCTGGCCGCCGCCCCCTGCACAGCGATGGTGTTTGTATGGTCGCAACTCTGCAAGGGCGATCCGTATTTCACGCTATCGCAAGTGGCGCTCAACGACTCCATTATGATCGTCGCTTTTGCGCCACTCGTCGCACTGCTGCTCGGCCTGTCAGCCATCACGGTGCCGTGGGATACGCTGATCATCTCGGTTGGCCTGTACATCGTTATTCCAGTTATCCTCGCGCAAATGCTGCGCCGGAAGCTGCTCACCAGGGGCGAGGCGCATTTCCGGCAGGCGGTTGCTCGTCTCGGTCCCTATTCGATCAGTGCATTGCTCGCGACTCTCGTGTTGTTGTTTGCTTTCCAGGGGCAGGCGATCGTCAAGGAACCGCTGGTCATCGCGATGCTCGCGGTGCCGATTCTGATTCAGGTGTTCTTCAATTCCGGCCTCGCCTATCTGCTCAATCGCCGGCTTGGCGTCGCGCATTGTGTTGCAGGACCGTCCAGTCTGATCGGTGCCAGCAATTTCTTTGAATTGGCGGTCGCCACGGCAATCAGCCTGTTTGGATTTCATTCCGGCGCCGCGCTTGCCACGGTGGTCGGTGTCCTGATCGAAGTGCCGGTGATGTTACTGGTGGTCGGCGTCGTCAATCGTTCGCAGCACTGGTACGAAGCAAAACCCAGCGTTAAAGGACAGCAGGTATGAGCGTCACCATCTATCACAACCCGGATTGCGGCACGTCGCGCAATACATTGGCAATGATCCGCAATGCCGGCATAGAGCCCGACGTAATCGAGTATCTGAAGTCGCCGCCTGACAGGAAGACACTGACGGACCTGATTGCACGTGCCGGATTGACAGTGCGGGCCGCATTGCGTGAAAAAGGTACGCCCTACACCGAACTCGGCCTCGCGGAACCATCGTTGAGCGATGAGCAGTTGCTCGACGCAATGATGGAGCATCCAATCCTCATTAACCGCCCGTTTGTCGCCACGCCGCTTGGCGTGCGCCTGTGCCGCCCCTCCGAAGTAGTGCTCGACATCCTGCCCGCCCCGCAGAAGGGCTCTTTCACGAAAGAGGATGGGGAGCAGGTTGTCGATAGCGAAGGAAGGAGGCTTGTCTAATGACGCAGGACATTCCGAACGTCAGCGCTCCGCACCTCGACACGCCTGATCTGCAGAAGCTCGAACCACGCACGGTTCCGCTACATGCTCCGCGAATCCTGCTGCTGTTCGGCTCGTTGCGCCCCACCTCATACAGCCGGCTTCTCACGCTCGAAGCCGAACGCATCCTGCGCCATTTTGGCGCGGAAACACGGGTGTTCGATCCGCACGGCTTGCCACTGGTTGACAGCGTGCCGGCTGATCATCCGAAGGTAGTCGAACTGCGCAAACTCTCGGAGTGGTCAGAGGGGCAAGTGTGGTGCAGCCCGGAACGTCATGGAACCCTCACGGCAGTATTCAAGAACCAGATTGATTGGCTACCGCTTGAAAGCGGCGGCGTTCGCCCCACGCAAGGCCGCACGCTGGCGGTGATGCAGGTGTGCGGCGGATCGCAATCGTTTAACGCAGTGAACGCGCTGCGCATTCTCGGCCGGTGGATGCGTATGGTGACCATCCCGAATCAGTCGTCAGTGGCAAAAGCGTGGCAGGAGTTCGACGCCGACGGCCGGATGAAACCATCCGCATATTACGATCGCGTCGTCGACGTGATGGAAGAGCTGTACAAGTTCACGCTGCTGGTGCGTGATCGGTCCGACTACCTGACCGATCGGTACAGTGAGCGGAAGGAAGCGCACCCGGAGCTTGCAACGACACTGGCAGCCGCCGCCATGAATCAGGAAACAGTGAGCGCCAATGCCGACACTGACGACAACGAAACGGAGTGACAGCGGCAGCGGCAGCGGTAGGGGAGCTATTGCGACATGGGCACTCGCAATTGCGCAGCTCGTCTCTTGGGGTTCGATCTATTACGCGTTCTCTCTTTTTGTTGTACCGATGGAAGGTGCAATGGGATGGAGCCGGACGGCGACCAATGCGGCCCTCTCGGTCGGTCTGCTGATTTCAGGGTTGGCGGCCTATCCGGTCGGGAAGTGGATCGATCACGGCCACGGCCGGCGGGTCATGGTCTGTGGGACCATGCTGGCCGCGGCGATGTTGGCGCTGTGGTCGCAGGCACATAGCCTCGTAACGCTATTCGTCGTCTGGATCGGCCTCGGTGTTGCAATGGCCGCGACGCTTTACGATCCGGTTTTCGCAGTGATCACACGGGACTTTCCTAGCAGCTTTCGCACAAAGATTACGTTGGTCACACTGGTTGCCGGTTTCGCCAGTACGGTCTTTATCCCACTGACGCAGGTTCTGGTCGATCGTCTCCAATGGCGAGACGCGCTTCTCGCGCTCGCCGGGTTTAATCTAGCGATTTGCCTGCCCATCCATATCTTCGCAATCGGCCGCGATGCGCCCCGCGAAGACGATCGGGACTACAAGGCCGCGCTGAAGGCGACCAATGCGGCGGCAGCCGGTCGCGCTCTACGGACGCCGACATTCTGGGCGCTGGCTGTGTGCTTCACCGCCTACTATGCGACCTTTGCGGCGCTAACCTTCCATCTCGACCGCTCATGGCGGAACGGCGGGTGTCGCCGGCACTGATCCTGACCACGATGGCCGTCATTGGTCCGGCGCAAGTTCTCGCGCGTGTGCTGTGGTTCACGATTGGCCGCAATGTCCGTCCTTCGATTGTCGGCATGGTGATCACGACAGCATTTCCGGCGTCGGTTCTTGTGCTCATGTGCGCAGGCACGTCGCCGGCGTTATTGATCGCGTTCGCTGTCGTCTACGGTGGCGCAAACGGGATGATGACAATATTGCGCGGGACGATCGTGCAGGACGTGATGTGGACGGAAGGTTATGGAGCCGTGAGCGGACTGCTATCGATGCCCTCAAACATTGCCAAGGGCATCGCACCGATCTCGGCTGCGGCGATCTGGACGGCCAGCGGCAACTATGTAGCTGTCGAATGGACCGTGCTTATGGTGTCGCTGGTTTCGGCCGTTGCGTTCATCCTCGCCATACGCTTCACCTCTGGCAAAAAGTTTGGCGAGCATCAGGCAAATTTCGAGTGAGCAGACAGTCATGCAGATAAGAAAGGCCAACGATGCCGACCTGGGCGAGATCCGAAACCTGTTAAACGAGCATGGCTTACCTGTAGAGGATGTTTCGATGACGCTAATCGAAGGATTCCTGGTCGCCGAAAATGCAAGTGGAATGGTTGTCGGTAGCGGCGGTCTTGAGCGGATTGGTTCGAGCGCTCTTTTGCGATCGATCGCCCTCAAGTCAGAATGGCGCGGGACAGGTGTCGCAAGGGAACTGGTCGGACGGCTCGGAGACAACGCACGCTTACTCGGTCAACAGGAAGTCTGGTTACTGACAACGACTGCTGAGCGTTTTTTTGAGCGAGCTGGCTATGAGCGGGTAAGCCGCGATGAGGTGCCCGGCGAAATACGGTTGTGCAGACAGTTCGCGGTTCTGTGCCCGTCAACCGCCACGTGCATGCGCAAGATGCTCCTACCGAAACTCTCGCCGGCCGTGGTCGAACGGCCGGTATCAAGCTGATTTCCGTCGCTCGATCCAAATTCGTCATCGGCTCTTTTTGGCCCAGCTTGTGTGAAAACGCATGCTGATCGCCTAAACTGAAGTAACGCATTCAGGTCGGGCGGTCATATGAAGCGATTCGTTGAAGGCGAAGACCGTAAGCAAGCTGTTTTGCTGCCCGAGTATCTCGAGGACTATGTGTCCGACGACAATCCAGTGCGCGTAGTCGACGTCTTTGTCGATGAGCTTGATCTTCATGATCTCGGCTTTGACGGAACCGCTCCCGCGATGACGGGACGCCCCTCATATCATCCATCCGTGTTGCTCAAGATTTACGTCTACGGCTATCTAAATCGGATTCAATCGAGTCGGCGTCTGGAACGTGAGACTCAACGCAATGTTGAGCTCATGTGGCTAACAGGCCGCCTTTCGCCGGACTTCAAGACCACCGCTGATTTCCGTCGTAACAACGGCAAAGCGATTCGCAATGTGTGCAGCCAGTTCATCGTGCTATGCCGTAACCTGGACCTCTTCTCAAAATCGATAGTGGCCATCGACGGCAGCAAGTTCAAAGCCGTCAACAATCGTGATAGAAACTTTACGAGCGGGAAGGTTCAGGCGCGCCTGCAGCAGATCGATGAGAGCATCGCGCGATATCTTTCCGCAATGGAGACGGCAGACCGGACTCAATCCGATGTTACTGAAGCGAAGACGAGTCGCATCAGCGACAAGATCAGCAAGCTCAAACAGCAGATGCAGGACCTCAAGATTATGGAGCAGCGATTGCGCGACTCGCCAGATGGGCAGGTCTCGCTGACTGATCCAGACGCACGCTCAATGGCAACGAGCGGTCGGGGAACCGGCATGGTCGGCTACAACGTTCAGACAGCCGTTGATGACACGCATCATCTGATCGTGGCGCACGAGGTCACGAACGTCGGCAACGATCGCAGCCAGTTGTCGAACATGGCCGCCCAGGCGCGGGCGGCCACCGGCATCACCGAACTGACCGTTGTTGCGGACAGGGGCTACTTCAAGAGCGAGGAAATCCTGCAGTGCCACGAGGTGGGCATTACGGCCTTCGTTCCTAAACCGCTGACTTCAGGCAAGGTCGCTGACGGTTACTTCGGCAAGCAGGATTTTATCTACGTTGCCAAAGATGACGAGTACATTTGCCCTGCCCAGCAGCGGCTCAACTGGCGTTTCACAAACATCGAACATGGCATGACGCTGCATTGCTATTCGAGCTCGGCCTGTACTACCTGCGACATCAGGAAACAGTGCACATCAGGCAAACAGGCTCGCCGCATAAAGCGCTGGGAGCATGAGGCCGTCGTTGAAGCGATGCAGCAACGGCTTGACCAGAAGCCGGACATGATGCGCATACGCCGTCAGACCGTCGAGCATCCATTTGGCACGCTGAAGTTCTGGATGGGCGCGGCGCACTTCCTGATGAAAACCCGCGAGCATGTCAGCACTGAGATGAGCCTTCATGTGCTGGCGTACAACCTCAGGCGCGTCATGGCGATCCTCGGCACTCGGTCGATGATGCAAAAGATGCGGGCCTGAGGACCGACTTGCATCAGGTCCGCTGTGCCGGCGCGCATCAAGGCGCCCAGGCACCTCTGCTTCTCTCAACATCATCAAAGACCCGATATCCGTAAGACCGGCTCAACGAGGCCGACGACGGCCGTATTGGCTCGTTGGGAAAATCGTCGGGGCGCCCGCGCCGCGTTTTTACACAACCTGGACCCATCTCTGCCGTAGAGTTACATCTTTCGATCGTCTGGTTCTGGATGTGCAGATGACGTTCGCCTACGCGGATAGGAGCAGAGTCAAGCCGTTAGGGCACAGCGCAGCTGCAATTACCATTTTGATCGTTGGGTGCCGCAGATTGAACCTTGCCACGGAAATTCCGCCAAAACCCAAAACAAGCATTCCATTGATAAGAGCCAAGAGCAGCGTGTGCGTGCCTCCCTTCTGGCAGTAGCCGTCGAAGTCGCGCGCCTCGCCGCCTGCGATAAATTCGTCCCTTCCCAGTGCCGTGAATGCGATGATGCCTGCGTCACAGGTCGAACCGATACTACGGAGCACTCGTGCCACTGCGAAACCGTCGTGTTCCGGCATGTTTATGTCTACGATAAACAGGTGGGGTCGCCAAAAGGTAAGCTTTTGGAGCGCCTCGACGCCACTCAGCGCGTAATACGTCTCCAGCCCATCAGCCACTAGAGAGGCTGCCAACGCTTCGGCGTTAGCCAGGCTATCATCAATGACAAGGACTCGGGCTTGCTGCCCCATTAGCGCAACCTGTCGTGACCTCAGGCACGAGAGGGGCTGGGGAATATAGGAATTTTGCGTCACGATACCGACTCCCCTCGTTATTCACGTCGCAATTTCTGCAAACGTTACTTCACACTTCATGCATGCTGCCCTTGCCCTTGAAACTCTGTCCGTTCCAATATGCCGTCGTCGGATCAGCTAGCAGTCGGTCCGATTCCTGTTTCACTACGCGATAGCACTCACAGGTATGGCCTTCGAGCCACGTCCTGTCGAGCACCTCGATATCGCCGTCGATGCTCCGGATCGCACCGGTACGCTGCAGCTGCGTGAGGGCTTTTTTCATGTTTGCTTGTGGGACGCACAGCGCACTTGCCAGCAGTTCGGATGTCACAGTGGGTTCGTTTAATGGCCTACGGTCGATAGCGAGCAACAGCCATCGACACAAGCGCTGCTCTGTCGAGTGATACTGGTTGCAAACAACCGTCTGGGAGATTTGCGTGAACAGCGCTAGCGTATGGCGCAGCAATAGCCATCGCATCACGGCCTCCCGTTCAAACTCTTCCATCAGGACTTGTGCGCTTAGTTGGTATGCTTCTCCGGAGTTTTGCACAACCGCGGCATTCGCTGCAGTTCCGCCGCCCATAAAAATCTCGGAGCCAACCAGCCCATCGCTGCCGACGATCGCAATTTCAACCGACTCGCCGTCCGTCATCGTCTGCCGTATCGACACAGTTAATGTCGTCGGGAAATAAACGTGAGTGAGGTGCTGACCGGCCTCGTGCACGATAAATCCCTTCGTCATCTGGACCCGCTCCAGATGGGTTTTCAGACGCGCCCACTCCAGCTCGGGAAGAAGGTCCAGCAGTCGATTCGCCGCAGGACGAAAATGATTATCCATGTATTGCCCGTCGTCAGCGTGTCGAAAGTGGTACGTACCCGATCCAATGAAGTTCGTATCCCCATTGCTGGAATACCAAACTGTTTCACATTCGTCAGACCCCGTCTGTACGATACCGGTCAATGGCAGCATCGCCATCTCAGTGGGCCAGGGTTGCGTGCGGTCCGGGTAACACTGGTTATTGGGACGGGGCCCGCAAGGCGGGACATAGCGGGGTGCGCGATTGTCGGTCGTTGAACTATCGGTTGAACGCCAGAGTCCGACGGCGACCGACTCAGGTTGGAACCGCAGCGGACGTTCCCGAAGAGACTGCGCATGACCGCTTCTGGCCGGAAGTACGCGTTCGCACAAACCGCCGGAAAGCTGCCATTGAGAATTCCAACATCCTCTCGGCGGCACCGTCATCGAACTGGTGCAATCGGCCAATTTGAGACGTTCGGGTGCGTCGAGCGAACGGCCGCTTCCGACTAAACCTGCGCCGGGACCGCAACCTTCCTCGTTCGAACGTAACAGTTCGTCCCCAATTTGCGCGTAACATATGGGGTACGCTGATCGGACCGCGACACTCGCTTACACACTGGAGACGCCTGCATGCGCCTTGCTGACTTTATCTCGCGAGACATGGAGCGGATTCTGGCGCAATGGGAGGCCTTTGCTGCCACTCTCCTGCCGGCGGCGGCACACATGGAATCGTTGGGGTTACGGGACCATGCGGAACAGATCCTGCATGCGGTGGCAAAAGACTTGCGAACTTCGCAGACCAGGGAAGCCCAACATGAGAAATCATTGGGGAGAGGCGCCCCGCTGATCGACGCCACCGAAACAGCCGCGCAAACGCATGCCCTTCTACGGGCACGGGCCGGATTCAATATCAACCAGCTCGCGGCCGAATATCGCGCACTGCGTGCGAGTGTGCTTCGCTTGTGGATAGACGATTGCGACCCCGAAGCGCCGGAGATGGACGACGTGATTCGCTTCAATGAAGCGATCGATCAGGCACTTGCGGAGTCCGTCACCGTTTTCAGCACACAGCTCGAGCAGAACCGCAACCTCCTGCTTGGCATGCTGGGACACGACATGCGCAGCCCTCTCCAGGCAATTCAGGTGACAGCATCGTATCTGGCTGCACTGAATGCCGGCGAACAGGTGTCGGGGGCCGCCGGCCGTCTGATACGTAGCGGCGGCCGCATGCAAGCGTTGCTTGACGATCTGTGCGACTTTAACCGGACCAGATTGGGCCTTGGAATCAACGTCATACCCACGAGTGTCAATCTGGCGGACGTGTTTGGTGACGAGCTGGACGAGTTGCGTGCGATTCATCCTGACAGGCAGATTGAATTACACGTGAGTGGTGATTCACAGGGGGTATGGGACGGCCAGCGCCTGCAGCAATTGCTGGGAAATCTCGTTCTCAATGCCATCAAGTATGGGGCACAGAACACCCCCGTGCTCGTGACGGTGACTGGTGACATAACACATGTCCGCATCGAGGTCAGCAACCGCGGCCCTGCGATCGAGAGCGCAACATTGGCGCACATGTTCGATCCGCTGATGCGGGGAGCGGACCGTCAGGGCAAATATGAACGGTCGAGCAATCTCGGACTCGGTCTGTACATAGCAAGCGAAATCGCCAAAGCTCATCACGGTGAGATCGAAGCGCGGTCCGACGAGACAGAGACCTCATTTTCAGTGTCACTCCCGCGTGCAGACGAAACTGTAACAAAGCGCTGACGTTCGTCGCAGCGAGGAGAGTGAAGGCCGACATACGCTCATACGATGTGTCATTTTCGCGTGCCGCGGGACTCGCGGCTATGCGCGTTGCGCATAGCTACGTATTGGATGCAAACGCGCGGGCACCGCCAATTTGCGACTCAAGGTATTTGTGTTCGTTTGAACTTTCGACCCACGCCAACCTGAGGCCCGTTTGCGAGTTTTTTTCTTAAGATCATTGTCCCATCGCCTATGGGGCTCGAAGGTCTGAAACGCCGGCACTCACGTAACGAAGCCGACCGCACCGCCTCGCCGAATCGCAATAGTGCAGTCATGGATCCGGATACGCTGGTGTATTCCTCGCGTCCGATCTTGCCGTCCAAGACTATTGCCAGTCCGGACTCGCGCGCAATCTTTACCATGTCCATTTCGCCACCTCCGACTGTCTCGCCGATCCGCACTTCGGCTGCGCGTCGGCATCAAGAGGGACGCATTTCATATGCCTGGGCGTACGCGGGCTGATGGTTGAAAAATGGCTTTGACAGGATCGCGCCAAGCTGCACCTGCGATCGGCCGTCATCCGATCTATAGCGGTCAGCGACATCGCGTAAGTGTTCGTCGCTTTT
>NZ_FPBH01000069.1 GCF_900116445.1 Paraburkholderia aspalathi
GGAAGGCCGCACTGAACCGCTTCACGATCCAGTTCGAAGAGCGGCTGGTGCCGGGTTAAACCTCAACCCGTTTACACAAAATTCCGGACACCCCCTGGCCAATCCGTTTCTCGCTGAACTAACGAACAACACCGGCGAGACCACCAATCTCCTGGAACCGGCCCAGTTTGAGATGGTTTACGTCGCACGCTTCGCGAGCCATCGTTTCATTCCAATGCACATGCCAATCGGCTGCCGTATCCCGATGTACTGTACTCTTCGGGCCGCGCCTATCTGAGCGCGTTGGCGCCCGACGAGTGTCGCGCGATGCTTGAAGCAATGCCGCGAGAGCGCCATACGCCAAACACGATTACCGACCTTGAAGCGCTTATGGCTACTATCGACGAAGCACGGCAGCTTGGCTATGCGCTAAACACTGAGGAGTTGTTTGCCGGAGACATGGCCGTGGCGATTCCTGTTATCGGCAGTCAGGGGCAGCCGATTGCCGCTGTGAACGTGGTCACACCGCCGAGTCGGTGGACGGTCGAGACCATACGCCAGGACATTGTGTCCAAACTGATGGAATGCACGCGTGCGATCAGCAATGCGGTTCGGGCATTCAACTGAGTCCAAGGGAATCGAAATACTGTATGTCCGATTCCGTTGCCCAGTGATTTCGAATCGACCGGACAATCCGTCCTACGTCAATTGAACCGCAACCGTTTGTTTCAACGTGCACAAATCTGCTCATGCAGACTGTCTTCGCAGGGCAAACGGTTGTCCCTGCTGAGGGGCGAGGCGTTATCACCGCGACCAAAGGTACCTTTCGCACTCCGGTGCGGCAAGCCGTTCCGGGTGGCGAGCCAATGCTCGCGCACTGCACCTCTGTACGCTGCGTGAACACTGCGCCAGCCGGCCACACGCGATCCCGGGCTTTTTCCTGCAGGTGTCAGTGGTTAACCATTGCGTCAATCCTACGCCCATAGAATCTAAATCTCGCCTCTCAGTCACAAAGGTCTACAACAACGCGGTGCTTGCCCTCAATCGACCAGTTCCGCATCCTTTCTCTTGAGGTCATGCAGGGTCTGACCGGCGGCGTCTTTCCAGTCTAGCCAGCCATTGCATGCTGCCCCGCAGACTACTGCGGATGCACCGCTTGGCGATGAGAAGAGAACGTCTTCCTTGAAAATCAATAGCCCATCCTCAAGCATCACCTTACCCTGGCGGAGTAGTTCACTTCTAAGCCTGGCAAATGCGTGCCCTTGAAATCCCTTTCCGATTTCAGCCTTGCCCATCGAGCCCTTGAAAACTACAAGGCCTTCGTCAGTGTACGCCCCTTGGGCTGAGGTTCCGGAGCGCCTGCAAAACAGGATGTCCTTCGAAGATGTGTCAGATGTGAGCTTGGTCAGTGGCTCAAACGCGAGATGGCCAAGACATGCAAGTAGCGCGCGACCGGTTTCGAAGATTTCAAGGCAGTCGGCGACCAGCGGAGGCGGAATGTGTGAACGCATTCCCTCGTTGGCGTTTTCGGCCTCGTATCGACCAACCCTCTTCGCCTCCTGTATAAACAGAGACTCAAGGTAAAGCGCGTGAGTGGAGGTGAGGCTTTCTGTTCGTGTCGTCAGTACGAGTACCTTCTCCCAGAAGTCCTTCTCTTTGTTATGCGCCGCAAGGCGTTTACGGATGTCTCCGCTCTGGCCAACATAGAGACGTTTGCCTAACCCGTCGTCCCGCTCACCTACCAGAAAGTACAACGCAAGCTGTTCGCTTTCTCTCATGGCAAGAAAGTCCGACAACCGGCTGCGAGGCACCTCGATTACCTGGACGATGCGCGTTGTGATTTCTGCGATGCGGATGCCTCGCGGGTCGCCCCCGGGGAGAAAAATCTGGATGGTCTGCGGTCGAAGGCTCATTGCGATGGATTGACTGGTTAGCTAGCCGGGGCACTCCCAGCACGAGCAACGAAGGAATGCTTCGATGCCAACACAGTTGAATAGCGACAGCGTTTTAGCCAGAAGCTGATTGTTTCGCGCGTCGGACCATTTACAAGTCAAGACAGCGACATCTTGTCCTAACGTGCCACCGTGCTTCGAATTCCCGTCAATATGCGCCCCCACCCCGCATAAGCTCGCCTTGCACAGATCTCTCCCTTTGTTCCAGTAAAGATATCAATTCGCGCGAACTGTCGACGCTCTGCAAGAGCGTGACCTCCCGAATCCAGAAGTTCAGGCATAACGAGGTGATTACGACCAGCTATAGATAAAACCATTCGCTATAGGACGTACCAGAAAACTAGCGAGGTACCTATGCCGCGAATACTTCAAAATTGCAATTTCCGAGTGACACCCCCCCTCTTCCGCGACCGGCCAATCGAATTGGAACCGTGGTCCCGTGCGCTGAGACAGAGTACACAGGGGACCTCATTCCGGAAGTCGAATCGGTCATTCGTGCACTGAACACTGCATGGTCGACGAGCGCTTGGGGTTGGATAGAGGTTACAGAAATTTAGCTGCCGCCGCATCACCCACAAGCAAAGGAACCCAGGTCAACGTAGTTTCTTGGTCCGGGTCGCCAGCAAAAAATCTCAGCTTTTCACCAGGCAACCGCCCCTGCGCGGCCAAAGAAGAAAACCGGGTGACGTCGATAATCTCGAGAGAAGAGAGTGTCAACCAGACATGAAATTGGCCTCTGGCCCGCGCACAGATACACAGGATGGCGCTTGCGGGATGTGCTTGCTCGTCGCGTCCGTGTTGGTCCCGGCGCAACACATGGCGCAGAAGACCAGGTCAAGCAGCCAATGGAACTGCCAAACCGTGCGTGAACGCTCGGCGGAAGTTGTCCGCAGTTCCTGTTCGCAAAGCTGTGCGCAACTGCGCAGCCGCGGGCCTGACGGACTGTACGATTTCTTGGCCTGCGCCGACGACTTGAAAATATGACTCGCAGCGTGATCGAAATGTTTTTGTAATAACCGGAATGGGACCTTCCGGGGAGTTCGGAACGCGCCGTCGAAACAGAACGCACGGGCGTGCCTGTCTTTGGGCCGGAGGTGGAGAACGCGGGTAGTCTGCTGCATGTGCCGATACGGTTGTTTCTCCGTCTAGGCACACCTGAGATTTCCCTTAAAAAATCACAACATCCGGGCTGCGCTGTCTACCCCCGCCTTTCATCCCCGGCCTTCAGGCCACGCCTCGGGTAAATCTCGGCCACAAAGATTTTTAGGGAAAAATCTATCCCACCTTAAATCAACGCTCAGTATAAGTATTTGGATATTTTCGCCATCCCCTTGTTTTATACGAAAATAATAAATACGATTATCTAATTCCGTCGCTTTATAAAAATAATTTCCAATCTTTACGTTTAAAATTAATTACCTCGTGAACGAACAGCCTACATTTTTTCCATCCTCGTTTCGTGACGCGCACGTCCCGGGTTTCGTCGCATTCATGCGCGACTGCGGCTTCTCCCGACAAGCCGCAATGACACCCGGCGCCGCGATCCTTCCTGTGAGCTAAAAACAGGTTCCTACATGCCATATAAAGACTATTGGACGGCAACAAATGAATGAAGATGCACAGACTGTCGAAACAGGCATCGACGATAGCGTGTCTTACCGACACCACTACACCGAAGACGCGATGCGAGCTATCGACGATTACTGCTCGGACTACCCATCGCGGGACTTGAAAGCCATTCTGGATGAGACGGCTCGTCTCATTGATATCCATGACGACGGCACCTTCGAATACTACGCACAGTTGGAGCCAGAAACAGTAGGCCGCTGGGTTCTCGGCAACGCCTGGGATGCTCCGACGCAATATGACAACCGAAACGTTTCCCTAGCCCGAGAAATACTCACACACTATTGCGAAGTAATGCGTTGCGCCTCGGCCTACGCCAAACGCCGCTTGCATGACCCGACTGTTCGCTTTCTGAACGACGAGGAGGGACTCGAAACGTTACTCCTCCCCGAGCGTCAGACTGCGATAGATAGTCTTCGATATCCCGGCTTACTCAAAGCCGCTCAATCGCTCATTGAAAGTCGGCGACATCGGGCGCGTTTAGGCAGACACGATAGCACCCGTCAGGCGCAACATTCCCGCATCACCGACGCTGACTGGCCAGAGCTGTTTCAGCCAATCGAAGTGCCACTGGAGTTTGGGACCTACAACCGTATGTGGTGTGAGGCGCTCCCCGAGCGGGTTCGTGAACTGACCGAGGAGCAGTTCGCACTCGTTATTCCGTGCGGAGAGTCCAGTGGTCAAGACACTGCGGAACTCACGCAGGATGCGACTCCTAAACTCATTCTCAGCATTGACACCGCCGGGAAGCCGGTTGCATGCGAGGCATTCGCAGGTGGCACGCTTCGCATCCCCTTCGTTGCGAATCGCAATCTGTTTGCGGAGCTACGTAGCCATCTCGCTGTGGTGTATGTGTTCGACCAACATGCGCTTTTCGTCGAATATCCGTGGAATCAGATGACGCTGGGAAGAATGCGAATAGACGAGGCAGAGTTGCTTGAACGGCGGGCACACGAGAACCCCGACCTCGTATCGGCCGCGCTAGAGAACATCCAGCCTTGCCGGTTTCAGGTCGACCGCATTGTGGGAATTTTGAGCGGCAAGTCCGCACCTGCCTGGATGGAAGACATCCCCTTTTGAATCGGGTGCACGAATCATGCATCCATGCGAAACCTTCTATTAATCCGACACTATGTTCAACAACATCGACTCTCTTAAACCGCGAGACGACGTATTAAAGCTCTTTGAATACGCGAAATCGCTGCTTGACCTTCACCAGGACAACAACGTCGACTTCTGGCGAAACATGGACGCAACCGCCCTGGAGGTGTGGCTGCGCGAGGACCACCCTGACAAGGCACACGTCCTGGACTCGCGAGTCGGCCTCACAGACCTGCGTGAGCTGCTCTCCAGGCATCTGACGAAAATGCGCTGCGCGGCCGAGTGGGTTCACCGCATATTTGAAGTAAGTATCTACGAGCCGAAACCGAGCCCCGATTATTTTACGCAGTTCTCTGGACTGTGCGATGACTACCCCGAACTTCTTCGCGATGCTTACCTCCACTACGGCCTTGCTCAGGCGGTACAGACGCTCATGATTAGGTGGTATCTACAGCCGAAGGCAAGCGCTCTGGCTGGTGTGAAACGCGGACTGCCATACACCTTCATTAAGGCTTCCGATAACGAAGCCCTCGCGAGACTTCTTTCGGCGCGATGGGCCACGGGCGACCGATTTTACGCGGACAGGGATTTGCTTCACCCCATCATCGGCGACGTCACCAACGAGCGCAAGGTTCTCCTGTTCGCAAAACTGAAGGAATTGGGAGGCGACCCGCACTCTCTGGTTTCAGCGAACGCATCTCCTGTCATCGAACAAGGTCCACGAACAAGTCGACTGGCGGAAACATTTTCGAACGGCAACCTGCGCCTTCCAATTTCCGCGAGTTCCGAATACCTCGAACTGGTTCGGAGCCGCGTGGCGGTGCTGTATTTGCTCGAAACAGGCGCGTTGTTTGTTGAATACCCGTGGCATCGTTTCGGTTCGGGCCAGTGTCGGCTCCAGCATGACCACGATGTTGTCGGCGGAACGTTGTCCGTCAACATGCAATGTCCGGTGGAGCGACGCGATGAGATTGATGAGATTGGCCGCCATTTCAAAGAGGCCATAGTTGAACTGCCCGAGTTGCGTGCAAACAGATTGAAAGTGCCGGCTTAGTTGATATCGAACAGCTGAACGCCGGCTGCCCACCGAAATGTTGAATCTTCCGACGTCGCGCCGCTTCAATTCGCAAATGAGATGCCGCAGTCGTGTTGTGCACGACGAGCGGCTACCAATTAGGGTAGCCTACAATGCTCGTCCAGTTGCGACGCACCACGGACTCGACAGGACTATCGACATTGGCTGTGTAGACACCAGGGTATATGCGACGAAGCTTGCCTTCTTCGATGTGGTGACGGACTCGGCGCGAGTCGACCTGATTTGCAAAGAGGATTTCAGGTGCTGGGGTATTTTGCATTTACCGGGGTGCGTGACGGACAATGCGGAGAAAAATGTCACTTAACTAGACTATATCGCGACTAAAAGCGCACATAACGGCGTACCGTTCCAAAATATGCCCTCCTCGCGGAAGCGAAGCCCACGCCACCTAATTCAACTGGCAAAACACTTATAGGGATATAAACAGCACCTAACCGTACGATTGACCGAGTGAAAACGCACCTATCGTGTCAATTTGAGCGCGCTGCGCAAGCAAATTGGCTTGCGCACCGACGAGAAACTCACGGCCGATTGATAGATTCGCACGAGAGTCGTACCCAAGTTCAGGTTGGCCGACAAAAATCGCACCTAACAGGAGATCGACGGGGCAAAAGGCTGGCGACGCGTAGCATCGACGACGCGATGCTTATGGCCAACCCGAACGAAAAACCGCGAGCTAACTCGCTGCTCTTAAAAGTTAGGTTTCAAGCTAGCGATGTGACGCACCAGCGCGTGGCGACGAGAGATGGGCGGCCCAAAATGCATTCTGCCGACGGCCACGACGGGCACGTCAAAGCCGCATCCGTCGCGGCCGGGGCCTTCGGTCGGTCGTTATTTTTTCTTCGGATCGTGGATTGGGAGCGATGGATGCTTCGGTTTAGTTGGCGGATTCACGTGATGTCTTCTGTCATCTTTACCATCATCGCGTTTCGGCTTCGGTCCAGGATTAATGTGATTTGACATGATTGCTAGCCCGTACTAGGTTAGTTAACATTGGAACTCACAAATCTACCTCTCAGGTCGGCCTGCCGTGCAGGGCGGCACCTTCATCTAGCCCACCATTACCTTCTCTGCCAAAAAGGCATCTGCGCAACAGTACCACCACTGGAGCACAAGATTAGCATTACTGTGTCCGGTGTGCTTTCCACAAAAAAACACCGACCGAGCGCTGTAGGGGCTACCGTTTCCACCGACGACTCTTGAGCGTCGACAAGTAATAGACCAGAAATCAACTTCTGCGAAGGAGTAGCCGTTGTGTCGGCGCGATAACCTGATCACGCGATAGGCCTTCGCGGAGACAGACGAACCGTTGCACGTACCTCATCTTCGAGAAGGTCGACCTAAGCGCGCGATTTTACACACCTAGCTTCCATTAGCGAGAAGGGCCACGATTGCGTCCGCAATGAGAGTGGAGAATCCTTATTTGACGCCCCACGTCACGTTCCTCACTTCTGTGCGCTGCACGACGGTCCGGTAAGGTCTGAACAGATCCGGCGAGTCGGCCGTCGTGAGCCATCTCACCGACGTACAATCACGTCCACATAGTCGAGAATGAACGACGTTCGGCCCGAGAGGAGTGGACCTTCAGGAGTACGCCTGACCACGCGCCGCAAGGTTGGGAAGACAATACCGTCGACGGTTACAGGATCGTAGCAGTAGTGCGCAGCCACGCCGCCCAACACGTCGGTAACATAGTCGAGCCGCTTGAGCATGAATTGCCCGTCAAAGTACAGTTTTTGCAATTTGGTATGGGCGGGAACATCGTCCGGGTAGGTCACTTCGAGGACGCGCCAACGCTCGTTTCCTTCGACGTGCTCTTCCAGTTCGCGGGTTGTGAATCCGTCACGGGTGAAAAGAAACGGCACGGTCAGGTAATTCCAGATTGCATAGCCAAGGAAGTAGGTCAGATGCAGCCGGTCCCACGGAGTAGAGCGTTCATGCCCCGCGAATGCAGCGCGCGGATTCGATCGCTCTTCGACAATCTCACCGTCCCGGCGCTCGACCCAAACACGGTCTGGTGTGAATATCCAGCGATCGTCAGGGTCTCCCCCGAGCCGCTGGAACACGGCGCGAGGCTTCGCAGTGTCTATCGACACGACTGGACGGTGGTGCCCAGGGAATCCTTTCAGGTCAAGAAGGCCGCCAGAAAAGTTGAACACGACATCTATGGCACATATGCCGTGCCATTTTTCTGTTCCACCATGTGCTTCTATCACGCGTTCAAGCAATTCGTTCATGTTTGAAAATTCTCCTAACTTCATTAGGCACGAAGCGTGCCGCTGACTTTGAGCAAGGAAGTCGTTCCCCGTGACATTCGGGCGTGGGCCACGTGTCAAATCGATTGATAACCGCGTGAGGGCGCATTGCCGAGAGTCGACTTGTCTTCCCGAAAGAGCACCTCCACAACGTCGCTGCCTTGCTCGCCGCACTTTAAAGCTATAACTACGGCCGCATCCTGTTGGTCAAGTCACACTGTTTTTGTAGTGGTCATTTTTTACTGCGCTAATATTTCCATTCGAGCTATATGAGTTCGCGCTGTGGAGTAACCGCATCACGACGGAGAGGCCTCCTGACGCACGTACTCATTGAACCAACCTATTGCTGATGTACTAGCTTGCTCGAAATTCCCAAGATAGAAATCGAAACGGCCTCGGGGGGGACAAGGGTTCCTTCCATATCATCTCAATTTGATATGCGAAAATTCAAGTCCATCGGCGACGCGCTTTACGCAGAAAGAAATGCCAAAACTTCTTGGGTGAAGTCTTCGATGTGTTGAAACAGAAAGCCGTGCCCAGAGTCCGGATACAACACCAGCTTGGCGTTTGGTGCCTCTTGCGAAATGACGAACGAACCGTACGTCGGCACCATGACATCCGTAACTCCATTTGCCACCAGGATGGGCATGGAAAGTTCTTTGAGTCGAGGCCGCGCAGCGTCACCACCATTTGTCCAGTTCACAATCGCCTTGAGCTGATTCATAACTGAGGGCATCTTCGTGGCAGGACCGTCGTTTTCCGCTGCAACACGCGCCAGGTAAGCGCGGCCGGCAGCTCTACTTGTCTCAGAGTCCGCGAAGAACAGAAAAAGATAATCCTCGTCATCGATCGATTCCTTGAGCGCAATCTCGTTCACACGAGGGTGACGCTTTGCCCCATCCGTAACCCCACCAGGACCGGAGCCCGCGATGACCAGCCGGCGCACACGCGCGGGCGAACGCAGGGCCATTGCCTGTCCAACATACCCCCCCAACGACCAACCGAATACGTCAATGACATCGATTTTGAGTGCGTCCAAGAATTCAAGCGCAATCTCGGCAGTCGCGGTAACTGTGGGCGGAGCATCCCCTTCTGAACGCCCAACTCCCGCGCTGTCGAACCGGATAACCCTGCGATGAGCCGCAAGTTTTTCAACGAACTCAGGATCCCACTGATCGATCACACCGCGAAATCGCTGGATCAGCAGTAAGGGTTCAGCATCCGGACTTCCGTCAACTCGATAGGCGAGCCGACCGCTCGGAGTTTCAATGTATTGGATCTGTTTATCGCTCATTTTCTGTGTCTTCATGTTCAGAGGCATGCATTTCCGTTCGCATGCGAGTTGACTAGCGTGTGGCATGCTGATTCATGTTGTGATACGAATAGAACTCCTTATGAAAACAGGAATGACACATTTTCAATGCACATTATCTTTGACGTCGCGCTCTGAGTCGATCTAGGTGCGTGTCACGTTGCATCCAGCATGCATAGCTACGACGCAACAGTCATTCGCATTGGTCAACACGGTTAATGTTGATCCAACCTGGCAATCAATTCAGGAAACCGTCAAAAATCATCGTCATAAACTGTTTGAATGGAACATCTCCGCGCTCGACCTTTGCTCTGAGGACCGTCCCTTGCCAGGCATTCAGGATAAAAGCCGCGACTACCGAAGCAGGCAAATCCGTTTGGACCAGCCCAGAATCTTGAGCTTCTCTTACACAAACTTCCAGCAGTTTAGTCCAATCTCGGAAAGCGATTTCAATGCGTTCGCGCATCATTTCGCTCTGGTCAGAGATTTCAGACGAGAAATTTCCAATCAGACAACCAGATCTGTATTTCGCCGTTTTTCGAGCCGATATGAGTGTCTCGAAATAGTGCCTCAGCCGCGCCAAAGGATCACCTACCGAGGCGTCGTTCAATATGCGAAGTGCTCTACTACCACGATCCCAGTAGCGTTCAACCACTTCGACCGCAAACGCATCTTTGCTATCAAAATGATTGTAGAACGATCCTTTTGGAACATTCGCACCGTTAGCTATCTCCTGGACACCGGTAGCGTTAAAGCCTCTGGCATAGAAAGCATCCATGCCCGAATCAAGGAGTCTTTCGCGTACATCGGTAGTTGCCATCGCCCAACTCGTCGATTAAAGACACAGAATAAGATGACCAGTCGGTTTACACAAGCAATTTCTTCGACCTGAGCTGCAAGCATCCGTTACGCCAACGCATTCGCGCCCGCGATGAGCCTGAAATCACGATGTACAGGCCTTCGTCAACGACGCGTACCGGCGCTTCCCTCGCGCGGAGACGGATCGCCTTGGCAGCGACAATACTCTCCATGCTTATGCGTTATTACGCGGGCAAGCACCGTGTATGGGCCGTCGCGCCCCCCCCCCAGATCGATGCCTGAGCAGGAAAACGACCGGCGCCTGCACTGGAAACCGGAGCGCGTGCGGCAGGAGCGTACCGCGCACACCAACCGGATTCGCCGCTTGCTCGTGCTGCACCATCTCTGGGTCAGGTATGTCGATAGCCAGATCCGGACTCACCGGTGGTCACGGCAGCGCGAGCCACTGCCACCCGGCCTCTGCGCCGAGGTTGAGCGCGAAAGTGAGCGGCTCGCGCTTGTGCGCAATCAGATCAGCCTGCTCGAAGCACAGTAGGATCAGCAGGTGCGCAGCGGCTTGCACCCCGGCGTGGCATTGCTGGCAAAGCTTGCGGGAATCGGCGCAGGCAGCGCGTGGACCCTAATGAGGGAAATGTTTGGATGGCGACAGCTTCACAACCGTCGGGAAGTGGCCGGCTGCTGGGCCTGACGCCTATGCCATATGCCAGTGGTATCAGTGAAGCAAGGTAAGCGCTAGTTAAAGCACACCGGATCGTCAGATGCGGCGGAGAACAGGGGTTCAAGCCTGTCTACTTTTTGCCCCAGTTGTTCCACGCCATGC
>NZ_FPBH01000072.1 GCF_900116445.1 Paraburkholderia aspalathi
CATCCTCACCCTTGACCTGAGGAGCGGCAATCGCTGACCATAAAGTGTCAACGATGTCTCCGCACGTCTGTCAACCATGTCCCCGGTCTATACACCGCCGCAAAGAAAAGTAGGCAAAAGAAAGCGGCTAGAAGCCCCTGCTAAGCGGGTCCCGCAGCTCGCTCAGGGTAGTGGTGCATCTGGAATCTGTGTTCGTGCCACTACATGCTCTTGTGACAAGGGCGTCATACTTCCGGCGGCGCTGCGCGCGCCGAAGAGCCGTTCATAAAACCACGCGCTACGTTCTGACGCTTCCGCCTCGCCAACGGGTTGCGGCTCGTCATTGCACGCCCACGGCTACCGCGATTTTGATTGGAATGGCAACTGCGGCTGCGACGGTGATTGCAGCACACCGAAATATTATTTTTTAGTCGGGGTCTCCAGGTGAGTGGAGAGGCGCGTCGCCGAGGCGAAGCCGGCGGCCCCCACAGACCTCAACCGAAGCCCATGGTTTCCCATGCAGACCCGTCCGCGACGCACGCAGTGCGGAGTGGGAGCTGATGAATCCTTTGTCACTAACGCTGAATGTGAGAGAACACGGATTCCAGTCGCACCACTACCCGTAGCAGACCACGGTGCCCACTTAGCAGGGGCTTCTAGCCGCTTTCTTTGCTTATCTTTCTTTGCGGCGGCAAAGAAAGTAAGTGCCGCCCCGCACAGGGGCAACACTAATAGACCACTAACAAAACAAGGAAAGGCCAAAGCCCTAATAACACGGCCAAATGCCGCCGCAAAAGGCAAAAAACCTAAACACTACAAGCAGCCCCACCAGAAGCAGCAATCTCCCGCGCGGCCTTAGCGCCCTCAACCTGTAATAGAGTCGGCAACGAAACCCCATTCTTAGCCGCAGTAACCTCAGCAAGAATAGAAACCGCAATCTCAGGCGGCGTCCGACTGCCAATATAAATCCCGACCGGCCCATGCAGCCGGGCCAACTCGGTATCGTTCAGATCGAACTCCTTCAACCGCTCGCGCCGCGCCTGATTATTCCTTCTCGACCCCAAAGCGCCCACATAAAAAGCCGGCGTCTTCAACGCCTCCATCAGCGCGAGATCATCCAGCTTAGGATCATGCGTCAGCGCAATCACCGCGCACCGCTCGTCGAGCTTCATGTCGATCACCGTATCGTCCGGCATCGTCCGCACAATCTTCGTGCCGGGAATGCGCCACTCCTCGGTGTACTCCTCGCGCGGATCGCATACGGTGACCTGATAATCGAGCCCAACCGCGATGTTGCACAGATAGCGCGACAACTGCCCCGCCCCGATCACCAGCATCCGGTAACGCGGGCCGTGAATCGTCAGCAGACGCTCGCCGTCGAAATGCACGCCGTCAGTTGCCAGCGCCGCGTCGAGCCGCACCGCGCCCGTCACCATGTCGACTTCGCGCGCCACCAGGCGGCCGTCTTCCACTGCATGGCACAGATCGGCAATGCCGCTTTGCTGCGTTAAAGGCTCCAGCACCAGCTGGATCGTGCCGCCGCAAGGCAGGCCGAAGCGATGCGCTTCTTCCGCGGTAATGCCGTACTTCACCGCCTCCGGGCGGGTCTGCTCAATACCCTTTTGCCGCACGCGGTCGATCAGGTCGTCTTCAATGCAGCCGCCCGAGACGGAACCCACCACAAGGCCATCGTCACGCACCGCGAGCATCGCGCCCTCGGGACGCGGCGACGAGCCCCACGTCTTCACCACCGTCACCAGTAGCGCGCGATGTCCCTCTTCCAGCCAACGTGCGCTGGACTTCAGGACTTCGAGATCCACGCTGTCCATGATTTCTTCCTTTTCGTTCCGTCGCCGCCGGACTCAGTGTCCGCGGCCTCATTCGATTCTGTATTCTGCGCCGCCGCGTCGGTTGCTGCAGCGTCGCCGACATCCGGGGCCGTCGCGCCGTCAGCGTCGCCGCCGACTTGCGCGCCGAAGCGCTTGAAAAATTCGCCCGCGATTTTACGTGCAGCGCCGTCGACCAGCCGCGAACCGATCTGGGCGAGCTTGCCGCCGACCTGTGCCGTCGCCGTGTACGAGAGCTTCGTCGCGGCGTCGCCCTCGGGTTCGAGCGTGACGCGCGTATTGCCCTTGCCGAAGCCCGCCGCGCCACCCTGACCTTCGAAAACGATGGTGTAGCTGTTCGGCGCCTCGATATCGGTCAGCAGCATACGCCCTTTGAAGCGCGCCTTCACCGGACCGACCGATGCGCTCAACACCACCGCATACGCGTTTTCGCCATCCGGGTCGATGCTCTCGCAGCCGGGAATGCACGCGCGCAAGATTTCGGTATCGTTTAGCGCATCCCACGCGCGCTGCTGGGAAACCGGCAGCGTATGGGTTTCACTTAATTCCATGGCGTTGCTCCTGCAGTTGTCGTCGCGGAGACGGTCGAACGAGGCGCGCGTGTGAGCTGCGCGAGGTCGCGGCCGAACGCCGTCAGACTGTCCAGATTATGAACCGGGCGATGTGCGTCGACGTACGGCAGAATCGCCTGCACGCCGCGCGCTTTCGGTGAAAAACCGCTGAAACGCAGCAGCGGATTGAGCCACACGATACGGTGTGCGAAGCGGCGCAAGCGGGCCATTTCGGTGTCGAGTACGTCGATCGCTTCGTGATCGAGGCCGTCGGTGACGAGCAGCACCGTGGCTCTGCCGGTCAGCACGCGACGTGCCCAGCGCCGGTTGAATTCGGCCAGCGCCGCGCCGATCCGCGTGCCGCCTGACCAGTCGACCACCAGATCGGTGAGCGCCGCGATCGCCACGTCGGGATCGCGCTCGCGCAGCGCGCGAGTCGCGTTGGTCAGGCGCGTGCCGAACAGGAACACCTGCAGGCGCTCACGCGATTGCAGAAGCGCGTGGCAGAAGTACAGGACCGCGCGCGAATAGCTGCTCATCGAGCCGGAGATATCCAGCAGCAGCACGAGCGGCGGTTTGCGTTCCACCACCGCGCGATACTTCCACACTGTCCAGTCGCCACCGGCGCGCACCGCTTGTCGTGCGCTCGCGCGCAAATCGGCATGTGTGCCGTGCGACGCGGCCTTCAGGCGGCGCGTCGGCTCGGTGGCAAGCGGCAGACGCTGGCCGCGAATCAGATGCCGCAACGTCCGCCATTCGTCAGCGGAAAGCGTTTCGAAATCGCGATGACGTAACCGCTCTTCCGCACTAAAGGTAACGTGCGCGCGTAGTTCGTGTTGTTCGGTTTCCTGTGGCGCCTTGCTGTGCGGCGAGGGCGGCGTGCGTACGGCAAGCGCGTCGGCGAGACGGTTGTTGCGTTTGGGTGGCGGCAAGCCATCGCGGACTTTCGGCAGCAGCAGCGCGCGCAGCTTGCCTTCCCAATCCGGGTCGCGCCAGAACAGATCGAAGGCGGCGTTGAAGAGGTCGCGTTCGTCCGGCGCGGAGACCAATAACGTGGCGAGCGCGGCGCGCACATCGTCGCGGCGGCCCAGGTCGATCCAGTGCAACGCGGCGAGTGCATCGACGGCTTGCGCCGGTGACATCGGCAAGCCCGCGCCGCGCAGCACGCGCACAAAGTGGACGACGTTGTGGGCGAGCGTGGGCGTATCGATCGGTGCGACCGACGTGCTCGAAGTATCGGCGACGGTGGTCATCGCCGTTATCCCGGCGTCGCGAGACATTGCGCGATCTGCGCGGCGTCGATGCGCGCCAGATCGTCCTGATACTTGAGCAGCACACCCAGGGTGTTCTGTACGGACTGCGGATCGAGCTCCGTCACCGATAACGCTTCCAAAGCGCGGCACCAGTCGATCGTTTCGGCTATGCCGGGCGCCTTGAACAGATCCATGCCGCGCAGCCGATGTACGAAATCGACCGCGCGCCGCTGCAATTCAACCGATGTCTGCGGCGCGCGCGCGGCGACGATCTCCAGTTCACGGTCGCGCTCGGGATAGCCGATCCATTGATACAGGCAACGGCGTTTCAACGCGTCGTGCACTTCGCGCGTGCGGTTCGACGTCATCACGACGAGCGGTGGCTGTTCCGCGCGCACCGTGCCGTATTCGGGAATCGATACCTGGAAGTCCGACAGCAGTTCCAGCAGAAACGCTTCGAATGGTTCGTCGGCGCGGTCGATTTCGTCGATCAGCAGCACGCGCCGCGCGCCTGGATGATTTTCGTCGGGCATCAGCGCTTGCAGCAGCGGACGCTTCAACAGGAATTCGCTGCGATACAGCGTGTCGTTGCCGGGCCGCTCGCCGGCGGCTTCGGCGAGACGCAGCGCCATGATCTGGCGCGGGTAGTCCCATTCGTAGAGCGCGCTGGCGGTGTCGAGCCCTTCGTAGCATTGCAGCCGCAGCATCGAGGTGCCGAGCATCCCCGCCGCGGCTTTGGCGAGTTCGGTCTTGCCGACGCCCGGCTCGCCTTCGACGAACAACGGCCGCTCCATGCGCAGGGCGAGATACAACGCGGTCGCGAGTTCGCGGCTGGCGAAGTAGTTTTGGGCGGCGAGTTGCGCGAGAGTGTCGTCGATGGAAGCAGGCTGCATGGTGTTCCTGACTCTGCATGGTGAAGAGCAAAACGGCGCGCTCGTCCGTGTCACTCATACCGTCGGCGGAACGGAGCGAATGAACGCGAGCGTCGCGCCACACCGCGTGCGTGATCGAACACGGCTGACGCGCTCCGCCGAGACACGTCAGCCGCAAACTGCAAGGATCGCTAACCGTTCGCTTTCGTCACCGCTCGCCCGGCCAACACCGGGATCAGATGCGCGCGATATTCGGCGCTCGCGTGCATATCGGTGTTCAGGTCGGCGTCGGATACGGTTACCCCTCGCGCGGCCTCGGGCGTGAAATTCGCCGTCAGTGCGCTTTCCAGTTCCGGCACGCGAAATACCGAAGACGCCGCTCCTGTCACTGCGACACGCACGCCGCTCGCGAACTTCGCGACGAACACGCCGACCAGTGCAAAGTGCGACGCCGGGTTACGGAATTTCTCGTAAGCGGCGCGCTCGGGCACGGGAAACTCGACGGCCACGATCAACTCGTCGGGCGCCAGCGCGGTCTCATACATGCCGACGAAGAAATCGCTCGACGAGATTCGTCGCCGATCGGTGACGATGGTCGCGTCCAAGGCCATCGCAGCAGCCGGATAGCAGGCGGCCGGATCGTTGTTCGCGAGCGAACCGCCGATGGTGCCGAGCGCGCGCACCTGGCGATCGCCGATGTGCCCGGCGAGGTCCGCGAGCGCCGGCAGCACGCGCCGCAGCTCCGCATGGTCCGCGACGTCCGCATGGCAAACGGCGGCGCCGATCGTCACCTTGCCGGCATCGACGGTGATCGATTTGAGCGCGGGAATCCGCGTCACGTCGATCAGTTGCGACGGCTGCGCGAGCCGCAGACGCATGGTGGGCAACAGGCTCTGTCCGCCGGCGATGAACTTGGCGTCACTGTCGGCAGCGATGGCTGCGGCGGCCGCTTTGGGATCCGTCGCGCGTTGATACTCGAATGAATACATGTCGAATGCTCCGCTCAGGATCTTAGTGGGGTTGCTTGGCTGCGTGGATCGCGGACCACACGCGATGCGGCGTTGCCGGCATTTGCAGGTCGGTCACGCCGAGCGGCGCGAGTGCGTCGAGGATCGCGTTGATCACGGCCGGCGGCGAACCGATTGCGCCTGCCTCGCCGCAGCCTTTTACGCCGAGCGGATTGTGCGTGCACGGCGTGCCCTTCGCGGTTTCGACGGTGAAGTTCGGCAGATCGGACGCATGCGGCATCGCGTAGTCCATATAGGAGCCGGACAGCAACTGGCCGCTCTCGTTGTCGTACACGCAGCGCTCCAGCATCGCCTGCCCAATGCCCTGTGCCAGGCCGCCATGCACCTGGCCTTCGACAATCATCGGATTGATCACGTTGCCGAAATCGTCGACCGCGGTGAACTGCTGGATACGGCAGACACCGGTCTCCGGATCGACCTCGACTTCGCAGATGTACGAGCCCGCCGGATACGTGAAGTTGGTCGGATCGTAGAACGCGCTTTCTTCGAGACCCGGTTCGAGCACGTTGAGCGGATAGTTGTGCGGCACGTAGGCGGCGAGCGATATCTCGGCAAATGCTTTGGTGCGATCGGTGCCCGCGACGCGGAATACGCCATCCTTGAACTCGATGTCTTCGGCCGCGGCTTCCAGCAGATGAGCGGCGATTTTCTTCGCCTTGGCTTCGATCTTGTCGAGCGCCTTCATGATCGCCGAGCCGCCGACCGCGATCGAGCGCGAGCCGTACGTACCCATGCCGAACGGAATGCGGCCGGTGTCGCCGTGCACGATCTCCACGCTCTCCAGCGCAATGCCGAGCCGGTCCGCGACCACTTGCGCGAAGGTTGTCTCATGCCCCTGGCCGTGACTGTGGGAGCCGGTGAACACGGTGACCGAGCCGGTCGGATGCACCCGAATCTGGCCGACTTCGAAGAGTCCGGCGCGTGCGCCCAATGCGCCGGCAATGTTCGACGGCGCCAAACCGCAGGCTTCGATGTAGCACGAGTAGCCGAGGCCGCGCAGCTTGCCGTTCTTTTCGGATTCCTGCTTGCGTGCCGGGAAGCCTTTCACGTCCGCTAGTTCGAGCGCACGGCTCAGCGTGGCCTCGTAGTCGCCGGTATCGTAGGTGAGGCCGACCGGCGTCGCGTACGGAAACTCGCGGATGAAGTTACGACGGCGGATTTCGGCCGGATCGATCTTCATCTCACGTGCGGCGGTTTCGACCAGACGCTCGACCACGTACGTTGCTTCCGGACGGCCGGCACCGCGGTAGGCGTCGACCGGGACGGTGTTGGTGAAGACCGCTTTCACCTCGGCGTAGATGGCGGGCGTCGCGTACTGACCGGCGAGCAGCGTCGCGTACAGGATGGTCGGCACGCTCGAGGCGAAGGTCGACAGATACGCGCCCATGTTGGCGATCGTGTGGATGCGCATCGCGAGGAACTTGCCGTCGGCGTCCATGGCCAATTCGGCTTTGGTCACGTGATCGCGGCCATGCGCGTCGGACACGAAGGCTTCCGAGCGCTCGGCGGTCCATTTGATCGGACGGCGAATCTTTTTCGATGCCCACGTCAGCGCCACGTCTTCGGCGTACAGAAAGATCTTCGACCCGAAGCCGCCGCCGACATCCGGCGCGATCACGCGCAGTTTCGATTCCGGCAACGACAGCACGAACGCGGCCATCAACAGGCGTTCCACGTGCGGATTCTGGTTCGCGACGTAGAGCGTGTAGCTGTCGTCCTGCACCGAGTAGCTTGCGTTGACCGCGCGCGGTTCGATCGCGTTCGGGATCAGGCGGTTGTTGACGATGTCGAGCGTGGTGACGTGCGCGGCTTTGGCGAAGGCGGCGTCGGTCGCGGCTTTGTCGCCATGGCCCCAGTTGTAGCAGACGTTGTCCGGCACTTCGTCGTGAACCGCGGCCTGGCCCGGATCGGACGCGTGCGCCGTGTCGACCACGGCCGGCAGCACGTCGTAATCGACCTCGATCAGTTCGGCGGCGTCTTTCGCGGCCTTGATCGAATCGGCGATGACGAGCGCGACCTGATCGCCGACGTGGCGCGCTTTCGTGTGCGCGATGATCGGATGCGGCGGCTCGTTCATCGGCTTGCCGTCGGTGCTGTGAATTAGCCACCCGCACGGCAGTCCGCCGACGCTGTCCGCGGCCATGTCCGCGCCGGTGAAGATCGCGACGACGCCGGGCGACTGTTTGGCCGCGGTGGTGTCGATGCTGTTGATTTTTGCGTGTGCGTGCGGCGAGCGCAGGAATACTGCGTAGGTTTGCTGCGGCAGGACGATGTCGTCGGTGTACTGACCGTTGCCGGTGAGGAAACGATAGTCTTCCTTACGTTCGACGGAAGTACCGATGAGGTGGGTGTCGGGTGCGTTCATCGTCGGCTCCTCAGGCGGTGGCGGGCGCAGTGGCCGCGGCATTGGCGTTGGCCGTGCCGGCGGACTTCATGCCTTCGGCGCCTTCGAGCACTGCTTTGACGATGTTGTGATAGCCCGTACAGCGGCAGAGATTGCCGTCGAGCTGGGCGCGCACGTCGTCGCCGGTGAGATTGGGTTGGCGCTCGACGAGCGAGACCGCGCTCATCACCATGCCGGGCGTACAGAAACCGCACTGCAGGCCGTGGCAGTGTTTGAAGGCAGCTTGCATCGGGTGGAGAGCGCCGTCTTTGGCGAGTCCTTCGATGGTGGTGATGGTTGCGCCTTCGGCCTGGACCGCGAGGATGTTGCAGGATTTGACTGCGCGGCCGTTCAGGTGGACCGTGCATGCGCCGCACTGGGCGGTGTCGCAGCCGATGTGCGTTCCTGTTAGGCGAAGTTGATCGCGCAGGAACTGGACAAGCAGGGTGTTCGGGTCGATTGAGGCGCTGATGGGCGCGCCGTTCACCGTCAGACTGATGCTGATCGCCATGAAGTTGTCTCCTTATGGGGTGAAACCGGACCTTTGTTTTTTCCTGCTTTCAGCTGCCTGCTCGTGGGGTCCGATTAGGGTGCTGCGGGTTTACTTTTTTTATGGGTCTGCCGAAAAGTAAAGCACAAATTGGGTGGGGGCGCTATTGGGTTGTGTGCCTGCTCGGCGGGTTTTGGGGTGGTTTTTGCCCGTTCGGGTGGGGGGTTGCCTGACGGCGCTGGTTTTGGGTTTTTTGCCTGCGTGGCGCTTTTGTCCGTGTTCTTGGGGCTTTGGCCTTTCCTTGATCTGGCTTTGGTGCCTTTCCTTGAATTGTTAGTGGTCTATTAGCGTTGCCCCTGTGCGGGGCGGCACTTACTTTCTTTGCCGCCGCAAAGAAAGATAAGCAAAGAAAGCGGCTAGAAGCCCCTGCTAAGTGGGCACCGTGGTCTGCTAGGGGTAGTGGTGCATCTGGAATCTGTGTTCGTGCCCGTGCATAAGCTTGTGACAAGGGCGTCATATTTCCGGCGGCGCTTCGCGCGCCGAAGAGCCGTTCATAAAACCACCCGCTACGTTTTGGCGCTTGTGCATCGCCGAGGCGAAGCCGACGGCCCCCACAAACCTCAACCGAAGCCCGTGGTTTCCCATGCAGACCCGTCCGCGATGCACGCAGTGCGGAGTGGGAGCTGATGACTCCTTTGTCACTAACGCGGAACGTGGGAGAGCACGGATTCCAGTCGCACCACTACCCGCAGCAGACAACGGTGCCCACTTAGCAGGGGCTTCTAGCCGCTTTCTTTGCTTATCTTTCTTTGCGGCGGCAAAGAAAGTAAGTGTGTAGTGGTTCAATGAACCTGGACACCTCT
>NZ_FPBH01000070.1 GCF_900116445.1 Paraburkholderia aspalathi
GATCGGCGTGGTCCGCGCGAGCAGAATCATGAGATCGGAATGCTGGATCCGGGAGATCCACACCTTCTGACCGTTGACGACGTATCTGTCGCCTTGGCGAGTCGCGGTTGTCTTGAGCTTGGTGGTGTCGCTGCCGGTCGTCGGCTCGGTCACGCCCATCGACTGAAGCCGCAACTTTCCGCTGGCGATTTCCGGAAGGTATTTAGCCTTTTGCTCTGCCGAGCCGTGCCTGAGCAGTGTCCCCATGTTGTACATCTGCCCGTGACACGCACCGGAATTGCCGCCGCTGCGGTTGATCTCTTCCATGATCACCGAAGCTTCGGTCAGTCCGAGCCCGGAGCCGCCATATTCCTGCGGAATAAGGGCCGCAAGCCAACCGGCGTCGGTTAGAGCTTGCACAAAGGTTTCAGGGTAGGCGCGTTCCTCGTCGATCTTGCGGAAATACTCGGCGGGGAAGTTGGAACACAAATCGCGAACCGCTTCGCGAATGTCCTGGTAGGGGTCAACGTTAGCCAGCACTTGTCTCTACTCCTCAGAGTTCATTTTTGAAAAATATACGCGGGTGCCGTTAGCGTCGCCTCGGCATCGACGCACAACACGCCGTCGGAATCGGCCGCCCAGAGCTTCACTTCGGTCGGTCCCGGGGCACGGGCCGCGTAGATAAAAAAGGGGGCGCAGTCAAATAGCGGGTTGACCGCTTTGAATGAGAAAGATGCAATCGATTCGTCAGGAAGGCTGCGCCGGACTAGATCGATCAGCAACGTCGCAGTCAGTGGCCCGTGAACGACCAGCGCCGGATAGCCTTCCTGTTCCTGGGCGTAGGTGCGGTCATAGTGAATGCGGTGGCCGTTGAAGGTATCGGCGGAGTAGCGAAAGAGCAGTATCGGGTCGGGCACGATCTCCCGCTTCCAAGTGAACTCCGCAGGCGCGCTCGGGCCGGTTGCCGCGGTATACGCCGTCGTTGCGGATTCGCGGTACACAATGTCTTGCTCCTCGGAAACCAGCGGACCTTCGAGGTCTTCCAGTTCGTGACGCAGGCGCACAAACACGAGCTTTCCTGTGCGCCCTTCTTTGGCGGCGACGTCAAGAATCTGCGACGTCCTGGTGACTTCGCTGCCGACCACGAGCGGACGTTCGAACCGGACCCGGCTGCCCGCCCACATGCGTCTGGGTAGTGGCACTGGCGGCAAGAATCCACCGCGTTTCGGATGTCCGTCCGCGCCGACCTGCGATTGCGAAACGATGTGGGGAAACAACGCCCAGTGCCACAGCGGAGGCAACAGAGAACCGGCATGAGGGACGTCCTCGTAATCCAGCGTCGCGGCGAGTTGTTGCGCAAGACGTGGTGAGACGAATTCGCGTTCGGCCTGTGTGCGGCCGATCCAGGTGCGCAGGTAGTCGAGTTCAGCAGTCATGGGGGCATCGGGTAGCGTCGTTCACGCTAGATTGACGCACCGGTCTGCTGACTACAATTTGTGTGTGGAGAAGAGGGCTTTAAGCGCAGACTAACTGCTGACGTTCAGGCCGGCTGGGCCTCATGATCGGTTTTGCACTTCTGCGTGAGGAGGTCGACCAGCTCCCGCGCGAAAGACGGCAACAGGTCGAGGCTGCGCACGCAGATCAGCAGATTGCGCGTCGCCCAGTCGTTCTCGATTTCAACGAGGCGGATGTTCATGGTCTTCACGTAGCGCACCGCTGACGAGCAAGGCAGCACGCCGATCCCGACGTTGGCCTCGATCATCCGGCACAGCGCTTCGAAGTTACCTACTTCAATGCGTACCTGAAGCTTCTTGTGCATGTCGCTTGCTACGCGGTTCAGAAAGGTATGAATCGCGCTAGCTTCGGGCATTCCGACGAAGTCAAACCCACTTGCCTCTTCAAATGGAATGGACGTCTTCCCGGCGAGGGGGTGCGCATTCGAGACCGCCAATATGAGCCGGTCTGAGCGGTACGGCAGGACTTGCAGAGATTCAGGCCTGACGTTGCCGGCGACTATCCCGACGTCCGCCGTGCCTTCACTGACCGCACGCACGACGTCATGGCTCAACCGTTCGCGAAGTTCGACGTTCACGTCAGGATGTTCCGCGAGAAAGTCACGCAGGTCGTTAGGTAAGAATTCAGTTGTAGCGGTAGTGTTCGCAAAGATCCGCACATGACCTTTGATGCCGCGCGCGTACTCCTGCATGTCGCCGCGCAGCTGCTCGAGTTGCGACAGGACCAACCGGGCGTGGTGAAGGAATGCCTGACCCGGCGGCGTGAGCGTAACGCCCTGGCTGGTCCGATACAGCAGCTTGGTCCCCATGCTTTCTTCCAGATTCTTGATCCGGGTGCTTGCAGCAGGTACGGACATATGAAATCGCTCGGCGCCACGCGTCAGGCTATCCGTCTCTGCGATACATGTGATGAGACGAAGATCAACGAGATCGAAATGCATGGCCATGATACGTGCTCCGAATGAAGAGATGCCCCGTTGATCCAGTGTAGCAAATAGCAGAAAGCCGCAAATCGGTATTTACGATGTTTTCCATCAAATTCTCAAGAGTCTCTATAGCAGAGCGCTATTGGAGGGTGTTGGCATCCTCCATCTTTCTATGATTGTGCAGAACTCCGCAAAATTAAAGGTGACTAGATCAAGACCGGAACAATTTTGCGCTGGACAATCGGTTCAAGGTGGCGTGCCGCGTTAGTCAGAGCGGCAAAGCAGCCCAAACCATTCAATCTGGAGAAAGCGATGTTGATTGCGCCGTTCAAAAACGAGCCGTTCGATTTGTTCGACACCGAGAGTGCCAAAGCAGACATGCAGCAGGCTCTGAAAGAGGTGCGTGCCGAGTTTGGCAAGACCTATCCGCTGGTGATCAATGGCGAGCGCGTGCAGACCGAAGCGACACTCGTCTCGACGAATCCGTCGAACCCGGACGAGATCGTAGGCTATACCGCCAAGGCGACGACGCGGCACGCGGACGCCGCGCTGGAAGCCGCCTGGGCGGCCTTCGAATCATGGAAGCGTTGGAGCCAGGAAGATCGGTCGCGCGTCATGTTGAAGGCCGCAGCAATCATGCGTCGGCGCAAGCGCGAACTCGAGGCATGGCTGGTCTATGAAATCGGCAAGAACTATGTCGAAGCGAGCGCCGAAGTCGCGGAAATGATCGACTTCACCGAGTACTACGCACGTCAGGCGATCAAGCACGTCGGCGGCCTCGGTTCGCTGATTGATTATTCGGGTGAGGAGAACGAGAGCTTCTACATTCCGTTGGGCGTGGGTGTGACGATTTCGCCGTGGAATTTCCCGATGGCGTTAATGACCGGCATGACGGTCGGCGCGATCGTGGTGGGTAACACGGTTGTTTGCAAGCCTGCTGAAGATACGGTGGTGTCACTGGCGAAGATCTTCGACATCTTCGCCGAAGCAGGGCTGCCGCCTGGCGTGGTGAATTATCTGCCGGGCACCGGACGCGAAATCGGGTCGTATCTGGTCGCCCATCCGAAGACGCGCTTCATCAACTTCACGGGCTCGCTCGCAACCGGTGCCCAGATCAACGAGTCCGCCGCGAAGCTTGCCGAAGGCCAGAAATGGTTCAAGCGAGTGTTTCTTGAACTCGGTGGCAAGGACGCGATCCTTGTCGATGAAACGGCCAATCTCGATGACGCAGCGACTGCAGTGATCCAGGCAGCGTTCGGCTATTCCGGCCAGAAGTGTTCGGCTTGCTCGCGTCTGATCGTGGTGGATTCGGTCTATGACTCCTTGCTCGAGAAGGTCGTTGCGAAGACGAAGGAACTCGTTGTCAGCGAGGCGAAGGACAATCCGAGTTTTGGTCCGGTGTGCAATGAGTTGCAGTACAAGAAGGTACTGTCGTACATCGATATCGGTCACACCGAGGGCAAGCTGTTGACTGGCGGCAAGGCTGTGGAAAACGCAGCGGGCTATCTGATCGAGCCGACCATCTTCGGCGACGTGTCGCCTCGCGCGCGCATTGCACAAGAGGAAGTGTTCGGACCGTTCGTCGCCGCGATTCGCGTCAAGGATTTCGACGAAGGTCTGGCCGTGGTCAATGACACGGTCTACGGGCTGACCGGCGCGCTCTTCTCGAACGACCGCAGCCGCATCGAACGAGCACGCCGTGATTTCCACGTCGGCAATCTGTACTTCAACCGCAAGTGTACGGGCGCGCTAGTTGGTGTTCAGCCGTTCGGCGGCTTCAACCTCACGGGTACCGATACCAAGACGGGCGGTCCCGACTACCTTCTGCAGTTCCTGCAAATGAAGGCAGTGGCTGAACGTCTGTAAGCACCTGTGTTCCGGGGCGCCACCGACAGGCGACCCCGGTTCACGCACTGGGATCTTCATATAAACGGAATGAACACAATGGGCTTCATTGCAGACCGCATTGGCCAGATCGCCCCTGCGCAGACGATGGCAATGGCAGCAAAAGCGGCAGAACTACGTCGTGCCGGGAAGAACATTATTTCCCTGTCGCAAGGCGAACCAGACTTTCACACGCCCGAGAATATCCAGGCTGCGGCGATTCGTGCGATGCGCGAAGGCAAGACACGCTACACGGAGGCCGCGGGCATTCGGGAGTTGCGCGAGGCGATCGTCGCGAAACTGAAGCGCGACAATGGCGTCGACTACCCAGTGGATGGCGTCAGCGTGTCCGTCGGTGCGAAGCAGGCGATTTTCGCGGCCTTTTTCGCGACTCTTAACCCGGGCGATGAAGTGATCGTGCCCGCGCCGTGCTGGGTCTCCTATCCGGAGATCGTCAAAATGGCGACCGGCACGCCCATCGTCGTGGCGTGCGACGAAGCGGCAGGGTTCAAACTGACGGCTGCGCAGCTGGAGGCGTCGATCACGCGGCGCACCAAGTGGCTGATGCTGAATTCACCATCGAATCCGACCGGGGCGGTTTACTCGGTTGAAGAACTCCGCACCATCGCCGAAGTACTGCGTCGACATCCCCATGTCTGGGTGCTGTCGGACGACATCTACGAGAAGCTCATCTATACCGGAAGCCCGTTCGTCAATATTTTGAACGTGGCGCCAGAGTTGCAGGAGCGCACGCTCGTCATCAACGGCGTCTCCAAGGTGTACTCGATGACAGGCTGGCGGATTGGCTATTCCGCCGGACCGGCTGCGCTCATCCGCGCCATGAATCTGGTGCAAGGGCAGATTGTGACCAGTGCGTCGTCGGTGTCGCAATACGCCGCGATTGAAGCACTCAATGGTGATCAGTCATTCGTCGAGAGATCGCGATCGGCTTTCGACGAACGCCGGAAACTTGTAGTCAAAACGCTGAGCGACATTCCGGGACTCCACAGTAACGAACCCGAAGGCGCGTTTTATGCGTTTATCGGCTGCCATGGCGTCATTGGAAGCCGTACGCCGAGCGGCAGGCTTCTGGAGAACGACCAGGACTTCGTCATGTACCTGTTGGAAGAGGCGAACGTGGCAGTGGTTTCAGGTTCCGGTTTTCTGCTCTCGCCGTACTTCAGACTCTCTTATGCCGCATCACTCGACGACTTGAACGAAGCGCTCGCCCGGATTCGCGCCGCGTGTCAAAGCCTCGAAACTGTAGCGGTCTGATAGTCCGTTATTCACACACTGCTCGGCTCTCAGGAGCCAACGAGCCTTCGAAGGTAAATCATGAGCGAAAGGATTGTCATCACGGGTGGTGGTGCAATTGGTTGTTCAATCGCGTATTTCCTGAGCCTCCAGAAGATGCCCGGACGTGAGATCTGGGTGATCGAAAAAGATCCGACCTACAGAATCGCATCATCGTCGCTCTCGGCCAGTTCGATCCGGCAGCAGTTTTCAACGCCCATCTGCATTCAGCTATCGCAGTTCGGTTATGACTTCTTCTCCTCCTGCGAGCGGGAGAAGGCACGGTATGGCGCCGGTGTCGATCTGGTGGATTGCGGCTATCTGTTCGTGGGTAATTCGCAGCAGGAGAGCGTGCTACGTCGGCGGAGCGCACTGGCCAGATCGTTAGGCGTCGAACTGCGGGAGCATTCCGCTGCAGCGTTGCAGCAGCGCTACCCGTGGATGAACGTCAGCGATCTGACTTATGGCGTTGAAGGCCTTGCAGGCGAAGGTTGGTTCGATGGGTACAGCGTGATGCAATGGTTCAGAAACCGTGCGAGAGAGGCGGGCGTTCATTTCACTACGGGCGAAGCGGCGGGCTACCGTACACGCGGAGACCGGATTACCCATGTCGAACTGACGGACGGGCGGGAAATCTCCGGAGACACGTTCATGAATGCAAGCGGAGCGTGGTGCGCGCCTCTTGCAAAAAGCGTGGGTGTCGATCTGCCGGTTCGGCCGAGACGGCGTTCGGCGTTCGTCGTGTCATGCCCGACATCGATTCCGGATATGCCGATTCTGATCGATACATCTGGCGTATACCTGCGCAGGGAGCAGAACCATTTCCTGTGTATCGTCTCGCCTTCGGCGGAGATGGATCTGGACAACCTGCCGCTCGACGTGCAGTTTTCCGAGTTTGACGAGATCATCTGGCCGACGCTGGCAGAGCGGATCCCTGCGTTTGAGGCGCTACGCGTGGAGCACGCATGGGCTGGCTACTACGAATACAACATCCTTGATCAGAACGGTATCGTCGGTCAGTCGGGGCCGGAGAACTCGTTCGTGGCGGCCGGTTTCAGCGGTCACGGCATGATGCACAGTCCCGGTGTCGGCCGTGCAATGGCTGAGCTGCTGACCTTCGGCGAGTTCAGAACTTTGGACCTCTCGCCGCTCTCGCCGGCGCGACTCACTTCGGGCCAACTTGTGATCGAAGAGGGCGTTTACTAGCGCCCGGCAGGCGGTTGATCAGTGTGGATGCAGGCCACGCCCTCGCGCGTTTCGATACTGTCGGGGCGTGAGGTGCGTGGCGGACTTGAATTGCCGCGCAAAGGCACTATGGTCCGCGTAGCCGCAGTCCGTCGCGATATCGGTAATGCTGTTGTCAGTCGTTTCGAGCAGCTTGCACGCGTGGTCGATCCGCAATTTCATCAGCAGTTGCTTGGGCGTCAGATGAAACACTTCACGGGTCAGACGTTCCAATGTGTCGACCGAGATGGAGGCGCGTTCCGCCGCCTCAGTGACCAGGATGTTCTGTCCGAGGTTCTGTTCCAGATAATCCAGATATTCCAGTAAGCGGCGGTAGCCGTGGTGCCGTTCGTCGGGACGGGGCAGATCGCGCGAGATGCCGATCAGTCCGATCGCTTGCCCCTCTTCGTTGAGTACCGGGAACTTGGAGCTCAGGCACCAGTATCGATGCCCCGATCCGGACGAGTAGAGGCGCAGGCGATCGACAATCGGAGACTGGCTTTCGATAACGTTCAGATCTTGCGCGTTGGTGCTTGCACCGGTCACCGGGAATAGTTGGTCGGCCGTCTGGCCGATCACGTCGTCGCGCGCCAACCCACTTCGGTTGATGAGCGTTTGATTGACGGAAAGATAGCGCGCCTGGGCGTCCTTGATGTAATAGAGCACGTCCGGAAAGCAATCGAAGACGCGCTCGAGCATCTCGGGCTGCCGGTCCAACTGTCGAAAGACCTCCACCAACATATCGGAATAGGCCTTGGCGGGCATAAGGGGATCAGCGCGAAGTCACAGTGATCCCGATTGTACAGGGGGTGCAAAGTGGGGCGAGAGCGAAGAAAGCGGTAGGGCGGCAGTTAGCCGCTCCACCGCTTTCCTGCAGGAATCTGCGCCCCGGCGCTTATTGACTCGCGTGGGCCGCGGCGCCAAGCAGTGCTTCACGGAAGCGGCTGCGCAGGTACGGACCGTCGCGGGGAGGAAGGGCGGTGGGCTCGGGATCGGTTCCGACCTTTACCGTGGCGAGCACAGGGCCCCTGGCCTTGAGAACGACGTCGACATACTCCTCAAGCTCGCCCTCGGTGTAGATCGTCGTCGCCTTTTCGAAGCCGGCCGCACGCGCGATTGCCGTGATGTCGACACCTCGCCCCGCGTGGGCCAGTTGCATGCCCGTTTCCGCGTAGTGTTCGTTGTCGATAACGACGATCGAGAGATTGGACGGCCGATCGACGCCCACGGTCGCGAGCGACCCGAGGCCCATCATCATTTCACCGTCGCCAACGAACACGATCACGCGCTTCTCAGGTTGTGCAAGCGCAATGCCAAGACCGAAGCTGACGGCGCCTCCCATCGCACCCCAAAGGTAGAAGTTCTGTGGCGTGTCGCCGGCGGCGGCCACATCGAAGGTCGGATTGCCAAGGCTGGTCACTGCCAGAACGTCCTGCTGCCGATCGCGAAGAATCCGCTTCACCGCCAGTCGACGGTTCAGCGGTGTCGTCTGCTGAGTCATGTTCGTGCTCACTTGTTAAAGTTCTTGGTGCCGATAACGCGCTGCCCGATCAGGACAGCGACCATCCGGGAGGTGTTGTAGCCAAAATTCAGTGCGGCGCGTACGGTCTCGGGGACGTCGGCGGGATCATCCGCGCGGTAGACATAAACGCCGGCCGATTCGAGGGCTTCCTGGGTGGATTTGCCCATGGCGACTTGCCAGGGATTGAATTCGCCCCACTCTCCGCGCATGGTGACCAGCATCACGATGGGCATGCGGCATTCGTGTTGCAGCGAGAGCATGTTGATGCAGTTACCCACGCCGCTCGACTGCAGAAGCAGTACGCCGCGCTGGCCGCCGACCCATGCGCCGCCCATCATGGCCACCCCTTCTTCTTCGGTGGTCAGCGAAACCGCATGGATCTCCGTGTCTGCTTCACAGAGTTCGATAAGACGTTTGTGCCCCGCATCGGGCACGTATGCCACTTGCCGCACGTCAGCGGCTTTGAAATGCTCGAAGATTGTTTCCGGCCAATTGACTGACATGGTGACGAGTTTTGGTAGGTTGATGAAAACGGATAGCCGCGGCGCTAAGCAGGGCCGATCGATTACCTTGCTTTGATGAGTGATAGCGTGCATCAGCAAAAGTCGTCGCTCAATTACTGATTGCGGAAGGCGCGATTAGGCTGGGGTTAACGGGGTTTGTCGGTGTGGATGCACGCGCGGATCCTTCCCGTTCTAGCTTGCGCGCGTATTCGAGCGTCTGGAATGCGGCGTTCCAGAATGCCGAATTCCAACCCTTGGTTTGAGTACGCACACTAGCGTTCAAACGATTGGGGAGGGAACCATGAAGATTGTTGTGCCGGTTAAGAGAGTGGTCGATTACAACGTGAAGGTCCGTGTGAAGTCCGACGGCAGTGGCGTTGATCTCACGAACGTGAAAATGTCGATGAATCCGTTCGACGAAATCGCGGTTGAAGAAGCCGTGCGTCTGCGCGAAGCGGGCGTGGCGACCGAAGTGATCGCCGTGTCGGCGGGTGTCACGCAAGCGCAGGAAACGCTGCGCACGGCGCTGGCAATCGGCGCGGACCGCGCGATCCTGATCGAGTCGGGCGAAGAACTGCAGCCGCTGGCGGTCGCCAAGCTGCTCAAGGCGCTGGTCGACAAGGAACAGCCGCAACTGGTGATCCTCGGCAAGCAGGCCATCGACGACGATTCGAACCAGACCGGCCAGATGCTGGCTGCACTGGCGAACCTGCCGCAAGCTACGTTTGCCTCGAA
>NZ_FPBH01000071.1 GCF_900116445.1 Paraburkholderia aspalathi
CCTTGAATTCTTCAGGAATGTTCCGTCTGCTCATTTCTCACCTCAGTTGGAGAATTATCCCCTTTAGAGGTGTCCAGGTTCATTGAACCACTACAGTGTCGCCCCGCACAGGGGCAACGCTAATAGACCACTAACAATTCAAGGAAAGGCCAAAGCCCTCAGAACACGGCCAAATGCCGCCGCAAAAGGCAAAAACCAACCATTACCCTTCTCGCAAATACCCCACAAGCACCTTATGCGCAACCATATCCACAGCAGGCTTAATCAACCCATTCTTGTCGGTCCAAACCTTCGGCGTCAACGCACCACTCAACGCGACGCTATCCGCGTCACCAAGAGCGAGCAGCGCAGTCTGCACCTCATCATCAAACGCAATCACGTTAACGAAAATCGTATCGCCATCATTGGTGGTCGCCCGGACCTTGCAGGTCACAAAGCGCTTACCATTCTGCCCCGTGCGGATCTGCGCCTCGCCGTATAAGCGCCCGCCCACCAGTCCATCGATCATCGTCCTGCTCCTATTATTCCCCACCGTGCAAAAAGCAAAATCGCCGAGCACGGCCCGTATGATCCCACGATACGCAGCGCGGCTTACGCAAAAGCACGAACTGCTCGCGCCATATGACAATCGCCGCGCGCCTGCGCTGAACTCACACGCTTACCGTGAACCCGTCTGCGCACCTGCCGCCTCGAAAATATCCCGCAGCCATTGCGCAAACACCCGCACCCGCGACGACAACTGGCGATTCTGCGGATACAGCACCGAAACCGGCATCGGCGGCGGCGGGAATTCCGCGAGGATGATCTTCAGCCGCCCTGACGCGAGTTCACTCATCACGCGGTATTGCGGCACTTGCACGATGCCAAGCCCGGCCACCGCCGAACCTGTGTAGAGATCGGCACCCGTCACAGATACTGTCGACGGCAAGTACGTGGCCGTATCGCGCCCGTCAATTCTGAATTCGAGCGGCACCGGCTTGCCCGTCGCGCTGGATAGATAATTCACCGCGCGATGCGTGGACAAAGCCGACGGATCGGCCGGCTCGCCGTACGCTTCCAGATAAGCCGGACTCGCCACCGTCACTTGCGGCAATTGCGCCACGCGCCGCCCCACCATCGACGAATCCTGCAGATTGCCCGCCCGCAACACGCAATCGATCCCCTCCCGCACCAGATCGACCAGCCGGTCGTCCTCGCCGATCGTCAGTTCGATGTCGGGAAATCGCGCGAGAAACGCCGGCAGCGCCGGCACGACGAAGTGCCGGGCCAGCGTGCCCTGCAAATTCACACGCAATAGGCCCTTCGGCGCGATGTTGGAAAACGAACCCTCCGCCTCCTCCATATCGGCGATCAGCCGCACGCAGCGGCGGTAATACGCCTCGCCGTCGTGCGTGAGACGTACAGAGCGCGTGGTGCGCTCGAGAAGCCGCGCGCCGAGCCGCTGCTCCATGCGCTTCATCAGGTTGGTGACGGTGGCGCGCGGAATCTGCAGGTCGTCCGACGCGCGCGTGAAGCTTTGCCGCTCGGCGATCCGGATGAACACCCGCATTTCCTCGAAACGATCCATGGTTGATGCCTTTGCCGGGCTGGAGATCCGGCTGCCCGTCGGCCAATTATTAAAGTAAATGGAATGATGATGGCAAGTCTAACCCGATTATCTCAGCGACGAAAGCGACCATGATTCACCTCACCAACCCACCAGACAGAAGGAAACGAATCATGAACACGATCAAAAACGCTCAAGTCGCCATCGTTACCGGCGCATCCCGCGGCATCGGCGCAGCAGTTGCGCAACGCCTCGCCAAGGACGGCTTTGCAGTTGCCGTGAACTACGCATCGAGCTCGACGGAAGCCGATGCGCTGGTCGCGGAACTCACAGCGGCAGGCACCAAAGCCATCGCCGTGAAGGCCGACGTTGCGAACGCCGACGACGTGCGTCGCATGTTCGAAATCACCGAACAGCAACTCGGCAAAGTGGACGTGCTGGTCAACAACGCAGGCGTGCTGAAGACGCTGCCGCTCGCCGACACCAGCGACGCGCTGTACGACCAGACCTTCGGCATCAACGTGCGCGGCACCTTCAACACGCTGCGCGAAGCGGCCGCACGGATGAACAACGGCGGACGCATCGTCAACTTCTCGAGCACGACGCTGGCGCTGAACATGCCGGGCTACGCGATCTACAACGGCACCAAGGCCGCCGTCGAAGCCTTCACGCATGTGTTCGCCAAGGAATTGCGCGGCCGCGACATCACCGTCAACGCGGTGGCGCCGGGCCCGATCGCGACCTCGCTGTTCCTCGACGGCAAGACCGAAGAACAGATCCAGACGTTCGCGAAGATGCCACCGCTGCAGCGTCTCGGCCAGCCGGACGACATCGCCTCGGTGGTGTCCTTCCTCGCCGGGCCGGATGCAGGCTGGGTCAATGGCCAGGTCCTGCGCGCCAATGGCGGTGTGGCTTAACTGAGCTTGAAAACACACAAAGCGCCTCTCTCACAGCAGCTTTAAACGTCGTATCACTTTCACGACTCGGAGCAGAAAAATGCAGAAGAACGTCATCCTGGTTACGGGCGCGGGTACGGGCATCGGCAAGCTCACCGCGCAATCGTTGGCCGAAGCCGGCCATATCGTCTACGCGACGATGCGCGATGTCGAAGGACGCAACAAGCCGCGCGCCGATGAAATTCGAGCGCTCGCCCAAGCGAAGGACATCCAGTTGCATCCGCTTGAACTCGATGTGTTGTCGCAAGAATCCGCCGATGCCGCCGCCGCGACGATCATTCGCGAGCAAAGACGGCTCGACGTGGTGATGCAGAACGCGGGCCATCTGGTGGTCGGTCCGACCGAAGCGTTCACGCCCGAGGAAATGGTGAAGGTATTCGACACCAACCTGCTCGGCGCGCAGCGTGTCAACCGTGCGGTGCTGCCGTATCTGCGCCAGCAGGAAGCGGGCTTGATGTTGTGGATCAGCAGCACGACGACCAAGGGCGGTTTTCCTCCGTTCCTCGGGCCTTACGGCGCTGCAAAGGCGGCGATGGATTCACTGGCCGTCACCCTCGCCTACGAAATCGCGCGCTTCGGTATCGAGACCTCGATCGTGGTGCCGGGCGCGTTCACTCGCGGCACCGCACACTTTCCGAGTGCCGGCAAACCTGCCGATGCGGAGCGCGCCGCCGCGTATGCACGCTATGACGGCGTGATGGATCAGATCGGCGAGCGTCTGTCCGAACTCACACCGGACGACGCCGATCCGCAAGCCGTGGCCGATGAAATCGTGCGGATCGTCGCGTTGCCGTCAGGCGAGCGGCCGATGCGCTCGGTGATCGACTTCGTCGGCGACGGCGCGCGTGAAGTGCTCGAAGTCTCGGAACGCATGCGCATCGAGTTCGCCAAACGCATCGGTATGGGCGATTTGCTCGAAGCGAAGATCAAGCGGTAATCAATACATGACCGTGGGGGACGCTGAGGCTGACTGATAGACCTTTGCGTCCCGCCGTTCCTTTCCCGCTTTGAACCCACACGCTCATGAAACCCTCAATCCTGCTCGCCTGCGCCGTGCTGCTGCCGTTTCTGATCACCGCTTGCGATGCGCGACAACAAGCTCAGTCGCCGGACGCATCCGTCACCACGCGGAGTACAGCCATGAAACCCTCAGTGACTTATCTTCATCTGTTGAAGCACACGCCCTTCTTTACGAGCCTCACAACCGAACAATTGCGTTGGGTGATCGGCCATTCGCATGAATGGGAAGCGCAATCTGGCACCGTGGTCGCGCAATGCGATAGCAGCGCTCACGGCGGCACTGCGAATGATCAAGGCATGTGGATTCTTTTAGACGGTGGCTGGCAAATCGAATACGGCCAACAGTCGTATCCGGCCGGTCATGCGAGTGCGGGAAAATGGTTTAGCGCGACTGTGACCGATCGGCCATGCAGCCTTGTCACGACCGAACACAGCTATGTGATGAAAATCGAACGCGCCGATTTTGACGTGATGCTCAAACAAGGTTTCGCATTCGATCAACATCTCGATGCAGGGCGCCGCTATTACAGCGAACTGTTCGCCGCTCCGGCCGAACTCGTTAAATAGCAGTCGAGCCGGAGCGGATGGTTACGCCGTGGCAAAGCCAAAGAAGCGTACTTAAACCGCCTTCGGATTACGCTCCGTAAATCCTTCCTGATGCCAATACGGATACGCGGGACGTACAGCGCTCGCAGCGTCGAGTTTCGCCACCTGTTCGGGCGTCAGATTCCAACCCACCGCGCCGAGGTTCTGCCGCAACTGCTCTTCGTTGCGCGCACCGATCAGCACCGTCGATACGGTAGGCCGCTGCAGCAGCCAGTTCAGCGCGATTTGCGGCACGGTCTTACCGGTTTCGGCCGCAACCTCATCGATTGCATCCAGCACGCGGAACAGGTACTCGTCCGGCACCGGCGGCCCCATGTCAGAGGTTTTATGCAGCCGGCTCGTTTCCGGCAACGGCTGGCCGCGTTTGATCTTGCCGGTGAGACGTCCCCAACCGAGCGGACTCCACACCACAGCACCCACACCTTGATCGACGCCAAGCGGCATCAACTCCCACTCGTAATCGCGACCGATCAACGAGTAGTAAGTCTGGTTCGCGACATAGCGCGGATAGCCGTAACGATCCGCGGTGTCCTGCGATTTCATCAGATGCCAGCCGGAGAAATTCGACACGCCGGTGTAGCGGATCTTGCCGGCGCGCACGAGATCGTCGAGCGTCGACATGACTTCGGCGACAGGCGTCTTCGCGTCGAAACCGTGTAACTGGAACAGGTCGATGTAGTCGGTTTGCAGACGCTTGAGCGCTGCGTCCACCGCCTGAATCAGATGAAAGCGCGACGAGCCGACATTGTTCGGACCGTCGTCGAAACGGAAAGTCGCTTTGGTCGAAATAATCGCTTTGTCGCGCTTGCCCTTGAGCGCTTCGCCGAGCACCGACTCGGAAGCGCCGCTCGAATAAATGTCGGCGCTGTCGAACATCGTAACGCCCGCATCGAAACAGATGTCGATCAGACGACGCGCTTCGGCGACGTCCGTGGCGCCCCACGCCTGGAAAAACTCACCCTTGCCGCCGAATGTGCCCGTACCGAAACTCAGTACCGGCACCTTTAAACCAGATGCACCCAAATGCCTGTATTCCATTGACGATTCTCCGTGTCGTAGCCATCGATAAACGGACGTTTAGTCTACGCGCGTCTCGGCAAACGTGCCGGCGAGCGCGGCCAGTGCATCACGCGCGTTTCGAATCACGCTGTCCCAATCGCCCAATGCCGGCTGCCGGAACAATTTCGCTTGCGCATACCAGGGCGTATCTGAGCGCTCCAGCATCCAGCGCCAGCAAGTGTCGAAACGATTCAGAATCCATACCGGCTTGTCTAGCGCGCCAGCCAGATGCGCGGTGGATGTGTCTACGGATATCACCAGGTCGAGGTTTGCCACCAGCGCGGCAGTGTCGGCAAAGTCATCGAGTTCTTCGGTGTAGTCAATGACGTTAGGGTGCGAATCGCTGTGTGGTAACTGAAGCGCAGACGGTCCCTTTTGCAGACTGAAGAACTGCACGTTCGGCACATCGAGAATCGGTGCGAGCCGCTCGAACGTAATCGAACGGCGTGCGTCGTTCTTGCGGAGCTCGGCGACATGCGGCCGGTTTCCGCCGGCCCACACGAGTCCGACCTTCGGGCGCCCTTCTGCTTGCTCAGCGATACGCTCGTGCCATTCACGCGTTGCTTGCGGGTCGGCGAACAGATAAGGCGTCTTTGACGGAATGCTCGCGAGATCGGTCTTGAATGCAAGCGGCAGACTCAGCAATGGGCAGTGACAATCGAACGGCGGCAGAACCTGGCCCGCTTCGATCAATTGATCCACGCCGTCGAGCGTGGACATTAGCCGCATCAACTCATCTGGCACTTCGAGCACGACTTTTGCACCGAGCTTCGACACCATCCCGGCATAGCGGCAGAACTGCAGCGTGTCGCCGAGACCCTGCTCCGCGTGAAGCAGAATTGTTTTGCCGTCGATCGAAAAATCGCCCAGCCAAAGCGGTTGCGCGAAGGTGCGCCGGCCTGCTTTGATCCGGCTACGCTCCCAACGCCATTCGTACTCTTTCCAACCCGCTTCCAGTTGCCCCAGTTGCAGCAGACACAACGACTGGTTCCAATGCGTCTCGGCAGCGGCGGGATTGACGGCCAATGCGCGTTCATAGCTCTGCAATGCTTGCGCGTGCTCACCGAGATCGACCTGGGTCAGTCCAAGGTTGTTCCAGGCATCGGCAAATGCAGGTGCGAGTTCGAGCGCGCGCTCATAGCATTGCCGCGCGTCGTCCGCCTGATTCAGGTCGCTGAGCGCGTTGCCGCGATTGCTCCACGCGTCGGGATAAGTCGGCTGCAATGCGAGTGCGTGATCGCAGCTTGCGAGCGCATCGGCGGGACGGCCCAGATCGCGCAGCACGCAGGCGCGATTGTTCCAGGCTTGCGCGAAATCCGGTGTCAAGGCGATTGCGCGATCAAAGCTGCTGAGCGCATCAAGGGACAAATTCAGGCCGGCTTGCGCGTTGCCGCGATTGTTCAGTGCGTCCGGGAATTTCGATTGCAATGCGAGCGCGCGATTGGCGCTCGCGAGTGCTTCGTCGAAACGTTGCAGGGCATTGAGCGCATAAGCGAGATTCGAATGGATGGGCGCCTGTTTCGCATTGATGGCGAGCGCCTTTCTGAGGAGCTCGATGCCTTCCTGGAGGCGACCCGCCTGCAGCGCAAGTGAGCCCAACAATTGCAGCGCCTCGAAATGGCGTGGCTTGAGTTCGAGAATCTCACGATAGAGTTCTTCGGCCTCGGCGAATGCGCCGTTCTGCTGAAGCGCGACGGCTTGCCGAAGCATATGGTCCAACTGTTGCGGGAGATTGGCAGGCTTGCTCATGAGGTGAGCTTGGATTGAATGCGTGTGGAACCGGGAAACCGCTTTCAAGCTTGCTGAGTCGCGGCGGAAGCCACGCGGGTCAGGCTTGAAAGAACGAAGCCGATTATCGCCGAAAAGAACGCGTTTGGTCTGCTGTGTGCAAGCGGCTTCGAATGTGCGCGAGCGGGAGGGAGAACTGCTTGTTTTGGGGGCGAGTTTTGCAGGCGTCTCTTTTAGACGTGTTTTTAAGCGGCTTTCTATGCCGCGTTGCGGCGCGCGTCACGTCGCTACGTGACGCGCGCCTTGATGCCTGGACTGTGGCTGGTGTGACTGATGTGTCCGATGTCCGGCTTACTGGGCAGTCAGATGCTTACGCTTGGCGAGATCCTGAGCCATTGCGTAGTGCTCCTGGATGGTCGGGAGTGCCTTTTTCGCCGCGTCCTTCAATTGTTCGTCGCGGCCCGATGCGATTTCCGCCTGGAAGGCCGACAGCGCTTTCTGTTCGCCGGCGAGCGCGACCTGCTCGATGTAGGTCTTGTCGAAGTCGGCGCCGCGCAGGTTATTGATGCTCGCGAGCACCGCCGGGTCCGGATCGTTCTTCGGCACGTCGACGCCACGCGGGCTAGCGGCGCGCAGCGCGTCGGATATTTTCGCGTTGTCGTTCGACACGCGCTCAGCGAATGCCTTCACGTCCCGGTCGGTTGAGCGCGAAGTGGCGATGCGTGCGGCGTCGCGTTGCGTGGCGACAGCCTTGGTGGCGTCGGTGATAAAGGTCTGGTCGGCGGCATGAATGCGAACTGCATCCGGCGCGGCCGCAGTCTGGGCACTGGCCGAGGTAGCGACAACCATAAGGCTGGCCATGCAGGCACTGGTGATGGCGGCGAGAGGCAAGCGGATCATACGTTCTCCTTGGAGTGGAAGCGAAACGACGGAGATGCGAGTGCGCCTTGGCCATGGCACGCGATTGCACTGAACCTTGCAAGTCGCTTGCGACTGGCTAACGGCGCCGCGCTCTTATCGCTGTGCATTCTAGGAGGCGCACTACCCAGCATGTGAAACCATGCTGTCGCTTCTGTAACGTTAGGTAACCTTCATACGAAATACCTGTTTTTGCTGTACGGCCACCGGCGTCTTCCTGCCCCGAATAGCGGCTTGGTGTAAACCAGAAAACACCGGCAAACCGCCTGAATTCACTGAACTTTCCTGCTACTGCGCCGATAACAGAAAGGTAGGGCACGCGCCAGGGCCGAACGAACGGTATGCATGGCGCACCACTCGCACCGCAATCCCTGGAGAGATTCGATGGCAGTAGATCACCGCGCGAACGATGAACGCAGCAATCTGACGAGTTCCAATAAATTCGAGTTGCTGCTGTATCGGCTGGGTTCGGTTCCCGGCAGCGACGCGCATGAGCTTTACGGCATCAACGTCTTCAAGGTGCGTGAAATCTCGACGATGCCGCCGGTGACGCCGATTGCGGGTTCTTCGCCGTTCGTGATGGGCGCGGTGGACATTCGCGGCCAGATTATTCCCGTGATCGACTTGCCGCGCCTGATGGGCTGCGAGCCGACGCGCGGTTTGAACATTTTGCTGGTGACGGAATTCGCGCGTTCGACGCAGGCTTTTGCGGTCGAGGAAGTGGACGACATCGTGCGGCTCGAATGGAACCAGGTGCTCTCCGCGGAAGGCGCGGCCGGCGGTAATCTGGTGACGAGCATTGCACGTATCGACGGCAACACGGGCGATTCGCGGCTTGCCCAGGTGATCGACGTGGAGCAGGTGTTGCGTGACGTGTTTCCGTCACAGCATCCGAGCGTCGACCCGACCTCGGTGGGTGACGCGCTTGGCATCCGCCCTGGCGCGAAGATTCTCGCCGCTGACGATTCCGGTTTTGCGCGCAAGCTGATCGAGCAGGCGTTGAGCGCGATCGGCGCAGACTACGTGATGACCAAGACTGGCGAAGAGGCGTGGAATACGTTGCAGCAGATTGCGCGTGAAGCGCAGGCTAACGGCACGCGGGTGAAGGACAGTATTGCGCTGGTGTTGACTGATCTCGAGATGCCGGAGATGGACGGGTTCATGTTGACCCGTCAGATCAAGGCTGATGAGCGGACTCGGGATATTCCGGTGATTATTCATTCTTCTTTGACGGGTGCAGCCAACGAGGCGCATGTGAAGAATGCTGGGGCGAATGGGTATGTGGCTAAGTTTGCAGCCGGTGAACTGGCTAATGCTATTCGTAATGCGCTTGGGGCGCCTGCGGCGGAGGGGGTTGTTGTTTGAAGGTTTTCGGTTTTTTTGCCTTCGTGGCGCTTGTTGTTCGTGTTCTTAGGGCGTTGGCCTTTCCTTGTTCTGGCTTTGGTGCCTTTCCTTGAATTGTTAGTGGTCTATTAGCGTTGCCCCTGTGCGGGGCGGCACTGTAGTGGTCAAGTAAACCTGGACACCCGGAAAGGGGAATATTTAAAAAAGT
>NZ_FPBH01000086.1 GCF_900116445.1 Paraburkholderia aspalathi
GTAAGCGCCTAGCCATCCCATCTTGAGTTGCATGGAAGGTCTTGGGAGCATCGTATCCACTTAAATAGGTGGACACGTGAACACTATCGAAGAAGAGGCGCCAGTTGGCCGTCGTCGACGCCGGCGCTATAGCGTCGAGTTCAAAGCCCAGGTGGTGGCAGCCTGCCAGGGGCCTGGGGTATCGCTCGCGGCCATCGCGTTGCACCACAAGCTGAACGCAAATCTGCTCCGACGTTGGGTAGAACAGGCCGAAGGGAACGAGCGCTTTCTCGTCTCACGTAGCGATGTGGCGGTGCAGTCGGCAGTGGCGCCGGCATTCGTACCGCTCTCGCTCGACACGAAGAACGTGCGCCCGGCTGAGATCCGCGTCGAAGTGCGCCGCGCGGACCAGTCGATAACGGTTAGCTGGCCGACATCAGAGGCCGCACAATGCGCCACCTGGCTGCGAGAGTGGCTCGCGTGATCCGCATTGATGAAGCATGGCTGGCAGTCGAACCACTGGACATGCGTGCGGGCTTCGATACGGCACTGGCGCGGGTGATTACGGTGTTCGGCGCGGCGCATCCGCACCATGCTTACCTCTTTGCCAACCGGCGGGCCAATCGCCTGAAGGTGCTGGTTCACGACGGAATCGGGATCTGGCTGGCAGCGCGACGGCTGAACGAGGGACAGTTCGTCTGGCCTCACGCTGGTAGCGAACCAAAGCAACACGCACTCACGCAGGAGCAGCTCGCAGGTCTGGTGGTGGGCTTGCCGTGGCAGCGCATCGGCCCGAACGGTGTGATCCGCGTCGTATGAGGCCAACAGGGACGTAAACTGTCGCGCTTCCACGGTGCCAGGGGTTCTGGCAGACTGGTTTGCATGAACCTGCCTGCCGACCTCAATGCCCTCAGCCCTGAACAGTTGCGCGCGCTCGCCGCGCAGCTGATTGCCCAGGTGCAGGAGAGAGACCGGGAGATTGAGGAGAAGACGCGGGAGGTCGAGGACAACGAACGCGAGCTGCATTACCGACAGACGCGTATCGAGCAGCTGAGCCACGAGATCTCCATCCTCAAGCGCCAGCAGTACGGTCGGCGCAGCGAACAGTTCAGCAGCGAGCAGATGAGCCTGCTGGAAGAAGCGATCGACGCGGATCTGGCCGCCATCGAACTGGAGCTCGAGCAGCTTCAGCCGCAAGCCACCGCCGACCAGTCACCCCAGCAACCGAAGCGCGCATCACTGCCAGCGCAACTGCCGCGCACAGAGATCCACCACGAGCCGGATAGCACCGTATGCCAGTGTGGCTGCGAGCGCGTGCGCATCGGTGAGGACATCAGCGAGAAGCTGGACTACACGCCGGGCGTGTTCACGGTTGAGCGGCATATCCGTGGCAAGTGGGTATGCAAGAACTGCGAAACGCTGATTCAGGCGCCAGTGCCCGCACACGTTATCGACAAGGGCATCCCGACCACGGGGCTGCTGGCCTCGGTGCTGGTTGCCAAATACGCTGACCACCTTCCCCTGTATCGTCAGGAACAGATCTTTGCGCGGGCGGGTCTGGCAATACCGCGATCGACATTGGGTGCGTGGGTCGGCACGTGCGGCGCACAGTTGCAGCCACTGGTCGATGCCCTGCATCAGGAACTCTTGCAGCAGGGTGTGCTGCATGCGGATGAGACACCGGTACAGATGCTTAGTCCAGGTAAAGGGAAGACACACCGGGCGTACTTGTGGGCGTATACGCCCACGCACTTCAGTGAGCTGCGCGCCGTGGTCTACGACTTCGCCGACAGCCGTGCAGGCGAGCACGCCCGCACCTTCCTTGCCGGCTGGCAGGGCAAGCTGGTGTGCGACGACTACGGCGGATACAAGGCCGGATTCCAGCAGGGCATCACTGAAATCGGATGTGCTGCGCACGCACGGCGCAAGTTCTTCGACCTGCATGCCAATCACAGCAGCCACGTCGCTGGACAGGCCATGCCGTTCTTCGCTGCGCTTTATGATATCGAGCGCGACGCTGCAGTGCTGGATGCCGAAGAGCGGCGCAAACTCCGGCAGAGTCGGGCCAAACCGGTGTGTGACGCACTTTATGAATGGATGGTGGCGCAGCGTAAGCTGGTTTCGGAAGGTTCAGCGATTGCGAAAGCGCTCGACTACAGCCTCAAACGTTGGGAAGCGCTCACGCGCTATCTCGACGACGGACACGTGCCGATAGACAACAACTGGGTAGAAAACCAGATACGTCCATGGGCTATCGGCAGAGCCAACTGGTTGTTCGCCGGCTCGCTACGAGCAGGCCAGCGCGCTGCCGCCATCATGAGCCTGATACGCTCGGCCCAACTCAACGGGCACGACCCGCACGCCTACCTGAAAGACATCCTCACGCGGCTGCCGACCCACAGGGCCAGCGACATCGCCGCATTGCTGCCGCATCGCTGGCACCCGCCTGCGACCATTGGCTAGCTCAATCCGTCAAGACGGGTTCTCCAGCCGCTTAC
>NZ_FPBH01000077.1 GCF_900116445.1 Paraburkholderia aspalathi
TGGCGCATTTTTTATGCGCCGGATACATTGAGTCCATCGTCGATCGCCCCGGTTCGCAGTGAGCCGGCGCGACGAGGCTAGCCGTCACGCGGGCGGGGCAACCGGAGATTGAATCGGGTTGCCGTACAGCCCCAGCGGTGCTTCGCGCACGCCAATCGACCGGCGCGCGTCCAACCGGCTACGGACTCAAAGATGGATCTCCAGAAGATTAAGGCGCTTATCGACCTGTTGGCGGACTCTCCGCTGGCCAAGCTCGAAGTCATCGAGGGCGAGGAACGGGTCAAGCTTGTGAAGGCGAAACGGCGCGGCAAGCGGGCTGAGGCGCCTTCGGGCGATGAACGTGTAGCCGTGGCGTCTACCCCGGACACCCAAGGGAGCCAGGGGGCTCAATCACCGCACGCTGAGCCTGCTCAATCCTTCGATACCCCCAAGGCAGCCCCTGCAACTGCCAGCGAGCCGCAATTCGTTCGTGCGCCAATGTTCGGCATCGTTCATCTGACGCCGGCGCCGGGCGAGGCGCCCTTCGTGAATACCGGCGACACGATCAAGGAAGGGCAGGTGCTCTGCACGATCGAGGCAATGAAGATGTTCAACGCGATCGAGTCTGAACTCAGTGGCGCCGTTCTGGAGATTCTTGTGGCTCCGGGCAGCGAAGTGGAATCCGGGCAGCCGCTGTTCCGGATCGGCTGATCGACCATGTTCAACAAAGTACTGATTGCCAACCGCGGCGAGATCGCGCTTCGAATCCAGCGCGCCTGCCGTGAACTCGATCTGAAAACCGTCGCTGTCCATTCCGAGGCCGACGCCGATGCGCGCTATGTGCGGCTCGCCGACGAGGCGCTGTGCATCGGCCCTGCCGCGCCGGGGCAGAGTTATCTGAACCGGGCCGCGATCCTGTTCGCGGCACACGTGAGCGGCGCGCAGGCGATTCATCCCGGCTATGGTTTTCTGTCGGAGAACGCGGATTTTGCGGCGCAGGTCGAGGCTGCCGGGATGGCCTTCATCGGCCCCGAACCCGACTCCATTCGAACGATGGGCGACAAGGTTGCCGCCAAACGGGCCATGCGCGCGGCCGGCGTGCCCTGTGTGCCGGGCCCGGACGGGGGTCTTCCGGACGATCCCACCGAGATCCTGCGGGTCGCGCAGGAGATCGGCTATCCGGTGATCGTCAAGGCGGCGGGCGGCGGCGGCGGGCGAGGCATGCGCGTCGTGCCGGGCCCGGAGCAGTTGCTCGAAGCCGTGTCGGTGACGCGCGAAGAAGCACGCCGCGCCTTCGGCAAGCCCGAACTCTATGTCGAGAAGTTTCTCGAGCATCCCCGTCACGTCGAAATTCAGGTCTTGTGCGATACGCACGGCAATGCCTTGTGGCTCGGTTCGCGCGACTGTTCGCTGCAACGGCGTCACCAGAAGGTCCTGGAAGAGGCGCCCGCACCAGGCATCGATCCGGAATTGATCCGGCAAGTGGGCGAGCGCTGCGTCGAGGCCTGCCGGCAGACGAATTATCGCGGCGCGGGCACCTTCGAATTCCTGTTCGAGAACGGCCAGTTCTACTTCATCGAAATGAATACTCGGCTGCAGGTCGAGCATCCCGTGACGGAAATGACCTCGGGCGTCGACATCGTGCGCGAACAGATCCGGATCGCCCAAGGGCAGGCGTTGACGATTCGTCAGCCGGACATTCGCACGCTCGGGCATTCGCTGGAATGCCGGATCAACGCTGAGGACCCGTTCACCTTCGCCCCGTGTCCGGGGAAGATTTCCGTGTGGGAACTGCCGGGTGGCAACGGCGTGCGGGTGGACTCGCATATGAGTGGCGGCGCGGTCGTGCCGCCGTATTACGACTCACTGATCGCCAAGGTGATCACCCACGGCGCAACCCGCGAAGAGGCGCTGGCGCGCATGCGCATTGCGCTCTCGGAGATGCGCATCGAAGGCATTCGTACCAACGTACCATTGCATCAGGCCATGCTCGAGGACGCAGGGTTCGGTGAGGGCGGCGTCGATATTCATCATCTGGAGCGTTGGCTCGCAAAGAGGAAACAGACATGACGCTGACTGTTGAGCATGCGTCGATTGCGCACGGGGATGTAGTCGAACGGCTGCGTCCGGATTCACAGAGGACTGTCCTTGCAATGAAACAGGATGAATCGGAGCAGGCGCTTTGCATCAGCATGCTGGGGACGACGGCCATGCTGTTCGAAGCGCCGGGCGCGCTCGATCTGCATGCGCAACGCCGCATCTGGACGCTCGCCCGCGAGGTCGAATCATGGCCGGGCGTGCGCGAAGCAGTGCCAGGCGTGACCAATCTGATGCTGACGTTTTCCACGCCGCCCGCAGACCCGGACTCGCTCGGCGCCGCGTTGCGCGACGCGTGGGCCGCGGCGGGCGAGTTGCAGATCGAAGGGCGGGTGGTGGATTTGCCGGTGGAATACGGCGGCGAGTTCGGGCCGCATCTGCAGGACGTGGTGAATCACACAGGACTCTCTATCGATGAGGTCGTGCAACTGCACTGCGCGCCGCTCTACACGGTCTATGCGCTCGGCAGCCACCCGGGGTACTGCTATCTGGGCGGTATGGATCCGCGTATCGCCACGCCGCGGCGCAAGGTGCCGGTGCTGGGCTTGCCTGGCGGCGCGGTGTCGATCGGTGGCGTGCAGACCGGGGTCTCGGCATCGACGGGACCGAGCGGCTGGAACACGATCGGTCATACATCGATGTCGTTCTTCGACCCCACGCGCGATAACCCGGCCACGCTCGCACCCGGCGACATGATCCGTTTTCGCGTCGAGAGGATTGTTTCATGATCGAGATACTGTCTTCGTCCGCGCTCGCGACGGTGCAGGACCAGGGGCGTGAAGGCTATCTGCGCTACGGCGTCGGTACGGCCGGCGCGATGGACCGGTTGGCGCTCGCGATCGGCAATCTGTTGCTCGGTAATCCGGACGACGCGGCCGGCATCGAAATTCCGATGTTTCCCTTCCGTATCCGCTTCCTTGAAGATCTTTCGTTCGCCATCACCGGTGCCGATTGTTCGGCGCGCTTGGGCGACCGGCCGGTGCTGCCGTGGTGGACCGTGCATGCGAAACAGGGCGACGTGCTGACGATCGGCGTGCCGACCAGCGGCACACGCTGCTACCTGTCGCTCGCAGGTGGCGTGGACGTACCGGTGGTGCTTGGCTCTCGCAGCACGCAGTTGCGCGGCCAGTTCGGCGGCTTCAACGGTCGTCAGTTGCAGAAGGGCGATGTGGTGAAGGCAGTGGGTCTCGCCGAGCGCGTCGTGCCGCAAGATGCGGTGCTCGCCGCGGGTTTCGGCACGGTGCCGCCTGAGTACTCGTTGCCCGCACCGCTACCCCTGCCGGCAGCCGACGCAGGCGAAACCGTGGTGCGCGTACTGCCCGCCGCGGAATACGACTGCTACGAGCCGGAATCGCTCGAAGCGTTCTGGCGCGATGGGTGGAAGGTGACGCCGCAGAGCGATCGCTATGGATATCGCCTCGCCGGTCCGACCCTGGTCGCGACGCATTCGATCGAAAAGCGCTCGCACGGCATCGTGCCGGGCGTGATCCAGGTGCCGCATAGCGGCCAGCCGATCATTCAGTTGCGGGATGCGCAGCCGTCGGGTGGCTATCCGAAGATCGGCACCGTGATCGAAGCCGATTTGTGGCGGCTCGCGCAGGCGCGTATTGGTACGAAGATTCGCTTTGCTCAGACGACGTACGCGGAAGCCGTCACGGCGCTGGAAGAACTGGACAGTTATCTCGTCAGGGTGCGCAATCTCGTTGCACTGTTTTGCCCTTCCCGACACTGACACATGACACAAAAAATCGAAGTGGATATCGGCGAGCTTCGGCAGATCACGTCGTGGCTTGCAGAAGTCGATATCGAGTTCATCGAAATCAGCAAGCCCGGGGCGACGGTTCGGTTGACGATGGAGCAGGCGCCTTGCTCGATCGGTGCGGATGCGCCGGCGTCGGCGCAGGCGGTTTCGGCTGTGGTTCCTGGCGGACTCGCGCGCGTAGCGGACACGGCGCAGACGCAGGCTGTCAGTATCACCGCGAAGTCGGCCGGCATCTTTCTGTCGACGCATCCGGCACGCTCAACGCCGTTAGTGAGCGCGGGCGATCACGTCAAACCGGGCGACGTTGTCGGCTTGCTGCAGATCGCGCAATTGTGCGTGCCTGTAGTCGCGTCGGCGGATGGCATGGTCATGCGCTTGTGCGTCGAGCATGGCGCAACGGTCGGTTACGGAACGCCCTTGCTCGAACTTTCGCCGTCGGCGTAGACGTACATCGATAGATAGACACTGAGCCGGTGTGGTCCGCTGCGGATAGCCCGGCACAGACCGCTTAAAGAATGGAGAGTGGATAGTGGAAATCGACCTGAACGCGGACCTGGGCGAAGGCTTTGGACCCTATCAAATGGGCGAAGACGAAGCGATGCTCGATATCGTCTCGTCCGCCAACATTGCGTGCGGTTATCACGCGGGTGACCCCGTCATCATGGACAAAACGGTGCGGATGGCTCTCGCGCGCCAGATCGACGTCGGCGCGCATGTCGGCTTTCCCGACATGATGGGCTTCGGCCGGCGGCAGATTCAGGCGGACCCGCTTGAACTGGCGAATTACGTGGTGTATCAGATGGGCGCGCTGGCGGGCATCGCGAAGAGGGCCGGACATCGCGTCACGCACATGAGCTTTCACGGCGCATTGGGCAACATGGCTGCGGCATCGTATGAACTGGCTGAACCGTTGGTGCGGGCGCTCGCCGAATTCGATCGCGATCTGATTATCAGCGTTTCGACGAACACGGAAATCGAACGGGCTGCCGATCACATCGGGATGCGCACGGCCAATACGTTTCTCGCCGACCGTGCCTACGACGATCAGGGCGCGCTCGTCTCGCGCAAGCTGGAAGGCGCGGTCATCAAGGACCGCGCGGCCGTCCTGGCACGCGTCAAGGAACTGCTCGAAGACGGCACGATCACGACGATCACGGGCAACAAGCTCAAGATCGCGGTCCAATCGATCCTGCTGCACGGCGATACGCCGGGTGCGGTCGAACTCGCGCGCACGGTGCGCGGCGTGATCGAATCGGCGGGTGGGCGCGTCGTGCCGGTGTCGAAGCTCGTACGCTAGGCGCGAGC
>NZ_FPBH01000054.1 GCF_900116445.1 Paraburkholderia aspalathi
AGGCTCCCTGCGCGATTGGCACGATGTCAGTGTGCGCCGACGATGGGGAGTCCAATCCGTTAAAAAGAAGCCAATTTTGGAGTTAATCCGTCGCCATCGAAAGAACGAAAAATTTGCTAAAAATGGGGCCGGGCCGCGCCTCGCCCGACGGAATAGTGCGCGTTTATATCGCCCTCAGATCAGGCAACAACCGGTCGAACTCCCGTTTCACTACGCCATAGCACTCGCACACACGCTTTTCGAGTCCCGGTCGATCCAGTACCTCGATGTGGCCGTGACCGTAGCGGATCAGCCCCGCGTCCTGGAGTTTCAGCGCCGCTTCCGTCACGCCGGATCTGCGCACGCCAAGCATGTTGGCGATCAGTTCCTGTGTCATCTTCAGCTCGTTTGACGGCAGGCGGTCCATGCTGAGCAGCAGCCAGCGGCACAATTGCTGGTCGATCGAATGATGCCGGTTGCAGACGGCGGTCTGGGCCATCTGTGTAATCAATGCCTGGGTATAACGCAGCAATAACCGCTGCACCGGGCCAGCGCGATGGAATTCCTCTTTCAGGATGCGCGCATCCAGTCGATACGCCCGTCCTGCGCTTTGCACGACTGCCCGGTTTGGCGTTGTTTCACCGCCCATGAAGAGCGCAATACCGATGATCCCTTCGTTGCCCACAATTGCGATCTCGGCGGACGCGCCGTCCTCCATCACATAGAGCAGCGAAACGATGGACGTTGTCGGAAAATAGACATGATCAAGGCGATCGCCAGACTCGTACACGACCTGCCCCAGGGGCATTTCGACCGGTACGAGATGCGGCTCCACGCGCGCCCGCTCTGCTTCCGGCAGAACCGAAAGCAGGTGATTTTCTTTGGAATGTTGCTCGTTTTCCATTTATCGCTCCCCGAAATCCCGTCCAGAAACTGCGCCGTTTTCGCAGAATTGTTCTTAACAGTATCAGGCATCAGCAGTAGTTGCATGAATGCGCCAGACGAATGGGGCGAGGACGTCGAACCAGAGTAAACCCTGTTTAAATTATAGTTCGCGTGCGTCTGGTGGTACGTCGCGACGCGCCACCGGCCACGCCTTAACGAGTCTGCGCGGATTGTGCGTTTGAACATAGACAGATCTCTGTACGTTGTCGTACCGCTTTCTGCCGCGCGTGCGCGTAGCGTGACTTCTATCGTTGACCAGCGCGGAGAAAATCATGCTTAGACGAACCTTTATCTGGAGCACATCCGGATCGCTTCTGGTGCTCGGCGCAGCGCTCTCAGGTTGCACTACCACCTCTTCTTCCGATGCGAGCCGCAGTCAGCAGATGGACAAGCGCCGCACCATCGATGCAGGCGTCGACTCGACTCTGACTCGCCTGTACGGTATGGCAAGCGGATCACGCGAACTGGTCGGCAAGGCGCACGGTGTACTGACGTTCCCGTCGGTGATCGATGCCGGCTTCGTGGTCGGCGGTCAGTATGGCGAAGGCTCCTTGCGCGTCGGCGGACACACGGTCGGCTACTACAGCACGGCGACCGGTTCGATCGGCTGGCAGATCGGCGCGCAATCGCGCGCAATCGTCTTCCTGTTCATGACCGACGAGTCGCTCAACCGCTTCCGTAGCAGGGACGGATGGTCGGCTGGCGGCGACGCCTCCGTGGCCCTGCTGAAAGTCGGTGCGAACGGCAATCTCGACACTAGCACCGCGACCGGGCAGGTCGACGCTTTCGTGTTGACCAACACTGGCCTGATGGCGGGCGCGTCGCTGGAAGGCACAAAAGTCACGCGGCTCACGTCGCTTTGAAATTGAGGCCGAGGGACGCGCGTGATGTGCGCCCTCGTCGAAACACAGGATAGAGAAACCATGTTACGAAGCATACGAGACTTGCACGGAAGCACCGTTAGCGCAGTGGACGGCGACATCGGCTCAGTTAGCCAGGCCTATTTCGACGACGAGTCATGGGGTGTGCGCTACCTGGTGGTCGAAACAGGCAATTGGCTCAATGACCGGCAAGTGCTGGTTTCGCCGTATTCGGTGAAACACACCGATCCCGGATCGAGCGTCGTGCATGTCGGCCTCTCCCAGCAGCAAGTGAGGGACAGCCCAATGCTGGACGCCCACAAGCCGGTATCGCGGCAGCACGAGATCGAGTATCTGCGCTACTACAGCTATCCGACCTATTGGGGCGGCCCAAACCTGTGGGGGATGGGCGCCTACCCGGCCTATGACCCAACAGGTGTAGCGCCTGACGCCCTGCCCGATGAGCCACCAGGGCCAACCCTTGATACGAGCAAACCGCAACCCGACGTCCATCTGCGTAGCACCGACGAGGTCAAGGGATACCACCTTAAGACGGCCGACGGCAGCATCGGTCACGTATCGGACTTCATTTACGACGACACCGACTGGGCGATTCGTTACCTGGTCGTAGAGACGCACAACTGGTGGCCCGGTGGCAAGGCCGTGCTCATCGCGATTCACTGGATAGACGAAGTCGACTGGTTCGATTCAACCGTATCGACGAAATTGACGCGTGACGTCATCAAGAATAGCCCAGCTTATGACGACTCGATGCCGATCGACCGGCGTTACGAGGTCGTTCTGCACCAGTTTTACGACAAGCATGGATATTGGTCGAACGCAGGCGCCGACGAGCCAGTCGCATCGGAATGAACCGCCGCACGGACCACGGTCCTCATCAAATCCGGACCGTGCCAGATCAACCGAAAACGAGAACCTTCAAAGGCGTTTAAGGCGGGAGCAGGTCATGAGGCAGAACATTCAGAAATTGTATCAAGCCCGTATCCATACATTCACCCCCGAATGTCAGGAACTACAGGACGGGACATTCGATTTTCATCTTCGGCATGCTGTTGAAGGCTGCCTTCCTTCGGCCGACAAGCACTACGACGTCGGCGTTTTTGCGACGAGCAAGGACGGCTATGCGGCAGCACTTGCGTACGGCGACAAATACATTGCGGAACATAAGTTCGGAATATAGCAGCGCCGACTGTTATCGATGACCCGCGAGATTTACCAGCAGCGACGACGGCCAATGTGGCTGTCGTTTACTCAAACGGGCGACACCATGGCGGAAAGAATCATCTCAAGCACAACACATGACGCTTACATGACAGTCAGAGACCATATTGCCGATGGCTGGGTGGCGAGCGTGTGTGTCGTTCCGAAGGGCGCAGCGAAGAGCAACGAACCCATCATCAAACTCGACACTTTCTTCGAACGTGAAGATGCTGCATGGGAATCGGCCGAGACGCTTGCACGTGCCGAACTCAACAACCTGAAATAGCGCAGTGGCGCAAATACGCGCGCCAAGTGCCGCTTCCCAAGGGGCGACCGGCTATGCCGAGATGATCACCTTCAGCGCGCGCGTGTCCGCAGCACGCTCGAAGGTCTCGTAAGCGTCGAGAATCTGATCGAGCCTGAAGCGGTGCGTAATCAGAAGGCTGGCGTCGAGCTTGCGGGCGCGCAACGTATCCATCAGCATCGGTGTACTGACGGTATCGACCAGCCGCGTGGTGATGGTGATGTTTCGGTCCCACAGATGCTCCAGATGAAGATCCACCTTCACGCCATGCACTCCGACATTCGCAATCGTCCCGCCCGGCGCGATGATAGCCTCGCACAATTCAAAGGTAGCCGGAATGCCGACCGCCTCTATTGCGGTATCGACGCCGCGGTCGGCCGTGAGTTTCATGATCGCCTTCACCGCATTGCCATCCGCGTTGTTGATCACCGCGGTCGCACCGAAGCGCTTTGCGGTCTCTAGCCGGTTATCGTCCAGATCGATCATGATGATTTCGGCGGGAGAATAGAAACGGGCGGTGAGCAATGCCGCAAGCCCGATCGGCCCGCTGCCGACAATAGCCACGATGCTGCCGGGCTGCACCCTCCCATTGAGTACACCGCACTCGAAGCCCGTCGGCAGGATATCGCTCAGCATCACCAGCGCTTCTTCGTCGGCGCCGTCGGGAATCCGGTAAAGACTGGTATCCGCGTGCGGAATCCGCACGAACTCGGCCTGCGTGCCGTCGATCCTGTTGCCAAGAATCCAGCCGCCGCTGACACAATGGGAATACATGAGTTTGCGGCAGTACATGCACTTACCGCATGCGCTGATGCAAGAAATCAGGACGCGTTCGCCTGGCTTGAACGCCGTGACGCCTGCGCCGACCCGCTCGATTACGCCTGTACCTTCATGGCCGAGCACGCGGCCGGGCTGACAGGTCGCGACGTCGCCCTTGAGAATGTGCAGGTCCGTGCCGCAAATTGTCGTCTTGCTGATCTTGACGATGGCGTCGGTGGACGCCTCGATCTCGGGTTTGGGCCGTTCTTCAACAGCCTTCTTGCCAGCACCAAGATAAACGAATGCTTTCATTGTAGGTAACTCCGGTTGCATTGGATCGGCCCGTACGCAGTGGTTCATGTCTGTTCGGGCGGTTGAACTGACGCGCGACTGTCGTCGCTTGAACCCACTCTGCCGTGTCACCCGGAGAAAGTCGGTACGGTGGCGGACCGCGTGGTGGCCGAGGGAACCTCTACGTGCGTGGCGTCCCCTGCGTCCCTGCGCCAAATAAGCGGATCAAGGCTTCATAGTCGACCGGCTTGGTCAGATGATGGTCGAACCCCGCCTCGACTGATTTGATGCGATCCGCCGGCAGTCCGTATCCCGTGACGGCCACCAGGATCACATTTCGATTTGCCCCGGATTCGCGTAGCCTTCTCGCTACTTCGTATCCGTCCATGCCTGAGAGTCCGATGTCGAGAAGTACGAAGTCAGGGTTGAAGGCCGCCGCAGCGCTGAGTCCCGAAACACCGTCTATGCGCGTCTCGACCTGATGCCCCTCATTGGCGAGAAGCATGCCCAACGCCTCACTCGCATCGGCGTTGTCATCAACAATCAGAATCCGCTGCGGGCGGGCGGTGACAGGTGCCGGCTGCAAACTGATCCGATCTCCGGGGACGGGTCCCGGATCGAGAGGCAGATCGACGACAAACTCACTGCCCGTCTTGCCGTCGCTAATGGCCCGAACCGAACCGCCATGCAACTCGACCAGTCGCCGCGCCACGGACAGGCCAACACCCAGGCCGTTGTTGCGCTGGCTATTGGACGCGGGCCCCTGGACAAACATGTCGAAAAGACTCCCGAGCATCGAGGACGGGATACCTCTCCCGTTGTCTTTGATGCTGAGCGAAAGCCGATGCGCCGCTGTGGTCGCCCGCAACTGTATGGAGCCGCCCGGCGCGGTGTATTTCGCCGCATTGATTACGATGTTCTCGATGACCTGCGACAGGCGGGTCGGGTCAGCGTTTAGCCAGATGGGTTCTTCCGGCAGGGAAACGGACAATGAATGGCGACGCTCATCGACGATCGGCTGGCAGACTTCGATGGCGCTCTGAACGATTGTTTTAAGGAGAACCGTCTGTCGGTTCAACTCGATGCTGCCACTCGTTATCCGGGTGATATCGAGCATGTCGTTCACGAGGTGCATCATTGCGCGCCCCTGCCTTTGAATGACGCCAGCGGCCCAGTCCTTCTGCGTGACTGGGACCGTTTCCGACACGAGCAGATTTCCGGCGGAAACCAGCGCTGCAAGTGGATTGCGCAACTCATGGCCGAGCATGGCCAGAAATTCGTTTTTTCGCCGGTCGGCGACCGCCAGCTGTTCGGCACGCTCGCGAAGGTGAGCATTGCTCACGCTGCGGTTGACGAGATCGCGCTCAGTTGATGACACCGCAATAGCGTTGCCCGCGTCGTCCGACAGAACCGACAGCGTGAGCCAGATATCAACCACGCGTCCGTCCTTCGTGACCCGCTGTGTCTCGTAGGAATGCAGCGCCTCATTGTGCTCAGCGTGGTGGATGAAGTCGAGATGATCCTGCCTGGCACCGCGTGGGACCAGGTCGGAGACGGTCATACGCAACGCTTCAGTCTCGCTATAGCCGTACATCGCGCTAGCCGCGCGGTTCCAGGCGAGAAAACGGCCTTTGAGGTCGAATACCGTCACGGCGTCGTTCGAATCCTGAACCACGGCGGCAAGGCGCCGGGCACGTTCGTCGGACAGCTTGACCTGGGTGATATCGGTCCATGTGACCACGACGCCAGCAGGCGGCATTCCGCGAACCGCAATGTAGGGCGTAATGCGGCGGACATACCATTCCGCGGTCGCGGTTTCGATTTCCTTTTCCACCTTCTCGTTGAGGCCCAGAAGTATCCTGTCGACCTCCTCCGGCAACGCGTTGCCGAGCGGGTTGCCGAGAACCTCTACGATCCTGCGCCCGATGTCCGGCGGCGCAAGTCCCAGGATCCTCGCCGCGCTGGGCGTAAACCGTTTGATCAGACCCTGCCTGTCGAGAAGCAGTGTTGATATTTCCGTGCTGGCAAGCAGATTCGTGACGTCCTCACTGAGAACCTCCAACTGATGGACCTTCTGCTCGAGCTGGGAATTGACGACATTCAATTGCTCGTTGACCGCCTGTAGCTCCTCTTTCGACGTTTCGAGCTCTTCGTTCGCGGAGCGCAGTTCCTCATTCATCGAAAGGATTTCTTCGTTCGATACCCGCAATTCGCTATTGCTCTCCTCCAGTTCCTCGATTGTGCTGCCAAGCTCCACCTGCGTTGTGCGAAGCTCGCTCTCGAGATGCCAGAGGTCGGAATCCGCGCCGGAGGGCGCCGTCGACGCAGGCCGGTCGGCCGTCGGCAACCTCGCGAAGATGACAAGCAATGCCTTGCCGGCATGCATCGTGTCGAACGGTCGCGTCACCGTGATTTTCACCGCGGGCGCACCACCGTCAGCGACGATTTCACTGACCGGCGAGGCTGCCTGGTCCTGGACCGCCCGGCGCAATACAATCCGCAGCTTGAGGCGCAGGCCGTCGCGCGCCATGTCGAGAATATTGCCGGTTGGCTCACCTGCCGGCTGCGTCAGGTATTCGTCCGTCGAGCCGCTCACGTAGAGCACCTGGTGAGCAGAATTGATCAGCACGGAGGCGGCATGGTGCTCTTCCAGCAGCGTGGCGTTGACCAGTTCCGCGTAACCTTTGCTGCGGACACCAACGCGGCTTGCGGGCGGGAATTCCTCGCGGCGCGCCGTACTTGCGGAAAACCGGTAGCCAGTGACAGCCGGTGCGATGACCGGACTGCGCTGGTAAATACGCCAGGCTCTTGACACCTCCTGGAACTGGGTGGAATCGGGATCGGTACTTTCCGATCGTCCCAGAAACAGGTAGCGCTTCGGATTGAGCGCGAAGTGGAATAACTCAAATACCCGCTGCTGGGCTTCGGGCTCGAGGTAGATCAGCAGGTTCCGGCAACTGATCAGATCGACGCGGGAAAACGGTGGATCAGCAATAAGGTTCTGCGGGGTGAACAGAACCGTTTCGCGAAGTTCCTGCCGGATCTGGAATCCATCGCTGTGCGTCTGAAAGAAACGCTCGAGCCGCGCTTCACCCACTGGTGACGCGACGCTGGCCGAATAGATGCCCTGGCGTGCGCGTCCCAGCGCAACGCGGTTCACGTCGGAGGCAAGGATCATGAACGGCCGCGTCACCCGGCGCTTCTCGATCTCCTCGGTCAGCAGCATGGCCATCGAATAGGCTTCTTCGCCCGTTGCGCATCCCGGCACCCATACACGAATCGGCTGCTCGCTCTGCGGCTCCTCCAGCAGAACGCTCAGCACGCGTTCGGACAGTGCGGTCCAAGCATCAGGATCGCGGAAGAACTCCGTCACACCGATCATCATATCGAGACTGAGTGCCTGAGCCTCCTCGGGCGAGGCCGACAGGACGCCGCAATAGGCATCAAGGCTATCAATCCGGTTGACCGCCATGCGGCGGGCAATGCGACGCTGAAGCGTTCCCCGTTTGTAGCCCCTGAAATCTGATCCGGCAGCCGCAAGCGCCCTGAGCACCGGTTCAAGATCGACCGGCCGCGCGGCATCCAAGGCGGCCTGTGACGTCCCTGCCGTGGATCGTGTGATGTAATCGAACAGCGCAGCAGGCATGTTTTCAACCGGCAGCACATAATCGACCAACCCCGTTGCGATTGCATGGCCAGGCATTGCGCTGTGCTCCGCCGTGTCAGGCGTTTGCGCCATGACCATGCCGCCCTCGGCCTTGATCGCTCTCAGGCCCGCTGAACCGTCTGCGTTCGCGCCGGTGAGCACGATCCCGATAGCGCGATCGTGCTGGTCAGCGGCCAGCGAAGTGAAGAACGCGTCGATCGGCATGGGGATTGCTGGACGATCAACGGCTGCACGCAGCCTGAACGCGTCTTGCTCGATAACAACCGACACCTTCGGCGGGATGACATAGACGTGCCCCGCACGCGGTATTGCGCCGTCCTCAATCGCCGACACAGGCAAAGCCGTGTCTTTCGCCAGCAACCCCGGGAGATGACTCTCGGCGCCTGGAGCCAGGTGGACAACGACCACGAAGGCAACGTCGGCCGGAATTTCGGAAGCCGCCCTGAAAAACAGGCTCAGCGCATGAAGGCCACCGGCCGACGCACCGATTGCGACTATGCGGGGAGCGACGACCAGCCCTGGCGCAGCAGAAGTGTTATTGGAATCATTCATGGCGCCACGCTGGAGACGACTGCTGGATCGCCAGTGTAGCGCCTATTACGCGGCGGCTGATCGAACTTCAGGCGCAGGGGCATTCAGCTTTTATCGTCCAGCGTCGCAAACGGACCCGGCGAGGACGCGTTTGATGTGAAAACAGACTCGCGCTCCCATGCTCGCCGTACTATGCGCCGTGCTTCCAATATCCTCATCGTTGTGTCACGCACAGAAACAGATCGGCAACACGGTGCGGTTTCCAGACAGTCTGCGAGGAATGCGGCAAATGTTGAAGGAAGACAATCGAACCGGTAATCACCTTCTTGCGGTGCTGGACGAGTCGGAGTGGGCACGCGTCGCCCCGCATCTGGTCGAAAAGCGCGCGTGCGAGTGCTATCGCGTTGTCAGGAAAGAGTGCGAAAGACTGCTGCCTGATCTGAAGGCGATGTGACGGTTCCAATTTCTACGAAGCTGGCGGGAACGCGCTTCCTGTACAGATCAACCTCCCTCCGCAAAAAGAAAAACCGCCCTAACGAATACTGTCCAGCGCCTTCGCAAGCCTGCCCACCGCCCCTTCAACGTCATGCAGTTTGTCCAAGCCGAATAACCCAATACGGAAGGTCTTGAAATCCGCAGGCTCGTCACATTGAAGCGGGACGCCAGCCGCGACCTGCAACCCTGCATCAGCGAACTTCTTACCGGATCGTATTCCGTCATCGTCCGTGTAACTGACGACGACGCCCGGAGCCTCAAAACCTTCGGCCGCCACGCTTTTGAATCCCTTGTCCGCGAGGAGTGAGCGAACGCGCTTGCCGAGTTCAAGCTGCTCTACTCTCACTTTATCGAAGCCGTATGCCTCGGTCTCCTTCATGACGTCACGCAACGTAGCGAGACCGTCCGTGGGCATCGTGGCGTGGTACGCGAACCCACCATTCTCGTAGGCTTCCATGATCTGCAGCCACTTGCGAAGATCACAAGCGAAACTGGTGCTGGTCGTTCCGTCGATTCTTTCGCGGGCAAGCGGGCTAAGCATGACCAGCCCGCAGCACGGTGACGCGCTCCATCCCTTTTGCGGCGCGCTGATCAGGACGTCAACGCCGCTCGCCTTCATGTCGACCCAGACCGTGCCGGAGGCAATGCAATCCAGTACAAACATGCCGTCGACGTCATGCACAGCGTCGGCCACCGCGCGCAAATAAGCGTCCGGCAGCATGATCCCGGATGCGGTTTCGACATGCGGCGCAAAGACCAGATCCGGTTTGTTTTCCCTGATCGCAGCGACCACCTCTTCGATCGGTGGCGGTGCATAGGCAGCCTGTCTCCCCTGTTCGACCGGGCGCGCTTTCAGCACGATCGATTCAGACGGAATGCTGCCCATGTCGAAAATCTGCGACCAGCGGAAACTGAACCAGCCGTTGCGGATGACAAGACACTTCTTGTTGGTGGCGAACTGCCGGGCAACGGCTTCCATGCCGAACGTCCCGCTGCCCGGCACCACAACGGCCGACTTCGCGCTGTAGACTTTCTTCAGCGAAGCGGAAATATCGCGCATGACTCCTTGAAAGAGCTGCGACATATGATTGATTGATCGGTCGGTGTACACGACTGAATACTCGAGCAGTCCCTCGCGGTCGACATCGGGAAGTAAGCCTGGCACGTTTGTCTCCGGTTATTAGACGAATATAAGGATCGCAAACACATTCTAACGAAAGCCGCCTGTAACGGTATCGGTCGAGACGCCCCGCCTTACCTATCCAGCAAGTTTCGGCATGAACCAGCCGTCGAGTCACGCCGGTGGGGAATGCTCCAGTGGCGACAATCGGTACGATTATGGACCTTCGCAGGAATCGCCCTGATGGGCGAGCGGAGTCACGGCAGTGCCATCGCCCGTGTGCGGCATGCGCATGTTGCCGCCATCATGGAAACGGGACGCCTGTCACGGCCCGTTGCATACGTGAGTCAGCGCACGCAGCGGCTCATGTGAGTGAGTGCGCCTACTCCCATCCCTGATATCCCGCAGGCTGCGCCGGATTGCCGTAACCGGCAGGGTACGGCCGACGCTGCTCCGGCGGCGTGTACATCTCGTTGTATGCCGGATAGGCAGGCGGGCGGCCCACTATGATGACCTGCTGCGCCGCTTGAGTGGGCGGCCGAGGCACATAGGCGGACTGCGCGTCAGCCGTTTGGTATCGCGCGGGCGGATACGGAGCTGGCGCGTATTGGTTAGCCTGAACAGTTCGAGCCGGCGGCGCGTAGTCCCGCCTCGCGTACCCACCTGCCGCCTGAGACTCTGCTGACGTCTGGTTATAGGCCGGCGCCGCTGCGTATTGCTGCGGCTGCTGATTCTGATATTGCCGGGCTTGCCGGTTGTAAGCCGCTTGAGTTCCCTGCTCCGCCGCGTATTGCGGCTCCTCATCGGCGGCCTGCCGATACTGCGGTACCGCCCGCTGAGCGTTCTGCACATCGCGCCTCTGCGTCACCTGCGCGTCGTCATCATGCGGCAATGCCGTCACGGCTTGCGTCGGAATCAGTATGGGAGGCTGGGACTCGGGACCAAACAGCTTCGGCGACGTGGTCCGAGTAGAAACCTGCTTCAGCGGCACGGGCTGCATTTCAGCCCGCTTAGGCGGCGTAACCCGCAGTGAAGCCTGTTTCATCGACGCGACCGCGACCGGTGCAGTGACCCGCTTCGGCGGCGCAGACGCGACTTGCACGGGGGCATGCTTCAGCGGCGCAGGACTGGCCTGCACGACGACCTGCCTCACCGGCGTGGCTCGCGCAGCAGCATTCCGCTTCGGCAATGTGACCGACGCGGATACCTGCCTCGGCGGCGCGGCTTGCGCTACGACCCGCCTTGGGGGTGCAACACGCTCGGCAACCGGCTTCGGCGATGCGGGTATGGCCGGCGCAGCAGGCTGCTTTTGCCGGTGCTTCACCTCGTCGCCCAACGTCGCATAGGATTTCGAGTCTTCCCTGGCGCGCGCGTTATAGCCGATGAAATACGCATAGCGCAGGTCTGCCAGGCGCGCCTGAATGTCGGCATCAGTGGAGACGCGTTTCTCGCCGGGGTCGAGAGATGCGTCGACGGTGGAGTCTTCGAAGGCCGAGGGTGCAGCATCAGCGGCACGGGCGGATTCGGGATGCAGCGCGCCCACAGAAGACACAAGCGCAGCGGCTACCGCGACGAGCACTTTTTTTTCCATACTTTCACCTCGGAATTCCGTGCGACAGACCGCGTGGGATTCTCCAATCTCCGGACCGGAGCTTCACCCGCGCTTACGGGATATCGACTATTTTTAGCACGCCCTTAAGGGCCTAGGGTAGTGCTTCCGGGTATAACCCAGGCGAAAGCCTATATGCCGAACAACCATAGCAATACTGACGTTGTCGGTTCGGAAATTCTTGCCTGCTTCGACGGCCATGGAACCGACGAGGATGTCATCGCTGGCGGCCATGAACACTCACGATGCGTCTTTTATTCGCCCGGTGCTGGCTGCCCTCCTACTTTGGCGGCTAATTGCTTCGGTAGACTGACGCAAATCCTTTCACCTCGCGCAATCCACACTGTCTATCGCGCGCTTACCCTTGGTTCAAATCGCTCGAAGATGCCAACTGCAAAATCGAGGCTCGATACGAATTCTATGGCGAGGTGCATGTCGACTATTTGCACCGCCTTGGATGACGCTGGCCGATTTGGTCAGCCAAAGCGTCATCCAATACCGATTCCCTCCATTCGAAATAGTCCTGACACTCTTCCCTTAGTACCATTAAACAGGTATGGATCTTAATCTCGCGTGCTTACTGGTATTGGCGGTTAACCGTCAGGTTTGCGTCGTTAAGTGGCTGAACAAGATCGATTTGTGCTTTCACCGGATTTGGTTGATCCACTTGCACCGTACCGGCCGCGGTAAACTCGATCTGATTGTCGAGCGCGATGCTGTACACCGGCCAGTTGGTGACGCCCGCGTCAGATGGATTTCCCGTTTTGGCAAACGCCGCCCAATACGCATTCATGCGTTGGGCGACCTGCTCGTCCTGACTCGTGACCGCGTTGCCGTACTGTGACGCAAGGGTGTCGAAGACATACGGTACCTCGGCAGCATGCACTGCGCCGCTGACCGTGTTTTGCACTGATTGTGCAACGTACGAAAAGCGATACAAGTAGGTGGGGGCGCCTCGGGAGATGAAGTTTCGTGCAACAAAACGCGCGGGCTCGTCCATCGTAATTACACGGGAGATCTGGCTTTCGACGGCGGCGACGGTGGCCGTGCCCGTGGGATCAAATGCCGCGCTTGCTGCGGCTACATTTTGAGCGCCAAAGATCGCGTACGCCTGGTCTTTCGTCGTAATACCGGGAGTGGAAAAGCCGAGGTCGGCGTTGTTTACTCCGAGCATGAGAGGCACTTTGGCGAATTGCCCACTGTTGTATAGATTTTCGGGTTCATCGAGCACCAATTTGCCATCGACAATCGCGCCGCCCGAAAAGGTAGCGACGTTTTGCGGAGTATTCAACGTCGTAATGTCGAGTCCATTGACGACTTGATCTGCCGACAGCGCGCGCAGCGCTTGCAGCGCGTTCGTGTCGGCGCCATTGATACCGAATTCCTGAGCGAATACGGTACCCTGTTCTTCGGCGGAGGCCCCGACGGTTTTTGAGTTACGTGTAAGGGAACGCCCGTAATATTGATTTACGCGTCCATTGCCAGACTCGTTAATTGCCTTCTGGAATAATCCTGCGGCCGATGGTGATGTCAAAAGATTATGGATCGACTCACCGCCGGCCGATTCGCCGAAAAGCGTGACGTTTCCGGGGTCGCCACCAAAATTGGCGATGTTGCGCTGCACCCACTTCAACGCGGCGATTTGATCCATGTAGCCGTAATTGCCCAACACCTGGCCGGACTGCGCTGCGGCCGCGGTGAGCGCGGGATGGCCAAAGAAACCGAAGCGGCCGACACGATAATTTAAAGTGACGAGGATGACGCCTTGCTTGGCAAATTGCGTGCCGTCATATTCGGGCATGGACGTGCCGCCCACGACGTATCCACCGCCGTAGATCCAGACCATGACCGGTAACTTGGTGTTTGACGAGGACCCGGAACTGCTGGTGGGACGCCAGATGTTGAGATACAGGCAATCTTCGGACGGCGTCGTGGCCAGCGGCGTAACCGCCGGGTCGACAGGCTGCATGCAGTCGTGAACAAATGACGTGGCCTGGAGCACGCCGTTCCAGGCCGCCACAGGTTGAGGTGGTTGCCAGCGTAGGTTGCCGACCGGCGGAGCCGCAAAGGGGATGCCCTTGTAAGCAATGACGCCCTTGGCCGTCGCGCCCTGCACCGCGCCGGCATCAGTCATGGTGATAGTCGGCGTGGTCGACGGGCCGCTACCACCACATCCCCCCAGCATTACAGCAACACTGGACGAGACCAGGAGTGTTGGTAAGCGTTTCAATCTGGTTTGCGTCAATACCGCGTAAAATCTGAATTTTTCCAACACGTGATTTCTTGGCGTATTAGTGGATTTCATTATCCTGTCCAGGTGCGTGAAACATCATTTGCCCACGATGGTGCCCATGTCGTAAGGCGGGGTGCGCGGCGCCGCATGGAATCCAGTATCTGTGGGGTGATTTTGAGGGTCAAATTCGCGACAATAATGGCGAATATGAATTCCGCTCATGCACATTGACCAAGGGCCAATATATAAATGTGGATTTAAAACTGCCCTGCTTTAGTTATGAAGTCGAGTAAATGTGATCCACCTGGACACCTAATCCATTCTTCAAATTGATCAATGCACGAAAGCGGGCATTGCGGAATGACTAGAACGGGGAAGGCGTGAATGACCGCTGAACCGTGGAAGCCGCCGTTGAGGTCGCGCCGGGTCGAAGGACCGAATCGGGTCGGCCTGAGCCGATCGTCATCCCTCACAGTGCAGCCATGAGCCGCCTTTAACATGCGTTGTCGGTCGGACGCTTATGCGTCGGCTTGCCCCTGTAACCGATCATCCGATCGAGAGAGACAAACGCTCCTTTTTCGGCCGAAGCGGCTGCCCCGTTAGTGCAACCGGATGTCCCCTATAAAGCACGAAGCGGCCAAGGCCGTTGTCACCGCAACGGAGTGTGCGTAGTTGCTCCAGTGCAGAATGCCGGAGTGGTATCAGATGTGGTTGCTTCTGTTCGCGGCCTCATGCTTCGGTCTCGTAAAGCAGGCCGTAGCTCCCGCCTGTTCGCTTTATTCGCGCGAAGCCGAGTTCCCCCAAATGCATACCGGCAATCAACAGTCTCTCCGAACTGACCAGGTCCAGAAGCCGTGATCGTGTGGTGACTGCCAGGGAAGGGTCTTGATCGAATGCAATCGATACGTCTGGCCGTTCAATCTGGATGTGAGGAAAATGAACAATATCTCCCCAGACAAGCAGGCTCTGATCGCGGGATTCGAGCAGATATCCAGAGTGTCCATCTGTGTGTCCCGGTAGTGGCATCGCTCTGATACCGGGAAGCACTTCCCCCTCATCGAAAGTACGGAGCTTGTCGCGGTAGCCGTCGAACACTTGGCGCGCTATCAGGAAGTTACCGCGGGCACGCTCGCTGGCACGACTTAGATTTCCGTCATCCTGCCAAAATTCGACCTCTCGATGATGGGCAACTAGCTCCGCATTCGGAAAGGTAATTTGTCCGGCCGCGTCAACTAGCCCTCCGACATGGTCGGGATGGGCGTGCGTGAGCAGGATTGTGTCGATCTCGGATAGTTCGACGCCAGCAAGCGATAAATTGGTTCTCAGGCGACCGCCCCATTGCTTGATGCCTCCAGCCCCACCGTCGATGAGAATCGTGCGGCCCGCTCCGCGTACTACATAGCAGTTGATATGCACGGCGGAAGGCTCCTTCTGCCCTGCGTCACTTTGTATTCTGGAGGCTTCGGAAGGGTCGATATTCGAGAGGAAGTCCAGACTAGCAGTGAGGTAGCCGTCGCTGATTGCGGTGATCGTGAAATCCCCGGCTCGCTGACTTGGAAAGGTAATGGTGGACACAATTCTTCTCCGGAAGACTTCCTAATTTCGGGCGTGAATGTTCGACGCGGCATAACCAAAACAACGGATGCGCGCTGTGAGACCCGTGCAGCACTCGATGGCGTCGTCCAGGGCTTCCATGAACTGGTTCATCACCGGAGGCGTGCGAAATGTCTCAAGGCGATATTGGACTTCCGCGAAGACGGGATGTCCGTGCCCTTGCCGAACGTCGACATAGATGACATGAACGTTTTCGAGTGCCGCTTCAAGGACACCAGTACAGAGTTTGACGCAGTCGCAGGAAAGATCGGCAAGCCTCTCATCAGACGGCATGTGCCCGGTAGGGATGTAGATAGTCACATTGGGCATCGCGGACCTATTTTTCCTGTCCGGTCGAAACGGTGGAGGAGCGTGTCAGTTGTTCCGTCATCGGCGAGTAGAGGTGGACACCTTCGGGCATGCTCCCGACAAGCTGTGCGTTTTGCCGAGGCAGTTTTGCGAGCCAACGGTGTTCCGGAAACTTCTCCAGCGCAACTGCTCGCATGGCCAACGGTGTGAGGCCCATTTGGATCAGCGGTTCGGGGCCGTTTGCACAAAGCACGAGGAGTTCGTCTGCATTGACCGCCGGCGCAAGGCCAATATCGCTGTAGAGATTTCGGTGCCAGTCGGCGATGTGTTGCTGCCACCTTGCAAAATTGCCGCCGCCTTTCTGGCGATATTCCTCTCCCGTCAGGACATCGAGACCGTCGATCGTGTGGACGGCAAGGTAGGCCGGGCAACCATCGCTTAACGACTTGAAGCGCTGTGACGTGTGAAAGCCGGTAACCGAGATAAGGGCGGGCAGTTTCTCAAGGCTGTAGAAGTCGTTCCATTCGGCTTCGCTGCTTAGATCGGCGAAGCTGCATTCCACGGTGTAGATCATCAGATTATCCTTCGTGGCGCGTAAGCAGATTGCTGCAAACGATCCATGTTCATTGCGGTAACGTAATGCTAATCTGAGATTTTCGGCGTATATAACGATATAAAGTCAGCCTTCAGTGATATTTACTCAAGCTGACATTGAACGCATATCAATCGGCGAGACCCAATGCGACGTAAGATCCCAAGCAATTCCGCGCTCCAGGCTTTTGAGGCCGCGGCTCGACACGGCAGCTTCGCCCGCGCGGCTGAAGAACTAGCGCTGACCGAAGGCGCCGTCAGTCGTCAGATCGGTCGACTGGAAGCATTTTTGGGTGTCGCGCTGTTCGAGCGCGTTGGAAATCGGGTACGGCTTGCTCCCAACGGCACGCGATACGCTGTGCAGGTTCGCGAGATTCTGGATCGACTGGAACGGGACAGCCTATATCTGATGGGGCAGCCCATCGAAGGCGCGAGCATTGATATCGCCGCGATTCCGACCTTCGCCACCCGTTGGCTTATCCCTCGGCTGAAACGCTTTCAAAATAAACATCCGAACATCACGGTGCATATCGCCGAACGTATGGAACCCTTCATCCTTGCGGGTAGCGGTTTTGACGCAGCAATCCATTTTGAGCATCCAGCATGGGCGGGTATGCATCTACATCGCCTGCTAGAGGAGGTGCTTGTTCCCGTCTGTAGTCCCGCGCTCCTCGCAGACGCCGATGCGAACATGTCGCTAAACGAACTCCCACGCCTTCACAGGCGACAAAACCCGGACGCGTGGCAGGTTTATGCACAAGAGGCCGGCATCGTGCTGACGAATTCGGCGGTTGGCGCACGTTACGATCTCCATTCCATGCTGATCGAGGCGGCGCTAGCGGGCTTGGGTGTTGCATTGGTGCCGCGTCTTTACATCGGGGCAGAGCTTGAGCAAGGCCGCCTGGTAGCGCCTTGGCCGGACGGCAAAGCGATTACCAAAAACTTCTGCCTTGTTCTTCCTGAGCCAATCGAGTTAAGTGAAGCCCCACTACAGGCATTTGCGAAATGGATTCTTCACGAAGCCCGGGGCTCAGCGGCTCAAAGCAGCGTCTGACACTCATCCCGCCTGACCTCAACGCCCTGGACGCGCAAGCACTGCGCGACTTGACGGCTGGGCTGCTGAAGCAGGTCAGCCCGCTATACTCGCAACGCCATCAACAACTACGGATTGCTGGAATGAATCGCAAAATATTGGGCGTCTTGGCCATATCGTTCGGTATATCGTCGGCCGCTTTCGGCGGGAGCTTTGTGTGTCCGACTGGCCCTGGGCCAGGCGAACGCCAGATCGGCATGGCGGGTGGCTCTCCCGGCGTCGCACCCGTGCCCATGTGCGTCCAGGACGCACAATCCCAACAGCAATCACAACCGGGCCGCGCCGCGGATCCGCAAGCGGATGCTGCTGCCGGGCTCGCGAAGGCGATGGGCGGCCTCGCCACAAGCCAGATATATCTGTTGGAGGATATGAGCAAAACGGCGCAGGACCCTGAATTCAGGAAGCTTCGAACGGGTTATTGGAGCTACTTCCACGACACCCAGCAGCCCAGCTCGGGACAAAAGTGCGTGGCGCTTTTCCAGAACCTCAAGGGTGCCGTCCAACTGTCGGGACCTGGCAGCTCCTACAAAGGAGCGATGCTCACCTTGATGGGCCTGGATATCCCCAAGCCCTCGACAGTCGCGCACATCAAAGTCACGCTGGATCAAGGCGATGGCAATCCGCAAACCGTGAACGTCTTCAATTACGCCGTGGCGCAGGGCAAGCTTGGTGCCGTCTCGTTCGGCATCCCCACTGCCGAGGCGCTGCTGCAAGGGATGACCAAGAACGATATGACGTTCAAAGTGTCCGTGGATGGCAAGCAGGTAATCGACACGTTCTACCACGACGGCCTGCAGGCGCGCGAACAGCTCCGGCTATGCCTCGCCGGACGACCGAAGATATAGATCACTGTACGCGTTTCCCCCGCCAGGCGACTGACTCCTGGCGGGACGATACCCTCGTGCGAAGGCAATATTGGAAGAGCCGCTCAGCAGCGCTTTCGCTTTCCGAAACCAATTGACAGTTGCGCTGCTATTCAAAGGAGCCTGGGCGTCCCGACCCAAAGAAAGACAGATTCAATCTGTGCTGTATTTTCCCAACTGTGCGGCACCTTCGATTCGTAATGCGCACTGTCTCCGGCCTTCAATACGAAAGTTTCGCCCTCCAATGTCAGCAACACCTCGCCGGCAATGACGTACAAGCACTCCTCAGCTGCATGCGTTGCGACTTCGGTACGCTTTTGCCCGGGAGGCATCTTCACAAGAATCGGATCTAACTGACACCCGCCTCTCAAGTTTGTCAACCGTGCAAACCGATTCGCCGAGTCTGCAAAACCAAAAAAACTCACCTGGTCACCACGACAGACCGAGCGCTCTTCGCTGGGCCGTTCGACAAAATACCGCACAGTTACGCCGAGGGCGTTTGCAATGCCTGTCAGCGAAGTGATAGAAGGAGATGCCAGACCTCGCTCGACTTGCGAGAGGAAGGGCTTCGAAATACCCGCCCCCGTTGCCGTTTCTTCGAGAGTGCGTTTCAGCCGCAGTCGCAGCGAGCGTATCTTGCTACCCAGTGTGGAAGCTGGATTCGATATTTCGTTTGTTGCTGTGAGCATGACATGACCAATGCAGAATTATGTGCTTTTAGCGTGCCGACCCGGACAATGCCGAAATTATTCAAGCCGTATATAGCGAGAAAAATCTCTCATCGCAAATTCTGACTCCCGATACCAGGATGTTCCGACTTCCAGACCAGGAGGTCGGCGGCGCAGCTTATCCAGCAGTGCACACCTGCGCAACGGTATCATGTTCTATTAAGAATTAATAAATAGAATCCTTACCGATTAATGCAAGACTTATTGCATGCCTGAATCCGTCGTGCAGCAGGCTTACGCTCTAGATGATTCTTTGACGCTTTCGGCCTCAAAGAGAGGGGAAACTTGCGGGTTGAAACGAATCGTGCCAATCACGCCGGTATAGTTAGCGGTTTCCAGCGCAGGCAGATTAGACATGCGGATCGACTGAATGCGCGCGACGCATCGCATCGGCGAGCCACATCATCGCGTCGTAGCCGTAAGGCGCAAACACGACCACTTTGCCGTAGCGCGATTCGAATCGCTGTTCGAAGTCCGCATAGCGCGCCAGCTTCGCGGCCAGTGTCGCAAGCGAGGTGCCGCCGCACGACGCTGCGACCGCGAGATACAGCAGGGGCTGCCGATATACCGCAGTGACGGGTCAAAGGTGAATGCTGAGTGTGTCGCGAGGGCCCATGCGGCACAGAACATCGCACCGGCTAGCGCGCCCCATCCGAGAATTACCGAGGCGGCGATTCCTCGTCGCTGATTGCGCGCGCCAGGCACCGTGCCGGCCGCCGTCGCGATGGCGGCGACGGGACTATGGCAATGGTGGCGCCGGCGCAAAGTCCGGGCGACACGGATGCATTGAAGGTCTAATACCGCGTCGTCCTCATCCCCACAGATCAGGGTTAGCGTTTGCCGCGGCCACCGGCCGGTTTGCCAGCCGCTTTAGGTGAACCCGCAGCTGGCTTGCTGGCGGGTTTGCTGCGTGGCTTTTGCACGCTGAATGGGCTACCGCTGGAGAAGCTTGTGCCTTGGCCCGCGGCCACAGTGCGCTGCGCCGCAGGCTTGCGTTTGTTTTCGCCACTTTGCGCGCGCGGTTTATTGCTGAGCACCTGCGTGGCGCGCGGCGCAACTTGCGGCACTTTCGGCTTCTTGGGCTTTTTGGGTTTCTTGATGATCTCGCCTGTCGTGCTAGTTTGCGGCACGCGGTGTTCGGCTTCAAAACCCGGCTCTTCTTCGCGACGCAGTGTCTGCCGGATCAGCGCTTCAATCGCGGCCAGTTGTGGCGCTTCATCGGCACACACAAGGGACACCGCCACGCCGCTGGCGCCCGCGCGCCCGGTACGGCCAATACGGTGCACATAGTCTTGCGCCACGATCGGCAGATCAACGTTGATCACCAGCGGCAGGTCGTCGATATCCAGCCCGCGCGCAGCCACATCGGTGGCGACCAGCATATGGACTTCGCCCGTCTTGAAGCGCTCCAGCGCACGCAGGCGCGCGGGTTGCGGTTTGTCGCCGTGGATGGTGTCGACCGCATAGCCCGCGTCATCCAGCATGGCCGCCAGGTAATCCACGCCAATGCGGGTTTTGACGAACACCAGCGCGTGCTCCCAGTTGTTCTCAGCCACAAGGTGCATGAAGAGATCTGGCTTGTTCTTTTTATCCACCGTCACCACCCACTGCTTGATCTTGCTGGCCGTGGCATTGGGCGGGCTGACGCTGATATTGACCGGGCCGCGCAGAATGCCCGCCGCCATGGCGCGGATATCGTCGGTAAACGTGGCAGAGAACAGCAGAGTCTGGCGCTGAACGGGCAAAGCGGCGAAGACGGCGTTGAGTTCGCGCGCAAAGCCCAGATCCAGCATGCGGTCGGCTTCATCCAGCACCAGCGTTTGTACTTGATCAAACTGCACTGCGTTCTGGCGATGGAGATCCAGCAAACGGCCCGGCGTGGCAACAAGCACATCCACGCCTTTGCGCAACTTCATCATCTGCGGGTTGATACTCACACCGCCGTAGGCGGCCAGAAATCGTAAGTCGAGGCCTTTGCCGTATTCGATAAAGCTTTGCAGCACCTGTTCGGCCAGTTCACGCGTGGGCACCAGCACCAGAACGCGCGCGCGATTGCTGGACACCGCCGGGCCGTGTTGCACCAGCCGTTGCAACAGCGGCAGCGCGAAACCCGCCGTTTTGCCAGTGCCGGTCTGTGCCGCAGCCATGACGTCCTTGCCGCTGAGCACAGCAGGAATCGCCTTGGCCTGCACCGGCGTAGGTGTCTGGTAATTGAGGTCCTGCAGATTACGCAGCAAGGGATCGATCAGGCCAAGCGAGGCAAAAGACATCGGCGTATTCCGGGGTAAAACCGCAATTCTAGCTTCTAGCGGTTACCGCGCCGATTGCACCGCGCAGATCAAAGGTCAAACCGGCAGCCGAAGCAGCTGACACGACCGACCTAGCCTTGCATCTTCCCGGAACCGATTTTGTCCAACGACGACAAAACATCCTCCGGCAAGTGAAGGTTGACGCTTTTAATGTTCTGCTTCAGATGCTCGACTGACGAGGTACCGGGTATCAGGAGGATGTTCGGCGAGCGCTGTAATAACCATGCAAGCGCTACCTGCATCGGTGTCGCTTCGCATTGGTCTGCAGCGTGGCTCAGCGCATCAGCCTGCAGCGGAGAGAAGCCCCCGAGCGGAAAAAACGGGACATAGGCGATGCCCTCTTCCGCAAGACTGTCGATCAGCGTGTCATCGTTCCGATGAGCAAGGTTGTACATGTTCTGCACGCACGCAATGCGCGTAATCGCGCGACCCTGTGCCACCTGCCGTGCGGTCACATTGCTCAGCCCGATGTGACGAATCAAGCCTTTCGTCTGCAGCTCCGCGAGCGCCGTCAAAGGCTCTTCGATGTCGCCCTCAGTCGGTGCTGCGACGTCGAACATCACACGAAAATTCACGACGTCCAGCGTATCGAGACCGAGATTGCGAAGGTTGTCATGCACCGCCGATTCCAGTTCGGCCGCCGATGACGCAACATTCCACGAGCCATCGCTACCCCGGCTGGCCCCTACCTTCGTGACAATAGTGAGAGCGTCAGGATAGGGATGGAGCGCCTCGCGGATAAGCTGATTGGTAACGTGGGGGCCATAGAAATCGCTCGTGTCAATGTGCGTGATTCCGCTTTCAACAACGGCACGAAGCACTGCTATCGCTGCGGCGCGGTCTTTCGGTGGGCCGAAAACGTGAGGACCCGCTAGCTGCATCGCGCCGTAGCCCATGCGCGTAACAGACAGGTCGCCAAGTTGAAAAGTACCAGCTCGCGTAACGTCAGCCATTGATGCACTCCTTCTTTCGGGTTTTGTTTCGGTAGCTGCAAAGTGTTCGGATAGAATACGAATAATCATTCAGATTGTGAATTCGCATATGCGGACAGATAACGGACAGGGGCTGGACGCCCGCAAACAGCCGCAGCAGGCGCGTTCCCAGGCTACCGTGGACGCGATTTTCGATGCGACTATTCAGGTTTTGCTGGCTGAGGGCTTGCAGCGGCTTACCACTATCCGGGTTGCCGAGAGAGCCGGCGTATCTGTCGGAACGCTTTATCAGTACTTCCCTCAAAAGCAGGCGCTTCTTTTTGCCGTGCTGCAGCGGCATCTGGAAAGAGTGGTGAAAGCGATCGAGGACGCCACTGCGTCAGCGCATAACGCGTGTTTGTCGACGATGGTGAAGGCCGTGGTTGCAGCATTCGTGAAAGCAAAGACGGAGAACCTGGACGAATCGCGTGCGCTATATGCGGTTGCCCTCGAACTCGACTCACGCGGCTACGTTCGTGAAGTGGAGGCTCGCAACCGCGCGGCGCTGGAGGCTATGCTGAAGACGGCTTCCGATGCGCATTTTGACGACATGTCCACGACCATTTTCATGTTCACGGGGGCATTGGTCGGCCCCATGCGTTTGCTGCTTGAGGGGAAGTTGCCGCAATCAATGATCCGCAAGCTTCGCGGTCAACTTGAGTCGCTCTGTCTAGGGTATCTCGAACGCGAAGCGCGTCCGAAGGGTTCAGCGAACTAGTCACAACTGAAGGACCGTTGTGGGCCGGGAGCACTCATTCGTGCCCCACCCCCGTCTACCTGGAAATCTTCTCCAACTCAAGCCCCTTCGTCCGCGGCCCCATCAAGCCAATCGCCAGCATCACAATCAGCATCGCCCCAGCGATAAACACAAACACGCCAGTCGTCCCGAAGTGCTTCAACACCGCCGCAATCAGAAAGGCCGTGAAAATCGCCGAGAAGCGGCTCCACGAATAAACGAAGCCCACCGCCCGCGCGCGGATGCTGGTCGGAAAAAGCTCGGTCTGATACGCATGGTAGCTGTACGAAATGATGTTACCCGCGAGCGTCAGACACACGCCGAGACTCACCAACAACACCGCGCCGGACGCCTGACTAAACCACAAACCGCACACGATATTCACGGCCGCCATCACTACGATCACCGTCTTGCGTTCGAAGCGGTCGCCGATAAAAAGGCCGATAATCGGACCGATAGGCGCAGCTAACGCGATCACGCTCGAGTACATCAGGCTCGTGGTGATCGTAATGCCCTGCTTGATCAGCAGCGTCGGCACCCAGTTCGCAAAGCCGTAAAAACCGACGGTCTGGAAGATATTGAAGATCGTCATCATCAGCGTGCGGCTGCGGTACGGCGGCACCCACATATCGCGGAAGCTGCCACGCGGCGCGACCGGCGCGGGCGGCGCCGGCGGCGGCAGTTCACGGCCGTATTCACTGCGTACTTTCGCTTCAAGCTCGCTCATCACGCGATCGGCTTCGACGAGACGCCCCTGTTGCGCGAGCCAACGCGGGCTTTCCGGCAACGCGCGCCGGATCCACCAGACAAACAGCGCACCGTGCGCGCCAATCAGCACCACCCAACGCCAGCCATCGAGACCGAACAGCGTGCGCGGCACCAATAGATAAGAGAGAAAAGCCACCACAGGTACGGCTGTAAAACCGACCGCCTGTTCGCATGCGAAAGCGCGGCCGCGAATCTGCTTTGGCACCAGCTCCGAGATATACGTCCCGATCGTCACCAGTTCGACGCCGATACCGACGCCCGCCTGTGCCAGTGGAATTAAGGGCGTTAAAAATCAAGGCAGCAGAATACGTTGCTGCACTGCACCCATGTCCCCGAAACCGCATCCACCGGAAAGAATGATTAAGGTTGGCTTCTCGGTGGTCCGCTGAATTGGCATTTTTAACCCCTTAACGATGTTCACGCAGTCTCGACGAAACCACTTTCCGTGGCTTTACTCGCCAAGGAACTTGTCCATCCCCTCTCGCAGATTTTTCTCACGTAACTCGCGAGCTAGTCGAACCTGCTGATCAATAAGCTTATCGTCCACCGACTGACTTGTCGCATTCCCTTCCGGTTGCAAATTCGGGTTGTTCGCACGGCGTTCAGTTTCCGAATTTGCCTCCACAAGGACGGCCTTTTCGCGGCTTGCTGCAAGTGCCTCGCGAGTTTCACGTTCCCGCTCCTCCGCTCGCGCCTGCACTCGCGCCCCTCCGGAAGCAGCATGAATTGCCGTTCGAGCCTGAATTAAAGTGTCCATCACGTGGCCCGGAACACGCCCCGCAAAAGTCTTGCGCCTCGTATCACGAATCCGCGTCTTCTGATCTGCTGCCCGCAGATCAAATTCAACCTCTTCGGCGTGCAGGTTGTCCCATCGCTCCCGGTCTGTCGAGCTACAGTGGAGAACCACAATATCTCCCGGGCCGCGTTTCCAATACAGGATCGTGGGATCGTCTGGATCCTGCAGCGGAACTATTTTGGGTAATTTTTTGGTCCATCCCAACGATTTCGATATCTCCGCTTCGTAAGCACTTTGGTAGTCTGGTGAAGTAAACCAACCGTCAAGATGCTTTACGCCCGCCTTTTGCATGGCACGAGGTGAAAGACGAGGGAGCAGCCCCGTGTAAAGATCGAGTTCACTGTAAGCCACCTTTTCTCCGCCGTGACGATTCGACATCGCATGGTTGAAAATGCGGCCTCTGGAGGGAGGGTCAACGTTGTCGCGCCGCATCTGAACCGTATACGCACGGAACTCAAGTCCTTCGTTATGCTCTGCCGCCGCTTCATATGCATACTTAAGGAGTTCCTGTCGAGTAAGGTTCGCAACGCTCTGCGCTTGTCGTCGTTCATCTCTGGCGCGCTCAGTCCGTTCACGCGTGAATCCACCCGGCAATCCCCTGAGGCGTCGAATAATGATGTTAATCATCCCCTCGACCACTCCCTTTGCCCGGCCGCATGCTATCGGAGCGATGAGCATACCCATATCCGGTCCGTCCTCAACTACGAGAGGTTCACGGAAAACGTTGGAATTCCCGGGCCCCCGATCGACAAAAACATCGTTTGGCGAAGCTTGGTAATCGAAGAAATCCCTTGGAAGCCCCAGCCGCTTCATCAGCTCTTTTTGGGATGTACAGGCTCGAAACAGCGCGGTCCGATAGAGGTTCGCGGTCTCGCCAAAAACCGAGATTGCCAATCCGACAACAGCCGTAGTCGCTTGATCTATTACGATCGCTAATGTGGGTCGACCGATCGGTAAGCGACGTATCGAATCAACAATTTGAAATTTTGCCGTCGTGCAATCCATGACGATGACGTCGCCTGGGCCCAAGGCGACATCTGCAGCAGCCCCCTTTCCTGCTTCGTACCGATCTCGCCATCCTCGATCTCCGACGAGTGCCTTAAGATGATGCGGGAATTGCATAAAACGTCTTGCACAATAGGCAAATTGCGAAGGCGACACAATCTTCGATTCACTGACCGCAAACTGAACACGGTTATTCTCCGGGACGGATCCGTTCGTCTGAATCCAGAACAGTCGATGCATAATCACTCGAGCCGTTTCGTACGTGCATCCACCTCTAATCACAAGATGCCACACTACCCATCGAATATGGCGCAAAGCCCACCTTGTGACAGGGTACCCTTTAAGCGGACTTAGAGCGTTTTCTTTCTCGTAGACATTTTTAATTCCTCTCTTCTTGCCAGAAGGCCCGCGGTTTCGAGTCTTGGACGGCGGATAAGGTCGGAGCGCAAGAATGTTACATCCAAAGTTCTCGTATATTGTCAATAGAAACCACAAGCGAGAGACTGAAACACCTGATTTTTTCGCCTGTTCGCGCATTATCTGGCCACGTCGTGCCGTGCTCGCATACAACTCCACTCGTCCCTCCGGCGTAATCAAATCGCCAAGTTCTCGCACACGATATTCGGCTCGTTCCCGTGCCTTACGTTCGGCTTCGGGATCTGATCGCCTCTCACCCATTTCCGGAGGCCTGATTACTTCTTGTATCTCTTCCAATTGACCTTTCCTGAGCCGCAGCTCGATCAGCGAAATATCGTAACAAGATGCGGACGAACTAACCTTTGGGGGGGCGCGCGTGACTTGCCTGATAAACGCCGTCCCTTCATTTGAATTCACATGCACTACGCGATGGTATCTGCGTCCGCGGACCCCAGGAATTGTTCCATCTAACAACTGCCCTTCCCATAGAATCGTGTTCATATCACCTCAAAGTTAAAAATCCCCCGATGATTGCCCCCATTCACTAGAAAAAAAACATCCTCTCATAATAAAGACGAGAAACTTCGTCCACTGAAACTTTCCCAAACATCAGATCGCCTCACCATTACCCAAGGAGGCACCGCATCTTTACACTGAATTAAACGCATGCTTTTACAATAACGAATCGGTGTAGACAGATCAACAAAAAGATATCCCAAGTTTACAGCGACGGAAAATAATTTATAACATTCCTCCACATTTAAACCAAAATATTTGCCAATCTTTTCTAGGCACATCTGAATCGATTCGCCATCATATTTTCTATAAATCGCCTCCGCAAGGATCTGCGCCTGATTTGCCGAGCAATTTAAATCTATCCCTTTTCCCCACAACATGATCTGTTTTGCCGACTTTGCCATCTCGTCAAGTGCCGGTGTGCGTGAATAAACGAAGTATGAGAACCCAGCACCCGCCGCTTCAGAACGCTCAAGCGCGAGTCGCCTACGAACTTTCTTGTCGTGCAGATGGCTTATCAGTTTGTGTGATCCGATCAGATATCTAAGCCCACCTTGACCATCTGACGAGGTAATGACAACGTCCATACTGATCACATCCTTCTTGAAGAGCTTTGGGGGTTCATCGGTCAAACCAAATATGTAGTTATCGATCATGCGACGAGCGTTCGCTAATGGCCATGGGTACTGAAATCTATATGCAAGCGCAAACGGAGATATCTCAAGCAGATACTTCATATCTCGCTCGCCCATCCCAAGACAGTGCGAGACGCACCCATTCTTCCTGCTTCGGCGCATATAGTCTGTCGAGTGAGATGATTGACGTCCGGCCTCCAACTTTCCTCGATATTCTGGACCGTGCGGAATCCCTAGCGGGTCTGGAGGAAGGTGGGTGCATGGAAAGCGCAACTGAAAATCATTCATAGTCATCCCCAGTGCGGGGCGAAGACACAAGTGGCTGCCCGGTTGCCCCGATGCGCGGTATGGCCGAGTCAGGTTGCAGTCCCATCGCCAAGTTTTAGTGCGCATGCATGCGTCAATGCTGATGACCTGCTGCCGGCAACAGTGTCAAGCAGTCCCACAGTCAAGATCTATGCGCGCTTCCGCGCAGCACTCCGGACAGCCGTGCGCGCCCGGATCTCTGCAGCGCGAGTTAATACACGTAATTTATAATCGCTAGCACTAATATATTCTTCATATCTGATTAGTAACTGCCGATCGACCACTTTCCCTTTATAAGCACGATTCAGTAACTCCACGCCGGGTCTGACCGATGCGAGACAGGCGTCCGCAACCTCACGAAGATACTTACGGGATGGCACCGAAATTCCGTCCATTGCCATCCTTTCGAACAACGGAACGGCGAGCTCACGTATATATCGTCGAAGGCCTGCGGTCTGAATACTCATTTCCTCAGCAAACCAGTCCGGTGGTATGTCTGGGCCATCCGTGACCCTCCATTGCCAGAGCTTGGTGCACATAGACTGCATATCGTCCGGCCGCAAGATTGGAGTTAACGCTATCTCGCCCTCCGCGATCAGCTTCTCACCTTGCGAAATGTGTGCTTCCAAGACATCTTTCAGCAACATAGTACCGGAGCACATGATGGGCACTCTGGACTCCTCAAGAACGCCAACCAAGAAGTTCAGCAAGTTAATGCGCAGCCGCTTGTCCATCCGCCCCCAGAGCTGCACGTCGTCGATAATGAGAAGCGCCACCAGATTAGACGCCAGCATCGCGGCAACCGATCTCACGTAGCCGCTCTTGCGAGACATTTTTTCCTCAAACTTCGCGTCCAGAAAAAGGTCAACTTGATTAGCAATCGCTAGCGCCAACTGCCTCTCCGACGGCTGACCAGCAGCAGAAATACGGACGATGGGGATCTGCGCCCACGAGCAAGGTCGACCGCCGAGTTGTTGATGAAGACGAGCTTTCTCAACGACGTAAGTCATACTTCGATTGATAAAGCAGGTTTTTCCACTGCCTGTTGGTCCGATTAATGCCATACCTCCAGTCGATCCACAGTAATCGCCAACACGCGGCAATATTATCGGCGTGCAACTCAGCGATATACGATGAAGATGGTTCATAAACTCAGGATCCAAGAGGTTACGGGATAGGTACCCTTCCCGGATCAGTCTCATAGTGCTCCGCAAGCCTGATACATGCTCTGCGGTCGGGACAAACACCTGCTTGATCTGAGCCGAAGATTCAGCCCTCACATCACTTGATAAGCTCAGAAAATCGGGATGCCGCTTGGAAGGCTGATGTGCCAGTTCTGCTTGTGCCACCGCCTCGCTGGGATAGCACGGAAGACACGTAACAGTCGGGTTTCCGGCAAACGCTGGATTTGCTTCATCGGTTCGATAAGTCGCGAGCATCATCATCCCAGACGCCATTCGCTGCTCTAACCACGGCGCACGAACGCAATTAGAAAGCTCGTTTGCCTCCGTTCGTTTAACATTCATTATCACCTCCGGCCTTTAAGCTTACGAGCAGCAACGCTGCGCTCTCCGATTTGACACGTAACTAACTACTTCCTCCGGCTCCATACCTTTCTCCGGCATACCCTGCATTAGCCTGTCCCTAAGCTCCCTAGATATACTATGTACGAGTTGATATTCCGCACACCCCGGAGGATATTTTTCCCGATATCTAATTATGTACCTAATTAACCTGCAAATAAATCGCTCTGACGTTTCAACCTCGCGTTCGACAATTTCTCTTGAAATCGACATGTTGCGCAGTGCAGCCAATGGAATGCACAAACATTTAAATCCAGATTTCAATTTCGAGAAAGTAACTTTTGTGGGCCGACAATTTTCATCAAGCAAGACTTTTAGCCTACTTTCCATGTGTTCAGCCAGCGATTGGTCGAATCTTTTGGACGGACAGAATCTCCATGCAGCTTTCACATCAAGGTAATTATTGCTTCGCGCAGAGAGAGAATTTCGGAGTGCCCGCAGCCAGCTTGAGTCATATTCATTTAGATATTCAAACTCTTCTCTAAATTCTGTTTTCAACTCAAAAAATCGACACTCGTAATTCCGCTCTATTTTTAACAATAGAGCCTCCCGGCAATCGAGAATAGTCTCCTCGTCAGCAAGAACTAATCGAGGCGCACCCTGCGCAGCGGTAATAAGATCCGTCACACTGTCGAACAAGAGCGTTACCAAGACCCCGTTCAATGCAACGCTGGTGGGTGGCACTCCCCCTCTCGTGACGACTTTGCGCAGCCACGAAGGTGACGAGAGCGGAAAGTGATAAATTTGTGCAATTTGGTCACTAACGTTGGTATAAAAATAGTCGATGAATTGCGGACTATTGGAGATCCCAAGCTCCAAGCATCTAGTATGGTATGCAAATCCAATTGATTCTCTCGCGGCATCAGAGACTGATAACTCGGATAGGAAGCCCGCTTCGATGCTAGCCACTTTTCCAACAAACTCTAAATCTCTTGAGTTAAGTACTGACATGCATGGAATTGCAGCTTCGCCACACATGCATGCCTGCGATGCCATGACGACTCTTAGGGACTGACCTGAAGACCACGCACATTTCATACACCCACATGTCAAAAGGCATTGATGCTCATGGCACACGTAAACTCCTTGGAGACAATGTTGCCTACGAATGTATGGGAAGCCAAAATTGTTGAGGTCTGATCTCGCACACTGAGTACAATAACGAACTGCTTGCCTGTTTTTGTCGGCACTAACGACACGCATTGCGCGACTGCCGTTTGCGCGCAAACCCGAAACGATTTCCTCGTAAGTGTGTTCCATTACGAACGGCTTTAAAGCTGGCACAGCTGTATGCTCTCTGATTAAATATGTCTTGTCTTCTAGGCCGAGTATCTCTGAGAGTCGGTCAACACCCGAGGGATTAGATGCAGAGAGCTTTCCAGACGTACCCAATATTTCACGCCATGTCGAAGTTGTGCCTAGTCGCCCAGACAAAGCCGATGCTCTGTGAACATAGTGGGAAAGTTTCTCTCCTTCCATTAGACAAGCAAAGATCATGACTTGTCCTTTTCAAATCTATTCAGAAATCCACGCCGGACACGGGACACGAGATTCGACCACCGATTTCTGCTAAGTTAGCATCCGTGTTTTTCCACCAAGAATCATCCCGCAGATACTCGTCGATCAAGGAAGACGTTAGGGGTAACGCGTCCCGATTTGCATAAAACGACCGTTCGGCCGGATGCCCGAGCAATAACGACCTGACACTGAGTCGACGCCACTCTCTACTGGGACCCATTCGCAGAGCACTTTTTCGAGTGCGAACATGTTCGCTCAATGCGTTGTCCAGTTCCCTCATGCGTGCCGGCCGTTTCTCGCGCGCGCCGACTGTACGCCGACTGGCCGGCATGATCTCCTCATATATCTGAGGTTCGTTGCGCATCAAATACTCAGCGGTATGGCCCAGGCGCCTGAGAATTTCGGTCCGTGTGGCCGACGGACGTTCTCCTCTGAACGAGAGGATTTTGTTTACGCACTGCCCGGTTTTCTTGTTATCCGGTTGAATCTCAGTCCGAGAGGTTTTAGGTACATTACGGACAGCATCGTCGCGTGGAGAAGATTGCAAGACAGCATCCGAAAAATCGTCAAGGGAGCCGAAAAGGAAATCAATCAGCAGCGCGCATCGTGGCGCGCTCAGGGGTTTGTGCTTCAACCTCAAGCGCCCTACAATCGACGGCAATCCTGAGGGCGCAATCAGACCAAGGCCGATGAGGAACTCAACGCCATACCTATCGGAGAGTTCATGGCACAAGCCGATACGGTCTATCCGTCCGCGCGCCACGAATCCATGCTCGCGCGCGCGTGCCTCAAAAACCGAGCGGATATCGCAAACATCGGAGAAATACGGAGTGTCTTGCCGCAAGCACTGGACTAATATTTTCGCAATACGGATGTGCCCACTTAGTGTCGTGCTGCCGTTTTCAAGAATCGGCGTCGCCAGTCGACCGCAGGAACACTCAAGCGCTGGAAAGCGCAGCGCCCTGCGAAACGGTTGCGACTGCTGACAGACGCCGCAACCGAGAGTGAGAGAACACGAGTGTCGAGCACAGGCATACACGCCGCGAAATGCGTGTTCCACATTCCAGTACGTGTAGCCCAACTCTTTGATGTCAGATTGAGCGCATAGTTGGCAGTAAGCGCCGTCCAGATTCGTCCTGAGATACCCGCTTCTCGATCCATGGTAATCGAGCGAGCGGCATCGACTGGTGTCACCCGACAGCGTCATGAAGAGTCGATCTCTCTCAGGCTCGGCCATCAGGAGCCTCATACCAGCGGCTATGGGAGTACGCCTTTCAACAATCTCATAGACGTCTCCAAGAGCCCCACAAGTCGCAGCCGCCAGCCTCTCCAAGTTTGCCACTCCGAAAAACGACGACGTTTGCCGGAGGCCCATCAACTTCATTTGCGTTTGTACCGAACGCATCCCTGAAACGACCGCGGTCCGCATAAGGTATCCCGGTGGCGTTTCCCGTTCAGCAGCGCAGAGCAGAATCACAACGCCCTCCACCGGATAAATCAGCCATCAACAAGGTCGGGCGACCATCTAACCCGCACGGGAGCCATCCGAAATCGCTGTGTCGACAACGAAGCGCATACGCTCCCCTAGTCGCGCGCCCCATGAGACGAATACCGCTCGCCGTCGAATCAATCTTTTTCGATCTAGAATCCAAGGCCAGCTCCAACAGGACTCAATACATCCGTCAATGCCAAAATTCTATGCACATCGAAGCAGGTTTCAAGCAGGATAAATGGTGTACGTTCAATGTGCGCAGCTCGTGCGTGCCCGCTCAGGAACTGGTGCGCATGGACGGTTAAATAGATAGACCATTGACGTCCTCGCATCTGTTGTGAATGCAACCAGTTATCACTGTTGCCCGTGCCTTAACTATTCAATTTGGTTCCGTGCCCCTCTAAGGTCGCTCCCGCGGACGAAGAGATCGCGAGGCAAACGCTCGCTTGACACTGGCTGGAAAAGTGGTGACGGCCCTAGATGCTCAAAACCTCGTACAAAACCCATCCTCATCTTAAATTTAACTTAGTTATACGAATGTATTAGTTGACAATTTGTGCCTTTGCAATGATAGTGATTTCCAGATACATACTGGATGCAAGTTTTCGAGATCTTCAGTTCCGCGCAAAGGCGCTTCAGCTTTAAGATTCACCTCGTTAGTTAACACAGCCTTTGGCGGGAATCGATTGCTTTTAGAATGAGAACGACCAAGAACGTACGGAATGGTTATAGAGCACATTGTACGGACGACGATAAATCACCTCATGCCCGTGGGAAGTTGGAAAATTTCAGATCTCTTAGTGTGCCCAAAAATCGCAAGGTTTTAAGCAACAACAGAATTTTTCCCATTTGAGACCGCGCGACCGACACTCGTGGGAACGAAGCTAAGTCAGCCACGAGGAATTTCAGCCCGCAACCAAGTCGGCATGAGATGCCACGCCACGATTTTCTTAGCCGTGGAAGAACGGTATAAGTAGAGACACTTAGCTGACGAATTTCGTTGACAATTCTCGTGGATCACCGCGGTCTTCGAGAAATCGCATGCGGGCCGCTGGCAAGGCTCGCTGACCAGGAAGCGGCCGAACCTCGATGTTTGTAGGTTTTCGGCATGCAGCAAATCAGTCTGGCCAGCAGCCATGACGTCTGCTGTTGGCCAGCTTGCTGGTTGAGCGAGAACAGGATGCGACTCCAGCATGCAGTGAATCGTGCGCTCCTGGTATGAACACGGACCGGGTCACTCTAGCAACGCTGCCGAAATCCCACTATGCGATGCGCCAATTGCACCGTCACATCAAATCCATTTCAAAAAACACTGTTTTCGCGCCGCCATGGTGGTTCGAGACGGCCATACCGCCGTCGGGTGGAAATGAAAGCGTCGGCAGCACGCGACGAGTCTCGCTATGCGTTGACCTTCCACTCACCCGATACCGGTCCCGAACGCATCCGCGATCTGCCTGGCCCTACTGGTTTCGTCGCTATGCAGATAGATTGATGTCGTCGAGATCGAGGCGTGCCGCAGGTTGTCGCGCACCGTCGTAAGTTCTGCACCGTTCGCAAGCGCAAATGTCGCGTGGGTGTGCCTCATCCAGTGCGTGCTCGCCCGGCGCAGCTTGTCTGCAAGCGACGGATGATCATCTGCGACGAGCTTCGCCGCCTCCTGGAAGAACCGACGCAGCACGGCCCAGAGGCGCACGCTGCTAATAGCTCCGGCAGCGTCCTCGTCCAGGCTGCCAATTAGTGGAGTATCCAATTGCCAGCGCGCCAGCGTGACCGGCAACCCTCTGGCAAGCAGATACTGCGAAAGCGCGTTCCAGGCCAGTGGTGGCAGTACGACCTTCCCGCTCTTGCTGCCTTTGCCCTGAACACGTAGCCAATACTCTCCACGTGGACCGACTTCGACATCCCTCAGTTTCGCCGCCACCAATTCGCCCGCGCGCAATCCGGTCGCGAAACCGACATCGAGCAGGAACCGCAGACGTTGTGCTGCCCGCTCGCTCCAGCCATAGGACCACTCGAGTCCATCGGCGATTGTGCGGACCAGCGTCCATTCGCCTTCCGTAAACGCTCGTGACGCATCAAAGTCCGCCGTTTTGCCTCCGTCCCTCACCTTTATCCCAGCGAACGGATTGGCCAGCAAATACCGCTGTTCGATCAGCCAGCGAAACAGCGCACCAGTGATGGAAAGCGCATGAGCAACCGAGCGCGCTGAGAGATCTCCCGCAAACGGCCGCCACTCCGGTGAGCTACGGGGCCGTAGAGGCCCCACCCATCTCTCCGCGGGTGTAGGCCGGCGCAAAAACGCCCGGTAGGCGACCGCATCCTCCGTTGTCAGCGACGACAGCGCCCGACCACGTTCGACAATCGCCCACAGGATCAAGCGTTCCGCCTCCTTGCGATAGGTGCGCTGCGTCGCCGCCGATTCGTGCAGCGACAGCCAGGCCTGCACCGCCTCGTAGTCGTTGTCGGCCGCGAGTACGCAGGTTTCGCGCGGCGCACGGAAAGAACCGCTGGAGCCATCGACTTCCCGCGGGAGGCGAAGACCTTCCCACGGCACGACGCTGCCGGCACGGGTCGTCGCAATGAGCGCGCGAGCGCGCTCGGTCAGCGCCGGATGCGCTGCGAAGAATGCCTCGATCTGCTTCGCGCAGGTGACGCCGAGTCCGGGAATCGCCCTCCACCACTGCCGGCGACGAGGTGTGCGCACCGTCAGGTCAGCCAGCGTCGTGATGCCGTGTGCCTGCAACGCGCGTGCGACCCGCTCCCGGAACCACCGCTCAACCGGGTCTGAACTCACGGGCTCCGGCGGCTTTCCGTATCTCAATACCTCGATGGCCTGCGCGACAGGCTTCGTATGCCGCGCACGCTCAGCAACCGGGTGCCCCATCAGCGTAGCCAGATCCTCGCGCTTCGCCCGACGCGCCACCAACACAAGGGCCCGCCGGATCTGCCCGAGCACGCCACGCGCCGAACGGCCCTGCCTCAGCCGCCCCGGTAGATACCGGTTGACGGCGCCTCGCGTCGACATGCCGGCGTACCACGCCCTCAAGACCGCTATCTCGTCAGCATCGGGGAAACCTGCCGGTGTAGCAGCGTCCTGGAGAGCCGGTATCGTGAGGCGCGTTTTCATAACCATGAGTTTATGGCAAAAAAACAGCTATTAAGATAAAAAGGGTTATCTCAATGCCTGCAACGAAAATGCTGTAACTTGCGCGCAATCAGAACGTGTCTTTAGGTTTTGGTTAAGACGCGGGTGCTGGGTAAGAATAGCGCGTGCCGGACTTGGCAAGACTGTCTCCCGAAGATTCGTATAGCGCTCAATAGCGCTTTCGGCCTACTCGCAACAGATGGACCGCGTCGACGTGGTCAAGCGGCTTCCGGTGGTCTACGATTTCCTCTAAGCACGGAGAACGAATCTCGCGGTGAGGAGCAGAAAATGACAACTGCATATGAGCGCACCAACGCTGTCGTCGAAACCCGCGAGTTCTTACGGACGCTCGCCTCATCCGGCAACGCAGCTCCGGTGGGTGACGTCCAGCCAATGGCGGAACGGCTACTTCGGCACTACCCACTTGACGTAGACCTTGCGGTTTCCGCCGCAGCTCTCCCGGGCCTCTGGGCAGAACCGGGACAGTAATAGCATGCCCACGGCCCTATCTCACACATCACGGTGAGTAACCGAGAAGGCTAGCATTCCCAAGCATCGACGCCATGTCTCCTATCTCTTCGCGACCACATGCCAGCCCAAACCCGCTGGCCTTCAACCTTCAGACACTCGGACAGCTTGTCCGGAACAAGCGTGCCAGCTGCGACCTCAATTTACTCGACGCTGCGGACTCGATAGGTATCTCCCGAGGAATACTTACTCGCATCGAAAATGGAAAATCTGTTGGAACCGAACGCTTGTTCAAGGTGCTCAAAGATTTCGGCCTTGTCATGCTGGTTATGCCAAATGGCGAGGCCGATGTCGTCTTAGAAGCTCTCGGCCATACCGTGAACTGGTATGACGTCATGGCGAGCCAGTCACCTGCTACGAAGATTGGTCGAAGGCCGAGCCTCACACTGGATAGGACCACCCCGACCCTTTTCGTCGACTACGATGGAACACTCCACGCTGGCCACGCGCTCATTGATACCGCCGGCCAGATAACGCTCGACTCCGGTCGCGCATTGTTCGAGTTTGTGCCGCTGCTGGTTGAGATGCTTGAGCCGTATCCGTCTGTAGAAATCGTGCTCACCACTTCGTGGTTAGCAACGCTGCCAGAGGACAAGGTCATCTCGTACCTGCCTGCAGAACTGGCACGACGAGTAGTCGGCACAACCCAGGGTCGGAAAGCCCGATTTAGCTACTTACGGGACGGCACCGGGCGCACCGACATTATTACTAGCTATGCGTTCGGCAAACGCTTGTTGCATTGGCTCGCAATCGATGATTCCGTGTACGGCGCTGACCGTTTCGGATACGAACCCGGCGAGCTGACGGCGAACTTTGTACTCCTCGACTCAACGCGTGGCATCAGCGATGAAGGCGCCCAGCAGCGTATCCGCGATTGGCTGGTCGAGGCACATAAGGACAATTGCACCCAGCGGGGCCAGACGAGTTGATTCAGACGCAGCATATCCACGTCCCAGGTCAGCATTGGCTTGTTCATTTCTCAACCGCCATAGGACGGAGGTGTCTCCCATGCTTAAAGTAACAGTCGAACTTTGGCCGGGCGGCCGCGAGAGCGGTAGCCGGGTGTTGGCAACGGCAAAGATTGGCCGAGTTAAGAATGGCGCGCTAGCAGACTACAGGGTCGAACTGCACGAAGACGTGCAGGGAGAAATTGCCACAGCGGCCCTGCACGACTACCCACGCTACGCCTCGACTCTATGGGACCTCGTAGCTCGGGCAATCGCCATTGCGCTGACCGGGAAGGAGGAACTGCCCCCACGCCCTCAACAACTCGATGTTCCCGTTCGTACCTCCGGCAATACGCCCTATGTGCGCTTTCGGGAGATACCGGAACCTGCGCGAAGCCTGTTCAAAAAACGTATGGCGTTTTCGACACGCCCATTAATTGACGAGGACCCGGAGCCCATGGATTGCGCTTACGCGTGGGATTGGCGCGATTTTCTGGATGGCGGCAGATAGTGCCATGGAACCTGACCATGACGCTCCTGGTTTGATAGGGAGTGTCAGGTAGTCACTGGGCGAGTTCATGCCACGCCGTCGATGGCATCTGGTCCGTTGCACGCGCGGCGGCCCGCAAGGTAGTCTCAATCGGGGACAAACACGGTCACATGGACGCAGCCCACACCGCTCCGTCCTCCGCAGCAAACTCAAACATCTCCCGCAAAAGCTCGTAGTTTTCGTAAAACGACTCGTCGCCATTCCCAAGTGGTCGCGCCTTCGCAAGCGGCTCCCAAATAGCGAAGTCAGCAGCAAGCTTTGCGCAGGCGACTGGTCCGTAAACGGTGAAGCCGCTAAATTGGAACAGCTCGCGGAACGGCCCCGGCTCACCCGCATCAGATCGCCGATAGTCGTAGCGCACTAAGTCCGCCAGCTTATCGATCCGGTCCGAAAATTGGTAGATATTGTGCGCAACGCTGTAATAGCAGTCCTCCGCGAATTGATACACAGCACCAACCTCTAACCCTTCGATGAATCGGGGCCACTCGGACTCAACAGGAATCTCGAGGACGTCCCTTTCGGTCAGACCAGGAAAGTCATCGCCAACAGCACCATCCAGCTTTTTCAATCCTCTACAGGATACAAATAAAAGGCTCATAACCTACCTCCTTAAGTTGATCGCTGGAACGCTAGTCGTCACGAGACACCGCAGTTGTCCAAAGGCAGCGCCAGCTCTTCGTTATAAAAAATACGCGACCACCGGTCGCGTATTTTTTGAGAATGTTGTCGATATGACCTTTCAGATCAGAACGAGCCTTCCATGAGGCGCCTTAACAACCACCGGCTTCTTCACCAAAAGCTCCTCGTAGGCCACTGCCTCGAATTGCTCTGTCAATAACGCGCTCGCAAAGACGTGCTCCAAAGGCACTCCTGGAATATCCGTAGTAGCCTGCAGCGGCACGAAGCCTGTGCTCAAACCCGACATCGCGCGCCAATCGTGAGCGGTTACAACGCGCCGCGGAGCTGCTCGATACTTCTCATCGGTAAGTAGGCTAGGCCCTATGCCCATGGACAGGAACGCAATGTCCCATCTACCTCCCTTATCGATTTTCAACCCGATCGGCACCCGACCGGCGCCACGCCACTTATCGATAGCCGCCCACAGTTCAGGGTCGGTCATTTCGGCAAGCCAATAAAACAGCACGCCGTCAAGTTGCAGTCGGATCGTCATCAGCATACCGTCCTCAAGCTCTATGTGACCGAAACCAAAATTCCCACGCTCTCCACTGGTTCCGAGACAACGAGCCTCGCTTAGACGTAGAGGAAAAGTCAGAAACGGCATGTCGTCCGGCAAACCAGCAGCCATCTTGGGCCGATCGCCGAATGAGCTGAGCTCTTCCAAACGACCGAGAGCTACAGGGACAAGACCACTGATAATTTGATTCATCTGTTTCATCGCTATTTCCAATAAGATTAGTTGACTCAATTAACGTGACCCGGATTTCTCGAGCCACACTTTTCCGCGGAACAGTTATCATTGCCCGGCTTGCCTGGTATTGGTTAACGCTCGCAAACCTGTATAGCGCTGCGCAAGCGCCATGACCACATCGTCACCATTGAAAATAGCTGCACGCATCCTTCCGATTAGCAGGAGTCGCTCAAGGAGCCGTGCCAATGGATAATTCCACTTCGCCATTCAGCGAACCTCGCTCGTCGGCGCGCCTGACAGGTTATTTATATCATCGAAAAAAGGACAAGCCCATTCGCTTTCTGAGAATATTTTAAAACAAAACTATCTCTATAAAAACTCACTGTATTAATTGACTAGTTTTCAAAGGTCTTTTTCTGGCGCACACGAGCTTGATGGAGACTTCGCCGCAACATCCAGCGTCAGGGATGCGTTGATCGACCCGCGGCCCCTTTGCAACGGGCCAGGTAAGGTCAACACGGGATGCGGCCGGCACCGACGCAGGAACGGTATAGGAGCCCCGTTGGAGAGACACGGTAACTACGGCTAAAAATGGCGACGAGCAGGCCATGCAAACACTTTTCGATGGAGGTGCTGCTGCTCTCGTGCAGAAGAATGACCGGTCGTCCCGATTGGCTGCGCACCGGCTTCTTAACTTCTCTCATACTTCAAAGCCGAGATTCAAGTGGACTTCTTGTAACGATGTGGCGACTTAACACCTTTAAATGTTGACGCGCGCTAGGACGGACAACTGCCCAACACTACTGCGGCCACGGGGCGCATCGGAATGTTGAGGCCGCGAAGCTTCGCCCACCCGCAGCCGCCCCATTCCTGTTCATGCACAAAAATTACCGAGCCGAAAACTCAGCTTATTAATTGACACTATTTATAATTAAAAAATTAAAATCAAAAATATGCAAAATAAGCCTTTCGAATCGTTATGCATGATGCTATCTTAAAACGAATGGCGGAGGCTGTCGTTAAATACTTGAAAAGGAAAAGCCTCACGATCCACCATAAAGTCACAATTCGCACCAATTGAAATCAAATAAATATTGAAATTCCCTCAGAAACCAAATCTATGGCAATCCACACATATCTCATGGTAGACGGTTATCCGTTTGCCCAATCGCGGCACATGTTCTACGACTCCTGGTACTTCACTCCCGACGACAGGGTTATCAGGACTCGCACGGTTGGAGAGCGAAACACGACAATCCAAGGTCTGCCGGACGACCGGGAGGAATGGGATCGCCCAGAAACAGATTATCTATATCTCACGAAAGCTGATGATCTCCGCCGTCGCCTGAATCGCGCCGGGTTCAGTCGCACGACGTTGGAGCTCGAGTTCCTCAAATACACTTCAGAAGTCTTCAGGCAAGAGGAGCCGCCCTATTTTTTTGGCCCGTGGATCTATGATTCCGATGAGCACGGACCAATGGCGCGTGCCGAAGCTTTCAGAAATGCGACCCTTGATGATTGGCTCAGTGCATTGAAAAAAACGATGGACTCTGGTGTGACTTCGTTCAATAGAAGCTACCAAGATATTCCCGAAGATACTCTCGCCGAGATCATTACTGGTCGAGATTTTCCGCGTTTCAGAAGCATTTCGCCTGAACATTCTGTGCTGGGATTTCCATGTACCTCGCTGGAATGCATGGCGATTGCGATGTTGGAGTTGGTCCCTGATGACGCCGAATGCGTTGTAAATGTAAGCAGCTTCGTCCATTACGGCTATACAAATGAATTCAATGATCTTCTTCAGTCAATGGTAAGCGCGCGATTTCGCACACCTAGCTTCCGTTATTGATAAGGCTCACGATTGCGTCCGCAACCCAACTTTGCGGACGCAATCCATGACAGAAG
>NZ_FPBH01000074.1 GCF_900116445.1 Paraburkholderia aspalathi
GCCGTGGCGCGAGCGCAGCATGCACTGAAGGAACTGACCGACAAGCTGGTCGAGAAGGGCATCGAGGTGAAGTACGCGATTCACCCGGTGGCCGGACGGATGCCGGGGCACATGAACGTGCTGCTCGCCGAGGCCGAAGTGCCGTACGAGATGGTCTACGAGATGGACGACATCAACGGCGAGTTCGGTCAGGTCGACGTGGTGCTGGTGCTTGGCGCGAACGACGTGGTGAACCCGGCGGCGAAGAACGATCCGAAGTCGCCGATCGCGGGCATGCCGATCATCGAGGCGTACAAGGCGCGCACGGTCATCGTGAACAAGCGTTCGATGGCCGCAGGTTACGCGGGTCTCGACAACGACCTGTTCTACATGGACAAGACGATGATGGTGTTCGGCGATGCGAAGAAGGTGATTGAGGATATGGTGAAGGCGGTGGAATAACACGCCTCGGTGGGGCGCGGGCGCGTCGGGCAGCATCGAATATCAGGCGGACATCATAGGTGGAGTAATTCCAGTCAACGATGGTCGGCTTCTGTCTTGCATGAGACGCAGTGGAAATAATGATCACAAACACTGGATATCAGAAATAAATCGAGAGAGAGGCAGCTGAACTCCGGCGGAAAATGCACTAATCACTTGGAAGCCAAAAGGCTCACGAGTTAAGCAATGTTTGCAAGAATGCTGACGTTTGAAATTGTTGTGGAAGTAGGTGGGCGAGCGGTGGTTCTGTAACGACGCAATTGAAACTTGATTCAATTCTGTCAACGAAACGCACACGCAAACGGTCTTCTTTTTAGGTAATCACGCGCGTGACGCCGTAGTCAAGATTGTCATCATTATTTATAAATTAGTAATACTAATTAAATGGAGACTCGTAACATGAAAAAGTCATTTGGCGTGATTGTAGCAATAGGCGCATTTGCAAATGCGGCCAACGCTCAAAGTAGTGTCACCCTGTACGGTATTATCGATGAGAGCTTTGAGGCAGTTAGCAATGTAAAAACAGCCCCCGGACAAGGTAAAGCACTGTACCAACTGGATGCAACAAGTGGCCTCCAAGGTTCGCGGTGGGGATTGCGAGGCGCTGAAGATCTGGGCGGCCGATTGAAGGCGATATTTGTATTGGAGAATGGATTTGAGATCAATACAGGCAAGCTAAATCAGGGCGGAGCTGAGTTTGGTCGTCAAGCGTTCGTCGGTCTCTCGAGTACAGTTTACGGTTCCGTTACGTGGGGTCGACAATATGACAGTATGGTGGATCTCGTCGCACCCTTCGGAGCAGCTGAGCAATGGGCGAGTCATCGCGGCGCTCACCCTGGCGATATAGACAATCTGAATAACTCGGTTCGGACGAACAATTCAATCAAATACACCAGTGTGAACTATGGCGGCTTGATTTTTGATGGCTTGTACAGCTTCGGTGGTCAGCCGGGATCGAATTCGCGCAATCAGATTTTTTCGTTGGCCGCAGCATATACGAATGGATCGGTCGCATTCGGCGTGGGCTATTTGAATGTCCGCAATCCGAATATCTCATTCTTTGGCGACAACCCGAGCGGTGGTGGGGTCACGGTTAATAACATGGCGGCGTCCACCAATCCGGTCTTCTCCGGCTATGCATCTGCGCACACTTATCAGGTGATCGCGACGGGTGGATCATACACATTTGGCTCCGCCACGGTCGGTGCGACATACTCCAACATCAAGTTCATGAATCTCGGAGATACGGCAACATCGGGACCGAATCCGCTCGGCTACGCTGGGACTGCCACGTTCAACAACGCTGAAGTGAGCGGAAAATATCAGTTGACGCCGGCGTTGTTGTTGGGTGTTGCCTATGATTACATGAGAGGCAGCGGTGTCAGTAGCACCCTTGCTACGGTTCACGACTCTGGGGCCAGGTACCATCAGTTTGCGTTAGGTGCAGACTACTCCCTCTCGCAGCGTACCGATGTGTATATTCTCGGCGTCTACCAGAAGGCAACCGGTGTGGACTCGACTGGACAAGTGGCGGTTGCCAGTATCACCAGCGTAACTGCAGCGGCGGGAAATCACGCTGCACTTGTCCGACTTGGTGTGCGCGTAAAATTCTAGCCAACTTCGCTATAAGACAACGAGCGACCGCCATGGTCGCTCGTTTTCAGCGGAACGCTATCGGGTAGCGTAGAGATACAGGAGGAAACTGAGCAACCCTCGAATTCAAAATTTTGAGGCAGTTCACCGATGTTTCGTTTGTGCTACGGCAATCAATCCGGGCATATCAGAACCGATCATGAAGATGTCGTTGAGCATTAGAGACGATCTCTACATGTTTCGTCCATTTGCATCGGAGTAAGCCGCGCGAGAAGGTCAATTTTTTGATGGCTGGCGCTGCGTCGTGTCGAATGCGCACAATGCGCGGCCGAATCGACGGGAATGGATTTCAGGGAGAAGTGAATGGGTGTCGGAGAAAGGTCCATGCAAGTAGAAAAATGGAGTCTTTTTCTGCGCAAAATTAGCCTCGAAATTCGACAGATGCATCCGGATGAGCCTTGGTTACCTCAACGGAGGAAAGTTGCTTCACTGTGGTCGACTGCGTCTCCGTTTCATGCCCGGTACGCATCGTGTTCAACACAGCCTCCTGTGTTTAGCTCCGCCTATACTCGGAGTTGCAACGAACTATGGCACGTCGGCAGCAGGCTGCCGCGATTCCCTGTCGGTGATTCATTCTGAAGGCTTGCCGCGGCTTAATGCGCCGGGGTGTTTGCATTTCGGCAGATTCATCGAACGTCGCCGTTCGAGGGTTGCCTTAATCCGTCGCACGTTGTGCAGGCTGATGCTTTATCCTCCACAAACGTGCGATGATCGCAGCGTGGTCGCCCTGCTTCATTCGGCGGGACGAAACATCTTGTCGTACATTGAATGAAGTGGCTTGGCGAACACGCGTCGAACCATGGGCTCGAAGAATGACAGGGGCAATGTGTCGTAATCTTTATCGAATGCCGGCGCATCGTATTTGTCACAAAACTCAGCGGTACGCTCGAACAGTTCCGGCTGATCGCGAAACCGATCCCGCATGTTCGGGTCCAGCCCGATGTTGTGAAAAAAGTAGTAGCCCTGGAAGACACCGTGATGTTGCACCATCCAGACATTTTCCGGGCTGACGAATGGCTTGAGCATGGCCGCAGCGATATCAGGGTGATTGTAGCTGCCGAGTGTATCGCCGATGTCGTGCAGCAGCGCACAGACCACGTACTCCTCGTCGCGTCCGTCCCGATGCGCCAGTGTTGCTGTCTGCAGGCAATGCGTGAGGCGAGCGACGGGCAAGCCACCCCAATCGTCTTCGAGAACCTTTAGATGGTCGAGTACCCGGTCCGCCAGTGTGGCGGCATAAGGCCTGAGTTCTCCGAGGATGGCAGCCCAGTCTTCGGGGGTGCTTTTGCCGATATGTGCAAAGGTGGCTTGTGCAGTCATGTCCTGTCTCCCAAATGTTTCATCATCTGCGAAGAATTCGCAGCTCAATCGAAGTGTGACTTTCGATGATGTCGATCGCATTCTGTGGGAAGGATCGTGGAGCGCGGTGTGAGACTCCCACACGCATCTTGCGCTCACAGCATCCCTTTCGCGATCGACGATCTGTTTGCAGCAGTCTAGTCGTCGTAACCTGGCATTTCCCGGTCTAGCTTGCGCAGCAGCGCCGGCCATGCCAACTGCCCATAGCGGCTCAACGTTGTTGCACTAGTCCCCATCGCTTCGGTACTGGCTCGTGCCGCGGCTGAGACTTCATGAAGCGGCCGGCCCATGCTCAAGGTTCGTACCTGTGCAGAGCACGCGCGCTGCAGCATGAACATGCGGACGAAAGCTTCGCTGACGCTCGCACCTACCGCCAGCGTGCCGTGATTTCGTAGCAGCATCAAATGCTTGTCACCCAGGTCGCGCTGCAGCCGTTCGCGTTCGTCCAGATGAAGGGCCGGCCCCTCATAGTCATGTAGCGCGAGGTCACCAGTCGTGAGCATGGCTGTCTGATTCAGCGGCAGCAAACCCTCAGAGAGCGCCGACACCGCCATGCTGTCGACGGTATGCAGATGAATGACGCAGTTGGCGTCATCGCGCACCTGGTGTACCGCGCTGTGAATCACAAATCCGGCCTTGTTGATCCCGTAATAGGACGATTTGCCGATTACGTTACCCTCAAGGTCGATCTTGATCAGACTGGTAGCAGTAATCTCATCGAAGGTCATGCCGAACGGATTGATGAGGAAGGCATGTTCGTGCCCGGGGACCCGGGCCGAAATGTGCGTCCCCACCAGGTCGCTCCAGCCGAACAACTCGACCAGTCTGTAGCAGGCGGCCAGATCGACCCGCACCCGCCACTCCTGTGCGGCCGGGTCGTCGTCCGCAGTGTCGACGGCCTGCGCTTGATTCAGTGGCCCCTGGCCCGGCCAGTCCAGCGCTGTTGCGTCGCCAGTCTCTTGGGTTTTAGACATTGCTCCCGGTCCCTAGAAGTTGAACCTGCGTATCGCGCTTACCCTCAAAAGGCGTGCGACCATGGGTGCACAGAATGTTGTCGAGTATCATGATCTCGCCTGCCTCCCAAGGCTCGTCAACCAGTACATCGTCATCGATCCGGCGCAGGAGTTCGACATCCTCAACGGGAATCTTGCCGCCATCACCGAACAGAACTTCATTGGGGTAGCGTTTACCTTGCCGATAGTCCTCGGGCGTCAGCGTGTTGTGCCAAAGCCGATCACCCATGGGCAACCCTGTCATGTTGTTGATTTGGTTGAACCAGTGGTTTGTGCCAAGCACCGGATGGGTGACGAAACCGGATTTGGGAGCTTCGGTTTGCAGGCTGCCATCGTCCAGCCATTGCCATTGCAGCCCCGCTGCTTCGCATGCGGATTCGACTTCGCTCTTGTCCTCGGTGAAGAAAGCTTCCTGCCAGGGACGGTGCATGTTAAGAAACTCGCGAGTCCAGCCTTCCGTCGACGTACGTCCGTCGCGGAAATTGCGGCGATAGAGAACACCGCGCTTGCGCACCTCGTCGAGGATCCGCTGCGGAATCTTCGCCTCGTAGCGGCGAATATCCCCAATTGTGGTGGCGCCACCCGAGCTCGGTGTTACGTTGCAGTAGAACGCGAGCTTCAGTGGCCATTGACGTTGGTAGCACATCTCGTGATGTAGCTGAATGAATCGGTCATTGTTTATACGCGTCGCCTCCATCACCCTACCTGTAATCGCGGCGCGCGCCCCCCCACCGCCCTTGTATCCCATGGTGGCGACGGGATAATGCGACATCAGATCACGGAATTGCTCCGGCCCTTTGACTGGAAATCCACGGAATCGCACTGCGCCGAACTCGAGCAGCAGTTTCTCGATGGCATCTTCATGGTCGACCAACCACGCATGAAAGGCTGCAAAATCTAACTTGAGGCGCGTGGATACAGGCATGATGAACAACGGAATGCCCTGCGGATGCAGATGCACCGTCACTTCGTCGCCCAAAGCGGCGTGGCTGCCAGGAACGGGACTTGAGGATCGGATGTCCAGTGTCTCGGAGCTGGACGGACTCAAGGCTGTTTCGTTCATTAAAGTCTCTCTATCTTGAGGTTAGAATCTTGTCGCATTGCACGATTCAATGCTTCGCGTGGTTCGCGTAATACCACTGTATTTCTCGGTTCCGCAGTCCGCTGTATCAGCGGATACAAAACCGACGACCGAATCAAAAAAATATTCTAGATCCGCAGCAGTTGAGCGATGAACATGGGACTGACGCAGCGTTGTGGCGCCTATATCCGCATGGGCTATACCGATGAGCCCAGATAGACGATGTCAAGAAGCGCATCAAATCCTCGTTGTCAGTTTGATCGCTACGATCGGCGTCGATGACATGAACGGCGACAGCCTGTTCTCTGCCTTGAGGCTCCCTGATACCGACCGGCAAGATAGGTGTAATTGCTGATGCCGGGCGCGTGACGATTAGGCATCCTTAAGCGAGCGACAGATTAAATTCGAGGTTA
>NZ_FPBH01000078.1 GCF_900116445.1 Paraburkholderia aspalathi
TGGCTGACGGCAGCGGATGCCTATGTTGCCCGCTACCCGACCAAACTTGCCTTCTGCAGTCGCTTCAGAAGACAAAGAGAAGCGCCGGTCAATATTGCCGACAGGCGATTTTCTTTGGCTTCTGGGACCCCTGTTCTTGCCGAAACTAGCTGACAAAAACATGGTTCCCACAAAGCACAAAAAGGCCGGCGGTGGAAAACCGCCAGCCTTCGCACAACGCGCCGAAACTTACTTGATTTCAGCCTTCGCGCCGGCTTCTTCCAACTTCTTCTTGGCTTCTTCAGCAGCAGCCTTCGGTACCGATTCCTTAACAGGCTTCGGTGCACCGTCGACCAGGTCCTTCGCTTCCTTCAGGCCGAGACCCGTCAGTTCACGAACAGCCTTAATGACCGAAACCTTGTTCGCGCCGACTTCCGTCAGGTTGACCGTGAATTCGGTTTGCTCTTCAGCAGCAGCAGCAGCGCCGCCGCCTGCCGGGCCTGCCACTGCAACAGCAGCTGCCGACACGCCAAACTTTTCTTCGAACGCCTTGACCAGCTCGTTCAGTTCCAGAACCGACATCGAGCTTACTGCCTCGAGGATGTCATCTTTTGCGATTGCCATTTGAAATACTCCTAAATTGAATTCGGATACAGCCAGCGATCAATCACGCTCGACTGAAGTGCGTTACGCAGCAGCTTCTTCACCTTGTTTCTTTTCTGCCAGCGCGGCCAGAGCGCGCGCAAAGCCGGAAACAGGTGCTTGCATAACGTACAACAGCTTGGAGAGCAGTTCTTCGCGGCTCGGGATGTTTGCCAGCGCTTGCACGCCAGCCTTGTCCATCACCTTGCCTTCGTAGGAACCAGCCTTGATGATCAACTTGTCATTGCTCTTGCCGAAGTCGTTGACGACCTTAGCAGCGGCAATGGCATCTTCCGAGATGCCGTAGATCAGGGGACCGGTCATCTGCTCTGCCAAAGAAGCAAACGGGGTACCTTCAACAGCGCGACGCGCCAGCGTGTTTTTCAACACGCGAAGGTAAACCTGTTGCTCACGCGCTTTCGCGCGCAGCTTGGTCAGATCGCCAACCGTGATCCCACGATACTCAGCCAGAACCACGGTCTGGGCTTTCGCGACTTGCGCGGCAACCTCAGCGACGACGGCCTGCTTGCTTTCTTTATTGAGTGGCACGGTTAACCTCCAGATTCGATACACGCAGCGTGCGCCTTGTGTACCGCGTTCAATAACGGCGTCCGACCAGTCAGGAGTATTTCGACCGCCCGATGCCCACATTGCTGCGGACATCAAACGGTTTCATCACTACAAAACCTTTTCGGGTTCGCCATCTGCGTTGGCTTTGCATTAAGGGTTCGCCTACCTGATGCGTTCCCGCCAACGGTCTTTGACAACCGGTCGCTCGATGCAGACTGCCATCTTGCGACCGCCCAAAGCCCATAAAACCGCCTCGACTCGCATCGAGGCGATGAAATTTATTACTGTGCTGCGAGCGATGCCTGGTCGACGCGAACGCCAACGCCCATCGTGCTCGACAACGCAACCTTGCGCAGGTACACACCCTTGCTCGTTGCCGGCTTCGCCTTTTGCAGCGCGTCGACGAGAGCGTTCAGGTTGCTACGCAGAGCCGTCGGCTCGAACGAAGCACGACCAATCGTGGCGTGGATGATACCGGCCTTGTCCACACGGAATTGCACCTGACCAGCCTTGGCGTTCTTGACTGCAGTCGCGACGTCCGGCGTGACCGTGCCAACCTTCGGGTTCGGCATCAGGCCGCGCGGGCCGAGGATCTGACCGAGCGTACCGACAACGCGCATCGTGTCCGGCGAAGCGATCACGATGTCGAAGTCCAATTTGCCAGCCTTGACTTGTTCAGCCAGGTCTTCCATACCGACGACTTCTGCGCCGGCTGCACGAGCTTGCTCAGCCTTTTCGCCTTGTGCGAACACAGCCACGCGAACCGACTTACCGGTACCTGCCGGCAACACGACCGAGCCACGAACCACTTGGTCCGACTTCTTCGCGTCGATGCCGAGTTGCACTGCAACGTCGATCGACTCGTCGAACTTCGCGCTTGCGCATTCCTTCACGAGCGACAGAGCTTCGTCGATCGCGTACAGCTTTTGACGATCAACCTTGGCTGCAAATGCTTGCAGACGTTTTGAAAGCTTAGCCATTTACACGCCCTCCACGGTGATGCCCATCGAGCGGGCGCTACCAGCGATCGTACGAACCGCTGCGTCCAGATCAGCTGCCGTCAGATCGGGCATCTTGGTCTTGGCGATGTCTTCAGCTTGAGCGCGGGTGATCTTGCCGACCTTGTCGGTATGCGGCTTAGCCGAACCCTTGTCGATCTTCGCTGCCTTCTTGATCAGAACCGTAGCCGGCGGCGTCTTCAGAACGAACGTGAAGCTCTTGTCCGCAAACGCGGTGATCACGACCGGAATCGGCAGACCCGGTTCCATAGCTTGAGTCTGCGCGTTGAACGCCTTGCAGAACTCCATGATGTTCAGGCCGCGTTGGCCCAGTGCCGGACCGACCGGCGGCGACGGGTTGGCTTTACCTGCAGGAATCTGCAGCTTGATAAAGCCGATGATTTTCTTTGCCATTTTGAAAACCTCTTAGGAACGCCGCCCTAGTACAAGCGGACATTCAGTGAGTAGTAGCGCGCGTTCGCCGAAAAACAGACTACTTACGCTCCTCAACGGCCATTACGCGGACCGTAAGCGCGAAATACGGAACGCACCGACCGGTGCGCCCCGTAGAATTCTGGATTACAACTTTTCGACCTGGCCGAATTCCAGCTCGACCGGCGTTGCGCGGCCGAAGATTGTAACGGAAACACGGACGCGCGACTTTTCGTAGTTCACTTCTTCGACGCTGCCGTTGAAATCCGTGAACGGACCGTCCTTCACCCGCACCATCTCGCCTACTTCGAACAGGGTCTTCGGACGCGGCTTTTCCACGCCTTCCTGCATTTGCGACATGATCTTCTCGACTTCCCGCGGGGAAATCGGGCTCGGACGATTACGCGCACCGCCTACGAAACCCGTCACCTTTGCCGTGTTCTTCACGAGGTGCCACGTTTCGTCTGTCATTTCCATTTCCACAAGGACATAGCCCGGGAAGAAACGACGTTCGGTCACCGATTTGTGACCGCCTTTCACCTCGACCACTTCTTCAGTCGGAACGAGGATTTGACCAAACTGGTCTTGCATGCCAGCACGTTCGATGCGCTCTTGAAGCGCACGTTGCACGCTCTTCTCCATGCCGGAGTAGGCGTGCACCACGTACCAACGTTTGCCGCTCGGGGATGCCGGAGTATCGCTCATATCATTTCCAACCCAGAATCACCGAGAAAATCGCCCATTCAATGGATTTATCGCTAATCCAAAGAAAGATCGCCATGACGAACACGAAGCCGAACACTACGAGCGTTGTCTGGGTGGCCTCTTTACGAGTCGGCCAGACAACCTTGCGAACTTCTTTGTACGAGTCTTTGGCGAAAGCGATGAAACCCTTGCCAGGCGCGGAGAGAAGACCGACTGCAACACCCGCGATAGCGCCAACAGCCAAGGCGGCTCCGCGGACGTACCATTCCTGGCCGCTGAGCCAGAAGAACCCCACGAACCCGGCCAAGACCAACAATACGCCCGCGACGAGCATCAGCTTGTCGCCGGATGTATTTACAGTTTCGACGGAAGGATTCGCCATAACACCTTAACGAAGCGCCATATACGACGCGAGAGTTGGCAGGGGCAGAGGGAATCGAACCCCCAACCTTCGGTTTTGGAGACCGACGCTCTGCCAGTTGAGCTATACCCCTAAACCATTTTGGGGTTGACGACACCGCCAACCCCGAAACTACCGATCAACGAGAACTTTCTGGCGTTACTCGAGGATCTTGGCAACCACACCTGCGCCGACCGTACGGCCGCCTTCGCGAATTGCGAAACGCAGACCTTCTTCCATCGCGATCGGGTTGATCAGCTTCAC
>NZ_FPBH01000079.1 GCF_900116445.1 Paraburkholderia aspalathi
GTAAGCGCGCGATTTCGCACACCTAGCTTCCGTTATTGATAAGGCTCACGATTGCGTCCGCAACCCAACTTTGCGGACGCAATCCATGACAGAAGATGACCTGAGCTTTTTGCCTTTGCGTGTGACGCGTGTTGGTGTCGGCGGCAAGCGAAGCTTCGACCCGGCGGACAAACGACGGCTGATCGAAGCCTGTCTGCGGCCAGGCGCCTCACTATCGGCCCTCGCCCTTAAGGCTGGCGTGAATGCCAACCAGTTGCATAAATGGGTCCAGGCGCGTGAACACTCCCGGCCCCCGATCGGGCACAACGAGCCAGTCGCGTCGTCGGCGTTTGTTTCGGTGGTCGCGATCGACGGGCCGACAACGGTCATGGCGTCCGCGCCCGCGTCGCACCGCGCCACCAGAGCAGAATCATCCTGCGTTTCGCCACGCTCAACACGAGCGGCACGGCTGTCGGCTCATCTGCCCAACGGCGTGAAGCTTGAGCTCGAATGTTCATCTGACGACGTGGCAATCGTAAATGCGATAGTTGTCGCATTGGGAGCGCGCTGATGTTCCGCTTCGAGGCGGACCTGACGGTCTTCCTGCATCGCGAACCGATCGACTTCCGGGCCGGCATCAATAGTCTCGTGACGCTCGTCGAGCAGTCCATGCAGCTCGATCCGTTTGCGCGCGCTGTGTTCGCCTTCCACAACCGCAAACGCAACCGGGTCAAACTGCTGTTCTACGATCGCAACGGTTTCTGGATGATGTTGAGGCGCCTCGAGGAAGACCACTTCGTATGGCCACGCCGGCAGCAGACCGTAGTCAAGCTGACGAGCGAGCAGTTGCACTGGCTCCTGGAGGGCATCGACATTGATGCTGTGCGCCGCCACCCGGTACGGTCGTACCATCACGCCAGCTGAGCGTTGGGCGTCGGAGGTCAGTATCAGCCGGCCAGCCTGTTACAAATTCCCGTAAACCCATCGCGGGCGACACTTCGCTATCGTGGGGGCATGAACGAAGACGAATTCTCCCGATTGCCTCCGGCCGCCCAGGCCTATATCCGTGAACTCGAGGCACGAAACCGGCAACTGGGCGAACGGATTGCCCAACTGGAGGAGCAGTTCCGTCTGGCGCAGAGCAAGCGCTTCGCGCCGAGCAGCGAGAAGCTCCGGGATCGCGTCTTCGACGAGGCCGAACAGATCGCCGCCACCGAACCCGACGATGACACCGACGGTACCGAAGACACGTTCGCACTGCCCGATACTGGCCTGCCGGATGCACCTGGGCCGGCGCGAAGCCGGCCCGGACGCAAACCGCTGCCGGCACACCTGCCACGCCAGCGCATCGAATACGACCTGCCGGAAGACCAGAAGGTCTGTCCGTGCTGCGCGCAAGCGCTGCACCGCATGGGCGAAGAGGTCAGCGAACAGTTGCATATCGAGGTGAAGGCATCGGTGCTGCAGCACGTGCGCTTCAAGTACGCGTGCCGCCACTGCGAACGCCATGCCGAGCGTACGCCGGTGATCACCGCACCGATGCCAGCGCAGCCGTTGCCGGGCAGCAATGCCAGTGCGGCGATGATCGCCACCGTCACAGCGGGGAAGTACGTCGACGGTACGCCGCTGTACCGGATGGCCCACGCGCTGGCTCGCGCGGACATCGAAGTCAGACGCGGCACGCTGGCGAACTGGATCATCCGGCCCGCAGAGCTGCACTACAGCCGGCTGTACGACGCACTGCGCAGGACACTGCTGTCGCAGCCGCTGATCCACGGTGACGAGACAACAGTGCAGGTGCTCAAGGAGCCCGGCAAGACCGCGCAAAGCACATCGTATATGTGGGTGTACCGCAGTGCTGAAGACTGTCCGGAACCGGTGGTGCTGTTCGACTACCAGCCGGGGCGCGGGCAGGAACATCCCCAGGCGTTCCTCGCCGGCTACGAAGGTCTCCTGATGACCGACGGCTATGCCGCCTGGCGCACACTCGAAGGCGCGACGCACTTCGGCTGTCTGGCGCACGCCCGCCGGGTCTTCGTCGACGCCCTCAAGGGCATGAAGAAACCCGGCGGTCGTGCCGCGCAGGCACTGGAGTACTTCAAGGCGCTGTATCAGGTCGAGACGCTGGCCAAAGACGATCTGCCGGAAGGCGAAACACGGGACGCCTACACGTACCGGCTGCGCCAGCAACACAGCGCACCGCTGCTGGCGTCCCTGAAGGCGTGGCTCGACGAACAGGCCCCACAGGTCCTGCCCGAGAGCCTGCTGGGAAAGGCGATCAGTTATACGCGCAACCAATGGGATTACCTGAGCCGCTACGTCACCGATGGGCGCGCCCCCGTGGACAATAACGTGATCGAGCGCGACATCCGACCCTTCTGCACAGGGAGAAAGGCCTGGCTCTTTGCAGACACGGTCGCCGGTGCGAAGGCGAGCGCCATGATCTACAGCCTGATGCTCACGTGCCGGGCGTGCAACGTCGAACCTTATGCATATCTCTTGCATGTGCTCACCGAGCTGCCGCAAAGGTCGCCCGAAGCAGACATCACCGATCTTCTGCCGTTCAACTTCGCGATGCGACCCACTTCGACGCGAACATCCGCTTGACGCGATTGGTGTCGGTTTCCGGACAGCGCACAGCATAGGTCCCGGCACGCAGCACGGCAGGCGCAGTCGATTGCGACGCCAGGCGATAATCGAATTCTGTCTGCGTCCAATACGATGCTTTGCACGAATCCATGACCAAGTCCTACACCATCTACACACTTCACGCGCAGATCCGTGACATCGAACCGCCCGTCTGGCGACGGATCCACGTCGACGGCAACATCACCTTGCGCAAGCTGCATCACATCCTGCAAGCCGCATTTGGGTGGACTGACTCGCATTTGCATGACTTTGAGATCGACGGGCGGACTTACGCGATGGGCGACAACGACAACATGCTCGATCTGTTTGCTGAAGATCCCGAAATGCTGGATGACCGCAAGGCGCGGTTATACCGGCTTGCATACCCGGGACACCGGTTCCTCTATCGATATGACTTTGGCGATGACTGGCATCATGACATTCACGTGGAAGAAGTCACTCAAACGGACCATGAGCCGCACAGCGAGGCGTGGATTGGTGCTGGAGAACGTGCCTGTCCGCCCGAGGACGTGGGTGGCACGTACGGATATGCAGAGATGTTGCGCGTTCTAAGCGTCGACCCAGATGGCGACGAAGCGACGCGGTACAGAACATGGGCGGGAGACGACTTCGATGCCGAACTGTTCGACCGACGGGCAGCCAATGCGACGCTGCTGCGCATGGCGTGGAACAACTGGGGCAAAAAGTAGACAGGCTTGAACCCCTGTTCTCCGCCGCATCTGACGATCCGGTGTGCTTTAACTAGCGCTTAC
>NZ_FPBH01000033.1 GCF_900116445.1 Paraburkholderia aspalathi
GCCGTGGCGCGAGCGCAGCATGCACTGAAGGAACTGACCGACAAGCTGGTCGAGAAGGGCATCGAGGTGAAGTACGCGATTCACCCGGTGGCCGGGCGGATGCCGGGCCACATGAACGTGCTGCTCGCCGAAGCCGAAGTGCCGTACGACATGGTCTACGAAATGGACGACATCAACGGCGAGTTCGGTCAGGTCGACGTGGTGCTGGTGCTCGGTGCGAACGACGTGGTGAACCCGGCCGCGAAGAACGATCCGAAGTCGCCGATCGCGGGCATGCCGATCATCGAGGCGTACAAGGCGCGTACCGTCATCGTGAACAAGCGGTCAATGGCAGCGGGTTACGCCGGCCTCGACAACGACCTGTTCTACATGGACAAGACGATGATGGTGTTCGGCGATGCGAAGAAGGTGATTGAGGACATGGTGAAGGCGGTGGAATAACGCGCCACTGTGCCAGGCGGCCTGCCTCGCGGCGGGCCGCGAACTGCATCTACGTCTTCACCGCGGCTTCGCATTCACATGCCGCAGCCAATCCGCCAGGCGTCGTCCTTCCTGATCCGGATACGTTTCGAGTACCGCAAGATCCCGGATCCTCTCCAACCCGAAATTGCGAAAGTCACTGCGCAATTCGCACCACGCGCCGAGCGTCCAGCGCGCGCCCCAATAAGCTAGCGACAGCGGCCACACGCGCCGCTCGGTTTCTGCGCTATTCGCGTCGGTATAGGCAAAACTCACCACCTGACGTGCATCGATCGCCCGATGCAGCACGTCCACCTTCGCTGAAAATTCCGCCTTGATATGAAACGACGGCGCGAAGATCGCCAGACGTTCGATCGTTGCGCGCTTGTCGGCGGGCATGGCCGAGGCAATCTTCGCCAACGCCCCGCGCGCGCCGCTCGCGAAGCCGGCGCCGCCCCACGATTCGAGCATCCGTGCGCCCGCCGCTAGCGCGGCCAGTTCATCGACGGTGAAAGTGAGTGGCGGCAGGCTCGCCGCGCGGCTCAACCGGTAGCCGATGCCCGCTTCGCCTTCGATTGGCACGCCTGACAGTTGCAGATCGCGCACGTCGCGATAGACCGTGCGCAGCGAGATATGCAGCCAGTCGGCGAGTTGTTGCGCGGTGGTCAGACGCCGTCCGCGCAACAGTTCGGCGATCTGGAACAGACGGTCGGCGCGGCGCGTCATCGTGGGCGTCTTGTAGAAAAGGACAGGAACAGTCCCGCGATGATAGCGCCGCATGCCGCGCTCCGGTCGGCGTTCTGCGCGGCGCCTGCTGGCCGCCGCGCTTGTGCGCCGCGTTGGCTATTAGCCGTTGGTCAGCGAATGCAGGCCAAGGCGGTTGCCCTCCGTGTCGGTGAAGAACGCGATGTAGCCGATGTCCTGCGGCAGCTTGATCACCGGACCATCGGTCTTGCCGCCGGCCTTTTCGATGCGGGCGAGGGTGGCGTCGACGGTCGGCTGGGCGTTCAGATAGACGAGCACGCCGTCGTCGGAGGGCGTCATCGACGGGCTATGGATGATCGCGCCGCCGGTAGCCGGTTCCTCGTAGCCGAAGATGGCGATCGGCTGGCCGCCGACTTCCTGACGATTCAGTTTGACGTCGAGCCCGGCTTCGTAAAAGCGCACAGCGCGCTCGAAATCGACGGACGGAATCTCAAACCATGCAACAACTTTGGATGATGCGGACATGACACTCTCCTGGGGATGGCGGTAAGCCGTGCAAAGCGCCGGATGGCGTGAGAAGGAGTGTGCGTGGGGGCTACTGACAGCGTAGTGTCAGTAGGGAACGGGCGTGGCAACAGAATATGGCGGACGATGAGCGGACCGGAGGGCCGATCGCCGAGGCACCGGCGAAAAAAAACCGCGGACCAGGATCCGCGGTTTTTTCGATGCTGCTCTGCTCAGGCTTACGCTGCCGGCGTGTCGTTGTTCTGCGGGCGCTGGCGAACGCTGCCGGCGATCAGATCGAAGCGAAACAGCCGGCATTCGAGCGCGCCGTTGAAGAGCGGCGTCTTGGTGGATTCACGCAGACGCATTTGGCCCGGCAGCTTGCGATCCGACGTCAGGATGAACGCATGCCAGCCGGTGAAGCGCTGCTTCAGTGCATCGCCGAGCGACTGGAAAAACTCGCTGTCCGGTGCTTCTTCCTGGGCGCGATGGAAGCTGTCGTCATCGCGACCTTCGCGCGTGGCGCGGCCTTCGCGGATTTCACCGCGTGCGTTGCGGCCACGCACTTCGATCCGCTCGCCATACGGCGGATTCGCAACGAGGATGCCAGGCTCAGCCGACGGCGCCGTCATACCGCGCGCATCGACCTGTTTGAGCGGAATCGACGGCAGACCGGCGCGCTGGAAATTCGCACGCGCCTTGTCGAGCATGTCGCCGGAAATATCGCTGCCGAAGATTTGCAGATCGGCGCGCGAGGTACGCGCGGCGTGCTTGGCGTCGAGCGCGGCGGCCTTCAGCGGTTGCCAGGTCTTGGCGTCGAATTGCTTGAGCCTCTCGAAGCCGAAGCGACGTTCCGCACCCGGCGCGATATTCAGCGCCACTTGCGCGGCTTCCGCGAGGAAGGTGCCGCTGCCGCACATCGGGTCGTATAGCGGCGTGCCGGCGGTCCAGCCGGTCAGACGCAGGATGCCCGCCGCGAGGTTCTCGCGCAGCGGCGCCGCGCCCTTGTCCAGCCGCCAGCCGCGCTTGAAGAGCGGATCGCCGGAGGTGTCGAGGTAGAGCGTGCATTCGGTGGCGGTCAGGAATGCGAACACGCGCACGTCGGGCGCGGCGGTGTCGATGTTCGGCCGCGCGCCGCTGACTTCGCGCAGACGGTCGCAGATTGCGTCCTTGACACGCAGCGTTGTGAATTCGAGGCTGCGCAGCGGCGACTTGATAGCGGTGACGTCCACGCGCAGCGTTTCGTTTGCCGAGAACCACTGTTCCCAGCGCTGTTCGAGCGCGAGCGCGTAAATATCCTGTTCGCTGCGATACGGCCGATGCGCAATTTTCAGCAGCACGCGGCTCGCGAGGCGCGAGTGCAGGTTGGCGGCCATGCCGGCTGCCCAGCCGCCGCGGAAATGCACGCCGCCGGGCACTTGCGCGCCGGCTGTGAACGGCGCGCCGTTCAGGTGCTTCGCGGCAATTTCGGCGAGCTCGGTGGCGAGCGAGGCTTCAAGGCCGCGCGGACAGGGAAGGAAGAAATCGAAGGACATTGAGGTTGCCGGAAGGCGTTAGATAAGGCGCTATTGTACGCGGTCGGGGTGGCGGGCTAGGCGGGGCTGTTCCCGGCCACCCTGCGCGTGACCTCTATTTGCTCTGAGGCGCCGCTTTGGCCGGCCATACCAGCTCCAGCGGATGCCTGAACACTCGCTGCCAGATCGCGCCGCGCAGCGAGCGCACCGCATTGCGCCGCAGGTCGCGCGATTTCACCGCCATGTAGAAGGCGAGCGCGAAACTCACGGCCACGTTGAGGATCGCCATGCTGCCGACACCCGCGACCGCCCACCACAGCTCCGGCAACTTCAACGCGTCCTTGCCGAGCACGCCGAGCGCGATGCCGATCGAGCCGGCGCTCAGCGTCACGTGACGCACCTCGAAAGTGAAGGCGAAGGCGGTGAGGATCGCCGGCACGAGCCCGAGCATCAGGCCGAGCGTGATATTGCCTACGACGCCCGCCACATTCGAGCGGCAGAACGCGGCGAGCCGGGCGGTGCCGGCCGCGCCGAGCGTCATGCGCAGGCGCCGGTTGTAGGCGAGCGCGTCCGCCACGCGATGCAGGACGAACCAATTGTCCGCCCATCCTGAGAGCAAACTCGACGACCACAGCAGCACGCCCGTCAGCGCGGCGTAGAACGGCGTCGGCCCGAGCAGCGAGAATGAGTGCAGGGTGGCGTGGGCTTTCTCGGGCGAAATGATGTTGGCGTTGAAGAGCGCATGCCACACCCATTGCACGCCGAAGCACACCGGAAACACCAGCATCACGTTGCCGAGCACCGCGGCTGCCTGCGTGCGCATCAATGCGGTCACCGAACTCACGAAGCTGTCGACACCCGCCGGCGTGCCGACGCCGTCCAATTCGCGGGCGAGCGTGGGCGCGGTCATCGCCGGTTGTTTGGTGGCGAGCGAGAAGTGCAGGAAGTGCATCAGCAGGAAGCTCGCCGCGTAGTTGATGCCGGCGAGCAAGCCTTCGAACATCGATTGCAGATGCGCACCGGTGATGGCGAATTTCACGCAGACCGTGACGACGGTCACGAGCCCGCCGCCGGCCGCCATGCGCAGCATCTTCAGGTATTCGGCACGATCGCGGGCGATGTAGTGTTCGCCGGTATCGGCGCTGTATTCGACGACCTTGCGCGCGAGCAACGAGAAATTGCTGCGTACGAGGTGCGCCACGCTCTGGCTCGCGTGATTCGCGTTCACCAGTTCGGCGGTGAGACGTGCGCCGGCATGCGGATCGTCCTGCGCCATCCAGGCGTTCAGCAGGTGCTCTGCGCGCACGATACGCATGCGCATCCGTTCGACCTGGAACACGATATCGACGCTGACGCCGTTGCGGTAGAGATGGGCGAAGACGTTGTCGGTGGCGCTGCGGCATTCGTCGAGCAGCAGACGCAGATAGTTGACCTCATGCAGCAGCTTCTCCTGCGGCGCGCCTTCGCTGACGGCTTGATGGGCTGCTTCGACAGCGAGCATGGCGCGCGTGAGCCGGTAGAACGGCTGCTTTTCCATGGCGACGCGCACATCGCCGGCATCGCCGACGTCGACTTCACCGAGACGGCTGCGGACGGTTTGCGACAGACCGGTCGAGCTGATCTGGCAGGTGAGGTTGTGCAGGGCGGCCAGCAGGTCGAGCGAGAACGGGGTGGTGTCGCGTAGTTCGCTGTCGTCCTGTTCGTAATCGAAGAGCGCGCGGATGCGGGTGAGCAGATCGGTTGGCAGATTGGCGATCCATTCGGCGTCGCGTTCCTGGCTGAACATCAGCGTGACGATTGCTCGCAGGTCGCGGCGGTTTGGCGCGGGCGGGATCAGGGAGGCTTCGAGGCGCTCGAAGAGGGCGCCGAAGAAGCCTGAGTGCACGGGCATGCCTGCATCGCAGAGGAGCGAGAGGCCGTCGCTTTCGCGCAGGAGCGCGCGGAGGATCCCGGCGACGTTGCTCTTCCAGGCTGGGTTGCGGTCCAGCACGTTGAGCATGTAGCGGATTCTTGTGTGTGCTGGGGAAGGGCTGGCGGTGCCTGGTTGTTCGGGGTGGACTGCGCGGCCGCGGTGGATCCAGTGGGCGAGTTCGATCAGCCATTCGCTACGGTCTGGGTATCGTGCCGTCTTGTCGGCGATCGCTAGCAGCGCGTCTAGCTGGTGGCCGCTGTCGCGGGAGGCGCGCCATTTTTTTACAAGGGTTTTGAATGAAGTGAGCATCTCTTGGGGTTTTTTGCCTGCGGTGCTTGTTTGTCTGTGTTCTTAGGGCTTTGGCCTTTCCTTGAATTGTTAGTGGTCTATTAGCGTTCCCCCTGTGCGGGGGGCACCTACTTTTCTTTGCCGCCGCAAAGAAAAGTAGGCAAAAGAAAGCGGCTCAAACCGCTAATGCTAAGTGGGCACCGTAGCCTGCAACGGGTAGTGGTGCATCTGGAATCCGTGTTCTCGCGCGTTCAGCGTTAGTGACAAAGGAGTCATCAGCTCCCACTGCGCACTGCGTGCGTCGCGGACGGGTCTGCATGGGAAACCTCCTGCTTCGGTTGAGGGCCGTGGGAGCCGTCGGCTTCGCCTCGGCGAGGCGTTGACGTTAAAACGTAGCGATCGGTTTTATGAACGGCTCTTCGGCGCGCGCAGCGCCGCCGGAAGTATGACGCCCTTGTCACAAGAGCATGTAGCGGCACGAACACAGATTCCAGATGCACCACTACCCCAGGCAAACCACGGTGCCCACTTAGCAGGGGCTTCTAGCCGCTTTCTTTGCTTATCTTTCTTTGCGGCGGCAAAGAAAGTAAGTGCCGCCCCGCACAGGGGCAACGCTAATAGACCACTAACAAAACAAGGAGAGGCCAAAGCCCTAAGAAACGCGGACAAAAGCGCCGCGCAGGCAAAACCCTCTAGCTACTCACTACAGCAGAAGGACAACCCGGCACAGCAACAGCACCCCCCTTCCCGGCGGAGCCCCCCTTAGGATAAGCAGCCGCCATTGCCTGCACAGCAGCAGCCACCTGCACAGCAATCCGCTGCAACGCCACGCGATGCCCATTAACAAGTGCATCGTAGCCGCCGCTAACCGTCTCACTCACCACACTCCGACAGGTCATCACCCCAGTACCACGTACAGCCCTAACACTCCAGACCGCATCGATCAACGCATGCGACCCCGGCCATGACTCGAATCGCTGCACATTCATGCTGACCCGGTACACCGGCGTCGTATCCGGATACGCAGTGCCATACACGTCAATCGTGCCCAACTGCTGCGTCAGACTGGTCGACAAAGCCCGACGAATTTCGTCACCCGGCAACGAAGCCCAACGCTCCTGTTCAAGCACCTGGACCTGCGTCGGTCCCGTCTGCACCACAAGCTGATTCTTCGCCACCTGCGGTGGCACATCGATCGGCGCGACTTCGATCAGCCACGCCGGCGCAGCCGAAGTCCGGGCGCTAACCGGCGCCGCGGCGCCAGCAGCCGCGCCATCGGCGCCGAGCGTATAAAAGCGGCTGCTCGGCGACGAACACGCCGCCATCGCCACCAGTCCGGCCAGAGCGCCGACATACATAGCGCCGCGCACGAGCCCGCGCGGCGGGCGGGGGAGCCGGGCAAACATCATGGTTTATCTCCTGATTTACCGCGCAACAGCGATTCCGGATGACGCTCCAGATAATCCGACAACGCATTCAGCGACTGCAACGTGCGCGTCAGTTCCTGCAACGCCTGATGAACATCCGACTGCAACGGCGAGTCCTGCTGCAACGTCGCCTCGGCCGAACCGAAGGTCTGCTTCGCCGCGGCCAAGGTGTCGCGCGCCTCCGGCACCACTTCCTTGTCGAGTCGCGTGAACAGCTGGTCGGCGTTCTTCAACGCGCTGTTCAGGTTCGAACCGATCTGGTCGAACGGCACCTTGTCGAGCTTCTTCGCAATGTCGGCAACCTGCACCTGCAGTTCGTCGAGCGAGTTCGGAATGGTCGGCAACTCGAGCGGATCGCCCGTGACGTCAACCGTGGCCGGCGGCGCTTTCGGGAAGATATCGAGCGCCACGTACAACTGGCTCGTAATCAGATTGCCGGTGCGCAACTGGCCGCGCAGACCATGCTTGACGAGTTGTTGCAGCAAGGTTTGACCCGCGAGGCTGCCCGGTGTCGGCGCGGTTTCGCGGAAGCGCTTGCCGAGGCGGTCCGGGTACAGGTTCATCGTCACCGGCATCGTGAAGCTGCGCGTTTTCGGATCGTAGTCGATGCCGATGTTGGTCACCTGGCCCAGCACGATGCCGCGGAAGTCGACCGTCGCGCCGACCGACAACCCGCGCAGCGACTGATTGAAATTCATCACCACGCGCAACGGCACGCCGTCGGGCTCGCGCATCGCGTCCTGTTCATCCGAGCCGAGGCGGAACGTCATGTTGTTCGGCGCCTGCGCGCCCACGCCCTGGCCCGGCGGCGACTGGAACGACAGGCCACCGACGATCACCGTCGCAAGCGACTGCGTATTCAGCTTGAAGCCGCTCGAGTCGAGCCGCAGATCGACGCCGCTCGCATGCCACCAGCGCGAATTGGTGCCGACGTACTGGTCGAACGGTGCGGACACGAAGACCTGCATCGTCACGCCTGTACCGTCCTTGTCGAGCGAGAAGCCCACCACCTGGCCGACCTGCACGCGCCGGTAGAAAATTGGCGAGCCGATGTCGATCGAGCCGAGCGAGTCGCCGTGCAGAATGAACTGGTGGCCCTTCTGGTCGCCCGTAATAGGCGGCGGCGTTTCGAGGCCGACGAAGTTCTTCTCGGTGTCCGGTGAATGGCCGGCGTCCGCGCCGATGTACGCGCCCGAGAGCAGCGTGGTCAGGCCCGATACGCCGCTCGCGCCGACGCGAGGGCGCACCACCCAGAAGCGCGAATCCTTGACCGCGAAGTCTTCACCTTCCTTGGTGAGCTGCACCTGAACCAGCACGTGCGACAAATCTTTCGAGAGCGTGATGGTCTTCACCGAGCCGACGTCGACGTCCTTGTACTTGACCTTGGTCTTGCCGGGCTCGAGGCCTTCGGCGCTGGTGAACGTAATCGTGATCGTCGGGCCTCTTTCGGTCACCGACTTGATCACGAGCGCGAGGCCGATCAGCGCGGCGATCAGCGGAATCACCCAGACGAGCGAGGGCAGCCAGCGGCTCTTCGGCTCGATGTCGGGGTCTGGCAGTTGGGGCGGCAGCTTGGGTCCGTTCGAATCGTTGCGCGGCGCATCGGAGGCGGGCGTCGGTCCTTGCGGGCTAGTCATGGTCGAGGTCCTGAGGTTTTGGAGTACTGCCTTCCACGTTGTCCCAGATGAGCCGTGGATCGAATTGCATGGATGCCATCATCGTCAGAATCACCACCGAGCCGAAGGCGATCGCGCCCGGGCCGGCCGTGATCACAGCAAGCGACTTGAAACGGACCAGCGCGACGGTCAGCGTGACGACGAACACGTCGAGCATCGACCAGCGCCCGATCCGTTCGACCATCCTGTACAACGTGGTGCGTTGCTCCGGCCGCCAGCGCGAGCGGCGCTGCGCGGTAGCGGTGAGCAGCACCAGCACACTGAGCTTGAGCATCGGCACCATGATGCTGGCGATGAACACGATCACGGCCAGCGGCCAGTCGCCCGAGGTCCAGAAGTACACGACACCGCTCATGATGGTGTCGTCTTCCGAACCGAGCAGCGACGCCGTATGCATCACCGGCAGCAGATTCGCGGGAATATACAGCAAGGCGGCGGCGATCAGCAGCGCCCACGTGCGCATCAGGCTGTCGGGGTTGCGCCGGTGCAGCACCGCGCCGCAACGGCTGCAGTGCTGCGGCGTGACGGAGCGGATGCGCGGCTCGACGCGTCCGCATGCATGGCAGGAGACGAGGCCCGCGCGCTTCGCGGTGACGTATTTCATCGTGCGCTCATCCCTGATGCGGGGCCGGCGGAGCGCCCGGCGGCAATGCGGATTGCGACCCGCCTTGCACTTCCGGTGGCGCGGGCGGCCCGGCGACCGAACTGACGGCAGCCGCCGCGCTGTCCGCGGAAGTACGCGGCAACGGCCGCTGACCGCGTTCGCCCATTTCGTCGGCGAGATCCCACAGCACGCGCGGATCGAACGTGACGACCACTGCGATCATCAGCGTCAGCACGCCGAACGCGAATAGCGCCGCTTCCGGAATCACGCGCGCGAGACTCACCATCTTCACGATGGTGATCAGCACGCCGAGCATGAAGACTTCGATCATGCCCCACGGCCGCACGAATTGAATGGCGCGCAACACACGGTTGAAGGCGGGTGGCACGTAGCCCGAGCGCAGCGGGATCAGCACATAGAGCAGCGCGACCAGTTCGGTCAGCGGGAACAGGATGGTCGAGCAGAACACCATGACCGCGACGATCTGCATGTCCTCGCCCCATAACGCGACGAGCGCGCCGAACAGCGTGGTTTGCGAGGTGATGCCGTTGGCATCGAGTTCGACGATCGGGAAGGCTTGGGCGATGACGAAGGTGATCAGCGCGGCCAGCGTCATCGCACAGATGCTGTCGAGCTTGCGGGAGACGCCGCGATAGAGCGTCGCGCCGCAGCGCGGACAGCGCGCGACCACCCGCCCGACAAGCCGGGGCTTGCGGAACAGCGTATCGCATTCATGGCACGCGATCAGGTTGTCATGGTCCATACGGCAGAAGGGCTAACGACGTGATGGGAGGCGTGCAATGCCCGTTTCAGGGCAGGGCTGCAGAAAGCGTGGAGCAATAGTACCAAACGCGCTTCGCCGAGGGCAGGCCGTTGCTTCTCGCGCAAGCGCCCGGCCAGGCGGCTTCGGAATCGGAATAGTCTTACATAAAAGCTTACCTCTGACACCGTCCGGCCCTAATTGTTCAATACCGTTCTGCTCGCGGAAAAACTTTCCGGGTGCTGGGCTCTGCATGAGACCGGAGTAAGCGCTGAAGCGCTAACTCTGGTCGACACTGCCAGCTTTTTCCGCTTGCGGTAGCATGGCGGCCTTGGCGTGTGCCGCAGCCGCCATGTTTTCTATCGCGTCGCGCAATGCAGCATGCATTGGCGGGCGTGGAATAGCAGGGCCGACTGCGCCGTTAACCTCTCTTAGCTTGCGTTGACCTGTCATGGCACACAATCCTTCTTTCGGTGGCCGGGAATCGTACACGCGGACTGCCATTGCCCTTCACTGGCTGATCGCGCTGCTGATCGTGTGCGGCTTCTCGCTGGGTTGGGTGATGACCGACATCCCCGGCTTCACGCCCACCAAGCTGCGCTATTTCTCCTGGCACAAATGGATCGGCGTGACGGTGTTCGCGCTCGCCGTGCTGCGCGTTCTGTGGCGCGCCACCCATGCGGCCCCGCCGATGCCGCGCCGCATGCCGGGCTGGCAGCGCGGCGCCGCGCATCTCACGCATCTGTTGCTGTACGTGCTGATGATCGTGATTCCCGCTTCCGGCTATCTGTATAGCTCGGCGGCCAACATCCCGGTGGTGTACCTCGGCCTGATTCCGCTGCCGCGCCTGATCGCACCGGACCCGCATCTCAAGGAGTTGCTGAAGAACGTGCATATCGCCTTGAATTACACGTTGCTCGTGCTGGTTGCATTGCACGTTGCGGCGGCCTTGAAGCATCAATGGTTGGACCGCGACGGCCTGCTGTCGCGCATGCTCCCTTTCATCAAATAAGGATAACCATGAAAGTTTCGTTTTATCGCTACATGCTCGCCGCGTTCGCTGCGGCCTCGCTGACCGCCGCCGGCAGTGCGCTGGCCCAGGTCGACGTCGCGAAGAGTTCGGTGACGGCAACCTCGAAGCAGATGAACGTGCCGGTGGAAGGGAAGTTCGGCAAGTTCACCGCACAAGTCAAGTTCGACCCGGCAAAACCGGCCGACGGCAGCGCGCAGTTCAGCATCGACGTGGCCAGCTACGATCTCGGTGACGAAAGCTACAACGACCAGGTGCGCGGCAAGGACTGGTTCGACGCGAAGACGTATCCGACTGCAACCTTCGTATCGAGCGCGATCGCGCCGGCCGGCGGCAATCAGTTCAAGGTCACCGGCAAGCTGACCATCAAGGGTAAATCGCAGACCGTCGTGGTGCCGGTCACAGTCACCCAGCAGGGCGCGAACCAGACGTTCGACGGCTCGCTGCCGATCAAGCGCTCGCAATTCGACATCGGCACCGGCGAATGGAAGGACACCTCGGTGGTGGCCGATGACGTGGTGATCAAGTTTCATATCGTTGCAGCACATAAGTGACGTACGCCGCGCTCTCCGGGCGCGGCTGCTTTCCTTCGAGTCAGGAATTCCGGAACCATAAGGAGCATGAATTGAAAACATCCCTGTTGATCGCCGTCGGCGCACTGGCTTCTTCTTTCTCGCTCGGCGCGTTTGCTGCTGCCGACACCTATCAGCTCGACCCGACCCACACGTATCCGAGCTTCGAAGCGGATCACTTCGGTGGCCTCTCGGTGTGGCGTGGCAAGTTCACCAAGAGCTCCGGCACGGTCACGCTCGACCGCGCAGCGAAGACCGGCACGGTGGACGTCACGGTTGACCCGGCTTCGGTCGAAACCGGCAACACCAAGCTCGACGAGCATCTGAAGACGGACGCCTTCTTTGATGTGGCCAAGTATTCGTCGGTGACCTACAAGGGCACCGATATCAAGTTCGACGGCGACAAGCCGGTCCAGGTGGTCGGCAGCCTGACGATGCATGGCGTGACCAAGCCGCTGAATCTGACGATCGAATCGTTCAAGTGCATGCAGCATCCGGTGCTCAAGCGCGAAGTGTGCGGCGTGGAAGCGAGCGCGCATTTCAACCGTAGCGATTACGGCATGGATTTCGGCGCCAAGTACGGTTTCAGCATGGATACCAAGCTGCATATTCAGGCCGAAGGCATCAAGCAATAAGCGCTGTAACGAGCCTTTTAGCCGGCTCGTATTCAATGTCGCTTATGGTGCGGCCGTTGCGTCGCAACAAAAAACCGCTTCGTTCGCTTTTGGGATGAAGCGGTTTTTTTTATTGCCTGCCTGAAACGCCGGAAGCCTTGTGCAATGGCCGCGAGCGATTTGCCGCTCGCGTCGTTTTAATTTTTCAGGTACATAGAGCGCTGACACCGCATTGGTTGTGCGCGCACCCAGTTCGGCAAGATCCAGCGTAAAACCTACGTTAATAATATTTCGCGCGCATTGGAGATCTGCATGAATACAACGACAGCGGCAAGCCTGGCGGGGAGCCGGCGGAATTCGTGGCGCGCGGTGGTCGCCGCCTCGATCGGCAACGCGCTGGAATGGTTCGATCTGGTGGTGTACGGCTTTTTCGCGGTCACCATCGCGAAGCTGTTTTTCCCGGCGGGTAACGACACGATCTCGCTGCTGCTGACGCTCGGCACCTTCGGTGTGTCGTTCTTCATGCGGCCGCTCGGCGCGGTCGTGATCGGTGCCTATGCCGACCGCGCCGGACGCAAAGCGGCGCTTACGCTGTCGATTCTGCTGATGATGTGCGGCACGCTGATCATCGCGCTTCTGCCGACGTATCAGAGCATCGGCATTGCCGCACCCGTGATTCTCGTGGTGGCGCGCCTGATGCAAGGCTTTTCGGCCGGCGGCGAGTTCGGCAGCGCCACGGCTTTTCTCGCGGAACACGTGCCGGGGCGGCGCGGTTTCTTTGCGAGCTGGCAGGTCGCGAGCCAGGGACTCACCACGCTGCTCGCGGCCGGTTTCGGCGTGCTGTTGACCGGCAAGCTGTCGCCGGAGCAGATGGCCTCGTGGGGTTGGCGCGTGCCGTTCTTCTTTGGTCTTCTGATCGGGCCGGTCGCGTGGTACATCCGCACCAAGCTCGACGAAACACCTGAGTTCCTCGCGGCGGAAACCACCACGACGCCGCTGCGCGATACGTTCGCGAGCCAGAAGCTGCGCCTCGTGATTGCGATCGGCGTGGTGGTGCTCGGTACCGTTTCGACTTACCTGGTGCTGTTCATGCCGACTTATGGCGTGAAGCAGCTGGGGCTGGCGCCTTCGGTAGCGTTCGCCGCGATTGCGCTGACCGGTGTGATCCAGATGGTGTTTTCGCCGCTGGTCGGCCATCTGTCGGACCGCCACGGACGCACCACGATCATGCTGATCTCGGCGCTGTTGCTTCTCGTGCTGATCAATCCGGCGTTCGTGTATCTGGTCGCGCATCCGACCTTCGGCACGCTGATCGCGCTGCAGGTGGTGTTCGGCTTTCTGATGACGGGCTACTTCGCGGCGCTGCCGGGTTTGCTCTCCGAGATGTTCCCGGTGCAGACGCGTACGACGGGCATGTCGCTGGCCTATAACATCGCCGTGACGATCTTCGGCGGCTTCGGGCCGTTCATCATCGCGTGGCTGATCAGCTTCACGGGGTCGAAGGCGGCGCCGAGCTATTACATGATTTTTGCGGCAGTCGTGAGCCTGGTGGCGTTGATGGCGGCGCGGCGTAAGCTCGGGTTTCGCTAACGCGCGGTAAAGGCGATAACCGCGGTAAACGCAAAAGGCCGGTTCGCGAGAACCGGCCTTTTTCATTGCGAGGTCTGACTACAGCAAACTCAAACTTGCGCGCCTGCGTTTGGATCGTCCGGATCGACGCGTTCCTTCTTGTCCATGATCAGATCTTCGCGCTTCACGCCGAGCCACATGGCGAGCGCCGCGGCCACGAATACTGACGAGTAGATACCGAACAGAATACCGACCGTCAGCGCCAGAGCGAAGTAGTGCAGCGTCGGGCCGCCGAACAGGAACATCGACAGCACCATCATCTGCGTACAGCCGTGGGTGATGATCGTGCGCGACATCGTGCTGGTAATCGCGTGATTGATCACCTCGATCACGGTCAGCTTGCGTTCGCGGCGGAAGGTCTCGCGAATCCGGTCGAAGATAACGACGGATTCGTTCACCGAGTAGCCGAGCACCGCGAGCACGGCGGCCAGCACCGACAGCGAGAACTCCCACTGGAAGAACGCGAAGAAGCCGAGAATGATGATCACGTCGTGCAAGTTAGCGATCACGCCGGCTACTGCATATTTCCACTCAAAGCGGAACGACAGGTAGATCACGATGCCGACCACCACACAGGCCAGCGCGAGCAGGCCGTCGGTTGCAAGTTCCTTGCCGACCTGCGGGCCGACGAACTCGACACGCTGCAATTGCACTTCCGGCGTCTCGGCCTTCAGCGCGCCCATCACCTGGTCGCTCTGTTGAGCCGACGTGTAGCCTTGCTTGAGCGGCAGACGGATCAGCACGTCGCGCGAGGTGCCGAAGTTCTGCACCTGAGCGTCCGCATAACCGAGCTTGCCGAGCGTACCGCGCACCGGTTCAAGCGGCGCCGCACCCGGATACTGCACTTCGATGACGGTACCGCCGGTAAATTCCACCGAGAGATGCAGCCCGCGATGCAGCAGGAAAAACACAGCAGCGACGAACGTCAGCAGCGAGATTGCGTTGAACAGCAACGCACGCTGCATGAACGGAATGTCTTTGCGAAAGCGGAAAAATTCCATGGTCTTGTTCTCCGGGACTCAGCGGGATGAACCCGGTTTCTGCGGCGTGTTCGACGAACCCGACGCATCGCGACGGCGCACGGTCGGCTTGGTGCGCGCCTGGGCCGCAGCTTTGGTCTTGGGCTTGGCGCTTGCCGCGGCGACGGCTCGTGCCGTGTCGGTCGCGGCGTCTTCATTGCCGAGGTAAGCGGCGGCGCCGTCGATACCTTCCGGTTGCGGACGCCACACCTGGCCGATGGCCAGCGACTTGAGCTTCTTCTTGCCGCCGTACCAGAGGTTGACGATACCGCGCGAGAAGAACACAGCCGAGAACATCGAGGTCAAGATGCCGATACAGTGGACCATCGCGAAGCCGCGCACCGGGCCGGAGCCGAAGGCGAGCAGTGCGAGGCCGGCGATCAGCGTGGTGACGTTCGAGTCGAGAATCGTCGCCCATGCATGCGCGTAGCCGTTCTGGATCGCCAGTTGCGGCGGCGCGCCGTGGCGCAGTTCTTCGCGCACGCGCTCATTGATCAGCACGTTCGCGTCGATCGCCATACCGAGCGCGAGCGCGATAGCGGCGATACCCGGCAAGGTGAGCGTGGCCTGCAACATGGACAGCACGGCGATCAGCAGCAGTAGGTTGACCGACAGGCCGATCATCGAGATCACGCCGAACAGCATGTAGTACGCGATCATGAAGACGGCGATTGCCACGAAGCCCCACACCACCGAGTGGAAGCCCTTCTTGATGTTGTCCGCGCCGAGGCTCGGCCCGATCGTGCGTTCTTCGATGATATCCATTGGAGCGGCCAGCGAACCGGCGCGCAGCAGCAGCGCGAGGTCGGCGGCGCCTTGCGGCGTGGCCTGGCCGGTGATCTGGAAGCGGTCGCCCAGTTCCGACTGGATGGTCGCCACCGTCAGCACTTCGCCCTTGCCCTTTTCGAACAGCACCATGGCCATCGGCTTGCCGATGTTGTCGCGCGAGACACTGCGCACCGCGCGGCCACCGGCCGAGTCGAGGCGAATGTTCACCGACGGACGCTGATGTTCGTCGAAGCCTGCCGACGCGTCGATAATGCGGTCACCCGTGAAGATGATCTGCTTGCGCAGCAGCACCGGCGTCTGGTTGCCTTGGGTGAACAGCTCGTCACCCGGCGGCACTGGATCGGACGGATTCGGATGCGTGTTGACCGGGTCGGCGAGGCGCGCTTCGAGCGTTGCCGTACGGCCGATGATGTCCTTGGCCTTCGCCGTGTCCTGCACACCCGGCAGTTCGACGACGATACGGTCCGAACCTTGCTGCTGGATCACCGGCTCGGCCACGCCGAGTTCATTCACGCGGTTATGCAGCGTGGTGATGTTCTGTTTGAGCGCGGCGTCCTGCACGGCTTTCTGCACTGCCGGCGTGAACGTGCCGACCAGTTGCACACCACCGTCCGGATTCGCTTGCGAGGCCCACTGGAGTTCGCTGATGCCGCGGCCCAGTTGCTTGGATGCCGCGTCTGCCGTGGCCTGGTCGGCGAAATTGATCACCACCGTCTGGTTGACGCGGTTCACGCCGCCGTCGCGGATGTTGTTGTCACGCAGCATGGTGCGTGCATCCGAAGCGTCGGAGTCGAGCTTCTTGTTGAGCGCGCCGGCCATGTCGACCTGCAGCAGGAAGTGCACGCCACCGCGCAAGTCCAGACCGAGGTACATCGGCAGCGCATGCAGGGCGGTCAGCCAGCGCGGCGACGCGCTTTGCAGGTTCAGTGCGACGATGAATTGCGGGTCGGTCGGGTCGCTGTTCAGCGACTTCTGCAGCAGATCCTTCACGCGCAGTTGCGTGTCGGTGTCCAGCAGGCGCACGCGGATGTTCGCGTTGGTCGACGAGTTGTCGAACGTGACTTCGTCAGGCTTGATCTGATTGGCGGCCAGCGCCGTTTCGACTGCCGACAGCGTGGTCGAGTCGAGCTTGACCGTTGCCTTGCCGCTCGACACCTGCACCGCCGGCGCTTCGCCGAACAGATTGGGCAGCGTGTACACGAGGCCGATGACCAGAGCCACCAGCATCACGGCGTATTTCCAGAGGGGGTAGCGATTCATGAGTGGTCCAACGGGAAGGTTGGCTTGGAAGCGATGCGTCCGGCGATGAGCGCGGGCAGTTCAGCGTTGTGCTGCGAGAACTGCCGGCGAGGCCGCGCCGGACGCGAGAGAGCAGGCCTTACAGCGACTTGATCGTGCCCTTCGGGAGAATCGTCGTGACCGACGCTTTTTGCACGGTGATTTCCGTGCCTTCCGAGATTTCGACGCCGACGTAAGCTTCACCCACCTTGGTCACCTTGCCGACGATGCCGCCATTCGTCACCACTTCGTCGCCCTTGGCCATGGCGGCGAGCATGTTGCGGTGTTCCTTCTGGCGCTTCATTTGCGGGCGAATCATGATGAAGTACAGCACGCCGAACATCAGGATCAGCGGCAGGAAGCTCATCAGGTTCGATTCAATGCCACCTGTTGCTGTGCCTTGGGCAAAGGCATTGGAAATGAACGACACGTTGGTCTCTCCGTTATAAATCAAAACGATCAAAAAAATCAGCCGGTTATTCTACCACTGGCCTGACAGGGGTCGGCGCGGCGAATCGGCTTTCCGATCAACCGTTTAAGGCCTTTTTGCCGTGCGCGAAAGTTAATTGTAAGGTTTTCCGCGCGACGCCAGCAGATTCCTCCGGCAATTTCGTCAGCTGATTCCCAAATGCCGGCTAATCGATGCCGCGCGCGCGGTCCTCGTGGAAGCGCTTGCGGAAAGGCTCGAACAGTTTTGCGTCGATCGCGTCGCGCATTTCCTGCATCAACTCGAGGTAGTAGTGCAGGTTGTGAATCGTGTTCAGCTGCGCACCGAGGATTTCCCCTACACGATGCAGATGGTGCAGGTAGCCGCGTGTGAAATTTCGGCAGGTGTAGCAGCCGCATTGCTCGTCGAGCGGGCGCAGCGAGTTCTTGTGCGCGGCGTTGCGGATCTTGATGTCGCCGAAACGGGTGAAGAGCCAGCCGTTGCGCGCGTTGCGGGTCGGCATCACGCAGTCGAACATGTCGACGCCGGCGGCCACGCCCGCCACCAGATCTTCCGGCGTGCCGACGCCCATCAGGTAGTGCGGTTTGTCGGCCGGCAGCTTCGGGCCGATATGGTTCAGCACGCGCATCATGTCTTCTTTCGGCTCTCCGACGGACAGGCCGCCGATCGCGAGACCGTGGAAATCCATCTCCGCGAGACCCGCCAGCGACTCGTCGCGCAGGTCTTCGAACATGCCGCCCTGGACGATGCCGAACAACGCGTTCGGATTGCCGAGGCGGTTGAATTCGTTGATCGAGCGTTGGGCCCAGCGCATCGACATGCGCATCGAATCGGCAGCTTCCTGATGCGAAGTCGGCACGTTGTTGGTCGCGTAGGGCGTGCATTCGTCGAACTGCATGACGATGTCCGAGTTCAGCACCTTCTGGATCTGCATCGACACTTCCGGCGACAGGAAGAGCTTGTCGCCGTTGATAGGTGATGCGAACGTGACGCCATCTTCGGTGATTTTGCGCAGATCACCGAGTGAAAACACCTGAAAACCACCCGAATCTGTCAGGATCGGCTTCTTCCAGCCCATGAAGCCGTGCAGGCCGCCGTGAGCCTCGATCGTCTCCAGGCCCGGGCGCAGCCACAGGTGGAAGGTGTTGCCGAGGATGATCTGCGCGTGCATTTCTTCGAGCTCGCGCGGCTGGACCGCCTTCACCGTGCCGTAGGTGCCGACCGGCATGAAGATCGGCGTTTCGACCACGCCATGATTCAGCGTAACGCGCCCGCGGCGTGCCTGGCCGTCGGTGCCGAGCAGTTCGAATTTGAGGCCGTTGTCAGGGCGCTCGCCGTGGCTCGCGCAGGTGCTGCAGGTACCGCTTGTATCGTGGGTATGACCGTCGGTCATGGGGGACTCCTGTGCTACCGGAGAACAGTCCGGCGCAAATGGTGAACGCCGCCGGGTAGGCCACGGCGGCTGGGTAAAAAACAATGGTTCAAGCGTCGCGGCGCGTGAGCAGCATCGCGTCGCCATAGCTAAAGAAGCGGTAACGCTGTTCGATCGCGTGGCGGTAAGCCTCGCGAATCGTTTCGACACCTGCGAACGCCGACACCAGCATCAGCAATGTCGACTTCGGCAAATGGAAATTGGTCACCAGCCTGTCGACCACGCGGAATTTATAGCCCGGCGTGATGAAGATGTCGGTTTCCGTGCTGGCCGCGCCGAGCGGGCGTCCGGCGGCTTCGGCATCGCGCGCGGCGGCTTCGAGCGCGCGCATCGACGTCGTGCCCACCGCGATCACGCGGTTGCCCCGCGCGCGCGTCGCCGCGATCTTGTCGGCGAGCGATTGCGGCAGGTGGTACCACTCGCTGTGCATCTTGTGCTCGGCCAGATTCTCCACCCGCACCGGCTGGAAGGTGCCCGCGCCGACGTGCAGCGTTAGCGTCGCGCGCTCCACGCCGCGAGCGTCGAGTCGCGCGAGCAGTGCGTCGTCGAAATGCAGGCCGGCGGTGGGTGCGGCCACCGCGCCCGGGTTTTGCGCGAACACCGTCTGGTAGCGGGTTTCGTCGGTCGCGTCGGGGTCGTGCTCGATGTACGGCGGCAGTGGCAGGCGGCCGAATTGCTCGATCAGCGTGAGGCAGTCGTCCGGGAAATGCAGTGTGTAGAACGGCTCGACGCGTTCGCCGACCGTCACGTCGAACGCGTCGGCGAGACGAATCGTGGTGCCCGGCTGCGGGCTCTTGCTCGCCCGGATCTGCGCAAGCGCCGTGCGTTCGCCCGTGAGGCGCTCTACCAGCACTTCGATCTTGCCGCCACTGGCCTTCTGGCCGAGGAAGCGCGCCTTCAGGACTTTGGTATCGTTGAAGACCAGCAGATCGCCGGGCGCGATGCACTCGGGCAACTCGGCAAAGCGGCGGTCGATCAGGTGCGCGGCGTCGGTCGCGTCGGCCGTGTGGGCCACTTCGAGCAGACGGCTGGCGCTGCGCTCGGGCAGCGCGACTTGCGCGATCAGCTCGGGCGGCAGATCGAAATCGAAATCGGAAAGCGTAAACATGCGGACGACTGGAAGCGAATTGGGACTGAATTGAGCCGAAGCCGGAGCCGGGCGGCTATGATTGCGGGACGCCGGAGCGGCCCGCGAGCCCGCGTGCTGCTTGGCGGCGACACCTTTGACAGCCGATATTGTACTTGCGAAGCAACCCATGCCTTTGTCCGAACGCCGATTGCCCTCCGCTACCGATGAAGTGAGCGCCGAGCCGAAGCGCCGCGTCTCGCGGGGCAAAGCAGCGGCGGCCGACCAGAACGACCTTGGCGGGGGTGTCGCGCCGGAGAGCGACCAAGCCGCGCGTGAAGGCGAAATGGTTGACCCATTCGGCGACAAGCCTGCCGGCAAATCCGCGGGCAAAGCCGCCAGGAAGCCTGCAGCCGAAGCCGGCGCCAAGCCCGCGGCCAAACCCGTCGACAAGCTCGCCAAACTCGGCCTCATGCGCGACATCGATCTGGTACTGCATCTGCCGATGCGCTACGAAGACGAGACCTCGCTGACACCGATCGGGCATTTGCTGCCGGGTGGCATCTCGCAGACCGAAGGCGTGGTGTTCGACAACGAGATCGCCTATCGCCCGCGCCGCCAGTTGCTGGTGAAACTGCGCGACGACGCCGGCGACGAACTTGTCCTCCGCTTTCTGAATTTCTACGGCTCGCAGGTCAAGCAGATGGCGATCGGCGCGCGGCTGCGCGTGCGCGGCGACGTACGCGGCGGTTTCTTCGGCATGGAGATGGTGCACCCGGCGGTGCGCGTGGTCGATGAAGACACGCCGCTGCCGCAGGCGCTGACGCCGGTCTATCCGAGCACCGCGGGCGTGACGCAGGCGTATCTGCGCAAATCGATCGACAACGCGTTGTCGCGCACCTCGTTGCCGGAGTTGCTGCCCGAGCCGATCGCGCAGGCTTATTTGCAGCCGCTTGGCGTGCCGGCGCTGATGGAGGCGGTGCGCACGCTGCATCACCCGGGCGTGCAGGCCGATGAAAACGCGCTGATGGATGGCACGCATCCAGCGTGGGTACGGATCAAGTTCGAAGAATTGCTGGCGCAGCAGATGTCGTTGAAGCGCGCCCATGACGAGCGCCGCACGCGCGCGGCGCCGGCCATGCCACGCCGCAAGCTGGGCGACGAAGCGGCACTGGTGGCGCGGTTGCTGAAGGCGCTGCCGTTTTCGCTGACGGCGGCGCAGGAGCGCGTGGGCGGCGAGATCGCGCTCGATTTGACGCAGCCTCATCCGATGCAGCGGTTGCTGCAGGGTGACGTTGGCAGCGGCAAGACGATCGTGGCGGCGCTGGCCGCGGCACAGGCGATCGACGCCGGCTACCAGGCCGCGCTGATGGCGCCGACCGAAATTCTCGCCGAACAGCACGCGCGCAAATTGCGCGGCTGGCTGGAGCCGCTCGGCGTAAGCGTCGCGTGGCTCGCCGGCAGTCTTAAGACGAAGGAAAAGCGCGCCGCGATCGAAGCAGCAGCGCTTGGCACGGCGCAGCTTGTGATCGGCACGCACGCGATCATCCAGGACGCGGTCGAGTTCGCGCGACTGGGGTTGGTGATCGTCGACGAACAGCATCGCTTCGGCGTGGCGCAGCGCCTCGCCTTGCGCGCCAAGGCGCAGAACGCCGCTGACGGGGCGCGCGATTTCCAGCCGCATCAACTGATGATGTCGGCGACGCCGATTCCGCGCACGCTCGCGATGACCTATTACGCCGACCTCGATGTCTCGACCATCGACGAATTGCCGCCTGGGCGCACGCCGATTCTGACCAAGCTCGTTTCCGACGCGCGGCGCGAAGAGGTGATCGGCCGCGTGCGTGAAGCTGCGTTGACGGGACGCCAGGTGTACTGGGTGTGTCCGCTGATCGAGGAAAGCGAGACCTTGCAGTTGCAGACCGCGGTGGAGACCTACGAGACGCTGGTGGCCGCGTTGCCCGAATTGAACGTCGGGCTGGTGCACGGGCGTCTCGCGCCGGCGGAGAAGGCCGCGGTGATGGATGCGTTCACGCGCAACGAAGTGCAGCTTCTGGTGGCGACGACGGTGATCGAAGTGGGCGTGGATGTGCCGAATGCCTCGCTAATGGTGATCGAGCATGCCGAGCGCTTCGGTCTCGCACAGTTGCATCAGTTGCGCGGGCGGGTGGGGCGCGGGAGTGCAGCTTCGGTCTGCGTGTTGCTCTATACCGGTCCGCTCTCGATGACGGCGCGGGCGCGCTTGCAGACCATGCGGGAGACGACCGACGGCTTCGAAATCGCCCGGCGCGACCTCGAGATTCGCGGTCCGGGAGAGTTTCTTGGCGCCCGACAGTCGGGCGCGGCCATGTTGAGGTTTGCCGATCTCCAGAATGACCAGTGGCTCATCGAGCCGGCCAGAGAGGCCGCCGCGGCTTTGCTCGAAAAGTATCCGGAGGTGGTGCTGCAACATCTGGCCCGCTGGCTCGGGGCGCGGGAGCAATATCTGAAGGCTTGAGGACGGGTCCTTGACGGCAGATACGCTCGTCAGCCAAGCCGGCAAAGGACCAAAAGGTTGGCGAACCGACCCTATAGGTGTATAACTAGAACCTATCGAACTCATCGCACTGATTGGTCCCCCAATGACGCTCACCGAATTGAAATACATCGTCGCGGTTGCCCGCGAACGGCACTTCGGCCGGGCCGCCGAAGCGTGTTTCGTTAGCCAGCCGACCCTGTCGGTGGCCATCAAAAAGCTCGAAGACGAGCTCAACGTACAGATCTTCGAACGCGGCACCAGCGAAGTCAGTGTCACGCCGATCGGCGAACAGATTGTCACGCAAGCACAGCGCGTCCTCGAACAAACGCTCGCCATCAAAGAGATCGCGAAACAGGGCAAAGACCCGCTGGTCGGGCCGCTGCGCCTCGGCGTCATCTATACGATCGGGCCGTATCTGCTGCCTACGCTCGTCAAACAGATGATCAAGCGCGTCCCGCAGATGCCGCTGATGCTGCAGGAAAATTACACGGTCAAGCTGATCGAACTGCTCAAGCAGGGTGAAATCGACGTCGCGATCATGGCGCTGCCGTTCCCGGAAACGGGTCTCATGCAACGCCCGCTCTATGACGAGCCGTTTGTCGTCGCACTGCCGTCTGGTCACGCGTGGGAAAACCGCGCGAAGATCGACGCCGAGGATCTGAAGCAGGAAACCATGCTGCTGCTCGGCAGCGGCCACTGCTTCCGCGACCATGTGCTGGGCGTCTGCCCGGAACTGATGCGCTTCTCGCAGAACGCGGACGGCATCCAGAAGACCTTCGAAGGTTCGTCGCTGGAAACCATCCGTCATATGGTGGCGAGCGGCGTCGGCATTACCGTGTTGCCGCGCATGTCGGTTCAGGAGGTCAAGCCGCACGCTGGTGGTATCGACGCCGGCCTGCTCAGCTACGTCGCCTTCGACGAACCGGTGCCGGATCGCCGTGTGGTGCTTGCCTGGCGTAAGAGCTTCACGCGGACACCGGCTATCGACGCCATCTGCGACGCCATCAACGCCTGCGATCTGACGGGTGTAAAAAAACTCGATCTGCCTGTCGCCGTCAACTGAACGGCTACGCTCGCGCCCACGCCGGTCCGCCGCACGCTCTGTGCAGCCGGTCCGGCGATACCCAAGGCGCCGACAACCGCACTCCCTATCGAATAGATATAATTAATCAAACACGTTAATTCGATAGCATTGTTATAGTTTCCTCCATGGATCGCCCGATCCCATCAGACCCGGAGGAAATCATGACGCAGCCGAACTCGCAGCAAGTCCCAACTGTCCTCGCCCAACCCGTCCGCATGACCACCGGCAGCACTGGCACCTTCGCCGCGTCGGTGCGCGGTATGGGCACGGTTGCATTGTCATTGCTGGTCGATCGGGCCCTATCCGCATAAGCCGTAGGCATCAGCGCGCCGCACCTCTCCCCGCATTCCGTTTCCGATCAAAGCCACTCAGGAGTACCGCATGTCCGAACGTAAGCTCACCAATGCAGCCGGCGCACCCATCGCCGACAACCAGAATTCGATGACCGCCGGCGCGCGCGGTCCGGTCGTCCTGCAAGACGTCTGGCTGCTCGAAAAACTCGCTCACTTCGATCGCGAAGTGATTCCGGAACGCCGCGTTCACGCCAAAGGTTCGGGCGCATTCGGCACGCTGAAAGTCACGCATGACATCTCGCGTTTCACGAAGGCGAAAGTGTTCGCCGAGGTCGGCAAGGACACGCCGCTCTTCATGCGCTTCTCGACGGTGGCGGGCGAACGCGGCGCCGCCGACGCGGAACGCGACGTGCGCGGTTTCTCGATCAAGTTCTACACGGAAGAAGGCAACTGGGACGTGGTCGGCAACAACACGCCGGTGTTCTTCATCCGCGATCCGCTGAAGTTTCCGGACTTCATCCACACGCAAAAGCGCGACCCGTACACCAACATGCGCAGCAATATCGCGGCATGGGATTTCTGGTCGCGTCATCCGGAGTCGTTGCATCAGGTCACCATCCTGATGAGCGATCGCGGCATTCCGCACAACTTCCGCCAGATGCATGGCTTCGGCTCGCACACGTACTCGTTCATCAACGCCAACAACGAGCGTTTCTGGGTGAAGTTCCACTTCAAGTCGATGCAAGGCATTGAGAACTTTACCGATGCCGAAGCGGCGCAAGTGGTCGCACAGAACCGTGAAAGCGCGCAACAGGATCTGCTCACGAGCATCGACGCAGGCAACTTCCCGAAATGGCGCTTTGCCATTCAGGTGATGCCGGAAGCGGAGGCCGCGAAGTACCGCTTCAATCCGTTCGACATCACGAAGGTGTGGTCGCAAAAGGACTACCCGTTGATCGACGTCGGCACGATCGAGTTGAATCGCAACGCGGCGAACTATTTCGCGGATGTGGAGCAGGCCGCGTTCACGCCCGCCAACGTGGTGCCGGGTATCGGCTTCTCGCCGGACCGTCTGTTGCAAGGCCGTTTGTTCTCGTATGGCGACACGCAGCGCTATCGCCTCGGTATCAATCACCATCAGATTCCGGTGAATGCGCCGCGCTGCCCAGTCCACCATTCGTTCCATCGCGACGGTGCGATGCGCACGGACGGCAACCTCGGCGGCAACGTGAACTACGAGCCGAATCGCTTCGGCGACTTCGCGCAGGACACCAACGCGGCGGAGCCGCCGCTCGCAGCGGGGACGGTCGATCGTTACGAGCATCGCGAGGACGATGACTACTACACGCAGCCGGGCATGCTGTTTGCGCTCTTCGACGCGGCACAGCGTCAGCGTCTGTTCGGCAACATCGCACGCCATATCAACGGTGTGCCGAAAGAGATCGTCGCGTGTCAGATCGAGCATTTCCGTCGCGCCGATCCGGCCTATGCGGAAGGTGTGATCGCCGCGCTGGCCGAACTTGCCGAAGGCGGCAAGAAGTAAGCAGTTGAAGTGAGTTGATGCAGCAGGGCGGGGCGCATCGGCGCCCCGCCAGTATTGATACGAATCGAGGAAGCACGATCATGATCCAGATGATGATGTCCACCATTGGCGGCTCGCCGGCCGCTCGCGGCAAGCAACGGCACTACGCATCGATGCTGCGCAAGGCAGTCGGATTCGCGATCTTCTCGAGCGGACTCGTGGTGATCGTTGCGCAAGCCGTGCAACATGCATTGGGTGCGTGATTGAACGCGAGGCCGCGGGTGCGGCAAGCGACCACGCGTCACACGAACGCAGCGGCTTTCTAAGCTAAACTGGCGGGCGTTCGACGTGCCGGGTTTGCTAGCCGCACGCCGTCACTCTACCTACCGGTTCGTATCACTCTTCAAAGGAGTCATCATGGCCAAGAAAGAAGCTGTACAGCACGTCAATATCGGAATCAACGACAAGGATCGCAAGAAGATCGCAGAAGGTCTGTCGCGATTGCTCGCCGACACCTACACGCTTTATCTGAAGACCCACAACTTCCACTGGAACGTGACGGGTCCGATGTTCAACACGCTGCATCTGATGTTCGAAACGCAGTACAACGAGCTGGCGCTTGCGGTCGATTCGATCGCTGAACGCATCCGCGCACTGGGTGTGCATGCGCCGGGCAGCTACAAGGAATTCGCGAAGCTGTCGTCGATTCCGGAAGCGGACGGCGTGCCGGCAGCGGAAGAAATGATTCGCCAGTTGGTGGAAGGTCAGGAAGCCGTGGTGCGTACTGCACGCGCGATTTTCCCGTCGACGGAAGCCGCCAACGACGAGCCGACCGCCGACCTGCTGACGCAACGCATGCAAACGCACGAAAAGACCGCGTGGATGCTGCGCTCGATGTTGGCTTAAATGCTTTAGCGTTAAGTTGAGTTGAGTAGCAAAACAAACAAAGCCTCCCTTTGCGGGAGGCTTTGTTTTTTGCGGTGCCCGATCTGCATTCAGCTGTAGCTCGAGGCCCGGCTACGGTTGCGGCCCCGGTTCTGGCACCCTGAGAGTCAGCTTCGCCCGCCTGAAGGCCGCCTGCCGTCCGCATCCCGTAAAATAGCGGCACCGTCTGCACTTCACCGAATCCGCCCATGTTCGCCCGACTTCCCCTGTATCTGCGCCTCGTGCGCATGGACAAGCCGATCGGCAGCCTGCTGCTGCTGTGGCCGACGCTCAATGCGCTGTGGATTGCCTCCGACGGTCATCCGTCGTGGCCGCTGCTGGTGATTTTCACGGTGGGTACCGTGCTGATGCGCTCGGCGGGTTGCGCGATCAACGATTACGCGGATCGCGACTTCGACCGCTACGTGAAGCGCACGGAAAACCGGCCGATCACATCGGGCAAGATCAAGGCATGGGAAGCGGTGGCGTTGGCGGCCGGCTTGTCGCTGCTGGCCTTTCTACTGATTCTGCCGCTGAATACGTTGACCAAGGAATTGTCGGTGGCGGCGCTGTTCGTCGCGGGGTCGTATCCGTTCACGAAGCGCTTCTTTGCGATTCCGCAGGCGTATCTCGGCATCGCGTTCGGCTTCGGCATTCCGATGGCGTTCGCCGCAATTCAGGATCACGTGCCGATGCTCGCCTGGGTCATGCTGCTGGCCAACGTGTTCTGGTCGGTTGCGTACGACACCGAATACGCGATGGTCGATCGCGACGACGACATCAAGATCGGTATCCGCACGTCGGCGCTCACCTTCGGCCGCTTCGACGTGGCGGCGATCATGCTGTGCTATGCGGCGACGCTGGGGATTTACGTCGGCATCGGCGTCATGCTCAGCTTCGGTGTGTTGTATTGGCTGGGATGGGCGGCGGCGGTGGGCTGCGCAATCTATCACTACACGCTGATCCGCAATCGCGAGCGCATGGCGTGCTTCGCGGCGTTCCGTCATAACAACTGGCTGGGCGGCGCGTTGTTTGTCGGTATCGCAGCGCACTACGCGGCGGCTTCGTTTTAATTCTTGCGCGCTTCTGTTCCGCCGCGGACGCCGCCTCGGATGAGTTCGAGGCGCAGCGTCCTTGGGCGTACTTTCTACTTTCCTGCCGTCGTGCTGGCAATTGCCAGCTGATCGCCCTTACAGCTTGCCGAACTCGTCGCCCATTTCCTTGGCGCGCGCATTGGCGGCAAGCGCGCCGCGGACGATCGCATCCTTGATCCCGCTCGCGTCGAACGAGGCCAGCGCGGCCGCCGTGGTGCCGCCCTTCGACGTCACCCGTTCGCGCAACAGGCTCGGCGGCTCGTCCGAGTTCGCGGCCAATTGCGCGGCACCGGTGAACGTCGCGACCGCCAGCGCGCGACCTTGCGCTTCATCCATACCGAGCTGGCGCGCGGCTTCCTGCAGCGCCTCGATGAAATAAAACACATAAGCAGGACCGCTGCCCGAAATCGCGGTGACGGCGTCGATCTTCGCTTCGTCGTCGAACCAGACGGTTTCGCCAACTGCGCCCAGCACCTGCGAGGCGAGCGCGCGGCCGGCTTCGTCGACGCTGCCGGTCGCAACCAGGCCCGTGACGCCCATGCCAATCAGCGCCGGCGTATTTGGCATCACGCGCACGATGCGCGCGTGGCCGTTCAGCCAGCGCGACATGTCATCCATGCGAATGCCCGCGACGATGCTGATCGCCAGTTGCGACGCTGTCAGATGCGGCGCTAGTGCCTCGGCGACACTCTTCAGGATCTGCGGCTTCACCGCCAGCACGACGGCGTCGTACGACGCGAGCGCGGCGTCCGCGGCGGCGCCGGTCTTGACGCCGAATTGCTGCTCATTGCGTTTGCGCGCGTCTTCGTTGGGGTCGATTGCGTACAGGTCAGTGGGCGCGACGCCGCGCTTGATGAGACCGCCGATCAACGCGGCGGCCATATTGCCACCGCCGATAAAAGCAATTTTCATGATGTTCCGAAAGAAGTGCGGAGAGGTGTCGAGAAGGGAAGGTCTGAAACGGTCAGTGAGAGTAATCGCGCGCGCCGAAGATCGCCGTGCCGACGCGCACGATCGTCGCGCCTTCCAGCACGGCGGCTTCGAGGTCGCTCGACATGCCCATCGAGAGCGTATCGAGTTCGAGGCCGTCGTTACGCAGACGCTCGAACAGTTCACGCAGTTGCCGGTGCGGCACGCGCTGTTCTTCGATGCTGCCGGCCGGCTCCGGAATCGCCATCAGGCCGCGCAGATTCAGCTTTGGCAGTGCAGCGATTGCCTGTGCGACTTCGACGGCCTCGGGAATGCTCGCACCGCTTTTCGACGCTTCGCCGCTAATGTTGACCTGCAGGCAGACGTTCAAGGGCGGCAGGTTGTCCGGGCGCTGCTCCGAGAGCCGCTGTGCGATCTTCAGGCGGTCGACCGAATGCACCCAGTCGAAATTCTCAGCAACCGGGCGCGTCTTGTTCGATTGCAAGGGTCCGATGAAATGCCATTCGAGCGCGGCCCGCAGATCGGCCAGCGCTTCGATCTTGGTGATGGATTCCTGCACGTAGTTCTCACCGAACGCCCGTTGGCCGGCTGCGTAGGCGGCGCGTACGTCTTCGGCGGGAAACGTCTTCGAGACCGCGAGAAGGGTGATCGAACGCGGGTCGCGTCCGGCTACCTGCGCGGCGAGGGCGATGCGCTGCTGCACCGCTTCGAGGTTGTGAATCAGATCGGGCATGGAGCGGAACCGGAAGTCTGGCGAAAGGCGATGATCGAATTATACGGACGCCGCCATCTCGTGCCGCTTTATGCCGCTGTCGGATAGGCGGACGCACTTGCGGTGATGTATCGCAAGCCACGTGCCGCGCTTCCCGTCAAAATCGCTCGCCTCAGGCGGACAGCATATGCTCCACCAGTTCGATCCAATGAGCGACCGGCGTGGACGTGCCGCTTTGCAGATGCGCAATGCAGCCGACGTTGGCCGACACGATCACCTGCGGCTCCTGCGCCTGCAGCCGCTCGAGCTTCTGGTCGCGCAGCGCGTACGAGAGCTTGGGCTGGGTCAGCGAATAGGTCCCGGCCGAACCGCAGCAGAGATGATTGTCGGCGGGCAGGCGCACTTCCACGCCGAGCGCCGTCAGCAAATGTTCGACCTTGCCGCGCACCTGCTGACCATGCTGCAACGTGCATGGCGGATGGAACGCCACCGTATGGATCGCCCGGCGGCGCGTCACGGCGACGAGCGCTTCTTCGAACTCCGGCAGGATTTCCGCGACGTCGCGCGTCAGCTCGGTCACGCGGCGCGCTTTCTCCGCATACGCAGGGTCGTTGCGCAGCAGATGCCCGTATTCCTTGACCGTTGCGCCGCAGCCGGACGCGTTCATTACGATCGCTTCCACACCTTGTTCGATATAAGGCCACCACGCGTCGATGTTGGCGCGCAGGTCGTCGAGCGCTTCGTCGTTGTAGCCCAGGTGCAGACGGATCGCACCGCAACAGCCTGCTTCGGGCGCGATCAAGGTTTCCACGCCGAGCGCATCGAGCACCCGTGCCGTCGCGACGTTGACGTTCGGCATCATCGACGGTTGCACGCAGCCCGCGAGCATCAGCATCTTGCGCGGATGTTTCGCGGTCGGCCATTCGAGCGGACGCTGGCGCGCGGGCACCTTGTCGCGCAGTTTCTTCGGCAGGAGCGGGCGGATATGCTGACCGATTCGCATGGTCGGCGTGAACAGCGCGCTGTTCGGCACGAAGCTCGCGAGCAGCCGGCGCACCATCCGCTGGCCGAACGGGCGCGTGACCTTTTCCTCGGTGATCTTGCGACCGATCTCGACCAGCCTGCCGTATTGCACGCCGGAAGGGCAGGTCGTCTCGCAGTTGCGGCAAGTGAGGCAGCGGTCCAGGTGAACCTGGGTGCTGCGCGTGACCGCCGCGCCTTCCACCATCTGCTTGATCAGATAGATCCGGCCGCGTGGGCCGTCGAGTTCGTCGCCGAGTATCTGATAGGTCGGGCAGGTCGCGGTGCAGAAGCCGCAGTGCACGCAATTGCGCAGGATGGCGTCGGCTTCGTCGCCATCGGGTGTATTGCGAATGAAGTCCGCGAGGTTGGTTTGCATCGCGTCGCTCAGAAGTCGGGGTAGAGGCGGCCGCGATTGAAGATGCGGGCCGGGTCGAAGGCGGTTTTCAGGCCGCGATGAATTTTCATCAGCGGTGCGGGCAGCGGTGTGAAGACTCCGGCGTTGCGGTCGTAGCCATAGCCGCTACGAAAGATGGTGGCGTGGCCGCCGGCCTGTTTGGCGCTGATACGCACGGTTTGCGCGTCGGTGTCGGTGATCCACCAGCGCTGGCCGCCGCCCCATTCCATCAGTTGCGCGCCGGGCAATTGCATCGGCTCGGTGATCGACGGCAGCGCGAGGCGCCAGAGCGCGGCCTTCGGCGGGATGGCCGCAAAGAACGAGTCGGTCTGTTCGCGCAGGCCGGCCCAGAAGCGCTCCGCTTCGACGGCATCGACGACTTCGCCGCCGAGCGCCGTGCGCGCCGCTTTGACCGCGGCTTCCGCGCCGGCCATCCGCACGGCCAGCGTGCCGTGACGCCATGCGCTCGCCGTGATCGGCAGTGGGCGACCGCCCCATTCGTTGAGCTTGCGGACCGCATCGGTGCCGTTCATGTCGAATTTGAGCGTGGTTTCGGCCTGCGGTAGCGGCAGGACCTTGACCGACAGTTCGAGGATCAGCCCAAGGGTGCCCAGCGAACCCGCCATCAAGCGGGAGACGTCGTATCCGGCGACGTTCTTCACCACCTGGCCGCCAAAATGCAGGACCTGGCCCTGGCCGTTCATGATGACCGCACCCAGCACGAAGTCGCGCGCCGCACCGGCCGACGGGCGGCGTGGACCGGCGATGCCCGCCGCGATGCAGCCGCCGAAGGTGGCCTGTGGCCCGAAGTGGGGCGGCTCGAAGGCGAGCATCTGATGGTGCTCGGCGAGCGCGGCCTCGATCTCCAGCAGGGGCGTGCCCGCGCGCGCCGTGATGACCAGTTCGGCCGGGTCGTAGGCGATGATGCCGCGATAAGCGCGCGTGTCGAGGATGTCACCTTCCAGCGTCTGACCGTACCAGTCTTTGGTGCCGCCGCCACGGATGCGCAGTGTGCGCCCTTCGGCGCTGGCTGAACGCACGCGTTCAGACCAAACGGCGACGATGTCGTCCTCTTCCATGGTGTCCTGCTTCGTTGTGTTTCGATTGATTGTACCGGGCGGCGGCGCGCTGGCAACCCGGAGCGGACCCGCATCGGGTAATCAGGGTGGGAGCGGGGAAGCGCTTGGGGCTTGGGACTTGTGGACGTGCCGGTGGGGAACGGGCGTGCGGGGAGGCTGGCTGGTCGTGGGCGGGGGGCCCGATATGTGGACGGGCGGCACGGAGCCGGGCGGCGGCTGCGCCATGCAACGCTGCGAGCCCGTCTTGGGCCGGCAGCGTCGTCAGCCGTCTTAAAACCGCGGCAGGTCCGGGTGCGGCAGCAAGCCGCCGCGCACATGCATCTTGCCGTACTCGGCGCAACGCGCGCGGGTGGGAATGCCCTTGTCGGGATTGAGCAAGCCCGGCGCGTCGAAGGCGCGTTTGACCGCGTGGAATGCGTCGCGCTCTTCGGGCGAGAACTGCACGCACATCGAATTGATTTTCTCGATGCCCACGCCGTGCTCGCCGGTTACGGTGCCGCCCAGCTCCACGCAGGTTTCGAGAATGTCGGAACCGAAGGCTTCGGCCCGGTGCCACTCGTCCATATCGTTGCCGTTGAACAGGATCAGCGGATGCATGTTGCCGTCGCCGGCATGGAACACGTTGATGCAGCGCAGGCCGTATTTCTTCTCCATGACCTCGATGCGCGCCAGCAGCGGTCCGATACTGCGGCGCGGCACGGTGCCGTCCATGCAGTAGTAGTCGGGCGAAATGCGGCCTGCCGCGGGAAAGGCGTTCTTGCGCCCGGACCAGAAGCGCAGCCGTTCATTCTCCGAGCGCGAAATCTGGATGCGGGTTGCACCCTGTTCGCGCAGCACCGCGGTCATGCGCACGATTTCGTCGGCGACCTCTTCAGCCGTGCCGTCCGATTCGCACAGCAGGATCGCCGCCGCGTCGAGGTCGTAGCCCGCGTTGACGAATTCTTCGACCGCGCGGGTAGCCGGTTTGTCCATCATCTCCAAACCGGCCGGAATGATGCCTGCGGCAATGATGCCGGCGACCGCGTTGCCGCCTTTCACGACGTCGTCGAAACTGGCCATGATGACCTGCGCCGTTTGCGGCTTCGGGATCAGCTTGACAGTGACTTCGGTGACGATCGCGAACATGCCTTCGCTGCCGATCAGCACCGCGAGCAGATCGAGCCCGGGTGCGTCAGGCCCGAGCGAGCCGAATTCGACGATGTCGCCTTCCATCGTCACGGCGCGAACACGCAGCACGTTATGCACGGTAAGACCGTACTTGAGGCAGTGCACGCCGCCCGAATTCTCGGAGACGTTGCCGCCGATCGTGCAGGCGATCTGCGACGACGGATCGGGCGCGTAGTAGAGCCCGTAGGGCGCGGCGGCTTCGGAGATCGACAGATTGCGCACCCCCGGTTGCACGGTCGCGGTCCGGGCATAGGAGTCGACTTCGACGATCTTGCGGAAGCGCGCGAGCGACACCACCACGCCGTGCCGGATCGGCATCGCCCCGCCGGACAAACCGGTGCCCGCGCCGCGCGGCACGATCGGCACGTCGAGCCGGTGGCAGATCTGCACGATGCGCTGGACCTGCGATTCCGTCTCGGGCAAGGCGACCGCGAGCGGCAGACGCCTGTACGCGGCGAGGCCGTCGCACTCGTAGGCAACGGTGTCTTCTTCGCGATACAGCAGACAGTGGTTCGGCAGCACGGCCATCAGCGCCTGCACGACTTCGCGCTGGCGCTGGGCGAGAACTTCGGCCGTCAGTTCGACGGGTGCGTTCATATGACTTGTCTCCTGGTGTCTTTCACGCTGCGTGCCCGGTCAAGCCTGGTTGTGCGGCAGCAGGCGTTGCCGCTGCCGCCGATGCAACTGAGCTGAGTGCTGATGAAGCGTCAAGCCGCCCAGGAAAAGATCTTGCCCGGGTTCATCAGATTATGCGGATCGAGTGCGTGCTTGATGGAGCGCATCGTGTCGACCGCGACTTCGCCGTGTTCTTCGAGCAGGAAGTTCATCTTGTGCAGGCCGACACCGTGCTCGCCCGTGCAGGTGCCGTCCATGCGCAGCGCGCGTTGCACGATGAGATGGTTCAGGCGCTCGGCCTCGACAAGCTCTTCTGGCTTGTTCGGATCGATCAGGATCGCGACGTGGAAGTTGCCGTCGCCGACATGGCCGACGATCGGGCAGGGCAGCGGCGATGTCTTCAGATCCTGCTCGGTTTCCATCACGCATTCCGCGAGGCGCGAGATCGGCACGCAGACATCTGTCGTGACGGCGCGGCAGCCGGGCTTCAGTTGCAGCATCGCGAAATAGGCGTTGTGGCGCGCGTTCCACAGGCGGCTGCGGTCTTCCGGCCGGGTTGCCCATTCGAAGCCTTCGCCGGCATTCTGCGCGGCGAGCTCCTGCACCAGTTCGGCTTGTTCTTTCACACCGGCTTCGGTGCCGTGGAATTCGAAGAACAGCGTAGGCGCCTCGCGCAACGTGAGGTTCGAATGGCGATTGATCGAGCGGATCGCGAGCGAGTCGACGAACTCGACACGTGCAATCGGCACGCCCATCTGAATCGTTTCGATGACCGCGCGCACCGCATCGCCCATCGACGGGAACGTGCAGACCGCCGCCGAGACCGCTTCCGGTTGCGGATACAGCCGAACGGTGATTTCGGTAATCACGCCGAGCGTGCCTTCCGAGCCGACAAACAGACGCGTGAGGTCGTAACCCGCCGACGATTTGCGCGCACGCGTGCCGGTCTTGATCACGCGGCCGTCGGCGAGAACCACCGTCAGTCCGAGTACGTTTTCGCGCATCGTGCCGTAGCGCACGGCGTTGGTGCCCGAGGCGCGCGTGGCCGACATGCCGCCGATGCTCGCGTCAGCACCCGGGTCGATCGGGAAAAACAGGCCGGTGTCGCGCAGTGCTTCGTTCAACTGCTTGCGCGAAATACCGGGTTCGACGGTGACGGTCAGGTCTTCAGCGTTGATCGACAACACCCGGTTCATTTCCGACAGGTCGATCGACACGCCGCCTTGCACTGCCAGCAGATGTCCTTCGAGCGACGAACCGTTGCCGTAGGGGATGATCGGTACGTTGTACTGGCCGCACAGCTTGACGATGGTTTGCACGTCTTCCGTATTGCGCGCGAAGACGACGGCGTCGGGCAGTTGGGGATCGAACGGCGATTCGTCGCGGCCATGGTGGGTGCGCACGGCTTCGGCGGTGGACACGCGTTCGCCGAAAACGGCTTTGAGGGCAGTCAGTAACTCGGCGGGAAACGGCCGGCGTAGCGGGGCCGGCGGCACGGGATGATTCACGCATGTCTCCTGATATTGGGGCGGAGCTGTTCTACAGCTTGTGCTTCATTTTACGCCGATCACCCGCGGGCCGGCGTCGGGGACGGCTGCCGCTCCTATAATGGCGGCGACCTCACGATGCGCGCAATATGGATAACCCGGTGGCTTGCTTACCAGGTTCGCCGGATGGATTCACCGCCGCCGCGCAGACGCATCGTTACTGAATGAATGCATGGGAGACATCATGGGCAACCGCTTGAGCAAAATCGCCACCCGTACGGGCGACGACGGCAGCACCGGTCTCGGCGATGGCCGGCGCGTGCGCAAAGACAGCGCGCGCATTGCCGCAATCGGCGACGTCGATGAACTCAATTCAAATCTCGGCGTGTTGCTGTGCGAAACGCTGCCCGACACGGTGCGGGCGGCGCTGGTTGCGATTCAGCACGACCTGTTCGATCTTGGCGGCGAGCTCTGCATTCCCGGCCACACAATGATTACCGACACGCATCTCGGCCAGCTCGACGACTGGCTGGCCGATTACAACGCCACCCTGCCGCCATTGAAGGAATTCATTCTGCCCGGCGGCTCGCGCGCAGCCGCACTTGCGCACGTGTGCCGCACGGTGTGCCGGCGCGCCGAACGGTCGATCGTCGCGCTCGGTGAAAGCGAGGCGGTCAATGAGGCGCCGCGTCAGTATGTGAACCGGCTGTCCGATCTGCTGTTCGTGCTCGCGCGGGTGCTCAATCGCGCGGACGGCGGCAGCGACGTGCTGTGGCAGCACGATCGTAGCGTCGGCTAACACGGCGCTTCAGTCCCTTTAAGCTCCTGTGACAATCTGTCCGGGCAAAGCTTCTCCTTAAAGATGTATTGTAAATGTATCTTTAAGGAGAAGTCGTTATGACCGCACTCACCGCCGACCAGATCGCCCGCGTCAAAGCCACCGTTCCCGTGCTTGCCGTGCACGGCACGACCATCACCAAACGCTTCTACAAGCGCATGTTCGCGCACCATCCTGAGTTGAAGAACGTGTTCAACCAGACTCACCAGAAGAGCGGCAATCAGCCGGAGACGCTGGCGAAGGCGGTATACGCATATGCCGCCAATATCGATAACCTCGGCGCCCTTGGTCCCACCGTCTCACGCATCGCGCATAAGCACGTGAGTCTGAATATCCGGCCGGAACAGTATCCGATCGTGGGACGCCACCTGTTAGGCGCAATCGTTGATGTGCTCGGCGATGCAGTCGATCAGGAGACGCTCGGCGCGTGGGAAGTCGCTTACGGGCAGCTCGCGGATATTTTTATCGGCACAGAGGCCAAGCTTTACGAAGGTGCGGCGTGGAGCGGCTTCCGGCCCTTCAAGGTTGCACGCAAGGAAGTGGAGAGCGATGAAATCACGTCGTTCTATCTGACGCCCGCCGATGGCTCACCGGCCTGCGGTTTCGAGCCTGGCCAATATCTGAGCGTGAAGCGTTTCGTGGATGAACTCGGCGTCGATCAGCCGCGGCAGTACAGCTTGTCGGATGCGCCGAACGGCAACTGGCTGCGTATCTCGGTAAAGCGCGAAGCCGGTCGGGAAGATATGGCACCCGGCCACGTATCGAACCTCCTGCACGACGGTGTGGAAGTGGGCGCGGTGGTGCATGTCAGCGCACCAGCGGGCGACTTCACGCTGGATCGCAAGAAGAGGACACCCGTGGTGCTGATGAGCGGCGGCGTGGGCGTGACCCCAATGACCTCGATGCTGTCTACGTTGCTTGCCGACCAGAGTGAGCGCAGTGTGACCTTCGTGCATGCCTGCCGCAATGGCCGCGTGCACGCGTTCCGGCAGTGGCTGAACGATACGGTCGCAGCGCATCCCAACGTCACGCGTGCGGTGTTCTACGAAGCCATTGAAGCCTGCGACCGCGCTGCTATCGACTACGACTTCGAGGGCCGCCTCGACCTCATGAAAATCGCCGACAAGGTGATCGTTCCCGATGCGGATTACTACATCTGCGGACCGGTGCCGTTCATGCGCGCGCAATGCGAGGCGTTGGCCTCGCTCGGTGTGGATGCGGCGCGGATTCACACCGAAGTGTTCGGTTCAGGCGCGGTGCAGTAAAACAAGGGCGCGCGGCAAGCGACGTGCGAAAGCACGCTAGGGCGCCGCGCCATCCACCTTACCCAACAGCCAGTGTGACCGGCTTGCCGATCCGGCTCATCATTTCGACCAGCGTATCGATAGTGAACTTGGTGGTCTTCTTGTTGACCACGTCTGACACGCGCGGACGCGACACCATCAGAATCTCGGCCGCCTCTGCCTGCTTCAGATGATGCTGTTCGATCCAGCTGGACAGCTCGGTCATCAGCTGTTCCTTGAGCAGCCGCGTGTCGTTGATCTGTTTCTGCGAAGCGGCGTGAAGGCGCTTCGCTTCTTCGGCGGAAAAACCGAGTTCGAGAAACAGGTTTGCGCCGGGTTTTGTTACGTGACGGATTTTTGTGTCGATCGTCATTTGTTAAGTTTTCCTATCATTGATGATGGCGCGGTACCGCATCTCGGCAATCTTTCTATCCTGCGGCGGTAGCTTCTGCGTCTTCTTCTGGAAGCAATGCAGCACATACAGCGCTTCCACGAACTTGGTGACATACATCACGCGGTAAATACCGTCTGCCTCCTTGATGCGAATCTCGCGTGTTCCAGCGCCGATCGAGTCAAACGGCTTCCAGTCGTCTGGGTCGAGACCTGCCTGAATCTTGCCAAGCTGAAATCCGGCCCGCCGACGTGGCTCTTCAGGAAAGGCGAGTAAATCGTGATAGCTGGAACCCATCCAGCGAATTTCTTTTTCGTGCTCCATAGCCGCCTTTCATGTACAAAATCTTATACGCAACACCCAGCCTGGTCAAGTCGTATCCGACCCGGCAACGAGTTGTTACGGTACAGAGGCGGCGCACGGAGCACCATTCGTCCGTTCGGCTAACAAAAAACCCGGCTGCATGAGCCGGGTTTTCGATGAATCAACTACAGCGATCGCGCAGAGTCGCGCAGAGACTTTTTAGTTGCCGCTGCCGCGCGTCACACGCCGTTGCTTGACGGCTTCGGCGAGACCTTCCAGCACGGCGACGCTTTCGTCCCAGCCGATGCAGGCATCGGTGATGCTCTGGCCGTAGGTCAGCGCGCAGCCTTCCTGCAGATCCTGACGGCCTGCGATCAGATGCGATTCCACCATCACGCCGACAATCCGTTCGTCACCCGAAGCAATCTGACGGCCGATGTCCGCGCACACCGGAATCTGGTTCTCGTGCTTCTTCGAGCTGTTCGCGTGGCTCGCGTCGATCATCAGACGTGCCGCGAGACCCGCCTTGCCGATGTCGGCGCATGCCGCATTGACGCTGTCCGCGTCGTAGTTCGGCGTCTTGCCGCCGCGCAGGATGATGTGGCAATCCTCATTGCCGGCGGTCGAGACGATTGCCGAGTGGCCGCCCTTGGTGACCGACAGGAAATGGTGCGGCTGCGAGGCGGCCTTGATCGCGTCCACGGCGATCTTGACGTTGCCGTCCGTGCCGTTCTTGAAACCGACCGGGCACGACAGTCCCGAAGCCAGCTCACGGTGCACTTGCGATTCGGTCGTGCGCGCGCCGATTGCGCCCCACGAGATCAGATCGGCGATGTACTGCGGGCTGATCATGTCGAGGTATTCGGTGCCGGCCGGCAGGCCGAGCTCATTGATACGCAGCAGCAGTTCGCGCGCGGTGCGCAGGCCGTCGTTGATCTTGAAGCTGTTGTCCATATGCGGGTCGTTGATGAGACCCTTCCAGCCCACCGTCGTACGCGGCTTTTCGAAGTACACCCGCATCACGATTTCGAGTTCGCCGGCGAAGCGTTTGCGCTGTTCGACGAGACGCCCGGCGTATTCCATCGCCGCCTTCGTATCGTGGATCGAGCACGGCCCGATGATGACGATCAGACGGTCTTCCATGCCGTGCAGGATGCGATGCATTGCGTTGCGCGAGTTGTAGATCACGTCGGACACCGTTTCATCGCAAGCGAATTCGCGGATCAGGTGAGCGGGCGGCGTGAGTTCTTTCAATTCGCGGATGCGGACATCGTCGGTGTTGTGCGGGGGCATGTTTGTTCTCCTGAATCGGTCGTAGCGTGTTCGCGCGGGCAATGAAGGCTGCGATCAGACGGCAATCTGGCAGCGCTGCCAGGGCGAACAACAATCAAAAAGATTTCAACGGCAAAAGTTTCAAAGGCGTGAGGCGAAAAAAAACCGCCAGGCTAGCTGGCGGTTTTCGTGAATTCTGGGTGTCTTGCGTGCACTAACACCCCTCTCGATCCGCCAGCGGTCTGAGATGCCAAAAAAAGTAAAAGTAAAACTTGGCGGACATGGCGAAATTGGGTCGCTGGTCAAAAAGGGTGAGTGCCTTTATAACCCGTGCAAGCTCGGCTGGCAAGCTGCAGGGTGTAAAAATGCGGTAAATCCGCATACTTCGAGCATTGTATGCACGAAGTATGCGTCTACATCAAAATCAGGCCGTACCGCCGACCGTCATCTTGTCGATACGCAGCGTCGGCTGACCGACGCCCACCGGCACGCTCTGGCCTTCCTTGCCGCACACGCCGACGCCCGAATCGAGCTTCATGTCGTTGCCGATCATGCTGACGAATTTGAGCGATTCAGGGCCGCTGCCGATCAGCGTCGCGCCCTTGACCGGGTAGGTGACTTTGCCGTTTTCGATCATGTACGCCTCGGAGGCCGAGAACACGAACTTGCCGTTGGTGATGTCGACCTGGCCGCCGCCGAAGTTCACCGCGTACAAACCGTTCTTCACGGACGCGATGATTTCCTGCGGGTCTTTGTCGCCGTTGAGCATGTACGTGTTGGTCATGCGCGGCATCGGCAGCGCAGCATACGATTCGCGACGAGCGTTACCCGTAACCGGCATCTTCATCAGGCGTGCATTCAGCGTGTCCTGGATGTAGCCCTTCAGGATGCCGTCTTCGATCAGCGTCGTGCACTGGGTCGGATTGCCTTCGTCGTCGATGTTCAGCGAGCCGCGGCGGTTCGGCAGCGTGCCGTCGTCGACCACGGTCACGCCCTTGGCCGCAACCTGCTCGCCGATTCGACCCGCAAACGCCGACGATCCCTTGCGGTTGAAGTCGCCTTCGAGGCCGTGGCCGATCGCTTCGTGCAGCAGCACGCCGGGCCAGCCCGGTCCGAGCACGACCGTCATCGCGCCGGCCGGAGCCGGGCGGGCGTCGAGGTTCACGAGCGCCGCATGCACGGCGTCGTCGACATAACCCGACAGCACTTCGTCGGTGAAATAGCCGTAGTCGAAGCGGCCACCGCCGCCGCCGCTGCCGATTTCGCGGCGGCCGTTCTGCTCGGCGATCACCGTGACCGACACGCGCACGAGCGGACGGATATCGGCCGCAAAGCCGCCGTCGCTGCGCGCGACCAGAACCACGTCGTATTCACCGGCGAGGCCTGCCATCACTTGCTGGATGCGCGGATCGCGGCCGCGCGCCATCTGTTCGATACGCTCGAGCAGCTTGACCTTGGCGGTCGCATCGAGCGAGTGCAGCGGATCGGACGGCAAGTACAGATCGCGCCCGGCGATGCCGGTCAGCGACGAGGCCACCTTGATCTTCTGCTTGCCGCCGCCCGCCTTGGCAATCGAACGGGTGGCGAGCGCCGCCTGACGAATTGCTTCGGGCGACAGATCGTCCGAATACGCGAAGGCAGTGCGATCGCCCGCCACGGCGCGCACGCCGACACCCTGGTCGATGCTGAAGCTGCCCGACTTCACGATGCCTTCTTCGAGACTCCATGCTTCGCTGCGCGTGTACTGGAAGTACAGGTCGGCGTAATCGATCTTGTGCGTGAAGATTTCGGCGAGCGTGCGGGTGAGCAGGGATTCGTCGAGACCGTAGGGCGTCAGGAGGATGTCCTTGGCGGTGGCGAGATTACGGATACCGGGTTCGATGATGTTCATGCGAAGTATGTTCTGCTCGATACGAAGGATTCGGTTAGCGCTTGCATCACTATATGAGTGACGGGCGCCGCACTTTCAATGTCAGGTAATACGTCAGCAGCTCAGCACGCGGTGACGCCAGGCGGGCAGGCTCTGCCGCACTTCGTCGATGCGCGCACGCTCGAGATTGCCGCTCACCACGCCGGCGCCTTCGTCGCGCACCGCGACGATTTCGCCCCACGGGTCGATCAGCATGCTGTGGCCCCATGTCCGGCGGCCGTTTTCATGTTTGCCGCCTTGCGCGGCGGCCAGCACGTAACACTGGTTTTCGACCGCCCGGGCGCGCAGCAGCATCTCCCAATGCGCGCGGCCGGTGGTATAGGTGAACGCCGACGGCACCACGATCAGCGCGCAGTCGCCCATGCGCCGGTACAGCTCCGGAAAGCGCAAATCGTAGCAGACCGACAGGCCGACCCGGCCGAACGGCGCCTCGAAGGTGCGGACTTCGCCGCCGGGGCAGATGGTGCGTGCCTCGTCGAACGATTCTTCGCCCTTTTCGAAATTGAACAGATGGATTTTGTCGTAGCGCGCGGCCTCGTTGCCTTGCGGGTCGAACACCAGCGTGGTGTTCAGCACGCGCGCCGGTTCCTGCGACATCAACGGCAAGGTGCCGCCGATCACCCAGACCTTGTGGCGGCGCGCGGCGTCGGCGAGAAAGCGCTGGATCGGGCCGTCCTGGTAGGGCTCGCGCACGGCGAGTTTGTCCGTGTCCTTGAAGCCCATGAAGCAGAAGTACTCGGGCAGCAGGACGAGTTGCGCGCCGTCGGCGGCGGCTTCCGCGATCAGGCGCTCCGCTTCGGCCAGGTTGCGTTCGCGATCCGGCGTGCTCACCATTTGCAGCGCGGCCACGCGGAACGCGCTTTCGGAAGATCCGCTGGACGCCGCGCCGGGCGAGGCAGTGGACGAAGCGGTGGACGAGGATGAAGAGACGTGTGTTTCGCTCATGAGCGTTTCGAAAAACTCCCGGCAAGGCCGCGGCGCGAACCGTAGGCGCCGCATACGTCGTTCAAGGCTGGCTGGGGACTGCGGGGCGGCACGGCGCTCTTCTGATCAAACACAGGATCGGGCTCAGTGCGCTTCCACGGTCGAAGCCGGAGCGTCCATCTTACCGCGATCGCCCTTCACCCGCTCGATGTGCGGTTTCGACCACGGACCGGTGATCGCGTACTCGCGTGCAAACGCCGTGGACACCGATTTGCTGAACGCCAGATCGGCCACCAGCGCGCCCAGCCCGAGCAGCGGATTGATCACGGTCGCGGCGATCACGGCGGCGCCGGCGCTGACGGTCGGCACAATCTGCACGTGCAGATCCTGGGTTTCCTGCGCCAGATCCACCGAGCCCTTCATTTCGGCGCGCGCCGGCGCCGTCACCATCTCGAAGTTCTCGGTGCGGCCAATACCATTGTGAATCTCGCCCGTGCCGGTGACGCGCTCGAACGGCAACCCTTCGCCGATGACGTCGCGGAAATTGAGCGTGGCGAAGCGTGCGAGGCTTTGCAGGCTGAGTACGCCCAGCAGTTTCGCGACGCCCGGGTCGACCTTGAGAATCTGCCCATGGCGCAGATCGACGGCGAGATTGCCGTTGAGCGTTGGATAGTCGATGGTCGTCGGGCCGCCGCGCCACACCACCTTGCCCGACAGCGTGCCGTTGCCGGCCTTGAGCGTGTGCGGCTGGCCGAAGCGCTCCAGCAGCCCGCCGGCGTCCTTGATGTCGAGTTTGAAATCGAACACGGTACGGCGCGGCGTCGCTTCGTCGGCGGTGTTGCCGAGACCCGTCGACGTGCGCCAGTTCGCGGTCGCGGTCAGCGTGGCGGCGGGGTTGGTGATGTCCAGCTTGTCGAGCTGCCAGACCGGCACACCGTCTTCTTCGAAGTTGTGTGCGTCGACTTCGAGCCGGCCGATATCGCGATCGCGCACGATCAACTCATTGACCACCAGATCGATCGACGGCATGTTCTGCGCTGGCGCCGAAATGGCCTGGCCGAGCAGGTCCTTATCCGTGGCCGAGGGGATGACCACACGGGCAAAGCGCGCCTGCAACGTGCCCGGCGATTCCTTATTCGCGCCCGGCAGCCAGGAAACGTGGCCCGACACCTGGTTCGACGCGATGTTGGCCTGCCATTTGCCGTCCGCATGCGACGCGCCGACGATCACGCTGTCCCAGTGCCGCTTGAGCAGTGTCAGCGTGCCGACGTGCACCGCGAAGCGGCTCGGCAGGAACTGCGCAACGGTCGGATTCGGCGTGGCCGGTGCGGCGGCGGGCGCGGGAGTCGGTGCGTCCTTGTTGCGCATCTGCGTGACGAGCGCGCGCCAGGCATCGGCGTCGAACGCCTCGACGTCGACGGCGGCGATCACGCCTTCGGACGGCAAGTCGGCGGGCTTGTTGACGCCGATCGCGCCACTCACGACCGTCGGCGGCGTTTTCGGCTGGTAACGCAGCAGGTAGGTGGCGGCGATCGGGCCGAAGGTGAGGTCGGCCCGTTCCAGATCGGCTTCGCTTGCGCTGGTGAACGGGCTGACAGCGAAGTGCAGCGGCATCGGCGTGCCGACTGGCTTGTTGAACGGCGCGGGGAAGTCGAGCGCGAGCCCGGTCAGATCGGAGTTCGCCGTGACTTCCGGCAAGCGCCCCTTGGCGCCGTGCACGTTAAGCGCGTAGGGCGCGCTGCCGCTCATGCGCGTCAGCACCTGCGCGGCCGGACCGTGCAGGTTCAGGCCGCGCGCGGCATCGACGGCGATATGGCCGCCGAGGTCGAGTGCGTACGTGCCGTCCTGTTTCAGGCCGCCGTTCGCGTGGACATCGCCGCCGAGGAACTGGCCCGAGAGCCGGTCGACCTGCGCCGTATGTTCGGTAAAACGCACCTTGCCGTTCAGTTGCGACAACGGCGGCACGTTATCGACCGTCAAACGGTTGTTCTGGAAGCCCACTGCGCCTTCCACAGCGATGTGCGGTTTCGGCGTGCGCGGCACGGTCAGCTTGAGCGCCAGCGCTGCGGGCCCTTCGGCGCGCACTTTCTCGGTCGCATGTTTGGACATGATGCCGAGCGAGCTTTCGTTGACGTAGTCGAGCATGTCGGCAAGCGGCCCACGGCCGTTGCCCGTGATGGTGAGGTCCGAAGCCTTGGTGCCGAGATCGTCGATCTTGCCGTTCACCTTGTTCAAAGCGACCCGCTTGTAATGGGCGCGGTCGATATCGAAGCGCAGCAGGTTCTCTTTGAGTTCGAACACGCCGTCGATGCCATCCAGCGGCGGCCACACGTTCGGCGTACCGTTCTTCATCTTGCGCGGCGGGTACGGCGAAGGGTCGAACTTGCCGCCCTTGAACGGCGCGACGATATGGAAGACCCCGGCCTCCGGGGCGCGCGAGTAAGGGAATTTGGTCAGATCGCCGTGGATTTCGATCGTCGCGCCGCGCGAGACGCCGGCTTGCAGCCCATGGCCCAGGTAGATCCGCAGCTTTTCGCTGATGCTGGTCGGCAGATAGCGGACGATGCGCGTGACCTGCGCGCGCTGGAAGTCGGCCTTCAGGTCGAGCGAGCCGCGCCCATGGCCTGGGTTGCTGTAATCGACGGTGGCAGTGGCGTCGGCGTCCGCGTTCGAGATACCGAAGTCGGCCAGCTTGACGGTGAAGGCGGGGTGATTTTCGCCCGGCGCCTTCGGCGTGATGGTCCAGTCCGCCCGGCCATGCAGGCGGTCGAGTGTCAGGCGCGGGTCGTCGAACACGCCCGGCAGCGTGATCGCGACGTTGGAGGTGTTGAGCGTCGCGGTGCCGTGGTTTTCGTCTGCATCGACGCTGCCCCACAGGTTCTCGATGCCGGGAATGCCTGCGCGCGGGTGATTCAGCGGGGTGAGCCCCGGCGGCGGTTCCTGCGCGGCGATGCTGATGCCCTGCAGATCGCCCTTGAAACGATAGCGCTCGATCGGCTCGGCGCCGCTTGGCCGGTGGTCGCTGCCCGCTTCGCCCGATTCCGGTTTGCCGCGTTCGACCTCGATCACATAGTTCGACACCATGCCGCGTGGATTGAAGCGCACCAGGTTGTTCAGCAGGGGGCGCGGCAACGGCAACGCGCGGCTGAATTCGGCGAGGATGCCCAGGTCGACGCGGTCGCCGCTGACGCTGACGAGTTGCCCATGCTGCAGCGAGGCGGTCCGGTAGCGGCCGTGCAGCGTGGTTAGCGCGAGGGTGCGGGTGAGCGGCGTACCGTCGTCGAGCGGCGGCTGGCCGAGTTCGGCGTGCAAGTGGTTCAGTTGCAGCGTGTAGTCGCCCTGGTTGACGTCGAGACCCCAGGAGAAATTAGCGATCGGTACCACCAGCTTGGGCTGGGTCGGGCGGACCCGCATCGAGACATCCGTGCCGGCCAGTTGCCCGCTCGCCGACTTCATGCGGCCATCGGCGAAGTCGGCCCAGATCGCATTGTCGATGCGGCCGGCGAACATCTCGATCGGGAAGTTGATGTAGCGCGCGAGGGTCGGCAGATCGACCGGACCGGTCGACATATAGACCTGGCCCGCCCAATTGACCGGCTTGCCGATCGCCGAGAGCCGGGCGTGTTTGAAATGCGTACGGAAGTCGATCGGTCCGTGCAGGACATGGCCGTCTGCGGGCGCTTGCAACGCGAGGCGGTGATCGTAGCCTTCGTTGAGAATCGCGATCCGGATGTCGCGCAGGGCGAGTTCCGGTGCGTCATGCTCGGCATCTCGCCAGCGCAGCACGCCGCCGCGCACCACGATCGCCTGCTGGCGCAACAGCCATGTGGACAGGGTGTCGTTGCCGCTGTGCCGGGTGGGCACCGGCACGCCCGCTACCGAGATCACGCCGTCGCTGCTGCGCGACACCAGCACGTCCGGCTGATCGACGATCAGGCTGGAAAGCGCGGGATGGAACTGCCAGAGCGACTTCCACGAAAGCGCGGCGGTGGCGTGCGGAATGGTTAGGGCCGCTTTGCCTTCCGGGTCGCGGATGACGATATCGGTGACGTCGAGGCCTGGCTGAAAGCCGCTCCAGTGCGGCGCCAGCTTGCCGATGGTGAACTGTGCGTGCAGCTTCTCGGAAACGATGGCTTCGATGCGCGGGCGAAACGAGTCGACGCGCGGCAGCAGGACATAACGCAAACCGAGAAACAGACCCGCCGCGATAAAGTAGAAGGCGAGTGCGAGCGCCAGCACTACATGGGACGTCCGATGCAGCACCATGTGGGCGCTTCCGCTCGCAGGCCGGACCTGCCTGGTTTCGTGCGGGTCGGCGGATTCGTTTCGCTCGGACATGCTGCGGCGGGTGGCGTATGGTAGTTTTGCGAATTAACGACGAAATGTAACACACGGGAAAGCGTCGGCGGACCTCCGGCAAACCCTTTCTCCATGCCGTCTCGCGACCTGCGCGAGGCTGCCGGACCTGTGTGTTGCGGCGAACTGAACAACGCTGATAAAGCAACGAGCGAGCCAGACCCTTGATGACTGACGCAACACTCCTGAGTTCCAACTATTCACATTACGCGGCGCGTGCCGCGGCGGCCCGTCCGCAAATCGTGGCGCAGGTGGTGGCGCTCGCCTCCGCCCCCCTCACGCGCGAACGGATCGACGCGCGCTTTGACGCGCTGTGTGCCGAGGCAGCCGGCGCGGCCGACGGCCCGTTGAGCGAGGATGCACTCAAACGGGCCTTACGCCAATTGCGCACGGAGGTATTTTGCGCCGTGATGGAGCGTGACCTCGCGGGCGAGGCGGATGTCGCCGAAGTCACCGGCGCGATGACCGATCTGGCGGAGACGACGATCCAGCGCGCGCTCGCGGTCGTGTCCGCCGAACTCGAAACGCTTTATGGCGAGCCGCGCGGGCCACAGGGCGAGCGGCTCGCGCTCGGTGTGGTCGGGATGGGCAAGCTGGGTGGGCGTGAGCTGAACGTGTCGTCGGATATCGATCTGATCTTCATTTATGAAGAGGACGGTGAGACCGCGGGCGGTCAGCGTTCACCGATCGCGACGCAGGACTTTTTTACGCGTCTCGGTAAGCGCCTGATCGGCGCATTGGCCGAGGTGACCGCCGACGGTTACGTGTTCCGGGTCGATATGCGCTTGCGGCCGAACGGCGATTCCGGGCCGCTCGTGTGCAGCCTCGGCATGCTCGAAGAGTATTTCTACGTGCAGGGCCGCGAGTGGGAGCGCTATGCGTGGATCAAGGGCCGGCTCGTGTCCGAAGGCGCGAGCGACGCAGCGCGTCGGCTGCAGAAGCAGCTCGATGCGATCGTCACGCCGTTCGTCTATCGGCGTTATCTCGACTTTGGTGTGATCAGCGCAATCCGCGCGCTGCATTTGCAGATTCGCCAGGAAGCGCAGCGGCGTGCCTCGATGCGCCCCGACAAGGCCGACGACATCAAGCTGGGCCGCGGCGGCATCCGCGAAATCGAATTCAGCGCTCAGGTGTTTCAGTTGATCCGCGGCGGCCAGGATGCCGGCTTCCGGGTTCGACCGACGCTCGCCGTCTTGCGGCACGCGGCCACGCACGGGCTGCTCGATACCTCGGTCTGCGTGAAGCTTTCACAGGCTTACCGTTTCCTGCGCGAACTCGAGCACCGTCTGCAATACCGCAACGACGCGCAAACTCACGCGATGCCGGTCGATCCTGAGGAGCGTGTGGCGCTCGCGCAAGCCATGGGTTGCGACGACTATGCCGCGCTGATGCTCAAGCTCGACGCGCACCGCGAGTTCGTCGAACAGCAGTTCGACCAGATTTTCGCCGACAAGGTGAGCGGCCGCGATGGCTGCGGCGCACCGGAAGACGGCGCGGCGGTGTGGATCTGGAGCAGCGCGCTCGCCGACGACAGCGCTGAGGACGCGCTTCGCGCGCGTCTGATCGAACTGGGTGTTTCCGAGCCGGACGAGTTGCTGGCGCGCTTGCGTGCGATATGGCAGTCGTCGCGTTACGCGGGGCTCGCCGAGCGTAGCCGCCAGCGCTTCGATATCGTCGCGCAGCGTGCGCTGGAAGCCGCGCGTACGTTGGAGCCGGTCGAACGGCGCGGCGATACGGTGGCGCGTTTCTTCGACTTGCTCGAAGCCGTGAGCCGGCGCGGCGCGTACCTTGCGCTGCTGACGGAATATCCGCAGGCGCTGCATCGGGTGCTGTCGGTGCTGGGTGGTTCACACTGGGCCGCTGGCTACCTGATCCGCCACCCGCAATTGCTCGACGAACTCCTCGACGAAGAGGCGATGGACAGTCCGTTCGACTGGCCTGAATTCAAGCGCACGCTGCGCTTGCGTCTGGCCGCGGCGGATGGCATCGAGCAACAGATGGATCTGCTGCGCCACGCGCACCAGGCCGAGGTGTTCCGCATCCTGTTGATCGATCTGGCCGGCAAGTTGAGCGTCGAACATGTGAGCGACCGCCTGTCCGAGCTCGCCGATGCCGTGCTCGACGTCACGCTCGAAGCCGTCTGGAACCAATTGGCCAAACGTCATCGCGACGTGCCGAAGTTTGCGGTGATCGCGTACGGCAAGCTGGGCGGCAAGGAGCTCGGTTATGCATCCGACCTCGACGTCATCTTCCTCTACGACGATCCGGACGATGCCGCTGCGGACGTCTACGCCACCTACACCCGCCGGCTCATCACCTGGCTGACGACGGCGACCGGCGCGGGCACCTTGTTCGACGTCGACTTGCGGTTGCGGCCGAACGGCGAGTCGGGCCTGCTCGTCACCGATCTGGATGCGTTCCGCCGTTATCAACTGCGTGAAGGCGACGCCGCGAATACCGCGTGGGTTTGGGAGCATCAGGCATTGAGCCGCGCGCGCTACTGCGCGGGCGACGCCGAAATCGGTGCGAAATTCGAGCAGATTCGCGAACAGGTGCTGACCACGCCGCGTGAGGCCGCGCCGCTCGCGAAGGAAATCGTCGAGATGCGCGAGCGCGTCGAGGCAGGGCATCCGAACCATACGGCGCTGTTCGACCTGAAGCACGATCGCGGCGGCATGGTCGATATCGAATTCACCGTGCAGTACTGGGTGTTGCTGCATGCGGCGAGCGATCCTGAACTGATCCGCAATACCGGCAATATCGCGTTGCTGCGCGAAGTGTCGCGCTTCGGCTTGATGAGCGAGGCGGAAGCGGAGACGGTCGGGGCGGCGTATCGGACCTACCGGAAGTTGCAGCACCAGTTGCGGCTCGACGGGATGGAAAAGGCGCGGGTCGATCCCGCGCTGGTGGTGACGGAGCGTGAAGCGGTACTGAAGCTGTGGAAGCGGGTGTTCGGCTGAGGCTCCGCGATGATTTCCGTCCCGCGTTCCTAGGCCGCCAGCATTTCCTTCGCGTGCTTGCGGGTGGTGGCGGTGATCTCCAGACCGCCGAGCATGCGCGCGACTTCTTCGACGCGGCTCGCGCGGTCGAGTGAGGTCACGCTGCTGACCGTGCCGCCCTTGCCGTTGCCCGACTTCGCCACCTGGAAATGATGGTCGCCGCGCGCGGCGACTTGCGGCAAGTGCGTGACGCACAGCACCTGACGTGCCTCTCCCAGTTGATGCAGCAAGCGTCCAACCACTTCCGCGACGCCGCCGCCGATTCCCGTATCCACTTCGTCGAAGATCAGGGTTGGAGTCGGACTCGCGGCGCTCGCAATGACCGCGAGAGCGAGGCTGATCCGCGCCAGTTCCCCGCCTGAGGCGACCTTCGCGAGCGGCCGCAGCGGCACGCCGGCGTGACCGGCGACGCGGAATTCGACCTGTTCGAGCCCGTGCGCGCCACCTTCCGGCAACGGCACCAGCGCCACTTCGAAGCTGCCGCCCTTCATCGACAGTTCCTGCATGCCGGTGGTTACCGCTGCACCTAGAGCCTTACCGGCCTTGGCGCGCGCCTTCGAGAGCTTTTTCGCTTCGGCGAGGAAGGCTTCTTTGGCTTTGGCTTCGGCCGCGTGGAGGCTGTCGAGATCGGCGGCGGCATCGAGCGCGGCAAGTTGCGCGCGGCGCGCTTCGTGTTCTTCAGGCAACGTCTCGGGTTGCAGGCGGAATTTGCGTGCGGCCGAGTGCAGCGCGTCGAGACGCTTTTCGACCTGGGCAAGCCGGTCGGGATCCAGTTCGAGTTTCTGCGCGTAGTGGCTGAGCGAATAGGCCGCTTCCTGCAACTGGATCTCGGCCGGTTCCAGTGCCGCCAGCACGTCGTTCAGCGCCGGGTCGATCTCGGCGAGGTCGCGCACCTTCGATACGATCGAGGCGAGATGCGTGATCATCGCTTCGTCAGATTCGGACAGCGCGCCGAGCGCCCCTTGCACGCCGTCGATCAGATTGGCCGAGTGCGACAGGCGCCGGTGCTCGGCGTTGACCTCTTCCCATTCGCCCGGTTGCGGCGAAAGTTTGTCCAGCTCGGTGAGCTGCCAGGCGAGACGCTCGCGCTCCAGTTGCAGCTCGCGGTCGCGCGTTTGCGCATGCTCCACGGCCTGCACCTTGTCGCGCCACGACCGCCATGCCCGCGTGACAGCTACTGCGGTTTCCGTGAGGCCGGCGTGGGTGTCGAACAGTTCGCGCTGCGCGTCCGGACGCATCAGCAACTGGTGCGCATGCTGCCCGTGAATATCCACCAGCATCTCGCCGACTTCGCGCAACTGCGCGAGCGTTGCCGCCGTGCCGTTGATGAACGCGCGCGAGCGGCCATTTGCGTCCACCACGCGACGCAGCATGACGGTGCTGCCGTGATGGCCGTCGTCGGCGGTCGTGCCGAGCGCCTGCTCGTCGAGCCATTGCTCGACTTGCGCATGCGTCTCGAATTCCGCGGTGATGTCGGCGCGGCTCTCGCCGGTGCGCACCACGCTTGCATCGGCGCGGGCGCCGAGCGCGAGGGCCAGCGCGTCGATCAGGATCGACTTGCCGGCGCCTGTTTCGCCTGAGAAAACGGTAAAGCCGCTATCGAATTCGAGGTCGAGCGCGGCGACGATGACGAAGTCGCGTATCGAGAGGTGGCGAAGCATGGAGGTCGTCTGGTGAGCTTGAGATTCAGGGTTCGGCAGCGGCGTTCGTGTTCCGATAGCCCGGCGGTCCGGCATTCCGGCGCTCGGGGACCGCTCAGGGCTTGGTATCTTCTTCGTGCGACGGGTATTCGTTCCAGTGCAGCTTCTTGCGCAGCGTCGCGAAATGGCTGTAGCCGACCGGATGCAGCATCGGCACCGTATGACGCGAGCGGCGCACTTCGATCGTGTCGCCCAATTCCAGCGAAGTGAACGACTGCATGTCGAAATTGACGTTCACTTCGCGGCCCGAGACGATCTGGATGCTCACCTTCGAGTCGTCCGGCAGCACGATTGGCCGGTTCGACAACGCATGCGGCGCAATCGGCACCAGCACGATGCCTTGTAGTTGCGGATGCAGGATCGGCCCCTGCGAAGACAACGCGTAGGCGGTCGAACCCGTTGGCGTGGCGACGATCAGGCCGTCCGAGCGCTGGTTGTACATGAAGCGCCCGTCCACCGAGACATGCAGTTCCGCCATCCCCGAGAAACCGCTGCGGTTGACCACCACATCGTTGAAGGCAAGCGCGTGATAGATCGGGGCGCCGTCGCGCATGATGCGCGCCTCGAGCAACATGCGCTCTTCGCGCTCGAAGTTACCCGAGAGCATTTGCGGCACGATCTCGCGCATGTCGGAGATCGGAATGTCGGTAATGAAGCCCAGGCGGCCGTGGTTGATGCCGATCAGCGGCGTGCGGTAGGGCGCAAGCTGGCGGCCAATGCCTAGCATCGTGCCGTCGCCGCCTAGCACCACGGCAACGTCGGCGCGCGCGCCGATCTCGGCGGGGCGTAGCGCCGGATAGTCGGTGACGCCGATTTCGGCGGCGGTGTCGGCTTCGAATACGACCTCGAAGCCGCGCTTCGCGATGCACGAGGCGAGCGCGGTCAGCGGCTCGCCGATGCCCGGCGTATTGTTGCGCCCGACGAGCGCGACGGTCTTGAACTGGCTGGTCACTTGCATGCCGGCATTACACCATAGGTAGGGCCTGAAAAGAACCGCAGACAGACCCGGTGACGGGCCTGCGCAAACGGGCTGCCAGCGCATTGGAGGATTATCGTTAGAATGGTGAAACATTGATGACAGGCGCTGCCCCGCCAACCGGCGGCGCGATAGTCAGGGGTTGGCGCCGTTAGCGCTCGCTGTAGCCGCGCCATTGAGCTAAAATTTTCCGTCATGCTAGATCCCCGCGCACAAACCCTCCTCAAAACGCTGATCGAGCGCTACATCGCCGAAGGTCAGCCGGTCGGCTCGCGCACGTTGTCACGCTACTCCGGCCTCGAACTGAGCCCGGCCACGATCCGCAACGTGATGTCCGATCTCGAGGACCTGGGGCTCGTAATCAGTCCGCATACGTCGGCGGGCCGGATCCCGACGCCGCGCGGCTACCGGCTGTTCGTCGACACCATGCTGACGGTGGAATCCGCCGCGGACGAAGAAGCGGTGATGCGTATCGTCAAGACTACGCTGCAGGCGGGCGAACCGCAGAAAGTCGTCGCCGCAGCGGCAAGTGTGCTGTCCAATCTGTCGCAGTTCGCCGGCGTGGTGCTCACGCCGCGCCGCAGCCACGTGTTCAAGCAGATCGAATTCATGCGCCTGTCGGACAAGCGCATCCTGCTGATCATCGTGACGCCCGAGGGCGACGTACAGAACCGCATCATGGCCACCCAGCGCGACTTTTCGCCGTCGCAGCTGGTGGAAGCCTCCAATTACATCAACGCGCACTTCGCGGGCCTCTCGTTCGACGACGTGCGCCGCCGCCTGCGCGAAGAAATCGACGAATTGCGCGGCGACATGACCACGCTGATGCACGCCGCGGTCACGGCCAGCACGGATGAGTCCGACACCGGCGAGACCGTGCTGATTTCCGGCGAGCGCAACCTGCTCGAAGTCGCCGACCTGTCGTCGGACATGGCGCGCTTGCGCAAGCTGTTCGATGTATTCGACCAAAAGACCAGTCTCCTTCAGTTGCTCGACGTGTCGAGTCACGCCGCGGGCGTGCAGATTTTCATTGGCGGCGAGTCGAATCTCGTGCCGATCGAGGAAATGAGCGTCGTCACCGCGCCTTATGAGGTGAACGGCAAGATTGTCGGCACGCTCGGCGTGATCGGGCCGACCCGCATGGCTTACAACCGCGTGATCCCAATCGTGGACATCACTGCGCGGCTGCTTTCCCTGACGCTCAGCCAGCAGTAACCTGCGGTCACCGTTGGCTGCGGCACATCTCATGCTGCAAATGATGCGCGACGGCGCGCGGCTTGCCAATTGGCCGAATGGCCAGGGGCCCTGGCGGACCTTGCAATGGACCGCGCCGCTATAATGAATTCCACCTGAACCGACTCTCCGCCCCAAGCGGTTATCCCTGCTGCCTATGCGCTTCGACCTCGAGCGGCCATCACAGAACGCCACGTCACACCGTGTCGCCGTGTTGCTGATCAATCTCGGCACGCCCGACGCGCCGACGCCGCGTGCGGTCCGGCGCTATCTTGCGCAGTTCCTGTCCGATCCGCGTGTGGTCGAAATTCCGGCGCTGCTCTGGCAGGTGATCCTGCGCACGTTGATTTTGCCGTTCCGGAGCCCCGCGTCGGCGAAAAAGTACGCGGCCGTGTGGATGCCGGAAGGCTCGCCGCTGCGTGTCTTCACCGAAAAGCAGGTGGAGGGTTTGCGCCATCTGCTGCAATTGAACGACTACACGGTACTGGTCGACTACGCGATGCGGTATGGCACGCCGGGCATTCCGGCCATGCTGAACCAGCTCAAGCTGGCCGGCGCCGAGCGCGTGCTGCTGATGCCCATGTATCCGCAATACTCGTCGTCGACCACGGCCACGGCTTTCGACGACGCCTTTTCGGCGTTGAAGCGCATGCGCAATCAGCCGGAAATCCGCACGGTGCGGCAGTACGCCGATCATCCGGCGTATATCGCCGCGCTCGCCGCTCAGGTGCACCACTACTGGCATCAGCACGGCCGGCCGGATTTCGCGGCAGGTGACAAGCTGGTGCTGAGTTTTCACGGCGTGCCCAAGCGCACGATGGATCTCGGCGATCCGTACCACGAGCAATGCCAGCAGACTGGCGCGTTGTTGACGCAGGCGCTGGGATTGACGCAGGTGGAATGCCGCGTCACGTTTCAGTCGCGCTTCGGCAAGGCCGAGTGGTTGCAGCCGTACACCGCGCCCACGCTGAAGGAATTGGGCTCGGCGGGCGTGCGGCGTGCCGACGTGTTCTGTCCGGGATTTACCGCCGACTGCCTTGAAACGATTGAAGAAATCGGGATGGAAGTGCGCGACGAGTTCCTGCAGGCGGGCGGCAAGGAGTTTCATCGGATTCCCTGCCTGAACGCCTCGCAGCCGTGGATCGCCGCGCTCGGCGAGATCGTCGCGCAGAATCTGCAGGGCTGGCCCGTGCAAGCAGTACCGGTGCCGCACACGACTGGGGCTTAAGCAGGCTCATGAACTACAGGATTTCAACCGAACCGGGCGCGAAGCTGCGCATCGACAAATGGCTTTGGGCGGCGCGCTTCTTCAAGACGCGCTCGCTCGCGGCGGATGCCGTCGAAAAAGCGCACGTGCGAATCGGCGGTGCGAGTGTCAAACCGGCCAAGGAAGTGCGCGTAGGCGACCTGGTCGAGATCGAAATCGAGCGGATTGTCTGGCAGGTGGAAGTGCTGGGCGTGTGCGACGTGCGCGGCCCGGCCAGCGTCGCGCAGACGCTCTATGCGGAAACGGAAGAGAGCAAGGTGAAGCGACAGGTCGAGCAGGAGCGGCGCAAGACATACCGCGAACCGGCCGCCGCTTTGCACGGCAGACCGACAAAGCGCGACCGGCGCACTATCGACAAACTTTCAGGTGGGGATTGAACAATTGTTCCATCGTCGCGTGCACACCGCCGTACTCGGTGGTGTGATCGTTGACGGCCCCGGACATGCAGATGGTCGTGGTGCCCGCGATCAGTACCAATGCGACCACCGATATTGCAAAGGTCAGTTTCACGGTACTCCCCTTGGGAAGATTCAGATGGAAACAGGCGAATCAGGTGGAATTGAAAATTATCGGTAAGGCTTACGTTAGATTAGGGTTAACGTGTCTTTTCCGACGCTTTAATGGAGCATAGGCCACTTGTTGAGCGCACTCAATCTCAATCTGATTGCGACGCAATAATGGTTGTAACCGGGCATTTCTGCCGCACGTCCGCGGTGTGAAAAGTTCCGGGAGAGGCGCTTGAATTGGGTCTTTCCGGCCCCATCTGGCGTTTCGATACGCGTTAACGTAGTAAGTTGTCTGTCGCAATTTTGCAACGCACAAATTGCGGCAGTTTTTGACGCGTTGCCGCCACCGATAGCTTTAACTTTTAAACGACTTTCAGCGACATGGAAAACACGCAAGAGAACCCGACGAGCCAGAATCCCACGCCCGCCGACGAAACCGCGCGCCAGGCCGCCGAGGCTGCGGCACCCCAGCAGGACGCGGCTGCAAACGCAGCGCCTGAAGCGCCGGCAACCGGCGCGGAAGCCGCATTGGCCGAGGCAGAAGCGAAGCTTGCCGAGATGCAGGAGAGCTTCCTGCGGGCGAAGGCGGAGACTGAGAACGTGCGCCGCCGCGCCCAGGAAGATGTCGCCAAGGCCCACAAGTTCGCGATCGAAAGCTTCGCTGAGCATTTGCTGCCGGTGGTCGACAGCCTCGAAGCAGCGGTTGCCCACTCGTCCGACGACCTGCAGAAGGTTCGCGAAGGCGTCGAGCTCACGCTGCGCCAGCTCTCCGGCGCGCTGGAGAAGGGCCGCGTCGTCGCCCTGAACCCGGTTGGCGAGAAATTCGACCCGCACCGTCACCAGGCTATTTCGATGGTGCCGGCCGACCAGGAGCCGAACACCGTCGTTGCTGTGCTGCAAAAAGGCTTCGTGATCGCCGACCGCGTGCTGCGTCCGGCCCTCGTGACTGTCGCGGCGCCGAAGTAATCAGCCCAAGCTGCGGCACGGGCCGCAGCAGAAGCCGTTTATCAGCCGGTCGGCCTGACAGGCGCCGTCATGGCCAACATTCCCGTCGACGCCACTGCGGTCATGCTTCACAGCGTGCCCACATGGCTCTTCTTTTATCGAGGCAAGCGGCTCGGCCGGGCAGCCGGCTGGCGCAGTCTCGGGCAGTTCGAGGCGGCGGTTGTGGTCGCGCGGGAAACGATCCGTGCGGCCAATGTGGTCGGCAGCACGGCAAATGGTGAAAAAAGCGGCAAAAGTTCGACCGATTGAAAAAAATTAAAGACCGCATCGTAAAAGAGGTCTTGAAAACGATGCGGACGCACTTATGTTGAGTGCAGGTAGGAATTCAGAGCGGATCGCCGTACCGCCAGATGGGCAAAAACGGCGATTCCCGCAGCGATCAAAGTCAGGAGATTAGTAAAAATGGGCAAAATCATCGGCATCGACCTCGGCACGACCAACTCGTGCGTGGCGATCATGGAAGGCAATTCGGTCAAGGTGATCGAGAACTCGGAAGGCGCGCGCACCACGCCGTCGATCATCGCTTACATGGAAGACGGCGAAATTCTCGTCGGCGCGCCTGCGAAGCGTCAGTCGGTCACGAACCCGAAGAACACGCTGTACGCGGTTAAGCGCCTGATCGGCCGCCGCTTCGAAGAAAAGGAAGTGCAGAAAGACATCGCGCTGATGCCGTACAAGATCATGAAAGCCGATAACGGCGACGCATGGATCGAAGTGCGCGACCAGAAGCTCGCACCGCCGCAAATCTCGGCGGAAACGCTGCGCAAGATGAAGAAGACCGCTGAAGATTACCTCGGCGAGCCGGTCACCGAAGCTGTGATTACGGTTCCCGCGTACTTCAACGACAGCCAGCGTCAGGCTACCAAAGACGCAGGCCGCATCGCCGGTCTGGAAGTGAAGCGGATCATCAACGAACCGACCGCAGCTGCGCTGGCATTCGGTCTGGACAAGGCCGAAAAGGGCGACCGCAAGATCGCGGTGTATGACCTGGGCGGCGGTACGTTCGACGTGTCGATCATCGAAATCGCTGACGTTGACGGCGAAATGCAGTTCGAAGTGCTGTCCACGAACGGCGATACGTTCCTCGGCGGTGAAGACTTCGACCAACGCATCATCGATTACATCATCGGCGAGTTCAAGAAGGAACAAGGCGTCGACCTGTCGAAAGACGTGCTCGCGCTGCAACGCCTGAAGGAATCGGCTGAAAAGGCGAAGATCGAACTGTCGTCGAGCCAGCAAACGGAAATCAACCTGCCGTACATCACGGCAGACGCGTCGGGTCCGAAGCACTTGAACCTGAAAATCACGCGCGCCAAGCTGGAAGCACTGGTTGAAGAACTGATCGAACGCACGATCGAACCTTGCCGCATGGCCATCAAGGACGCAGGCGTGAAGGTCGGCGAAATCGACGACGTGATTCTGGTCGGCGGTATGACGCGCATGCCGAAGGTGCAGGAAAAGGTTAAGGAATTCTTCGGCAAGGACCCGCGCCGTGACGTGAACCCGGACGAAGCCGTGGCCGTTGGCGCCGCGATTCAAGGCCAGGTTCTGTCGGGCGACCGCACGGACGTTCTGCTGCTCGACGTGACCCCGTTGTCGCTCGGCATCGAAACGCTCGGTGGCGTGATGACGAAGATGATCAACAAGAACACCACGATCCCGACCAAGCACGCACAGGTCTACTCGACGGCTGACGACAATCAGGGCGCCGTGACGATCAAGGTGTTTCAGGGCGAGCGCGAAATGGCAGCGGGCAACAAGCTGCTGGGCGAGTTCAACCTTGAAGGCATTCCGCCGGCACCGCGCGGCACGCCGCAGATCGAAGTGAGCTTCGACATCGACGCGAACGGCATTCTGCACGTCGGCGCGAAAGACAAGGCGACCGGCAAGGAAAACCGCATCACGATCAAGGCGAACTCGGGTCTGTCCGAAGCCGAAATCGAGAAGATGGTGAAGGACGCCGAAGCGAACGCGGAAGAAGATCACAAGCTGCGTGAGCTGGCCGATGCCCGCAACCAGGGCGACGCGCTGGTCCACAGCACGAAGAAGGCGCTCACCGAATACGGCGACAAGCTGGAAGCCTCTGAGAAGGAAGCGATCGAAACCGCGCTGAAGGACCTCGAAGAAACGCTGAAGAGCGGTTCGAGCGACAAGGCCGCGATCGAAGCCAAGATCGAAGTGGTGGCCACCGCCTCGCAGAAGATGGGCGAAAAGATGTACGCCGACATGCAGGCTGCGCAAGGTGCCGAAGCTGCGGCAGCGGGCGCGGCAGGTGCGGGCGCATCGGCAGGTGGCGCGAGCCACCAGCAGCAGGACGACGTGGTCGACGCCGAGTTCAAGGAAGTGAAGAAAGACTAAAGCCGGGTCGCAATCTGACCGTAAAGCCGCACACAGCGATGTGTGCGGCCTGGCTGCAAAACGGTTTGCTCCCGTCCGGGTGCATGAACCTGCAAAGCGGTTATCGCGCCTGGTGAGCCTTTTTGGGCTCTCCGGGCACATTTGTTTTATGGAGGGCGTTGTTTAAGCCGCGTAAAAACGGCGTGAGCAGCGGCCGGACGAGTCGCAAGACTCCAGCATTCAAGAGGAGCCACCGCGTCGCATTGCGCGAGTGGCGTTGAACCGATATGGCGAAACGGGATTACTACGAGGTTCTGGGCGTCGCAAAGAACGCGAGCGACGACGAAATCAAGAAGGCTTATCGCAAGCTTGCGATGAAGCACCACCCCGACCGCAATCCCGGCAACAAGGATGCGGAAGAGCATTTCAAAGAGGTGAAGGAAGCCTATGAAATGCTGTCGGACTCGCAAAAGCGTGCCGCGTACGATCAGTACGGCCACGCGGGCGTCGACCCGAATATGGGCGGCGCGGGTGCGCAAGGCTTCGGCGGTTTTGCCGATGCATTTGGCGATATTTTCGGCGACATCTTCGGCCAGGCGGCCGGCGGTGCCGCACGCGGCGGTGGCGGCCGCGCAGGCCCGCAGGTGTATCGCGGCGCCGATCTGCGCTACAGCATGGAAATCACGCTGGAACAGGCCGCGCACGGCTACGACACGCAAATTCGCGTGCCGAGCTGGGTGTCGTGTGAGATCTGTCACGGCTCGGGCGCGAAGCCCGGCACCAAGCCGGAGACCTGCCCGACCTGTAGCGGTTCGGGTTCGGTTCGGATGTCACAGGGCTTCTTCAGCATCCAGCAGACCTGCCCGAAGTGCCACGGCACCGGCACCTATATCCCTGAGCCGTGCGGCCATTGCCACGGCGCGGGCAAGGTGAAGGAAACCAAGACGCTGGAAGTGAAGATCCCGGCAGGTATCGACGACGGCATGCGAATCCGCTCGGCCGGCAACGGTGAGCCGGGCATCAACGGCGGTCCGTCGGGCGATCTGTACGTCGAGATTCACATCAAGCAGCACTCGGTGTTCGAACGCGACGGCGACGACCTGCATTGCCAGATGCCGATTCCGTTTACCACGGCGGCGCTTGGCGGCGAAATCGAAGTGCCGACCCTCGCGGGCCGCGCGAGCTTCACGGTGCCGGAAGGCACGCAGTCGGGCAAGACGTTCCGTCTGCGCGGTAAGGGGATCAAGGGGCTGCGTTCGAGTATTGCCGGCGATCTTTACGTGCACGTGCAAGTCGAAACGCCGGTCAAGCTCACCGAGCCGCAGCGCGAGTTGCTTCAGCAATTCGAGAAGGCACTCGTGGAAGGCGGCGCGCGGCATAGCCCGCAGAGCAAGAGCTGGTTCGATCGGGTGAAGAGCTTCTTCGATTAATAGCGGTTTGATGTGGCGGTAAGCATGACGGCAGATGAGCGCGACGCAGTGTTCGCGTTGCTCGACGACTGCGACGCGACGGCGGCGCGCCGTTCGAGTCGTCTGTACACGGGTTTTGTGCATGAACGGGTTTGTGCGGACGCCGCGCAACTCGAAAATGTGTGCGAGACTGTGGCCGCGGACACACGGTGTGGTTTGCATGCTGTCGTGCTCGCCGACTATGAGTTTGGCCGGCATCTTCTGGACGGCGGCCTTTCTCACCAGGCATTGAAAGAAACGCAGCGTGGCCATGCCACGCTGCGTTTTTTATTGTTCGAACGTTGCGAGAAGCTGTCACGCGACGACGTCGACGCGTGGCTCATGGCGCGCGACGGTGGAGCCGCTGAGGCGTCGGTGGCGGGCACCGCAAACGTGCGTGCGAGCGTCGATCCAAAGCAATTTAACGAAGCGATCGACGCGATCCATGCCGCCCTGCGCGCGGGCGATTCCTATCAGGTCAACTACACGTATCGGCTTGGTTTCGACGTATTCGGCTCGCCGACCGCGCTTTATCGGCGGCTGCGAGTGCGTCAACCGGTTCCGTACGGCGCGTTGATCGGGTTGCCGGGCGACGAGTGGGTGCTGTCGTGCTCGCCGGAGTTGTTCATCGAGAAGGAAGGCTCGTTGTTGCGCGCCCGTCCGATGAAAGGCACGGCGCCACGCTCGGAAGATCCTGTCGTCGATCGTGGTGCCGCCGATTTCCTCGCGAACGACCCGAAGAATCGCGCTGAAAACGTGATGATCGTCGACCTGTTGCGCAACGATCTGTCGCGCGTGGCGCAGACGGGTTCGGTTAGCGTGCCGGCGCTGTTTTCGGTCGAGCCGTATGCGTCGGTTTGGCAGATGACGTCGACGGTGCATGCGACGTTGCGCGCCGGCACGTCTTTCGCCGAGATCATGCGTGCGCTGTTCCCATGCGGCTCGATCACCGGTGCGCCGAAGCATCGCACGATGCAACTGATCGAGGAGTTGGAAAGCACGCCGCGTGGCCTCTACACTGGCGCGATCGGCTGGCTCGATGCCACTACAAGCGAAAACGCTTGCGGCAACTTTTGCCTATCCGTCGCGATCCGCACGTTGACCTTGACCCCGAGCGCACAACCGGGCGAACTGCAAGGCAAGATGGGGGTCGGCGCAGGCATCGTGCTCGACAGCGTCGCTGCCGACGAATATGCGGAGTGCCAATTGAAGGCCAGCTTTCTAACCGGCGCCGAGCCGGGTTTCGAGCTCTTCGAAACGATGTATGCGACGCGGGAAGAAGGCGTGCGGCATCTGTCGCGTCATCTCGCGCGACTCTCGGCGAGCGCCGCGACGCTGGGTTTCAAGCTCGACGACGAAAACGACATTCGCGCGCAAATCGCGGAGAAATGTGCGGCGTTGCCAATGCAAACTCCGCACCGTATGCGACTCGCGTTGAGCAAAGACGGCACGCTACAAATAACGACGGTAGTGCTGACGCCGCTGGTCGACGCGACGGTCGGCGTGCTGCTCGGGCCGGATCACAATTTCCCCACGATGGACGCCAATGATCCGCTGCTGCGCCACAAAACCACGCGCCGCGCCGCATACGATCGCGGCTGGCGTGAAGCCGAAGCGAAGGGTGCTTTCGACACGCTGTTCTTCAACGAGCGCGGTGAGTTGACCGAAGGCGGCCGGTCGAACGTGTTTGTGAAGCTGGCGGGACGGTGGTGGACGCCGCCATTGGAGTCGGGCGTACTGCCCGGGATCATGCGAGGTGTGTTGCTGGAGGATCTCGGCCTTCGTGCTGCTGAACGCATGCTGACTCGAGTCGATGTGCAGAATGCTGAAGCGCTTCTGGTGTGCAACGCACTGCGAGGCGCGGTAAAGGCGCGCGTGCTGGGCTAAGGCAGGGAGGGCTACTAAGAGCAGGGCTGAGGCTTAAAGCCAGTCGTGCCGCCGCCTTTGAACGCCACGAAACCCGCGCGCCAACTCAACTCTGGCGAACATGTAGCACGCGGATCACCCATCCAGACAGGCGTTCGCGCCAAGTCGATTCCCGCACATCATGCGGTGCGGTGGCGTGCTCGCGGATTCCCGCTACGTCGATCAGGCAAAAGGGGCTCATGGTCATCTCTCTTCGGCTCGCGGCAGCGCCGCGTTAATGGGTAGACGAAGATAGACGACCACGTTTTCAGGCGATATCAGACGGGTCCCAAACAGGCGCAACCGCGCCCGATCAATGTAGTCCGCGAACGGACCGCATGTTCAGAACGTATGCTCCGGCCCCGGAAACGAACCGTCCTTCACGGCACGCACATACGCTTCCACTGCAGCTTGAATATTCGGCTGGCCCTGCATGAAATCTTTCACAAAGCGTGGCCGCTTGCCTGGGAAAATTCCCAGCATGTCGTGCAGCACCAGCACCTGACCCGAGCAATCCAGACCCGCGCCGATGCCGATCGTCGGAATCCGCAATTGCTTGGTGACCTCACTGCCTAGCAGCGTGGGAATCGCCTCGATCACGATCAGTTGGGCGCCTGCATTCTGCACGGCAAGGGAATCGCGCAGAACCTGGCTCGCGCCGGCGTCGGTCTTGCCCTGCACCTTGAAGCCACCAAACGCATGCACCGATTGCGGCGTAAGGCCGACGTGCGCGCACACCGGAATCGACCGTTCGACCAGAAAGCGCACCGTCTCCGCGAGCCACTCACCGCCCTCGAGTTTCACCATCTGCGCGCCGGCGCGCATGAGCTCCACCGAGCTCCTGAAGGCGTCTTCCGGCGTGCCGTACGTGCCGAACGGCAGATCGGCGACCACCAGCGCCGAGGGCCGCGCCCGCGCGACGCTCGCCGTGTGATACGCGATTTCGCTGAGCGTGACCGGCAGCGTGGTCGTCTGGCCTTGCAGCACATTGCCGAGCGAGTCGCCGATCAACAGCACGTCGACGCCCGAGCGATCCAGCAGCGCGGCGAAGCTCGCGTCGTAACAGGTCAGCATGGCGATCTTTTCGCCGGCGTCGCGCATTGCCTGCAGTTTCGGCACGGTGATGGCGTTCCGGCTCGCTTCCTGCAAATAGGTCATGGGGAAATCCGTTGGAAAGAAGAGCGGCGCGTCGCTTAAAGCGACGTGCCTTTGACAAAGAATTCCTTGCGGCCGCGCATGGTTTCGATGCGTTCGGCGAGTAGCGCAAGGTCCGCGTCCGAGTCGAGCGGATTCAGGTGTTCAGCGTTGACCGTCAGCACGGGTGTGCGGTCGTAGTGATAGAAAAACTCGTTGTAGGCGTCGCAGAGCGCGTGCAGATATGCATCGGAAATCTGCAGTTCCATTGGCACCGCGCGTTTCTGGATGCGCGCGAACAGCACTTCGGGACTGGCTTGCAGGTAGACCACGAAATCCGGCGCTGGCGCGCTCACGTCGATTCGCGCGGCGAGGGCGCGATAAAGCTGCCACTCGTCTTCCTGCAGTGTCAGACGCGCGAAAATGTCGTTCTTCTGCGTCATGAAATCGGCGATCAGCGGTGTGCCCGCCACATGCGCGGCTGCCACCTCCTGGGCCTGCTGCGCGCGCTGCAAGGCGAAGTGCAATTGCGTGGGCAGCGCATAGCGCGTGGTGTCGCGATAAAAGCGTTCGAGAAAGGGATTGTCCTGCGGCCGCTCGAACAGTTCCTGCATCGACCAGCGCTGGGCGAGCCGCCGCGCGAGTGAGGTTTTGCCGACGCCGATCGGCCCTTCGATCGCCAGATAGCCGAAGGGCGGTCGTAATTGAGGCGCAGTGACAGTGAGTGGCGGCGAATTCATTCGCAACGGCCCTTGTCCACAGTTGGGGCGCCGGCGCTCAATGCATTGAGCATCGGACACTGGCAGGGGCCCTTCACCTTTTCGATGCGTTGATCGCTCACGCCATTCAGCAGCGCCTCGGCACGGCCGTGTTGCGGGATGATCAGCGTTGGGTCGATCTCGATGAGCGGCACGAGTGCAAAGGCGCGTTCGATCAAACGTGGATGCGGCACGATCAGATCGGCTTCGTCGATCGATTGATCGCCGTATAGCAGGATGTCCAGATCGAGCGTGCGTGGGGCGTTGCGAAACGGCCGTTCACGGCCGAACTGATGCTCGATTTTGTGGCATAGCGCTAGCAGCTGCCGCACGGGGAGCGTCGTGTCGACCTTCACGACACAGTTGAAATAGTCGTCACCGCCCGCGTCGATCGGGGCAGTGCGATACAGGCTCGACTTGGCGAGCACGGAGATGGTGTGCTGTTGTGCCAGGCACACCACCGCGTCTTTCAGGGTCTGGCGCGCGTCCCCGAGATTCGCGCCGAGGCCGAGATAGGCAACCGTCATGGCATAACTTCCTGCAACTATCGTTCGACGGCAATAGCCAACGCTGTGTCAGTCTTCGTGCGGGCCGTCATGACCCGCATCGCTGGCTGTGCGTTCGGCTTGCGTGCCGCCCTCCATTCCGTCGCCCGGTTTGCGGCTCCTCGCGCCACTGCTGCGCCGCCGTCGTTTTCTGGGGCTTCGGTCCTTCCCGCCTTGCGTGAGCAATGTCTCACGCGCAGCGACGTCTCCTTCGATGAACTCCGTCCACCACGCTCCGACCGACTCTTCGAGTTCGCCCGATTCGCAGCGCAACAGGAGGAAATCATACCCCGCTCTAAATCTTTGGTGTTCCAGCAGCTTCAGCGCGCTTCTTCCCGAGCGTTTCTCCAGGCGCAGCTGCAGACCCCAGATCTCGCGCATATCCGACGAAAAGCGCTTGTGGATCGCGAGTTTCTCGGTTTGCATGTCGAGGACTTCGTCCATCGCGCGATGCAGGGCCGGCACCGGATATTCACCGTTCGCTTCAAATTGCTGCCAGCGCGTCTGCACGTCGTGCCACAGCAGCGTGGCGAACAGGAAGCCCGGCGAAACCGGTTTGCCGGCGCGCACGCGGGCGTCCGTATTGGTCAGCGCGAGCGTGATAAATTTCTCGCCGATCGGCTGCTCCAGGACCACGTCGAGCAGCGGCAGCAGACCGTGATGCAGGCCTTCCTGGCGCAGACGTTTCAAACAGGCAAGCGCGTGGCCCGACAGCATCAGCTTGAGCATCTCGTCGAACAGACGCGCGGCCGGCACGTTGTTGATCAGATCGGCCATTTTGGCGATCGGTGCGCGGGTCGTGTCTTCGATCTCGAACTCGAGCTTGGCGGCGAAACGCACCACACGCAGCATGCGCACTGGATCTTCGCGATAGCGCGTGGCCGGGTCGCCGATCATGCGCAACAGACGCGCGCGCATGTCGGCCATGCCGTTGTGATAGTCCAGCACGGTTTGCGTGGCCGGATCGTAGTACATCGCGTTGATCGTGAAGTCGCGGCGCGTGGCGTCTTCGTGCTGCTCGCCCCAGACGTTGTCGCGCAGCACGCGGCCGCTGGCGTCCACCGCGTGCGTGCGGCGGTCGAGCTCGTCGCGCTTCAGGCGGCGCGGCGGCGCCGCGTCGGCTGCGGGCGGATCGACCAGCGCGCGGAACGTGGAGGTTTCGATGATTTCCTGGCCGAACTGCACGTGCACGATCTGGAACCGGCGGCCGATGATGCGCGCGCGGCGGAACAGCTTCTGCACCTGTTCTGGCGTGGCGTCGGTTGCGACGTCGAAGTCTTTCGGCTTGATGCCGAGCAGCAGATCGCGCACCGCACCGCCGACGATAAACGCGCGATGCCCCGCTTCCTGCAGACCCTCGGTGACGCGAATCGCGTTCCTCGAGATCAGCGACTGATCGATGCCATGCACGTCGTGCGGAATGATGACCGGCACGTCGGGGTCCCGCACGGTTTTGGCGGCCGGGCGCGCCGGTTTGCGGCGCGCTTTGGTGGCGCTGGACGCGTTGCGTGCCGGCGCCTCGCCGGCTTCGTCTGCTTCGGCGGGCGGGGTGTCGTCAGCGGGCGCCGGGTCCTGGCCGAATAGCTTGCGGATAAGTTTTTTGATCACGAGGGTTGAAAGAGTTCGAGGATGCGCCAGCCTTTGGCCTGCGCATGGGCGCGCAATGTGTCGTCGGGATTGGTCGCGATCGGATCGGTGACCTTTTCGAGCAGGGGGATGTCGTTGTGCGAGTCGCTATAGAAATAGCTGTGCTCGAAGTCGCTCCAGGTCTTGCCGAGCGATGCCAGCCACGCCTCGGTACGGACGATCTTGCCTTCCTTGTAGCTCGGCGTGCCGGTGGGGCGGCCGGTGTACGGCGAATGCGGCTGGCCGTCGACGGTTTCCGCTTCGCAGGCAATCAGCGCGTCGACGCCGAACGCTTGCGCGATTGGACGGGTGATGAATTCGTTGGTCGCCGTGACCACGCAGCAGAGATCGCCGGCTTCGCGGTGTTCTCTGACCAGCTCCAGCGCGACCGGAAAGATCGCCGGCTTGATCACTTCATGCATGTACTGCGCGTGAAGGTCGGCGAGCTCGGCGCGCGTGTACTTGGCGAGCGGCGTGAGCATGGCGATCAGATAAGCGTGAATGTCCAGCTTACCGGCCTTGTAGTCGGCGAAAAAACGGTCGTTTTCACGAGCGAAGTTTTCGGCGTCGACCATGCCTTGTTTCACCATGAAGCGGCCCCATTCGTGGTCGCTGTCGGTGGGAATGAGGGTGTGGTCGAGGTCGAAGAGTGCGAGGTTAGCCATGGGGGCCTATTTTACTTGAAGCGGCGGCGGGGGACGCGGATGAGGCGGATGAAGGCGGCGCGGCTCGCCGATCGTCGGCGTCGGGCGAGGCCAGCATGGTGCGCAGGAGCGGCAGCGTAACCGCGCGTTTCTGTTCGAGCGAGAAGCGGTCGAGCGCGTCGAGCAAGGCCATCAGACTCGGCATATCGCGGCGAAAATGCGTGAGCAGGTAGGCGGGGACGTCGTCGGCGAGCATGATGCCGCGCTCGCGCGCCGCGTGTTTCAGCACCGCGGCCTTGCCTTCGTCCGGCAGCGGCGCGAGGTGAAACACGAGGCCCCAGCCGAGGCGGGTGCGCAGATCCTCGCGTACCGTCATGCCGATCGGTGCCGCATTGCCTGCGGCGACGAGCGCGCTGGTGGGATGTGCGCGCACTTCGTTGAACAGATTGAACACGGCAATCTGCTGTGCCGCAGACAGGCCGTCGCAATCGTCGATTGCATACAGCGCGACGCGCGGGTCGAACGTGAAAGCGGCGAGGCTGCTCTGCGGACCGGCAAAACGTGCATGACCCGGCGGCGCTTCGTGGACCAGCGCCTGAAGCAAATGCGTGCGGCCGCTGCCGGCTTCGCCCCAGACATAGAAGGTGCGATCGGCCACTGGCCCGGCCGCGAGCGCGTTGTCGAGCTCGCGCAGCCGCGTGACCAGCTCGGCGTTGGCGCCTGCGAAGAAATTGTCGAATGTCGATGGCGGCGGGGTGCCGAGATCGAGCGTCAGTTGACGAAGCACAGTAGGTTAATGCCGAAAATGAGGCTTAGGCCGCAAATGGCCCGGATCGCGGGCCCTAAAACGTCCCTAAACAGTCAATGAGCAGTCAATGAGCAATCAGTGACTCAGTTGTTGTAAAGCGTGCTCGTCAGATAGCTTTGACGCAACTCGCGCATGGCTACCGACAGAATGGCGCTGACCGGCAACGCCAGCAACACGCCGAAAAAGCCGAACAGTTGGCCGAACGCGAGCAACGCGAAGATTACCGCGAGCGGGTGCAGGCCGATCCGTTCGCCGACGAGGCGCGGCGTGAGATAAAAGCTCTCCACGATCTGGCCGACGCCGTAAATCAGCGCGACCGCGCCGAAGCCGTACCAGTCGCCGAACTGTAGCAGTGCCGCGAGGAGCGCCAGCGCGAGACCGGTTGCAAAACCGATGTAGGGGATGAACACGGCGAGGCCCGTGAAAATACCCACCGGCAGCGCAATCTCGAAGCCGGCGATGGTCAGCGCGATCGCATAATAGACCGCGAGTACGCCCATCACGAGCAGCTGGCCGCGCAGGTATTGCGACAGCATCTGGTCCATGTCGCGCGCGAGTTGCAGCGTCTTGTCGAGCCAGCGGCGCGGCACCGTGCTCTGCATGCGAGCGAGCATGCGGTTCCAGTCGTACAGCAGATAAAACAGCACGAGCGGCACCATCACGAGATTGCCGACCACCGTCATCATCACGTTGCCGCTGGTGCGAACGGAGGTCCATACGTAGAGCGCGACCTGCTGCGCGCTGCCTTCGAGCTGGCCCATCACGAGATCGCGGATGCTGGCGAAATCGAGCGAGTCGGCGAGGCCCAGCAGCGCCAGCTTGGGTTGCAGCCAGGCGCTCACGTGGGCGAACAGCACGGGCACCTGCTGTTTCAGTTGCGGCCCTTCTTTCTGGATGACGGCCAGCACCAGCAGTACGAGCAGCGTCATCAGCAACGAGAACAGCAGCATCATGAGCAAGGCGGCGAGTCCGCGCGGCACGCGCCGGCGCACCATCCACGCGACGCCCGGTTGCAGAATGTACGCGAGAATGGCGCCCAGCAGGAACGGCGTGAGGACCGGGCTCAGGAGCCAGAGCAGAATGCCGACGACTAGCGCGATCGCCAGCCAGATAAAGGCGCGGCGCTGCACAGGTGTCAGGATCGAGGAGTTCTGTTGCAAAGTTATTTCCCTGGTGTCGTCGTGACCGGAGGATTCAGGATGATTCAAATTCCAGCCAGCCGGCCGGCAACTGTATGGGATCAGAGTAAGCGCTGAAGCGCCAACTCTGGTCGGCATCGGGTAAAATCGCATTTTACCGACCTTCGAGCTCTTCCCCATGAATCAACCGAAATCCGCCCCGAATTCAACTGATTCGGCCCAAGGTTTGTCGTATCGCGACGCTGGCGTGGACATCGACGCAGGCGACGCCCTTGTCGACGCGATCAAGCCCTTTGCCAAAAAGACGATGCGCGACGGCGTACTGGGTGGCATCGGCGGGTTTGGCGCGCTGTTTGAAGTGCCGAAGAAATATAAGGAACCGGTGCTGGTTTCCGGCACGGACGGTGTCGGCACCAAGCTGCGCCTCGCATTCCAACTGAACAAACATGACACCGTCGGCCAGGATCTGGTGGCGATGAGCGTGAACGACATTCTGGTTCAGGGCGCTGAGCCGCTGTTCTTCCTCGATTATTTCGCCTGCGGCAAGCTGGACGTCGGTACCGCGGCAACGGTCGTGAAGGGTATCGCGCATGGTTGCGAACTGTCGGGTTGCGCGCTGATTGGCGGCGAGACGGCTGAAATGCCGGGTATGTATCCGGACGGTGAATACGATCTGGCCGGTTTTGCGGTCGGTGCGGTGGAAAAGAGCAAGATTATCGACGGCAGCACGATCGCCCCCGGCGATGTGGTGCTGGGCCTGGCCTCCAGCGGCATCCATTCGAATGGTTTTTCGCTGGTGCGCAAGATCATCGAGCGCGCACAGCCGGATCTGAATGCGGATTTCGACGGCCGCTCGCTGGCCGATGCGCTGATGGCGCCCACGCATATTTATGTGAAGCCTTTGTTGGCCTTGATGCAGCAGATCGCTGTGAAGGGTATGGCGCATATCACCGGCGGTGGTTTGGTCGAGAACATTCCGCGCGTTTTGCGTGAAGGTCTGACGGCTGAGCTGGATCAGCATAGCTGGCCGATGCCGCCGCTGTTCTCGTGGCTGCAGAAGCACGGCGGCGTGGCGGATGCGGAAATGCACCGCGTGTTCAACTGCGGGATCGGCATGGCGGTGGTGGTTGCAGCTGCGGATGCTGACGCTGCGATCGCATCTTTGTCGGCGGCTGGCGAGCAGGTCTGGAAAATCGGCGTGATTCGCGAAAGCGCGGCCGGTGAAGCGCAAACGGTAGTCGTGTAACCAGCCTCAGCTTGACCCAAGGCTGGTTTGCCTGCGCGGCGTACAGAAAGAACGCGCCGCGCGGGCAAAACCTCAAATTAGCTCTTCAATCAAACTCACGACCTGCCCAGTAGCATTGGGGTCGCAGCAATCAACAACAACCCGCTCTGTCATGCTGCGCAGCCATGTGAGCTGTCGTTTGCACAATTGCCGGGTAGCAAACACCCCCTTGTCTCGCATGGTCGAGTAATCGACCGCTCCGTCGAGATATTCCCAGGCCTGCCGATATCCCACGCAGCGCATGGACGGCATCTCGGGCAATAGATCTCCGCGCTCGCGCAATTTCACCACTTCGTCGATAAAGCCGTCGGCCAGCATGGCGTCGAAGCGCTTTTCGATGCGCGCATGCAGCCAGCTCCGATCGGATGGCTCGAGCGCAATGGGCACAAAGCGCCAAGCCAAAGCGGCGTCATCGGTTCGAGCGGGCGCGGCTAGTAGAGCGGACATTGCCTGCCCCGTCAGCATGAAAACTTCGAGCGCGCGTTGAATTCGCTGCGAATCGTTCGGCGCGAGGCGTGCGGCCGTAACGGGGTCGACAGTGGCAAGCCGCGCATGCATTGCCGGCCAGCCGTCGCGTGCGGCATCGGCGTCGAGTGTCGCGCGAACATCGGCATCGGCGGTGGGCAGGTCGTTTAGCCCTTGAGTGAGCGCCTTGTAGTACAGCATTGTTCCGCCGACCAACAACGGCAGCCGTCCGCGCGCGCTGATCTCGCCGATCAGGCGCAACGCGTCACTGCGAAATTCCGCCGCCGAATATGCGTCCGTCGGATCGACGATGTCGATCAGATGATGCGGCGCCACCGCGCGTTCTTCCGCTGTCGGCTTGGCGGTGCCGATATCCATCTCGCGGTACACCAGCGCCGAATCGACACTGATGATTTCCACCGGCCGCCGTGCGGCCAGCGCCAGCGCGGCAGCGGTTTTGCCGGACGCGGTCGGGCCGAGCAGGCAAGGGATCGGCGTGGGTGTGCGTGAAATGCTTGAGGTCATGGGCAAGACGGCGCGCACCAAATCAACGTAATCAGGCGCACCGTCATTGCCCACGCATGAACAGCCGATCGAGATCGGACAGCGTCAACTGATACCACGTCGGACGCCCGTGGTTGCATTGGTCGGCGCGCTCGGTCGCCTCCATCTGGCGCAGCAGGGCGTTCATTTCGTCGAGAGTCAGACGCCGGTTCGCGCGCACCGCGTGATGGCAGGCGAGCGTGCCGAGCAGTTCGTGCTGACGCTCGGTCAATACGCGTGAACCACCGAACGCATGCAGGTCCGTGAGGACCGCACGGGCCAGCGCCTGCAGATCGGCGTCTTTCAGCAACGCGGGGACGGCACGGATCGCGAGCGTAGTTGGCGACAGTACGGCGAGGTCGAAGCCGAGTGCGTCCAGCGTGTCACGCTCTTCTTCGACCGTGCCGATTTCGATCGGATCGGCCTGCATGGTTTGCGGGATCAGCAGCGGCTGCACGGCAATCGTGCGATCGGCTAGCGCGTTCTTGAACTGCTCGTACAGGATGCGCTCGTGCGCGGCGTGCATATCGACAATCACGAGTCCATGCGCGTTCTGCGCGAGCACGTAGATGCCGTGAATCTGGCCGAGGGCGAAGCCCAGCGGCTGCTCGTCTGGGGCATTGAACGCAGGCGATGCGTATGGCGCTGCGGTGTTGTACAGGGACGGCGCGTCCGTAGCCGAGTCGCGCGCTTCGAAGAGCGTAGCGCCTTCCGCTGTGCCGGTGTTCGTGTCTCTACGGCCGAAAAGGGCGTCGTAGAAGGCCAACGGTTGGGCAACCGGTAGCGTGCCTTGTGTCATGCGCGCCTGACGCATCCAGGTATTGCCCGGCTGCGAGGATCCGCCACCAAAGCCGCCGCCGAAGCCGCCTGCGCCAGCACCGGTGCCAAAGCCACCGCCGCTTCCAACGCCCGCGCCGCCGAGCGGTGTAGCGCCGAACGAAGCCGGACCACCCGGAGACGCTTCCAGATGCGCCGCGTGCCCACCGGCGGTCGTTTCCGGCGACGCGCCCGCGTGCCGCGCCAACGCACGCTGCACGGCGTGGAATACGAACTGGTGAATCGAGCGTGAATCGCGAAACCGCACTTCGATTTTCGACGGATGCACGTTCACATCGACCGCTTCTGGCGGCAGATCGAGAAACAGCACGTAGGACGGATAGCGGTCGCCGTGCAGCACGTCTTCGTAGGCGGCGCGCACGGCGTGCGTGAGCAGCTTGTCGCGCACGAACCGGCCATTGACGAAGAAATACTGCTGATCGGCGCGTCCGCGGCTCGCGGTCGGCAAGCCGGCGCAACCATAGACGGCGAGCGGTCCAGCGGATTCGTCGAGCGGCAAATGAGCCGTCGCAAAGGTTTCGCCGAGAATTTTCGCGACCCGCACGGGCGGCTCGCTGGCGTTCCAGTGTTCGACCGCCTTACCGTTGTGCAGGACCGAAATCGCCACATCCGGCCGCGCCAGCGCAGCGCGACGAATCTGTTCGAGGCAATGGCCGAGTTCGGTCTGCTCGCTTTTCAGGAATTTGCGGCGCGCGGGCGTGTTGAAGTACAGCTCGCGGACTTCGATCGTGGTGCCCTGGGTGCCCGCGGCGGGGCTGAGCACTCCGGTCTGCGCGTCGACGCGCACGGCGTGCGGTGCGTCGGCCGTGCGGCTCGTGATGGCCATCTGCGCGACGGATGCAATCGACGCCAGCGCCTCACCGCGAAACCCCAGCGTGGCAACCGCTTCCAGTTCGGCGAGCGAGCGGATCTTGCTGGTCGCGTGACGCATCAGCGCGAGCGCGAGTTCGTTTTCGGGGATGCCGCAGCCGTCGTCGGTGATAGAGATGCGTTTGACGCCGCCTTCGTCGAGCAGGATGCGCAGCGTCTGCGCGCCGGCGTCGAGCGCATTTTCCAGCAATTCCTTGACCACCGAGGCCGGCCGCTCGACCACTTCGCCGGCGGCAATCTGGCTGATCAACTGATCGGGCAGGGGCTGGATCGCCCGCAACGGGCGTGGGACGGGCGCTGCGGCGGAAACTGCGGCCGCGTCGGCGGTGCCGGCAGGCGTTTCGGAGAATTCTGACATGGCGAAATTATAGCGATTCGGCGCGAACAGGCTGGATGCGGGCCGAAGGTAGGAATCGCCGCGGTCTTGCGGCCGGGGACCACAGAACTGCCGAATCGCTGCGCGGCGCCGAAATTGCCCGCATGCGGCAGTTTTTTAATCGCAGCCGGGCACTTTCGGTATCATGACGCGGTCAATTTCCGGCGGCGAGCACGCGCTCGCTGCGCATCGCCCGCAAGGCTGCTGACGCGGCCGCTCCCGCCACGCTCACATTCGCTTAATAAAGGACGCTTTTTGGACACGCTGCTACAGTTCGCCAACCTTGTCTTGCACATTGACAAGTTTCTGGGAGTCTTTATTCACGAGTACGGCGCCTGGGTTTACGCGGTGCTGTTTCTGATCGTGTTCTGCGAAACCGGGCTGGTCGTTCTGCCGTTTTTGCCGGGCGATTCGCTGCTGTTCATCGGTGGCGCTTTTTGCGCGACCGGCGAGATGAATCTCGGTTTGCTGATCGTGCTGCTGCTCATCGCTGCGGTCGTCGGCAACACGGTTAATTACATGGTCGGGCGGTCTATCGGGCCTCGGGTGTTCAATTCGCATATCCCTTTCCTTGAACGCTTCCTCGACCGCAGTGCGCTGCAGAAAACTCATAACTTCTACGAAAAACACGGCGGCAAGACCATCGTGCTGGCGCGTTTCATTCCGGTGGTGCGGACTTTCGCCCCATTCGTGGCGGGCGCGTCGGAGATGACGGTTAGCCGGTTCCAGCTTTTCAATATTCTGGGTGCGCTGCTTTGGGTGTTGTTGCTAGTGTTTCTCGGTTACTTCTTTGGCAACATTCCGTTCATCCGTCAGTATTTGAACCTGATCGTGCTGGTGGGTATCGGCGCGGCCGTGGTGCCGGTTGTGCTCGGCGCGGTATGGAAGATGACACGTAAAAACGCCGCGGCCAAGCCGGGTAGCCACTAACGCTTCACCTAGTAAGAAGCTGAACGAACAAACGGCGTCGCGAATCTCGCGACGCCGTTTTCGTTTTGCGCTCTAGCGTCTGATCGGTTGAAGCGCTGAGACAGCGAAGAACGCTTCACCTTCGCGGACGTCGGGCTGGATCTAGAGACCTACTAAACCCCGATCATGCTCAACTGATGATGCGCGGTGCGATCGGTGTTTCCGGTGTCGGATAGCCCGCATCCTTGAAGGTCTGGATGATCGCGCGGTTGGTGTCGAAGTAGACCTGCCAATAATGGTCGGTGTGCGTGTAGGGCCGCACGCACAGCAACGGTCCCTCCGGCGTGAAGCTCAACACTTCGATATCCGGTGCAGGACTCTCGGCCACGTTGGGGATCTGCGTAACGGCTGCCTTCAACCGGACCATCGCATCCGTAGGATCGACGCCGTTCGCAATCTTCGCGGTTAGCTCGACGCGCCGCACCGGCAATGCGCTGTAGTTCGAGATTGTGTCCGAAAAGATCTTGTTGTTGCCCACAATGGTTACCACGTTGTCGGGCGTTACGATGGTCGTGCCGAATAGCCCCAGTTCCGAGACCGTGCCCGTGACGCCACCCGCCATCACGAAATCCCCCACCTTGAACGGCCGCAGCACCTGCATGAAGATGCCTGCCGCGAAGTGGGCGAGCAAGCCGCCCCACGCCGTGCCGATTGCAAGGCCGAGGCCGGCGAGCAACGCGGCGAACGAAGTAGTCTGGACGCCGAACACCTGCAGGATTGCAAGGATCAGCAGCAGGTTCAGCAGTGCGCCGAGAATCGAACCGAGGTAATGAGCGAGTGTTGGATCGACGCGGCCGTTTTTCGACAACAGTTTGCGAAGCAAGCCGGTGATGAGGCCAATGACCCACCGGCCGACGATCCACAAGACAATTGCGCCGAGTACCTTGGTGCCGAGATCGATGCCTCGGGTCATGATGAATACGCGTACGGTTTCGAGATCCAAGATGTTCCTCGCTGGTTGAGTTGCCTTCGACTGATTGAACGGCGGTAGTGCAATACAGCGGCAAATGCCCGGCGACGGGCGCACACGGTAAATCTCGATCTTCGAAAGTTATACGCGACGGCGCGCGCAACCGCAAGGTCCGTTCCTGTTGATGATGCGGATTGCGTAATAGAAGAAAACGACCCGCGTGAGATTACATCGGTAGATGAGATTCGGAATACGGGGACGTGCGAATGACCAGCGTGTTGTGGTTGGTTTTGGCGGCGCGCGCGCGACGTGCCACGTAGCGCGACACCAATGCGGTAATGGCTGCAAGCACATACGCGCCGGCGCGTTCGAAGAACGCGCTAGGCGTGCTGAATCTGCCGTAGCGGCTCTGCGCATCGGCGAACACGAGGAAGGTTAGTGCGGCGTCGAGAAGCAGGGCGGCGGAAACCAGCACGACGAAAACGTGCGCGCCATTGAGCGCAGCACTGGGTACGAGCCGGTTACACAGATGACATGCGCTCAGCACGATAGCGAGCAAAACGAGGTTTGAGACGAGGTCGAACAGAAAATTGGTCATGTTGACGGAATGAAAGCGCAGAGGTCTGTGGCTTTGCCAAAGCGTTTGCTCACGCAGCGTTGCAGCGTGATTCGCAGAATCGGCGGCGATCATTGCACGTCTTTATGTCTCAATAAATATCAATGTTCGGAGTCCGTTGTATCTGTTCAGGATCGAAGAGGCGTGATGTAAGAGAGGTCTTGTGGTTGCGTGAGGTTTTGTGATTGACGCTGTGAGAATGCTTCGCGCGTGTGTAAAGGGTGCGGCGATATCGTTTCGATTTCACCGATTTCGCTCATCACTCAAACGGCGTTTTCGCGACGTCATTCGGTCGGGGTGATGCGAGCGATACGGGGTGAACGGTGAGGGCGTGATTCGCCCGGACCTCGCGCGGATTCGAGCCGCAAAAAGAAAAGGGCTTGCGACGCTGACGCGTGCAAGCCCTTGAATCTTTTGGTAGGCCGTACGGGATTCGAACCTGTGACCAACGGATTAAAAGTCCGCTGCTCTACCAGCTGAGCTAACGACCCAAAAGAGAAGCGAGATTATAGCGATGACACCCGCAGGTTGTCAACCCATGGTGGTGGGTCGAGTTTTCCGCACTTCAGATAGTGAAAAGCCCAAGGTATCGCTACCCTGGGCTTTCCAGCGAGAGGCGCGCGTGACTATTGATTTGAAGACTGCGTGGCCACTGCGCGTTACATCAACTGCCAAACCTTGTACGGCTGACTACTTGATCTGCGACAGCTTGCTCTGAGCCGACTGCGCGACGTCCGTGCCGCTGTATTGCGCAACGATCTGCTCCAGCGTCTTCTTGGCCGCAGCCTTCTGACCTTGCTCGAGCTGATTGTTCGCAATCGCGAGCAACGCTTCCGGCGCACGCGGATGCTGCGGATACTTGGCCACCACACCTTGCCAGGTCGCCGTCGAGCCCTTGTAGTCACGCAGCGCGTACAGCGCGTTGCCGAGCCAGTACTGCGCGGTCGGCTGGTAGGGGCTGTTCGGAAACTTGGCGATGAAGCTGCGGAACGACGCCGCCGCATTCTTGAAGTCGCCGTTGCGGAACTGCTGTGAAGCCGCGTTGAACGAATCGGTTTCACCCGGCTGCACCTCACCCTGGACGCCGTCCACCGTCTGTTGCTGCGGCTCGAATTTCTTCAGGCGCGTGTCCAGGTCGGTGTAGTAGTCCTTCTGCTGCTTTTGCAGCGTGGTGAGTTGGTTGCCCATATCTTCGTTCTGCCCACGCAATGTCGCGACCTGCTGATTCAGCTGATCGAGGCGGTTGGACTGATCGAGGATCGTGCGTTGTGCGGCCGACAGCTGGCTCGACAGGCTATCGGTCTTCGAGCGCAGATCGAGAATGGCCTGACGGGCCTGATCGTCGTCGAAGATGCCTGCATGCGCGGGCACAGCCGCGAAGGCCGTGCCCGCGACGCAGGCCGCTGCGGCAAACCGCAGCCAGGAGAAACGATGCGTCATTCGGCTCATCACCTGTTACTTACTGTTGGTACACGAGGTCGGCGCGGCGGTTCTGTGCCCACGACGATTCGTCATGACCGGTAGCTTGCGGCTTTTCCTTGCCGAGGCTCACGGCTTCCATTTGCGAGTCCGTCACGCCCATCAGCGACAGCGAACGGCGAACCGCTTCTGCACGCTTCTGGCCGAGTGCCAGGTTGTATTCGCTGGTGCCGCGTTCGTCGGTGTTGCCCTGGATCAGGACGTGACGTTGCGGATGGCTCTTCAGGTATTGCGCGTGTTGTTGCAGCAGCGATTGATAGTCGTCCTTGACCGAGTAGCTGTCGAAGTCGAAGTAGATGCTGCGCTTGGCGAGCGGGCTGTTCGGATCGTTCAGCGGATCGACGTTGACCTGAGCGACATCGGTCGGATTCGGTTGCGTCGAAACTGCGCCACCCTTGTTAGCGTTTTCGTCGAGCTTGACGCCCGAGTGACATGCGGCCAGCGCACCGACCATCAATACGGCAAATGCGAAACGAAGTTTTGACATCATTTTGTTACTCTCCTTGTGTTGTTGCATGAACGTTACTGCATAAACGGGCCCCAGGATGGCTCGCGTACGCTGCCACCCTGAACGGACAGGACCTGCCGAGTGCGACCATCGGTCGATACTGCGGCCAACACGCCACGGCCGTTCACCTCTGTGGCGTAAAGAATGTACTGACCGTTCGCCGCGAAGCTCGGCGATTCGTCGTGTGTGGTGTCCGTCAGGCCCGTTGCCGTGTTGCCTTGCAGGTCCTGGATATACAGCTTGAAGCCGCCGCCGACGCGCGAGATATAGGCGAGTTGCTTGCCGTCCGGGCTCACGCGCGGGCTGGTGTTGTAGCTGCCCGTGAAGGTCACGCGTTGCGCGGCGCCGGCGTTTTCGCCTTGGGCCGACATCTTGTAGATCTGCGGTTGACCGCCGCGGTCGCTGGTGAAATAGATCGACTGGCCGTCAGGAGAGAAGCACGGTTCGGTGTCGATCGAGCTGCCTTGCGTCAGGCGCCGCAGGCCGCTGCCGTCTGCATTGACGGCGAAAATCTGTGTGTTGCCGGTGCGTGAGAGCGCGACGGCTAGCGTGCGGCCGTCCGGCGACCATGCCGGCGCACTGTTGTTACCCTTCTGGTCCGATACGACCACGCGACGGCCCGTAGGCAGGTCGTGGATGTAGACGATCGGCTTCTTCTTTTCGAACGAAACGTAAGCGACCTTGGTGCCGTCAGGCGACCATGCCGGCGAGATGATCGGCTCGGGGCTCGACAGCGCGATGTGCGCGTCCTGGCCGTCCGAATCGGAGATCTGCAACTGATAACGGCCACCGGTCTTGATGACGTACGAGAGGCGCGTGGCGAACACGCCGCGGCCGCCCATCAGTTTCGCGTAGATATAGTCCGCGACTTTGTGCGCACTCATGCGCAAGCCGCTTTCCGGGCTCACCAGCACGAGGCCACCCAGGCTTTCGCCCTTGACGGTGTCGTACAGCTTGAAGCGCACTTCGTACTGGCCGTTCGGCAAACGGTTCACGCTGCCCGACACGAACGCGTTGGCCCCCTTGGCCTTCCAGCTGCCGAGGTCGACGGAATCGGTTTCTGCGACGGGCGTGCTGCCCGCGTCGATATTCGTGAATTTGCCGCTGCGTTGCAGATCCTGACGCACGATCGTACTGACCTGCTGCGGCGAGTTCGCTTCATTGGCGAAATTCGCCGTTGCGATTGGAAACTGGGTGGACCCGACGCCTGTCACGAGGACGTTGAGTTGTGCGTGGGCGGCGCCGCCGACGGCGATCAAACACGATGCTACAAGTGTCCGCAGGCCTAGCTTGGTCATCAAACTCATGCTGAATGGTTTCCCCAAAAACGGTTTTACTAACACTTCATGACAGCAGAGAGACCCGAAAACAACTAATTCGTTCCCGGCCACGCCGCGCTGGGCGGGGCGCGGCGTCTGCTGTCAACTGACTGTCAAACTGTTGCAATCAACCTGCTGGGCGCAACGTAATCTTGAAGCTGGTCGGCGTCTTCCCGTCGATGTCCTGAGGCATCGGATTGGAACGCTGGACGGCCCGCAGTGCCGCATCGTCCCACGCCGAGTTACCGCTGCTGTGCGCGATCTGCGCGTCCAGCAGCGTGCCTGTCGGCGAGCAGCGCACGGAGATGACTGTCTCCAGACCTTCCGTTTCGCCACCCCACGAGATGTTCGGACGCACCACACGGCGCACCTTGTCCGCGTAACCCGGCGATGTCGCCGTGCCACCCGAGCCGCTACCCGTGCCGCTCTTCGCAAGTCCATTGCCGGTCGAGCCAGGAGCGCCCGCCGAACCTTGCATCTGGGCCAGCCGCGCACGACGTTCCGCGTCCAGCTTCTTGGCTTGTGCCGCTGCATCGGCCTGAGCCTTGGCCTTCGCCGCTTTCTGCGCATCAGCCTTCTTCTGCGCCTCAGCGTCGGCCTGTTTCTGCTGTTCCTGTTGCTGCTTTTGCTGATCGGCCAATTGCTGTTGTTTCAGCTTGTCGGCCTGCTGCTGTTGCTGTTGTTGCAACTGTTTCTGCTTGGCAGCCGCTGCTTTTTGCGCAGCCTGATCGGCCGCCAGTTGCTGCTGGCGCTTCGCCTCGGCCTCCTGCTGGGCCTGCAGTTTCTGCTGACGCAGTTGCTCGGCCAGTTGCGCCTGACGGGCCGCTTCCTGCTGCTGGCGTTTCTTTTCCTGCAGCGCGATGTCGGCCTGTTCGTCCGGCAGCGGCGGGGCAGGGGCAACCGGCACAGGCGGCGGTGGGGGCGGGCGCGGAATAGCCGAATCCGGCACCTCGGTCCACAGTTCTGCTTCCGCGCCTTCAGGCGTGCTGTTCTGCCATTGAATGCCGTGATACAGGAAGAACCCGAGCAGCGCGTGCATCACCAGGGCGAACACAAAGGCTCGCCAGGTGCCGCGTTCACGCGGCGGCTGAAGCGGGTATTCGGAATTCTTGCGGATCATTGTGATTTGACGAGCAATCCAACGCGCTTGACACCCTGAGCCTTCAACTCGGACATCACGTTCATCACGACTTCGTACTTCACGGTCTTGTCGGCGGCGATCACGACAGGTTGGTCAGGGTGCGATTGCGCACGGTCGGCGATAAAGCCGTGCAGATCGGCCTTGGTCATGTCTTCCTGCTGCTGCGCGCCCGCGTCGTCCTTGTATTTGACGCTCATATTGCCGTCTGCGCGAATATTGACGATCACCGGCGGGGTCTGCTGCTGAGGCGCGGAGCCGCCGACGGTCGGCAGATTGACGATCGACGGGGCGACGAGCGGCGCGGTCACCATGAAGATCACGAGTAGCACGAGCATCACGTCGATGTACGGCACGACATTGATGTCGGCCATCGCGCGGCGCTGACGGGAGCCGCGCATGCTGGAGGAAGAGCCTGCCATCGTGGACTCCTTACTGTGCCTGACGCTGCAAAATGTTCGAGAACTCTTCGATGAAGGTCTCGAAGCGGATCGCCAGACGGTCGATGTCGTGTGCGTAGCGGTTGTAGGCGACCACGGCCGGAATCGCCGCGAACAGGCCGATTGCGGTAGCGGTCAGCGCTTCGGCAATGCCTGGAGCTACGTTCGCAAGCGTAGCCTGCTGCACGTTGGCGAGGCCGCGGAACGCATTCATGATCCCCCACACCGTGCCGAACAGACCGATATACGGGCTGACCGAGCCGACCGACGCGAGAAATGCCAGATTTGCCTCGAGCACGTCCATTTCACGCTGGAACGCGGCGCGCATGGCGCGGCGTGCGCCATCGAGAATCGCGCCCGAATCGTTCAAGCGCTTTTCCTTGCCCTTCAGGAATTCGCGCATGCCGGACTCGAAAATCCGCTCCAGTGCGCCGATCGTGTGGCGGTTGTTCGCGGCGCTCTGATAGAGCGCCTGCAGGTCGCCGCCCGACCAGAAATCGCGTTCGAAGCGTTCAGTTTGCGCGCGCGCCCGGCGGATCGCAAACCACTTGCGGAAGATGAAAGTCCACGACAACAGCGACAGCAGAAGCAGCAGCGCCATGACGGCCTGCGCCAGCAGGCTCGCATTGAGTACGAGAGAAACGATCGACAGATCTTGTGTAGTGTTCATAAAGGTTCGTTTTAACGTCCCGGAAGGGGGCGTCCGGCTGCAAGGTCACTCGAAGCTTGCCGTGAGCAAAACGGAAGCATCGGCGATATTGCAAGCCGAACCATGCTTTGTGTTGCTTGATCGATACGAGTTCACTGGCCCCGTAACAACGGGGTTCAGTCGTTGTCCGTTGACATGCCACCGTCGTTCACGCCCGGCCCACGCCGCAAAGCCGCGAGAACCGGCGGAGGAATCGCGACCGGCCGCAGCGCAATGCGCTCGACGCAGCCGACCCGGATGGAACCGGTAGCAAGCAGCGTGCCGTCCCGCCACGCTTCCTGCGCAAAATCGACCGACGCGCGGCCAAGACGTTCGATTCGGCTCACCACTTTGACGACATCGTCGAGCCGGGCCGGTGCCCGATAGTCGACTGCGGTGCTGCGCACGATGAAAATTGCGCCCGATTCGCCGGCGAGACGGTTCTGGTCGACGCCGCACGCGCGTAGCCATTCGGTGCGCGCACGTTCGAAAAACTTCAGATAATTCGCGTAAAACACGATGCCGCCGGCGTCGGTATCTTCGTAGTACACGCGGATTGGCCACGTGAAGCCGATTTCCGTGCCGGGCTGGCTGGTCGACATATTCATGCGGCGCATTTTACCGGAACGCACACCCCGAGGTCTGTTTCAAGATGTGCGCCCCGTCTGGCGGGCCTCAGCCGGGATTTCAGCCGCGATGAACGGACAAAGCGGAGAAGGATTGGGCCACCGGCATCAGCTCGATCGTGTTGATGTTGACGTGAGCGGGACGCGTGGCGATCCAGTAGATCGAGTCGGCGATATCTTCGGGTGTCAGCGGTTGTACGTTCTCGTACATCTTGGCCGCTTTTTCGTCGTTGCCGCGGAAACGCACGTTCGAGAACTCGGTGCCGCCGCACAGGCCCGGCTCGATGTCCGTCACGCGCAGTGCCGTGCCGGCCAGATCGGCCCGCAGATTCAGGCTGAACTGGCGCACGAACGCCTTGGTTGCGCCGTACACGTTGCCGCCCGCGTAAGGCCAACTGCCGGCCGCCGAGCCCAGATTGAAAATGTGCCCGCGGTTGCGCTCCACCATGCCGGGCAGGAGCGCATGCGTGACCTGCACGAGGCCTGTGCAGTTGGTCTCGATCATGGTGTTCCACTCGTCCAGACTCGCTCTTTGCGCCGGTTCGATGCCGAGCGCGAGGCCGGCGTTATTGACGAGCACGTCGAGTGCGGCGAAATCGGCGGGCAGCGAGGCCGGCACGGCCTCGACGGCGGCGCGGTCGCGCACGTCGAGTTCATACGGCAGAAGGGCATCGCCGAGTTCGTCGGCGAGTGCCTGCAGGCGGTCCTTGCGGCGCGCGGTGGCGACGACACGATGGCCGCCCTTGACAAAAGCACGAGCGATAGCGGCGCCAAATCCTGCGGACGCTCCGGTGACGAACACGATCATTGCAGTTCCCTGGTTGGTAGGAGAGAAAGGCCCCAAGCCTACTTCCAATGCGGCGCTGCGGCAAGGATGAACCAGTCGCACGAGTGGCTGCGGCAATGACGCGGAGCGGCTTCCGGGCGCGCTTTCATCAGACGTTTGTGTGCCGCTCGCAGCGGCGCCAGGACCGGCTTCGCGAGCATCCGCGGGCCCGGCAGGAAGCCGGTTGCCTATTCGATCCTCTTCCAATAAACTAACGCGCTCATCCCTGCGTGACTGGCGATAGAACCGATTCGAGCAATCGGGTTCAAGGTGGAGCAACCCACCGTGAAGCGCAGGGAGCCGTTTTGCCGTTCGCCTGGGCAGCCGTGATCCGCGCGCATTGATCTGCGCTGACGGTGGCTGTCCTGCCTCGCGTGTGCGGCGACTCTCCATCCGCCACGTCAGGGCTGGCCCAGCCGCCAGCAGCGCTGCGTACCCTCTACGCAAGATTCGGCGCACGATCCGGTCAACCTGCACACACTCAACGGAATCCGTATGTTTGATAGAGCCCAAAGCACCATCGCCAACGTCGATCCTGAACTCTGGAAGGTCATCGAGCAGGAAAACCGCCGTCAGGAAGAGCACATCGAACTGATCGCGTCGGAAAACTACACGAGTCCGGCCGTGATGGCTGCGCAAGGCTCGCAACTCACCAACAAGTACGCCGAAGGGTATCCGGGCAAGCGTTACTACGGCGGTTGCGAGTTCGTGGACGTCGCCGAGCAGCTGGCGATCGACCGCGTTAAGCAACTGTTCGGCGCCGACGCCGCCAACGTGCAGCCGAACTCCGGTTCGCAGGCGAACCAGGGCGTGTTCTTCGCCATGCTCAAGCCGGGTGACACGATCATGGGCATGAGCCTCGCGCACGGCGGTCACCTCACGCATGGTTCGCCGGTCAACATGTCGGGCAAGTGGTTCAACGTGGTGAGCTATGGCCTCAACGAAGCCGAAGACATCGACTACGACGCTGCTGAGAAACTGGCTCAGGAACACAAGCCGAAGCTGATCGTGGCCGGCGCGTCGGCGTTTTCGCTGCGCATCGACTTTGAACGGATGTCGAAGATCGCCAAGTCGGTCGGCGCGTATTTCATGGTCGACATGGCGCACTATGCCGGCCTCGTCGCCGCTGGCGTCTACCCGAACCCGGTGCCGCACGCTGATTTCGTCACCACCACCACGCACAAGAGCCTGCGCGGCCCGCGCGGCGGCGTGATCCTGATGAAGGCCGAGTTCGAAAAGCAGATCAATTCGGCAATTTTCCCGGGCATTCAAGGTGGTCCGCTGATGCACGTGATCGCCGGTAAGGCCGTCGCGTTCAAGGAAGCGCTGTCGCCGGAGTTCAAGGCGTATCAGCAACAGGTCGTCGAGAACGCGCGCGTGCTGGCGGAAACGCTGGTCAAGCGCGGGCTGCGCATCGTCTCCGGTCGCACTGAAAGCCATGTGATGCTGGTCGACCTGCGCGCGAAGAAAATCACCGGCAAAGCAGCGGAAGCGGCGCTCGGCGCGGCACACATCACGGTCAACAAGAACGCGATTCCGAACGACCCGGAAAAGCCGTTCGTTACGAGCGGTGTGCGTCTCGGCTCGCCGGCCATGACCACGCGTGGCTTTGGCGTGAAGGAAGCGGAGCAGGTAGGTAACCTGATCGCCGACGTGCTGGACAACCCGGAAGACGCAGCCACGATCGAACGTGTGCGCGCGCAAGTCGCCGAGCTGACCCAGCGCTTCCCGGTTTACCGCTAAGCCGCCATGCACTGCCCCTTCTGCCGTCACGCCGATACGCAAGTTGTGGATTCCCGCGTATCCGAAGACGGCGCGACGATTCGCCGGCGCCGCCGCTGCCCGGCCTGCGACAAACGTTTCACGACGTATGAGCGGGTTGAGCTGGCGTTGCCGTCGGTCGTCAAGAAGGACGGCAGCCGCACGGAATTCGATCGCCGCAAGATCGTCGCAAGCATGCAACTGGCGCTGCGTAAGCGGCCAGTGGCAGCGGACGCGATCGATGCGGCAGTCGCCCGCATCGAGTATCAACTGCTCGGCAGCGGCGAGCGCGAGGTGCGCAGCGAGCGCCTCGGCGAACTCGTGATGAACGAGTTGCGTGCGCTCGACACGATTGCCTATGTTCGTTTCGCCTCTGTCTACCGGCGCTTCGAAGACGTCTCCGAATTCGAGGACGTGATCGAGGAATTTCGCCGCGCCTCCTCTCCTCCCAAGCCGTCCCGCAAGCGCTGATTTCTGTCGCGCCTGAAGTTGCGCGCCAGGTTCTGTTTTCCGCTGCGTAGGTTCGCGCATCTGCATCTCCGCTCCCGTTATGGTTCGTCACGCGTGCATTTTTGCGCGGGATAGCGTCTGAGTGCCACCTGGCCATTCGGCCGATTGTTGACCCGCTTGCGAATCGCTAGATTGGCTGCGTGCTTTGAAACGATCAGGGATGCAGATGAAATGGGATGCAGTCTGTTTGCGGCCGCGCCGCGGCTTTACGCTTGTCGAAACACTGGCTGTTGTCGCGCTGCTGGCGATAGTCGCGGTGATGGCGACACCGTCGTTCGTTGCATGGCACCTGCGGGACCAGGTTGACGCACGTGCGAAAGCGCTTGCCTCAACGCTCGCCTATGCGCGCAGCGAGGCATTGCGCCGCGGTGCTCGCGTCACCGTATGCCGGATCGACGCGGCACGGCGTTGTCTTGCCGCAGGGCAAGCTTGTGGCAACGGCGTCACGGACTGGTCGTGTGGCTGGGCCGTATTGGCCGAACGCGGTGGCACGCTCTCACTGCTGCGCGCGCACCCTTTGCTCGCAGCAGTCAGCATCACCGGGACGCAGATAAATCTCACATTTACGCCACCGGCGGGGCAGCTGATCGGCACCTTTCGCAGCTTTGAGATCGCGCCGCGCGTGCCGTCGAAAGCGACGCAAGGCGACAAGTGGCGGCGCTGCATCCGCATCGCGGCGGGCGGGCGCGCGCGGATTGTCGAGGGCGCGTGTGGAGCGGCGTCGTGAGCCGATATCCGTCCAACTCACGGGTGCGCAACCGCGCAGCAACGCGCTCAACGAGGCATAGGGGTAGTTCGCTGATCGAAGTGATGCTGGCCGTTGCCTTGATGGCAGTGACAGCGCTCGGGTTGATCGCCGGTCAATTGTGGACTGCGCGCGAAGCCCGTGCGATGGCAATGCGCGAGCACGCAGCATGGATAGCCGATTCCGTTGTCGAAGCAATGCGCGAGCCTTCGGCAGGCGATTCTGCGATCAGGCAATGGAGCGCGCGTGCAACGGTCTTGTTGCCGCATGGTGAGGCTTCGGTAGGCGAGAGTGGCGGTGTATCTGCCGCACGCGTTACGTGGGCGACCCTGCGTGACACGCCACGCGCCGGCGATGTCATCGACAAGCCCGAGTCGTGCGGTGGGGTGGATGTTCCAGCGGGCTCCTCATGCGTTGTGCTGGCGTTCGCAAAATGACACGACGTATGGCTACCGCGCGTGGGCATACGCTCGTCGAGTTCGTGATCGCAATTGCGTTGGGGTTGGTGGTGACCGCCGGCGTGGTCGCGCTTTATACAACGCAGTGTAACGTGTTCGAGCGCGCGGGCGATGTGATGCGGATCCGCGAAGCCGGCCTGAGCGCGCTTACGCTGATGGGCCAGCAAATTCAAATGGCCGGCTTCGTGCCCGCGGACGTCGTGAAGTTCAATAGTCCACCGCCGTTGTTCGGTTGTTCTGGCGGTCGCCCGACCGGCGCGGACGACAGCGTCGCCTGCGAGGCGTTACCGGGTCGCTCGGATGGCATTGTGGTTCGTTATGTCGGGGACGCCGTTTCGACGTGGCCGTCAGCGACCGGCCAAACGACCGACTGTCTCGGCCAGGCTGTAACGAACAACAACGCGGCACTCGGCGAGCGGGGCGTATTGGTGGTCAACCGATACTTCGCGAGAGTCAGCGCGTCGACAGGTGAGCCGGAGCTTTACTGCGAAGGCAACGGAAAGGCAGGGTCCGCGCAACCCTTGGTCGAAGGCGTCGAGCGCGTGCGATTCAGGTACTGGTTGGCCGGTGGCCTGGCCGCAATAGATGCGTCGGCGGTGACGGACAGCCAATGGGCAAAGATCGTCGCGGTCGATCTATGCGTGCTCGTCCGGGGAGCGCCGCAAGGACGGCGTATGCGCTATGTAGATTGCGAAGGTGCGAGCGTGCTTGGCGCCGACATGCGGGCGCGGCAGGCTTTCTGGCGGCGGGTAGCGATACGCAATCACGCGGAGGATCTCCTGTGACGGAAAGACTTTGCAATCCAACGCACCGCCGCGCGTCGTCGAAACATTTGACGCGTCTTACCTGCACGGGTTGTCGCTCACGCGCTCTCAATAGCGGCACTGTCCTGCCGATCGTTTTGCTGATTTCCGCGATGATGTTGACCACCTCCGCGGCCTGGTTTGAGACATCGCTTGCAGCGGCGCGCGGCGCCAGCAACGTGCGTGACTATTTGCAGGCATTTCATGCCGCGGATTCGGCGCTGACCTTATGCGCCAGGAGCGTCGCCGCCGCGGCTGCTTTCGAGCCGCAACCGGTGGCATCGCTCTCACCCGGCGAGCCGACGCAATGGACACACAAAGCCGCCTTTGAAGCCGGCGCCGTCACGCCCGTCGCGCAATGGCCCGGATCGCTGCGAGCGCCGCAATGTTTGATCGAAGCGTGGCGTCTGGGCACTCGCGCCGATGCCCGAGCTTATTTGCTGACTTCGCGTGGCTTCGGCCGGACCGGAGAGTCGCAGGTGTGGTTGCAGATGGAGCTCGTGATCACAGGCGAGCAGATCGAGCGCCATTGGCGTCGCGTTGCCGCACACCCATTTTGACGGGAGGTTTATGGCGAGACCGCGTACATCCGCATTCACGCTACTGGAACTGATGATTGCGCTGGCAATAGCCGCCACGCTGCTCACGTTTGCCGTGCCCTCGTATCGGAGCCATGTCGCGAGAGCACATCGGGTCGACGCTGCGTCAGCCCTTTATCGCGCGGCGCAATTCGTCGAGGGATCGGCAAGCGATGGCCCCGCGACGTTGCCTGCGGGTCTGGATCAGGCTCCGCAGTTCGGCACACCGATCTACCGGTTGCAAGTGCTGCCGGCAAACGATGTAAACGGCGGTTATTCGGTAGAGGCCGTGCCGGCCGAAGCCGGCCCTATGCGAGACGACGCCTGCGGCACCTTCACGCTGGATGCGACAGGGCTGCGAGGCAATAGAAGCGGAACAAACGGCACAGCACCGGCAAGCGGCGAGTGCTGGAATACAAGCTAGGGACCCTTACTGCAGAACGAGGGTTGGCGAGTCGAGGCGTTCTAGTGCCTGCGAACCGTAGGGCCAAGCGACACGCTACTGCTGCAAGCCCCACGCAGGAACCGGTCGACTATCCCCGCGCTTCAGTACCCGCTATCAACCGTCTCTTTCTTGTCATCGGCAGACGCGGCGGAATCACTCTTTATCTGCTTCCAGATTCGATACGCTTCCCAGCCGGCAAGTGCAAGGCTGCCCCATTTGAGTGCGGGTTTTGCACCTGCTGCAATGGTCGCGCGCAGCGGCTTCGCCAACACCAGCGAAGCGATCGAACTGACTAGCGGATACTGTTTGAGAAGCGCGCCTATGCTCCCCGCGTTGAGGAAGCCCGCCTTCGATCCGCGGCCCACGCGCATGCCGCCGAAGCCCGGCAGAATGAATTTGAGCCAGCTGAAATGCGTGACGGCCTGCCGCAATTCGATGGTTGCCTGAGCGAGTTCCATGCGCTCGACATCCGCGCGGACCAGCAGCAGTTCCTTGCGTAGCGCTCGCAGGTGCGGCGCACTCAGATCTCTGACCTGGTGGCGTTTGTTGCGGAATGCGGTATCGGAATGGGTTTGGCTCATGGCGTGTCGGCGGCAGTGGAGGTGGGGCAGTAAAACTGTGCTGCAAATCGCTCGAGGTATTGGCGAAGTCTCTTCGACGGCGCAGGGCAGTTGACATCCGCCCATGAGCCCATTGTTATGCCTGCTGCGTCACGGTTTGCGGAACACGTCGCGGTCTTTTTCGAACTCGGCAAGCGTGGCTTCGAACACCATGGGAGCATTGCGCAAACCACTGCGTGCTTTCAGTGCACAGGCTATTCCTGCGACGGCATAAACCACCGTGATGCCGGCGAGCGCTTGCCACCGGTAGGTGTCCCAGAATGCGATGGCGACCAGCGCCGTCAATGCGATCAACGCCATCGTCGCGAGCATCATGGCCGCGAGGCCGAGGAACAGCACGCCGAGCAGACGGTCCTTTTCTTCGGCGAGTTCGATGCCGACCAACTCAAGCCGGGTTTGCAAAATGGCAAACACGGATCCGATGATACGGCGCAACGGACTATGTTCGCCGTGCTGCGATTGTGTTTCGATCGTCATGGCTCTGGGCGTTGCGCGTGAATGCTTAACGGGCGCGTAAAAACGAGCGCGCCAAAAGAAGCGGACCGGCCAGACGTGCGCCGGTCAACTCGATTCGCTGATGTGCCGGAGGCGGATTCGCCCCGGCAGCCTCACCAGTGTTACTTGCGGTTGATCAACAGCCCGAGCAATACGCCGGCGCCCGCGGCGATGCCGATGGATGCCCACGGATGCTCATGCACGTAGTCGTCGGTGGCGCGTGCGGCCTTCTTGCCTTTTTCGACCACCACGACCTGCACGTCAGCCGCCTTTTCCTTAGCCTGCTTCAGGCGCGTAAGCGCCGTTTCACGCAGTTCCGAAGCGCGCTCGCCAGTTGCGCTCGCGGCCTGTTTCAGCAAATCCTCAGCGTCCGCGAGGACGGTTTTGATATCCGACATCAATCTCTCCTTGTTGACTTCCGACATTGACAGCTCCCCTTCGTCTCACGCCACGCGTGAATCGTAACCAAAGAAACGGCTGCTGGCGAGCGCAGCGCTCGGTTCATGAACAATCGCACGAACCGTTCCTGGTTGAAGCAAGACCTAAAAACTCCACCCTTGCGGCACAGGGTTGCGAAGTTTGCATAAGATGGAGTTGATCTGTCCCGCAAAGTTTCCACTAAATCGGTGAAAATTACAAAAACGCATAAAGTAGTGACGCGATGTTGGTTAGTTGTTCACTGTCACTCCCGTATGCTGTATTTTTGCTGCGCGTCGCGAGCGAATGCTCGCGCGGAATGTCCGAATACAATCAAGGAGCTGCAATATGAGTCTACGTCTTGGCGATATCGCACCGGATTTCGAGCAGGAGTCGAGTGTCGGCCGCATCAAGTTCCACGACTGGCTGGGCGACAGTTGGGGTGTGCTGTTTTCGCACCCCGCTGACTTCACGCCGGTCTGCACGACCGAACTGGGTCTGACGGCTAACCTGGCCGGTGAATTCGAGAAGCGCAATGTGAAGACGATTGCATTGTCGGTCGACAGCGCCGAGTCGCACAAGGAATGGATCAAGGATATCAACGAGACGCAAGCCGCCAGTGTCGGCTTCCCGATTCTCGCCGACGGCGATCGCAAGGTCGCTGAGCTTTACGACATGATCCACCCGAACGCCAGTGAGACCTTCACGGTCCGATCGCTGTTCGTGATCGATCCGAAAAAGAAAGTGCGTTTGACCATTACCTACCCGGCCAGCACCGGGCGCAACTTCGACGAAGTGCTGCGCGTGATCGACTCGCTGCAACTCACCGACAGCCACTCAGTCGCAACGCCTGGCAACTGGAAGCAGGGCGACGACGTGGTGATCGTGCCGTCGTTGAAAGACGAAGAAGTCATCAAGCAGAAATTCCCGAAGGGCTACAAGGCCCTGCGCCCGTATCTGCGTCTGACACCGCAGCCGAACAAGTAAGCGGCTGACGCGTCACGAAGCGCACCGCTAGCACCAAGGCGGCGCAACAAAAAAAGGCCGGTTCAAAAGAACCGGCCTTTCCTTTTCTACTGTTCGATCTTCAACTCAGCGGCCAGCACGAAACGCCGCCATCGAAGCACTCAGCTCAGTGCCTCAGAAAAACGCCTGAATCCCCGTCTGCGCGCGCCCGAGAATCAGCGCGTGAATGTCGTGCGTACCTTCATAGGTGTTCACGACTTCCAGATTGACCAGATGACGCGCGATGCCGAACTCGTCCGAGATCCCGTTGCCGCCGAGCATGTCGCGCGCGAGCCGTGCGATGTCCAGCGCCTTGCCGCACGAATTGCGTTTCATGATCGACGTAATTTCGACGGCAGCCGTGCCTTCATCTTTCATGCGGCCGAGACGCAGCACGCCTTGCAGGCCGAGCGTGATTTCGGTTTGCATGTCGGCGAGCTTTTTCTGGATCAACTGGTTCGCGGCGAGCGGCCGGCCGAACTGTTTGCGATCCAGCACGTACTGACGCGCCGTGTGCCAGCACGCTTCCGCCGCGCCGAGCGCGCCCCAGGCAATACCGTAGCGCGCCGAGTTCAGGCAGGTGAACGGACCGCGCAAGCCACTGACTTCGGGGAAGCGGTTTTCTTCCGGCACGAACACGTCGTCGAGCACGATCTCCCCGGTGATCGACGCACGCAGACCCACCTTGCTATGGATGGTCGGCGCCGACAGCCCCTTCCACCCCTTCTCGAGAATGAAGCCGCGGATCGAATCCTTGCCGTCCTCTTCGAGCTTGGCCCACACAACGAACACGTCGGCGATCGGCGAATTGGTGATCCACATCTTCGCGCCCGACAGCAAATAGCCGCCGTCCACCTTCTTCGCCCGCGTAATCATGCTGCCCGGATCGGAGCCGTGGTTCGGTTCGGTCAGGCCGAAGCAGCCTATCCATTCGCCGGTGGCGAGCTTCGGCAGGTACTTCTGCTTTTGCGCTTCCGAGCCGAATTCGTAGATCGGGACCATAACGAGCGACGACTGCACCGACATCATCGACCGGTAGCCGGAATCGACGCGCTCCACTTCACGCGCGATCAGACCATACGCCACGTAGTTCAGACCGGGGCCGCCGTATTGCTCGGGAATCGTCGGGCCGAGCAGGCCGAGCTCGCCCATTTCGCGGAAGATCTCGATGTCGGTCTTCTCGTGACGGAACGCTTCGAGCACGCGCGGCTGCAGCTTGTCCTGCGAGTACGCGGCGGCGGCGTCGCGCACCATGCGTTCGTCTTCGGTGAGCTGCTGATCCAGCAGCAGCGGGTCTTCCCAGTGAAACTGCGCGGCCTCTGCCATGACGTATCTCCTGATTTCCTGCTTGACTTGAACGTGTTCGAGCTTGACTTAAGTTCCGCTATGCGAAACAATGTTTTGCAAACCACGCCCGAGTGTATCACCACATGACGCCCATATCCACTCTCTCCGAACCGCTCGACGAGCGCAAATTTGTCGTCGCCCTTGCTCGCGGGCTGGATTTGCTGCGCGCGTTCAAGCCGGGCGAAACCATGCTCGGCAATCGCGATTTCGTCGAACGCACGGGCTTGCCGAAGGCGACCGTCAACCGTCTGGCCTACACGCTGACCGTGCTCGGCTATCTGCGGCTCGACGAAACACTTGGCAAATATGCGCTGGACGCCGGCGTGCTCTCGCTCGGTTTCGCGCTGCTCTCGGGCACCGATACGCTCGAACTCGCGCGTCCGCACATGCGCACTTTCGCGCGCGAAGTGGGCGCGGCGGTGTCGCTTGGATGCCGTGACGGCCTCGACATGATTTATCTCGAGACGATCCGCAGTGAAACCGCGCTGACGCTTGGACTCGCCTCGGGCTCGAAACTGTCGATGCTGACCAGTTCGATGGGGCGCGCGTATCTGGCGGTGCAGCCATTGGACGTGCGCGCCGCCTTGCTGGTCGAGCTCAAGAAATTAGCGGGCAAAGAGGGCGCTGCGTTGCTGGCCGATGCCGAAAAGGAAATCGAAGCCTTCGCCCAGGAGCGCTGCTGCTATTCGTTCCGCGCGTGGCATGACGACGTGAACGCGGTCGCGGTGCCGTTTCGCGAGCCGCGCGAAGGCCGCTGGCTGGTGCTCAGTTGCAGCGGGCCGGCGTCGTCGATGGGAGAGGAGGTGTTCCGGGAAAGCGTCGCGCCGCGGCTGAAGGCATTGGCGCGGCGATTAGGCGATACCGGCTGAAGCACCGGGCCGCGCTGCGCCGCGCAGCGTCAGCACAAGAAATACTCACACCGCCCGATCGTGATAATGGGCCGTGAATAACGGCCCTTGCACGAAGCGCACGTCGTACTGCTGCAGCGCGAGGAACTGCGGCTCATCCATCACCCGATTGAAGATCAGCGGAACCCGCAGCCGGCTCGCATAGCCGACCAGCGGCTTCACCATCGCGTCGCGCAATGCGACCGCCGCATCCATCTTGATGAAGTCGAGCCGCGCCGTTTCCGATACCGACAGAATCTGCCCCGCGTTCGAAAGATTTCCCGCCACCTTGAAGCCATAGCGCTGATAGCTCGTGGTCAGATAGCCGAGGAATGTCTTATGTGCGACCGCGGACGCCGGCAACTCGATTACCACACGCGACGGGTTCAGTCCGAACGACAGCAGCACGCTCGAAAAATGCCGTCCATGGTCGTACTTGACGCTCTTGAGCAGGCGCTCGTGCACGCGCAGAAATAGCAAGCCGTGCCGTTGCGCGCCGAAGAAATTGATGGCGTGCAGCGCGCGTGACATGCGGTCGAGGGCGACTAGTTCCTGATCGTCTGCAATACGGTCGAAGGGATCGAAGGCATCGAAGGGCGCGCCGTCGAGGCGCTGCGTGACGGCCTGGAACCCGAGCTCATCGCCGAAACGATCCACGCCCTCGGCGCCCGACGACAACGACTGCGCCAACGCATGCACGCTGATATCGAAGATCGGCTCATAGGCACTGGCGAGCTCGAAGCCGTCGAACTGCGCCAGCGCGACATCGCTATGCACGCCGGTCCCCATCACCAGATGTTCACCGAGAAATGGGTGATCGGCGGCGCGTGCAATCAGGTTGGGGATGGTCGGCGGAATCATGTAGGCGAATGGATGGCGATAGGTGCGCACTCGGCGCTCGGCAACGCGACTCGGTTGCCGCATCCATTGATGGTAGCAGTCCGCGCCGCGCGCACTTGAACAAAATGCTCATAACGTTATCGGCCGAACGCTTGTCGGCACAGGCCGCCGCGGATTTCGCGGCGAGTTTCCAGGGTATACGTTAATTTCACTATACGTAATTCGTTTTACTATACGTAAATTGCAGCGCGGCTGCGATGGCGGGCGTGTTTGTGTCTCCTTTGCGGGAAAGGGCGTGGTCCCTGACCGCGGACCGACCGGGCGCGCGCCGCGACCAAACCCAAACAATCCAGTCAGGACGAGGAGACGACCCAATGAGCGCCAAACCGGCCGTGGCCGCCGCCAATGTGATCGAAGTCGAGCGCGTGCTCGGCGAAACGCATCACCCGGCATTCCAGTTGATGCTGCTCGCGCTATGCGGGCTATGCCTCGTGATCGACGGCTTCGACGCGCAAGCGATGGGCTACGTCGCGCCGAGCGTGATCGGTGAATGGCATGTCTCGAAGGCGGCGCTCGGGCCCGTGTTCAGCGCCAGTCTGTTCGGCATGTTGCTGGGTGCGTTGGGCTTGTCGGTGCTGGCTGACCGCATTGGCCGGCGCCCGGTATTGATTGGCGCGACGTTTTTCTTCGCGCTATCGATGCTGGCCACGCCCTTCGTTGAGACGATCCCCGCATTGATCACGCTGCGCTTCATCACGGGCCTCGGACTCGGCTGCATCATGCCGAATGCGATGGCGCTGGTCGGCGAATTCTCGACCCCCGCGCATCGCGTCAAGCGCATGATGCTGGTGTCGTGCGGCTTCACGCTGGGCGCGGCTTTGGGTGGTTTCATCAGCGCCGGGCTGATCCCAGCGTACGGCTGGCGCGCGGTGTTCTGGGTGGGCGGCGCCGTGCCTTTGCTGCTCGCGTTCGCGATGCTGGCCGCATTGCCGGAGTCGCTGCAGTTTCTGGTCCTCAAAGGGCGCAGCGATCGCGCGTTGCGCTGGCTCGCGAAGTTCAATCCGGCGCTACCGATTGACGCGAATACACGTATCGTTGTGCGTGAAAAGGGCAACGGCGGCGCGCCCGTCGCCGAACTGTTCCGCGCGGGTCGTGGCCCGGTCACGCTGATTTTGTGGGCGATCAGCTTCATGAACCTGATCGATCTTTACTTCCTGTCGAACTGGCTGCCCACCGTGATGCGCGATGCCGGTTACTCGCCGAGCACGGCGGTGATCGTCGGCACGGTATTGCAGACGGGCGGCGTGGTGGGCACCTTGTTGCTCGGCTGGTTCATTGAGCGCTTTGGTTTTGTGCGTGTGCTGTTCGTGTGTTTCGCGGGCGCGGCGCTGGCGGTCGGCACCATCGGAACGGTCGCGCATGCGCTGCCGTGGCTGTTGCTTGTCGTATTCGCGGGCGGCTTCTGCGTGGTCGGCGGACAGCCGGCGGTCAACGCGCTGGCCGGTCATTTTTATCCGACCACGTTGCGTTCCACAGGGATCGGCTGGAGCCTCGGCATCGGCCGCATTGGCTCGGTGATCGGGCCGCTGGTCGGTGGACAACTGATCGCGCTGAACTGGTCGAATGAATCGTTGTTTCATGCGGCTGCGGTACCGGTGCTGTGCTCCGCGTTGCTGGTGATCGCGCTGGCCGCTGCCACGCGGCAACGCGGCAGCCCGTCAGAGCCCCAGACGGCCTGAGACAGACAGCGCACGTCGACAGATCAAGTATCAACGGAGAACCTTGTATGGATACCTCAACCCGCACGCCGAATACCGCCAGCTCGCGACTCGAAATCGAGCCGGGCTATCAGTCGGGATTCGCGAACGAATTCGCTACGGAGGCTTTGCCGGGCGCGCTGCCCGAAGGCCGCAACTCGCCGCAACGCGCGGCCTATGGCCTGTACGCCGAGCAACTGTCGGGCACCGCGTTCACCGCGCCGCGCGGACATAACCGCCGTTCATGGCTGTACCGGATTCGTCCGGCAGCGGTTCACCAGTTGTTCACGCTGCTGTCCTCGGACCGGCTCGTCGCCAACTTCGCCGAGGTGCCGCCAACGCCGCCTAACCAGTTGCGCTGGGACGCATTGCCGATGCCCACCGAGCCGACCGATTTCGTCGATGGCTGGATAACGATGGCGGGCAACGGCGCAGCCGAAGCGATGAACGGCTGCGCGATCCACCTGTATGCAGCGAACCGCTCGATGAAGGATCGTTTCTTCTACAACGCCGACGGCGAATTGCTGATCGTGCCGCAGGAAGGCCGCCTGCACATCGCTACCGAAATGGGCCGACTCGATGTCGAGCCATTCGAAATCGTGGTGATTCCGCGCGGCGTGCGCTTTGCGGTGAGCCTGCCGGACGGTACCGCGCGTGGTTATATCTGCGAGAACTTCGGCGCGTTGCTGCGTTTGCCGGACCTCGGCCCGATCGGCTCGAACGGCCTAGCCAATCCGCGCGATTTCCTCACGCCGCATGCTGCTTACGAAGACCGCGAAGGCGACTTCGAACTCGTCGCCAAGATGAACGGCAACCTGTGGCGCGCGGATATCGGTCATTCGCCGCTCGACGTGGTGGCGTGGCACGGCAACTACGCGCCGTACAAATACGATCTGCGCCGCTTCAACACGATCGGCTCGATCAGCTTCGACCATCCGGACCCGTCGATCTTCCTCGTGCTGCAATCGCAGAGCGATACGCCGGGCGTCGACACGATCGACTTCGTGATCTTCCCGCCGCGCTGGCTCGCGGCCGAAGATACGTTCCGGCCGCCCTGGTTCCATCGCAACGTCGCGAGCGAATTCATGGGCCTCGTGCATGGCGTGTACGACGCGAAGGCGGAGGGCTTCGTGCCGGGCGGCGCGAGTCTGCATAACTGCATGTCGGGTCATGGTCCGGACGCGGACACCTTCGAGAAAGCGTCGCATGGTGACACGTCCACGCCGAAGAAAGTCGGCGACACGATGGCCTTCATGTTCGAAACGCGCACGCTGATCAAGCCGACCCGTTTCGCGCTCGAAACCGCGCAACTGCAGGCGCATTACTACGAGTGCTGGCAAGGTCTCAAGAAACACTTCAACCCGGAGCAACGATGAACGCATTGAGCGATCTTCAGGCGACGCTCGATCCGTCGCGTAAGAGCTGGGTCGAGTCGGCAAACGATTCGACTAACGATTTTTCGATCCAGAATCTGCCGTTCGGTATTTTCAGCGATAAGAACAACGACGCGCGCCGCGTGGGAGTCGCGATTGGCGATGAGATCGTCGATCTGAGCGTTCTCAAGTCCGCCGGCTTGCTCAAGCTTCCGCTCGCCTCTGCCGATCAATTCATTGCAACGAAAGACCGGGCGTTCGAGCAGGACACACTCAACGATTTCATCTCGCTTGGCCGCGATGCATGGCGCAGTGTGCGCATCCAGTTGAGCGATCTGCTGGCGCGTGACAACGCGACTTTGCGCGACGACTCCGCCTTGCGTGCGAAAGCACTGGTGCGTCAGTCCGATGCGCAACTGCATCTGCCAGTGCAGATTCCGGGTTACACGGATTTCTATTCGTCGAAAGAGCACGCGACGAATGTCGGCTCGATGTTCCGCGACCCGAAGAATGCGCTGTTGCCGAACTGGTCCGAAATGCCGATCGGCTACAACGGACGCGCGTCATCGGTGGTCGTGAGCGGCACGCCCGTGCGGCGTCCCAACGGCCAGTTAAAACTGCCGGACCAGGAACGTCCGGTATTCAGCGCATGCCGCAAGCTGGATATCGAATTGGAGACGGGTTTCGTGATCGGCAGCGGTAACGTGCTGGGCGAGCCGATCGCCTGTGCCGATGCCGAAGCGCACATCTTCGGCATGGTGTTGCTGAACGACTGGAGCGCGCGCGACATTCAGCAATGGGAATACGTGCCGCTTGGCCCGTTCAACGCGAAGACATTCGCAACCACGATCTCGCCGTGGATCGTGACGCTCGACGCACTCGAACCCTTCCGTGTCGAGCAGCCGGTGCAGGAACCGCAGCCGCTGGCGTACTTGCGCCACGAGGGCAAGCACGCGTTCGACATCTCGCTGGAAGTGACACTGCGGCCGCAGACGGCAAAGCAGCCCACCACGATCTCGCGGACCAACTTCAAGCACATGTACTGGACGATGGCGCAACAGCTCGCGCATCACACGGTATCGGGCTGCAACACGCGGATCGGCGATCTGATGGGTTCGGGCACGATCAGCGGCCCGACCGCCGACTCATGCGGCAGCCTCCTCGAGTCCACCTGGAACGGCAAGAATCCGTTGGAGTTGAAGGAAGGCGGCACACGAGGGTTTATCGAAGACGGCGACGAACTGACGCTCGCCGGATGGTGCCAGGGCGATGGGTATCGTGTGGGCTTCGGCACGTGTGCTGGCGAGATTCTGCCGGCGCGGAAGTAGAGCAGAGGTAGCGCGGAAATCACGCAGAAGGAAGCGCTATGCAAAACGGGGAAGCCATTGTGACTTCCCCGTTTTGTATCCGCAGGCGAGCATGGTTCGACGGTTCAACTCAACAACACCGCAACAACACCCTCAGCCAATCGCCCGCGCTGGCGCACGCCGCTTTTCCCACCAAACCGCAGCAAGAAACGCAAGCGCAGCAACCAGCAGCACACCGACCATCGCGTCGTTACCAACCCCCTTCATCAACGCGCCGGCCACCAGCGGCCCACCGAAACTGGCTGCGCTCCACGACGCCCCCACCACCGAACTTGCCGACACCAGCGCGACACCACGGAACCGCTCGCCGCACGCGACCAGCGACAGCGTATAGATCGCCCCAGCCGTCGCGCCGAGCACATAGAGCAAGGGCCAGCACAGCCACGGCGAATGGATCGCCCAGGGCAGCAACGGCAGCAACACAACGACGATCACGCCGCAGCCGATATGCACGCGTTCGCGGCCGAGCCGGTCGGCGAGCCAGCCGATCGGAAATTGCATTGTCGTGTCGCCGAGCAGCAGCGCCGACGCGAACAGCACGGCCACTTCGCTCGTGATGCCGTGCGACATCGCGAAGAGCGGCAGCAGCGACAGCGCGATCGTATCGAACAACGCGAAAAACCCCGTGCCGATCACGAGCGCCGGCATCTGCGGCAACACATGGCGCCAACTGCCGTGCGCGGCGTGTTCATCCTTCGACGCCTGCGGCGTCTTGCGGATGCTGGCTAGCGCGGGCAAAGCCAGCAGGAAGATCGCGCCGCAAATCAGGAAGCGCCCGTGCGTGAAGTCGGCGATCTGGCTCACCAGCACCGGACCCGACATCTGGAATAGCGTGAAGTTGGTCGCATAGATCGCGATGACCCGGCCGCGGGTGGCGTCGTCGGCGAGCTGGTTGACCCATGCTTCGCTGATCGTGAAGAGCAGCATCAGCGCCGCGCCGCAGAGTACGCGCAACGCGGCCCATAGCCACAGGTTCGAGGTGAATTGCATCAGCGCGGTGGCGGCCCCAACCGTCAGCACCGCGCCGACGATCACCTGGCGGCCGCCGCAGCGCGCCGCGATCCAGGCGGCCACCGGCACGACGAGCAGGCCGCCGCCCGCTTGCGCGGCGGTGAGTAGACCGACCACGTCGGTGCCATAGCCGGCTTGCGTCAGCGCGAGGGCTGTGAGGGGAAGTGTGGCGCCGCTGCCGAGTCCGACGACGGCAACACTAAGGATCAATGCGAGGAAATCGCGAGTGAAGATGACTTTCATCGGGCCAGATGCTACTACGGCCACGAGTCATTCGCACCTGGGTGCGGATTGCATGAACGCGGTCGAGGGCCGCGTTCGCTTGCTATCGAGGTGATGCCCGCCGCTCGCCGGCGGCGGCGATACGAAACCTGTCCTGGCTGAAGCCGTCCGCGCAGTCTGCGCGCGCGTGCCTCGGTTATCCGGCCACGGCCATCCGTTGCGCGCGCCGGTCGATCGATACCGACCACAGCGTCAGCGCCAGCGCACCGATCGAGGTCGCCACGCCGACCCACGGCAACGTGGTAAGCGGCGCGCCTGCGCCGATCGTCATGCCACCGAGCCACGCTCCCGTTGCATTGCCGAGGTTGAACGCGCCTTGATTCAGCGTCGACGCCAGATTCGGCGCATGGCTCGCGCGGTCGACGATCAGCATTTGCAGCGGCGGCACGATCGCGAAGGCCAGAATGCCCCACACGAAGATCGTGATCATGGCCGGAATCTCGGCGTGCATCGTGCCGGCGAAGATAGTCAGGATGACGACGATCGCCAGCAGAAATGCGACCAGCGAGGGCATCAGCCGCCAGTCCGCGAGCTTGCCGCCGAGCGTGCTGCCCACCGTCAAGCCGAGGCCGAATAGCAGCAACACGAAGGTGACCGCGTGCGGCGTGAAGCCGGTCACGTCTTCGAGAATCGGCGTGATGTAGGTGAAGGTGGAAAACAGGCTGGCCGACGCGAGCACGCTGATGCCGAGCACCATCAGCACTTGCGGGTTCTTCAGCACGTTGAATTCATGGATCAGGCTCGCCTTCTGCATCTCGATCTTCGCCGGCAGGCACACGGCGAGCGCGCCCGCAGCGAGAATGCCGATGCCGGTCACGGCCCAGAAGGTCGCGCGCCAGCCCACCGCCTGGCCGAGCGCGGTGCCGAGCGGCACGCCAAGCACGTTGGCGAGCGTCAAGCCGGTGAACATCAGTGCGATGGCCTGCGCGCGACGATTTGGCGCAACCAGACCGGCCGCGACCACTGAACCGATGCCGAAGAACGCGCCATGGCAAAACGCCGTGACGATGCGCGCGGCCATCAGCACCGCGTAGCCCGGCGCGACCGCGCACAGCAGATTACCGACGATGAAGACGCCGATCAGGCTCATCAACGCCTTCTTGCGCGGCATGTTGGCCACGGCGATCGCAACGATCGGCGCGCCGATGGTGACGCCGAGCGCATAAGCCGACACCAGCATGCCGGCTGCCGGGATCGACACAGACAGATCGCGTGCGACATCGGGCAGCAGCCCCATGATCACGAATTCGGTGGTACCGATTCCAAAAGCGGCAACGGCAAGGGCGAGCAGGGGCAAAGGCATGGTGACGGAGCGTGAATCAGCACGACGGGAAGCGTCGTGCGGCAGGCGCGCATTTTTCGGGGCGAGAACGCATGCGCCATGCGAGGGGAAAACAGTAGGGGATTCTACCTAAGTCAAAACACGCTTGCTGAGCGTCAAGCAGGCTGTTGTTTTTTGCTGAAAGCGCGCCTTGGAGCGTGCATTGGCCATGCACGCGACTGCACATCGCCGTGGAATGGTGCTGTTTTATGGCGTGCTTTCGTCTGACTTGAAAGTGTTGCCGTGACGGCCTGCGCCTTTGGCAAAACGCGCGGCCCCTGTAACGCCTTCGTCGAATACTGCCTGATAGCCGCCGGCGCCTTCGCGTTGCAGGGCGAGAGCGAGATCCTCGAGCGTGCTGTTTTCCAATGCGGAGCGGCGGTCCGCCAGCAGCGCCGCTTGCGGAAAGGCCGCGAGTTCAGCGGCCAACTGTTCTGCCGCGGCGCGTGCCTCGCCCTTCTGCACGACGCGGTTGGCGAGACCGATGCTGAGCGCTTCCTGCGCATTCACCGCGCGGCCGGTCAGGATCAGGTCGAGTGCTCGCGACAGTCCGATGAGACGCGGCAAGCGGATCGTGCCGCCATCGATTAGCGGAATTCCGACACGTCGACAGAACACGCCGAGCACAGCGTCTTCTTCGACCACGCGCAGATCGCACATCGCTGCCAGTTCAAGACCACCCGCGACTGCATAGCCGGCAATCGCGGCAATCACCGGCTTGCTGAAGCTCATCCGCGTCGGTCCCATTGGACCGGGACCGCTTCCGTCGGCGTGCAGTTCATTGCGGCGGGCCTCGTCCGCGAGCGCGGTGAGATCCGCGCCGGCGCAGAAGGTGCCGCCCGCGCCGAACAGCACGGCCGCGCGCCATGCCGGCTCCGCTTCGAAGCGGAGGAAGGCGGCACTGAGCGCTTCGGCAGTAGGACGGTCGACGGCATTGCGCCGCGCCGGCCGTGAGAGCACGATAGTGGCGACGCCGGTGTCCTCATTGGCTTCGATGCACACATGTTCATTTAGATTTTGCGTGGTTATCATCGTAGTGTCCGTAAAGGTTCGCATCCGGCTGCTCATGCCGGAGGTTCATGTGCTGCGCTCATGCAGTGCGACTAATACCGTTGGTTGTCATGCATCTTTCACAATCGGCTCGTAGCGTTAGCGCTCTTTTAACGCGCTGGCGTTTTTTTGCCAGCTTATCGAGCCTGCTTTTGCCCTTGTCCAATTCATCGCCCGAAACCGCGCCGGCCAGTGCCGAGATGGTCTGGAACGTCCCTCTGCATGAACATGAACATCCATGGTACGACCATGTGCGCCTGAAACGCGTCTTTGTGACGGACGGCACGCGCCATCAGGTGGTCATGGTCGACGCGCGTAAGTTGCTGGAATGCGCGGATCGCGACAACACCGATTACGTGTTGAAGCCGGTCGCCGAATGGCATTCGGGCAAGGTGCGTGGCATTCGCGAGTTTCTCGATCCGGAGAATCCGCGCATTCCGCAGATGCCGTATGTGACGATCTCGACGCGTCGCGCGCCGGGTCTGCTGGGCTGGTTCGGTCTTGAGCGCGAGGGCGTGGTGGCGTTTCGCAACGGACAGCATCGCGCGCGCTATCTGGCCGATGCGGGCGCGCGCTGGTTTCCGGTAGAAGTGCACGAACGCGAGGCGGCCTTGCTGCGCGAGATATGCGGCGCAGCGGACGACGCCCGCACGGTAATCCGCCCGACCACGGTGGATGGCGCCTCGGACGCGGTGGCCGGCGACAGCCCGCTCCGATAAAGCAGATGCGAGGCCGGTGTAGGGGTTCGAGTCCCCTCCCTTGCACAATCAACGGTGGTGTGGGTAGCGGGTAGCGGGCGGAGGTCTGGCTAGCCGCGCGCTTGCACGACGTTGCGCGGCGTGCCGGCCTGCCATGCCGCGACGTTCTCGAGCGTGGTCTGCGCGATCTCGTTCATCGCCTCGCGCGTGAAGAATGCCTGGTGCGCGGTGACGATCACGTTCGGGAACATCAAGAGACGCGCCAGCACGTCGTCCTGCAACGGCAGGTTCGAGTGGTCCTCGAAAAAGAGGCCGCCTTCTTCCTCGTACACGTCGAGCCCGAGATGGCCGAGCTGGCCATCTTTCAACGCGCCGATCAGCGCATTGCTTTCGACAAGTCCGCCGCGCCCCGTGTTGATCAGCATCGCGCCACGCTTCATCTTCGCGAGCGCGGGTCCGTCGATCAGATGGTATGTGCCCGGCACCAGCGGACAATGCAGGCTGACAACGTCGCTTTCAGCGAGCAGGGTGTCGAGCGGCACGTAGCGCGCGCCGAGCGCGAGTAGATCGTCGGCCGGCGTGCCGGGGTCATGAGCGAGCACCTGCATGCCGAAGCCCGCCATGATGCGGCCGAACACGCGGCCAATCATGCCGGTGCCGATCACCCCCACGGTCTTGCCATGCAGGTCGAAGCCGAGCAGCCCATGCAGCGAGAAATCGCCTTCACGGGTGCGCGCGACCGCGCGCGGCAAGCGCCGGTTCAGCGCCAGAATCAGACCGACCGCATGTTCGGCGACCGCATGCGGCGAGTAGGCCGGCACCCGCGCAACCGTTATGCCGAGACGTTCGGCCGCGGCCAGGTCGACGTGATTGAAGCCCGCTGAGCGCAGCGCGATCATGCGCGTGCCGCCGGCGTGGAGACGTTCCAGTACGGCAGCGTCGACGTTGTCGTTGACGAACGGGCAGACTACTTCATAGCCCTGCGCGAGGATCGCGGTCTCGACATCGAGGTGCGATTCCTGGAAGTGCAGTTCATAGCGATGCGTACCGTTGGCCTCGCCGAACGTGTCGCTGTCGTATTGGCGGCTGCTGAACAGGATCATGCGCATGAGTGGCTCCGAAGGATGAGTGCCGGCGCGGCGAATGCCAATTTACGACGCGGCATGCAGGCAAGTCAGTATATCGGCACTTAATGGCAATGACCTCCGCTTACGATGAACGGTTCGAAATCCATTCCGATCTTTACTAAAGATCATCTTTTGCGAAGCGAAAACGGTCGCAATTGAAAATCATATTGACAGCGATGCCGAACTACAATATTTATTAAAAAAGCAGTCCCAAAAAAGCATGTTCAATCATGCCAAGAGAGAACCGGCCGCCAGCAGAGCATGCCCTTTTCAAGGCGTCGGGCAAACTTCGCGAGGAAAGTGTGACTGTCGAACTTGCTGAAAAGTATTTCACTATCGCTATCGTCGCTGCATTGCGGCATACCTTCTTTGGCGCCGAGAGCGTCATGTCATTGCCATAAACTTTCCATTCGATGGAATGCGGTCATGCTGGATGAGTAATTTCTGAGTCGGGGTGACTCGGATCGAATTCATTTCAAATTCCAGAAAGAATTTTTCATCTTTCTGCTAATAAACCGTAAATCGGCGAGCCAACATGATCGGTGAATTGCTGAGATCTCAACCGGAGATCGCGCTGTTCGCAAGCCTTGCAATCGGATATTTCATTGGTTCGTTTCGCGTGGGGCCAATTCAGCTGGGTGGCGTCTGCGGCACCTTGATCGTGGCGTTGCTGCTGGGGCAGACGGGCGCGCGGCTGGCCCCCGATCTGAAGAACATCGCCTTTGCGCTGTTCATCTTTGCGCTGGGTTTCACCGGCGGACCGCAGTTCTTTGCCAACATTGGCCGGGGCTGGCGCTATGGCTTGCTGTCAGTGGTCGAGATCGTCTCGGTGCTGGTGCTGATCATGATCGCGGTCCTCGTGATGCGGCTCGACGCCGGTACGGCAGCCGGATTGCTGGCAGGTGCCGCGACGGAGTCGGCCGTGATCGGCACGGCTTCGGAGGCGATTGCCAAGCTCGGCTTCAGCGATGCTGAGACGCTGCGCCTGCAGGCCAACATCGTGACCGCGTACAGCGTGAGCTACCTGTTCGGCCTGATCACCATCGTCCTGTTCACGAGTCAGTTTGCGCCCCTGCTGCTGCGCATCAATCTGCGCGAAGAAGCCGAGCGCGTGTGGCACAAGCTCGGCGGCGACGGCGCCTTCGGCGAGGGGCAGCGGGCCGCGGCCCCGGCGCTCGTGGGCCGCGCGTTCCGGGTCGGCACGGCGGCTGGCGCGACGATCCAGGCGCTCGAACAGAAGCACGGCTTCAACCTGACCATCGAGCAGGTTCGGCGCAACGGTGCGGACGTGCCGGTCGAGCCGCAACTGACCTTGGCCACCGGCGACCTGATTCTCGTGGGCGGGCGGCGCGAAGCGATGGTGGCCGCGGCTGCCAGCCTCGGCGAAGAAGTGGCGGATGCCGGCTTCGGCCAGATCATTGCGGAGAAGCTCGACATCGTGCTGACGCGCAGCGACGCGCACGGTCTGACGGTCGCGCAGTTGCGTGAACGGGCAAAACCGGAGGACGGGCGCGGCATCTACATCGCGGCCGTCACGCGGCTTGAAACCACGGTGCCCGCGCTACCCGGCACCGAGCTCAATCGCGGCGATGTGCTGACGCTGGTGGGCGCGAAAGCCGACGTCGAGCGTGGCGCGCGGAATCTGGGCTACGTGCTCACCCCAACCCAGAAAACCGACTTCGTCTATCTCGGCCTGGGCGTGTTGCTTGGCATGGCGATTGGCCATCTCGGCGGCCGCATCGGCGGTGTGTCGATCGCGCTTGGTACGGGCGGCGGCTGCCTGCTCTCAGGATTGCTATTCGGCTGGATCCGTTCGCGCCATCCGTTAGTCGGCTCGCTGCCTTCGGCCGCCGCGCAAATTCTTAAGGACTTCGGTCTTGCCACTTTCATTGCCGCCGTCGGTCTTTCGGCGGGGCCCGATGCCATCAAGCTGGTGCGCGAATACGGCTTGGCGCTACCCGTCGCCGGCATTCTGATGGTGCTCGTGCCCGGTCTGCTGTCGCTCTGGATCGGCCGCGCGTTTCTCAAGCTCGAAGCGCCCATGCTGCTCGGCGCCATCGCCGGTCAGCAATGCAGCACGCCGGCGATCAGCGCGCTGGTCGGCGTAACCGGCAATTCGACGCCCGTGATCGGCTACACGATCACCTATGCACTCTCGAACATTCTGCTGCCGTTGATGGGGCCGGTCGTGGTCGGCCTTGCCGGGAAGTTCGGCTAGGCGGGGCAGATGGGCTGCGCGCAGCGTGGCGCGCAGTCGACCGCATGCGGATGCCGTGAGGTTCGTATGCACATGCAGCACCCAGTACTCAGTACCGCAAACTATCCAGCGAGGGCATGATGGACTGGCTACATCACATTTTTCAGAAATCACCCGAGATTGCGCTGTTTCTGTCACTTGCAGCCGGCTATTTCATCGGGCAAATCAACTTCGGCAAATTCCAGTTAGGCGGCGTAGGCGGTTCATTGCTCGCTGCAGTTCTGATCAGTCAGGCGGGCGTGACGATCGACAACGGCGTGAAATCGGTGATGTTCGCCGTGTTCATTTATGCGGTCGGCTACGACTCCGGGCCGGGCTTCTTCAACTCGCTGAACCGCAAGACACTGCGTGAGATCGCGATGGCGATCTTTCTCGCCGTCACCGCACTGATCACCGTGGTGATCTGCGCGAAGCTGTTCCATCTGAACAAGGGTCTCGCAGCCGGACTCGCGGGCGGCGCGTTGACGCAGTCGGCGATCATCGGCACGGCCGGCGACGCCATCGCGCGTCTCGGTCTGCCCGCCGATCAGGTCAAGTCGCTGCAGTCCGACGTGGCGATTGCCTATGCGGTGACCTACGTGTTCGGCTCGCTCGGCGCCATCATTGTCTGCGTGAACATCCTGCCTAAGTTCATGGGGCAGAGTCTGCGCGACGCCTCGATCGAAGCCGAGCGCGAACTGTCTGCGGGCTCGTCCTCACTCGGCGCTGGGCAAATTCGTGCGTTGCCCGAACTGGTAGGGCGCGCGTACAAGATCGATGTCAGCGCCGGGAAAACGGTCAAGGCCGTCGAGACCCTGCATCAGGACATGTTGACGATCGAGCGGATCAAGCGTGAAGGTAAGAACCTCGAGCCGACGCCCGATCTGACCTTGCAACTCAACGACGAAGTGCTGGTGGTGGGCCGCCGGGAGGCGGTGGTCGCATTCGGCGCGAACGGCAACGAGATCGCCAGCGTCGACGACATTGGCGTCGTGATGCAGACACGCGATGGCGTGTTCACACGCAAGGGCATGAACCACACGACGATCGCCGCTGCACGCGAAGTCGTGGATCGCGACTTGCGCCACGGCGTCTATATCCAGAGCGCCTCGCGTGCCGGTCAGCCGCTGCCGATCCTGCCCGAAACCAAGCTCGAGCACGGCGACGTGATCACCTTCTACGGTTCGCCCAAAGACACCAAGCGCGCCGTCGATGCAGCCGGCTACGAGCTGCCGTACAGCAACAAGACCGACTTCATCTATATGGGTGTTGGCATCGTGCTGGGTCTGCTGATCGGTCTGATCGTCATCGACGTGGGCGGCGTTCCGCTCACGCTCGGTTCCGGCGGCGGCTGTCTGCTGGCCGGCCTGCTGTTCGGCTGGATGCGCGGCAAGCATCCGATGTACGGCGCAATGCCGTCTGCGGCTTCGCAGTTGCTGAAGGACTTCGGCCTCGCGGCGTTCGTCGCGGTGGTCGGTTTGAATTCGGGCTTGCAGGCCGTGGTGACCGTCAAGCAGAGCGGTATGACGATCTTCCTGCTCGGCGTGGTTGTCACCGTGCTACCGCTAATACTGACGATGCTGTTCGGGCGTTACGTGCTGCGCTACAACAACGCGGCCATCCTCGCCGGCGCGCTGACAGGTTCACGCAGTGCCAACCCGGCATTCGGTGGTGTGCTCGACAAGGCGGAAAGCGCCGTGCCGACCGTGCCGTTTGCGATCACCTATGCAATTGCGAACGTCGCATTGACGTTGCTCGGACCGCTCGTGGTTGGGCTGGTTTAGCCCGGTTTAGCGTACCCATTTATCGATCTCTCTTACGCCGGCGGCAACTGAACGGTCACTCGCGACGCCGGCGTCATTCACTTGCACATTGGAGAACGCATCATGGCAAAAGAGAAAAGCGGCAAGAAACAGGGCGACATGGCTCAAGCCGGTTTTGCGGCGCTCAGCCCGTTCGAACTCAAGGACGAACTGATCAAGGCCGCGGGCGGCGGCGCAGTGGAGCGTGCTGCCAACGCATCGATGCTCAACGCCGGCCGCGGCAATCCGAACTTCCTCGCGACGATTCCGCGCCATGGTTTCTGGCAACTCGGCCTGTTTGCGATGCGCGAGTCGGAGCGTTCGTTTGCGTTCATGCCGGAAGGCGTTGGCGGTTTTCCACGACGCGAAGGGTTGACGGAGCGCTTCGATCTGTTCCTGCGTGAAAACAAAGGCGTGCCTGGCATCGACTTTCTGCGCGGCGCGGTGTCGTACGTGCGCGATCAGCTCGGGCTCTCCGCGGGCGACTTCCTCTATGAAATGTGCGAGGGTATTCTCGCGTCGAACTATCCGGTGCCGGACCGGATGCTCAAGCTATCCGAACAGATTGTCGGGCAGTATTTGCGCAAGGAGATGATCGGCAACCATCCGTTCGTCGGCGAGTTCGACGTGTTCGCGGTGGAAGGCGGCACGGCGGCGATGACGTACATCTTCAACACCATGCGCGAGAATCACCTGATCAAGCCGGGTGACACGATTGCGCTGGGCTTGCCGATTTTCACGCCGTACATCGAGATTCCGCGCCTGAACGACTATCAGCTGAACGTCGTCAATCTCGAAGCCACGGTTGAAAGCGGCTGGCAGTATTCGAAAAAGGAACTCGACAAGCTGCGCGATCCGAAGGTGAAGGCGTTCTTCCTCGTGAATCCGAGCAACCCGCCTTCGGTGAAGATCGACGACGAGAGCCTTCAATACATCGCGGACATCGTCAAGGAACGCCCCGATCTGATTCTGTTGACCGACGACGTGTACGGCACCTTTGCTGACGACTTCGTCTCGCTGTTCGCGCTCGCGCCGAAGAACACCATCCTCGTGTACTCGTACTCGAAATACTTCGGCGCGACGGGCTGGCGTCTCGGCGTGATCGCGACGCATCGCGACAACGTGCTCGACAAGCTGATCGCCGAGTTGCCGAAGGACGCGAAGAAGCAGTTGCACGAGCGTTATGAATCGATCACGACCGAACCGGACAAGCTCAAGTTCATCGATCGGCTGGTCGCTGACAGCCGCACTGTTGCGCTGAATCACACGGCGGGTTTGTCGACGCCGCAGCAGGTGCAGATGGTGCTGTTCTCGCTGTTTTCGCTGATGGACACGCCCGACGCGTACAAGAACGCGTTGAAGCGCCTGATCCGCAAGCGCAAGCAGGCGCTGTACGAAGAGGTCGGCATCTCGTTCGAAGACGACGATCCGAACCAGGTCGACTACTACACGATTCTCGACATCGAGTTCCTCGGCGAGCGTATGTTCGGGCGCGAGTTCGTCGAGTGGCTTCTGAAGAACACCGAGCCTTCGGAATTGCTGTTCCGCCTCGCGCGCGAAGCGCGCGTCGTGTTGCTGCCGGGACGCGGTTTCGGTACGCAGCATCCGTCGGGACGGGTGTCGCTGGCTAATCTGAACGAGTCGGACTATCGGCAGATTGGCCGCGCGATGCGCAAGCTGATCGAGGAGTATGTCGAGCGGTATAACGCGGCCACTGGCAAGAAGCTCGATAAGTCCAAGGTGAAGTGAACGTGAATTGAGGCTTTAATTCACGGTTGATTCGTGCCTGGCCGCGCTCGAACTCGGCTTCGAGCGCGGTGTGGCATGGACAAAAAACTTGCGCAATTGCGCGGATCAGTGAATGATCGGACAAGCGGCCCCGCCAGTGTCATTGCTGGCGGGGCCGCTTGTCCCTTGCACTTTGACATTCACGTACCGATCATGCCGACTTCATCCACCTCTGCCGCACCGGTTTCCTACGCTGTGCCTTGTCCGGTTGTCGAATCGCTCGACGCCATTCTTCCCGAAGAGCCGTTGCTGATGATGGGCGCCGGCCCCGTGCCGATTCCCGCGGCGGTGGCCAAGGCCAATACGGTGGTGATCAATCACCTGGGCAGCACAATGGTGAAGGTGATCGGCCAGGTGAAGACCATGGCGCGCTACGTGTTCCAGACGAATTCGAAGTGGGTGCTCGGAGTAGCCGGTCCGGGTTCCGCCGCGATGGAAATGGCGATCTCCAACCTCGCATGGGAAGGCACGAAAGTGCTGAGCATCAAGAACGGCTTTTTCAGCGAACGGATGGCGGAGATGGGTCGACGCGTCGGCGCGGAGGTCGCGATACTCGACGTCGAGGACGGCACGGTAGCGAGCCTCGAAACGGTGGCTGAGGCGATCCGCCGCGAGCGTCCCGAGATCGTGACGATCGTGCAGGGCGAAACGTCCAACACTGTGTGGAACCATCAATTGAAGGAGATTGCGGCGCTTGCGAAAGCAGCCGGTGCGCTGGTCATCGTCGATGCGGTGTGTACGCTGAGCACCATGCCGCTGGAGATGGATGCGTGGGGCATCGATGCGGTCATTACGGGCGGGCAGAAGGGCTTGTCGTCGATCCCGGGTGTTTCGCTGATCGCGTTTTCGGATGAGGCATGGGCACGGGTGAAGGGGCGCACGGCGCCGAATGCGCATTGGTGTCTTGACGCTTCGCTTGCGGAGAATTTCTGGCACAACGCGGGGTATCACTATACGGCGCCCGTTTCGGGCGTGCTGGCTTTGCACGAGGCGTTGCGGCTTGTGTGTGCGGAGACGCTTGAGAAGCGGTTTGCGCGGCATTTAAAGTGTTCGGTCGCGCTGCAGGCGGGGATTACTGCGTTGGGTTTGCAGTTGTATGCGCCGGCGCCTTGTCGTTTGAATTCGGTTGTTGGCATTGTTGTGCCGGAGCGATTGAGTCCTGCTGATATTTGCGGTCATATCTCGCGGCAGCATCAGGTGGAAATCTCGGGGTCGTTTGGTTTGCCGATTGTGCGGATTGGGCAGATGGGTGAGCAGTGTCGGGAACATAATCTGTTCAGGACTTTGCATGCGCTTGGGAGGACTATGGTTGATCTTGGGGTTAAGGTTGAGTTGCCGGCTGGGGTGGCGGCGTTGGAGCGTGGGTTGTCCGAAGGGAAGTGAATGGTTTTTGCCTTTTGCGGCGGCATTGTCAGTGTTCTTAGGGCTTTGGCCTTTCCTTGAATTGTTAGGGGTCTATTAGCGTTCCCCCTGTGCGGGGGGGCACCTACTTTTCTTTGCCGCCGTGTATAGACCGGGGACATGGTTGACAGACGTGCGGAGACATCGTTGACACTTTATGGTCAGCGATTGCCGCTCCTCAGGTCAAGGGTGAGGATG
>NZ_FPBH01000083.1 GCF_900116445.1 Paraburkholderia aspalathi
GTCGGTCGGCTTGCCGGCGAACTCGCAGAGGAAGATATCGTCGATGCGTTCCGTCTTGGGCAGCATGACGGCGGCGACGGATGGCGCACGGCATACGGCGATGTCGTCGCGAAACCATTCGCTGTTCACATCATTCACACGGACCGCCACCGGCGTACTGTTCGTCGACAGCCATTCGGCGAGGGCCGCTCGCGCGATTTTCTTCTCGGTGGGGGGGACTGCATCTTCCAGGTCGATAACGACCACATCGACGCCCGACGCAGCTGCTTTGGCAAACCTGTCCGGCCGGTTGCCGGGAACGAAGAGATAGGAGCGGGGTGCAAGGTCAGCCATGTTGGACCTCCAGTTTCGATTCAGGGAGCAGTCTGGATACGACGGTTGCGTCGGTAATCCCCCATACCGATGCAATGGAGCGCTTGAGCTCGTCTTCGGTGGCGGCATTGCCATACAAACCCAGCGTGAGCGTTTTGTGCTCCAGTTCGGCGCGCGTGAGCGTGTTGCCCGGATCGCCCTTGGGATCATCCACGCGGCCCTCGAAGGTGCGGCCATCCTTCGTCTGGACGACGACCTTCCCGATCCAGCGTGACGGATAAGCCGTATCGACTTCATGGTCGAGCACCATCGAGACCTTCTTGCAGAAGTGCTCGATCCTGCTTTCCTTGTAGTGGCCGTCGAACTCACGCACACCCGCGTGGCCGAATTCCGCCACCAGAGCGAGCACGGTGCCCATGGAGAACTTCGCTTGATGAACAGTCTTTGGGTCGATTACCGGGCCGAGTACATCGATCGCAGCCTGGTGAACATGGGTCACCACCGTCTCAACGTCGTCAGGCGAGAGCTTCTCGCGTTGAATAACCTGAAGCAGAGCATCGGCCGCCGGATGGGTGTGCCGGCACGAAGCGTGATACTTGAACGACGTTTCAATCAGCGCCCAGCGCTCACCGAGCGCTTCGGCGAGTTTGTCCGGATGCGTTTGCGTGGACAGGCCGGCTCCCATGCCTTTCGCGCCTTCGAAGATGTCCTTCGCGCCGGTGAAGCCGTCGGCCGCCAGGTAGGCTGCGAGAAGACCGTTCGCCGCGGCCTTGGCCGTATGCAGTTGCTTGGAGTCAGCGGCGTCTTTCAGGAATTCCCAGAGTCCGGCTGCCTGGGTGCCGGCTGAGCCAAACGCATTCACCATCTGCTCGTCGCTCAATCGCAAAAGATTACCGACTGCTGCCGCAGCCGCGATCGTCCCGACCGTACCGGTAGTATGAAAAATCTTGTAGTGCGACCGGCCGAGGAATTCACCGACGCGGATGCCCGCTTCATAGCCTGCAACAGATGCAGCGATGAACTCTTTGCCACTTCTGCCAAGCGCCTGCGCGGCGGCCCACGCTGCGGGGAATACGACGGTTGCCGGATGCAGGACCGAACTGTTGTGAAGATCATCCTGTTCGGCGAAGTGCGATGCGGCGGCGTTGATCATTGCCGCGAAGAGCGCGCTAGTGGTTCGGCGGGAGATCAGTACTTCGCAGGGACCGGACTGCGGTCCGAATTCGAATGCGTACTTCTGGATCGTCTCGACGGGGCGCGCTTCGCGGCCAGCCAGTGCTGATCCGAACCAGTCAAGGAAGAGGTCTTCCGTGCGTGCCACCACGTCTTTGGGGATCTGTTCAAACTTGAGATTGGCCGCAAACGAAGCAAGAATCTGGGTGTTGCTCATAACAGGCTTACCTTAACTGGGGGAGTTAGATCACGGCCGCTTCACGAAGCTCGCGGATTGCATTGGTCGAAAAACCCAGTTCATTCAGAAGGGCTTCGGTGTGCTGGCCTAATGCGGGCACGGCGTCCAGTCGAACATCGGATGCAGTACTGATGCCGGGCGGCAGCAGGGCGGGAATGGAGCCGGCCGGGGAATCGATGTTCACCCAGCGATTGCGTTCCTTAAGCTGCGGATGCGACCACACGTCGGGCATATCATTCATTCGTGCGTTGGCAATCTGCGCGCTATCCAGTCGACTGATGACCTCTTCCGAAGTTAGTTTGCTGAACGCGGTGACAATGATTTCGCGCAGTTCCTCGCGTGCTGCTACACGCCTCGAGTTGGAACTGAAGCGAGGATCGACGGCGATCTCGGGTTCCAGCAGAACCAGCGAGCAGAACACACCCCATTCACGCTCGTTCTGCAATCCCAGCATGACTGTCTTTGCATCGCCGGCGGGGAAGGGGCCATACGGGTAGATCGTCGCGTGAGCGGCGCCGGCACGCGGTGGCGGGGATGCGCCATCGAACGCGTAGTAGAGGGGATACGTCATCCACTCCACCATGCTCTCGAGCATCGACACGTCGATTTCCCGTCCCACGCCGGTCTTCGATCGCTGTAGAAGCGCGGAGAGGATGTTCGTGTAGGCGTACATCCCCGCAGCGATGTCAGCAATGGAGCAGCCGGCTTTTGCCGGTGTGTCCGGACCGCCGGTAATCGACAGGAACCCGGACTCACTCTGGATCAGCAGGTCGTATGCTTTCTTGTCGCGATAGGGGCCGTCGGACCCGTAACCGGAGATGTTGCAGACAATCAGGCGGGGATACTTCTCATGCAACGCTTCATATGACAGACCCAGTCGCGCTGCGGCGCCGGGCGCCAGGTTCTGCACCAGCACGTCGGTGTCCTCAAGCAGGCGCTCGAAAATACCCTGCGCCTGCGGGGCCTTGACGTCGAGCGTGAGGCTCTCCTTCGAGCGGTTGCACCATACAAAGTGCGAGGCCATGCCGTGCACGCGCTCATCGTAGGCACG
>NZ_FPBH01000080.1 GCF_900116445.1 Paraburkholderia aspalathi
GCCGTCCGGACATTGGGTTGTTGAATCACGGGACCCCACTCCCGTCGCATGAATCACCTCACCGTCAAGCCCATGATTGATCATGTATTCCCTTATCGTCTCCGCACGGGCCAGTGACAACGACTGGTTGACCGCATCCGGCCCGAGGCGGTCGGTATGGCCTACGACCGAAATGGACTGAACACCCCTTCGCTGCTTGATCCGCGCGATGACCTGCGCGAGGTTGGCCGCGCCGCCCGGCGAAATCGAAGCCAGACTGGACTGGCCGAAAGCAAACAGGGTGTCGGTTTGCAACACGAACTGATCAACCGTTTGCGCCACAGGTGCGGCCGGCTGCGTGGCCGCCGCTGCTGGGGTATCCGGCGCGCCACCACACGCGAAGGTCAGCCGCCGCGTGACATCGGATTCGTCATTATCCGGCAGGAGGCGTCCGACTTTCTGCACCGGGCGAACCGGCTCTCCCTGACATATCCGTTGGGCCACCTTCATACAGGTAGCAGGTCCTTCGAAGATCCCGTGACATTCGACCTGATGAAGCCGCGAACCGTCCGCGGCCGTAACCGTATATGCGTTAAACGTCGGCCCGGAAGCACTCGAACATCCCGCAAGAAAAACCAGGCTCAGCGACAAACTCCATCCAGAAAGCTGCTTCATTGTGTTCTCCATACTATTTTTTCGTACGTCCGGTTCGACGCACGATCACGTTGTCCGCACTTGAGCGAAGGCGTCTGCGCTCTACCATTGCATGGCCGCACCCATCCCGAAGGTTGTGCCGCCGGGGCTCATACCGACGCCTGCTTTCATCTTGATGTTCTCGGTGATACGAGCGGTTCCGCCGAGCGCGACGGCCTGATAGCCTCGGAAGCCCGCCGTGCCGACGCCAAATGACAACGTCTTGTCCTTGTCGACTTCTGGAATCATCGTCAATGCCGTCGCTGCGGCGATGCCGGAATAGGCATTGCGCGCGACGGAGTTGATTCCCGACTGCAGTTGGTCCACCCGTTGATCGGTATAGGCGTTGGCCTGTGCGAGCCCGGCATTGAGCTGGTCCACGTTGACTGCATCGGTCCCCTGCGTTCCCGCAGCCACATTTGCCACCTGCCGCGTATCGTTAAGTGAGCCGACGGATACCACGTTGCTTCGGCCTCCGTCCGTGCTGTTGGAACCCAGCGCCACCGAGTTATTCCCGCTCGCGGCCGCGCCGACGCCAACCGCAGTGGCGCCATTCGCGCTGGCTTGCGAACTGTTGCCGACCGCCGTGCTATTCGAGCCGGAAGCTACCGAGCCCTGCCCGCCCGCCGAAGAATTCGCCCCCGTGGACGCGGGCGAAGAACCCGGAGTGGACGAGAAGGGGGCACCGCCGCCGCCGCCGCCGCCGCCGCCGCCGCCGCCGCCGTTTTGATTATTGATCAGCGTGGTCAACTGCGTGGTGACTGCGGCAAGCTGGCTTACGTTGACCGCATCGGTGCCGGCCTTGCCGGCTGCCACACCGGTGATCTGCCGATTGCCGATATTGACCTCGCCCGCCGACGACTGCGGACTGCCCAGTCCGTACGCAATGTAGTTGCTCAACGCGCCAACCGTCGTCACCGATCCCGCGCCCAGCGCAACGCTGTTTGCCATCGACGCGCTCGCGCCTGAACCCATCGCGACCGCATCGATGGCGCTGCTTTGGGCCCCCGAACCGATAGCAATGCCGCCTGCATTCGCGGCCTTCGCGTTCGCCCCTTGTGCGATCGACTGCGCGCCGCTTGCGATGGAACCGCTGCCGAGCGCAATCGCGTCGGCCTGTGCCGCGTTCGAGCTTTCTCCGATCGCGACGCCGCCTGGCGCCGTCGCGTCGACAATGGCGCCGTTGCCGATGCCCACGCCGTTGTCACCGTTGACCACCGTCGTCGGTCCGACCGCAATCGACTGCGCGCCGACCGCGAGCGAATCAGCCGCCGTCGAATTCGCATGAAAGTACATTTGACCGGAAACGGCAAACGACGATAGCGCGCCCGCAAGCTGTCTGATCGTGACGGCGTCCTGTGCCTGCGTGCCATCCGCGACGTTGGTCAACTGGCGATACGTGTTGCCGGCCGCGCTGCCGAAAGAGACTGCGCCGAGCAGCGTTTGATCCGACGTGTTGAAGGGAATCGCATGGGTGCCGTTCGCAATTGAACCGATACCGGATAGAACCGCGCGATTGGACACCGATCCCGAGCCGATCGCGACCCCGCCGGCCACCGAGGCGCTCGACAGAGCGCCCAGCGCAAGCGCGTTGTCCGCCTGTGCGGAGGCACCGTTGCCGCCGGCGAAGCTGCTCACGCCGCTTGCCGTCGCCCCCACGCCCGCCGCCAACGCATTGGCGCCGGTGGCGCCATCGTTGTTGTAGTTGCCACCCTGCGTGCCGCCATCGTTGACGCTGTAGTAGTGCGTCTTGCTGGCCGTCACTACGCTGGCGAGGCTGCCGACCGCCTGATCCGTCGCATAGAGCTGCGAGCCGTTCACTGCGTCAGTACTGGTCGCATTCACCCGGCCTGCCGCCACATTCGTCACCGTGCGCTCGTTGCCTGCACTGCCCACGCTCACCGTGCTCGTCGGGGCGGTCCCCGCGTAGGTGTAGGCCGTGCCGTTGATCGTGTCGCCGGTCGTTGCCACTGCCGCAGCCGTGGTCGAACCACTGCCCAGCGCTACGGCATTGGCGTTATTGGCCACCGCGCCCTGACCCAGTGCCGTGCTGTTGGCGCCGGCTGCGGTGGCGGCCACACCTGCCGCAAGCGCGTTGGTGCCGGTGGCGCCGTCGTCGGCGTAGTTGGCGCCCTGTGTACCGCCGTCGTTGACGCTGTAGTAATGCGTCTTGTTGGCGGTGATCGTCGTGGACAGACTGCTGACTGCCTGATCGGTCGCATACAGCTGCGAGCCGTTCACCGCGTCGGTACTGGTCGCGCTCACCCGGCCTGCCGCCACGTTGGTCACCGTGCGCTCGTTACCCACGCTGCCCACGCTCACCGTGCTCGTCGGGGCAGTCCCGGCGTACGTGTAGGCCGTGCCGTTGATGGTGACACCCGGCGTCACCACCGCCGCGGCTGTCGTCGATGCGCTGCCCAGCGCCACGCTATTTGCGAACGTCGAGTTGGCCCCGGCGCCAAGCGCTACGGCGTCCGTGGCGCT
>NZ_FPBH01000013.1 GCF_900116445.1 Paraburkholderia aspalathi
ATTGACTGCGAGAGCGCAACGCGGCTATATAGTCGCCGAATCAGATTTTTTGCACATCAAATCTACGTTCCGCGTTTCCACACAGCCTCGGTCGATCTGAGTCGGGTGCCGGAGGGCTCAGTCCGGCCACTTTCAGACGGTCGACTCGGTCCCCCAAATCGTCGACAATCGCGAAACCAAGCGGCTTCCAGTTCGCGCGACAACCCACGATCAACGCCGGGGGCATCCATGCAACGTATCCTTGCAGTAGGCGGCGGAGGCTTCATGATGGAGGACACGCCATCGCCCATCGACAGGCATATCACTGGTCTCACAGGAAAGGCGCGACCGCGTATCTGCTATCTGGCCACGCCCAGCGGTGACTTGCCCGCGCATCTCGACAAGTTCCACGCCGCGTACGGTGATTTGGGTTGTGAAACGTCTCATCTTGCATTCTTTCGGCAACCCGACGCGAGGTCGATTCTTGTCTCCGACTTCCGCGCAAGGCTACTTGAGCAGGACGCCATTTTTGTCGGTGGCGGTAACACCAAGTCTGCACTTGCCGTCTGGCGCGAGTGGGGGCTTGATACGGTTTTGAAAGAGGCGTGGGGGAGCGGTGTGCTGCTCGCGGGCATGAGTGCAGGCGCAATGTGCTGGTTCGAGGCCGGGCTCACCGATTCGTTCTGGGGCTCAGCGTATCGTCCGCTCGACTGTCTGGGATTACTGCCTGGTGGCTGTGCCGTTCATTACAGCAGCGATTCGAAGAGACGCGAGACGTTACATGCAGCACAACAAACCCGGTCGATCCCATCTTCGATTGCCATCGATGACTTTGCGGCCGTTATGTACGTGGGCACATCGATCAACACCGTGGTTTCGTGGCGAACGGGATCGACCGCGTATCAAACCTATTGCAAAGGCGGCACGGTCATAGAGACGGCGTTATCGGCCAAACAAATTAGCGTGTAACGCCTACAGTGTAGATTCCACTCAGAGGACACCAAAGGGCCGCCCAAGCTCAGGCGCAGGCGCAGCCTGTCGCGTTGGGCGACGGTCGGCCAGAAACGGCCAAGCGACGCAGACACCTGAATCGTTGGCAATCCATGTCTTTGCTTTCTGCGACTGACCTTGCGTAGCCACAAAAAAGCCGACTAAAATAACGTGTCTACGTAACTGGCGAGCAATAGATGGGTCACCATCGGGAAGCGTAGACGGTCGAACGCCGTTCGCCTGGGCATCTTGATTAATCTCTTTGAGACTGCCCATGATCATTGCCAAAATCCCTTCTCTGTCCACGCGGCTCGCGCTTAATCAATCGCGCTCCCATTCACTCCCGCTTTGCCCTGTTCAGTATTTGAGCCATGCCGGTTCCAGATTGGTCATGCAAGGGGGAAACGCATGAGCACACTTCTCGACGGTAAAGCAGTAGCGGCGTTGCACGAGCGGAAACTATCCGAACACGTTGCGGCCCTCAAGGCAAGAAATGGCGGCCAGACACCCATACTGGCTACGATCCTTGTAGGAAATGATCCTTCGTCGGCGACGTACGTCAGCATGAAGGGCAGTGCATGCCGGAGAGTTGGTATGGACTCGATTGTGATCAAGTTGCCTGCGAGCGCGGCGACGGATGACGTGCTTTCCGCGATTGACAAGCTCAACGCTGACAAGACGGTGCATGGCATTCTGCTTCAGCACCCGGTGCCGGCACATGTGAACGAACGCCGGTGCTTCGACAGAATATCCATCTCCAAGGATGTTGATGGCGTCACCAGCCACGGCTTTGGTTTGATGGCGTTAGGCGAACCCGCCTTCGGGTCCGCAACGCCCGCCGGAATCATGCGCTTGCTGGCTCATTACAAGATCGATGTCTCTGGCAAGCGGGCCGTGGTCGTGGGGCGCAGTCCCATTCTTGGAAAACCGATGGCGCTTATGCTATCGAATGCGAACGCGACGGTCACTCTATGCCATTCGAAGACATCAAATCTTGAAGCGGAAATTCGACGTGCCGAAATCATCGTCGGTGCAGTAGGAAAGCCGAACTTCATTCGTAGCAACTGGATCAGCGACGGAGCAATTGTTATCGATGCCGGCTACCATCCCGGCGGCATAGGCGACATCCATCCCGATGATCTGATGGGCCGATGCGCAGCGGTGACGCCGGTTCCGGGAGGTGTGGGGCCGATGACAATTTCAACGCTTATCGCCCAAACCGTCAGTGCCGCCGAACGTGCGTGTGCAGCCATCCAATGAGTGTCCGCTGTCGATAGAGTTGACCGGCCGTTTTGGGGCGAAGTGAGCCGACCGCGTCAGGCAGCAACCGGCCAGGAAACGACGGCCGACGCTGTCTCTTCGAATAACTGTTGCTGGCCACAGGCTTGACCTTCGCGATTGGCGTCACGGGCTACAACGAGCAGGGGTACACCCGGCCCGTTGTAGCGTTAGATGCACATGGCGTCACGCAAACATATCGGACGCATCGTGCCTTCGGTCACGCTGTTTTGATGAGTCCGAGTTGCTGCAGAGCGGTCACGCCGTCGTCCAGGCCGATTTCTTCAACGATCCTGCCGTCTTTTAGCTGGAGCACAGTCGTGCCAGTGAAGCGCATTTTCCGTCCGGTCGCAGCCGGCAACGATCCTACGAGGAAATCGCTGAATGCCGGACCGGTATGCGTGCCGCCACCTTCCCATCGACCGACTACATAGTCCCCCTCGGCGATGAGATCGGCGGCACCCCAGAAGTTGAGATCCGGGAATGCTTCGCGGAAATCGCTCATGAATGCCTTGATGTCCTCGCGTCCACGGCGCGGCTCGTGCAGCGAGTAGCGCAGAAGCATGTCGGGAGCGGCAAGCTCGTCGACGACTTCGAGGTTGCAGGTCTTGCCCCAGAAATCGGTGAACCAGCGGCCTACGATGGCCTTGTTGTCATCTTCCTTGGACATGGTGAATTCCTCATTGACTGCGGTTGAAAGAGAGATGCACGATCGCTCCTCTCTGCCTGAACAATATTGGCGCGAGCGGTCAGCGGCCCCCCGTTTCTTGCTGCAATACTCGAAGACCTTCATCTCAATTGAACAGCAAGAAACGGAGTGTCCGTACCGATCTGCTGCGCTAGCTTGAGCATTCGATCCCGCATTAGCCGAGGTCGGCGGACGTCGCGCGGCGCGTCCGAACCACACTGATCTCGCAGGCGTCCGACATGTCAATTCTTTCATCGTCATCGCGCTCGCCTGTCTTTCATCGACTGGAGTTTGACCATGTTGCCCTTTCTCTCGCTTCACGCTCTTGCAGCACAACGCGGCGACGGACTGCGCCCTGAACTTCTCGCCTTGTTCGAACGCCATGTCAGATTGGAGGCTGGTCTGGTTGCCATCATCGAACCTGTCGAAGCAGAACTCTCCTCGCATGCGGTGGACGTTGTTCCTAAAGTCCCTGTGGCGCCGTGCGGAGCCGATGAGTCTTCGGCGGAGGTCTCATGCCGCTGCGAAAACGAACAGCGGGAAGCGAGTTCTGAGTGACTCAAGCGGATCGAAAATGCGCATTCGCTGAAGTTGGGATCGGGTATTCGTGCGGCGAATCGAAGCACCGGCCAAACACACGCCCCTTCGTCCTAGCATCCCTTATCCGTTTGGCCAAAATCAAACATTTGGCCTACAAGGTTGAAGGCAATCCACGCCACCTGATTTATAATTGCCAGGTCGTTGGGAAACACCCGGCGGCCGGGTTTAGCAGCCTGTAGTCGAAAACCGCACACCCGCTCAGGCGGGTCGTGCGTCTACCTCTGCACGTCTATATTTCTATGGGCGGGCCGTGGTGGGGAGCCGCAAGGCTCGCCGGTTTGTTTTCGACCCGGTCTGCTAACCTGCTACGTGCCCGCTCACCCCCTTCCCAAGCGAGTGTCGGGCGATCCAAGACGTAACAGGGAGATCGTCACCATGAGCAAGCCCAACAAAAATCAACCCGCATCACGTCCGGCTGTCGACGCAATCCAATACGAAAAGCTTGCCCTGTCGGCCTTCGATTTATGCGACCGGCACCTGGCTCAACTGGATACCTTGATCACACTTGCGTCCTCGATATGTAGGAATCCTTCCATCACGCTGGAGGAAAGAAGGCGTCGTCAGACGCTTCTTGAATTGCTGGTGGACAAGGCTGAGCAATATCAGCAGGAACTCGAATGCGACCGCGAGTTGTACAAGGTGATTGCGCTCGATGCGAAGGGTGTTCCGCAAAGCCGCATCACAGCACGCCACGCAGCGAACCTGCTTGCAGAAGAGGTGGCGCAGCGAGCAGGCGAGCCGATAGCCACCGCAAATGAGCCGCAACGCCAAAGCCCGGCAGAGAAAACTGCCGCAGCGCTAAGAGCCGACACGGCTCAGCAACCGGTCGTCGCGCAACACTAGGCGATCAAGAAGGGCGGGCGAGTAGTAGCGTGGTGCGTCCGAATCGTTGGCACGCCGACTGCGACTCGTCCCTCAGGTAAGTTGTCGCCGAAAAGAAGAATCAGACACCTTTCAACGCAGCGCGCACAAACGCAACAAACCGTGAAGTAACCGGATTCTTCTGCGCATCCGCCCACACAAGTCCTACGCGCCACTTCGCGTGTTTTCCGCGAAGTGGCAGGACGGTAGCGTCCCGAAGAAGATGTTGCGCACGCGAGGGAACGAACGCGACGCCGACTCCAGCAGCGACAGATGCCAGAACAGACTGCACATCATCAGCCTGTTGCGTCACGTTTGGTACAAAGCCCTGTTCGCGACACCAGCTTTCGACTTGAGCAGCGAGGCCGGGCCCACGCGCACGCCGCAAGGCCAGAAAACCTATTTCATTTAGCTTGCCAAAATCGGACGGAAGACGCACGTGCTCAAGACGTGGGGGCAACGCCAGTGCCAGTGTCTCCTCCATCACACGAAGCGACGAGAGACCGTCGACCGAGGGCGCCCGCATAAAGCCCACATCCAGCTTCCCCGCCAGAAGACGGCGGGTCTGCTCAGCGGAAGACAGGTCACTCAACGCGACGGCAATCCCCGGATATTGCTGACGGAAGTCGGCAATGATCTGCGGCGCGATCGTCAGCACGGACAAACAAATGCCGATCCGCAAATGCCCACGCCTGCCGCTGCCGGCCTCTCGCGCACGCGCGAGAATCTCGTCCGCATCGTGGACGAGCGCTTGCGCATCGGGCAGAAAAATTTCCCCGAACCGCGTCAGCTCCGCGCCATGTCGACCCCGCTCGAACAGCTTCGCGCCCAGACTCGCCTCTAGCGCGCCGACCTGTTTGCTCAACGCCGGCTGACTCATGTGCAGAGCGTCCGCCGCCCGCCCGAAATGACGCAGTTCGACGACCGACAAAAACGTCCTCAGCAGTTTGAGTTCCATTCTGGTTCGTTATCGTATCGATCAAATCATTCATTTTACTAATCGATGATCGAGTTGTTCAATACGGGTATGTCCTTTCACACGAGATTACCCATGGCCTCAACGAGCCCCAAGTGTCATCCACACCAGCTGGGACGCATAGCGGTATCGGTTGACGAGCACGCCAGCGATCCTGAACCTGCGCAGGATCCTTTGATTGGTAGGAAGCGCGGCCCGCGTCGCCCTCGCTTCGCCGGGGTATCTTCGGCAGACGATCGCCAGGTCCAGACGGGCGCGATCGCCGTGAGCTTCGCCATCGTCTCTCGCAAACGGTGGCCGCGCTGAAAGAAATCAACCGCTCAGACTTCATCAGCTCACAGGATGTGAAAGGGCTTGACGAAACCACCTGCCGAGCGGCATCGGGGTTATGCCGAACGCATCTAAAGCGCTAAAAAACTCTGAAATGAACGGCGCGTCATCCTCCGAACGACCTACCAGTTCAACAATTTGAGTGACTGCCCGCCTGCTTTGACATATGAAAGTCATGTGTCAGGCAACTCTGCTTTACTTCCCCTTTCTGCTTTACGATCTCCATCGGTTTCATCCCGAATGCCTTAGAAAGCCGCAATAAACGTTTTCCGACGATCAACTTGCCGTTAAAGGACAAATTCGATGCTGAGAGAACTGGGTGATTTTGACGGTTTCATGGAGAAATTGATAAGCGACTGGAACGTGCCGGGCATCGGCGTAAGCATTGCCAAGGACGACGAGGTCGTGCTCTCGAAGGGCTATGGGTATCGCGACCATGCCAGCAAGCTGCCGTACACCGCGGCAACGTGGTTCCCAATTGCATCGAATACGAAGTTGTTTACGGCTGTGGCGGCGGGCCTCCTCGTCGATCGCGGCCTGCTCAGTTTTGACCGGCCGATCCGCGAATTCGTCCCCAGCCTGCGCTTTTATGACAAGGCGCTCGATGAGGCCGTCACGCTGCGCGATATGCTGAGTCATCGGACGGGCGTACCGCGGCACGACATGATCTGGTACGAGGCACGCCTCTCGCTGGCAGAATTGTTCGAGCGAATTCGTTTCATGAAGCCGACTGCGCCGCTGCGCTCGAAATTCATCTACAACAACATGATGTATGAGGCGGTTGGCCACATCATAGAATTGTTGAGCGGGAAGCGCTGGGACCACTTCGTGCGGGACGAGATACTTACGCCGCTTGGCATGACTGACACGGCATTCACCATAGCCGACATGCTCACGCGAGCAGAACCTGCGGTGCCGTTTCTGGAGAAGCGCGACAGCGATGAACTGTGGCAGCCGCCGTACATGGACGCCGACGAGTCGAGCCCCGCCGGCAGCATTGTCGCCACAATGGATGACATGTCCCGCTGGTTGCTGATGTTGATGAATAAAGGCCGGGTGGCCGGCAAGCAGGTGATTCCCGAGCGTATTCTCAAGGCAACGCTGGCACCAGGCGTTGCAGTTCCTGACGCGATGAATGAAGTTCTGGGATTCACGCCGGAACTGAATGGCATCTATGGCATGGGTCGACAAACGGCGTCGTACAGAGGGCACCTGTTAGCAAGTCACGGTGGAGATCTTCGCGCATTCCATTCGCAAGTTTCGTATTTACCGAACGAGAAGATCGGCGTAAACGTCTTTGTTATCGGCGACCATTGCGCGATCCTGCGCAACGCCGTGGGCTACGAAATCTATGACCGTCTGCTGGGTCTGCCGCCAACGGACTGGACTCAGCGGCTTTTCGATTTCACCAGGCGGGCGAGGAACAGCCTTAGGGAAGCTCGCCAAAGGGTTGTGCCGAACCCCGTACCGAATACATGCCCGTCGCATGATCTGGCCGGCTATGTCGGTCGATACGAACACCCGGCGTATGGGCCATTGACGATCTCGCTCGAGAATAATCAGTTGCAGTTGGCATTCCGCCAGACCTGTCTTCCGCTGAACCATTTCCATTACGACCGTTTCGACACCCCCGATGACGAAGTCGACGGCGCATGGTCCGTCCTGTTCCAGACGAGTTCGCTGGGTGACATCGACCGGGCGGTGCTGTGGCTTGATCAGGCCGAGGCGATATTCAAGCGGACACCCGATACGGTGCCCCAGTCCGTCATCGACAAAATCACGGGCACCTACGTAACGGCGATTGGGATCAAAGCCGCGGTGCGACTAAACCGTGAACAGAAGCTCACTCTGCGCTTTCCAAACGGGCCTACTGAAGTTCTGGTGCCGTTCAAAGACCTGCAGTTCCGCAGTTACCTGAGCCCGGAGACGACGTTCGAGTTTGTAATGGACGGTGATCGCGTCAAGGCGTTGCGGCACTGGGATGCGATTGCTGAGTTTGTCCTGACGCGTTCCGAGGATGACGACACGATCGACACAATGGAGGAAGACGAGGCGGCCGATGACTAGCGGCGCGCCCCATGCTGAGACGTCATGCTTCAGCCAGACGCGGACACCGCGCTATTCGGAAATCGATTTCCGGTCTAAGGGACTCACGACATAACGGATATCAGCATGAACAAACTGTTGCCCCCGACGATTGCCACGCTTGCCGGGTGCATGATCAGTTTCGGAACCGCCCACGGCGCCGACAGCAAGGATGCACAGCCATGCAGCGCGGAAAATGCTGCGCTACATGGCCCTTTTGTCCCGCATTTTTTCTTTCCGGACCAGCAAGGGAATCCTGTGAAGCCGACTACGACAGTCCGCAGTTTTACAAGTCAAGGTTGCGCCGGCGCAGTTTTACAGGGCGAACAGGGCACCGCGCGGGTCGGCGGCGACACGATTGAACTGAAGGGCGGGACCGTCTACGTGAACGGCGTTTCTTATGGTGCCGTTACACCAGCGCAAACGGTCGAATACGACGTCACACCAGACAAACGCACATTAGTGGTGGACGGCAAGGTCCGTTCACCCGCGCGCTGACGCTCCAATTTCGATGGCCGATACAGCCGAACGACGCACTACTGTCTCACCGCATAACGCACCAACTCAGTCGAGGTCGTCGCAGGTACGCCCTTTCCGGCCATGCGGCTTTGAAACTCCTCACGGACAATGCGCTTGGCGGTTGGGGCATACCACAGTGTCTCCTCCATCGGTCCACCCCCAAAGCCAGATTGCGGCGTCCAGACTCCCGTCATCCTGATCTTGATCGCGGAGAACGAGCCGGCCCTTGTCTTGATCTCTTCCACACCTTGCACTTCGCACTGGGCGCGCCGCAGCACAGTCGTGCTCGCTTCGCCGGCGGCCTGGCAGTCCGCCTCGTAGCGCGTTCCGGCTCGCAGCGGAAAATGAAGCGCGATACCGCAGGCGTGTTGGGCGGCTGCATTGGGAATCACGTTTGCTTCAGAGGTCAGCTCTACATGCCCGCTTCCGGACCCTATCTGAAGAGATGCACTCCCATCCGCATTGACGGACGTCACGGTTTGCGTGATGGTCCTACTCTTTCCGGACAGCAGGTCGGACCACACATAGGTCCAGTTGTCTCCGGTCCTGTAGTGCGGCGCATCCTGAGGCAGAAGGACGGAATCGGCCGCGCTGGCCGCCGAAGTGGTTGAAGCGGCAAACCCCGCCGCCAGCAGGCACGCGACCGCCCGCGAGCCAATACGCATGGAAAAGCGCTTGCTTTCGATTGCTTTCATGTCTACCCCTCATGTTGACGGATTCGGGTTGAACAGGCGCGAATCGAATTCGACCATTTGCAAAATCGACCGTTCCGAGACGAATGAAACGCGTCACATATCGGTAGAAATTTCGCCCTCCAAAAAGACGGCGTCTCGCGGTTACTGTCACTACCCGATGGGTTACTCCGAGAAGACGTACTTCCCATTCAATTTTTTAGGTGCAATGAAATTGAAATCAGGAAAGATCCGGGTTCTGACGTACCAGATGTAGGCGAACAACCCCACCCCGATCAGACAACCAATCAAGGTTGACATGGGATGTTCCGCAAAGTCCGTGAACTGCCTTGGCAATTGCGTAATCGCCAAAATCAGATAGGCGTTGTAGGCGCCGACATTGTTCTTCGTAAAACCCCAGACGAACAACAGGGAAATCGCCACAGCCACCGCCGCGACGATCAACCCCGCCACGGCAGATATCTCGCTGCCAACGGCGTATCCCGCCAACAAGCCAACAATGACCTGCAACCACGCGATGACCCGAACGGCAATCAGATGGCCGCGGTTTGCACGGCATCGTTCAGGATCTGCGTGCGCTGCGATGAAATAGGCAAGCAGACGATCCTTGACGCCTTGTCCCGTCAACCTGGTGAACACTTCGGATTTCGCAACCCCATTCGATAGAAGCTGCACGACCTGAGCTTTGATTTCTTTTCGATTCATTGACTCCACCCCTATGTTTTTTGGTAACGGTCAAAACGCCCTGATTCATTCGCTATGCATAGCGATACGCCAGGACAAGGCGAAATATTACCTGTTGCGCGAGAAGGAGAGGGGAGATCAATTCACGTCCGCATGCAAAGTCGCAGTGCGGCTTGTAAAGGCGCAATGCGTTGCGTATGGTCATACGTGGGTCACCGATCACGAATTTGAAATCTGACTGGCCGACTATTCACGTGAATGATCACTACGTTCTGGAGAGCATCAGTCATGATTGAGAAAAAACGAATTCATGCTGTGCTACTCGCCGCAGCGATCACCACGATTGCGACGATTGCGCCGGCGTGTCAGGCGGAAAACACCACCGACTGGCTGGCGAACACCTATGGCACCCTCGCAGCCCACGTGGGTAACACGGCGCGTTCCATGTGGGTCGCGCCGGAAGGCGTGATCTATACGGCCTCCATGTGGGATGAGTACGAGGGTGGCGTCGCTATCTACCAGGCTGGCAAGAGCCTCGGCTCGATGGGCGCGCATGGCGAGTTTCAGGGCAGCGCGATCACGGGCAACGCGACGTCGATCTTTGTGGCGCTGCAGCCCGGCGGGACGTACGGAAGCGGTGCGGTGGGACGATACAACCGCACCACCAAGGCTCGTGATCTATTGATTCAGATCAGCGCGTCGAACAATCAGCCTCGGGTCGACGTCGTCACTGGACTCGCCACGGCGGGCTCGCTCCTCTATGCGAGCGACTTCTATGGCAACCGCGTCCGGATCTTCACTACCGGCGGTGTCTGGCAGCGGGACATCAACATCACGGGCCCGGGCGCTCTCGCACTGGATGGCGCAGGCAATGTTTGGGTCGCGCAGAAGAGTGAGGGCTCGATCGTCGGGTTCAGTCCGACCGGTGCCCTGTTGAACACCATCCGGATGCCAAGTGGGTCGCTGCCATCGGCGCTCTATTTCGATGCGTCGTCGGGGCAGCTCATGGTCGGAGACGAAGGTACCGACATGAACATCAAGCGCTACAAGGTCTCGGGCACACCGACGTTAGCCGGCACGTTCGGCATTCAAGGCGGTTATCTCGACACCACGACGGGAATCAAAGGGCAGGTTGGCGACAAGCGCTTCACGCGCGTCGTTGGCATCGGCAAGGACACCGCAGGCAACCTCTATGTGCTCAACAACCCGTGGGGCGGAAGCTGGGACCTCGGCCGCGACGGCGGCACCGACATTCACTCCTACAACACTTCGGGTCGTCTGCAGTGGAAGCTTCAGTCTCTCAACTTTGAGGGGATCGCCGCTCCGGACCCGGGTACCGACGGCGTCTATTTTTATGGCGGCACCAACATCTACACCGGCACCGCTGGGGGAACCTTCGTAGCGAACACTGTCGATCCGATCGCCTATCCATCCGATCCGCGCATCAACATCAACGATCGCTCACGAGATGAGCACTTCGGTCAACTTGCCTCCGTCGGCGCCAACCGAATCCTTGTAGCGTCCGGCCAGAATCCCGATATCTACTACTTCTTCCACTTCAATGCTGCGAATGGCTACATTGCAATACCGGACGCCACGCTTCCCGGTCCGGCGTTCAAGACGGCCGCATCGGTCAGGGACGGATTCTGCATCGACAGCAAAGGAGGCGTGTGGGCTGGCCTCGACAAGACTGGTTACATCTACCACTATCCGTTGATCGGCTTCGACGCTAGCGGCAAGCCAACATGGGGACCCGGTGTCCCTATTCGCATTCCCGATAGCATCAAGCCGTTGACGCGAATCGTCTACCTCGCGGACAGCGACACGATGATTCTCGGACAGGGCGTTGTTGGGGGGACGGACTGGACAGCGATAGGCACGCGGATCGAGGTGTATCACGGCTGGAGCGCGGGCAACACCACGACGCCTAATCCGGTGATCAAGCTCCCCCATGTCGGCGCCAAGTCGATTGACGCAGCCGGCAGCTATCTCTTCGTCGGCTACTGGTTCGGTACCGGGCAAGCTTTGCCGAACATCGATGCGTTCAATCTCGCTACAGGCAATCTCGACACCACGCTGGTCAACACCAATACCGCTAAAGTCGACGCCAGCAGTGCTATCGATTCGATGTATGGCGTCAGGGCATACCTTCGATCGACGGGTGAGTACGTGGTGACGAAGAACAACGTTAAGGGGTCCAGTATTACTGTCTATCGGTGGACGCCCTGAATTGCACGAGGTTTTTCAACAGGCTGCTAGTTAAGTCCTTGAAGGAAATCGGGGACCGCGTTTCCAATCGAGGCAAGATATCCCGCCATAGCAACGGCAACTTTTCGCACGGCAGGACGTGCGGTCATCCGTTCACGCCAAGCCAGCAGGTTGGGCGTTTCTCCTGTTATCGGCGCGCCCTTGCGCGCGCCGAACAACTGCGCCATGTAAAACGCAATGTCGGCATAGGAATAGGTCTCGGCCAGAAATTCTCGATTCGCGAGAACTCGTTCCATGCGTCGATAATATTGCAACGCTTCGTTGCGCGCGGTCTGCGCCGCAGGATCATCCGGCGCATCTTCAAGACCCATCAGTCGGACAATGTGAGGGAAATAGATTTCATCGCTGCAGTGTTCGAGCTGACGCGCGATGGCGCGCGCCTTTGGATGCGCCGGCCATAAGGCGGGATCGGGCTTCAGGTCCTCAAGATACTCGAATATTTGCGTGGAATCGAAAATCTCCAGGTTGCCGTCTATCAGTACCGGCACCTGATGCTTCGGATTGACGCGCAATACATCTGGATGTTTGGGGTTGTAACCGCGCAGCTGGTCAAACGGCGCCATCACCAGCTCGAAGTCGATGCCCTTCTCGTGCGCCGCGATCTCGACCTTGGCGCCGAACATGCTCAGGGGTCCGGAAATTATTTTCATTTGTCTCTCTTCAATTGATTTGATGATCGAGCAGATTAGGGGTGTGGCAGATAATAAGTCCGTTAACATGACACCTTATGTCATGTATTTTTAGGTAGGGTGTCGTTTATGAAAGCCAGCCGCCTTTTGTCGATCATGATGATGCTGCAAGCGCGCGGGCGTATGACCGCACCGGTTTTGGCTGAAGCACTGGAGGTTTCCGAGCGCACGATCTTGCGCGATATCGATCAGCTCTCCACTGCTGGCGTGCCCATTTGGGGGGATCGAGGTCGCAATGGAGGATTTCAATTGCGCGAGGGTTGGAGTACCGATCTCACAGGGCTCACGGAGCACGAAGCGCACGCGCTGTTTCTGGCAGGTTTGCCTGGGCCTGCGACAGAACTGGGCTTGGACGGCATGGCAACCTCGGCGCGGCTAAAGATGATTGCCAGCCTGTCTCCAGACTCGCGCGAGCAGGCTGATCGTGTCGCCAGCCGACTGCACATTGACACGGTGGATTGGTACCGTGCGCAAGAAACGCCGTTATTTCTGCGTGAAGTCGCCAATGCCGTTTGGGGCTCGTACCGTATCGAAGTGAAGTACGAGAGTTGGCAAGGTTTATCCAGCCGCGAACTTGAACCGCTTGGTTTGGTTGTCAAGGGAGGTGCTTGGTATCTGATAGCCAAGATGGTAGGCAGGCCCGGCGCACTGACTTTTCGGCTAGCGAATATTAGTGAACTCAAGACCTCCCGCCGTCGTTTCAAGCGTCCTGCGCGATTTGATCTGGCGAAGCACTGGCGTGACGCCATGAACCGGTACGAGACTGATCTTTATCGGCTGACGGCACATATCGCCGTGTCGCCGCGCGGCGAGAACTGGCTGGCCAACGCACGTATTAGAACCGCTCCAGTTTTGCAGGGTGCAGGTAGTGCGGAGGTGCCATCAGGATGGAAAGAATTTTTGATGCCTATCGAATCCATCGAGCACGGCGCGCGGAAGCTGCTGGAATACGGTTCAAATTTGAAAGTCGTAGGGCCGCAGGAACTTAAGAATAAATTTTTGGAAGAGTTGTCTCAGTTGAAAGCGCTCTATAAGAAGGGAGCATGAGATCCGCTACGCGGCAACCACGCCGGACTGATGCGCAACGAGGCGCGCATAGACTCCTCCGGCATTCAACAACGCGTCATGCGAGCCCGCCTCGATGACTCGCCCGGCATCCATGACCAGAATCGTGTCGGCGTTCTGAATCGTGGACAGACGGTGCGCGATGATGATCGAGGTGCGCTCCGCCATCAATTCGTCGAGGGCGGCGCGGATCTGTTGCTCGCTGATCGTGTCGAGATGCGAGGTCGCTTCATCCATGATCAGGATTGGCGCATCCTTGAGGAAGGCGCGTGCAATCGCCACCCGCTGACGCTGCCCGCCTGACAACTGCACGCCACGCTCGCCCACCCGAGTGGCGAGGCCGTCCGGCAAACGGTCGACGAACTCGCTCAGCGCGGCCCGGTCCAGGGCGCGGCGGACATCTGCATCGGACACGTCGCGCCCGGCGAGGCGGATGTTTGCCTCCAGCGTGTCGTTGAATAGGTAGGTATCCTGTGCGACCAGCGCGATATGGTTGCGCAGGTCGGCGAGTCGCAGTTGGCGCAAATCGATGCCACCCAGCTTGATCGCGCCTTGCTGCGGATCCCAGAAGCGCAGCAGCAGATTGGCGACCGTCGACTTGCCCGCGCCCGAGGCGCCGACCAGTGCCACGGTGCTGCCGGGACGCACGGCAAAGCTCACCCGGTCCAACGCCGGGGCGCTGCGGCCCGGGTAGGCGAAGCTCACCGAGTGGAGCTGCACTTGCGGATTCGCGGGCACCGGCAGGTCGCCATCGGTCACCGGCTCGGCCTCTGCTTCGACGACATGCAACCGGCGCGTGGAGGCGATCGTATCGGCCAACTGGCGCGCCACCTGGCCAATTTCCGCAACGGGCATGAAGGCCGCGACGGCGACCAGCACCAGCAACGGCAGCCATTCGTGGGCAAACCAGCCCCGCGAGGCGAGCACCGCGCCCAACAAGGCGACCGCAAGTCCTCCCAGGCCGGTCGCCACTTCGAGGGCGGCGCTCTGCCGCGACAGGTCGTCCAGCAGCGCCGAGCGCTGCTTCTGGTAAGCCGCTATATCGGCGAGGAATACGGCGCGGCGTCGCCCCGTTGCCTGGAAGGCGGCGAGTTCGGCGAGGCCCTGGATCGTCTCCGTGAGATGCGCGCCAAGCTGCCCCAATGCAGCGCGTGCGAGGCCGCCGAGACGGTCGATCTTGCTGCGTGCGAACACCGGCGTCAGACCGGCCCAGGCGAGGAAGGGCAGCAGCACCAGCGCGAGCGGCCAGGCCGCCCATGCCAGCAGCGCCAGCACGCTGGCGGGAATCAGCACCGCGACGAAAGCCGGGGCCACGGTATGCGCGTAGAAATACTCGACCGTCTCCACGTCCTGGGTGGCCAGCGCCACCAGGTCGCCGGAACGGCGGCGCAGCAGATAGGCAGGCGCGAGACGCTCGAGCTTGGCGAACAGGGCGATGCGCATTTCCGCCAGCAGGCGGTAAGCCATGTCATGGGCGAGCCAGGATTCCAGCCAGTGCAGCGTTGCCGCGACCGGGGCCGCGCACAACAGCCCGACGATCAACCCCAGGACCGGCCGTCCCGAGGCGACGCCGGCAACGATGAGCGCGCCCAGCACGCCGACTCCGATGAAGCTCAGCACCCGGCCGATGCCGCACAGCACGGTCAGCGTCAGCTTCATTCGCCATGGCCTGACGAAGCGCAACAAGGTGCGCAATGTATCGCCCCAGCCGATCGCGGCGGCGTCTTCGGAGAGCGGCCGCACTTGCGGCCCCGACGACACCGCCGCGGCGCGCGCCGGTTCGATTACCGCCGGGCGTTCGCCTGCCGCGGCGACCTGCGGTCCCATCAGGCGGCGATACGCGCCCGCACGGACGATCAATTCGGCATGCGTGCCGCTCTCGACCACGCGCCCCTGTTCCAGCACGAGGATCCGGTCGGCGCCGATTACGCTCGACAGGCGGTGTGCCAGGATCAAGGTGGTGCGGCCTCGCATCAACCGGTCCAGCGCTTGCTGGATGACCGCTTCGTTCTCAGCATCGACGGCGGAGAGCGCTTCGTCCAGCACGAGGATCGGCGCGTCGCGCAGCAGTGCGCGGGCAATCGCGATGCGCTGACGCTGGCCGCCGGAGAGCGTGGCGCCGCGTTCGCCGATGCGCGTCGCATAACCATCGGGCAGCGCGCTAATGAAGTCGTGGATGTTGGCCGCGCCGGCCGCGGCGACCATGTCGGCGTCGCTGGCGTCATGCCGGCCGAGCCGCAGATTGTCGGCGATCGTGCCGTCGAACAGCGTGGTGTCCTGCGCGACGATCGCGATCATGCCGCGCACCTGATCGGGGTCGAGCGTGCGGATATCGTGGCCACCAATGTTGATCGAACCGGCCTGCGCATCGTGCTGCCGCAACAGCAGGCGCAGGATGGTCGATTTCCCTGCGCCGCTCGGTCCGACGATCCCCACCGTCTCGCCGGCGGCGATCTCAAAGCTCAACCCGGCATGGGCGTCCGCGCGGCGGCCCGGATAGGCAAAGCCGACGTTGTCGAACGCGATGCTCGGTGTCAGGTCCGGCACGTGCGCCGCGCCGCCGGCCGGGGCGCCGCTGCGGGCTTCCAGCAGCGTATGGATGGCGTTCGCCGCCGACTGGCCGATCATGCCCTGATGCAGCACCGAGCGCAGATCGCGCAACGGCCGAAAGATCTCGGTGCCGGCCATCAGGATGATCAACAAGGCTTCCAGACTCATTTCGCCGTGCTGCACCCGCCATGCACCCACCGCAATCGCGGCCGCGGCTCCGAGCCCGGTGCCGAGGTCGGTGAAGAAGCGCGTGAGCAGACCCAGCGCGAGGACCCAGAATGTGCTGTCGGACAGGGCTCTCGCACGTTCGGCAAGCTTGCGCGCGAAGGCGTCGCTCTGGCCGAAGGCCTTGAGCGTCGGCAGACCCTGCACCGCGTCGAGGAACTCTTCGCCGAACGCCTTGAACGCAGCCGCGCGGGCGATCGCCGCGTGCTTGTCGGCGTTGTGGACCAGCATCGGCAGCGCGAGCGTCGCGAGCGCGGCGACCAGCAGTACCGCGGCGGTCGGCACGTCCCACCATGCCAGCACGGCGAAGATCACCACCGGCGCGCAGGCGGCGATGATGAGCTGCGGCACGTAAGCGCCGAAGAAGGTCTGCAACTGCTCCACGCCGTCGATGACGGCGAGCATCACGCCGCCGGTCCGCTCGGCGCCGAACCAGGCGGGGCCAAGTTCGGCGATGCGGTCGAACAGGCGCGCGCGCAACACCGACTGAACGCGTCCGGCCGTGCCCTGCGCGAGGACGACCCGGCGATGGTCGAGCGCGGCCCGCAGCAACATGCAGGCGACCGTGCCGGCTGCGGCAAGCGCAATCTGCTGCGGCGGCGCGCCTTCGAACGCCAGCGCGAGAACCCGACCGAGGAACACGAAGCGCAGAACGCCGAAGCCCATGGCGATCAGGCCCAGGGCTACTGCGCCGGCAACGCGCAGCCGCAGCCCCGCCATCATCATCCATAGCCTGCTGTCGAAATACATTCCTGCCTCCGGTCGGATTAGTGCCATATCGGCGTTATGCGACGTTACCCCGCGCGACAGGGACAGGCAAAAGATGGTTTTTCAAGGGGTGTTGAATATCCTACAATACCTCCCTATGTCCAATATCCCTCCACTCACAGCGTTGCGCGCCTTCGAGGCGGCGGTGCGGCTCGGCGGCTTCGCCCGCGCGGCGGCCGAGTTGAATGTCTCAACCAGCGCCGTGAGCCATCAGATCCGCGGGCTGGAAGAGTCGCTCGGCGCGCGCCTGTTGGAGCGCAGCACGGGCCTCGGCGGCATTCGCCTGACACCGGCGGGGGCCAGCCTGTTGCCGGCGGCGAGCGGCGCGCTTTCGCTGCTGGAAGAGGCCTGTGCGCAGATCAAAGGCGTCGCCAGACGGCTGACCGTGTCGGCAAATGTGCCGTTCTCGACGATGTGGCTCGCTCGCCGTCTTGCCGAGTTTTCCGCCAGCCATCCGGACACGCCATTGAACGCCATCATTCAGGATGGCGAACCAGATTTTGCTGGACACGCCATCGACCTCGCCGTCGTGCACGTACCTGAACGCGCGCTGCGTCCGGATGACGTCGTCCTTTTGCGGGAGGATGTGTTTCCGGTGTGCAGTCCTGAGCTGCACCCATTCGCATCCAAGGCGGTTTGTCGTTGTCGCCTGCTTCAGGAGGTGCACGAGAATGCCCCTGAAATCGATTGGCGTAGCTGGTCGGGGGAGTTCGGTCTGCCAGACGATTTTGAAACGAAGATCGTTCGCTATAGCAGCTTCAGCCAGGTGATTGGTGCGGCAGTCGGAGGCGCTGGACTGGCGCTCGGACGCTCGCCGCTGATTGACCCGGAACTGCGCAGTGGGCGTCTGGTACGCCTCTTTCCTGTTCTGTCCCGACCGGCTTCCTGGCGCTTTGTCTTGCGTCGCGGACCAACGCGCAGGCATCGAATGCTTGATACCTTGATCGAGTTTCTTCGCGCGGAGGCGACAGCGCACGGCGATGTTTAATCGGTGCGCGCAGGTGGTGTGCTGCCCGAGACACCGCGTTGCGTGATGTCCTGACACAATCGATCGCCTGAACCTTTGTCCGGTGCGGTTTAAACGACGGCCCCTAAGCTAAACGAAGCCCGAGTGGCTCAGAACAATGCTGCACAGGAGATTACATGAACCCAGTTTCCGATCTTTCTGTTTTACTGAAAACCTTGGAGCCGGCGCTTAACCCGGGCGTGTTTGTGTTTGCTTCGGTCAAGGACGGTCATGCCATTGACCCAGCCGTCATCGTGGCGTCAATCCGGGAGCCGGAGGGCTTGTCGGTAATTACGAGTGAGGCAGACGCGGCGATCAGCGGCTTGAATCCGTTGTTCAAATGCGCGTGGATTACGTTGACCGTGAATTCAGCCTTGGAGGCGGTCGGATTGACCGCAGCATTCGCCACTGCATTGGGGCGTTCCGGCATCAGTTGTAACGTGGTAGCGGGCGCATACCACGATCATATTTTTGTTCCTCTCGAATCGGCACAGACGGCGATGCATGTACTTCATCAATTGCAGAAGGATGGCGGCATCGCGTAACAGCTAGCAAATGGTGTTCAGTTTGTTCGAATAGAGAATCAAGAAAGTCACCGACGGACGCGAACCGGTCAGGAAGGGATACTCGACCTAGGCACATGGATCGTTGACGATTGGTATCGTGTTAAAACGAAGCAACGGAGCGTGCGATGAACAACTCGAAGAAGTTCGCTCTCATTGCCGTGGCATTCACGGCATTCGGTCTGTATAAACTGTTTGTGGTCTTTCAAGACATGCAAACTGGTTGCATCCAGTTCCAAACTCATCAGACATGCAGCTACGAAAATGCGGAGAATTTTCAAGGCTTGCTCGATCTCGAACTGATGTTCGCATGCGGTTGGGCTGCGGGTGCGGTGGTCTGTTGGATGGTCGCTGCACAGGCGAAAAAGAAGGAGCGTTAACTGCCTCTGGCGCTTGGCTGCCGGCAATACAGGAGGAAGGGCCTATGCCATAAGCCCCTTGTCTACGTTTGGCCCATCCGTTGGATATCGTGCCTTGAGGGCGCCCCATAGACTGGTCTCGTCCCGGGTGGTCCGGGGTGCATTGGGCCGCATGTCGCCCAATGCTTCACGTATGTCGATTGGGGCTCATATCATGTCAGAAATCCAACTCTTCGCATCGCGCAACGACTACTACAGTTCGCAAACCGAGGCCGGCGACCGCAGAATTCTTCGCCGTTATGGCTGGTGTGCGGCGGCCAGCGTGCTGTGGACGAAGAACGCGCTCGATCCTGCTGTCGCACCTAAGGACTCCAATCCGGACAAGTTGCGCACAGGCATCTTGCAAGTGAAGTACCGCTGGAACGTGGGAACCGAACGAGAGGCGACGCTCGACCTCCTGCAGCAGGCAGATCTGCAGGGTGCTCAGGTGGGCGATCAGGTGTCGCTCACGGCATTGTTCGGAATCGTCTTGGCCACACCAGGGGTGTACCTGATCACCAACGATACCCACGTGATGGCGGTGGACACGCGCGTCGGGCGGCTGGACTTCTACGACATCGAGGAGGGTCTGTTCCAATATGGCAGCACGGCTGAATTGGAACAGGGCATAAGGGCACGTTATCAGGATCCGCGTTGGGACGTTTACAGCGTCGCGCATCACTGAGTCGCCGGGAAACTCAAGCGGCCGTCACTCTTGTGCCGGCCTGCGCACTTGCCTCGAATTTTTGTGGCTTATGTGCGATTCGGGAGCGCTCGGTCACAAGCTGCTGATCGATTGTCACTGCCGAATCGTCGACAACCGTTCAACATGCTACTTCTACCACTACGAATGGCGATTACCGGTGGTCCATGCGACTGAAAATATCGAAGATCGGGGTTGGACTTGCAGGAGCCATAGTCGCGTTCATGGCAACTTCAGCATTGGCGCAGCTAGCCGGGCAATGGGTATGACACCGCCTACGGACCGCTCAAAAGGACGTGGAGTCACGTTCAACCTCGTTCAGGATTGTTCTGCAGTGTCGGGAACGTGGGATGAATTTTCTACCAAAGGTAACGGTGGACTGCATCGAGCGTTCGCGATATCGACCGACGGTCACTGGGGATATTCAGCGGATGCAACTGAGGTTTCTGGTGATAAGCGGGCGGCAGAGCAGCGTGCAATTTCAATTTGCCAGATATTGGCGAAGACGGAATGTTTCATTTATGCGCTGGACAACCGTATCGTTTGGCATGGTGCCGATGGGAGTCCAGAGCCGTCAGCCAACCGTTGACGCGAATCTCGAAAGGCGACGGTCAACGACCTCATGACTCGCGGTGTCGGCGCACGAAAGACGAGAAGTTTTCTATCGCAACCTTGCCTGGAAAAACTGCACCACATCGGCGTTGAATTGTTCATGGAACGCCGCGCGGTCGAAGCCCGGCAGGCTGTCGCAGACTTCTGGCTTCTTCCGGGACAGACCCGCGTCACAGGGTGGCAGGAAGTCGTAATGGCCTGCGTTGGCGACCACGTGGTATTCGGGCGTTCGGGGCAGGTCGGCGCGTATGGCCTCATCGTAGTACGGGTGCGGCTGATGACGATCCTCGGCAGCTCGCCAGAGCTGGATCGGAGCGCGCACGCTGCTTAGCCCTGCGCGGCCGAACGCGAAGCCGAACGCGGGCGCGGCGATGACCACAGCCTTGATGCGCGAGTCGTGGATCCAGGCACTGGCCGGAACATCGGCGCCGACATGGGGATCGACGCCGGCATGCCTCAGAGCAGCGCACAGATCATGATCAGCGTGTGCCTCGCAATATGGGGCGATCTCCGGCAGGTCCGGGACCCCGCCTGCGGCCACGAGCACGGTGAAGCCGCCGTTGGAAAAGCCGAACGCGCCAATGCGGGCCGCGTCCAGCCGCTGGCGCCAACGCCACTCGTCGAGCATGTAGTCAACCAGCCGGCTAAGCTGGGCGGGACGGCGCCACAACTGCAAGACGCCGCTCTGGTCATCGAAAGTGTCGCCGGCGTGACTGACCGCCGCCACCACGAAACCCGCGTGAGCCAAGGCGAGAGCCGTGTCGTAATGGCCGCCATACCACCCTGCGCCGCCATGCGACATCACCACCAGCGGCAGTTGTTGGCCGATGATCGGAGCATCCGGCGCCACAGTCTGGGTGAAATTGCCCAAGGCGTGCGGTGTCGCCGACGCGTTAGTCGGGTACCAGATTCCGGCAGTTAGCGGCGGCTCGGCACCATTGGTTATCTTGACCTCCTCGAAGCCGACATCGGCGGCGAGGGCCGGCGCGGCAACAAGGGCCAAAAGGATGGCGATCATGGCCATCAATTTCACAGTTGTCTCCTTTGTTGTCGTCGCTCAGGCCGAATCCAGATGCAGATCGAGCTACGATAACTCATTCTGAAGAAGGACAAAGCTGAACTGCATCTGTCGCAGAACAAGAACCATAAAGCATCGCTAAATAACGTAGCCCACCTCATGGTCGAAGACGCAACTGTCCTTTATGAGCACTGCACGACCCACAACGTTCGGATCATCAAGGCCTTGCGCGATGCTGACTTCGGGCTCAGGTGTTTCGTGCTGGCAGATCCTGATGGGAATCGCATCGATATTGGCCAGGTTCTCCCAAACCCCGGGGGCACGGCCTGATCGCTGCAGATGAACGCATGACTGGTGGAAAAGCGGTGGATGCGCGATTGACGTGACGACGTCGATCGCGCATTACGCCTGCACGTCGATCAACACACCGAGCGGCCGCCATTGAACCCCCTTCGTCTCGTCTGACAATCCGTCGAGCACCGCAACTAGCGAGACTTTCGCGTTCGCATCCTGCGCGAGCGTCGTGACGTGATCCCGTAACGCCTGATTCAATTGTCCGATTGCGGCTGTCATCGGGTCGCCTGACTCTGTGACAGCGCTCGGTGTGTTTTCGAAATCGTCGATATCGAAATCCCATTCGTCCGTATCGTTATCGTCGTCGCTTACCACCGTGCGGGACGTCTTCGCCAGATCGGCAATCTGAGCGCCGAGATCGCGATAGCCGCTTACGGCCGAACTGGATGGCTGGATATCTGTTGCGGGGGAAAGCGCGTCTTTCGTTTCCTTACCCGACGTGCTCAGGCCGTTAGCCACGGCAATTGACCGCTGCAGCTCGAGCGCCTGATAGAGCGCCGCGACCAGTGACGTGCTCGAGGCACTCACACGCCTGTGCAACAAGGCGTCGGAGTCGTCGTTGGTGCTGTCGCTGATGGCTAAGCCCGTTGATGCATCGATGCCGAGCCGCGTCAACGTCTGCTTGAGTGCTGTTATCAGTGCATCGTTGCTGCGGTCGGACGTGCTGGCTGTCGACGATGCATCCTTTGATGGAGGAGGCTCGGGTGGTGGCGGTGTGGTGACTGACGTGTTCGTGTTGATCGGATCAGGCGACATGGGCTGACGCTTCCTTTGTCCCGCGCTTGGCGAGACGGTCGAAAATCGAATGCACGGTAGCGACGTGCAATCGAGTTATCGGGACCATCGCGCGAGACTTGATGTTTTGTAAGTGCGCGAAAGGAAGCCAGCCGTGCTTGTCCAGAGCAATAGAGTGATAGAAGAGCTTATGCCCACAAATAAGGCGCCTGTCCCAGCCAATGTCACCTTCGTGTTCCTGGCGTCTCGATCAAGAATCCCTTGCGTTAGTCGAAGGTGGTCGGCGCGACGCTGAAGTGCTGGTCGACAGCTTCCAGGGCGCAACGCCAAATCATCCCATCGAGACAACCGGTGTGCCCGATGTCTCGGAAGGTGCATATCGCGCGGTAGCAAGTACCTGAGGCGGCACAGGGACGTGTGCGCGTCTGACCAGGGATCCTGCGCGAAACATGAGCAGATCGCCCGGCTGGCACGTGGTCCATGCTTCATCGGTGAGTGGTGTCGTCGCGATCACTGCCGTGCAGTCTTCCGAGGTCGCATAGGCAGAGAAGTCGACCGACATATCGGCATCGACGAGTCTCGCGCTTGAGAACGGCCAGCGACGCATCACGTAGGCCAGTCGCGTGGAGCAGTAGGCAAACTGCGATTGTCCGTTCGACAGCAGGAAGTTGAAAATTCCATAGTGGTTCAGGTTGCGAGTAATGTCCTCTACGACATTGAACAGCTCGTCCGGCGTGGTATCCCTATCGACGCCACGCTTGTGGATCACATTCATGATCGTGCAAAAGGCCGTTTCGCTATCGGTTGTTCCCACCGGCGCGTAAGGACCGGACACCCACCAGTTTCGCTCCCGCAGGTCACCGTTATGTGCGAACACCCATTGCTGTCCGTTATGTTCGCGCATGAAGGGATGGCAATTCTCGGCGCTGGCGCCACCTTGCGTCGCTTTCCGGATGTGCGCGATGACATTGCGCGATTTGATCGGATAACGCTTCACAAATTCGGCCATGGGCGAACGGCAGGCAGGTTTGTCGTCGATGAATAAGCGGCATGCCCGCTCCTCATAAAACGCGATTCCCCATCCATCCACATGGTGATCGGTCAGACCGCCTCGCGCCGCAAATCCCGTGAATGAAAAGGTCACATCGGTCGGCTCAGCACAACTGAGAGCAAGGAGTTGGCACATGGGTAAAGTTATGTAATGGGCGGTAAGAATTAACTATTGCATTCGAAACGATAAACGAATGCTACCTTTCCTAATTAGTCTTCAAAATAGAACGTTATTTCAAATTGATCTATTTGAACGAAGGGTTTTAGTTTTTTCTTCTCCCGGCCCCGCGATACAGTGATTCCCGTTCCCCGATGGACGGGAATGCAGCTCCGAACCCGGTGTGCAGCGCATTGCGGCATCACGCGGGTTCCGGTCTGGCTTCTATGGGATCCACACAAAAATATCGCACATGAAATCAAGATTCTTTTTCGGGTTTGGAGTTTTAGGGATGACTGCGATGCTGGCAACATCGGCGGCGCGAGCGGACAACAGCGTGACGCTCTATGGGCGGATGGACAACGGGGTGAGCTATATAACGGACACGGGTGGGCAACACCAATACAAGATGGACAGCGGTGTTGTGTACAGCAACTACTGGGGGCTGCGCGGCACGGAAGACCTTGGTGGCGGCACACAGGCCGTATTCGACCTTCGCTCTGGCTTTCGTGTGACCGATGGTAGTTCGAAGCCCAGCAGCGGCTATATGTTCGGCAAAACTGCACTGGTGGGATTGAGCAACTGGCTCGGCACGCTGACGCTCGGCAGGCAATACGACTTCATCAACGACTACACGTCTCGCTATAACATCAGTCAGGACGGCGACGGCTATGCGATTCACCTCGGCGACCTCGACCGCATGAGCGGCGACACAATGATCAACTCGGTCAAGTTCGCAAGCAAGAGTTTCAACGGTCTGAGCGCGGGCGCGATGTATTCGTTCAGCAATACGGCCGGCAGTTTCCATACAGGTTCAGCGTGGAGTGCCGGCGTGCTTTACACCGCCGGCGCGTTCAGTGCGGCAGCGGCATACTCGCAGCTGAACAGCACGACAATCGATCCGTACAACGCGCTCGGCCTGTCGTCATTCCTGGGCACCACGACCGCCAGGGTCAGCAGTTCGACCGGTCAGCTCATGTCGCTGTATTCGAGCACCGGACTGACTGTGAGCCACCTCGATACGGGCGGGATCGGCGCAAGCTACAGCTTCGACAAGCTCACGATCAAGGCCAACACGACCCTGACCAAGATCACGTCGGCCGATGGCAATGTGTCGTCTTTCATGCACGTGTACGAAGCTGGCGGCGCGTATCAGCTCTCGCCTGCGTTGGCGCTCCGCTCGGGCTACCAGTACACGACCTTCGAGCATCACCACTGGAACGAACTGTCGGTCGGTCTCTACGAGAGTCTGTCGAAGAGTACGCGGATCTACACGTCGGCAGGTTACCTCCGCGCATCGAGCGGTGTGAATGCGGTGATCGGCTATGCATTCACCCCGTCGAGCACGCAGACACAAGCCAACGTGCGCGTTGGTATCGCCCACAACTTCTGAACTTCTGAGTGACCCTGTGCTGGACACCGGCCGTGGCACGCGTGCCGTGGCCGGGATCAAGTCAAACGAGAAATATCCAATGAAACTGCGATTCGCCGCTATTGCGTTGCTCATGGTTTTGCCGCTTGCGAGTGCCTTTGCGAAGCCGTTGGTCGTCTGCACCGAAGCCAGTCCGGAAGGATTCGACCCGGTGCGTTACAGCACGCTGACCATCACTAATGCGTCTGCCGACGTTATTTTCAACGGGCTCGTCACGTACGACGATGCCACCGGCACCGTGCAGCCAGCGCTCGCGCAGAGTTGGGACGTCAGTCAGTCCGGCGCGGTCTATACGTTCCATTTGCGTCCCAACGTCCATTTCCAGACGACCGATTACTTCAAACCGACCCGGACGTTCGATGCCGACGACGTAATCGCCACGTTCGACCGCATGCTGAATCCGGACAACGCATGGCGCAAGGCGTTGCCGACGGTGGTGATGCCGAACGTACAGTCGATGCAGATCACGAAGCTGATCAAGTCGGTCGACAAGGTCGACCCGCTGACGGTCCGCATCGTTCTCAATCATCCGGACGCCACCTTGCTGCCGATCCTGACGATGAGTTTCGCCTCGATCTATTCGAGCGAATATCTTGCGCAACTGCTGAAGACTAACGCGATCGCAGACCTGAACGCCAAGCCGGTATCGACGGGTCCGTTCGTTCTCAAGAGCTATCGTCCGGACGCGACGATCCGCTACACGGTGAACCCGGACTACTGGGGGCCGAAGCCCAAGGTCGATGGACTGATCTACGCGATTACGCCCGATCCGACCGTGCGAGCTCAACGGGTCAAGGCCGGCGAATGCGATATCGCTCTCGCGCCGAAGCCGGACGACATTGCATCGGCGCGCCGGGACCCGTCGTTGAAAGTACTCGACGTGCCCGGTTTCATGACGGCGTTCGTCGCGCTCAATACGCAGCGTCACGGTCTCGATAGTCAGGTGGTGCGCCGCGCGATCAATCTGGCCTTCGATCGCGATACGTACGTGAAGACGTTGTTCGGCACCAGCGCAGTTCCCGCGACGGATCCGTATCCCAGCAGCACGGAGGCGAAGACCGGCTATGCGTACGATCCGGCGCTCGCGAAAAAGCTGCTGGCCCAGGCGGGCATGGCGAATGGATTGAGCCTGACGATCTGGACCCGCTCGACCGGCAGCACGCTCAATCCGAATCCGAAGGTGGGCGCCGAACTGCTTCAGGCTGACCTCACCAAGGTCGGCATCGACGCACGGATCAAGACCCTGGAGTGGGGCGAGTTGCTTCACGAAATCAAGCAGGGACAATATGACCTGCTGTTCATGGGATGGGCCGGCGACAACGGCGATCCGGATAACTTCCTGTCGCCGCTATTCTCATGTGACGCTGTGAAGGGCGGTACCAACTTCCAGCGTTACTGCGATGCGTCGCTGGATGCGTCGATCGCGAGCGGGAAAGCTACCAGCACCGCGTCGGTTCGCGCGCAGGACTACGACCGTGCCGTGAAGATCGCGCACGATCAGGCGCTCTGGATTCCGCTTGCGCATCCGCTGGTGGCTGCGATCACGCGTCCGAACATCGATGGCTATCACGTCAGTGCGTTCGGCCGTGTGAACTTCGGGGCTGTGTCGATTCGGTAACAGCGTCCGGAAAACCTTCCCATATCGCTCTTTCACCGGATGACGGTCGTGCAGTTGCACGACCGTTACTGGAGACTTGCGCGCGTTTTCTCTGCGCCACGCCATCCGTATACGCAAATCTTGATGGCCGCCACGCCCAGGCTCGATTTTTCTGCCTCGCAGGAGCCGCGGCATCGAGATTGCTGGAATAGTCGGCAAATTCCCCGGACATCAAACCATTTAGCGAATTTTTGTGCGATTATTTATGCGGTGGCTTTCAGCAAGACAGGTGCCTCGAGACGCAGTATGAAATAAATTTGGCGCCTCTATGATTGTGGCTTCAATCGAAAAGGGGATTCGCCGTGGGAGAAAACCGTCGTAGGGTACTCATCAAGTCGACCGCCGCGCTCGGTCTGGTTCATCTTTGTGGCCTTGGAAGCCTGAGCGCTTTGGCAGCGTCGGCTGCATCAGGCAAACACATCACGCCCGGCAGCAAATCCGCATTGATCGTCGTGGACGTGCAAAATTGTTTCATCGATGGCGGAACGCTGCCGGTGAAAGGCGGCGCCGAAGTCGTGCCACTTATCAACGAGTTGGCTGGCAAGTTCGAGAACATTGTCATTACGCAGGACTGGCACACGCCGGGACACGCGTCGTTCGCCAGTTCCCATCCTGGTAAGAAGCCGTTCGAGACGGCCCAGTTGTCGTACGGTACACAGGTCTTGTGGCCGGATCATTGCGTGCAAGGCACTGACGACGCCGCGCTCGACAAGGACCTTAAACTGCCGACTGCGCAAGTCATCATACGCAAGGGCTTTCACAAGGACATGGACAGTTATTCCGCGTTTGAGGAAGCCGATCACAAGACAGAAACCGGCCTCTCGGGATATCTGAAGCAGCGGCATATCGACACCGTGTTTGTGACCGGACTGGCGACTGACTTCTGCGTTGCATGGACAGCAATGGACGCCCGCAAGGCAGGGTTCAAAGCTTATGTCATCGAAGACGCAACGCGTCCGATTGACCTCAACGGCTCACTTGCGGCTGCGCGAAAAAACATGGATCGCGTGGGCGTAAAGCGGATTCAGTCAAAGGATATCTTGTCGACGTGAGTGGGCGGCTCGGATCACTGCCGTGGATATCGACTGGCCGAACCGTTGAAAATCAACCTCCGAAATTCTTTTACTTTGGGCCAACACGGAAGATCTATGACAGCAGTTGTTGCTGATATCACGGCGCTGGTTCAGGAATTTTGGACACTGATGGCTTCAAACGACTTTGAGTCAGTACAGTCAGTGCTAAGTGAGCAGTTCATCCTGGAGTGGCCACAGTCGAACGAGCGCATCAGGGGCGCGACGCGCTTTGCACAAATGAACTCAGAGTATCCGGCGCAAGGACCGTGGCGCTTCACGGTGAACAGAATCGTCGCCAACACTACTCAGGAAGCGGTATCCGATGTGACCATTACCGATGGTGCCTTGACGGCGCGAGCCATCTCATTCTTCTCAGTCGAGTCTGGAACGATTACTAAAATTGTCGAATATTGGCCCGAGCCATATGCTGCGCCGGCCAATAGAGCGCATCTTGTTGAGCCCATCGACTAAGAAGCAGGATTTTCGGCTAGATCACCGGCGCCATGGTCAGATTCCACCGTTCGCCCCGCGCGCATCTCGACATGCCGATTCGAACAGGTATCTGGAGACCTATCAGGAACTCCTCCCGTTATTTCGTGCGCAGCTTCAACTGTGATGTGATACGTGATGAACAGAAGAAAGCGACTGACCTTTTGGGGGGCTGACGAAAACGACGATAGTCTTCCGCGCGCCGTCATGGACGGGCGCAAGACGGTCACTGCCGACACGGTCGCAGATTATTACAAACCATACGGAGAATATGGCGACGGCAGCTACGCGCCGGGCGACATTATCGAAGTCTACGATTTGAAGAAGCGGCTTCGCTGCATCATTAGGGCAACAAAGGTATATACGATCGAATTCTGGAACATCCCGGAAGAAGTCTGGCGTGGCGAAACATTCTCCAGTGCGGAAGAATTCCGGGAGTGCCATATCAGGTGCATGCCACACGTAGACCTGCAAGACCATTTCGAACTGGTGACGCTGCATTTCGAATTGGTCGAGGTCGTCGCGCGTGAAGTCATATCGACTTCTTGAAGTATCCTGGTGGATCAAACTCTATAACCGGTACTGAGGATAGCGATGCTTTCTGGAATGGAGCCAATACTGTTCGAAGTGGACGGCTATCGTGCCATCGAACTTGTTGATGACGACATCCCGATCATTCAAACATTTTTGGAGAACAATCCGGAATACTTCCTGTCGGCAGAAGGTTGTCTACCGACAGATAGTCAAGCCAAGGAGGAGTTCGAAAGTGAACTGCCGGAGGAATGGGCATTCACTAGCAAGCATGCGATTGGGTTTGTCGACGCGAGTGAAGAGGTGACCGGGTTTGCCACGATCGTTTCGGACCTCTTCACCGGCGGTGTGTGGCATATAGGATTGTTGATCGTGTCAACTGACAAACACGGCCAAGGTGTAGCCCGTGACTTGTACGAAGGCCTTGAGCATTGGCTGAAGGCGTCAGGAGCGAAGTGGTTGCGCCTTGGCGTCATTGCCGGCAATACGCGCGCGGAACGCTTTTGGGAGCGGAATGGCTACCTTGAAACGCGCCGCCGGTATGGCGTCGTGATGAGAGATGCCATCCAGACCGTCCGGGTCATGGTCAAGCCGCTGGGCGAAGCCGGACTAGGCGAATATCTGAATCTTGTTAGTCGGGATCACCCCGACGCCTCGTAGTAAACGGTCGATGCCCAGATCGATGACAGTTGGCACCGAACATGATTATTTCTGCCCTTTCTCCAACGATGAGTACATGCATGGATTCCATTCAATCTGCATCGTCGAGTCGAGCGCGCGGCGCTATGTTCTTTGCTGTCTTTAGCGCGGCATGGCTAACTTGGTGGTGTCTGGAGACTCACGGCGCAGCGGTCGGGATACTGGCGATGATTGCTACTGGCGGACTGGGGATTTTTTTATGGTCCCTCAAGATCGTGCTTCGACAGCGTAGCATTTCAAATGGGATCACTGGTAGCGCGGTGCGGGCATCATTCTATCGCTTAGCGCAATCGGCGCCTTAGTGTCGAGCGTTTGTGCCGCGCCACGTGGGTGAAAATGCACGACATCTACCTATTGACTCGTATGTGCGTCGTCCCATCACGACCAGGTGCCCCTCGGTCAATTGACGAAACCGCTGCTGCTCTCCGGGCACTCTCCATGGAATGTCGTTAGCCGCACCGATCACCCGATTCGCGGCCATGGCCGCCACCATTGAAATTCGCTTTCCGCTCAACATTTGCCGTCTCGCTTTTCCGTTTACGGTCATATAACGTCAGCATGCAAATCACTGACAGGCTGTGATTTTCACTCACCTGCGGAACGCACAATCTCTCAAGATATTTTGCCGGGTGCCGTAAAGGATGATTAGGCGCGCTTGCGTTTTGAGCGCGACTGCGTGTGAATTCTAATCTGCACATACCCCTAATCAATAATTATGAAATTTAGCCAAACACTTATGCTGGGTGCATGCGCGCTCGCCATCACGGGTTGCGCGGCAACCTATCAGGAACCATCTCAAGCAGACGCTGCTACTATAGTTTTTCGCAAAACAGGCGATTTCACAGCACAAGCATTTATTTATGGAGGCGCGGCTGAATGTACCGAGCGGCATCATCTTCCCGTAATGGATGCTGAGAAGGAGATCGCGCGCAAAGTTACACCAAACGCGCCATTGTCTTTCTCCATGGTCTACACAAAGAATATGCTGGTGGTCGAGAAATTCTGCGTCGACACCCTTACGTTCACACCGGAAGCCACCCACCGCTATGTCGCTCTTCTCGCGGTGACCGACGGTCGCTGTCATATCGATCTGAACGACACAGGTACTCCGGCGGCGCCACTCGCTTCCCCGGCGCCGGTTCCCAGTACGGAACACACCTGGAAGCGCGCGATGAGTGAGCAAGGCCCTTTCTGTGGGTCATAGCCGTACTTTTTGTGGTCAACGAAGCAGCGCTTTCCGTATCGGTCGCTGATCGCTGTCGTCGGCGGACGTTGGGATTGACTAACGCCATGAATTTGCGCCTTTCGTGACGACATAGGAACCAACGAGATGAGCTATGACTTGATGGTATTCGCCCCTGAGGTTGCGCCCAAAGGGGAGGCTGCCTTTCTTGAATGGTACCGGGTACAGACCCGTTGGGGCGAAGGGCATCCCGCGATTGGCAATCTGCGGCGTTACCAGCAGCCCTCGCTGACACGGCGCGGGAGCTATTCTTCCAAGGCGCGGGAGACGATCGGTTTCACGTTTCAGGGGCGGCCCTATGAATTTCAACGATACCGGTTTCGTAGTGATCGTGAGTTTGAGAGCTTCTGTCGGCTCATCACCGAGTGCGTGCGGTCAGTCACCCGTGCCGAGTGATACGACAAGAGTCAGCCGCAAATGAATGCGAGGTGCCTGTGCGAAACTCGGCCACAACCGGTCGTCGACACCTCCGCCCAGATCGCTCACAATCTCTTACGCGCGCGCCCACGGCGCAGTTCCGCATCCAAAAGAGCCTTAAATGACGGGAATATTCATCAGAACCGCAAATATCGACGATGCTCAAATGATCGCCGATTTTCATGTGAAGGTCTGGAGGCAGACCTACCAGGAGCTTGCGCCAGCGGAAGCATATGCCGTCCTCGACGAGCAATATCGTGGCAAGCAGTGGAAGGAAAAACTGTCCGCGAATGACAGCAGCCAGGTCGTGCTCATTGCTGAGATCGACGGTAGAACCGTTGGCATCGGAGCCGCCGGGAGGCCTTCAGAATCGATATTCGACGGTCGCGGCGAGATCAAATTCCTTTATGTCGATCCTGACTTCAAGCGCCGCGGCATCGGCCGCGAGTTGCTTGCACAACTTGCAACTCATTTGAGGAAAATGCACTACCAAGGAGCCGCTTTAAGCGTCGTCAAGGGAAACGAATCCGCGATCGCCTTTTACGAGACGCTAAATGGCCGGCCGGCAGGCGAGTACATCGATCCGGGACCGATGTGGCGATCGGAAAACATCGTCTTTGCGTGGGACGACGTTGCGAGTCTGATTGGTTGAGAGACGTCGTCAGAGTTCTCAAATGATGAGAAATCGACGGACTAACTTTCAATCAGAACTCCGATACGCCCACGCTTGTTGCTTCGAATCCACCCGCCGCCAGCCTCACCCCACCCCCAGCCGCAATTTCCGGTAAGTCCCGCAACTTTCGCGATGCGACCGAACAGACGGACACACCGCGCAGGATTTCTCTAGAGTTGAATGTCGGCAGTCAATCCTGACTGACGATGCTGCGCTGACTTTCCAGCGTAAGTTCAACCTAAGGGAACCCAAATGAGAACGTCTCCTCAACAGGAAATTACGATCGATTTCGATGAGCAGGCCAACTCCAGTCTGCACCCCAATAGTGCGCCTTTGACGCTCAAACACATCATTCACCCAGAAGAGATAAGGGACAACCTGTCAGCGGGCCAAGGTGGCATTGGGTTTCTGTTTCACGCTACGGACTGGGATACGCTTTCATTTTCATTTCATAATGTGAAACGCAGAAATGCGTCATTTGAAGAAGAGCTTTGGAAAGCAAAGCCTTTTATCGCATCGCCTATCTATTCGGGATCTCAGGTCATAGGGGCCAATATTGCGTGTCCAGTTCCTCTCGAGTTGTGGCTTGGGAGCCCGCGCGGTATCAAGCGGTTTCGGGAGACGCAATTTTTTCCGGCTCTGGAACTGGCAAGGCAAGCGGGATTGAGTATGGTGGCGATGGGCGCGTCCACGCCCTATGCCTGCAACTATGGCGCACTCCCCCGGCATACGAAGCCGCCCCACATCACCACGGGTCATGCCGCCACGGCCTCGATGCTGAAAGACTGGGCCATCCACTGCTGCAACGAACTTGATCTCGAATTCGGCAAGACGAAGCTCGCTCTATTCGGCGCCGCTGGGCGGCTCGGCGTCACGGCGGCTAAATACCTGCTTTACAAAGATGCACCGAAAGAGCTTGTTCTGATCGATTTGCCGGATAAGGTGAACCTGCTCAAGGAGCAAGCAAAAGAACTGCTGGCAACTGATCTGCTGGGACGAACCCGGATTTCGGTACACACCTTCAGTCCGGACACGCCGTTGCCGCAGTTCGATGGCGCAATCCTCGTCAGCAGTACCAGCGTTCCCTACCTCACGTCTTCTGACCTCAAACGGGCGCAGTTCTGGATCGATGATTCTCATCCCAGGGCAGCGAGCGTCGAGGCTGAACTCGCGTCGCGGGCCCACACGCTATATATTGAGTGTTTCGCCCGTGGCCCTGCCGGACTCAACACCGTGTTTCCGTTCAGACTGCCGACCACCCGCGATTGCTATACCTGTTTCGCCGAAGGCTACGCAGCCTGGCAGGAAGGCATTGCTTCCGATTTCATCATCGGCAGCCCTCCTGTGTGGTCCGTTTCATATACTCACGGTCTTCTGAAGAAGTACGGGTTTTCGGTCGGACCTTTTCACGGTAAAGACGGTTCGGCGATCATCCAGAGTACCCAGCGTCGTGGCAAACACGAACTGATAGGGTCGTGAACGTCATTGGAGGCCAGATGGTGATGCCGCGCGAGAGCATGCGGGATTTGCTGGAACGAAGCCGGCTTGCAATTCGATGGGGAGGCATACTTGGCCTCCTGTGCCACCCCATTTACTACGTCGTCTGGACCTATGTCCTGCCGCAGCCGTACGACAACCTCTTCCTCCGGTTGAGTGCGGCTGTCATCTGCATTCCCTTGATCTTTCAGGCGCGTTGGCCAAGGCGATTTAACAATTACCTGCTGATCTACTGGCATTGTTGCTTGATCTACGTATTGCCATTCGTTTGTACTTTCCTCGCGATCAGAAATTCATTCTCCACTATGTGGATGATGACCGAGGTCATGATGCTTTTCATCATGGCGCTGTGTATCGACAACCCGCTTTTGCTGATGGGCTGCATAGGCATCGGCATTCTTTCCGGTTCGCTGGCTGCGGTGGTCAGCTCACCGGCTCCGATCGTTCTAAGCGCGGCCAACCAGTCGGATCTCGCCGTGCTGCCCGTCGTGGTCTTGTGCAGCATGGCTTTCAGCTATGCGATCAGCAAAGGGCGCATCTTTGTCGAAAGAAATCGAGCATTGCAGGCCCTTGCGGGCTCGATCGCCCATGAAATGCGTAATCCCCTCAGCCAGCTGAAGCACGTTCTGGATCGCGTGGAAGATGCGCTGCCTGCGAGGACTGAATCCACTCCGTCGCCGGCGTTGTCGCAGGACGGGGCGGCGTTGCTCTATCGTCATCTCGCCCACGGACAACTGTCGATTGAGCGAGGCCTGCGTATCATCGCGATGACACTGGACGAAGTCAGCGCCAAACCCATCCGCTCCGACTATCTGACCTATCTGAGCGCGGCGAGTACCACACGCAAAGCGCTGGACGAATACGGTTTCAGCGATCAGAAGGAGCGCAGCAAAGTCAGACTCGTGGTGCTGGAGGATTTCACCTTCAAGGTCGACGAAACCGTCTATCTGTTCACACTGTTCAATCTGATCAAGAACGCGCTCCATCACATTGCCGCGCATCCTCTAGCGACGCTCACACTCACGGTCGAGCGGCAAACGGTGATCGTTCACGACACAGGCCCGGGTATTGCGCCCGAGATTCTGCCGCATCTGTTCGAGCCTTTCCGCACTGCTGGCAATTCGGCGGGTACTGGGCTCGGGCTCGCGTACTGCCAGCGCGCGATGCGCGCCTTCGGCGGCACCATCGGCTGCCGATCCGAAGTCGGAAAATTTACGCAGTTCACGCTGCAATTTCCGGTCGTTTCTGAAAGCGAAGTCGCGAGCCATGAGCAGAAGATTCTCGACCACGCCACGCCATTTTTCAGGGAGAAACGCATTCTTGTCGTGGACGACGACGCCGGTCAGCGGGCGAGAACCCGTCGTGCGCTGTCGAAGGTCGGCGCGGACGTGAGCGAAGCCGCAGACGGCGAGACGGCGCTGAACATGCTTCGACAGGCAACGCCGTGGGACCTTGTGCTGATGGACATCAACATGCCGGGTCTGGACGGCTACACGACCACCGAGAAAATCCGCGCTGGCCGTCAAGAACCTAACTGGAATGTCCTGATCGTCGCTTATACGGCAGAGCCAAGCAATGTGGCGCGCGTCCTTGCACGGCAAGCCGGCATGGACGGACTCATCAGCAAATCCTGCGGCGTGGTGGAATTGGTTGGCACCTTGCAGACGATCTTCGAAAACGGCAAACAGCATCATTCGAAACAGAGCTTCGATGGGTTCGCCGGCAAAACGATCCTGGTGGCGGACGACGACACCTACAGCGGGCTGGTTGCCAAAAGTTATCTGGAGCGATGCGGCGCGAGCGTCGTCGAGGCCGAACATGGGCTGGCTGTGCTGGCCAGGCTGCAGGAAGACGACACTATCGATGCCATCGTGATGGACCTGAATATGCCAGGAATGGGCGGCGTGGAAACCACCACGTTGATTCGCGCCCGTGCCGATGCGTATGCCCACGTACCGGTCATTGCCTTGACCAGCCAATCCGATATGGAAGCCGTACAGGCATGTCTCGCTGCAGGCATGAACGAGGTCATGATAAAACCCGTACAGGTCGGTTCCCTGTATGCCTCCCTCGCAAGACAGTTTGCCCAGCAACGAACCTTGCATGCGCCGGCGAAGGCAGATTTATCTCAAACATTGGCCAGCCCAATCGGCAAGCCCGCCACTGTCGCGGAAGGCGATCTGCTTGACAAGAAACACCTTGAAGAGCTTATGGCGCTTGACTTGCTGGATCAGTCGTTCCTCAACGGCATTGAGCAGATTCGCGTGCTTATGGCGCAACTTACTATCAGTGTGACGGCTCGTGACCTTCAATCGGCGCGCGGAGTATTGCACCTCCTTCTTGGCGTCAGCGGCAATATCGGAGCAAAGGGGCTGCACCAATTCACGAGGCAGATTTATCCGCGAGTGGTAGAAGGCGCATGGCCTTCGGAGGCTGACTGGCTTGCGCGGATTTGCGTGTTGGGTGAGCGTTCAGCTAACGCGCTGGAGACGTATTTCGATTCGGCCAAAGCACGTCGCGATCATCGGGACGTGCTCAGCGATGGGTAACCGCCTGACGGCTACCCGGTGTCAGTGATGTGCATTCATTTGATTTCTGAAACTGGGAAACCCCATCGTCACGGTCGTGCCCACACCCAGGGTGGATTCGATACGGAGGCACCCACCGAGAGACTGCATGATGCGGTTGCAAAAGATCATGCCCATACCGTGCCCGCCGGATCCTGCGTAAGTCGTGACGGGGTCCAGCAACAGACGCGCTTTTATCTCCGGTGCAATCCCCGGACCGTTGTCGTGAATACGGATCTCAGGTTCGGGTGTGTCCACGACTTCGAGGCGCAACGAAGGCGAGGGCGTACCGTCGAGCGCACGCAACGCGTTGGATAACAGCGAAGAGATGACGAGCGCCACGCAATTGGGCATGGCGTGCACGGTAAAATCCCCTTGCACGTCGACCTGTATCCAGTCGCGCTGCGAGGCGGCAAACGGATAGGTATCGAGCAAGGTAGCGATCAATCGCGTCGCGCGGATCTCGTGGGTTCCAATGCCCGACGCGGCCTGTTGGCCTCCGTTCTTGTGCACCGCCGCCCAGAAGGACGAGATCAGCGTCAGGCAGTACTGTGCATTATTAAGCATTGACGCTGCCGCCTGGCCGATCGCCATTTGACGCTCCGGATCGTATTGCTCAGCAACGTCGGTTTCGACGCTGCGTGCAAAAAGGGAGATCGTTGCCAGCGGCGTGTTCAGCTCGTGGGCGAGGAAAGCAAGCGTCTCATCCATCGCCAACAGGCGCTGTTGACGGGCTTCTCGCTCAGCGTAGCGTGCGGTTGCCAGTTGCAGAACCTCGCGCACCGTTTCAGCCCGAAGCGGCTTTTCGAGGATTCGGAATACGTCACCGGTATTGACTGTCTGCAACAGCATGTCTTTATCAGCATACGCGGTGACAAGTATCCGCACGATTTGCGGATACTCCCGCGCCACCTGACGCAGCAGATCGTCTCCGTCGCGTTTTGGCATGCGGAAATCAGTGACCAGTACGGCAATCTCCGCTCCGTATTCACTTAGCATAGCCATCGCTTCGTCTACGCCTTGAGCGACATGCACACAGTATTCTTTACGGATCGCGCGTGCGAAGTGATTGCGCGACATCTCGTCGTCGTCGACGAAGAGAACGGAAAAAGGTGGCTGCATAGTGTCACTCATCGCGTTCCCAGCAAGTTTCGATGTTAAGCCGGCGGCGCAGCCGTGTCGGCGACATGGGCATACGGTTGGGCCACCAGTTTAATGCTCCCATCCGGTTTGCCGATGACAGCCGGCGGCATTTCGGCGCGATTTTCGTGCTTACAAAAAAGATCGACGATTTCCCGCGTCGGTATGCTTGCGACTAGCGTTGAAATTTTGGCCGGGTTGAACCACCGGCAACGCGAAATTTCGTTACGCGCTTCGGGGACCGCGTCCTGAGGAACATCGGCGCGGAAAACATGGTGGTGTTTGCTGAGGCCGCCAAACTGGAACAGGTACGTAAGTTCCACTCCAACTAGCGAAGTCTCTTCTTCCAGTTCGCGCAAGGCGGCGTCCTGCGGCGACTCGGATCTCCGGATCGTGCCACCTGGTAAAGACCACCGCGAGCGCGTGCGGGCAACGAGAAGGATTTTGCCATTCTGGACGCATACGACTGTCGATCTATCTTTCATGCTTTCCATGTAAGCATTGGCACTTCGTGAGCAAGGGCCTAATTATGAATCACGCGTTGGGTGTTCAAACCGCCGAATAACCTGCGCTTTGATGGTCAGTGTTAGGGTTCAAGCGATGGTACAAAACCCTATCGGTTAATACCTCCAAAATACGCTAATCTAAAATAATAAGATCCGTTATAAAGGGGGCGAAAGCAAAATGAAAACCCGCTCGCCACTCACTATCTGTTTGCCGCTTGCGATATTTGTCACCGCATGCGTTCTGTCGCTTCCGACTCTCGTGATCGCCGTTGTCTGGATGACGATTGGTGTGATGGCGCTCGGCCATCGCAGCATTGAAAGCTTCCCTGTGACTGGCATAAGCCGCAAGTGGCTCCGGGGATACCGCGGGGCATGCCTGTGGTTCTGGCATCTGGCCTGGTGGCCCTGGTACATGCGTTCGTCTATCCAGGATGTCGCCGGACAGATCGGACACTCGCTGCATCGAACGAGGAAATCAGGGGATGAAGATCCGAAACGTTCGTCGGACCGGCGGTCAAATGGCGACCATGATTGACATTGGTAAACAAAAGGCAATCAAGACTCGGCGGGGCGTGCGTCAACGGTGTTGCTATCGAGGTTGCCGTGCGTACGACACCCACAGTAGCGAAGAAATTCAGTGCTTCCAGGGCGCGGGTTGGTTTCATTGGGCATAACCATCGGACGTTGCACGTCGCATTGGTCAGCAAGGCCCGTTCCTGGGGGATAGGTGTCGGCCGCGCGCGACCGACACATTGGGTGCCGCCACTGATGGGTGGAAGTCGGCGTGGCCAGTTGTCTTCGGCCTCGCCCACTCCGTTTCTGACTACGGCGGATTACATGCCGCCAAATGGCTTCTTCACCGTCAGCTTGTTGGTCACTGACGTCACGCCGGGAACGCCTCGAGCGATCGCCTCGACCTTGCTGATCTGTGTAGCTTCCGTGACCGTGCCATTCAGTGTCACCGCGCCGTCTTTCGCAATGACGCTGATGTCTCCGGCGTTGATCTCCTTGTATTTCCCGATGGCGGCATAAATCTTCCGGCGCAAGGCACGATCCGCTTTCCTGCCCGCGGGTGCCGCTGCGCCCGTTCCCGCCGTCGTCGACGCACCTTGCGCACCCGAAGGGCTACTGGCTGCTTCACCGGCATGGCACCACGTGGTCACGGACATTGCAACGAACAATGTGGCGACAGCCAGACCAAGAGTCTTGATTGTTTTCATGGATTGCTCCGCTTGAAGAGGGTGACGGAATCAGAAGTTATGGCGGAGGCCGATCATCGCGGCAGTGGTGGACATGCCTGGCGCAACCGGTGCCCCATAGATGATCGTCTGGTTCATCGTCCCCTTGTTGTCGACGTAGCCGACTTGCGCGTATACCTTGGTCCGTGGGGACAGGTTGTATTCGGCACCCACTGCGATTTCGCTCGAGTGATTCGCTGAATGATTCCGGTCCTTCAGGTAGTAGTAGCCGGACGTGATCTTGAGTTGCGGATTGAACTGGTAGCCGAGGCCACCCGACACCATTTCGAAGTCAGCAGTGTTGCTCTTCGCCGGGTTTTTGCCGATGCCGTACGAGGCGGACATAGAAAATCCACTGATCGTGTACATCGCACCGAAATAGTAGAAGCGATTGTTGCTCTGGCCTGTCGCAGGCACAGCCGGCGCCGCCGGATAGGTCAGCGGGAACGGATTGGTGTCATGTCCGTTGTAGTACACAGCGGACAGGTTCAGTCCGTAGTTCGAATATTTGAGCACAGCCGATTCACGCGTGCCGCCCTGGAACTGTCCGGCGACGCCCCCCGGCGCGTACTCAAGTGCAAGCGATGCACCATAGAATTTCGGCGAATTGTAGACCAGCGCGTTGCTGTCATAGAGGGCGCCGATTGGAGCGTTCGTGCTGGTGCCGGGCCAGCCGGCCGCCTGGTTGATGCCGAGCCACGCAGTCAGGATGCTGCCGAAATACTGTGCGCCGCGTACGTCGGTTTCCGCCATTGCGTAGATCATCGGGATGATCTGCCGGCCGGCGTCGAACGTGCCAAACGGCCCGGTTGCCCCGATCGTTGCGAACTGGTTGAAGATTGCGGTCACGCCCGGCGTATCAGACAGCCCGGACTTGCCGTTCGTGGTGTTAAACGTGCCTTGCAGCTTGAAGGTGATCTTGTAGCCAGCGCCGATGTCCTCGCTTCCTTTCAGACCCCAGTAGCTGGAATAGATACCACCGTCCTTGAGTTGATAGGAATGCCCCTGGTTTCGCGCGGTCGGCTGGAACGTTGCCGCCGAGGTGCTTTGATACAGGAACCCACTGTCGAGTACGCCATAGAGCGTGACTGAAGACTGGGCGTGGACCGCGCTGGAAAAAACTATCAGCACTGCCAGGCTGCTTGATTTCAATTTCATTGTGTCTCCTCCTGGTTTGAGGCGTGCCGGGTGGACCCGGCAGTTTATGGTTTGTTACTCGAATGAAACTGTGTTGCTGCCGTGCCAGTGTTTCAGGCCGACAGGTAGTAATCGCCGAACTGATCCCGCAACCGGTTCTTGAGGACCTTGCCCGTTGCACCGAGCGGAACCGAGTCGACAAACACAACGGCATCGGGCTTCCACCACTTCGCAAGCCGGCCGTCGAAAAACGTGAGCAGTTCGTTCGGGACGAGCGCGCTGCCAGGCTTCTTCACGATCAGCAGCAGGGGCCGCTCGTCCCACTTCGGATGCCTCGCGGCGATGCATACCGCCGTCGTGACTTCGGGGTGCAGGTACGCGATGTTTTCGATGTCAGTCGAACTGATCCATTCGCCACCGGACTTGATGACGTCCTTGCTGCGATCTGTAATCTGCATGAAGCCGTCGGGATCGATCCTGGCCACGTCGCCGGTTGGGAACCAGCCGTCGCGCAGCGGCGGTGTGTCGTCACTGCCGAAATATTCCCGCGTGACCCAATGACCGCGCACGAGAAGGTCGCCCGTTGCGGCGCCGTTCCATGGCAATGCCTCGCCTTCCAGGTCGACGATTTTCATGTCCATGCCGAATACCGGGCGACCCTGCTTCGCCTGAAGTGCGTAGCGCTCTACCACCGGCAGAGATACCTGATGTGCCTTGAAACTGCAGATCGTTCCGACCGGGCTCAATTCCGTCATGCCCCATGCGTGCACGACATCGATGCCATAGCGCGCCTGGAACGCCGTCGTCATCGCTGTCGGGCAGGGCGCGCCGCCGATAATCGTGCGCTTCATTGACGAAAACGAACCCGTGATCGCGTCGACATGTGCAAGCAGTCCCTGCCAGACTGTCGGCACGCCGGCCGACAGCGTGACCTGTTCATTCTCGATCAGCTCATGGAGCGACTTGCCGTCCAGCGCCGGCCCCGGAAACACCAGCTTCGCACCGACCATGCAGGCGATATAAGGCAATCCCCACGCGTTCACATGGAACATTGGCACGACGGGGAGGATCACATCGCGGGCCGAACAATTCAGCGAATCCGGCAGCGCCGCGGCGTAGGTGTGGAGCAGGGTCGAGCGGTGGCTGTATAGCACCCCTTTAGGATTGCCTGTCGTACCGGACGTGTAGCACAGCGACGAGGCGCTGTTTTCGTCCAGCAACGGCCAGTCGAATGCGTCACTGTGACCGTCGACGAGATCGTCGTAGCACAGCAGTGTCGCCGACAGGCCATGGTTGCGCGGCATGTGCGCGCGATCGGTCATTGCAACGAAGACCTTCGGGCTCCTGACCCGCGGCGCGACGCTCTCGATCAGCGGCAGAAACGTCAGGTCAAAGAACACCACGCGATCTTCCGCATGTTCGATGATGTACGCGAGCTGGTCGACGTGCAGCCGCGGGTTGAGCGTGTGCAACACGGACCCGGACCCCGACACCGCGAAGTACAGCTCCATGTGCCGGTAGCCGTTCCATGCCAGCGTCCCAACCCGCTCACCGGGCTTGATGCCGAGGCCTGCCAGCGCGTTTGCCATGCGGCGCGCGCGTTGCGCAAGATCCCTATACCGATACCGGTGAATGTCGCCTTCGACCCGTCGCGACACGATTTCCTGTTCGCCGTGATGGCGTTCAGCATGCGTGAGCAGCGAAGCGACCAGCAGCGGTTGTTGCATCATCAAACCTTGCATCCTTGTTCCCCTGAATGGCTGTGTGTTCCCGCGCGGCCCGGATCACGATGCCGCATTGCACGCCGGTGCCGGCGCGGGACTGGCGACTGGGTCCTCGAGACTCACGAACAGCTTTCCGTCGATGGTCCGGACTGGGAATGTCGTCAGGCTCAACCCACTTGCACCCGGCATGCAACCGGTGCGGAGGTCGAAGCGCAGACCGTGCGCCGGGCAGCGCAGCACGCACCCGTCAAGGTGGCCGTTTGCGATCGAGGCCCCCTGGTGGGGACACGCGTTGTCAATCGCGTGGATCGTGCCGTCGATGTTAAAAAGGACAACGCCGCGGCCATTGATGAAGGCGAGTTTTCGCTGGCCTGGTCCGAGTTCATCGACCGCACCAACCGGTATCTGATCAGACGAGTTCATGGATCAGTGTCTCCGCCATGGGCCATTCACCAAACCCTGCGGCCGGATTCAGGTGACCGACTTCGCCAAGGTCGACAAGACGGCTACCCCAGTGTTTCGCCATCGCCGCCACACGCTCGAACTGCGCAAGCGGATCGTTGCGGCTCGCGCCGACGATGCTCGGAAACGGCAGCGGCTTTCGTGGAATCGGATGCCAGCCGTTCCCGGCCAGTGCATCGATGTCCGGATAGCCCGCCGGCAGCGGCGTCTCGAGATCGGCGGGAGCGGCGAGCAGCGCACCGTGAATCTTGCGGCTGTGCTGCTCGGCCCAGTGCACCGTAATCATCACGCCTGCACTGTGCGCGACCAGGATCACCGGGCCATCGATTTTCGCGAGGGCAGCATCGAGCGCCGCAACGCGCGCAGCGCAACTGAGTTTGTCGTGCTCGAGCGGTGGCACCGAGGTGGCCTTGGGCAACTTCCGCTCCAGCAGTGTTTGCCAGTGCTCCGCGACGTGGTCGCGCAAGCCGGGCACCATCAGAATGGTCGGCGTCGTATCGAGAGTCATGAAGCGATCCCATGCAGGTGGTTGCGGTCCGATCAGTACGGCTTGTCGCCGACAATTCCGGCGCGCTCCATCTTGCGGTGACACGGCGGGTAGTCCATCACCGCATAGTGCTGCGTGCTGCGGTTGTCCCAGATCGCGATGCTGTTAGGTTTCCAGCGCCAGCGGACCTGGTACTCGGGGATGTAGGCCTGGCTGATGAGATAGCGAAGCAGTTCACCCGCACCCGGATTGGCGTCCTGCCCGAAGCGCACGCGCGCCGGTGTGTGGTAATTGGTGAAATGGGTGGTGAAGGCGTTCACGAACAACACCTTCTCGCCGGTCTCCGGGTGCGTGCGCACGACCGGATGCTCCGCGTCAGGGAATTGCGCTTTAAGAGAGAGACGTTTTTCGATCGGCATTGCGGCGCCGAAGCTCGCCTCGATGCTGTGGCGGGCGCGCAGGTCCGCGATCTGGGTCTTGACGTGGTCCGGCAGGTTCTCGTAGGCGAGGACCATGTTTGCCCACATCGTGTCGCCGCCGACCGGCGGGCACTCCACGCAGCGCAGGACAGCGCCGAACTGCGGCGCCTCGCGCCAGGTGGCGTCCGCGTGCCACGCGTTTTCATACCGGTCGTTGGGCTGGTCCGGGTTCTTGTAGATGCGCACGAGGCCCGGATGTTCCGGGTCGCTGCCGGCGACGGGATGGTCTTCCAGCGCGCCGAAACGGCGAGCAAATGCGACGTGCTCGCCGCGCGAAATGTCCTGATCGCGCAGGAACAGCACCCTGTGCTCCAGCAGCGCCGCCCGGATTTCGGCAAACAGGCTGTCATCGTGAATGGCATCGGCGAGATTCACCCCCACCAGTTCGGCACCGATGGCACACGTCAATTGTTCGACTCGCATGACCTGCTCCTCAGATAACGAAGACCGACGAGCCGGTCGTCTTGCGCGATTCGAGGTCGCGGTGGGCCTGCGCCGCGTCCTCCAGTGCGTAACGCTGGTTGAGTTCGATCTTGATGCGGCCCGCGGCGACATGCCCGAAGAGTTCGCCGGCAAGTTCGTTCTTCTCAACGGGGTCGGCAATGTAGTCCGCCAGCGCGGGCCGCGTCAGGTAGAGCGAGCCCTTCATCGCCAGCATCTGCGGATTGAACGGCGGGATGGGCCCGGACGCCGTGCCGACGCATACCATCAGGCCACGGCGCCTGAGCGAATCGAGCGACGCCTCGAAGGTATCCTTGCCGACGCTGTCGAACACGACGTCCACGCCCGTTCCGTTGGTCAGTTCGCGCACACGCTTCGCGACATCTTCCCGGCTGTAGTAGACGATGTGATCGCAGCCATGCGCGCGGGCCACCTCGCCCTTGGCCTCGTTCGACACCGTGCCGATCACGGTGAGACCCAACAATTTCGCCCATTGCGACACGATCAGACCGACACCGCCGGCGGCGGCATGCAGCAGGATGGTGTCGCCCGCCTTGAAGTCGTGAATGCGGCGCATCAGGTATGAGGAGGTCAGGCCTCGCATCGTCATGCCGGCAGCTGTTTCGCAGGAGATCGCATCAGGCAGCTTGATGAGCGGCGCGGCCGGAATCAGGCGTTCTGTACTGTAAGCGCCGAGCGTGTTGAGAAAGCCGGTGTAGGTCACGCGATCGCCGACCGCAACGTTGGTCACGCCGGGGCCGATGGCCTCGACCACACCTGCGGCCTCGACACCCATGCCCGCAGGCAGCGGTACGGGGTACAGGCCGGTGCGGAAGTAGGTGTCGGCGAAATTCAGGCCCACTGCTTCATGGCGCAAGCGAACCTGTGCGGGGCCGGGGTCGCCCACTTCAACGTTTTCATAGCGCAATACTTCGGGACCGCCGGTTTCATGGAAGCGCACTGCTTTTGCCATGTCAAATCTCCTATTCATTACTCGAACTGCAAATTTATTTCGCCTGTGAAGTGCTGCCCGATTTGTTCTCGGGCGCACTTGCCAGGTCTAAAGCTCGCGGGTGACCGTCGAGTCAGCTCCCGGCCTGCTCACGCAGGGCACTCAAGCGATCGAGGTCGACGCCATAGTTCCGCTTGCCGATGAAGAAGGCGACTGCCGCGACGAGAGGTGCGAACGGCACGAGTTGCAACGCGCCGAGCAGCCCGATCCGGTCGGCCACGATGCCCGTCAGGACCGCAGCAGGTGCCAACCCCAGCAGGTTGTTCGCCAACGTCAGGGTGGCAAACGCCGATGCGTGGATCGATGGCGGGGTGAGGTTCGCCACCATCGCTCCCGAGGGGCCGGTCGCGCCGGCGCAGAAGAACATGCCGGCACCGATCACGACGAGCTGTGCCGACCCCGCCGGCATGCGGAAGCCGATTGTGAGCAGCACGAAGCAGATCAGACAGAAGGCGACCGCGGTGCTCCACTTCCTTTCCCGCGCATGCTTGCTGAGCCGGTCGGCCAGGTTTCCGCACACCACCATGCCGAACGCGGTGGCCAGCACGAACACGGCCGCGCCCATGGCCGCTTTGCCGGCAGGCATGCCGTAGTAGCGGTTCAGGAAACTGGGCATCCACGCCCACACAGCCGCCGGAACCAGCAGATGGATGCCGCTGCCGACGTAGGCACACACGACCGACTTTGTTGAAAAGAGTCCTTGGATCAACGTGCGCAAGCTCATGCACACACCGGCGCCCTGTGCCTGACGACCCACGTTAGCCGGCTGCAGCGGCGCGAGTCGCTTTTCGGTGATGGCAAACCGGTAGAAAACGACCAGCATGATGCCAAGCGCCGCCATTGCGCCGAACGCCGCGCGCCAGCCGAAGTGAGCCGCGACGGCACCGCCTAGCGCCATGCCCAGCACTGAACCAAACGCCCCGCCAGCCATGAAGGCGGCGGTGAGCGTGGCGCGCAGTCGCGCTGGAAAAATGCTGAGGACAACCGCGATGCCGACGCTGCCGTAGGCGGCTTCACCGATACCGACGAAGGCACGCGCGAGCAGCATCTCGCCATAGTTCGTTGCGAGCGCGCAGCCGAGCGTCGCGAGACTCCACATCGCCGCCATCAGGACAATGCTCTTCACGCGGCCCCAGCGGTCGGCGAGTACCGATAGCGGAAAGGTGAGCACGCCGACCATCAGCGCAACCACGCTGCTGAGCGAACCGAGTCGGGTGTCGGAAAGGTGCCATGCCGCCTTGAGCATCGGAAACACCGCATTCAACACCTGCCGCGACATGTAGTCGGATAGCAGCAACCCCACCGTCAGGACGAATACCACCCACGCATACGCGGGCACGCCTTTTTGCGTTGTCGAAATATCGCCTGTCATGGGCTCGGCATGCGTGAACATGAGTTGTCTCCTTCGTGTCCAGCTCGTTGGCGACCGCCTTTGCCGTACAGGACAAAGGCAGCCTTTATGGATACTGTAAAACTCTCACCGGCCTGGCCGACGAGTCCAGCCTTCGAAGCGCGGCGTCCGCTAAACGTCAGCCGCGCTTCAAACTCTTACGCCGCGCGCAGCGGCAGGTTCCTCACACCGGCCTTGCGATTCGGCGCCATGCCGTTGGCTGCGAGCGTCTCGTCGACCGTCTTGTACTGCACGCCAATCTTGTAGATCTCGCGCGCTTCCTTGCCGCTCGCGATTTCACGGCCCAGTTCGCGCGCCACGCGCACACACTGCTCGATCTGCTGCACCGAGCTCATGCGATTGCCGTGCTGGTCAATGATCGTGTCCTCGATGCCGCAGCGCGGATGCAGGCCCATGGCCATCGCCATCATGTTGAACGGCAGCACGTTCTTCAGCAACGACTCGGCTGTGATCGTGCCACCGTCCGGCGCACGGTGGACGAAGTTGAAGAAGTTGTGCGGGTTCGGACCGTCGAAGCCGCCGCCGATGCCGATCCAAGTCAGGTTCAGCGGCCCCTTGTAGACGCCCTTGCGCACCAGGCGGTCGAGCGTTTCGAGCGCATGGATACCGGTAAGCTGGAAGTGCGGCTGGATGCCCGAGGCCTGCAGGCGGCGCAGATGCTCCTCAACCCAGGCCGGACCCGCGGGCACGGTCATTTCGCTGTAGGCGGCCATCAACGCAGGATTGGACAGCGACGTGCCTTCCAGGTACTCCGGATAGAGCAGTTCCATGATGTTCATCTGCGTGGTGTTGATCGCGACCGTTACCTGATCGGGCTTCGGGTCGAGATCGGCTAGCATGTGACGCGTGTCGTCGGACAGCCACTTCGCGGCCTGGCCGTCGTCTTCCGGTGCAAACGAGATCGAGCCACCCACCTGGATGATCATGTCCGGCACGGCCGCGCGCACACCGGCGATCAGTTCGTTGAACTTCGACAGGCGCTTGGAGCCCTTGCCATCCAGTTCGCGCACATGCAGATGCAGCACGGTCGCGCCGGCCTCGTAGCAATCGACGGCCTTCTGGATCTGCTCCTGCATCGTTACCGGAATGTCTTCCGGAAAGTCCTCGGGCATCCATTCCGGGCCGTACGGAGCGGTTGTGATGACAACCTTGTCCTGGTTCTCAGGGTGCAGCGAATCGTCGAGGAATTGCATCGTGTTCTCCAATATGAGTACGGTGTTCCGACGCTCGCGACACGGCTGGCCGCATGAAAACTGGTCGGAACATGATGAACCGTTGAGATCCCACGATACGGCAATCCTGCGCTACACTTTTATGATATGGCGCCATTCTTTTAGCTTTTCATGCCACTACGCGTTAACACCGGTGCGTGCGGCAGACACCTCAATATCAGACGCAGGAAGGCCGCCTGCGAGGCGTACGCGGAGACAAAGCGATGGAAACGATGTTGCGCTCGGTAGCCATGAGCGGCTATTTCGATGTGACGCGGCGGGTCGGACTGAACCCGGTCGAGCTTGCACAGCAGGTCGGGATCGATACCGCGGCGCTTGCGAATCCGGACGACCGCATTCCGGCAACCGCCGCGTGCCGGCTGCTGGAACTGACGGCCGAAAAGGCGTCATGCCCAACTTTCGCGCTGCAGATGGCCGAGACCCGGCAGAAGTTCGGTACCGGTGTGATCAACGTCCTGCTCGCGCACAAGCGCACGCTGCGCGAGGTACTGCTGGCCACGGCTGAATACCGGCATCTGTTGAACGAAGCCCTGGCTGTGTATGTCGAGGACGTGGGCGAAACGGTTACCATCCGCGAAGAACTGGTCGTCGAACCGGGTACCCCGACGAATCAGGCGATCGAGCTCGCGGTCGGTGTCCTCTGGCGCCACTCCAGCGCTCTGCTTGGCGATCACTGGAAACCACGCTCGGTCCATTTTGTTCATCAGGGACCGAAAGACCTGACGTTTCATCGACGATTTTTCGGCTGTCCGTTGGAGTTCGGCAGCGACTTCAACGGCTTCGTGTGTGCGGCCGCCGATCTCGACTACCCGAATCCCTCCGCTGACCCGGAACTGGTGCGATATGCCGAGAGCCTCGCGGATTCACTCAACGTGACCGGTGTCGATTCGACCGCGCTGGAAGTGCGCAAGGCGATCTACTTGTTGCTTCCCGTCGAACAGGCCACCGTCGAACTGGTTGCCCGCCATTTACGTCTGAGCGTTCGCACCATGCAGCGCCAACTTGAACTTGCGCATACCAGCTTCTCGCGTCTGGTCGAGGAAGTCCGAGGTGAACTTGCCGTGCGCTATATGAGCAACCCACGCTATCCCATTGGGCGGGTTTCCGCACTGCTTGGCTATTCGCAGCAGGGCTCCTTCACAAACTGGTTTAATTCACGCTTTGGTGTGACGCCGCGTGACTGGCGCAACCGCCATTTGAAATGATCGCGCTGGCCGGGTTGATCGGCTTCATTAAATCAACCCGTTTTCACCGGCCGCGTCCCCCAAAACAACACCGCCTCGATCGCGAAGAAAGCAACGAGCGGCACAATCGCGCCCACCGTCCCCGCGATCTCACGCCCGAATCGGCTCGTCACGTACAGCAACACGATCATGCTGATCGCCATGCCCGGCGCTCCGAGTCCGCGCAAAGCAGCGCTGCGATGGTAGCCGAGCCAGAATGCGCCTCGCGCGACGATCCAGACCACAGTCGTCGCCACGACCGCGCGCATGGACGAACCATCGGGGCAGTAGGCTGCCAAGCCGAACAGCGCCGCTGCGAACACGATGATCTGCTCAACCGTGTTCTGCAGGTATCGTTGATTGACGCGCAACCTGCGTGTCTCGAAGCCCGCCAGCGGATCGAATGCGGGCGAGGTCAATCGTTCGTGCGCCACGGCTTCGATGCCCGTCACCAGGCAGAACAGCACCGCGACACAGCAGCATTTGAGCGTCAGAAGCATCCGCGCGCCGAGGCTGTCCATGCCCGGCGGCGGCGACATCAAAAGATCGATGCCGAACCAGAGCCCCGAGGCAAACAGCGACGCGACTGCGATGCCGACAATACCGACGCTGCGCTGCTGTCGAAAGTCGGGCGCGCGATAGGTCGGGTCGGTCATGGATTTTTCCTCCGGGCGTTTCATACGGGGCATCAGCATTGGCCACCCGCGGAAGGATAAACCCACTCCTTTAGACGAGCGCAATTTTGCCGGTGGCGAGGTCGTACATGCCGCCGACAATGTCGATCTTCTTGCTCTCGTAAAGTTGCTGGACGATCGGCGGTGAGCGCTTCAGTCGAGCCATTTGCCGTCGCACGTTCTCGGCGGCCGCGTTGTCCAGCAAGTTGCCGGTCTTCGTTTTCTCGGCGGCGATGACGGCAGGCTTGATCGCTGAGATGAGTCCCGGCAAATGGCCGGGAAGGACCGCTTTGGCCTTCAACACTTTGATTGCGGCATCGACCGCACCGCATCCGGTGTGGCCCAGCACCATGATGAGCGGCACCCCCAGGAACTGCGCGCCGTATTCGAGAGAGGCAAGCAGATCCGGGTTCACGACATTGCCCGCGACGCGTAAAACGAAGAGATCGCCCGGCCCCTGATCGAACGCGAACTCCGGCGCTACGCGCGAGTCGGCGCAACTCAGGATCGTGGCGATCGGATACTGTGCTTGCACACGGGCGGCACGACCTGATGAAAAGTCGCGCTCGTTCGGCGCGTTGGCGGCGTAGCGCGCGTTGCCATCCATGATTCGCTTCAACGCGTCCGCAGGCGGGATCGAGTTCGGCGGTGGCGACGCGCCGGGTGCTGGCGGTTCGGCCGCGATGGCGGCGGTCATGCTCCACGGCAGGAGTGCCGCGAGTGCGCCAGTCTTCAGGAAATCCCGGCGCGATACTTGAGGCTCGTGCTGCGCATCACCACAGACATCACACATTTGAATGTCTCCGTCATTGCTGGGCGCATCCGGCCGCAAACAGGCGCCTTGCCGCATCGCAACGCAAATGGCACAGGTCACCTGCTATGTGCACCTCACGCGGTGGTCCAGGGCCACGCGGCGGATCAACCAATGTGCATAGATTTGAGTCTATACCGTCGTCAGGCGCAGTGTCCGGAAAATCCCGCGGCTGCGGAGAGCGGGCCGCCCTTACGCGAACGTCACGCGGCGCGACGCCGAGGTCGACGCCGAAGCCGGCGCGAACGATGTACCGCCGCTAGCTTCAGCGTCGTTCACCTGGAATGCAGCGGCGGCGCGTTGCAGGCTCATCGCCTGCTCCTTCAGCGACTGCGCCGCGGCCGCCGCCTGCTCGACGAGTGCCGCGTTCTGCTGCGTCATGCTGTCCATCTGCGTGACCGCGAGATTCACCTGATCGATGCCGGCGCTCTGTTCCGCCGCGGCCGCCGCGATCTCCTGCACGACACCGGTCACACGCATGATCGCGTCGCGCGCTTCGTCGATCGTCGAGCCGGTGTTTTCGACCAGCGTTGCACCACTGCCGACGCTGCCCACCGCATGACTGATCAGCTCGCGGATTTCCTTCGCCGCGGTCGCGCTACGCTGAGCGAGGCTGCGCACCTCGCTCGCGACGACTGCGAAGCCGCGACCCTGCTCGCCCGCGCGTGCCGCTTCGACCGCTGCATTGAGCGCAAGAATGTTGGTCTGGAACGCGATGCCTTCGATCGTCGCGATGATCTCGACCATGCGGCCCGATTCGTTCGAGATACCCTTCATCGCCGCGACGGCCTGCGTGATCATGTCGCCGCCACGGTTCGCGATTTTCGCGGCGCCGGCCGCAAGCTCGCTGGCGGTGCGCGCGTTGTCCGCAGTCTGGCGGACCATCGCCGTCATCTGCTCCATGCTCGACGCCGTTTCCTGCAAGGAGGCCGCCTGGTTCTCGGTGCGCGACGACAGATCCGCATTGCCGTTCGCAATCTCGTTCGCGCCGCACGCGACGTTGTCGGATGCATGCTTGATCTGACAGATGGTGCTGGTCAGCGCGTCACGCATCCGCTGCATTACGTGCAGCAGGCTCGACGTGTCGCCGTCGCGCGTGCGGATCGCCACGGTCAGGTCGCCCGATGCGATCGCGTCCGCCACATTCGCCGCGTAGGCCGGATCGCCGCCGACCGTGCGCGCGATGCTGCGGTTCGTCAACGCGACGAGCGTCACGAGCACCGCCGACACCGCCAGGAAGATCGCGCCGATCAGCCACAGCGACGCCATGAACGCAGCGTCGATGTCGTCGACATAGGCGCCGGTCGCGATGATCCAGTCCCACGGCGCATAGCGCACCACGTAGCCGATCTTGCCGACCGCCTGTGTCGACGCCGCACCCGAATGTGGGAACACATAGTCGACAAAGCCGCCGTCCGGCGCCTGCGCAGCCGACGCGAACGTCACGTAATGGTGGCGGCCATCGGCATCGGCGCTGCCTGCGAGATCCTTGCCTTCGAGTGCCGGCTTGATCGGATGCATCACCATCTGCGGCTTCGAGTTGATCACGAGGAAGTAGCCGTCTTCGCCGTAGCGGACGCCGCGAAGTCGTTCGAGTGCCTGCTTGCGGGCATCGGCCTCCGGCAGCGCGCCGCTTTGCGCCAGCGCGGCATACTCCGTCACGATGCTGAGCCCGACGTGTGCGATATTCGTGAGGTCGTGCTTACGTTCCTCAATGCGCGTCTCGCGCGACTGCCACGCCGCCGATACGGAGACGGCGAGCAACGCGACGAGGCTGATGATCAGCGGCAGCCACAGCTTCTGCTTAAAACTGAGCTTGTGCATCCTGAGTCCTCGAGCAAACGAATGGAAATCGCGCAGGGCTGCCGCGCGAAGTGGCACGTGAATGGGCGCGCCGGGCGGCGCCGGTGGACTGTCCGGCGGCCGTCCAGGTGGTTCCTGCTCGAGTTATCGGCGGATGCGAGTGAAAGTTTTGTCCTGTGAAACCCTCGGTTAACAGCTTGCCGCTGCCTCTACCCCGGCTTCGCGCAGAAAATGCGTGATCGTCTCCTCGATCACCGATCTGGCGAGACCTTGCACGATAAACACGAGCCGTGTCGTGTGATCGTCGTCAGGCCACGCTTCGAGTCGCAACGGTTCATGCAGCAACTGCTGCACACCATGGAACACGACAGGCCGGGATTCGCCGATGAAATTGCCGATTCCCTTAACCCGCAGGATGCGTTCGCCGTGATAGCCGAGCAATACGGTCAACGCGGTTTCGAATGCCTGCATGGGCAATGCCTGCGAGTAAGTCAGGCAGAAGCTGTCAATGTCCGGATGGGCCACGCGTGACGCCGTCGCGCCACGCATCAGCAACTTGCGCGGCGCAGGCTCGGCGCGCAACCAGGGCCGCAAGGCACGCGGCGTCAGGATGTCGAGCAACTGTTGCGCGTCAATCTCGCCGTTGCGCACCGGAATGCGTGGCGCACCCGGATTCAGCGCCTCAAGCGCCGCCTCGAGGTCTGCCAGCGCAGCCGCATCGACCAGTTCAGCTTTAGTCAGCAACAGCCGGTCGGCCACGGCCACCTGCTGACGCGACTCCTCATGCCGGGCAAGTTGCGCGGCGCCGTGTTTCGCATCGACGGTCGTTACGATGCCATCGAGTTGCAAACGACCTTCAAGCGCCGGGTCACCCAGCAGCAACGAGATCACCGGACCGGGCCGCGCCAGCCCTGTGGTCTCGATCAGAATTCGCTCGAAGGCGGGAATCTCGCCGCGCGTGCGGCGCTGCAGCAGATCGGTCACGGTCGCAGCCAGTTTGTCGCGCACGCCACAACACAGGCAGCCGTTTTCCAGCAGGGCGATGGTCTCGTCGCGCGAGGTGCTGACGAACAGATGATCGAGACCGATCGCGCCCAGTTCATTGATCACCACCGCACAACGGCCCAGCGCGGGCTGCGGCAGCAGGCGATTGAGCAGTGTGGTTTTACCCGAACCGAGAAAGCCCGTCAGCAACGTCAAGGGAATTGCAGCAGATTGCATGGCAGCTTTTCCTGACACTCAAATAACCTGCAAGTCTTTGCCGACGATGATCTGTCCGTCGAAATGCTTGCGCGCATCGGCGGCCCACATCTCGTCGGTAATCGCGGGGTCGCCGCCCGGCACGAAATGGCTCAGCACCAGCGTTTTGACGCCCGCCGCCGCGGCGATCTTGCCGACCTGCTCAGTGCTGGTGTGGCTCTTCATGAGGTGATCGAGCAGCGTCGGCGCGTTGTCGACGGTCTTCATCAGCTTTTCGAGCGCAGGCAGGTACATCACTTCATGCACCAGGACGTCGGCGCCTTTGGCGAACTCGGCAAGCGCCGGGTAATAGGTCGTGTCGCCGGAGAAAACGACGGTGCGGTCCCGCGTTTCGAAGCGGTAAGCGAATGCCGGCTTGATCGTGTAGTGGTCGACTAGTGTCGAGGTGACGCGTACGCGGTCGTCTTCCATCACGAGGCGCGGGCCGTCGAATTCATGGATGTTGATCAGTGGGCGGAACGGCGGGCGACCTTCTTCGCGCATGCGCACGTCGAGGTCGATCGCGTTCATGTCGACAAAGTCGTCGATCATCTTTGTCATGCGTGGCGGCCCGTACAGATTGACGGGTGTGTGCAGGCCGGTGGCCCAGGCGAGGAACACGAGGTTGCCGAGGTCGGCGTTGTGATCCGAATGATGATGGGTCAGAAAGATGTCCCGGATGCCCGGCAGCTTGATGCCGGCTTTGGTCAACTGCAGCGCGACGCCGTTGCCGCAATCGACGACGTAAGGCTGACCGTCGACCACCAGGACGTTCGCCGGCGCCGCGCGCAGGTCAGAAGGCGTAGGGCCGCCCTTGGTGCCAAGCAGAATCAGTTGTGTGCCTTTTGTCGAATGTCCCGCAGCGGGTGCCGTGGTTGAGGAGTTGGCCGGTGACTGCGCGTGGGCGTCCTGCATCCACGGCAGCGCCGCAGTCGTGCCGGCTGTCACGGCAATACGCATGAAATCACGACGGGAACGTCCGAACGGCTGATCACTCATGGTTCTGTTTCTCCTGATATTTTTGGTTGAGGTCTGCTCGATTTTGCTGGGTTAATCCCCTGCGGGCAACACATCGGCCAGTATGCCCGGGATCCAGATCCTGTCCCGCCGGTTACTGTCTGTCGCTGCTCCGGGACAAAATATGTCCTTGAGAGGCGCATAATCCTGGATGAGTTGCGTTCCGTTTGGTCGGCGGACGCGCCGCAAGCGGTCCGCCCCTTACCTGCAACGCTAGTGGACTGACGAGAATCCTGAATCCAAAGGAGTTCGAAAATGACACTTAACGGCGCAACTCCGATCGAACCAATCAACATTGGTCAATTGAAGATTCAGTACCTGATTGATGGAACTGCTACGGGCGGGATGGGTGTTTTCGAACTGACTGTGGGACCGGGTTCACAAGTCCCGCCGCCACATAGCCACACGCGTAACGAAGAGTGTGTCTACGTGCTGGAGGGCATGCTTCGGTACTCGGTCGACGGAGTAGTCCGAGACCTGGTACCAGGAGAATGGATGTTTACTCCGCGCGGGTCGGTTCATCACTTTAGCAACCCGCACAATGACACGGCCCGCGCGCTGATCGTCCTTACGCCCGATATAGGCGCTCAGTATTTTCGTGATGTCGGAGCAATCGTAAGCGCAGGCGGACCGCCCGACCGCTCAAAGCTTATCGATGTCATGTCGAGGTACGGGCTGGTGCCGGCGGCTAAAACCGGTCCGCCCTGAACGGCCGGGTATCTACAAGGGGCTCCTCGCCGGTCATCATCTCAGCGATCAGCCGTCCTGTCACAGGACCCAGCGTCAGCCCGTGATGCGCATGACCAAATGCAAACCACAAACCCTTGTGCTTTGCCGCCGGTCCGATGATCGGCATCATGTCCGGCGTACATGGGCGGCGGCCCATCCACGGTTCGGCGTCCAGACGCCCAGCAAGCGGGAACAGCGTGCGGGCCGAGGGCTCGACTGCGTCAAGCTGGTTGGGCGTCTTCGGTGCGTCGTGCAGCGCGATTTCGGCGCCGGTTGTCAGTCGGATACCTTTGGCCATCGGCGCCAGCAGGTAACCGCGTTCGACATCGAGGACCGGGTGATTCAGACGCGCGCCTGGCTGCGCGCCATAGTGCATGTGATACCCGCGCTTGGTGCCGAGCGGCAGGCGATAGCCTAGCCGTGAACTGAGTTGATCCGACCATGGGCCCAACGCGACCACCGCCGACGACGCCACGATGGTGCCCGCCGATGTATCCACCGCCCAATGATCGCGCAACGTATTCGCATCGCCGATGAAATAACGCCCGCCAAGCTGCTCGAAGTATTCTGCGTAAGCCGTGACGAGCGCGTTCGGGTCACTGACGGAATCGGATGCCGTGTAGCGCAACGCGCCGATCAGGCTGCGGTCGAGATCAGGCTCCATCTGTTGCAGACTCGCCGCGTCGAGCGATTCGAATTCGACGCCGTATTCGCGATGCCACTGCTCGACAAGCCGTGTCTCACTGTCGCGAACCGCTTCAGTGCGGAATACCTTCATCCAGCCGATCGGGCGCAATAATGCGCTCGCGCCGGCATCGGCGGCTAACGCACGATGCTCGCTCACGCAATGTTCGATCAGCGTCGAATACGACCGCGCAATCGCCGCATGCTTCACCGGATGAGAATTGCGCCAGTATTGCCACAGGAACGGTGCGGCCTTGAGTATCGCGTTGGCGTGAAATCGAACCTCCGGCGACCGGTTGCGCGCGTATCGCATCAACGTGCCGAGTTCGCGCGGAAACGCATACGGATACACGCCCTCGCGCTGGATCAGCCCCGCGTTGCCAAACGACGTCTCGTTGCCGGGCGGTTTGCGATCGACCAGCGCAACCCGCTGGCCGCGCTTCTGAAGATGGACGGCGACGCATACGCCGACGATGCCCGCGCCAAGAACGACGGTATCGAATTTCATCATGCTCGTGAGCTCACAGACTGACGATTACGCCGACAGTGCCGTCACCGCGACTTCGACATCGCAACCCGGTTTCATCAGCAGCGCCTGGACGCAGGCTCGAGTCGGCGCGTGGCCGGCAGGTACCCACGCGTCCCACACCGCGTTGAATTCGGCGAAGTGCTTCGGATCGCTCAGCCAGATATTCGCCGACAGCAGGCGTGTACGGTCAACGCCGGCCGCTTCGAGTAGCGTGTCAATACGCGCGAGGACTTCGTTGGCCTGTTCGGTCACGGAGACGTTGGCCGTGTCAGGCACCTGGCCGGCCAGATACACCACGCCGTTGGCGATCACCACCTGGCTCATGCGCGCGTTCGTTTGCAGACGTTTGATTGGGTTCGACATGTGATGTGTTTAGACCGTCGAAATGCCGGCGCCATTCGGGCCGGACTCGTTGAAAAGAGGCGGAGCCGTCACGATCGACTTCAACGACGGATCAGCCTGCGTGAGCTTCGACAGATCGGGACGCGGCCGGCGCAAGACCGGCGACTGATCGAAGACCTGTTCCAAGGCGTGCGCGACGGCGAGCGTTTTCCGATCGCCATGAAACGGGCCGACGATCTGCAAGCCGAACGGCATGCCCGCATGATCGACACCGCAGGGCAGCGACACGGCGGGATGCGTCGTGAGTGTGACGACGTAGGTCAGCGCGAGCCAGCGATAGTAGTTGTCCTGTTCGCGTCCATCGATCTGCGCTGCGTACAGTTGTTGCCAGGGGAACGGTGAAACCGGCGTGGTGGGCGAGAGGATCACGTCGTACTGTTCGAACGCACTCTGGAAGCGTTTGAAAATACGGGTCTGCTCGGCTTGTGCCCAGGCGCTGTCGCCGAGGCTCATGCTCGCGCCCATTTCGTAGTTCGCCCGCGTGTTGGGTCCGAGCAGGTTCGGATCGCGCGTATAGGCATCGTGCAGACCGGCGACAAAGCTCTCCGCACGGATTACGTCGAAGCAACGGTGTACGTCGCCAAGATCGAAACTCACCTGCTCGCAGGAACGGAACGACGGCGCAATCAGCGCGATGCGCTCGCGGAACACTTTGCGGATTTCGTCGTCGACGTCGCAACTGCCGAAGTCTTCAGTCCAGCCGACTCGCAGCGAGCCGAGGTCGATATCGTCAGGCCGCGCGAAGGCCAGCGGATCGACGTGAAAGCTGAGCGGATCGCCGGCGGAGATGCCCGCGCTTGCGGCGAGCTGCAGGCAGGCCTCGGCGACGGTACGGCCCATCGGCCCGACCACCGAGATCGGCGACCAGCCGACCAGCTTGCGCGAATTCGGCACGAGGCCCGGCGTCGGACGAAAACCCACCACGCCGCATTTCGACGCCGGAATCCGCAAGGATCCGCCGGTATCGGAACCGGTGCAGACCGGCAGCATGTCGCACGCGAGCGCGGCGGCCGAACCGCCTGACGAGCCTCCCGCGTTCAGTGTGGTGTTGAAAGGATTGCCCGTTGCGCCCCATACCGGATTGCGCGTATTGGCGCCCGCGCCGAGCTCCGGCACGTTGGTCTTCGCGGTGACGATCGCGCCGGCGGCGCGCAGGCGCTCCACCAGCACCACGTCTTGCGTGGGAACGTTGCCGCGCGACATGGGCGAGCCATAAGTCGTCAGCAGACCGGCTGTATTTTCGAGGTCTTTGACGCCGAGCGGCAAGCCATGCAGCAAACCGAGCGCTTCGCCGTCGAGCACCTGCTTTTCGGCGCGCTTCGCGGCTTCTCGCGCGGCCGGGAAGTCCGTCGCGGTCACGGCATTGACTGCGGGATTGATTGCCTCGATACGCGCAATGCAGGCGTCGAGCAGTTCGACCGGCGAAATCTCTTTCGCGCCGATCATGCGGCGCAGCTCAACGGCGCTGCGTCCAACCAGTTCATTATCGTGACTCATTGCATCCTCGATTCATCAGGCGAGCGCTTCGCCCGTACGGTCCTTCAGCCAGATTACCGGCACCAGCGAGATGGCGCACGCGGCGGCCACATACCAGGCCGGCGCGAGCGGGTTGCCGGTTTGCGCGACCAGCCAGCTTGCGATGAACGGCGAGAAGCCGCCAAAGAACGATGCGCTCACTACGTAGGTCAGCGCAATACCGGTTGCGCGGACATGCTTCGGAAAGAGTTCCGGGATCATCACGAGCACCGGCACGATCTGTCCCGCGACAAACACAGCGAGCACGGCCGATACGATGCACAGCGCGGTCATCGACGGATGTGCGCTGAGGAAGGCAAAGGCTGGATAGACGAGCAGCAGCATCACGACGCGCGAAATAACCAGTACGCGCTTGCGGCTGAAGCGGTCCGCGAGCATGCCGGCCAGCGGCGCCGCCGCGAACAATACAAGCGAGCTGACAATGCCCGACGTGACAGCCGCGGTGGAGGAGAGATGCAATGTACGCACCGCGTGGCTCGGCAGGAAAAACGCCGTGATGTAGACGGACACGGAGCCGCCCAGCTCGGCAAACGTGCCGAGTATGGTCAGATTCAGATGCGTGGTCAGCGCCGCTTTCAACGCGCCGCGCGGCGGCGCTTCGCCGGGTTTGCGCTCGGCGAGCGTTTCTTCGAGCCGCTTGCGGATCAGCATGCCGGCCGGCGCGGCGACGATGCCGAGCAGGAAAGGAATCCGCCAGCCCCAGTCGAGGATCGCCTGTTTGGGCAGCGTGGCGTTGATCAGCGTGGCCACGAGCGCACCGAGCACGAGACCGGCGGCAGTGGCCGCGAAGTTCCAGCTGGCGAAGAAGGCGCGTGTGTTGTCGGTCGCATATTCGACCAGCAGGGTGGTGCCCGGGCCGAACTCGCCGCCTGCGGCGAAACCCTGGATCAGGCGCGCGCTCAGCACGATCAATGGCGCCGCGAGCCCTGCCACGGCGTAGGTCGGCGCACAAGCGATCATCGCGCAACTCAGCGCCATCAGCATGATGGTGAGGACCATCGCCTTCTTGCGGCCCGCGCGGTCCGCGTAGGCGCCGATCACGATTCCGCCCAACGGCCGCACTACGAAACCTACGCCGAACACACCGATCGACAGCAGGAACTGATTGACCGGCGAAGCGCCCGGAAAGAACAGTTGCCCGATCTGGATCGCGAAGAAACTGTAGATCGTGAAGTCGTAGAATTCGAGCGCCGTGCCGATCGTCGTGGCGGTGATAACGTGGGTTTTCGTCAGACCGGACTTACTCAGAGCAAGGGTGGACACGATAGGGTTCCCACAGAAAGGGTGGAATCGACGTGAGTTATCATATACGAGAAAAAATAAATTCTCGTATGTGAGAAAATTTTCTGTGGAAGTGAGTGAAATGGCCAAAGCAGCAGTGAGGGACAACCAGGCCGAGGTGCCGCATGAGAGGCACGAGGTGCATGAGGCGCCGCCTGCGCTCGACCACAAACTCGTAGGCGGCCATTTGCGGCAGGCGCGCAAGGCGCGCGGGCTGACGCTGACGGAATTGTCCGAGCGCTCCGGCATCGCCGTGTCGACGATCTCAAAGGCCGAGCGCGGCGATATCGCCCTGACTTACGACAAATTTGCGGCGTTGGCACATTCGCTTGAACTGGAGTTCGACGCGATTTTCAGGCGCAGCCGCAAACTCAATCAGCCGGCGCGCGTGATGAAACCGTCCTTCACGGCGAACGGCAAACAGGAGATCTACGACACGCCGAACTACGAGTACGGCATGCTCGCCAACAATCTGACCGGCAAGCGGATGGTGCCGATGCGCGCGCACATTCGCGCCCGCGCTGTCTCGGACTTCCCGGAGTACATCCGGCATTCAGGCGAGGAGTTCGTCTTTGTGTTGGCAGGCCAACTGGAATTGCGCTTTGAAAAAGGCAAGTCATTCAAGTTGATGCCGGGCGATAGCCTGTATTTCGACAGCTCGATCGGGCACGTTTACCTGAGCCTCGGCAAGGAAGATGCGGAGGTGTTGGTGTGCTGCGTAGATACGGATGAGCATCGGCCGAATGACGCCATCTGAGCGGCGTGTCGCAACTCGGGCGCTGAGCCGCTATTCGGCCAGCGCCGCGAGCAATTGATTCTTGACGATCGCGGTGGCCAGCGGTTGCCGCCCGAATTCATACCATCCGATATGCCGGCGCCACGCCGTGCCCGGAATCGGCCTCACCGACAGCAGCGGATCTTCGTCCCAGGCGGCGTGCCGCAAACGCGGCACGATCGACACGCCCACGTTCTGCCGCACCAGATCCGCGATCGCGGCGATCGAATTCATTTCCAGAATAGGGTTGACCTCGGCGCGCAGCCGCCGAAGCAGGCTCGCCACATGGGTGCCTGTCAGCGATGCGGCTTCGAAGCCGATGAACGGGTGACGCTTCAGCAATGAGGTCACCGACGCATCGTCGGCGGCGATCGCCGGATTGACCAGCAATACCAATGGTTCGTCGTAAAGGCGCTCCCACAACTCGGGTAGCGTGGTCACCCGGGGTTCGCTGACGATCACCGCCGCATCGATTTCCCCGGCGCGCACCTGGCGCCCCAATTCGGCGCTGTCGCCGTGCGTGAGACGTACCTTCAGGCCAGGGTAGGAGACCCTCAGCTGGATCACGTTGGCTGCCAGAAACCCCATCGACGACGCGGTCGAGCCGATCGTGATCGAGCCTTCGATGTTGAGTTTGTCGGCCACGCCGCGCAACAGCGAGTCGTACGCGGCCACCACCATGCGCGCCTGCTCGATGATCGAACGGCCGGCATCGTTCAACTGGATGCTGCGCCCGCTGCGGTCGAACAACTGCCGCTGACACACGCGCTCCAGCGTACGCATCTGCGCGCCGACCGCGGCGTGCGTGAGCGCCATGCGATCGGCGGCCGCCGCCATGGTGCCGTGTTTCTCGATGGCGAGAAACGTCCGCAGCATTCGAATTTCACTCATGCGGGATCTCCTTCAGGGCCCTCGGGATGTGCTCGGATGCACCATTTTTTCCCGTCTCCGTGCGTTGCATGATCGCACGAAACGAAAATTTTTCTTTCCTTTCGGTAAAGAAAATAACGCTTTTTATTTTGTTTGTGGCCAATGAAAATCGATCTGTCACAAATAAGGCCGATGGCGTTAGCGCGGGCTTAGTCCCGCTTCATGTCGTCGGCGGCAGCCAGGGTGAGGAGTCCCACACATGTCGCAAATCCAGCAGTTTCCATTCGTCAGCGTGTCCGGCAAACCGTATGAACGCGGCTTGCAATATGGTCGTGCGGCGGCGGCGCGTGTGCGCCTGAGCGCATCCCGCTACGGCCAGACGCTGCGCAATCTCGGCTACAGCGAAGCATCGCAGACGGCGCTGATCCGCTCGCTCGAACAGGTCATCGGCGAATTTCAACCGGAGTACCTGGACGAGATGCGCGGCATCGCCACCGGCGCTGAAGTGCTGTTCGAAGACATCGTAATGATCAATGCCCGTACCGAGGTGCTGGCCAAGGCGCGAGCCGAAATGGCGCTGCAAGCCGACGACGAAGACGGCTGTACCGGCGTGCTGGTGTTGCCGTCGCGCACGTCGACCGGGCAGTTGATCCATGCGCAGAACTGGGATTGGAAGGCCGATTGCGTCGATACGGGCATCGTCTTGCGCGTACGCAACGACGACGGCCCCGATTTCCTGACCTTCGTCGAAGCGGGCGGCCTCGCACGCAGTGGCCTCAATGCCGCGGGCGTGTCGATCACCGCGAACTATCTCGAGTCCGAGCGCGACTTCACGCAACTGGGCGTGCCGCTGTCGTTGCTGCGCCGGCGCGTGCTGGAAGAGCCGGTGTTTGCGAACGCGTTGCGGGTGATCGCCACCACGCCGAAATCGTGTTCGAACAACATCATGCTCGGGATGGCCGAGGGCTTCGGCATCGATTTCGAATGCGCGCCGAACGAAGCTTTCCCGATCTATCCCGACGACGACCAGATGATCGTGCATGCGAATCATTGGATCAGCCCGGTCGCCCGCACCAAGTTGCTGGATACCGGTTGCGAGAGCTCACCGGACAGCTATTACCGCGACTGGCGCGTACGTCAGTTGCTGACGGCCGCACCGAAGGTGGATCGCGATGCGGTCAAGGCCGCGCTGTTCGACGCGTTCGCCACGCCGTTTTCGGTGTGCCGTCCGCCGCGTCCGGGTACACGTCACACGATGACCGCGACGGTCGCGATGATCGTCATGGTGCCGGCCGCTGGGGAAATGGATGTCGCACCGATGCCCGCGCTCAATCGCATCTTTACCCGTTACAGCCTGCACCACGAGCCGCTCGCCGAAGCGGCTTGAGCTGTGAATAAACACGCGTGCCTCGCAGCGCGAGGCATACACGACACCGCTGAAATCGTCAGAGAGGAATGACAGATGTTCGAAGCAGAGACGCGATCCGCTCCGGGTCATGAGAAAGCGCAGGCGCTGTACGACCTGGGCTCGACCACCGTGTACGCGAGTCGCCACGATCCGCGCTTTCCGTACGTGCTGTACGTGCCGCCTGAAGTCCTAACACCCGGCAACGACGTCGAACTGGTCGTCGTGATGCATGGCACGGGACGTCAGTTCACGCAGTATCGCGATTCGTTCGCGCCGTTCGGCCGTTGGAACCGATGCATCGTGCTGTGTCCGCTGTTTCCGGTGGGCGTGCGCGGCGATGGCGAGCGTAGCGGCTTCAAGCGTCTGATCGAAGGCGATATCCGCTACGACAAAGTGCTGCTCGACATGGTGACCGAAGTGGGCGAGCGTTATGGCAAGCGCTTCGACAAGTTCGCACTGTTCGGCTATTCGGGTGGCGGCCAGTACGTGAACCGCTTTGCGTATGCGCATCCGGAGCGGCTCTGGGCCGCATCGATCGGCGCACCGGGCAACGTTACCGTGCTCGATGACACGAAGGACTGGTGGCTAGGCACGGGCGGTTTCGAGCGCCACTTCGGCAAGCCGTTCGATCTGGCCACCTTGCAACGTGTGCCGGTGCAGATGGTGGTGGGCCGGGCGGATCTGGAAACCTGGGAAATCACGGTATCCGAAGATAGCCCGATGTACATGCCAGGTATCAACGATGCCGGCGCAACGCGCCCGGAGCGGCTGCGTACGCTGAAGGCGTCGTTTGAGGCCGCCGGCATTCGCGTGCGTTTCGATGAGATGGCAAATATCGCCCACAACGGCATGCAAGTCGTCGAGGTGGTTCAGGAGTTCTTTGCGCAGACGTTGCGCGCCCTGCGGGCCGGAGGATAAACACATGAACGCCCAAAGCGACTCAGGGAAGGTCTGGAAAACCATCGTATCGACGGTGATAGGAGGCACCTTCGAGTGGTTCGACTTCATGGTGTACTCCTATTTTTCGAGCACAATCGCACGGGTGTTTTTTCCTAACGTCGATCGCAGCAGTGCACTGCTGCTAACGTTCGCGACCTTCGCGGTCGGTTTCCTGGTCCGTCCGATCGGCGGCGTGGCGATGGGCATGGCCGCTGACCGGGTCGGGCGGGTGAAGGTACTGTCGTGGATCATGGTGCTGATGTCGGTGGGCTCGCTGATCCTGGGGCTGACCCCGGGCTTCGCGACCCTTGGGCTCGTCGCGCCTCTGCTGGTGGTGATCGGCCGCCTGGTGCAAGGCTTCGCGGTGGGCGCGCAATTCGCGCTGTCGTCGGTGACGATTTACGAGGTCGCGCCGCCCAACCGGAAGATGTTTTACGGCAGCTTCAATATGCTGTCGATCGGGATCGCCGCGATGTTGTCTTCGGGATGCAGTTACCTGCTGTCGCGTCACCTGTCGCATGCGGAACTGGATAGTTGGGGATGGCGCGTGCCGTTCATGATCGGCGCGCTGGTCGGGCCAATCGGCTTCTACATCCGCCATCATGTCGCCGAATCGGATGAATTCACCCGCTTGCAGGCACGCCCCGCGGCACGGGCGCCCATGGGCGAGCGGTTACGTGACTTTGTGCGCGAGAACGGCGATGCCGTAGTGTGCGCGATGGGCGTGATGATCGCCGGCACGTCGCTGAATTATGTGTGGAATGCCTATCTGCCGACCTACGCGCAGGTTCAGTTGCATCTGTCACTCAGTTCGTCGCTGCAGGGGATATTCGTCACGAGTATCGTGATGTGCGTTCTGTCGCCGGTGTTCGGCATGGTGGCGGACCGTGTCGGCGCGTATCGGCTGTTCTTCTTCTTTATCGTGGGCTGGCTGATCTGCGTCTTTCCGTTGTTCGCGTATTTGCTGGCCGACCCCACCGAGAACCGTCTGATGATCGTACGGGTTGTCGGCATCCTATTCCTGACGCTGCAAGGCGCCGCGCATCCAGGGATGCTGGTCAAGATTTTCACCGTGCAGGGGCGCTCCACCGGCGTGGCTATTTCGTATAACACCTCGGTCATGCTGTTTGGCGGGTTGGCGCCGTTCTATATCTCGCTGGTGGCGCGTTTCACGGACGGGCACTTCATTCCACCGAGCTACCTGCTCGGTACGGGGTTGCTAGCGATCACGCTGGTGCTCGCTTCGCGCACCGGGCGGCGGGTGTTGCAGGAGGATCGGCTGGAACGCCGGCAACGGCGTGCGGCACGCGAGGCAGGTATGCAGCGGGCGAATTCGGGCGATCCGGCGGCTTAGCTCGCGCGGACTGGCCGCGCCTGCGGCGTTTCTCACCGTCCGGATCGACGAAGACACCCTCAGACAGCCAGATGGTTTCTAATGTCCAGCCGCCATCAATACGGCGCTGAACAAATCAGACTTGCACGCGTCCGCCATCAACGAACAGTTCTATCCCGGTGATATAGCTGGCATCGTCGGAGGCGAGAAAGGAAACCGCCTTGGCGATTTCATCGGTGCTGCCGACACGGCCAAGCGGTGTCGTTTCGGCAACCTCCTTGCAATAGGCTTCGATCTGTTCGTCGCTCAGCTTGAGTTCGGTCTTGTACGCAGGCGTGACGACGACACCTGGCGCGACCACATTGACGCGGATGTCGCGGCCTTTGAGATCCGATGCCCAGGTGCGTGCGAAGGAGCGCAAGGCAGCCTTGGTGGCGGCGTAGACACCGAACGCCGGTACCCCTTGTATCGATGTGATCGATCCTGTGATCACGATGGCGCTGCCGGCCCGCATGAACGGCAATGCGCTCTGCACGGTTTGCAAGGTGCCTTTCACGTTGATGTCGAAGTACTTGTCGAATTGCGCTTCGGTGATCTGTCCAAGCGGGGAGAACTCGCCGCCGCCCGCATTGGCAAAGAGAATGTCTATCCGTTGATGTTCCGCGGACACCGTGTCGACGACTTTCTTAAGGTCTTCGGCCGACGAAATGTCGCCACGAATCGCGCGTGCCCCGTGCCCGATTTCAGATACCGCAGCGTCTAATTCCGCCTGGCGTCGACCAGTGATAAACACCGTTGCACCTTCGCGAGCGAGGCGTTTGGCGGTAGCGAGGCCGATTCCGGTGCTGCCGCCGGTTACGAGCGCCACCTTTCCCGCATGCTTGGTCGAATGGATGTTGTCGTAGAGAGACGTTGTCATTTCAGGGCTCCTGCTTGAGCTGTGTGGTTCAGTTACGTGGATCGGTTACGTGAATCAGTGAGCCCAGCTTAGTTTAAACACCCGTGCAGATAAATATGTATATTGTGGTTTATCTATTCACCTGGATGGATAATCTACGAGGTAGATCCATGGACCATCTGCAGGCCATCCGTATTTTTGTTCGCGTTGTCGAGACAGGAGGCTTTGGGCGGGCGGCCCTTTCTCTGAATATGCCCAACGCCACGGCAAGCAAATGGGTCCAGTCACTGGAAGCGCACCTTGGCGTAAAGCTGCTGGAGCGCAATACGCGGCGCGTCAGTGTGACGACCTATGGCGCGGCTTACTATGAGCGCATGCGGCAACTTCTAAGCGAGCTCGATGACATCGAGGCGACGCTGGGTCGGGAGGAGGCGAGCCCACGTGGTGTGCTCAGAGTCGACGCTGGCGGATCGACAGCAAGCGGCATTCTTATTCCCGCGTTGCCGACCTTTCTCGAGCGTTATCCGGACATACAGGTTCAACTAAGCGTCACTGACCGTACCGCGGATCTTGTCGCCGAAAACATAGACTGCGCAATTCGCAGTACGGCCGACGATCCGGATCTGGTGACGCATCCGATCGGGAAGCTTGCGTGGACCACATGTGCGAGTCCCGCGTATCTCGCGAAGTACGGCACGCCGAAACATCCTCAGGAAATCGTGGATAACAAGCTGCCTGTTGCGGGATATTTTTCTGCCAGTACGGGTGTGACGCAGCCCCTTGTATTCTGCAAGGACGAGGAGACGATCACGCTTGGCCGTGTGCGCAATGACGTTCTTGTCAGCGAGAGCAATTCACACATTGCAACTGCACTTGCCGGGTTGGGGATCGTCCACACGTTGGACTTCATGGCTCGCCCTTTCATCAAGCAAAAGAAACTTGTCCCCATTCTCGCGCGATGGCGACCGGACCCGCTTGAGATCTATATCGCGTATCCGCCTAGCCGACGATATAGCACCAAGGTGAGGGTGTTTGCCGATTGGGCCGCTGCATTGTTCGCGTCTGCGTGACTTATGGCTTGCGGCCCGCTTTCTTTTTCTGATCGTAGATCGAAGCGCCAGTTTCGACAGGTATAAACGGTGCTTGAAACCGATCGATCAGAAAGTCGATGAATGCGCGGGCGCGGGCCGTCTGGTTTCGCTGGCTCGGATAGTAGACGAAGAGGTCCGCTGAGGGCAGCACCGTTTCCGGCAAGACCAGTTTGAGCCGCCCACTTTGGACATACTTCGCGAGATCCCATTCGGAACGAATCAATATCCCATGCCCGTCGAGCGCCCACCTCAGCACAATATCGCCATCATTGCTCGATAGCGCGCCTTTGACTTTCAACGCTTCGGTGTGGTCCCCCTGCATATACCGCCACACGCCATAGGCATCATCGTTCTGCCGATGAATGATGCAACGGTGCCGAACGAGATCTTCTACACGCTCCGGTGTCCCGAACCGCTCGAGGTATTTCGGGGAGGCGCAAAGAAAACGACGATTGCTCATGATGCGCCGGGCGCTAAGCCGGCTGTCGGGGAGCTCGCCAAAACGGATCGCCATATCGAACGCTTCCTCCACCAGATCGATAGGCCGGTCGGTTACTTCGAACTGGATCTCCACGTTGGGAAAGCGCTTCGCGAATTCGGACACAAGCGGCGCGATGGTCGTGCGCCCGAAGCCGAGCGTCGCATTCACGCGTAACAGCCCGTGGGGATCGGATCGAGCCCCCGATATCTCGTCCTCCATCTGCCGGACTTGCCCGACGATCTGTGTCGCGTAGCGCAGATAGGTCTCGCCCTCGGGCGTCAGGCTGACACTCCGCGTTGTCCGGTTGACTAAGCGCGCCCCCAGTCTTTGTTCCATCAGCCCCAGGCGTTTGGTCGCGGCCGGCGGGGTGAGATCGAGCGCCCGCGCCGCGCCCGACAAGCTCTTGAGTCTGGCGAGGAGGATGAAAAACTCGAAGTCGGAGGCTGAGTCAGTTGTCACTTCAGTTGTTCACCTAAAGTAAAAAATGAAATGAATTGAAGTGAATTCTAATCTCTCCTTTCGCGGATAAGCTAGTTTCCATTGCAGCCGGACGCATGCAAAACGTGCCCAAAACTCAGGAGACACCGTCATGAGAATCGTTGAAATCCGCGAAAAAACCGTTCCGATCAGTTCCCCGATCCGGAATGCCTATATTGACTTCAGCAAGATGACGCTGAGTCTCGTCGCCGTGGTGACGGATGTCATCCGGGACGGAAAGCCGGTTGTGGGTTACGGCTTCAACTCCAACGGCCGCTACGGCCAGGGCAAGCTGATGCGCGAGCGTTTCATTCCGCGCATTCTCGAAGCCGATCCCGCCACGCTCGTCAACGATGCCGGCGACAACCTCGATCCGCACAAGATCTGGGCGACCATGTTCACGAACGAAAAGCCGGGCGGTCATGGCGAGCGCTCGGTCGCCATCGGCACGATCGACATGGCGATCTGGGATGCGGTGGCGAAGATCGAAGGCAAGCCGCTGTTCCAGTTACTGGCCGACCGTTACGGCAATGGCCAACCCGATCGCAAGATCTTCGTGTACGCGGCCGGTGGTTACTACTACCCGGGCCAGGATCACGAGAAGCTGAAAGACGAAATGCGCAGCTACATCGACCGAGGCTATACGGTGGTGAAGAAGAAGATCGGCGGCGCTTCGCTCGATGAAGATCTGCGCCGCATCGACTCGATCCTGAGCGTACTCGGTGATGGTCAGAAACTCGCTGTCGATGCCAATGGCCGCTTCGACCTCGACACCGCGATCCAGTACGCGAAGGCGCTGTCGCAATACGACCTGTTCTGGTACGAAGAACCGGGCGACCCGCTCGACTACGAGTTGCAGGCTACGCTGCGCAACTACTACGACAAGCCGATGGCGACTGGCGAAGACCTGTTCTCGATGCAGGACGCACGCAACCTGATCCGTTACGGCGGGATGCGTCCGGATCGGGACTGGTTGCAGTTCGACTGCGCGCTGAGCTATGGCCTGGTGGAGTATCTGCGCACGCTCGACATGCTGCGTCAGCACGGCTGGTCGCCGAGCCGCTGTATTCCGCACGGCGGACACCAGATGTCGTTGAACATTGCGGCTGGACTCGGTCTAGGTGGCAATGAATCGTATCCGGACCTGTTCCAGCCTTATGGCGGCTTTCCCGACGGCGTGAAGGTGGAGAACGGCTTCATCACCATGCCGGATCTGCCCGGCATCGGCTTCGAAGGAAAAGCGGATCTTTTCGCCGAAATGCAAAAGCTGTCCGCATAAGCCTTCAAACGGCAAAACGCGCCGACAAAAGCGCCGGCGCAGCGTTCATAAGAATAGACAAAACGAACGCACGCGAAGTCAGTTCGTGCTCGCCGCAGCGGTAGAACCCGCTGCGGCGACTGGTTCTGACTTTCATTAAAAGATGCCACGCATAGGAGACAGTCATGCGGGTTTCAAAGATCGGAAAATCTCTTTCCAAGCTCTACGTACAGGTTCTGATTGGCATTGTTGCCGGCGTCCTCGTTGGCCATTTCTACCCCGACATCGGTTCTCAGCTCAAACCGCTCGGCGATCTGTTCATCAAGCTGATCCGGATGCTGCTTGCGCCGATCATTTTCGCGTCCGTTGTCGTCGGCATTGCACGCATGAATGATCTTCACGCGGCCGGTCGCGTTGGCGTCAAGGCGGTCGTCTACTTCGAAATTGCATCGACGATTGCGCTCGCTGTTGGCCTTGTAATCGTGAACGTCATCAAGCCGGGCAGCGGTATGAACATTGACCCCGCGCATATCGACAGTTCGGCCATTTCCAGCTACACCCATGCGGCACAGCAGCATGGCATGCTCGATTTCTTCATGAGCATCGTTCCGAACAGCATTGTCGGAGCGTTCGCAAATGGGGATATCCTGCCCATCATCTTCTTTTCGCTCCTGCTCGCCATCTCCCTCGCCAGGCTTGGTCCTCGCACCGCGCCGTTCGTCGATATGCTCGACATGTTCCTTCAGGGCATGTTCGGTGTCGTGCGAATCGTGATGTATGTCGCGCCCATCGGCGCCTTTGGCGGCATGGCATTTACCATTGCGAAGTACGGAATTGGCACGCTGGCATCGTTCGGCCAACTAATGCTGTGCCTCTACCTGACCTCGATCTTCTTCGTGGTCGTTGTGCTTGGTGCTGTCATGCGGATGAGCGGACTGTCTCTGTGGAAGTATCTTCGCTACATCAAGGACGAGATCTTCATTACCCTCGGTACGGCTTCGACTGAAGCGGTGCTGCCGCAGATGCTCATCAAAATGGAGAAGCTGGGGTGTTCACGCCCCGTGGTCGGGATGGTGCTACCTACGGGCTACACCTTTAACGCCGACGGCACGGCCATCTATCTGACCATGGCCTCGATGTTCGTTGCGCAAGCGATGAATATCCACTTGACGATCGGGGATCAGTTGCTGCTCCTTGGTGTATTGCTGCTGACATCCAAAGGGTCTGCGGGTGTGGCCGGAGCCGGATTCGTCGCGCTGGCTGCCACGCTGGCCTCGATGCACAAAATCCCTGTGTCTGGACTGGTGCTGCTGCTAGGCGTCGATCGCTTCCTTAACGAAGCTCGTGCCGTCACGAACCTGATCGGCAACGGGGTGGCGACGATTGTGGTCGCTCGATGGGAAGGGGCGCTCGATATGAACAAGGCCCGCGCGATGCTCAACCGCACTGACTCGAGCATCGATGCGTTGGAGTCCGCCGACGAGGTGCCGGTGGATCGGACACCTCCGAAAGACGCCGTTGTTCGGTCCCACATGCATTGAATCGTCGGGGCAACTTGATACTGGGCAGATTCCTTCGTCGCGAGTAGCGCAACGCTGTCGCAAGCACTCGTAGAAACAGATCCTTGGCGTATGGCCGATCCATGCACGTCGTGCGATTTTCGCCCCCAAACACCTCGGCGTGTTCCTACAAGCGCTTGCGGCAACCGTCTACGAAAAAACGCGAACGGTATGACTGCGGAGACAGAGAGGGGGATTCCGGCCGAATCATTTAGACCCTCGCTCTGCGACCTCGAAATTCTGTCATCAACGGTATAACGAATTTATAAAACCGAGGGGCGTGTGCCGTAAATTCAGCATATCCAAGCGCACGTTTCGCTATTGTGCTCGACCCACCTACCTTCTTTATCAAGAAGCTCGCTCTTTATACAACGACTTTAGACACAGCTCGATATCATCGCTCCGCTTGACGCCGCTGCTCTACAGCCAGGCGTCATTCTTCGGAGAAAAATCATGTTTGAAATTGGAAAAGAGTATTCCCGGGAAGACATTCACAGGGTGACGGGCGGATGCAAGCAGGCATTCTTGCCTACGAAGGGCGGCAAGGTTGTCGCTGCGCGATTGCGTCAGGACCTCAACCCTTATGCCCCGGATGTGATCGTCTGCGATAGCAGCGCCGCTGCGCGTGCGGCCGGCCGGACGCTCGCGCGACAGACCGAGCCGCTTCCTGTTTTTGTCCGAACAGCAACCGATCGATTCCGCTACATGGGCGAGTACGTCACCGATGAATCGTTCACTGCGCCGCTCGACTACGCCAAATACGTGCAGAACACCGGATTCACGCTTGGTCAGATTTCGCGCGTGATCAAAATGAAACGCCGTTGATCACAACGGCGTCTTCGAGTCGTAATCGTCTCTTCGCCGGCTGGGTTGCTGCTCGAACCCGACCGGCGATTGTCAATGACGCGCTAGACAGCGCTCACTCCTCGCACTTCACATCCTGCCGTCGCACGACGATGATCACCGGGTAGGTCCCGTGCTCGAGTTCCACGCGCGCGACCACGGCCATCGTCGCATTGTCGACGTCGTCGTACACGCTGACTTTTTCATTCCGAAGGTTTGTCACGCCGGTACAGGCTGACGCGCGACCTTCGTCGGACACCTTGCATTGAATGGGGTTGTCAGCAACGTAGCGATATTTGTCCCGGTCGGGGGTCGCAAGATATTCACGAAAACTCTGCGCCGATCCGCCGACGCCGGTGACATACCCGATGGCGCACTGCAGTTTGGGTGTGTCGCTGCCCGCGGAGGTTTGGGCGGTCGCGATCGTGCTGGCGGTTGCAATGACCGCGGCGAGTGTCAATGCAAGGGGATATCTCATGGCGCAAATCACCGTTGTCGGTTCGAAGTGCTGGATTGTAATGGCATCTTGCCCAATGGGTCGGCAGGCAGTGATCTGGGCGCCGGCATGAGATCACTGCTGCTTGCGCGGCTTTCCTTTGCTCGTGGTTTGCGCGGGAGGCGTGTGCGCCTCGTCACGTTCCCGGCTCCAATGCTCGAGCAGCGTGCGACTCTGATCGCGGACGGTCGCCGTGAGCAGTGCCGCCTTCTCTGCGTCGATGCTCTTCCAGCCGAGCATCGACAGTTTGGACGGATGCGCGAGGTGAAAAATCACCAGTTGTCCATGCAGGCTGAAGGTGCGGATCAAGATGACCGGATCGTCGACAGCGCGCCCGGAAATTCGCGCCACTAGCGCCACGCTGACGTCGTTGAGCGGCTGGCGGATCCTGCAGCCGAAAATCTGCATGGCGCTCTGAGGTTCGTGTCCCGCCTGTTCGCGGGCGAAGAACATCCGCCGGCCGGGCTTGCTTGCCTTGACGAAAGCGCCGTGCGCGATCGCCGTCTGAATGCCGATGAAGGCGTCGATCAACGCCGGCGTGTCGGCGTTTTCACGCAGCGCTTCCTGCGCATGTTCGATGGCCGGGCCGAATGTCTCCCATGCGTCGTCGGCGAGCATCTCGACGCAGGCGCGATACACCCCTTCCTTATTCTCGAAGTAGTACTGCAGCGCGGGCGCATTGACGCCGGCGCGGGCCGCGATGTCGCGTGTCGACGCGCCCTCGAAACCATGTTCGCCAAACAGTTCGATCGCCGCCTCGATGATCCGGTGCCGCGTTTCGTCGCCGCGTGCATAGCCGCCCTCCGGCGAGCGGCGCAGCTTCTTTGCGGTGCTCATGCATCTTTCTCCATTACACGTAGTGCGGGAATTCGTAAGAAATATATCACTTGACACAATTTGATCAACTGGAATAATTGTGCCACGTGGAAACAATTGGACCGATACGATGTCAGCGACTGCAGGCTCTCCCTCCCGCCCGATACCCGCCGAAGATTCGCCCGCAGCAGGCGCGAGGCGTCCCAGCCGGCGCACGGTGCTGATCGCGCTCGGCGTCGTCGCGCTGATCGTCGGCGCCGTCTGGCTCGCCCGCTGGTGGACCGTGGGCCGCTTCATCGAAAGCACCGACGACGCCTATCTGCAGGCCGACAGCGTCACCGTGGCGCCCAAGATTGCCGGTTACGTTACGGAAGTTTACGTCGCGGACAACCAGGTCGTGAAGCCGGGCGATCCGCTTGTTCATCTCGACGCCCGCCAGTATCAGGTCGCGCTCGACCAGGCGCGGGCCACGATCGATGCCCGCAAGGCCGACATCGAACGCGCGCAGGCCGACATCAAACAGCAGCAGTCCAACATTGCGCAGGCCCAGGCGCAGCAGCAGGTGGCGCGCGTTAGTGCGCAGCATGCGAGCGACGAAGTGCGGCGCTACGCGCCGCTCGTCGCCACCGGCGCTGAAAGCAGCGAACGGTTGGCGGAATTGACCAGTAGCCGCGATCAGGCGAATGCCACGCTCGCCGCGAATGCGGCGGCGGTCGAGGCAGCACGCTCGCAGATCGGTTCGGCTACCGCGCAGCTCGCTCAGGCGCGTGCGCAACTCGAAGCGGCCCAGGCTAGCGCCCAGCAATCGCAACTCGATCTCGACAACACCGTGGTGCGCAGTGTCCTCGGCGGCAAGGTCGGCGATCGCACCGTGCGCGTGGGTCAGTACGTGCAACCCGGCACGCGGATGCTGACGGTCGTGCCGGTCCAAAGCACCTATTTGCTGGCGAACTTCAAGGAAACGCAGGTGGGCGGGATGCGCGTCGGTCAGCCGGTGGAAATGCATGTCGACGCGTTGCCCGGTCATACGCTGCACGGCATGATCGACAGTTTCTCGCCAGGCACGGGCTCGCAATTCGCATTGCTGCCGCCGGAAAATGCCACGGGCAACTTCACCAAGATCGTGCAGCGCGTGCCCGTGCGGATTCGCATCGACACGGGCACGGAGACGCGCAGCGTGCTCTTGCCGGGGCTGTCAGTAACCGTGGATGTCGACACACGTTCGGCGCGCGATCGTGACGCACGTATCGACAGCGAGAACCATCGTGGCTGAATCGGGAACCGCAACTCCCGCCGCCGCACCGCGCGGGGAAGAGCGTGCCAGCGTCGGCGACTGGATCGCCGTCGCCGCGGGCGCGCTCGGCGCCCTGATGGCAACGCTCGACATCTCGATCACGAACTCCGCGCTGCCGCAGATCCAGGGCGAAATCGGCGCCACCGGTACGGAAGGCACCTGGATTTCGACCGGCTATCTGATGTCGGAAATCGTGATGATTCCGCTGGCGGCGTGGCTTACTCGCGTGTTCGGCCTGCGCAACTTTCTGCTCACCAATGCGGCGCTTTTCATTGCCTTTTCGATGATGTGCGGCTGGTCACACACCTTACCCATGATGATCGCAGGCCGCATCGGCCAGGGCTTCACGGGCGGCGCGCTGATTCCGACGGCGCAGACCATCATCCGCACACGCTTGCCGCTATCGCAGATGCCGGTCGGCATGACCATGTTCGGCTTGATCGTGTTGCTGGGGCCGCTGCTTGGACCGGTTGTCGGTGGCTGGCTCGCGGAGAACATCAGCTGGAGCTGGTGCTTCTTCATGAATCTGCCGATCTGCCTTGCGCTGATGACCCTGTTGATCGTCGGCCTGCCGTCAGACCGGCCGCACTGGGAGGCGTTTTTCAAGGCGGACTGGCTTGGCATCGTCGGTCTCGCGATCGGCCTTAGTTCGCTCACGGTCGTGCTCGAAGAAGGCCAGCGCGAGCGCTGGTTCGAATCGTCGATGATCGTGTCGCTCACCTGCGTGTCGGTCTTCGGCATGATCCTGATCGCCGCCTCGCAAATGACCGCAAAGAAGCCGATCGTGCGCCTGGGTCTGATGCGCAACCCGAATTACGCCAGCGTGATCGTGATTGTGTCCGCGGTCGGCGCAGCGCTTTATGGTGTGTCGTATCTGCTGCCGCAGTTTCTCGGGGTGGTCGCGGGCTACAACGCGGAACAGTCCGGCGCGATCATGCTGCTTTCCGGGCTGCCCGCCTTCATGATCATGCCGATCCTGCCGCGGCTGCTCGGCAAGGTCGATTTCCGCGTGCTGGTGATTACCGGGCTGGTGTTGTATGCAATCAGTTGCATGATCGACATTGAGTTGACGGCGCAGAGCGTCGGGCACGATTTCATCTGGTCGCAACTGATACGCGGCACCGCCCAGATGCTCGCGATGATGCCGCTCAATCAAGCGTCGATGGCGGCCGTGTCGCGCGAAGATTCCGGCGACGCCGCCGGTCTCTACAACATGGCGCGCAACCTAGGCGGATCGATCGGCCTTGCGATCATCGGTACCGTGATCGACCGGCGCACGACCTTTCATACCGCGATGATCCGCGAGTCGGTCAGTGCCAATTCGCTGATTGGGCAGGAGAGCCTGACGGCGAACGCGGCGAACTGGTTCGCCCATACGGGCGACATGGCGTACTCGCAGGTGCGCGCGCTTGGGCAACTCGGCGCGCAAATCCAGCAGCAGGCCATCGTGATGACCTATTCGGAGACCTTCTATCTGCTCGGCATCGCGCTGATCGCCTGCATTCCGCTTGCGCTGCTTCTGAAAACACCCAGCCGGAACGCACCGCCGCCTTCTTCCGCCGGACACTAATGTTTTTTCATCACACCATGATGTTCAACCGTCCCTCGTCTATCGCACTGGCCGCCGCCGTGCTTTTGTCCGCCTTGTCGGGTTGCACGGTCGGCCCGGATTATCACGGCGCGCCGCCGGTTGCGCAGGACGCCCGCAGCAGCGCGACCTTCGTGCGTGCGCCGGCTGCCGGTACGACCGCGACGCCCGCGCCGAACCAGTGGTGGCTCGCATTCAACGATCCGCAGTTGAACGATCTCATTGCCGCGGCCTTTGCGCATAGTCCCGACGTGCATATTGCGCAGGCCCGCTTGCGGGAATCGCGTTCACAACTGCAGAAGCAACGTGCGAACGAATTGCCGAAAATCTCCGGCGATGCTGCAGCGCTGCGCATGCGCTCGCCTGATCTGAGTTCGCTCAGCTCAGGCAGTAGCACATCGTCGGGTCGCGGCCCGTTGCAGCTCTACACCGCAGGCTTCGACGCTACATGGGAAATCGATCTGTTTGGCGGCACGCGGCGTGCTATCGAAGCGGCGTCCGCGGATGCGGAAGCCGTCGACGCCGATCTCGCGGACACCCAGGTGTCGCTCGCGGCTGAGGTTGCGCAGGTCTACATCGAACTGCGCGACCAGCAGACGCGGCTTGAACTCGCGCGGCGTCAGGCTGAGACCGAACAGAAGATGTTGACGCTCACGCAGCAGCGCCGGGAGCGTGGCACGGCAGCAGACCTCGATGTGGAACGCCTGAGTACGCAGGTTGAAAACACACGCGCAACGCTGATTCCGCTTGACGCGCAACTGACCGATTCGCTCGATCGTCTCGCCGTACTGACCGGCCGTGAGCCCGGCGCGCTAGACCAGCAACTCGCAGGTACACGGCCGCTGCCGGCGTTGCCCGGGACAGTGGCGATCGGCGATCCGTCGGCGATGTTGCAGCAGCGTCCCGACATTCGCGCGGCGGAGCGGCGGCTTGCGTCGAGCAATGCGCAGATCGGCGAACACATCGCGGATTTTTTCCCGAAGGTGACGTTGCTCGGCGATATCGGCTTCAGCGCGGGCGATCCGGGGCATCTCGTGCGCAAGAACAATTTCAGTTGGATCACCGCGCCGTATCTGCAATGGAACGCGTTCGATTTTGGCCGCACACTGGGCAGCGTGCACGCAGCCGAGGCATCGCGCGACGAAGCCGAGGCGCGTTATACGAAGGCCGTGCTCGGTGCGCTGCAGGACGCGAACTCGTCGCTCTCGCGCTATGGGCATCAGCGCGATCATGTCGTCACACTGCAAAAGGTGGAAACCTCAGCAAGCCACTCGGCCACGCTGATGCGGCAGCGCTATTCCGCCGGTGTCGCCACGCTGATCGATCTGCTCGACACGCAACGCGAAGAATTCACCGCGCAGCAGAATGTAGTCGCGGGACAGGCCGAATTGCTCAAGGACTTTGTGTCACTGCAGAAGAGTCTTGGCATCGGCTGGCAAGCGCAGCAAGGCTAGTGCGCGGGTTACGCTTTAACGGTCGCGGCGCCCTGCGGATTCGCACGGCGCGCCGCTTTTGCCGCAGCCGCGATACACCCGGCGAGATGTTGAGTGGCAATTTCAATTTCGGCGTCGCTGAAACCACCCAGACCCAGTATCAAACCCATTGGACCTTTTCCATTGGAATACATGGGCGACACCGCTCGTACAGCAACGCCGCGTTCGCCCGCTAACGACGCGACCAACCTGTCGTCGACATTCCCTCCGAGCCAAAGCACAAGGTGCATGCCCTGATCGCTCGGCTGCAACCAGGCGACCTCTTTCGGCAGCAGTCGCTCGAGCGTTTCGATGATGCACGCGCGGCGGTCCGCATAGACGCCACGAATACGCCGGATGTGACGATCCAGATGGCCTTCCGCGATGAAAGCCGCCAGTACATGCTGATCTGCGTTCGGGGGATTGCGATCCATGAGCACGCGCGCGCCGCAGAATGCCTCCACGAGGTTCTGCGGGACAACCGCATAGCCGAGCCGCAATGACGGAAACAGGATCTTGCTAAAGGTGCCGAGATAAACCACCCGATTGGGATCGAGTCCCTGAAGCGACGGAAACGGATGTCCCGCATAACGCAGTTCGCTGTCGTAGTCGTCTTCGACCACCCAGGCGTTGTTCGCGCGGGCCCACGCCAACAGCGCGTTGCGCCGCGCCATACTCAATGGCATTCCGAGAGGATATTGGTGCGACGACGTGACGAATGCCGCCCGTGCGTGTGGTGCCAGCTTGATACCCTCATCGACGTTGAGGCCCTCCGCATCGACGGGTACCCGGATCATGCGTTCCGGGCGACCGGTGCTTTCCAGAATAGCCGTAATGCCCCGATACGCCGGGTCCTCCACCCACGCCGACGCGTCGCCATCGAGTAGCACCTGGCATGACAGGTAAAGGCCTTGTTGAGTGCCGCTCGTAATGATCACCTGGTCCGCCTCGCAACGAACCGAGCGCGATTTCCTGACGTAGTCGGCCACTGCTTCGCGCAGCGCCAACGCTCCTTGTGGGTCGCCATACCCCGCCGGCGCGCCGGGTCCGCGGGCGCGCAGCCGGTTGCCGAGCCGGCGCCAGATATCGTCCGGAGCGGCAGGGCCAATGGGTACTGAAACTGCAAAAGGCGCTTGCGGCACGGCAGAAAATTGACGTGCAACCTGTGCGAAAAGATGGGCGCGTTCTGGAAGCGGGGCAGTTTCAACGGATGAGAACCGCCCTCGGGCATCGGCAGGGAGCGTCAACGACTGCGCCACGCGCGTGTCGGAGCCAGGCTGCGATTGCAGAAAGCCTTCGGCGATCAGTTGCTCGAATGCCTCGACGACGGTTCCCCGTGCAACATGCAAGGACGCAGCTAAGGTGCGCGTGGAGGGGAGCACTTCACCGGGTTTGAGGTCGCCACGGCGGACGGCCTCGCGGAGTGCCTGGGCGAGCTGGCGGCCCAAATGGCCCGCGGCTCGATCCAGCATGCCGATCGCCGGAACGTCCACCGCTTTCGGTTTGCGAGCCATGGCTTTCTGGTCCAAAGAAAATGATCCAAACTGGTTCTACAATATAAACCAGTTTGCCGCCACAATTCTTTCCAGGCCTGCCGCACCGGCGTTGCCTGCAATGAGGGTTAGCGCATCGCTGCACTCATCACGGAGCCCCTATGTACGTACCCACTCATTTTGATGAACCGCGCACCGAGGTGCTGCACTCGCTGATCACAGAGAATCCGTTCGGCACGCTGATCACGCATGGCAAAAGCGGTCTGGACGCCAACCACATTCCGTTTGATCTGAAAGCCGGCGAGGGCGCGTACGGCGTCCTTCATGCTCACGTGGCTCGCGCCAATCCGGTCTGGCAGGACGTGGCCAACGGGGACGAGGTACTAGTCGTGTTTCGCGCGGGCGACGCTTACATCTCGCCCAACTGGTATCCGAGCAAGCACGAGTTGCACAAGCAGGTGCCGACATGGAACTACAGGGTGGTCCACGCGCACGGCCGGGTGACCATCCGCGATGACGAACGCTATGTTCGCGGGCTGGTCGCTCGCCTCACACGGACTCATGAAGCCTCCCAGACTCGTCCGTGGAAGATGACGGACAGCACCGCCGACTACATCGATATGATGCTCAAGGCGATCGTCGGCGTTGAGATCGAAATCACGCGCCTGGTCGGGAAGATCAAGCTCGGCCAGAACAAGGAAGTGCGGGATATCGAAGGGGCCGGCGCTGCTCTCAACGAGCGGGGAGAAAACGTGATCGGCGAAGCCATGCTTGAGTGCGCCGCCATAAAGGCTGCGAAGGCGGGTGATTCCCCCGCCTGACGCTCATCAAAAACCGCGGCCAGCGCCGGTCTCTGATGCCGGGCAGCAAGGGGACGTAGCTCAGGCAGAAGGGAGCGCGAGCCGCGCGATTTCAGCAAAATATCGCGCACCGGTGAGCAATATCTCGTCGTTGAAATCGTAGGTGGCGTTGTGGAGCGGAGTACTCCCTTCCTTCCCCGTCTCGCCATTGCCGATGAAAATGAAGTTGCCCGGTACTGCCTGAAGGAACGCGCCGAAATCCTCGGAGATCATCATGGGTTGCACGCCGGCGTCGACGTTATCTGCGCCTACGATATTGCGCGCGGCCGAAACGGCAAGGTCCACATATTCCGGTGAATTCACCGTAGGCGCGAATTCGTGCGTGTATTCGAACGCACATTCAGCCCCGTGCGCGTGGCAGATCCCTTCGCTGATTTCTCGCATGCGGTTTGCCAGCATGGTCCGGACTTCGGGAATGTAGCTGCGTGTGTCGCCCTTGATCGTTACGTTCGACGGGATGACGTTGCGGATGCCATCCGTAATGAACTCCGTGCAGGAGATCACCGCCTGCAGGCTTGGATCGAGGTTGCGGGACACGATTGTCTGCAATGCCAGCACGATTTGCGACGCGATCACAATCGGATCGACGCCCATGTGCGGTCTCGCTGCATGCGTGCCGCGGGCTTTGATATGGATGACGAAATTGTCTTCGCTGGCCATGATGCCGCCCGCGCGTGTCGCGAAGGTCCCGGCGGCCATGCCCGGCATATTGTGCGCGCCAAAGATTGCGTCGACGGGATATCGATCGAAAAGCCCGTCGTTCATCATCGCTTTCGCACCGCGGCCATGTTCTTCGGCCGGTTGAAAAATGAATCGTACGGTGCCGTTGAAATTCTTCGTTTCGGCCAGCAGACGCGCGGCCCCGAGAATCATCGACATATGTCCGTCGTGTCCGCAGGCGTGCATCTTGCCTTGCGTTCGCGAGGCATACGGGCGGTCCGGTGCGTTCTCCGCGATATTCAGTGCATCCATGTCCGCACGCAGACCAATCACGCCACGGCCGTTGCCGACCGTGAGATTGGCGACGAGTCCGGTGCCGCCGATTCCTCGGTGCACGTCGAGGCCGAGAGACTTCAAGGCGCGCGCGACATAGTCCGAAGTCGCGACTTCCTCGAAGCCGGTTTCCGGGTTCTGGTGCAGATGCTGACGCCAACTCTTCAACTGCGATTGCAAGGCGATTTCCATAACGTCTACCTCTTTTTCGGTGACCATTCAGCTTGTCTTATCGAACCGCGGCTTCGAGCCATTGAGCCTGACGTGAAAGCACCGAGTCGGCCGTTTCGCCCACGCATTCGCGGTAGACCGACGGCGCCGTTGCTCCCTCGGTGCTGATCACGAGAACGCGCGAATCTTTGTCCAGGCCGGCGGCGCGTGCCAGTTGCGAATCCTGCATGAGGACTTCGAGGCCCGCGTAGCCCGCTGCGCCGGATTCACCGACTATCAGCGGAACATCCGCATCCGTTCCAGCCGCGAGCCGGCGCATCGCGGTAATCGCGTCTTTGTCGCTGATCGTCATGAAATCGTCTACGCACGACTCGAGGATTTTCCACGCGAGCGGTGAAGCTTCGCCGCATGCAAGGCCCGCCATGATGGAATCGACGGAGCCGGTTGCTTTCGCCGCCCGGCCTTCGCGTGCACTTTGATACAGGCAGTCTGCCTGCTGCGGCTCGACGACAACGAAGCGCGGACGTTTGCTGCCATGAATCTCCCAAAGATAGCTGGCGACTCCGGCAGCAAGACCGCCGACACCGCCCTGCAGAAATATATGGGTGAAGGCGCATTCGTCGGCATGACTTTCGGATTGCTCGACGATCTCGGCCGCGATCGCGCCGTAGCCCTGCATGACGTCGCGAGGAATGGCTTCATATCCTTCATAGGATGTGTCTGAGACCACATGCCAACCGTTGTCTTTTGCAAGGCGCGCAGCTTCTTCCACCGACTCGTCGTAGTTGCCCTTGATACGAATGATCTGCGCACCGTATGCGGCGATGGCCCGCTCGCGTTCAGCGCTCACGTTGGCGTGCAGGACGATCACGCAATTGCATCCGAGTGTTTGTGCCGCTGCGGCCAGGGCTTTGCCATGGTTGCCGTCGGTCGCGCTGATCACGACGAAGTTCGTGAGCATGTCCTTGTAGTGCCCCTCGATCAAACCCTTCGGATCGAGATTGTGCTCGGGCCACAAACGCAAAATCAGGCGCACGAGCGCAATAGGCGCGCCCAGCGCCTTGAAGCTACCGAGCGGTGAACGGACGGATTCGTCTTTGATGCACAGACGCGCCACGCCAAGTCGCGCCGCCGCATCGGGAAGATCCCATAGCGGGGTAGCGGACGAACCGAGAAGCGCCCAGTTCTTGAGCCATGCGCGGCTCTGTTCGGCGGCCTCCACGTTGAGAACTACCTTCAGCTCGTTCGGGTAGTCGGTGTGCGACGCGCGCTCGTTCGCGATCAGCATTGCGGTGCGGCTCCTGTGAATGAATGTCGGGCAGGACCATCAGATTTCCCGCCACGGGGAATCGATACGTCAACCAATGCCAAAATAATATTGCTTGACGTGCTCAAATTAATCCCTAAATCTGGGGCTCCGGCGCAATAATTTCTCGCTTTCGCACAAGGACCCGCCTCATGGCTATCACTCTCGACGCTTTCGATCGCAAGCTGTTAGCCGAGGTCCAGCAGGACGCTCAACTCCCGCAAAACGAACTTGGCGCCCGGGTTAACCTCTCAACTGCCGCGGTGAACCGCCGTTTGCGCCGCCTCGCCGAAGACGGCGTGATTGACCGGTACACAGCGATCGTCGCGCCCGAAAAGGTGGGCTGTCCTCTCACCATCGTCTCCATGGTGGAAGTCGAGAGCGAGCAGATCGACCTACTCGATTCGATGAAGCGAACCTTTGAGCAATGCCCGCAGATCCAGCAGTGCTACTACGTCGCGGGGGAATGGGATTTCGTCTTGATCTTCACAGTGCGGGACATGGAGCAATACAACGACCTGACCCGGCAGTTGTTCTTTTCCAATAACAATGTGAAGCGCTTCAAGACGCTCGTGAGCATGAGCCGCGTGAAGGTTGGATTGGGCGTGCCTGTCGATATCGATGACTGACGCACACCGCTGCACTACACATTGAGCTAACGCCGCCGCGAGTGTCCGCGCGATTGAGTTTCAGCCTGCGTCTCCACCGCAGCGAGAAGATGCCGGCGACCCTCGTCAAGAATTTCATCCGCGAGCGCCGGATCAACATCTGCAACAGCCCGCGAAAGCAGCAGCGCGCCGACCATCTGACTAAACAAAGTGATCGCCTTGCTGCGACCGCCTTCGCTGATCCCCTCGGTCTCTTCGATGACCTTGGCGAATCGGTCGAGGTTCACCGCGAGCCCCTCTGCGTAAGCGCCGCGTGCGACGTCGTCGAATCGGCGGGCGTCGCCTACAAAACCCGACCAGGGGCACCCCGCCTCAATATTCGCGCGATGCTCGGGCGACAGGTACCACTCAATGTTGTACTTGACCGGGTCAGCGCCAGATGACTTCGCGCCGTCGATCAGGGCGGCATAAGCCTCTCCCCCTTCTTCCATCGCCTTTTCCATCACCGCGGCGACCAGCGCGTCTTTCGATTTGAAGTGGTTGTAGAAACCGCCCTGCGTAAAGCCCGCCGCCTTCATCAACTCGGCGAGACCGACCGCATCGACGCCACGCTCGCGAAACAGCTTTTCAGCCGCGGCCACGATTGCGTGCCGGTTTTCCATCGCTTGCTGCCTGGAAACACCCACTTTCCCCCCTTTGGTCGATAGCGACCCAATAAGACTCATCAAAAAATACAATGGTGATCACCATTGACATCGCCACGATGGCCACCCACAATCCACTTCAATGACAATGTCATTCACCATTGTCTTAAGTATAGCCTTCTTTACCTGAGTGTCCAGGCAACAGGAGGCACCACGGTTATTCGACGCCTGAACGCGTCGTCACCTCACTCTTGAAAGAGGGCATCACCATGACGAAGACAACCCCTGAACAGAACAAGGCGCTCGTGCTGGAAGCATTCGACACCCTGTTCAACAAGCGCGACTACGCAGCGGCCGAGCGCTTCTGGTCCGATCGCTACATCCAACATAGCGCTCATATCGCGCCGGGACGGGATGGCCTGTTCGACCTGATTCGCACGCTGCCCGACACCTTGCGCTATGAGAACCAACTGATCCTGGCCGAAGGCGACTACGTCATTGCACATGGGCGCTTCTCGGGACACGGCCGGCCTGCTGCGTGGGTCGCAGCGGACGTCGTCCGCTTTGAAAACGGCAAGCTCGCCGAGCATTGGGACGTGCTTCAGGACGAAGCGACCCGGGCCGAATCAGCGAGCGGTCTGCCGATGTTCGGCGACAGCTTCCCTGCCTGACCACGCCAACCTCATCTACAGCAAATCAACTTCATCAGGAATACGATCATGAAACTCACCGGAAACACGATTTTCATCACGGGCGGTGGTTCTGGCATTGGCCGCGGGCTTGCCGAAGCACTCCACAAGCGCGGCAACAAGGTCATCATCAGCGGCCGCCGGCGCGGACATCTCGACGAGGTAGTGGCAGCGAATCCCGGCATGTCTGCAATCGAGCTCGACATTGCCGATCCGGCCAGCATCGAGAAGGTAGCGGCGCAACTGATTGCGGACTATCCCGACCTCAACGTGCTGATCAACAACGCTGGGATCATGGAGCCCGACCAGGCGGGCGGCCACATCGACGACGCGCTGCTGGTGTCCACCGTCACGACCAATCTCATCGGGCCGATCCGCATGACGTCGGCGCTGCTCGATCATCTCAAGACCCGGAACGACGCTGTCGTCGCCTATACAAGCTCGGTCCTCGCTTTCGTTCCGTTGGCCGTGACGTCGGTGTATTCGTCGACCAAGGCGGCGCTGCATTCGTACGTCCTCTCGCAACGCTTCATGCTGCGGGACACGAAGGTTCGCGTACTCGAAATCGCACCGCCCTGGGTGCGCACGGACCTCATGAACAGCCGCGAGGCCGAACAGGCAATGCCGCTTGACGCCTTCATCGACGAAACGATCGCTGTCCTCGGAACGGACGCGGATGAGGTACTGGTTGAAGGGGCGAAGGCGTTCCGCGCGAACCCGGGACCCGGCGAGCACGCCTTCGTCAATAACTTCAATGCGCAGATGACGGAAGTGTTCGGTGGGTGAGTGACTGCTTGCCGGATACGCGTCGCAGGCAAATCGGCGTGTATCCGGTGGCAGCAGTATCGAGCTTCAGCCGCGCCGGGTAGTGGCAAATCGTGAGCGGGGGCGACGTGACCTTCGTTCAACCTCCGTCATCCCGATCCCACGGCGGCACGCCGCCGAACGCCTCGACCAGAAAATCGACCACCGCGCGTATCTTTGCACTCAGATGCCGACGGCTCGGATACAGCGCAAGTACGTCGATGTCAGGCAAGCGATAGTCAGGCAATACCTGAACCAGCTTGCCGGCGCGCAGGTCGTTACCGATAAGAAAGGTGGGCTGCCAGATCACGCCTTGCCCGGCGAGCGCAGCCGCACGTGCGGTATCGCCGTTGTTGGTATGCATGTGGCAGTTGACCTTCACGGTGTGCGCTTTGCGCTCACTGTCCATGAGTTGCCACTCGTCGCCGGTGGCGGCGTACGAGTAGCCGATGCATTGATGCTCGATCAAGTCGGCTGGCTCAGCAGGGTATCCGCAACGCGCCAGGTACTCCGGCGACGCACAAAGAATGTTTCTCGATGTCGCCAGCTTGCGTGCTGCGTGGCTGGTCGAACCGGCGCGTGAGATGCGAATGGCGAGGTCGTAGCCTTCCTCGACGATATCGACGACGCGGTCAATCAGCGCGACATCGAGTTCCACGCCGGGATATTTCCGCATGAACTCGGGCCATAGCGGCGCCAGATGCAAAATGCCGAAGCTCACAGGCGCATTGATGCGCAATCGGCCGCGCGGTTCGACCGATGCCGATGATACAAGCCCCTCAGTCTCGGCGACGTCGTCGAGAATCGATTTGCAGCGAGCGTAAAGCGTCTCGCCGCCCTCGGTCAGCGAAAGCCTGCGCGAGGTGCGATTCAGCAGACGTGTGCCCAGGTGCGCTTCCAGCTCATTCACGTAGCGGGTCACGTTGGCGGGCGACGTCTCGAGCGCATCGGCGGCGCGCGTGAAGCTGCCGCGGCTCACCACGGTCACGAAGACTTCATAAGCACGCAGCCGGTCCATGTCTTTCCCCGATCATTCACAAATGCTGAATGATATACCCATGTTTTGAGCCTTCCTGCGATAGTGACTGAAGCCTATATTGCTTCTCACGGACCAAGGCACTGGGCACTGGTCAACACACTGCAGCAGGAGATTGAACATGCAACGCTTATCAGGAAAAGTCGCGATCGTGACCGGCGCCAGCGCGGGAATTGGCCGTGCCACCGCAAAACTGTTCGCCGCGGAAGGCGCAAAAGTGGTGATCGCGGCGCGCCGCGAAGCTGAACTTGAAACGCTCGCAGCCGAAATTGCCAGCGAAGGCGGCGAGGCCGCGTTTCTGGCGGGCGACGTGCAGTCAGAGGACTACGCGAAAGCGCTGGTCGCGCTCGCCGTGAGCCGCTTCGGCCGGCTCGACATTGCCTATAACAACGCCGGCACGCTGGGCGAAATGGGCCCGACCTCGGGCGTGTCGGAAGCGGGCTGGTCGGCTGCTTTGGCGACCAATCTGACGAGCGCCTTTTTGGGTGCGAAGCACCAGATCCCCGAGATGGCGAAGCACGGTGGCGGGTCGGTTATCTTCACGTCGACGTTCGTTGGCTACTCATTCGCTTTCCCGGGCACGGCGGCATACGCCGCGAGCAAGGCCGGTTTGATTGGGCTGACACAAGCGCTGGCTGCCGAGTATGGCCCGCAAGGTGTGCGCGTCAACGCCATTCTGCCTGGTGCCGTGGACACGCCGATGTATCGCGACATGAACGACACCGCTGAGTCGCAAGCCTTCGTGACCGGCTTGCATGCGCTCAAGCGAGTCGCACGGCCGGAAGAACTCGCCCGTTCGGTGCTGTATCTCGCGTCGGATGACTCGTCCTTCGTGACCGGTACTGCTTCGCTCGTCGATGGCGGCGCATCGATTACGCGGACGTAAATCTCTTGATGGCATCTGATGTTCGGGATGCCTTCTTTGAAGAGATCCAGGCAATTAAAGAGCCGATATCGGGCGTTGAATTGACGAGCAATGCTGATTGCGCGGCTTCGCATTTACTTTTGCTCCAAAGCAGGGCGTAGTTGGGACGCGATCTTGCATGAACAAAGCTTCGTGCCGCAGTGCAACGACATTGAACGCTAGCGATAGAGAATGGTAGCCGCACTGGTCATCCCGGTGTGGCTTCTCGTCTGATTATTGAGTGTGTTCACGTTGCGAGGCAAATGACGCCTGCAAGACTCAAGCTTCGACATCTGCGCGCCGTTATACGGGTTACAACCGTAAAAACTCGGGGGAGAACGGCGATGAGCAACGATGAGCGTCTCAGGCGTGAATTCTATGTGAACCCGGCTTCCTATTGCCGGGTGATGTCCGTCGTCTCGGCCGTCACCTTCGGTCTCTACCGGGTGGAGGGCGGCGGAACGGTCGGCATGCTTTCCGTCCGCTGGGAAAAACTGGGCAACGAGGTCGTGCCGCAACTGCATGCTTACTATGACAGTTGGCGCGTACTTGCTTCGTTCTCTGATGTTCTCGCGCGGATGAGCGAAGTGGCGGGATCATCCTGCTCGCCCGAAGACTTGTGTCAGATCTTGCTGGATTGCGGATTCGTCAATCGAATCGAGTCGAACCGGGAATGACTGATAGCGATCAACCGTCGATCACTCACCAGATATCAGTCTTAACAGGAAGGAAATCGTAATCATGTCAGTAACGGTTCGCGTGGAGTATCAGTATTGCCAACATGGCAAGAAAGCGGTTCAGACAGGAAGTGACGTGCTAACCGTGTCAGAAGATACCAAGAGCGCGATTCTCGCTATGTTGCGGCTCCTGCATCCGCGTTGGGAGTCGATCAAGGTGCTGTCTACGTCTCCAACGACGTCGTCAGAAACGACTTCGAGTAGTTAAAAACGGCATCGTCGGTGAAGCGAGTGCGCGGTACTAGCCGCGCACTCGCTTCCAATCGCCTAGAAGCGCTCGCGATCGTAGCCCGGTAGCGCACGCGTTCCTTCAACAGCGACCGAGTGCAGCAGTTCAGGTTCCAGGTCGAGCAAACGCAGGATCGTCGGTGCGACCTGCGTGGTCGATACACGCTCGTCGTTGGTCCGGCCAGCGTGATGGGCGTGAGGCACGTAGACCACGAGACCAAGATGGCTGTCGTCGGGCGCGTTGCCGCCGTGCTCTTCGTCTTTAGCCGTACTCGAGGTATAGATGACCCCCGGGTTCGGCTGGACGACGATGTCAGGCGTGCGTCCGCGTGCCGGATCGCCAAACCACCCGTTCAACTGCGGGCCGTACAGAATGTACGCCTGCGGACCGTCCGCACAGATGCCGGGCGCGTTGCAGCTCAGGTTGTCTTTCAGGGTCTTCACGACTGCCGGCAATTGGCTTTGATCTCGCAACCAGATCAGGCCGACGTCGTCGGTCTGCACGAAACCCGTATCGACGAGCCCCGTTCCGTCATTGAGGTTGCCGCTTTTCGTACTGTTCTGCCCGAAGTTGCCGTTCGGGTCCAGATAGTTGTTTGCTTCAAGCAGTTTCGAAAGCGTGTCGCCGTTCTTGACCAGCTTCGAATGATCGGTCGGCGACTGCCCATGCTTCGCCGTGACGATGATCGCCGTCGACGAATAAAGGTTGTGCTGCTTGAGTTCGGACACGATGCGACCCAAGGCGTTGTCCAGATAAGCAATCGCGCCGCTTACCTGCGGACCCGGCGTGAAGCTCGCATCCAGATAGCCGCCGCCATTTGCGACCGTTGCCTTCTGGGCGACGCTCAGTGTCTGGAAGTTGGTGCCGAACACCGTCGGTATGTCGGCGCTGGATTGGCCGGTCGAATCCTTACCGTCGATTTCATTGATCAGCGACTGCACGTGCAGATTGTCGAACTTTTCCGTGTGCGTGTAGATGTCGATGTAGTTCGTATTGGTAGCCGGATCAATCGAGTTGATCTCGGTGCGCGAAAGATCGTCGACGCCTGTGCCGGACGGTCCATTGAGCCAGTCGTAGCCCCACGCATGTTTGTCCGCCCATGCGGTGCGAGCGCCTTTCACGTTTTGTTTGACCACTTCGAAGATCGTGTTGGTCTTCACATAATTGTGCGGATAGACGGGCGTACAGACGCCATTGACCAACGCATGCGGGATGGCTTGCGGATTGAACGCGCCGCCACCGTTGAGATGGGTCAGAGCGCCGCCGTTCTCGCCGTCGATGCCAGTGGTCTCGTCGAATACGACGTTCCAGCCTTGCTTGCCGGTGCAACTGCTATCGGACGGCGCGTAGAGCGTGCGGTCATACGATACGTCGTAGAAGAGGCCCGCGGATTTGGGCGAGCCACCGGTGACGAGCGCCGCGAGGCCCGGGAACGAATCCGAAAGATGTGGCGTGTGCGCGTTGGTGTAAGTCGTGCCCGACTTGGCCAGCAACGCAAGATTGGGGCATGCATTCGAACCGATACAGCGTGCGACGTCCTGCTCATGCAAGCCGTCGAAGCTAATCAGCAGCACATGTTTCACTGACTCATGCTCGTGATCGTGTTCATCGCTTGCCGCTGCACCCAGCGAGTACAGTCCGGCCAGCAAGGCAACGCTCGCGCCAAAGGCGCTTTGTGTACGCTTCCATCTCCTGATCGTCTTCATCTCTCGTCCTTTTGGTTGTTACGAAACATTTGGTAATCGGGGATGAATGTGCAGTGGAATTGAGTCGCCTGGATGAACCGACGCTTTCGATTCCATAACGCACTGACGATTTATGCAACGGTGAGAAAATCACGTAATAGTTTGTATTGCATAAGGTTTTCTTAAGCATTGCATGGTCCGGCGAATGCCGACTTGCCCTAAAATGCCGCTTACCGCTACGTACTATAAATTCCAAGACCAACCATGCCACGCTACGCCACATCGAGTCTCCGACGCGCTTCCGCCGGCGTCATGTTGGCTGCGATCTCTACCTTGGTAACCGGCTGTAGTGACGGGATATCCGAGGCCGACGCCGCATTCGTTACCACCGGGACGCCGCCCCAATTCGAATCAATGCGGATGTACGGCGCAGCGCCGGACAACCCCGCTCCGGGTAGCGGCAACACGCATGCTTCGGGCGGGCTCCGCCAGGGGTGTATGGCGATCATCCGCGCGGGAGGCCGGGATGTGCGCGAAACGGTGATTCTCGAGAACGAGCCGGGTCCGTCCTTCGATCTTGATGTCATCCGTACGTCCGACGGATGGAGCGTGACTTCGGACGGACTCACACCGCCGAGCACCGACCCCGTGGGTTTCCGCACGCGCTTCACGCACTGCGTGAACGCCATCCGCGACAAGTACGCAGCTGAACCGGAAAAGGCGCCGTTCAACAAATAAGCTTTGATCGTGGTGCGCGCGCGGCCTGCTTCATTCGTGTCGGGTCTTTGACCGGCGCGACGGTTCCTGCTGTTGTGCCAGGAGCTGATTGGCCAATTCCTCGCCATCGACACACTTTCCTTGAGCCCACGCTTCGCTGAGCGTGGTGCGAAGCGTGCGTAGCGTCTTTCGCTGCAGACGCAGGGCGGTCATGAGTTGCTCGATCTCCTCGAGCCGCGTATCGAGTTTGTGCAGCAAATCCTCTTTCGGATAAAGCTCGTCACCAGAGAAGGCCTCGCGCAGCCTGTCGAGCGGAAAGCCCAGGTTCTGCGCCAACTGCACCACGCGCAGGCGCCCAATGGCCTGCTCAGAGTAGACGCGATAACCGTTGGGACTGCGCTCCGGCTCGGGCAGCAAGCCGCTCTGCTCGTAGAAGCGGATGGCGGACGGTGCGAGGCCGGTTTTTTCCGCGAGTTCGCCGATTCTCATAATCGCTTGACCTTCAAGTTGACTTGAATCTTAGTATAGCGGCATCGCTCCTTTTGTATGCTGACTCCGCCATGACTACTTCGCTGTTCACACCCGTGCAGTTGCCCAACGGCAGCTGGCTGCCCAACCGTCTCGCCAAAGCGGCGATGGAAGAGAATCTTGCCGACGCGGGGCAACTGCCTGGCGAGACGATCCATCGCCTATACCGTTCGTGGGCCGAAGGTGGCGCAGGTCTTATCGTCACGGGCAACGTGATGATCGACGGCCGGGCGCTAACCGGGCCAGGCGGGATCGTGCTTGAGGCCAATACGCCTCTCGCACCCTTCACGCAGTGGTCACAGGCGGCCCGCAGCCGTGGTGCCCAGGTGTGGATGCAAATCAATCATCCAGGCCGGCAGGTGCTCGCGGCAATGGGCGGCACGGCGTGGGCGCCTTCGGCTGTGCCGATGGCGCTCGGCAAACACAGCAAGCTGTTCGCGCAGCCGAGCGCCATGAGCGAGGCTGAGATAAGCGAGACCATCGGCCGCTTTGCGGCGACGGCGCACGCTGCCGAGCAGGCGGGGTTTACGGGCGTGGAAATTCACGCCGCACATGGCTATTTGATTTCGCAATTCCTTTCGCCGCTGACCAATCGCCGCGCCGACCGTTGGGGCGGCAATCTTGCCAACCGTGCCCGTCTGTTGCTGGACGTGGTGCGTTCGGTACGCGCAAGGGTTTCGCCGGGTTTTTGCGTGGCCGTCAAACTGAACTCCGCTGATTTTCAGCGCGGTGGCTTTTCGGAAGAGGACGCCCGGCAAGTCGTGCTGTGGCTGAATGACCTGTCGGTCGACCTGGTCGAGCTATCGGGCGGCAGCTACGAAAGCCCTGCGATGCAGGGCGACACTGCCGACGGGCGCACCCTCGCGCGCGAAGCCTATTTCCTCGAATTCGCCAAGGATCTGGCCGGTGTCGCCACGATGCCTGTCATGACCACCGGTGGCATCCGGCGCCGCGCTGTGGCCGAGCAGGTGCTGAACAGTGGTGTCGCCGTCGTCGGCATGGCCACGGCGCTTGCCGTGATGCCCGATCTGCCGGCACGCTGGCAGGCAGGCGCCGATCTGGGGGCGCACATGCAGCCGGTCGAGTGGCGCGACCGGGCACTTGCGGCAATCGCGCGCATGGCGCTCGTCAAACGCCGTCTGCGATCGCTCGGCACGGGACGTACTGCGCCCGCTCAGTATTCCGCGGTCTTAACGTTGATCATGGATCAACTGCGCACGCGCCGCCTGACGCGGCGTTATCGGCAATGGAAGCAGGAGCACGCGTGAAGCGTTAAATCAGACGCGGCGTGGCCGATGGATCGCCATCAGCCGACGATTGACGATTCCGTCACATGCTGGCGTTTTCAACGACGCGGCCTTCCGCGCGCCAGCGGAGCATGCCGCCGGGCAGGTTGGCAACCTGCTCGAATCCGGCTTGCCGCAGCATGATCGTGGCTTGTGCCGACCGTCCGCCGGCCCGGCAGACGGTCACGATCGGGCGTTCCTTCGTGAGTTCGGCGATACGCCCGGCGAGCTCGCCCAATGGAATGAGCTTCGCAACGGGGATGCGCCCCAGCGGCCCGCTGAACTCGTCGGGCTCGCGCACGTCGACGATCTCGACTGCCCGCAGATTTTCCTCGAGCCACTGGGCGTTGATTTCCCAGATGCCCGCAAAGCTGCATGTCAGTGGCGCCCAATCGGGCTCCGCCATCTGCGCGGGGTAGCTTGCCGCCAGGCCGCATTTCAGGTTTGCGGGTACCGCCACGTCGATCTGCTTCGGATGCGGCAGGCGCAGGTTCGTCATGTATCCGGCGAAATCGTCTTCACACAATTCACCGCCAAGACGCGGATTGAAGCGTCGCTCCTCATCCACGCTGGTGACCGTTAAACCGCGATAGTCGTGAGCCGGGTAAAGCAGGCACGCGGCGGGCAGCGTAAAGATGTTGTTGTGGACCGCGCGAAACATGGCGTGCGCGTCACCGCGCTGGAAATCCGTTCGACCCGTGCCTCTGATCAACAGGCAGTCGCCGGTAAACGCCATGGTCTCGTTGTCGAGTACGAGTGTGATGCATCCATCGGTATGACCCGGCGTGGCGCGTATGGACAAGTACCTTGCGCCGAACTCGACCTTGTCGCCGTGGTTCAGATAGCGGTCCGCACCTTCGGCGCCGCTTGCGGTCGAGATCGCAATCCGGCTACCTGTGCGGCGATTCAGCATCCATGCACCGGTCACGTGATCGGCGTGGACGTGAGTGTCGATGGTGTAAAGCAGATGCAATCCAAGTTCTTCGATCAGGGCAGCGTCCCGGCGCACCTGTTCGAATACCGGATCGACCAGCACGGCCTCTCGCGTTGCGCTATCGGCAAGAAGATACGTGTAGGTTGAGGATTGCTGATCGAATAGCTGCCGGAAGATCAACACGATTTCACCCCGCGGCCCGCTTTTGCGAGCGGTTAAGGATCGCGGCTCATGGAGTGTCGCCAAACCGTACCGCAGGCAGTCGATTTAGACGCACCCCGTTCGGCGGGCCGGGCGCGTGGATGCACCCGGACTCGCATCGGCCGCCGCACTTCGACACTATCTGGCGCTCGTCGCTCCAATCAATGAGCGCTTTTACTTCGGTTGCGTAACGTATCGCAGATAAGGCTTCACGGTTTTGAAACCCTCAGGATATTTTTGCATTGCGGCATCGTTGGAAACGGACGTTGGAATGATCACGTCTTCACCCGGCTTCCAGTTTACCGGCGTCGCCACCGTATGTTTCGCGTTGAGTTGCAGGGCGTCGAGCAACCGCAGCACTTCGTCGAAATTGCGGCCTGCACTCATCGGATAGACGAGCATGGCTTTGACCTTCTTGTCCGGCCCGATGATAAACACGGAGCGAACGGTCGCGTTGTCCACCGCGGTGCGCGGGCCGCCGCCGCTCGCTTCGGGATGAATCATGTCGTAGAGCTTCGCGACCGTCAGGTCCGAGTCGCCGATCAACGGGTAGTTGACCGCGTGGCCCTGCGTCTCCGCGATATCCTTGACCCACTCCTTGTGATCGCCGATGGGATCGATGCTGAGCCCGATAATTTTTGTGTTGCGCTTATCGAATTCTGGCTTGAGACCCGCCAGGTAGCCGAGTTCCGTCGTACAAACCGGGGTGAAATCCTTCGGATGCGAAAACAGGATCGCCCAATGGTCTCCGATCCATTCGTGAAAATGGATCGTCCCTTCGGTGGTTTCAGCAGTGAAATCGGGAGCGTTTTCTCCTAGTCGAATCGACATCATCAGTCTCCATAGGTGAGTGCACCGAGGTACCCGTGCCGCGGTCGGCGTGACGTCCCCTGGGCTGCCTGGGTGTTGAGTGGCAATTGGTCTGACTAGAGACTACCCTTCGGCCGCTTACACCGTATTGCACCATATCGCGCCGAAGGGCCGTCTGCGGGCGCAGCAGATTCAGAGACGCTCCCAAATAGCCGGGATGCAGGAAAGACATCGGGACGCGCTGCGGGTCGCTCCTATAGCGTATAACAAAAAAGGCTGTCCCTGTAGGCAGGTTCTAGGGGGAATCCGCCGCTGCGCTGCGACTAATTACCGCGCGACACGCTTGCGGACAATGTTGTTGAACAGCAGCGCGATCACCTGCAACACCAGCACACCGGCCAGGATGGGCAAAATCAGAAAGCGTGGAGACATCCCACCCGCCAGCATGATCACGAGCGGATCGGCGCCTGCGGGGGGATGCACCGTCCTGGTCAGTTGCATGGCGGCAATCGCGGCGCCGACGGCCAACGCAGCCTGCCAGATTCCTGCGCCTGCGATCCAGAAAACCGCCAGCCCGACTGTCGAGGCGATCAGATGCCCGAACACGAGGTTTCTCGGTTGGGCAAAGGCGCTATCAGGGGCCGCAAACAACAGTACGCTCGAAGCACCGAATGGTGCGATCAACAGCGGCAAGCCGGTGAGTTTGCCGAGCGTGCCGAGCACGGCGATTGCAATGGTGCCGCCTAGAAAACCTAGTACAGCCGGCATGGCGACATGACGAAACGTGGGGCGTGAGCCGACCGCCGCCGACCCAGGAACACTTTGTTGCATGGATACTCCGGCATGGGCCGCATGCCGTCCGCGCGATGGGTCCGCGCCTGACGGCATGCGGCAACAGGATCAGGCAGCCTTGAAGCGGCTGGCTTCTTCGGAACCCTTCGTCGCGTTGCCCGCCGAGTACGAATGGGCGCCCACGCCCGCGAGTTGTCCGCCGTCGACAATCAGATACTCGTCACGAATCGGCCGTTTTTCGAACCAGCACTCAAGAATTTCGCGTGTGCCGGCCGCGTATCGCGTCTGGGCGGACAAGGTCGTACCCGACGTGTGCGGCGTCATCCCTTGATGCGGCATCGTGCGCCACGGATGATCGCGCGGCGCCGGTTGCGGGAACCACACATCGCCCGCATAGCCTGCCAGTTGTCCGCTTTCGAGCGCGCGAACAATCGCGTCGCGGTCGCAGATCTTGCCGCGCGCCGTGTTGATGATGTACGCGCCGCGCTTCATCTTCGCGATCATTTTTTCGTCGAACAGGTGCTCGGTTTCTGGATGCAGCGGACAGTTGATCGTCACGACATCGCATACCTTCACCATCGATTCGACATCCGGATGCCAGGTCGCACCCAGTTCGCGTTCCACATCCGCCGGCAGACGATGCCGGTCCGTGTAGTGAAGTTTGACGTCGAAAGCCTTGAGCCTGCGCAGCACCGCAGCGCCGATGCGCCCGGCTGCAACCGTGCCGACGTGCATGCCTTCGAGGTCATATGCCCGCTCGACGCAATCGGCGATATTCCAGCCGCCTTGCTTCACCCACTCATGCGAAGGGAGATAGTTGCGGACCTGGGAGAGGATCATCATCACCACGTGTTCCGCGACGCTGATGCTGTTGCAGTACGTCACCTCGGCGACCGTGATGCCGCGTTCAATCGCCGCTTGCAAATCGACGTGATCGGAGCCGATGCCGGCGGTCAAGGCGAGCTTGAGCTTGGGTGCTTTGGCAATGCGTTCCGCCGTCAGATAGGCCGGCCAGAACGGCTGCGAAATGACGACCTCTGCATCGTGCAGTTCACGTTCGAACACTGAGTTCGGGCCGTCCTTGTCGGACGTGACGACCAGCGTATGTCCTTGCGATTCGAGAAAACGACGCAGCCCCAGTTCGCCGGAGACGCTGCCGAGCAACTGTCCCGGCGTGAAATCGATCGCCTCGGGCGTGGGCGCTGTCTGACCATCGTGATAGCGGGTGATTGCCGGAATGTCGTCGCGCGCATACTTTTTCGGCATGCCGCCGACCGGGTCGTCATACAGTACACAAAGAACCTTGGCCATCTTGTCTCACTCCACTCAGTGCAATTGTGATCCGGCGTCATGCAGCTGCCGGGTGGATCGATGCGTGACATCGACCGGCACAGTGTCTGTGAGGGAAGTGGACCCGGTCCAATCGTTTGGACGGATTGGCTGATAACCTGTACTTATCAAACCTGGTTTATTGCAGGGCTGCGATATCCGTCTTCTGTAGCAATGCATCGAACGATTGCTGCAGATCGAGTCGTTCTGCCGCGCTCCACATGGCGGCTGCCAGCGGTGGCATCGATGGAGAATTGCGCGTAATCAGGCCAATCTCACGTGTCAGCTCGGGCAACAGCGGCGTTGCGCTGATGCTGGTCCGGGTGTCGAGCACGCTCAAAAGACTGTGCGGCAAGATGCTGTATAAGCCGGCGTGCTGTACGTTCGAATACAGCGCGAGCAAGGAATCTGTTTCGAGCACGACGGTCGGTTGAACACCGGCGCGGCGAAAGGCAGCATTGATGACCTGGCGGTTCTGCATCGAGGTGCCCAGCAGGCAGAAAGGCAGCTCGCCGAGCGCGTCCCAACGGTTCAGAGCAGGGTCAGCAGGCGAGTCAGGAGGGGACAGCAGAAAGTAGCGTTCGCGATACAGCGGGAGCACGGCAAAACCAGCCTGAACGCGATCGTCCAGATAGGTGAACCCGACATCGAGTTCATAGTCGTCCAGCTGACGCAGGATCGTGTCGGCGCTGAGCGAGCGTGCGGAGTATCGGATCGCGGCGTGATCGGCCCGGCACGCTCCCAGCAACAAACCGACGATAGGCATCGTCGTCGGAATGACGCCGATGCGGATCGTACCGGTCAAGCGCACCTGAGCGGCCGACGCGTCCTGGCGCATATGTTCGAGTGTGGCGAGTGTCTGACGGGCCCAGCCAAGCACCCGCTCGCCTTCCTCGGTGAAGCCGATGAAACGCCTGCCGCGCCGGACAATGACCAGGCCCAATTCTGCCTCGAGGCTTCGAATCGCCGAGGACAGCGCCGGTTGCGAAACATGGCTCAGCTCGGCAGCCTTGGCGAAATGCTGTTCCTGCGCAAGCGTGACCAGATAATGAAGTTGACGGATGAACATCGCGCTCCCCGAATACCGGCAGGTGCCGTTTGCACATGCCCGCCTCGTTATATCACATGGAATATAGCGACTGCGCTTGCCCTGAACGGATCGACGCACACCGTTTCGCGAGACATGGCCGTCTCCGCGACACGCAACCGGCAGAAACAGAACGTGGACACCGATGCATTCGATCGTTATATTCGAACGGACACAATCGGAGAAGATGGATGGAAGCAGCGGCGAAACAGGCGGTCGGAAGCAAATACGTGCTCGAGTCGATGAAATATGCCCAGCGCCGGACGTGGGACGTGGTGGAGCAGTTGGCGCAGCGGATTCAGCCCGGCATGCTCGAGTCGGAGGCGACGGCCGAATGCAAGAACGTATTGAACGAGCTGGGCATGGATCGCATCTGGCATCCGGTGTTGGTGCGCTTCGGCGAGAACACGCTGAAGACGTTCAAGCAGCAATCGGATGGCGATCCGCGACTCAAGGACGACGATATTTTCTTCGTCGACCTGGGCGTGGTTTGGGATCAGCACGAAGGCGATGCGGGCGCGACCTTCGTGGTCGGCCATGATGCGGAGATGAAGGCGTGCGCCGACGCCGCAAAGACCGTGTTCGACGAAGTGGAGCATCACTGGCGCTCGACGCGTGCCGGTGGCAAAGCGCTATATGACTTTGCAGCAGAACGCGCAGCGGCACTCGGATGGCGCCTGAATCTGGACATCAAGGGTCACCGCGTCAGCGACTTTCCGCATGCGATCTACAAAGCAGGCAATCTGGGCGATTTCGCGGACTGTCCGGACGCCGGCCTGTGGATTCTCGAAATCCAGCTCGCGCATCCGACGCGGCCGTTCGGGTCGTTCTATGAGGATTACTGGTCTGATCGCGCCCGATACGCCAAGCCGCCGTACGATCGTCAGAGCGGGATACCGGCGACAGCCGGCTTTTCGGTGGTCGCCAGCTCGAAACAGAATGCCGTGCCCGTTCCCTCACGTTCGAGCAGGCGTATCTGGCTGTGATGCAACTGCAGCATGCGCTGCACGATCAGCAGACCGAGTCCGCCGCCGCGATGCGCGCCACCTGAACTGAACGGACGTTCGAACAGCCCTTCGCGCTGCTCCGCTGGAATGCCGGGACCCGTGTCGCTCACCGTGACCGATACCTTGCCGTCCTTGTGCGCGAGATCGATGTCGATCGACCCGCCGGCGGGCGTGTGGCGAATCGCGTTGTCGAGCAGGTTCGTCAGCACGCGCTCGATCATCCCCAGGTCGGCGTAGACCGCCGGCAGACGAGGTGGAAAATCGGCGCGCAACTGGATGTGCCGCGCCTCGGCCGGCAACTCGAATTTCTGGAAGACGTCCTGGACCAGATCGACCAGCGAGAACGGCTCGAGTGCGGGTTGTACGTTCCCGTGTTCGAGCCGGGCCAGTTCGAATAGCGCCTGCGCGAGCCGCCCGACCTTGACGCTCTGCGCAAGCGCAATCGCCAGATAGCGTTTGCGCTCGGTTTCGCCGAGCGTCTCGGCTTTGAGCGACAACGTCTCGAGGTACCCATGCAGCGAGGTCAATGGCGTGCGCAGGTCGTGCGAAATATTGGCGATCAGTTCGCGCCGCTGTTGATCCTGGCGCGTCAGCGCGCGCCACTGCTCGCCGATGCGGTTGGCCATCTGCGCGAACGTCGCTTCGAGTACGCCGATTTCGTCGCGCCGTCCGGCAGGCGACGAGCGTGGGACCGTCGGCTGGGTGTCCGGCTCGCCGTCGGCATCGAAACGGCGCATGGCGTCGGTGAGGCGGCGTAGCGGCCGCGTGATCAGGCCGAATGCCGTCAACCCCGCAAGCAATCCCAGCAGCGCGACCAGCGCCATCGACCAGAGGGTGGTACGCAGCACCGAGCTGGCGGCTACGCGCGCGGCGAGCGCGTCGTGTTCCTCGCCGAGCAGGACCACGTAGATATAACCGGACGGCGGCTGCCCGTTCAGTTGCAGCGGCGCGGCGCTAAACACTTTTTTCCCGTCGACGCTGCGCGGGTCGTCGCCGAGAATCGGCAACGCGTCCCCGGCGATAAATTGCCGGATCGGCGCGAGATCTACCTGAGCGCGCTTGACGTGGCCCACGGGGGCGTCGTCGCCCTCGATGCGCCCCTGATTGTCAAGCAGATACACCTCGACGCTCGGATTCACCATCATCAACTGGCCGAACAGCTGGCGCACCGCGTCGGGCCGCAGGCCGTTCGCGTCCATCAGCGTGGTGCGATGCGCGATATGGTTGGCGAGATCCTTTGACAGGCGCTGCACGACTTCCTTTTCGTGCAGGTCGCTCGAACGGATCTGCAGCCACGCCGACGCGCCGCAGCACGCCAGCAGCAATGCTGAGAAGACGATCGAGAGCCGCTGGGTTAGTGTCAGGTTCACGGCGCGTCCTGAGGTGCGCTGGCGGGCGTGGGCCCGTCGCCTGGATTGCCAGGCATAGCCAGCTTGTAGCCGCGTCCCCAGACGGTCAGGATGCGCTCGGGCTGGGCGGGGTCGGTCTCGATCTTCGCGCGCAGGCGGTTGATGTGGGTGTTGACCGTGTGTTCGTAACCCTCGTGTTGATAGCCCCACACGGCATTGAGCAGGTCCATCCGCGAGAACACTTTGCCGGGATGCTGCGCGAAGTAATACAGCAGGTCGAATTCACGCGGCGTCAGTTCAATCGGCTTGCCGTCCACTGTCGCCTCGCGCGTCAGCGGATCGATCGTGAGTCCGGCGAGTTGCAGACTGCCCGCGTCGATGCGCGAGTCTTTTGCCATGGCTTCGACGCGCCGCAACAAAGCTTTGACGCGCGCAACCAGCTCGAGCACGGAGAACGGCTTGGCCAGGTAGTCGTCGGCACCGAGTTCGAGGCCGAGGATCCGGTGTACTTCGCTCGAACGCGCGCTGGTGATGATGATCGGCGTGTAGCGCGTCATCGCGCGGGCGCGCCGGCAGATTTCCAGGCCGTCGACGCCGGGCAGCATCAGGTCGAGGATCAGCGCGTCCCAGCCGCCTTGCTCCAGCAGGCGCAGCCCTTCGCTGCCGTCGGCGCTGTGCACGACTTCGTAGCGCTCGTCGCGCAGATGAAGGCTCAGCACGTTGGCGATGTCGACGTCGTCTTCAACGATCAGGATGCGCTTCAATGGGTCCATGGAGGGCTTTGGCCGCGGGTAAGGGTGTGGTTCGGGGCGTGGTTCAGGGCGGTGGAAAGACAGGGCGCCCGCAAAAACGGGCCGTTGCGCCATTGTGCAAAATTTCCGGGCGGCGAGTTATCACATTTAATTTAACTTTTCGTGAGGACTTTGACACCCCTCGCGCCCTAGGATGTGGGCACTTTCCGCTGATCTGCAGCGCACTCAAGCCGCGTAACCATCCTAACCGACTCAAAACATCGCCCGGAACCGACATGCTACTCATCGTTCTTGCCTATCTTGGCGGCGCTCTGACGATCCTCAGTCCGTGCATCCTGCCGGTGCTGCCCTTTGTCTTCGCGCGCGCCGATCAGCCTTTCGTGCGCAGCGGGCTGCCATTGCTGGCCGGCATGGCGCTGACTTTCGCCATCGTCGCGACCCTCGCCGCCGTGGGCGGCGGTTGGGTCACGCAGGCTAACCAGTATGGCCGCTGGCTTGCAATTGCCTTGCTCGCCATCTTCGGACTGACGCTGTTGCTGCCGCGTTTCGCCGATCATCTGATGCGTCCGCTGGTGAGCGCCGGCAATCGCCTGTCGAATTTCGCGCAGGGCGACGGTCAGCAGGTTCGCGCGGGATCGTCCTTTCTGCTGGGCATCGCGACCGGCTTGCTGTGGGCGCCGTGCGCCGGTCCGATTCTCGGCCTGGTGCTGACCGGCGCGGCATTGCGGGGCGCGAGCGTCGGTACCACGCTACTGCTGGTTGCCTACGCGGCCGGCGCGGCGACTTCGCTCGCAGTGGCGCTGCTGATCGGCGGCCGGGTGTTCACGGCGATGAAGCGCTCGCTGGGCGCGGGCGAGTGGATCCGTCGCGGGATCGGCGCGGCGATGCTGTGCGGCGTGGTGGCGATTTCGCTCGGGCTCGACACCGGCGTGCTGGCACGTGTATCGACCATCGCTACCGGTGGCCTTGAACAGAAACTGGTCGACAAGCTCTCGCCCGGCGCGACGCCGGCTAATCCGGTGGCGGCGGGTAATAAGACCAATGCACCAGCCAATGCTTCAGGTAGCGACGCCGTGATGACGGCCAACCCCACCGCCGATGCAAGCGACGCCGGCGCGATGATGCGCGCTTCGCAAGGCGCGTCAGGCGGCGCGGCTGCGTTGCCCGTCGAAGGTGTGCTGCCGACCTTGAACGGCGCTGTTCAGTGGCTGAATTCACCGCCGCTGACGGTTCAGGACCTGCGCGGCAAAGTTGTGCTGGTCGATTTCTGGACGTACTCCTGCATCAACTGCCTGCGTTCGCTGCCGTACGTGAAAGCGTGGGCGCAGAAGTACAAGGACCAGGGGCTCGTCGTCATCGGCGTGCATGCACCGGAATTCGCGTTCGAACGCAATGTCGACAACGTGAAGAAGGCTGTCCACGATCTCGGCGTCGACTATCCCGTCGCGATCGACAACAACTACGCGATCTGGCGTGCGCTGAACAATCAATACTGGCCGGCCCATTATTTCGTCGATGGTAAAGGACAGATTCGCTATCACCATTTCGGCGAAGGCGACTATGCGGAATCGGAAAAGGTGATTCAGGAATTGCTGACTGAGGCAGGGCATGCGAATGCGTCGAAGGTCGCAATCGGCATTACCGGCACGGGCGCGCAAGGCGTGCAGGTAGCGGCCGACAGCGCCGACATGCAATCGCCGGAAACCTATATCGGATACGAGCGTGCCGAGAATTTCACGTCGCCCGGCGGCGCAGCGGAGGACAAGGTTCATACCTATAAGGCGCCATTACAGCCCGCTGTCAACGATTGGGGGCTGGCCGGCGCGTGGAATGTGGGCGCCGAACACGCGACGCTCGCGGCGGCCTCCGGACGCATCATCTATCGCTTCCATGCGCGTGATCTGCATCTGGTGCTCGGTCCGGGCAAGGACGGCAAGCCGGTTCGCTTCCGCGTCAGCGTGGATGGCGTGGCACCGGGCGCGGCGCACGGAACAGACGTCGCCACCGACGGGACCGGCACTGTTACCGAGCAGCGTCTTTATCAACTCGTGCGGCAAACCGGCGACGTTGCGGATCACACGTTCTCGATCGAGTTTCTGGATCCGGGCGTGCAAGCGTTCGCCTTTACGTTTGGCTAAGCCGAGCCTGACGGCGTGACTCAACCACTTATTGAAAGACTGACATCATGCAAACAACCTCTACTAGCAAGGTTTCCCAGCGCAGGCGTTCGTCGTTTTTCCGGCTCGCGGGTTGCGTCGCCATTGCGGCAGGCGTCTTCGCCGCGCAGCGCATCGCGAACTCAGCCGAAGCAATGACGAAGATTCCGCCGCCTGCCCATGACGAGAGCGTCGGCGCCGTGCATAGCGAAACCGCTGTGTTCGCGGGCGGTTGCTTCTGGGGTGTTCAGGGCGTGTTCGAACACGTGCGAGGCGTGAAGCAGGTCGCCTCGGGATACACGGGCGGCGCGGCCGGCACCGCGCAATATGAAACCGTCAGCGAGGGCGATACTGGGCATGCCGAATCGGTGCAGGTCACCTATGACCCGACGCAGATAACCTACGGACGTTTGCTGCAGATTTTCTTCTCGGTCGCACACGACCCCACCGAGCTGAACTACCAGGGCCCCGATCACGGCACGCAATACCGCTCGGCGATCTTTCCAGCCAATCCTGAGCAGCGTAGCGTCGCGCAGTCATACATTGCGCAGCTCGACAAGGCGCACGTGTTTTCAGGGCCGATCGTCACGCGCGTGGAGGATTTCAAGGGCTTCTATCCGGCGGAAAGCTATCACCAGAATTTCCTCGCGTTGCATCCTGACTACCCGTACATCGTGATTAACGATCTGCCGAAGGTGAGCGGACTGAAGCGCATGTTTCCCGATCTGTATCGCAACGATCCGGTGCTGCTCAAGGTGAGCGGCTAGTTTCGCGAGCGAGCCGCTCAACGCTCGAATCAAGCTTTCAACGGTAGCCAGATTTCGAGTCCACCCATGCCGCTGACCGGATCGAACTTCTCGTCGTAGCGCTCGAAGTTGGGCGCATCGGCGGGGATGTGTCCCGATGCCGGCAGCCACTGATTCCAGATCGTGTTCCAGGTGCGCCGTATGGTCGAGATGTGCTCGCGGTGGCTGAACACTGCGTAGCGTTGCGGGGAAATACGCAAGCGGCTCAGTTCGGCAGGCAATGCCGAAAAGTCGCTGACTTCGACGCCGCACAGATAGTCGATATTGCCGGTGTCGTCGGCGTCGTAGCAGACGCCATATGCCACGTTGCCGACCTGGCCGGGCACTCTGCCGAAGTATTCGCCAAAGCGCTGCCACTGCGAAGGAATCGCGGCGCAGGTCTCGCTTGTATAGCGCTCGCTCAGGCCCGCGACGAGAAACGGTTTGCCGTCTTCGAAACGCGGCGGTTCGAGATGCGTGAGAAGGGTTTCGTCCATTTTGATCGGCTCCACGATAGCAATGTTGTCGAGGTGACCACGCGCGCGCAGCGCTTCGGGCGTCAGTCCGAATTGCTCGCGAAACGCGCGCGTGAATGCTTCGTGAGAACCGTAACCGGCCTCGATGGCGACGGTCAGAATATCGGGTGCACCGTCGGCGAGGCGTCGTGCCGCTTCGCTCAAGCGGCGCGCGCGAACATAGCGCATGACCGAAAGCCCCGTGGCCGCTTCGAAAGCACGCGCCAGGTGAAAGCGCGACACGCATCCACAGTTGGCGATGTCGTCGAGCGTCAACTCGCGCGCAAAGTGGCTTTCGATAAACCAGAGCGCTTTTCCAACGGGGTTCATATTGGCTCTCACGTCAGCATGAAGCCAGCATAGCCAGGCGCGATGCGGCGCATTTGATCGCGCTTGCGGTTTTGCGGTGGGCGCCTTCTTGACCGCGATCGAGCTTGTTTCAGGGTGGATGGGTCAGTAGTTTTCGGTCGCTGCCGCGTTACCCGCGCCATGCGATTGTGCTGCAGTGGACCCGCCGTCACCGTGTGCATCCTCGTGCGCGTTCGCGTTCGCGCCGCCGGGTTGTCCCGGGCGCAGCAGCAAACCACCCAATACACCCGCCGCCGCCGCGAAGATCGCACCGAACAGGAACGCCACGTGATAGCCGCTATTGAGCGCTGCTACCGCGTTTTCAGACGCTTGCATTGCGTCACTGCGCGCTGCCGCCAGACTTGCGAGCACCGCGAGACCGAGCGCTCCACCCATCATGAACGACGTATTGACGATCCCGGACGCAAGGCCCGAATCGCTTGGATCGACGTCGCTCATGGCGGCCAGCAGCAGGGGATTGAATGCGATGCCCGCGCCGAAGCCGAGCAGGATCATGCCGGGCAGCACGTCGAGCACGAAGCTGCCGTTGACGGGCGCGCGTGCAAACAGCGCGAGGCCAATCGCCGCGACCAGCAGCCCGACGGCAAGCGGCGCGCGCAGGCCGAAGCGCATCACCACGCGTGCCGACAGGCCCAACGAGAAGAACGCCATGATCAGATTGGCCGGCAAAAACGCGAGCCCGACCTGCAAGGGCCGGTAACCGAGCACGCGCTGCAGATACAACGCGGAGATGAAGAACCACGCGAACATCGCCGCTGCCCACAGTACGCCGACCACATTAGCAGTCGCGACATTGCGCAGACGGAACAGACCGAGCGGCATCAACGGATGTTGCACGCGCGCTTCGATCACGAGAAACACGGCCAGCAACGCGAGCGCGGCGAACAGCAGGCCGAGCGTCTGCGCCGAGGTCCAGCCAGCTTCATTGCCGTTCACGACCGCGTACACGGCCAGCATCAGCGAAGCGGTGACCGTTACGGCACCGGCCACGTCGAGCCGTTCGCCATGAGCATGACCGCGTGCCGACGGCAGGAGCGCCACGCACAGCGCGTAGACAGCGATGCCAATCGGCAGGTTGACGAGAAAGATCCAGTGCCAGCTCAGCAGGTTGGTCAGCAGACCGCCGAGCAACACGCCGATGCTCCCGCCGCCCGCGCAGACGAAACCGTAGATACCCATCGCTTTCGCCCGTTCGCCCGCCTCGGTGAACAGATTCATGATCAGCGACAGCGAAACAGCGGAGACTACTGCGCCGCCCAAACCCTGCACGGCACGCGCGCACACCAGCAGGATTTGCGAATTCGCCAGGCCGCACGCGAGCGAAGCCAACGTGAACAGCGTGATGCCGCCGAGGAACAGCTTGCGATGGCCGTAGAGATCGCCCAGCCGTCCGCCAAGCAGCAGGCAGCCGCCGAAGGTAAGCATGTATGCATTGACCACCCACACCAGCGAGGTTTCGCTAAAGCCGAGGTCCGCGGCGATCGACGGCAGGGCAACGTTCACGATGGTCGTATCGAGCACGATCATGAGCACGCCGAGGCACAGAACGATCAGCGCCAGCCAGCGTTTGTTGCCGTGGATGGAATGGGTCATGCAGGGGCTCCTTTGCCGTGGTCTATCAAGCTCAAGCAGGCTCAAGCGGGCGCCAGCGGATGCAAGCGAATGCCGGACGTTCCGCCGCTCGGCACGAATTCGAAGCCCGGTCGGCAACCCGTTGATGGCAATGGGGATTTTTAGTCTAGCACCCGCGAGTTTTAAGCCACAACTACGAATTCCTGGGCGGGGTCGGCCGTCAATCGCCGCCCAGTAGTTCGTATTTGCCGCCGCGCTCCAGCGCCCGCTGATAGGCCGGCCGCGCGTGAATGCGTTTCAGGAAATCGACGACGGCGGGAATCTGCCCTTCCATGCCGCCGCGTGCGGTGGCGGCTTCGAGCGGAAAGCTCATCTGAACGTCGGCCGCCGTGAAGTCGTTGCCGACGAACCAGCCGGTCGCGCTCAATTCCTTGTTGATGAAACCGAGGTGCAGCTTCAACTGCGGATCGATGAAGCTCGATTGGAGCGTCCATGCGATCTTGCGGGCGATGGGCTTGGCGAAGAACGGCATCGGCGCGCTGGCGATGCGCAGGGCGATCAGTTTCAGCAGCAGCGGCGGCATGGCCGAGCCTTCCGCATAGTGCATCCAGTACGTGTAGCGCAGCCGCTCCGGTGTGCCCGCTGCGGGCGCGAAGCGGCCTTGACCGTACTTATCGACCAGATACTCGATGATTGCGCCGGATTCGGCGAGGGTCTGGCCATCGTCCGTAATGACGGGCGACTTGCCGAGCGGATGCACCGCGCGCAACTCGGGTGGCGCCAGCATCGTGTTCGGGTCGCGCTCGTAGCGCTTGATCTCGTAGGGCACGCCGAGTTCTTCGAGCAGCCACAACACGCGTTGCGAGCGGGAGTTGTTCAGATGATGGACGGTCAGCATGGGTCGAGGGAGGTTGGCCGGTGAAGCGTCACATCATAGGGGTGTTGAGCCGAGGCGGGGCTCTATTTGCTTGTCTCCGTCCTCGCCCCCCGGCCACCCCTCACACGCGCGACTTTGCGCCCATCAACTGGTTCGACGGCAAGGTTTCATCGAGCAGCTTGCGCGCGCTTTCTATGCCAGCCACCGGCAGTCCCTCGGGATTCAGCAAGCCGACCTGCACCAGCACCGATGCCTGATCCCAATAGATGTGCTCGTTGTACAGCTTGTCGCCGCGAAAGCACACCACGGCCAGCATCGGTACTTCGAAGTATTTACCGGTTGGCGCGACGCCAGGTAGCAGCCAATCGATCTCGCAGCTATGCGTGCAACTGAAAATGAATTCATCGACGATGCGATCCGCGCCGATCGTGCGCGAAATCGGAATCAGCTTCGTATCGGCAGGATTCGAATTGACGAAGTGATGCGTGTAGAAACGCTTGAGCTTGTCATGGCCCACGCCGCCGGTCATGGTGGGGACGTGGTTGACGTAAGGTTGCGCGACCATGGTCGGCATGACGGCGTCGACGTCGCGCGTGGCGAACTCGTAATAGCAATGCGCTTCCCACAACGCGTTCAGATCGTAGACCGGACCCAGCACCTTACGGAGCAGGGCAAGCGTGCGCGAATAGGCCATCATCGCGGCGGGTTTGTCGTACTGCGGACGCGATGGTGCGGCGAATGCATGATCGCAACCGGGGTACACGTATTGCTCGATCTGCGGGCGCGTGCGCAATGCGGCGCTGATTCGCTCGCGCGTTTCGAGCGGGCAATGTGCATCGTTTTCAGGGAAGTGAAACACCATCGGGCAGCGCACGGCCGGCACTTCATCCAGATACGCTTCGAGGCCAACGCCGTAGTAGCTGATCGCGCAGTCCACGTCGGTGCGTGCCGCGCTCAGGAACGCGAGTTTGCCGCCGAGACAGTAGCCGACCGTGCCTACCTTGCCGGCCTGTTCGGGCAACGTGCGCAATGTGGCGACCGTTGCCGCGATATCGTCGACGGCGAGATCGACGTCGAAGCTCCCGAGATAGTCGAGCGCCTGCTTCATATCCGCCTCGCCATAGCCGAGCGAGATGCCTGGCTTGATCCGCCAGAACAGATCCGGCACCAGCACGACATAACCTTCTTCTGCGAAGCGGTCGGCCATCGATTTCATGTAGTCGTTGATACCGAAGATTTCCTGCAGGAGCACGAGCCCCGGGCCCGAGCCTTGCGCCGGACGCGCGACGTAGGCGTTGAAACGGCCGCCATCCTGGGCGACGACTTCGATGAAAGAGGCGGCCATGCGGTGTGTCTCCGACAGGAAAGAGGGACTACATAATGGGCTACCCGAGCGTACGCAACTCGAAGCGTTTGATCTTGCCGGTTTCGGTACGCGGCAGCGCCTCGATGAAGGCGATAACGCGCGGGTATTTATACGGCGCCACGCTATTTTTCACGAAATCCTGCAGTTGCGCGACCATTTTGTCGTCAGGCGCATAACCTGGGTTCAGCACCACGAAGGCCTTGACGATCTGTCCGCGCGTCTCGTCGGGCACGCCGATCACGCCGCATTCGGCCACCGCGTCGTGTTGCATCAACACGCTTTCCACTTCCGGGCCGGAGATGTTGTAGCCGGCAGAGACGATCATGTCGTCGGCGCGGGCCTGATAGAACACGTAGCCGTCTTCGTCGAGATAAACCGAGTCACCGGGAAGGTTCCAGCCGTCGCGAACGAACTTCGCTTGCCGCTCGTCAGCGAGATAGCGGCAGCCCGTCGGCCCGCGCACCGCGAGTTTGCCGATTGTGCCTGCCGGCACCGGTTGCATGGCGTCGTCCACGGCCTGCACGACGTAACCCGGCACCGCGCGACCGATGGCATGCGGGCGGATCGCATCGCCTTGCGCCGAGATGAAAATATGGATCAATTCTGTACCGCCGATGCCGTCGATCATCTCGATGCCGCTTGCGTCGTGCCATAGGCGGCGCGTCGAATCCGGCAACGCTTCTCCCGCCGAGACCGTTTTCTTCAAGCTTGAAATGTCGTGATGCGCAACGAGCGGAGCCATCTGCCGATAGAACGTCGGCGCGGTGAACATGATCGTCGCGTGAAAACGCTCGACGGTTTGCAGCAAGGTCTCGGGCGTGAGCTTCTCGATCAATACCGTCGACGCACCCACTCGCAGCGGAAAGCACAGCAAACCACCGAGGCCGAATGTGAAGGCGAGCGGCGGTGTGCCGCAAAACACATCGCTCGATGAAGGTTTCAGAACATGACGCGGAAACAGATCGCACATCGCGAGGACGTCACGATGAAAGTGCATGCAACCCTTCGGCGCGCCCGTCGTGCCACTGGTGAAGGCGATCAGGCAGACGTCGTCAGCTGCGGTGTCGCAAGCGGTGAAGTGGTCCGGTTTGTTGATCGCGAGGCTGTCGAGCGAATCGGCGGAATCATCATGAAACAGGCGTGTTTGTTTCAAACCCGCGCAGTAGAACTCGTCCTTGGGATCGTTGCAGCGCGCGAGTTCAGCGGTCAGGCGCGAGTCACATAGCGCGGCGCTGACTTGCGCCTTCTCGATGATCTGCTTGAGTTCTTTCGCACGCAGCAGCGGCATGGTTGGCACTACGACCAGGCCGGCCTTCAGCGCCGCGAGCGCCGTCACCGCCATGTGCAGGCTGTTCGGTCCACGCAGCAGCACGCGGTTGCCCGGCTGCAAACCCATTTCACCGACCAGCACATGCGCGTTGCGATTCACCAAGGCCAGCAACTCGCTATAAGTGGTCGCCTGCGGTTTCCCGTCCACGTCCGACCAGATCGCCGGACGGTCGCGATGTCCCGCTTCGATGGTTCTGTCGAGCAATTCCGTCGCGCAATTGAAGCGCGCCGGGTAAGCCACGTCCGGGTTGTCGAGCAGAAAGACAGGCCATTGATCCTGCGGCGGAAGATTGTCGCGCGCGAAGGTATCGACGTGTGCTGACGGTTCCATCATGGTCTCCCGGGCGTTGAGCCGGCTGAATGCGCTTCGGTTGGCTTGGTGGGTTATGTTGCTTCGTGCTTCGTGCTTCGTGCTTCGTATTTCGTGCGCTTACTGGGGAACCACGGCCGTGGCTTCGATCTCGACTTTCGCTTCGTCTTCGATCAACGCGACGACCTGTATCGCGCTCATCGCGATGTCGTAGTCGCCGATCAGCTCGCGAAACGCACGGCCGATATCTTTCAGCGAGGCGAGGTATTCGCGTTTGTCGGTGACGTACCAGGTCAGGCGGACCAGATGCTCGGGCCTGCCGCCCGCTTCGTGCAGGACGGCGAGGATGTTCTTGAGCGCCTGAATCGCCTGCTGTGCGAAGTCGGTGGTCTGAAAACGCGCCTGTTCGTCCCAGCCGATCTGGCCGGCGATGAATACTTGTGTGCCGGCTGCTGCAACGCCGTTCGCGTAGCCGCGCGGCTTGATCCAACCGGCGGGAAGGAGAGCTTTTTTCATGAGCGATGCGCCTCGATGGATTCAGGTTGTGGGACAAACGCCGCGAGCGCGCTCGCGATGTCTGCGGGAATGTCGATGGATGTGCCGCTTTCGAGCGATGTGGTCACGAGCACCTGTTTCGCGCTGAAGCGGATTTCGCCGCCGTGCCGGCCGACGATCTCGATGCTGATCGAGCGGCGCCCGACCTTCGTGACGCTGAGTGACAGCATGATCGTTTCGCCCATCTGGCTCGGCCGCGAAAACTCGCAATCGAGTTTGACGATCGGCAAACCAACCCGGCGTTGCGCGATCATCTGCGCATAGTCGATCTGCATGCCTTCGTTGAACCAGTCTTCGACCAACGCGTTGGTCATCACCAGATATTGCGGAAAGAACACGATGCCGGCCGGATCGCAGTGCTGGAAGCGAATGCGGACAGGCCGTTCGAAGGTCGCGTTCATTTCGCTGCGTCCTTGATGGCGTCCGCTGCGTGCGCCTTCAGAAGGTCGCGGCCGACAATCAGCTGTTGCACTTCAGTCGCGCCTTCATAGATCCGCAACGCACGAATTTCGCGGTACAGCATCTCGACGGCGGTGCCGCTTTGCACGCCCATACCGCCATAGAGTTGCACGGCGGCGTCGATCACCTGTTGCGCGCCTTCGCTTGCGTGCCACTTGGCCATTGCGGCTTCACGCGTGACCTGTTCGCCCTGATCGCGCAGCCAGGCCGCGCGATAGACCAGCAATGCGCTGCTGTCGATCGTCAATGCCATCTGTGCGAGCTTGGCTTGCGTCAACTGAAAATCGCCGAGCGTCTGTCCGAACATCTTGCGCGACGATGCGCGTGAAAGACCTTCGGCCATTGCATGCCGTGCGAAGCCCAACGACGCTGCCGCCACCGATGTGCGGAAAATATCCAGCGTACGCATCGCGAGTTTGAAACCTTCGCCGGGTGCGCCGAGCATCTGGCTGCGCGGCACGCGTGCGCCGGCAAAGTGCAGGCGAGCCAGCGGATGCGGCGCGATCACATCGATGCGTTCGGCGATTTCCAGACCCGGCGTGTCGGCATCGACGATGAAGGCGGTGATGCCGCGTGCACCTGGCGCTTCGCCGGTTCGGGCGAACACCACGTAGAAGTCGGCGATGCCGCCGTTGGAGATCCACGTCTTGTCGCCGTCGAGTACGTAGAAGTCGCCGTCTTCGCGCGCTGAGAGGGACATCGCAGCCACGTCCGATCCTGCTTCCGGCTCCGACAACGCGAACGCGGCGATAGCGGTACCGTTCGCCACACGCGGCAAGTACCGCGTCTTTTGCTCATGCGTGCCGCCGAGCGAGATCGCGCCGGAACCGAGGCCTTGCATCGCCAAAGCGAAATCAGCGAGACCGGAATGCTTGGCGAGTGTCTCGCGCAGCAGGCACACGGCGCGTGTGTCGATCGTGTCGCCATTCCCGCCGTAGGCAACGCCGCCGACACCATATTTCAGCCAGCCTGCCGAACCGAGTTCGCGGACCAGACGGCGGCAGGTTGCATCGACGTCGTCATGCTCCACGTGCGAGAGATTCGCGCGGCACCATGCTTCGATACCCGCGGCCAGTTCGCGATGACGCGGTTCGAAAAACGGCCAGGCCAGTGCGCTGTGCAGATCCAGATCGCTGTTGGTGCTCAATTCAATCTCCCTCGAAGACAGGGCGCGACTTCGCGGCAAACGCGCTATACGCACGTTCGAAATCGCGTGTGCTCATGCAGATCGCCTGTGCTTGCGCTTCCGATTCGATCGCTTCGTCGATGCTCATGCTCCATTCCTGGTGCAGCATCTTCTTCGTGATGCCGTGCGCGAAGGTCGGACCGGCGACGAGATCGGCGGCGAGCTTCTGTGCGTCTGCGATGAGCGCTGCCGGTTCGCACAGGCGGTTATAGAAACCCCATGCGTGGCCTTCCTCGCCACTCGCTGAGCGGCCGGTGAACAGCAATTCGGCGGCGCGGCCTTGGCCGATGATGCGCGGCAGGATCGCGCAAGCGCCCATATCGCAACCGGCGAGGCCGACGCGAGAGAACAGAAACGCGAGCTTGCTGCGCGCGGTGCCGAGCCGCATGTCGGACGACATCGCCAGGATCGCACCGGCGCCGGCGCAGACGCCGTCGACCGCGGCGATGATGGGTTGCGGGCAGTGGCGCATCGCTTTGACCAGATCGCCGGTCATGCGCGTGAACAGCAGCAGTTCCGGCATCGGCAGATCGATTAGCGGGGCGATGATGTCGTGCACGTCGCCGCCGGAGCAGAAGTTCTCGCCTGCGCCGTGAATCACGATTGCCTTCACGTCGGTCGCGTACGTGAGTTGCCGGAACAGATCACGCAACTCCGCATACGATTCGAACGTCAGGGGGTTTTTGCGTTCGGGGCGGTTCAGTGTGATCGTCGCGACCTTGTCGGCGACCGACCAGCCGAAGTGCCGCGCCTCGTAACCGGCGAGCGTCAGGCGGTTTCCGGCCAGTAGGGCGTCGGCGTTGGATCGTGTCATGAATGTCTCCAGTTCCGTGCGGATCAGTCTTTCAGACTGTCGAGCAGATGTTGTTTGAGTTTGCCGAGGCGTTGATGGGTGCGCGATTTTTCGTCGAGGCTCAAGCCGCCGAACAGTTCGACAACCCATTGCTCATGCGCAATGGCCATCTTGTCGAACGCCTTGCGACCCGCGGGCGTGAGGCACACGCTGATCGAGCGGCGATCGTTGGGATCGGTGCCGCGCGAAACCAGACCTTCTTTTTCAAGCTGGTCCGTAATGCCGGTCACATTGCCGCCCGTCACCATCAAACGGCGCGACAGCTCGGTCATCTTCAGGCCTTCCGGATGACGTTCGAGTTGCGCCATCAAATCGAAACGCGGCAAGGTGGTGTCGAATTCGTTGCGCAGGCGCTTGCGCAGTTCGGCTTGCACGAGATTGGTCGTGGTCAACATGCGCAGCCACAAACGCAGACCCATGTGGCTATCGGCGCCGGTACTCATTTCCAGATCCACGACGTTCTCCGCTGGTTTGGCGACGCCTTTGCGCGGCGGCTTTGCGTCAGCCGTCGTAGTCTTTTTAAGGTTCGATAACTTGGTCACATTACTTCTCCACCGGAGATGGAAACGGATTGCCCCGTGATCGCGTCCGAGCCGGGTTGGCAGAGCCAAAGCACGGCGTTGGCGACCTGCTCAGGGCTCACGAAGCGACGCTGCGGATTCGTGCGCAGCAAGGTTTCGCGCGCCTGCTGTTCGGTGCGCGAGGTCTTGCTGGTGATCTGTTCAAGCGACGTGTGCAGCAGTTCGGTTTCCGTGTAGCCGGGGCATACGGCGTTGACGGTGACGCCTTTCGTCGCGACTTCCAGTGCGAGTGAGCGCGTCAGGCCGATCACGCCATGTTTCGCGGCGCAGTAAGCGGCGACATAGGCGTAGCCGATTTGCCCCGCCGTGCTCGCGACATTGACGATGCGGCCGTGGCCGCGCTCGAGCATGCCGGGCAACACGGCGCGCGTGCCGAGGAAGACGCCGGTGAGGTTCACGTCGAGCATGCGCTGCCAGAGCGCCATGTCGGTGTGAGTGAAGGGCGCAGCTTGCGCCTGGCCGGCGTTGTTGACGAGGATATCGATTGCGCCGGCTTGTGCGAATGCCTTCTCGACCGATTCTTCGCTTGTGACGTCGACGCTGATGCATGCGACTTCGCCGAGTCCGTTGAAACTTTCCCGCTGCGCATCGAGACGTTGTGCGTTGCGTCCCATCAAGGTGACGCGCGCACCGGCACGCAGCAGCGCTTCGGCCACTGCCGCGCCGATGCCGCTGCCGCCGCCTGTGACGACGGCGTGCTGTCCTGCGAGGGTTGTGTTGGGCGTATTCACGTGGTTCCTTCAGCGCGTTGCGCGCGTTCTTGCGGCGACAAGCCTGCGTTTGCGGCGGCCTGTGCACGTTCACGTTCAAGATTGCGCTCGAGTTGCGACTTGGCTGCCGTGTATGGTTTCGGCCACGTCACGTCCAGATAGCCGATTCTTGCGGCTTCATTCAACGTCCACGACGGATTGGCCAGATGCGGCCGTGCGATCGCACAGAGATCGGCGCGGCCCGCCGCGATGATGCTGTTCACGTGGTCCGCTTCCGAGATCGCGCCAACGGCGATGGTTGCGATGCCGGCTTCGTTGCGCACGCGGTCAGCGAATGGCGTCTGGAACATGCGGCCAAACACGGGCTTTTCCTGCTTGCTGACCTGGCCCGACGAGACGTCGATCATGTCGGCGCCTGCCGCCTTGAAGGCGCGGGCGATTTCCACGGCGTCGTCGGGCGTGGTGCCGCCTTCGACCCAATCGTTAGCGGAAATACGCACGGAAATCGGTTTGTCTTGCGGCCAGACGGCGCGAATCGCCTTGAAGACCTGCAACGGGTAGCGCAGACGATTTTCGAGCGAACCGCCATATTCGTCCGTGCGCTGGTTGGTCAACGGCGACAGGAAGCTCGAGAGGAAATAGCCGTGTGCGCAGTGCAGTTCGAGCCAATCGAAGCCTGCCTCAGCGGACATTTGCGTGGCGCGCACGAATTGCGCTTCGATTTCTTCAAGTTCGTCTCGTGTGGCTTCATGCGAGGTCTGACTGATGCCGCTTAAATATTGCTGCGGCGAAGCGGACACGAGCGGCCAGTTGCCTTTGTCAAGCGGCTGGTCGATGCCTTCCCATGCAACACGCGTCGAGCCTTTCGCGCCGGAGTGTCCTAGCTGAATTCCGATCTTCGCGTCCGACTGAGCGTGCACGAGATCCACAATGCGTTTCCACGCCGTGAGATGCTCGGGCGCGTACATGCCGGGACAAGCGGGCGTGATGCGCGCTTCGGGCGACACGCAGGTCATTTCCGTCATGACCAGCCCGGCGCCGCCCATGGCGCGGGCACCGAGATGCATCAGGTGATAGTCACCGGCGATGCCGTCGACGGCCGAGTATTGCGCCATCGGTGAGACGACTACGCGGTTTTTCAGCGTGACGCCACGCAACGTGAAGGGCGTGAACATCGGCGGAACGGAGTGTTTTTCCGGCGCGCGGTCAATGCCTGAGCGGTGCGCGAGCCAGTCTTCGAACGTCGAGAGATAGGTTGCGTCACGCTCCCGCAAGTTCTCATGCGAGATGCGCTGCGAGCGTGTGAGCAGCGAATACGCGAACTGTTCCGGCTCGAACGACGTATAGCGGTCGACATGCTCGAACCACTCCGTCGAATTGCGCGCGGCGTTCTGGATACGCAATACGTCGATACTGCGGACCTCCGTGTAGTGCTGCAACGCAGCGGGCAAATCACCCGGATGCGCGCCGATGCTGTTGGCGAGTTCGATCGAATCTTCGAGCGCGAGCTTGGTGCCCGAGCCGATCGAGAAGTGCGCGGTGTGCGCCGCGTCGCCCATCAGTACGATCGGCGTTTGTGAGCCATCGGCGTTGTTGCGCCAATGCACCCATTCCTCATTGACGACGCGAGGGAAACGAATCCACTGCGACGACCCACGCAAATGCGCGGCGTTCGACAGCAACGGGTTGCCGTCCAGATACTTGGCGAACAGCTTCTCGCAGAACGCGATGCTGTCTTCCTTGCTCATTTCGTCGAGACCGGCGGCGCGCCACACGCGCTCCGGCGTTTCCACAATAAACGTCGAGGTCTGATCGTCGAAGCGGTAGGCATGGGCCTGGAACCAGCCGAACTCAGTTTCTTCGAAAGCAAACGTGAAGGCGTCGAAGAGTTTTTTGGTGCCGAGCCAGACGAAGCGGCAATCGCGCATGTCGATCGCGGGCTTGTAGGTGGCGGTGTACTTCTGACGGATGGCGCTGTTGGCGCCGTCACAGGCGATGATCAGGTCGGCTTCGTAGGTGGTGTCGTCCGTAACCTGGGTTTCGAAAACCAGTTTGACGCCCAGTTCTTCGCAGCGCGCCTGCAGGATATTCAGCAGACGTTTGCGGCCGATGCCGCAGAAGCCATGGCCCGACGAGCGAACCTGCCTGCCGCGGAAATTGATCTCGATGTCGTCCCAGTGGTTGAAGGCGTCGAGGATCGCATCTGCGCTGGGGGCGTCGGCGGCGCGCAGGTTGCCGAGCGTCTGGTCGGAGAACACCACGCCCCAGCCGAAGGTGTCATAGGGCCGGTTGCGCTCCACCACCGTGACGTCATATGCCGGGTTCCGGCCCTTCATTAACAGGCCGAAGTACAAGCCGGCCGGGCCGCCGCCGATACATACGATGCGCATGTTGACTCTCCATGTGAACCTGCTCTGGAGGGTAATTTAGGCGTCGATAGTTTAGATGTCAAGTAAATTGTGGGAAGGCTCCTATGCTCGTTGGCGTCCAATCTGCAACATCGCGATACTGGCAAGAATCAGGGCGATGGCGGCCACTTCCAATGCGCCAACCTTTTCCCCGGCGACCCAACCAATCAGAAGCGCAACGGTAGGTGTAATGTAGGTTGAGCCCGAAGCGGCAACTGCGCCGAGCTCCTGCAGCAGGAAGTAGTAGATCAGAAAGGCAATGCCGGTTCCCAGGACACCAAGTCCGACCACGACACCGGCGGCCGCCCGCCAATCCTGCAGTATGTGCCGCATCCCGGTGAAGTCTGTGAGCAAGGTCAGTATGAGCAGGGCCAGCCCCATCTGCCACGTGACCAGCGCCAGGGGCGGGAGGTTGAATGGCGACAGAAAACGGCGGACGTAAACATACGACAGCCCGAGGGTGATCGCACCTGCCAACATCCAGAAAACGCCGGCAAGATCGATGGGGTTGTCTGCACCTTCCCAAGGCCGCGCAATCAGAACGATGCCGGCAAATCCCAGAACCACGCCTGCCACCATCAACCCGTTCACCTTCTCGGTTCGCAGGAGCAATAGTGAGGAGATAGCAGTGAATATGGCAATGGAGCCGCCCAAAACGCCTGCGGTGCCCGAAGGAAGCGGCGCAGTGCCTTTTACGATGGCAACATAGTAGAAAGCTGTCGCCACAGAGGCCATGACGAAGAAGTGAGGCAGATGACGCACCTGGCTACGGTTGATCACTCCCTGATGCCAGGCGGCGAGTGCCAGTGGCAGGAAGCCAAAAAGTACCCGTAAAAACGCGATCTGCATTGGGCTGATCAGGGTCACCGCCCACTTCATGTAGATAAAGTTCGATCCCCAGATGAAGCCAAGAAGGACGAAGGCAGCTTTGGTAAGCCTCATAGTGCATGCCTCGCCGACCAATGAGATTGATCGTCAGTACATCAAAGTCCGAAATCTGCGGATAGAACAAAAGCGGCATCGCCGTAGGACGTGCTGGTCGTGATTCGGCGGCCGCATCGCATGTGCGTTTCCGATTGCGCATCCGTGTCGGGAACCAGAACTACGGCACGCACGGTGCTCGACTCCCCGGTCGGCTCTACTGAACGATTCGATAGATGGTTGGCGGTAGCGTTTCGCCTGCCGCGGAAAGCGTGTATGCGCGCTGCACCTCCGCCACCGCATGCGCCGCTTCCCGGGCGCTGCGTGCGTGCACGAAGCCAAGTGGCTGCCCGACGTCCACGTGTTGTCCAAGCGGTACGAGTTCCGATAGGCCGACAGCGTAGTCGATCGAGTCTTCCGCCCGCACTCTGCCTCCACCCAGTTCCACGACGGCGACGCCGAGCGCGCGGCAGTCGATCCGCTCTACCTGTCCCTCCCCCGGTGCAGGAACCGGAATCCTGATCTGCGCTTTGGCCAGATAACGCGCAGGCGCGTCGATCAAGTCGATGGGGCCGCCCAGCGCCGCCACCATTTTCGCGAAGCGCTCCGCGGCCGCACCGGAGTCGAGCACCGCCTGCAACTTGACTCGCGCCTGTGCGTGGTCGGTAGCAATGCCGCCGTTGATCAGCATCTGCGCGGCGAGCGCTATCGTGACGTCGTGCAGACGATCTGGACGCGACTTGCCTGTCAAATAATCGATTGCGCACGCCACTTCCAGCGCATTGCCCGCGCACGGCGCAAGCGACTGGTTCATGTCGGTCAGCAGCGCCGTGGTCTTCAGGCCTGCGCCGTTGCCGACGTCGACGATGCTCCTCGCGAGTTCGAGCGATTTTTCCGGAGTCGGCATAAACGCGCCCGAGCCTACCTTGACGTCCATCACGAGACCTTCAAGCCCTGCTGCAAGCTTCTTCGACAGGATCGACGCAGTGATCATCGCGACGGATTCGATCGTCGCCGTGTTGCCCCGGATCGCATAGATGCGCCTGTCGGCGGGCACGAGCTGCGCAGTCTGGCCGATGATCGCCACGCCGACGTCGCGTACTGCGCGCTGAAATTCGTTCGTATCGGGCGTCACGTTATAGCCCGGGATCGAATTCAGCTTGTCGAGCGTGCCGCCCGTATGTCCGAGCCCGCGTCCGGAAATCATCGGCACATAAGCCCCACACGCGGCAACCATCGGACCGATCAACAACGAGGTCAGATCGCCGACGCCACCGGTCGAGTGTTTGTCGACGATCGGTCCATTCAGGTTCAACGCATGCCAGTCGAGCACCTGCCCCGAGTCGCGTTGCGCAAGCGTGAGCGCGACGCGTTCGTCGACGCTCAGGTCGTTGAAATAGACTGCCATCGCGAATGCTGATACCTGCCCCTCGGTGACGCTGCCATCCACCACGCCGCGAACGAACGCTGCAATTTCGTCCCGGTCGAGTGGCTGCCGGTCACGTTTCTTGCGAATGAATTCCTGGGGCAGGAACATGACGACTCCTTCAATATCAATGCAAGGAAAAGAAGAGACCGGCAATCGCCGCGCTCATCAGATTCGACAGCGTGCTGGCCGTCAGCGCGCGCAGACCGTGGCGCGCCACCTCCGAGCGGCGCTCCGGCGCTACAGCACTGAATCCGCCGGCCAGAATCGCGATCGACGAAAAATTCGCGAAACCGCACAACGCAAACGATACGATCGCAATCGTCTTGGGATCAAGAACCTGCAGTCCCGCCGCGGCGACCTGCGCGGTGTCCTTCAGGTACGGCGACAGGTCTCCATAGGCGACGAACTCGTTGAGAATCAGCTTCTCGCCGATGAAGTTGCCAGCTAGCGACGCATCGTGCCACGGCACGCCTATCATCCAGGCAAGCGGCGCCAACAGGCCGCCCAGCAGCCCCTGCAGCGTGACGTTCGCAAAGCCGAACAATGCGGCAATGCCACCCACGCCCGTATTGACGAGCGCAATGAGACCGATGAAGGCAATCAGCATCGCACCGACGTTGATGGCGATCTTCAGTCCGATCATCGCGCCCGAGGCGGCCGCCTCGATGACATTGGCTGAACCCTTCTCGTCGAAATCCAGCCCGTCGATATTCATCTGGGTTGGTTCAACAGTCGGATACAGCAGCTTGCCGAACAGCAGGCCGCCCGGCACGGCCATGAACGATGCAGCCAGCAGATACTCCATTTTCACGCCAAGGCCGGCATAGGCAGCAAGCACGGACCCTGCTACCGAAGCCATCCCGCTTGACATCACGGCAAAGATCTCCGCGCTGGTCATTTGCCGCACGAACGGTTTCACGAGGGCCGGCATTTCGCTTTGACCGAGGAAGATGGTTGCGACTGCCGAGCACGCTTCAATGCGGCTCACCGCCAGCAATTTTTCCAGCGCCATACCGACGATGGTGACGATCCACTTCATGATCCCGACGTAATAGAGTACCGCGATCAGCGCGGTCACGAAGATGATCATAGGCAGCACACGCAGGCCGAACACAAAACCGCCCGCACCGAAAAGCTCGAACATCTTGCTGTCGACAAGCCCGCCGAAGATAAACGACACACCGTGGTTGCCCATTTCGAGCACACGGTTGACAGCGGTGGCAACGACCGCGAGCGCGCTACGTCCGAACGGGACGAACAGCACGAGCGCGCCGATTGCCAACTGTGTCGCAAGCGCGGCGAAAAGGGTTCGTGGCCGTACCGCGCCACGGTTGTTCGATAGCAAATAGGCAATCAACAGCAGTATCAACATGCCGCAAAGGCTGCGCACGATATCCACGTAGTTCCCCTTCGAAGTTAGGGAAATAAGAACGCCCCGGATTGAGGCGGACGGCACGACCGGAGGCGGACATCTTTTCCACCGGTCGTGAGAATCAACACGGTGTGTTTAATTGGCCGGTACGCCGTCTTTCCAGTGCTTCCAGTCTTTGACGATCGCAGCCACGAGCGGCGAGCCGGTCAGATAGAGGTTGTTGAGCGCCGGGACAAAGCCACCTTGATTCTGGTAATCGAGCAGGTTGTCGACGTTCGAGACACCTTGTGGCGGGCGATCGAAGTCCGAACCGGCACGCAACACCGCTACGCGCTGCGAATCGGCGAGGCCCGCCGTCTGCGCACGCTTGATGACCTCGAAGGTCGCGTTGTCTTCCTGCTGCGTCGTGCAGTACACGCCCTTGCCGTCGGTCAGAAGGCTGGTCCAGTCGCGGGCGCGCTGCCCTAAGGCATTGCCCGAGAACCACGTATCGCCCGCGAGGGTGTCGCACTGGATGACGGTCGGACGCTGATTGGCCGGCGCGCTCTGATATTTCGCGCGATAGGCGACTGCCTGCGGGCTGTCGGTCAGCGTCACGTCGCGCGAAAGACCGTAGGCCTTTTGCAGCAGCGCCTCGTTCAGTTGAAACACTTCGGTGCGGTAATCCAGCGGTGGTTTTTCGTTTTCGCTCTTTGTGTTGATGCCGAGATAGCCGGACTTCCATCCCGCCGGAATCTCACGCGCATCCAATTCCCACTGGATGCCGAAATCCACCAGATAGCGCGCCCAGGCGGCTGAGCCAAGCGTTCCCTGTGCCGGGTCGATGCCGGCGATGCCCGATACGAGGAAGTACGTCTTGCGTAAATCGAATTTTCTCGAATACACCAAAGCGGACATCGAGGCCGCCGCGTTCGTGTGGCCCATGCCGGTCGTCAGGACACACACGCTGTCGTGGTTGCACTGGACGTCGGGGTAGTCCGCGGACAGACCCGGTACCTTGACGTGTTCCATCGGACCCAGGTGGTCCAGCCACACTTTGCCTTCCGGCCCGAACATGCTGATGATGAGGACCTTCACAGGCCGCGGACGTTGTGCGGTGTCACCCGCAGAATGGGCGCTTGTCACCAGCGAAACCGCGAGTCCCAATCCCGCAAGCATTCGCCAAAATTTTTGCTTTAACATGAAATCGGTGTCCCTGATCGTTTGTGAGGTTTGATCTGGTTTGCGTTGTCCATGCGATCAGAACTGGTAACCGACGCTGGCGTAGTAGCCCCAACCGGTCGAACGGTTCGCAAACGGACCATCGCCAAAGTTGAGGTCGCCGCCAGCCCATTGACCGCCGTTGTGGAAGTAGCGGGCAGCGGTCCAGAAGCGCCAATGCGTAAACGAGTAGATCAGCACGTTTGTTGCGACGAAGGCCGTATCGGTCCGGGTATCGTCACCCGTCTTTTCGCGCAGCCGGGAGCCGAAGTCATAGTTGAAGAAGCCGACGTAGGTCAGATTGCCACCGTGGAACGTACCAAGCGGATAGATGTATTTCATCTGGGCGCGATAGCCGTCCCACGAGTTCTCGTTCGCCGCGCCGTAGTTTTCCCATTGGCGCTTCACATACAAATTAGCGGACAGAATCAGTGGGGTGTGTGTGTCGATATCCGTGCCGATGCCGCTGTACAGGGTGTTCTGGCGGCCACCGATGTTATAGCCCTGGTCGTAGATCCAGTCGAACGCCAGATACCATTCCTTGAATGGGCCAAAGCCAAGGTGCTTGCCAACGAGGTCGTCGATCGATACGCGCGGCTCCTGCTCGCTGAAGACAGGCGACCCTCTATCCCACACGCCGGAGTCATGCGTACTGCCCACGCCGAAGACCTTCGGCGCATCCACGTAACCGTACAGATCGAACGGACCCTTGCGACCGAAGTATTCGTACTCCAGGTACACGTCATTGGTCTTGTACGGACCGAAGCGAATGTCTTTCGAGCCAATCACGCCCAGACTCTGGTGAAACCAGCTCGACACATAAGGAGAAGCCGCCGTTTGCGGCGTCGGATTAGTCACGACAGCACCGCTTTCCGCAAGCGTCGAATCGGTGGAACCGTCGGCCCAGGCCGTTTGCGCGACCAGCAGGCTGACCGACATCGCCATACCGATCCAGGTCGCAAGCGCGCCACAGCGCCTTGCGCGAGCCATCCATTTCTTTCCGTCCATTTCTTTTGGATACCTAATGTTAGTCATCGGATCGAATCCTTACTGTCGTTAATATTTTCGATGAGCCACTGCTGTGTGAATCTCTCCAAACCTCGGCAGGAGCACCGCTAAACTGCAGACCGCATGTTCTGCGTGCACTGATGCCCCAATGTTGACCGGTCAGTCAGCTTTAAACGCCAATACCCATGCAGGCCGCGAGTAAATGCAGGAACCATGCCAAAGTTGTCTGATCGGTCAGGATTTGGATTCGCGCCAGGGCGGCGCAGTGCATGTAGGGAGTTCCCTACGGAAATTTCCGTATCAACCTAGCGAAGTTTCCGAGAGTCCTGACTGCGCGGCACCCGCCGCGGATCTACCATCTACATACGGCGACGTTTGTTGCGTCTGTGCGCTGCGCGGGGCCTTCGCAGCAGGGACGATCCGGTCGGTATTGCGGGGGGAGTTGAAATGGAACACGACGCGCACCGTCTGATACACGAGATAAATCTTTCTTATCTTCTCCTGACCCGGCGCCTACTTGTGGAAGACAAAGCTTGGGGCATGAGCAGTCTCGGTGTGCTGCCGGAGGTGGCCGATGTTCTGATGGCGCTTTCGCCTGAAGAGATCGAGAGGCTCGCCTCTACTTCGCAGATACTTTGCTCGTTCCGCTTTCATGACCACACGGTGCTGTCCGCGCTGACACACAGTCAGGTTGAGGTTGCTGTCATGGCGCGTTCGCCGGTGTGCCAGCCGGTCGGGCAACGCGTTTAAGCCGAAACCATTTCTCCGCGGTCTTCGCGCCCCACCGCACAGCAAAACGCCGCATTGGTGGAGGAAAGTGCCGCAGCGGCTCAGAGTGTTGAACATCAATCGCGCTTGTTACTTGAAGCCGTCTCGGTCCTTGAGCCGGATGGCTTGGCTCAAGCCGGTGAGCGCCGATCGTTCTCCTGTCTGGGACCGCATGGGTACGGTCCCATCGGTGAGTTATCAATCACTCGTTCTGCATACGATGCACTTTACTGCCGAAGATCTTCGTCTCGTGCTGGAGCTGGTCGAACTACTCGGCAGGCCCTCGCCCGAGAATCTTATCGATCGCCCAGACGTAATTCAGAAACTTGCGTCTCTATTTCACGCAGACTTCATCGGACACGCCATTTGGAGTCGCGACAATGGCCAATTCGAACAGGCCACTCACTGGGGCCGCGACGCTCACATGGCTGTGGAATACGAACAGCATTTTCAGTTTCTTGATCCAATCTCCCCCCTGCTAATTGGGCGCGAGGACGCGGTTCTAAGCGACAGTTTGATCGACCGTCGAACTTTCCGTAACACAGAATATTTCAGTGATTTTCTTTCACGTTACCGGGTGTATTCCGGCGTCGACCTGTACCCGCACGAAGCCGGGCACGTTCAGTTTAACTATCGGTTTTGGACTAGCAATCAGAAAAAGCGCTTCGGAGAGCGCGAAGTTGCTTTGCTCAATATGCTGCGTCCTTACCTGATCAACGAATACCAATTACGCCACGTAGCGCGCACCAACAACCAGACGGATACAGCCATAGAAAATTACGCGAGCTTCCTGGTTCAGGAATCAGAAAAACCGAAACCCAATCAAAAGGCTCATAAGCTTCTGGCTGGTTTGCAACCGGCTGAACGGGAGGCGTTGTGCCGTCTGATATCCCGGATACCGTATGACCCATCTGCGACTGCGCAATGGAACGGTTTTGACCTTTGCGTCGAGTACGCTGCCGATGAACGCAAGAAGGGACGTGCGTACATGGTTTATCTGTTGGCGCGTACGATCGGTTCTGGGTCCTGGTTTCAGCAACACTTTGACCTCACTCTTCGTGAAGGCGAAATTTGCCCCTTGCTACTCAAGGGTTTGGCCGACAAACAGATAGCAGCCATCTTGAAGATCAGCTACTGGACTGTGCGCATTCATGTCGGCCGAATACTTGAAAAACTGGCGATCGATTCTCGCGCCGGCATCGGGCTTGCCGTGCTCAAGGCGAGCCACAACACCAGGGCCGACAAAGCGTATCTACCGGACACGTCATCCATTGTGATTCCGTCCTAAGGCGGTTACCCCGATGCGATAAAACACGTCCCGCATGGCTAGGATTAGCTATTCAGACCCCGTATACGTTGCCGTTACTTCCTATACAACTCGCGTCAGCAAGCGGAAGGTCTTGTTGCGGTATTCGGCAAGCCCTGGTGGAGATCAATGTGCTCCCGCTGGCGCCGGGAATGCCATCAACTCGCGCTACGCGTACCACGGATAGGAACAATCAGTGAACTTAAGCATTCGAAACCGGCTCATCGCCATTGTCACGAGCCTCGTGCTCATCACGCTCGCCTTGAGCACCTTCTTTCTCATGCGTCTTAGTGCCGCTGGAAATGAATTGGAATCGATGTACAGGGCGGATTTTTCTGATGCGGCGTCAGTTAGCGAGATCGATGGACTACTCACCAGGACCGACATCAACATTCTCCGGATGATCGCGATTGGGGACCCTGCCTCTATTGCCGGATGGAAGCAGGAAAATACAGAGCGGTTTAGCCAGGTCGACAAAGTGATAAGCGAACTGGCAAGCCATCGCGATGGAGAAAAACTGGAGGTGGTCAAGGGGCTACAGGACGCCTACCAGAAAATGCAGGCTGGGATGAAGCATCAGGTGGAGCGTATTGAGGCCGGGGATGTGAAAGGCGGTGCCGAAGTGAACAGGCTGGAAGTCAAGGATAACGCGAACCACGTTTTCGGCATTCTTGCCAAAATGAAACAGGATTTGCGCACGACGGCTCAGGCGCGTTTCGCTGCACAGCAAGTTGCTATTGTGACTACTCGCTACATTTCTTTTGGCGTGATCGCCTGTGCCGTGCTTTTCGCTGTTGGCGCCTTGATCTATTTGCTGCGTGCAATCCTGATACCGTTGAACACGTCAGTTAGCATTGCCGAGCGGATCGCAACTGGGAAGCTCGGGAACGACATCCCGAACCAATCGCAAGACGAGTTCGGGCAACTTCTCTCGTCCCTCAAGAAAATGGATCAGCAGCTGAGCGATACGATTCACGGGATCAAGATATCCGCAGAATCGGTCACGGTGGCGTCGCGGGAAATCGCTAGCGGTAACACCGATTTGGCGGCCCGTACCGGGCAACAGGCCGCATCGCTGGAGGAAACGGCAGCGAGCATGACGCAGTTGACCGAGACGGTAAAACAGAATGCCGACAATGCCCGCCAGGCTAATGCGCTGGCAACGCGCGCTACCGACATAGCTGACGCAGGCAATGAAACCGTACAGGGCATGGTGGGAACGATCGAGAAAATCAGTGCGAGTTCGAGCAAGATTTCGGAGATTACCGGTGTCATTGAAGGCATCGCGTTTCAGACCAACATTCTGGCGCTGAATGCAGCGGTGGAGGCTGCGCGTGCGGGTGAACAGGGGCGTGGTTTCGCCGTCGTCGCCAGTGAAGTTCGCAGTCTGGCTCAGCGCTCTGCCGCCGCTGCGAAAGAAATCAAGGAATTGATCGGCTCCTCGGTGGCAACGATTCAGGACGGCTCCATGCAAGCCGTGGAAGTCAGTTCGACCATGGGACAGGTCAAGCAGGCGATCAAGCAGGTGTCCGATATTGTCGGCGAGATCGCTGCGGCGTCCGAAGAGCAAAGCCGTGGCATTGAACAGGTGAATCAGGCGGTCGGCCAGATGGACGAAGTCACACAACAGAACGCGGCGCTCGTCGAGCAGGCAGCGGCCGGCGCAAAATCACTTGAGGAACAGGCAACCAGATTGAAGGATGCAGTCTCGGTGTTTGAGGTGGCCGGCGGCGCAGCTCACATTGAGCCGCGAGTGGTTCTGCCGCAGAGCAGGCCTCGCCTGCCTGCGTCGAATGCTCAAACGACGCGTCGCGCACAGCCCACGAAGCCGAGGATTGCGCCCGTCACTATTGCCGACAAACCGGCAATGGTCGCCGTGGATACGGCCGGCTCGGACTGGCAAACCTTCTGACCTGAACCCAAACCTATGTATAACGACTCCAAAATGCAGAGCGACGATGCACAACAAGCCGACGCCGCGTCGGCAGAACAATCGCCACTTGCCCTGGCAGTTCAAATCCGCAAGGAGAGTGACCACGCGTTACTCAACGCCCTCACTGCGCTATCGAAAGTAAATGGCCTTACTGTTGTTCAGCATGATGCGCGCCTTGCAGTCATCGGCGAATTGCTGGTTTCCTTGCTGACGCACTTGCCCAACGCCATGCGGTCCGACATTGCCGCCTCGTTCCGCGGCAGGATTGAAGATTTGATGAGCCTCAGCGACGACCGGTGCTTACCGGAAAAATATCACTCGTCGCTCTTAACCGAGGTCAATCGGTATCTGAATGCACTCCGATAGAAGGAGAGGCCGTGGACCACGCCTTCGCCTTCGAGGGTGAAGGAGCCACGCTGGTACTAACCCAGGAGCGGCGGCAATTCGTCCTTCAGGAAATCGACGAAGGCGCGTACCGCAGGCATCATGCCGCGGCGCGTCGGAAACAGCACGGCCAATCGTCCCTCCCGCGAGCGAAATTCCGGCAGTACGAGGCTCAAAGTCCCCATCTCGATCTCCCGCGTGCAGGCATAGAGAGGCAGGCTGGCGATGCCCATTCCTGCCAACGCGGCTTCCTTCAGCGCCGCGATATTGTCGCTCTGCAGGCGGGGCTGAATCGTCTGCATGGAGACATCGCCATTCGCGCCGATCAGGCGCAATACGGTCACTGGCCTACTGATCGATTCGTAGATCAACAGATCGTCGCGAGGTAGCGCATCAGGCGTACCAATCGTCCCGGTCTTCGCCAGATACACAGGACTGGCCACCAACCCCCAGCGCACCGTGCCCAGCGGCGCCTGGACCAGGCTGGAAAGCTCGACGTCAAAACCTAGACCTCGTATCACCACGTCGACATGTTCTTCGAGAAGGTCGACCTGTCGATTACTTGCCTCGATGGCCAGCCGGACCTTCGGGTAGCGCAACATGAAGCGGGGCAGCAGCCTGGCCAGCAGGATGTCTGTAATCGCGACGGACATGCTGGCCCGCACCAGCCCCGAGGGCTCGGCAGTCCGCCGCCGAACCGCTTCCTCACCAGCCTGCGCTTCGGCAATCATGGCCCGGCAATGTGCGTACAACTCTTCGCCGGCGTCGGTCAGGCTAAGCCGGCGTGAGGTTCGGTGAAGCAGCCGAACGCCGAGCTTGGCTTCCAGATCGGTGATCCGGCGGGAGATATGGGATTTGCTTACGCCAAGCGCCTCTCCCGCGGCGGTAAAACCGTGGTGCTCGATCACCTGAGCAAAGAGATAGAGATCGTTCAGGTCAGAAGAGACGGGGGTCATCCGACGTCCGGTAGTCGTTGGGTTGGTCTATCGATCGTTTCCTGTGGGAAACGATAGGTTGAGAAATACCATATTTATCGATCGTCGTTGCGGAAATATGATTCATCTCAACCCGGCGCAGATGTGCACCGGACGGTCCGGCAGGACGTCGCTACGTCGTTGCCACATCGAAAATGCCAACGTTAATCAAGACCATGAAAATCCTTAATCTCCTGAAAGCTGTCGTTCTCCCCCTGGCGATCGTCACTACCTCTGCCGCCACAATCCAGACGGCCAGCGCAGCGCCTGCGACGAACGCGGTCGCTCCGTCTGGCGCTCCGTACTCATTGCTGTCGCGGGACAACACGGTGCTCGTACTGGTCGACCACCAGGTTGGCTTGTTCACCGGCGTACGCGACATCGATACCGGTGAGCTCAAGCATAACGTTGTGGCCTTGGCCAAAGCCGCGAAGACGCTCGGCATCCCGGTCATTGTCACCGCTACGATGCCTGACGGCATGTGGGGTCCCACGATCCCTGAACTGACTGCCGCGCTTCCGGGTGTGCCGGTGATCAGCCGGACCTCGATCAATGCATGGGACGATCCGAATGTGCGCGCCGCGATCGAGAAGACCGGCCGCAAACAGATTCTGATCGCCGGTGTTTCGCTGGAAGTGTGTGCCACGTTCCCGGCGCTGTCGCTCAAGGCTGCAGGCTACGATCCCCGCGTGGTGCTCGACGCATCGGGTACGTTTAGCGATACCAAGCGCACGGTGGGGCTGCAGCGTCTGGCAGGCGCCGGCATCCCGGTGACCGATTACGCCACGGCTGGTGTGGAAATGCTGCACGGCAACGACGACCCGAAGGCGCAGCAGGTGTACGCCGATCTCGACATGCCGTTTGCCAACCTGGTGTGGCAGCTCAAGAACGCTTCGCGCAAGTGAGGCAACAACTCGGTCCGGCGAGGGCGAACTGCGTCCTTGGGCGCCCCCGCCATCCATCAACAAAAGTGCCATTGAATCTGACTTTTGTGTAGGGACGCGCGCTCCGTCGTCAAATATTCTTACTCCATCGAGTCGATATGTCCTGCGCGGATTCCATCCAGCCGCCGGCGACGACAAGTCCGCAATCATTTTGCATGGGACCGGAGTGAGCTCTAAAGCGCCAACTCCGGTCAACATAGGAGAGGAAGTTGACCAGGAAAGTCCCGCTCAAGATTGCAATCGCTGAGCACCCCCACACATCGGCCATTCGTAACGGATCCATTTCCATCGAGGGTGTGGATGCCGAGTTCATCACAGTCCAGCCGCAAATTGGCGCATTTCGCCGGATGGTGCGCGACGTCGAATTCGACGTTTGCGAGTTGGCGCCGACAACCTACATCATCGCCCGCGCCTATGGTGCGCCGTTCGTCGGATTGCCGATTTTTGTCGTGCGGCGTTTTCACCACGGCGGTTTGCTGGTGCGCCCGGACGCCGGGATCAAGACCCCCAAGGACCTGGAAGGTAAGAAGGTCGGCGTGCGCGCCTATTCGGTCACGACCGGCGTGTGGACGCGCCAGGTCCTGATCGACGAGTTCGGCCTCGATTCTTCCAGGGTGACCTGGGTTGTCGATGATGAGGAGCATGTTACGCAGCTCAAGCTGCCGTCGAACGTCATCCATGCTCCGGCTGGAAGCTCGTTGGCGGAAATGATGGCGACAGGCGAATTGTCGGCGGGTTTTGCCGCCGCCGCGGGTATCGGCCGCACCGGCGCGCCCACGGGTGGATGGAAGGAGGTCGAGGCCGACTATCCCGATCTGTTGCCCAATGCGACCGAGTTCGAAAGCGAGTACTTCGCCCGCACCGGGGTCTACCCGATGCACGGCACTATCGTCGTTAAGGACGCGGTGCTCGCCGAGCATCCGTGGATCGCGAAATCGATTTTCGACGCCTTCGCACAGGCGAAAAAGGAATGGCTGGCGCGCCTCGATGCCGGCGAGGCGACGAGCGCCAGCGATAAGAAGTACCTCGAACTGCGCAAGATCGTCGGACACGATCCGCTGCCGTACGGTCTGCAGGAAAACCTCAAGACGATCGAAACACTGGAAGCCACCGCGTTCAAGCAGGGTCTCACGCCGCGCCGTATGTCCATTGACGAACTGTTTGTGGACCCATTGGCCCGCTGACCCGCACGCAACTGATCTTGCATGGGACCAGAGTAAGGCGCTGAAGCGCCAACTCTGGTCGACAGGAGACGACATGATTATCGATTGCCACGGTCATTTCACGACCGTACCCGCTTCATTCCGCAACTGGCGAGCCAGGCAGGTCGAATTCGCGAACGACCCGGTCAACGCGCCATCGCGTGCCGCCGCGCATGTGAGCGACGACGAGATTCGCGAAGCGATAGGAAATGGTCAACTCAAGCTGCAGCGCGAGCGCGGCAGCGACCTGACGCTGTTTTCGCCGATCGCCGGATTGATGAGCCACCATCTGGGCAATGAGCGCACGAGCCTGGAATGGGCCGAAGTATCGAACGACCTCGTGCACCGCGTGACGGAACTCTATCCGGACAACTTCGCGCCGGTGTGCCAGTTGCCGCAATCGCCGGGCGTGGCGCCCGCGAATTCCATCCCCGAGTTGCGACGCTGCGTCGAACAAATGGGCTTTGTCGGGTGCAACCTGAACCCCGATCCGAGCGGCGGCTACTGGACCGGCAAACCGATGTCCGATCGCGAGTGGTATCCGATCTACGAAGCGCTGGTCGATCTGGATGTGCCCGCGATGATCCACGTGGCGGCTTCATGCAATCCGTGCTTCCACGGCACCGGCGCCCACTACCTGAACGCCGACACCTCGGTGTTCATGCAACTGCTGCAGTCCGATGTGTTCAAGGATTTCCCGACACTGCGCCTCGTGATTCCACACGGCGGCGGCGCGGTGCCTTATCACTGGGGGCGCTATCGCGGCATGTCGCTTGAAATGTGCGAGCGCCCGCTCGAAGGGCTGCTGAACAACATCTTTTTCGACTCCTGCGTCTACCACAAGCCGGGCGTCGAGTTGCTGACCAAGGTGGTGCCAACCGACAACGTGCTGTTCGGATCGGAAATGATCGGCGCCGTACGGGGCAAAGATCCGGCAACCGGCCAGTACTTTGACGACACCAAACGCTATATCGACGCGTGTACTGCGCTGACGGACGAGGATCGCTACAAGATTTTCGAGGGCAATGCGCGGCGCGTCTACCCGCGCCTCGATGCGCGCCTGAAAGCGCGCGGCAACTAACTTTGGCGCGAGCCATATGCAATGAAACACGCACAGAGACACTCATGACTTCCGCAATCGTTGATATCCATCCCCACATCATTTCCGATGACGAGAGCCGCTATCCACCGGCGCCGTTGTTCGGAAAGCGCTCGGATTGGTCGAAGGAGCGTCCCACTACCGTTGAGACGTTGATCGCGGCGATGGACGCGGCCGGCGTCGCCAAGGCCGCGGTGGTTCATTCTTCGACGACCTACGGTTTCGACAATCGCTATGTCGTTGAAGGTTGCAGCAAATATTCAGATCGGCTGGTTGCCGTCGGCTCCGTTGACGTACTGCAGCCGGATGCACCGGAACGCATTCGCGAATGGGTCGGGCTCGGTCTCGCGGGCCTGCGTTTGTTCACCGGCGGCAGCACCAAGGAGTTCGATCCGAGCGAACTCGACGATCCGCGCGCGTTCCCAGCGTGGGAACTGTGCGGAGAACTCGGCCTGACGATGTGCATCCAGACGGGGCCGATCGGACTGCCGCAGGTCACGGCGCTTGCACGGCGTTTCCCTAAGGTGCCCATCATCCTCGATCACCTGGGGCGCCCCGAAGTAGCCGATGGTGCGCCCTATGCCGCGGCGCGCAGCCTGTTCGACCTGGCGTCGCTCGACAACATCTACCTGAAGCTCACGCCGCGCATCTTTGGCGATGTGAAGAAGGAAAAGGCGAGTGCCGAAACATTCTTCCCGCGCGTGGTGGAAGCCTTTGGTGCAAAACGGATGGCCTGGGGCTCCAATTATCCGACCTCGCCGGGGACACTTCCGGAAATCCTCGCGACGGCCCGGGCGGGTCTGGCATGCCTGAGCGACGAAGACCGCGCGTGGATTTTCGGCAAGACCGCGCAGCGACTATATCCGGCCCTGGCCTGAAGTAGCGTCGCCTCTGTGCCGGCAACCGAAGATGGTTTGTGGTGGCCGGCACGCAGAACCAATCACACTAAAGAGAAAGGGCAGATGGAGACAAGCAAACCTGGACGACCCGGGATCGCGAGCCGTTGGGCCATCCTCGCGCTCCTTGCGATCGGTGTGTTGATTTCCTTTGTCGATCGCACCAGCATTTCTTCGACACTGGCGGACGCAGGCTTCGTTCGACATTTTTCGCTGACGAACGTCGATCGCGGCTGGATCAACTCGGCTTTCTTCTGGTCGTATGGTCTGTTCCAGGTGCCGATGGGCTATGTGGCTGACCGCTACGGCGTGAAGTGGCCTTACGCAATCAGCTTTGCGCTGTGGTGTATCGCGACCGCGCTGATGGGGGCGGTGACGGCGCTCGCGAGCCTGGTCGTCATGCGTCTGATCATCGGCATGGCCGAAGCGATCGTGATTCCTGCGAGCTATCGCTGGATTCGCAACAATTTCGACGAAAGTCAAAACGGCCTGGCTGTAGGCCTCCTCGCAATGGGGAACAAGTTTGGTCCCGCACTCGGCGCGCCGGTGGGCGCCTGGTTCATCGTCAATTATTCGTGGCAAGTCATGTTCATCGCGACGGGTCTTGTCGGGTTGATCTGGTTGGCTCCGTGGCTTCTGCTGGTCAGGAACGACCTTCCCTCCAGAACGCAGCTCACGGCGGCGAATCGAAGCGCCCGTACAGTCAGTCTCGGCAGCATCCTGTCCAGCCCGGTGGTGTGGGGCGGAATGATCACGAACTTTTGCTACGGCTATTTCACGTTCTATTGCATGACGTGGATGCCCGCCTATCTGGTCGAGCAACGCGGCCTGTCGATTTCAAGGTCCGGGCTCTATACGTTCTTCAGCTTCGCCGGAATCGCGATCGTCGCGGCGATCGCGGGATGGGCAGCGGACCGGATCATCGCCCGGGGAGGCGACCCGATTCGGGTGCGCAAGGCTTTCACTATCGCGGGCTTCGTGGGCGGATGCACGGTTCTGCTCGGCGCCTATGCCCATTCACTTGAGATGGCGCTGTTCTGGAATGTGCTCTCGCTCTCGCTGCTCGGCTTGACCACCGCGAACAATCTCGTGCTGTCGCGCCTGACCTTGATTCCGAAGCAGACGATCGGACTGGTCACGGGCGTGCAGCAGGTGGCCACCAGTCTCGCGGGCGGCGTGGCGGCAAGTCTGTCGGGTTGGTTGCTCCACGTCAGTGGAAGCTATGACCTGCCGATGCTCATGATCCTGGTCTTCCTGCTGATCGGCGCGTTGACCACGATGATCCTGTTCCGTCCCGAATGGGCGCCCAAGGTAACCGAAACGCACGGCTCGCTGCGGCAAGCCTAGAACGCAGGGCATGGCCGGACCAGCCGGCCTTGATGCACACATTAATTCATTGAGAAACCATATATGGCGAAGATCGTATTCGGGATGGCAGTGCCGCATAGCGGCATGCTCGGTCAAGCACCGGAGGACTGGCTGAAGAACGGGGAACGGGACCGCAACAATCCGGAGTTGTGGTACCGCAACCGGACCTGGACCTATCCCGAGCTGGAAGCGCACCGCGAAGCAGCGTTCGAGAAATTCCTGACGCTCGAGGAGCGCACTGCGCGCGCCACGCGCTGCCGTACCGCGCTCGATGCGATGGCCGCGGCCTACCGCGACGCCAACATCGACGTCGCGATCATTCTGGGCAAAGACCAGAAGGAAATCTTCACCGATTTCTCGCCATCGATCGCGATCTACAGCGGTGAAGAGGTTCATAACGGGCCGCCGCAGCGCGCTGTCTATGCACCCGACCACCACGTCACACACAAGTGTCATCCGAAGCTGGCCGCGTATCTCATCGAGCATTTCCAGGGCGAAGGTTTCGATCTGACCGATCTTTTTGCGTGGCCCGACAACGTGTGGATGAAGCCGCTGCCTGAGTATCCGGTGGTACCGCATGCCTACAGCTTCGTTTATCACCAGATCATGGGCGACAACCCGCCGCCGCATGTGCCAATCATCATGAATTGCTTCTATCCGCCGACGCAGCCGTCGATGTCGCGCTGCATCGAATTTGGATGGGTGCTGCGCGATGCCATCAATGCATGGCCCGACGATGTGCGGGTCGGCATTTTCGCCTCGGGCGGTTTGTCCCACTTCGTCAACGACGAAGAGTTCGACCACAGCATCATGAAGATGCTGGCCGACTACGACTATGACGGCCTGGCCGCGGTGGATGACCGCTCGTATCAGTCGGGCACTTCCGAAATCAAGCTCTACGTGAGCGTGATGAAGGCGGTTCAGGAAACGGGCGCCGAGATGACGCTGGTCGACTACGTCCCCTGTTGGCGCACGCCTGCCGGCACCGGCGAGGGGATGGGTTTCATGTACTGGAAAGCGGCCGACTGATCCGGCTTCATGCAACCCCTATGGACCCAATCACGGAGAGAGAAAGACCATGAGCGACACCCGCCTCAATAGCATTATTCGCGCTTTCGAATCCGGTAAGCCGGCCTTCGCCGCGTTTTCCAAGCTGGACAAGCAGACCGCCATCGAGATGAGCGACGCGCCTTATGACGGCATCGTCTTCGAGATGGAACATAACCCCTACGACGTATCGGCGCTGGGTGATGCGATGCAGTACATGCTGAACCGGAAGCAGATTGCCGAATCCGGTTCGGTCGCGTCGCGCGTTACGCCAATTGCGCGTATTCCCGCCAACGGCGCGGAAATGAATCAGTCCTTTGCCAAGCAGGTGCTCGATCGCGGCGCCTATGGCGTGGTGTGGCCGCATGTATCGACGGTGGAGCAAGCCTATAACGCTGTCGCGTCGTGCCGTTACGCCCGGCCCAAGGGCGCACCGCTGTACGAGCCCAAGGGGATCCGCGGTGACGGCCCTGCCAACGCGGCACGCTACTGGGGTTTGAGCATGGCCGATTACTACAAGAAGGCAGATGTCTGGCCATTGGCCCCCGAGGGCGAAATTCTGGTCGGGTTGATGTGCGAAAGCACGGAGGCGATTGAAAACCTCGATGACATTCTTGCGAATGTGCCGGGTATCGGCTTCATCCTCATTGGCGAGGGCGATCTCAGCCAGCAACTGGGCCATCCGCGCGATTACGAGCACCCGGTTGTAGCCGACGCCATGCGGCAGATTGTCGAGACCTGCCACAAGCACAAGGTGGTGGTTGGCAATCCCCATGTCAACGCCAAGAATCACAAGCGGCTGCTCGAAGAGGGTTACCGCTTCCTGATGTCGGCTCCGCTGAAAAGCTATGGCGTGGTCGGCATGGCGCGCGAGATGGCGGGGTATTGAATGAACGGAGCCGAAAGTCTGGTTCAGACGCTCACCGATCAGGGCGTCGACATCTGCTTCGCGAACCCGGGTACCTCGGAGATGCACTTTCTGAAGGCGCTCGAGAATCCACGCATGCGCAGCGTCCTGTGTCTTTTTGAAGGTGTCTGCACGGGCGCCGCGGACGGCTATTACCGGATGAAAGAGACGCCGGCATCCACACTCCTGCACCTCGGGCCGGGACTCGCGAATGGGCTCGCCAATATCCACAATGCCAAACGGGCATCGTCGGGTATGGTCAACATCGTGGGTGAGCATTCGGCCGCGCACCTGAAGTACGACCCACCGCTGACGTCCGACATCGAAGGTCTGGCACGGCCGCTGAGTCATTGGGTGCGCCGCGTCGAGTCGCCGCGCGCGGTGGCTTGGGACGTTGCAACCGCGGTGAGCAAGGCGAGCGAACACGTGGGGCAGATTGCAACGCTCATCCTGCCTGGTGATACCTCGTGGCAGGAGGCGGGCCAGCAGGTCGCGCCGCCGAGCACCGTAGCCGCCGCAGCGAAGACTCCAGACGTTGCGCGCATCGAGCACATTGCGCAGGTGCTGCGTTCGGGCGAGCCCACGCTCATGGTCCTCGCCGGCCACTCGACACGCGGTCGCGCGCTCGAACTGGCGGGCAAGATCAAGGCGGCGACCGGCTGTCGCATCGCGACGCAATTCTTTAGTGCGCGGATCGAACGCGGGGCAGGGCGGGTCACGCTCGAACGTATTCCTTATGCAGTCGGACAAGCCGTCGAGTATCTGAACAGCTTCAAACACATCATCACGGTCGAGACGACCGAGCCGATCGCTTTCTTTAGCTATCCAGACAAACCGAGCTTGCTCAAGTCACCCGGCACCAGTGTTCATGCGCTGGTCGAGATGGGCGAGGATAGCGCCGCCGGCCTCGACATGCTGGTTCAGGCGCTCGGCGCGACGAACACGGCAGGCGTCCTCCAGCAGCGTTCGGATGCGACGCCGCCGACCGGCGCTCTGGGGCCCGCCAGCATTGCCCAGGCGCTCGCCGCCGCGCTGCCCGAAAACTGCATTCTCGTCGACGAATCGCTGACCACTGGCCGCGAGACGATGGGGTTGACCGTTGGCGCTGCCCCTCATGACTTCATCAACAACATGGGCGGCTCGATCGGCTATGGCACGCCGGTCGCCACCGGCGCCGCGCTGGCCTGCCCGGACCGGCGTGTGTTCTGCATGGTCGGTGATGGCAGCGCCATGTACACCATCCAGTCGCTGTGGACGCAGGCACGCGAGGGCCTGAACATCACGACCATCATCTTTGCCAACAACAGCTACGCCATCCTGAAGGCCGAGTACGCCAACATGGGCGCCGGTGCGCCAGGGGCGCGCGCGCTGGCCATGATCGATATCGATCGTCCGCGTATCGACTGGCTGGCCATGGCGAAAAGCATGGGCGTTCTCGCCGTCGCCGTGGACACAGCCGAAGCTTTCCACAAGGCCATGGCCGACTCGGTGCACGAGCCTGGCCCGTGTCTCATCGAGGTACGGCTGTAAACCCATTCAAGCCTAAGGACGAACATCAATGACAACGACACTAAACAGGGTGCCCACCGAGGTGCCAACATTACGCACCAATCTGGCCGACTATCCGGTCACGAAGGCGATGAAGGGCGGGCGGGTGAACTCGGACATCGTCAAGCTCGACTATTGCGGACCGACTCCGGCACATAACGGCTTCAAGGCAATGGTTCGAGAAAACGCCTTCGACGCGGGCGAGCTCGCGATCGTCACCTTTTTGCAGGCCAAGGCCTATGGCAAGCCTTACGTCATGCTGCCGACGCCGATATCTGGGCGCTTCCAGCATCATTGCGCCGGCTTCAACATCGACTTTGGCCACCTCGACCCGAAGGATATCGAAGGCAAGAAGGTCGGCGTTCGCACCTATACCCAAACGACTGCGCTCTGGATCCGGGGCATTCTGCGTCACGAATACGGTGTCGATCTGGACAAGGTGACCTGGATGACACTCGGCGACGGGCATCTCGCCGAATATCGCGATCCGGATAACTGCGTGCGCCTGCCCGCGGGATCCTCGATCCCGCAGATGATGCTAGATGGCGAGTTGAGCGCGGCCTTGCTCGGTGAAGATATGCCGAAAGACCCGCGTGTGCGCACGCTCGTTCCCGATGCGCAGGCCGCGGCCAAAGACTGGTTTGCGCGGGAAGGCGTTGTGCCGATCAACCACATGTTCGTGGTGCATGAGGACGTGTCGAAGCAGCGGCCGGACATCGTTCGCGAGCTGTATCGGATGATCGTCGAAAGCCGCGCATTGACTGAAGGCGGCGTGCCGGCCATCTTTCCGCCGATCGGACTGGAAGAGAACCGCAAAGGACTTCAATTGGCAATCGATTGGGCGCTGGACCAGAAGATCATTCCACATCGCCTGTCGGTCGACGAACTGTTCGATGACGTCACGGGAAATCTGGGCTGAATGCTCGCTGAGCAATGACGGAACACGGAAAGGAGCGGCAGGAAACGGAAGCACGATGCGTCGGCGAAAGTGGCGGTGCAGGAGCGGTTGAGCGGTGTCACGCCGCTCACCTACGCATAATTAATGGAGGCATTACGCTGTGTATTTAACTTCGTCTTTGAAGAAACTCCTGGCTTGTACGGCAATCGGGGGCGCCTGGATTTTCATTTCAGCGGGAGCAGGTGCCGCGCAAAATGGAACCTTGTTGCTCAACCGCGTCGGTCCGGTGACTTCCGAGCTGTATGTGTCCAATGCAGACGGGACAGATGAACACAAGCTGATTCCGACCGCGGGTTTTGATTATCACGCGGCGTTCTCGAAAGACGGGCAATGGATCGTGTTCACGTCGGAGCGTGACGGCCTGGGCGAGTCAAATCTCTATCGCGTCAAAGTGGATGGTACGGGCCTGCAGCAGCTCACCAATCACATTGCCGTTGACGATGCCGCCGTTTTTTCGCCCACCGACTCTAACCTCATTGCATTCGTCTCATCACGCAGGGGCGCGAGCGATTTCGGAACCACCAACATCTGGACACTGAACATTGCGACTGGTGCGCTGAAAAACGTCACGGGTGCGCTGAAATTCGATCCCACCAAACCGCATAGCTATTTCAGACCTTCCTGGTCCCCAGACGGCAAATGGCTTGCCGTTTCTTCCGATACGGGCAGCGATTGGCGCGGCCACAATCTGCCGGTTGGCTGGGAACGCACGCAGGAAAGCAGCATCTATCTCATCAGACCCGACGGCTCCGGCTGGAAGAAAATTGCCGGCAATCCAGGCTTTGACGAAGGGTCGCCATCCTGGTCACCGGACGGCAAGCGTGTCGTGTTTTATGAAACGCCCGTGGAGTCGACTTGGGGCGCGCACCGTCCGGAGTTGATCAATAAAGTCAGCTCGCAACTGGTGTCGGTGGATTTGTCCGACCTTGCCAGGACGACTTTGACGTCGACGCCCGGCTTCAAGGTATTCCCGCAGTATCTGGGTGAGACCAACGTCGCGTATCACGTCAAGGGCGGCGACACTGAGGGTATCTACACCACGGCTGGCATGTTCCGATCCACGAGCAACACGGGCATTCGCTCGCCACGCTATTCGTCGGACGGCAGCAAGATGGTCTACGAAAAAATATCGCTTCGACCCGCGCATGCAAATGGCACGGCGCTGTTCAGCTTCGATCCTGCGTGGAAGTACACCTACATCGACGTCTTCCCGCAGCTGTCAGTGGATCGCCAGAAATTGGTGTACACAGAGAAGGCGATCAACTCTTCCATTGCCATCATCAATCCGGACTTCTCCGGCTATACGCGAATTTACGACCCAGCCACCAGTGGTCTCGATCAGGACATGATCAAGAAGGGCCTGGCCGGCGCATTTCAGCCCACCTGGTCACCGGATCGGCAGTGGGTGGCGTTCGGCGTGGGCCAATGGTTCTTTACGCGTGCTGCCGGCCCAGGCCGGATCATGCGTATCAAGGCCGACGGCAGCATGAACGGCCACGCGGAGGCCTTGACCGACGGTTCCATCAATTCGGGCTACCCGAGCTACTCGCCGGACGGGAAGAAGATCGTCTACCGCGTATGGAGTCCCAAGGTGCAGGGGCTGCGCATTCTCGATCTGGATACACGCGCCACCACCGTTCTGACCAGCGAGGCAGACAACCTGCCGGGCTGGTCGCCGGATGGCAGCAAGATCGTGTTCACCCGCAAGCTGATCGACCCAACCGATCCGAACAAATTCAACTATGACGTGTTCACGATCAAACCCGATGGCACGGGTCTGACGCGCCTGACTTCGGATGGATCGAACCAGGGCCATGCTGTCTGGACCTGGGATGGCCGGCTCGCGTACAGCTCAGGCACCTATGGCTTCAGGGACGAACTCGCGCTGTACGACAACAGCTTCCAACCTGACGGCCAGAACTGGGTGATGAATGCGGATGGGACGGATCAGCATCCGATCACGGATACCTTGTGGGAAGAGGCGATGCCGTTGTACGTTCCCAACCCGTAATCCGGTCCTCGCAGCGGCATGAAAAAAGCGCTGTGCTTTCGCACAGCGTTTTTCTATTCGGAGTGTTCTTTACTCAACAGCGTTACCCTGCACCTAAGCAGAGGTCTGCGTTTCTGCGTGCCGGGGTTCGTGAGCAATGTCGTTGACTTTTGGCGCCCATTTGCGCTGAAGCAGAACCACGGTGCTCGTTGCACCGATCAGCAGGAAGGCGAAGATCGCCATCATGGGTAGTGTGTAGCTGCCGCCATGATGGAGCAACCAGCCTGAAAGGCTGGCTGAGATACCGCCCGCGAGACTGGTGGCGACCTGTTGGAGTCCTGTGTTCAAGCCGACCGCCTGCCTGGGGATCAAGGTTAGTTTACACAGCGCCAGGTTATTCGCGGTGACAAGGCCAAGCAACGAGAGTGAGAGCACGTTCCAGAACAGTGCCATCTCGAGCGAAGGGGCGTAGGCGCCGAGCAGAACGGTTGTTCCGCCAATAAAGCCGGCAACGATGAAGCATTTACGCACGACAACGGCATCGTTGCCGCGGGCGATAATCCGGTCCGCGGCCCATCCCGCGATCGCGGCGACGATGGCGATGCCCACAAAGCTGAAGAAGGTGTAGAGCCCGGATTTCTCGAGAGAAAGGCCGCGTTGCTCGACCAGATAGGCTGGCATCCAGGTCATGCAATAGAAGGCGAAATAGCTGTAGCAGAAGTTATTGATCAGCCCGCCCCAGACGACCGGACTCGTCAGCAAGTTTCTGAGCGGCACCGAGGAGGCCAGGTGTATCGCCGCCGCAAGTTGCCCTCTGGAGGGATAGTCGTTCCTCACCATCAGCAGCCATGGCACCAGCCAGATCAGTCCGACCAGTCCAGTCGCAATGAACATCATCTTCCAGGAATACGTGACGATCATCCAGGCTGCAATCGGCGCGCCGAGTGCGGGCCCCATCTTGCCGCCAATCGAAAAGATACCGAGTGCTGTGCCTTTTTGGGTCTCCTCGAAGTTGTTGGCGAGATAGCGATAGGTGGCCGGGACCACGACAGCTTCGGCCACGCCGATGAGCAGACGCATGACGATCAGGGCGGACAGCGTCGTCACCATGCCTGTGGCCGCCGCCGCAATGCACCACAGCACGAAACAGATCGAGTAAGGCCATTTCACGCCATAGCGATCAACCAGCCAACCCATAGGCATCTGAACGAGACCATAGGACCAGAAGACGGCCGAATTGAGCCAGCCACGCTCGACGCTCGTCAGTGAAAATTCTCGAACGAAGCTCTTGTCCGCTAGCGCGGAAGACAGACTCGTGCGATCAACAAACGAAATCAGCAGCCCGAGCGCGAGGAGAACGAGAATGCTCCAGGGATTCTCGGGCGCTGATCGCTTAGTTAGATTTGTCTCCATTGTGTTCTCTCTTGTCGTGAAGAGAGTTCGGAGACGCCGAAGTCTCTTCCAGTTCGTAAGGTGATCGGCTACGAACGTTTGTCCGATGTTATCAGCAAGGCCGTCCAGCGCGCACAGCCAACCACGCGGGAGCACTTTGAAGCGCAACTGGCCGAAGGAAACGATCCATGGCAGCGTAGCCTACGGACGTGGTGAAGGGCTAGCGTTTCTCGATGGAGGAAGAACGACGTCAATGAACTCCGTCAAACAACGATTGGCAACCCGCATGACGGGTCGCCAATGATCGCGCTCACGAGGGTCGCTGATTAGAAATGAATTTCGGCCATCAGCATGGGGACGGACGTTATCGTGCCGACCGTTTCGCTAGTCGGCGTGCCGTACATGTGATGCCAGTACTCGTAACCGACGCCTGCATACACTGCACGCGGGTGACCGGCGAATGAACCCAGATCGGCTAGCAGTGATACGCGAGTGAGAAATTCCGTCGTCGTCTCAACACCGAAACCGTCCTTTCCTTTCGGCCCGGTCAGGCTGGCAAACCCGCGCAATACCAGCGGCAACGGTCCCACCCGGAACGGGAAGAGCCATGAGCTCTCGATGTGCCACGCGGTATTGAAGCGCACGTCGACGCCGGTAATACCGTTATGGTTGCTCTCTGTTCGAAGACCCGCAGTGAGATTCAGGAACCCGCGTGGCAACGCGAACTCGATAGTCGGACCGAAAACGAGCATGCGCGCACGCTCTCCGTAGGCGTCGTTCTTGGTGCCGAATTCAAAGCCGCCGGTCAGGCCGACGTCCCGAATGATGCCGATGCCCACCGGCCGCCCAAGAATCTTTCCGGCACTCAACTCGATTCGGCCAACGCTATACACCTCCTGCGCTCCACCTGAGGAGGGACCACCAGCCTCCGGGTTCGCGGAGTTCGAGACGAGGTAATCCACGTTGAATGCGTAACTACCGAACCTGAAACCACCGATCGTCGTGAGATAACCAATGTTCTGAGCAACTTTGTCGGGAACGCCAGGGTAGTGAAAATCATTGCCGTAGCGGTAGCCGATATACGTATCGTTCCACGATACAGGCGGCGCGCCGGTGACTTCCCCCGATTTCAAGTCCGGTGCAGTGAGGGGCGCGGCACTGTTCGTCTGGGTCTGCTGGGTCTGCGATGGAGCCGATTCACTAGGTGCGGTGTATACCTCCGCGTAACCGAACTCGCTCAAACAGCAGAACATGGCCACACCGAGAAGCGGCTTGCGCAAAGCGACTGATATTTTCGTCATGTCTCCGTCCATATAGATTTTCTTATTGCGGCCGCACCGTCAGCAACTGGCTGAGCAATTCAACGCAGATCATCCTGTCGCGGTTGTAACGAATGGTATGGGACGCCCGATCGGCTGCCTCTACACAAAAGTTAGATTCGCTGGCATTTTTTTGTCGTGTGGTGGAGGGGGTGTCTGCGGCAGATCGTCGGCGAAGTGAACTGTGCGGTGAACGCGATGCGACGGCGGGAGCCGGTCATTGAATTCGTCGGCGAAAGACCCTTTCGCTGGATTGCTCGAAAAAATGCCAGTGAATCTAGTTTTTGTGTAGGGACGTGCGATCGCACATCCGATATTCTTACTTCGAAGCCAGTGCGTCCGGTGACTGGAGCCTTCTTCGAATCGTCGACGCGCGATGGCGAACGCGCAGGATGAATACACGGTCCGGCAATCGGACCGTGCCACGTCGCCCAGAACATTCATATGCAGTGGCACGTGGCCCGGATCTGTGCGCGCGGCGCAAACAGCGCGCACGAATCGAGTCCACGCGCGCCATGGACTCCATCTCATCGAGACGCATGCGCTTGCGTCGATGCGTCAGGTCAAGAACGCGGCAGTCCGCTACGCGAACGGGCCCTTTCGTGCGGCTGCAGGATATGAACAGGCGGCCAATACGGCCGGAACCTCAATCCTGAAGATTTTCAATGCAGGGGGCTCTGTCGGGGTGGGGGCTGCCCGGTTCTATCTGGCATACCATACGGAGCATCAGACCGATAACAGCGTGAAGCGTGACGTCTACGAAGCATCGGATTCGTACTCGTTTAGTTCCGCTGACCAGCTTTCACTTATGTATGGTTATGCGCATGATCAAACAGGCAAGGGGAACAACGCACAGCAAGTGGACTTGACCTATTCCTACTCCCTTTCCAAGCTGACCACGCTATATGGCTCTACTGGGTTTATCCAGAATCGGAATCGCGCGCAATTCACGCTCAACGGCACCGGGTATACCGGTATTGCGGTCGCGCCGGGCGCTGACACGCGCGGCATCATCGTTGGAATGTTGCATAGATTCTGATGGTGACGGCATCGGTGCCGGGAGATCGATGCCATCGTTCGGGTAAATCGCAGGTCATGCCTCGCCGAAATGTATGGAAAAATATGGGCTGTTTCCGCGGCTCCATGAGAGGGCTATGATGGAATCGAAAAAATAAGGACCGCGCGGAATCAGCGCCAGAAGTCTTCTGCGTAAGGCCGGAATGTCAATGACGGCCGCTACCCAATCGATTCGGCGGCCAAGGAGACTTTATGACACATAGTGCCGTGGCAAAGTACCAGCCCAAATCGATCCCCAAAACAATGCTGACAACCGTTCCAAAGGTCCGTTTGTACGTTGAACGCCCTGAGGATGAAAACTGGTTTGTGCACGTTGGGCATGTCACCGACCGGGGCCGCTGGCGCACCGAACCTCACGCGCATCCTGCCTATGGCCAGGTGATATTCGTTCGTAGCGGGCGCGGTGTAATGAATCTCGAGGGTAGCAGTGTGCCATTCGAGGGCCCGTGTGCCTTGCTGTTGCCGACCGAATGCGTTCACGGTCTCGACTATGAGATCGACGCTGACAGATGGGTCGTCACAATCGAAGTAGCCTATCTGACGCAGATTAACGCCAAACTCCGTGAGTTCATCGCGCTCTGGGCATTGCCCCGAATGATCCCACTTTCCTATTCCGCCGAGGCGGGAATGGAGTTTGCCAGCTTGATCGAGAGCCTTAAGCAGGAGGTTGAGTCAGATGCTGTCGGCCATGTGGTCGGTACAGAAGCACTGCTTACGACGCTTTTGCTCATGCTGGTTCGTGAAACACGTTTGGACCAGACTGGCAATGACGGTGCAACACGCAACGATGTTCGCCAGGTTGATCGCTTCCGTAAGTTGATTGACGAACATTACCGGGAGAACTTACCGCTTCAGGACTATGCGTCAATGATGGCCATTTCCCTGGTGCAACTGCGCGCGGCCTGTGCTTCCGCTGCGGAGCAAAGTCCTACAAAAATGATTCACGCACGCATTATCACTGAGGCAAAGCGCAACCTCATTTTCGGCGACATGTCGGTGGAGCAGATCGCCTTTTGGCTTGGTTTTGCAGACGCCGCGTACTTTACGCGTTTCTTCCGGAGAGAAGTCGGTCAGGCGCCAAGCCAGTTTCGCCTCGCTGCTCGACAGCAGGCTCAGCGCAAGGTCCTGTCGCAATAGGTGGGTCTGTGATTCGGATGGACCCTGAATGTGCAATAGGCGCGATCGAAAAAATACCAGTGAATCTGATTTTTGTGCAGGGACGCGCGGTGGCGAATCGAATACGCTTAGCCAGCCCGTTCACCCCGTTGACAATGCTGAGACCGTTGATCGCTTTCGCCGACATTGCGTCGTGGTGAGCCGGGGCCGGGAATAACGGATGATTGCCCGCACGCATTCCTTGAGCAATATGGAGCCAGACTGCGTGTGCATTCTTCCCACACTTTCTGACCTCCAAGCTAGCGGACTATGACACGGCCCCACCAGAGAAACAGGTTGATGCGGTACGGAGCTGTGGCGGTATTTATAACGCTTACGTTGTTAGCCGGAATGTACAGCGGCCACAACAGTGCCGCTACGTTACTGGAACATGCACAGACAGAACTCGTCTACGTGGGAACACAGGAGCGGCAGATTCACGCGCTGCGCTTCGACGCGTCCACCGGCAAACTGACCGTCATCGGCCCGGTTGCTGAGGGGCTGAAATCCACATGGGTCGCTGCGCATCCTCGCTTGCCGATCCTCTATGCGGTCGACGATGACAATACGAGAGAGGGAAGTGTCACCGCATATGCCGTGGATCGCGGGACCGGCGCGCTCACCAGATTGAACGAGGTCGCCACAGGCGGTAGCGGAGCCACGAATCTGGGCTTGGACATACCCTCCATGACCTTACTCGCTGCCAATTACGGCGGTGGGTCTGTATCGAGCATCGCGGTCAACGGCGACGGAAGCCTGGGCTCACTCGCGTCCACGATCAAGGAGGCAGGTTCCGGGCCGAACCGGCGGCAGGCGAGCGCGCATGCCCACAGCGCCGCAGTCGATCCGTCCGGCCGATACGCACTCGTTCCCGATCTGGGTGCTGATCGCGTGTTCGTTTACGGCTTTAACAGGGGCACCCACACGTTGTCGCCGGACGATGCGGCCCATCCGCGGTCTTTCATTGCCCCGCAGGGCAGTGGTCCGCGCCATCTGGCTTTCGGTGTGGATGGTCAGTTCGTTTATCTGCTGACCGAACTGACTGCCGAGATCATGGTGCTACGTTGGGACGCGTCGCAAGGGCGTTTGACGCTTGTGCAATCGGTGCCGACAAGCAGCTCGCAATTTCAGGGTGTGAAAAGCGGCGCCGAGGTCGCGGTCAGCCACGACGGGCGTTTTGTCTATGTCGAAGACCGTGGAGAAAACGCGCTAGTTGTCTATCGCGTCAGCCCCGATTCGGGAGAGCTTTCGCTGGTTCAGCGCACGTCCTCGGGCGGTGAGAGGCCATGGGGATTTGCAATCCACCCGTCGGGAAAATGGATACTGGTCGCCAACCAACGCAGCGGCAAAGTGAATGTGTTCAGCATCGACCCTGTGTCAGGCATGGTGTCGGATACCGGGCAATCGGTTGACATACCTGCTCCTGTCAGTATCGCGTTTGTGAGGTGATGGACCCTCCCGGCGGACCGATCTCCGGAACCGCCGGGAAGGGTTTCAAGCAGCAACGAGCAGCCAATAGATAAACCCAAAAATCCAAACAATACAGTAACAAAAACTGGCTTGAGCTGGATACGATAGTGGAAAAATCTGCCTGTAGGCCGCAAAGCCAGTCTTTACCAACGGGCATTCATTCCCTTTCCAAACTAGCCCTCAACGCCTCCTATGCCACGCCCGATCGTTGCACAGATTCATCCCGCCGCAGTCAGCCACAACCTCTCCATCGTCAAGCAAAGGGCTTCTCGATCACGGGCTTGGGCCGTGGTCAAAGCCAACGCATACGGACACGGAATCGATCGCGTTTTCCCGGCACTCGCGAATGCCGACGGCATTGCGTTACTCGATCTCGACGAAGCAGTCCGTGTGCGTGAGTTGGGTTGGACCAAGCCGATCCTTCTTCTGGAAGGCGTGTTCAAGCCAGGTGATGTGCAAATCGCCCAACAATTCGATCTTTCCATGGCCGTGCATTGCCGTGAGCAACTCGATCTGTTGCGCTTGTCGCCGTCGCATGAACGCGTCAACGTGCATCTGAAGATGAACTCCGGAATGAACCGACTCGGATTCCGGCCCGATGCGTATCGTGCCGCGTGGGAGCAGGCCAGATCGGCGGGCATTGCGGACATCACGTTGATGAGCCATTTCGCGAATGCTGACGATGGCGATGTGGCATGGCAGATGGATCGCTTCGATGCGGTGACTCAAGGCATACCGGGTCAACGAAGCCTCGCGAATTCAGCGGCCGTTCTGTGGCATCCCCAGGCGCATCGAGATTGGGTGCGGCCTGGTGTCGTGCTGTACGGCGGTTCACCCACCGGTCAGTCGCGCCACATTGACGACGTGGGCTTGCGCGCTTCGATGACACTTCGGAGCGAAGTGATCGGTGTGCAGTCGTTGTCGGCGGAGGAAACGGTTGGTTACGGCCGCGCCTTCGCCGCGAACCGCGAGATGCGTATTGGTGTGGTCGCATGCGGGTATGCGGACGGATACCCGCGGCACGCGTCGACGGGTACGCCCATCGCTATCGACGGCGTCATGACGCAGGTAGTGGGCCGTGTTTCGATGGACATGCTCACGGTCGATCTGACGCCGTGCCCGCATGCGCAGATCGGTTCCAAGGTCGAACTGTGGGGCGACCAGGTCAAGATCGATGACGTCGCTCACGCATCCGGAACGATCGGGTACGAGCTGATGTGCGCTTTGGCAAAGCGGGTGCCTGTAGAAATAGCCTGAATGACCGCATCTCTCGCCGGAGCGTGAAGCAATCCGCAAGGGATGCTCGCGTCTTCGGACGGGAGGCGCCGCCGCATTGCCTGTAGGACAGGCGTAATGGTGTCTAATGAGGGTGTCCAATGAGGGTGTCTAATAAGGGTGTCTAATAAGCCAGCGCAATTGCGTTGTAACGGACAGTGGGTGTTTACGTAATAATTGCGAGGCGTGTCAGATTTGACCCATTAACCATTAAAAATGCGCAGGTCATGGCTTTCAGCGAACCAAGGTCTCCATTTTTCAAATGGGTGGTGTCCTCCGCTCAGAACCTGAGCGCCGACAATCGGCAAATATTGCTTGCCAACCTGTTCACTCGAACCGCGTCGATTGTTTTTGCGTCGATCTGCGAAATCAGTGTCTGCGCAACCGCTTACTACCTTTATCCCAGAGCTCTTTACGCGTGGTGGGGCGGCGCCGTGGTTGCGCTGCTGATAACGCGTCTCGCGTTGATCTGGCTGTGCTGCGAGCGCAGTGCCCGCAATCTGCCAACCCCTACCTCAGCTTTTCTCTTTGCCAGTCTTCTCTGGGCGGTCCTGTTCGGCTATGGCACTTTTTTGTGCAATACCAGCGGAAATCAGACGCTTTTTCTGCTCGGCAACGTTTGCGCCGTGGGTGTGATCGGCGGACTAGCCGGGCGCAATGCAGGCACACCCAGGCTGGTGCTTCTCCAGATTTCGTTCATTCTCGGGCTGTTGGGTTGCGGGGCGGCGCTTTCTCCCGGCTCCGGCAAGCTCGTGCTGCTGTTTCAGGCGCCGTTTTGCGCGGCAGGCTTCTTTACCGTGGCATTGCGCAGCAATCGCGACACCGTTGCGTTACTGCTGGCGCGTGAAAGCAGTCATCGGTTGGCTCACCAGGACAGTCTCACGGGTCTGCCTAACCGCGCTCGCATTACCGAGCTGCTGCTGGAACGTACGGCGGCAGGCTCGTTACGGCAGAATCATCGATTTGCGGTTCTACTAATCGACCTTGACGGCTTCAAGGCGATCAATGACAGCCTCGGTCACGCCGCCGGCGATCAGATCCTTCAGGAAGCGGCGATTCGATTGCGTGAAGTATTGCCGACTGGCGACCTGGTCGGACGCCTCGCCGGCGACGAGTTTGTTGCCATTACCGACGGCACGGCGTTGACCCGCGACGTCCATTTGCTGGCAGACCGTATCGTCAAAACGCTCGCGCGACCTTTCACACTCAGCGAAGCGTTGGTGCATATCGGCGCGAGCGTGGGCGTCTCGCTCTATCCGGAGCACGCAAAGACGGGACCACAATTGCTGATCTGCGCGGACCGCGCGTTGTACGCCGTCAAGCGCAGTGGCAAAAGTGCCTTCTCTATCTTCGATGCCGTCAGGCACGCATCCGACGAAAGTTTGAGCCTTCTGCGAAGCGATCTGGAAGGCGCGATGCAGTCTTATAGCGATCTGCGCATGGAGTATCAACCGATCGTCGATCTCGCCGACGATACGATTTCCGGCCGTGAGGCGCTGCTTCGCTGGACACACCCGACGCGCGGTGAGCTTTCCCCATCCTCATTCATTCCGACGGCCGAACGTACGGGCCTTATCCTCGCACTCGGTGAGTGGGCGTTGCTGCAATCCTGTACGGAAGCTGTCACATGGCGTGATGCAGTGAGCGTCGCCGTGAATGTTTCGCCGGTGCAATTGCGGGAGGAATCGTTCGCGTCGACGGTTGCGGCGATCCTCAGCAAGACGGGATTGCCGCCCGCGCGCCTGAATATCGAAGTCACGGAAACGGTATTGTTGAGCGACGATATCGTCACCCGGCACAACGTCGAGAACCTTCGCGCATTGGGAATCGGCCTCGCGCTCGACGATTTCGGCACAGGATTCTCAACCATGTCGACGCTTGTGCGCTTCTCATTCGACAAGCTGAAGATCGACAGCTCGTTCGTAAAAGAGTCCGTGCATCGACGCGAATCCGCGGCCGTGGTTCGCGGGATTGTGGCGTTGGCACGAGAGATCGGCATGCCCACTACGGCGGAAGGCATTGAGACGCAGGAGCAGTTGAATTTCGTGCGCGTCTGCGGATGCACGCACGCTCAGGGTTTTCTTCTGGGCAAACCGGTCCGGAGTGAAGAGATCCCGCACCTCGAAAAAAGGCTGGCTGCGCATTCTGCGGATAAGGCTTGAGAGATTTTATCGACCGGCATGATATTAGTTTCCGCGGCGTTGGCCGACCAGTCACAGGACAGAGTGGCGTGACCCTCTGCGCGTGCCGCTCGTGGCGGATTGGCCACGTCCAAGATAGGCGTCGCGCAACGTATCCAGTTCCAGCAACGCCTCTGCCTTCCCATGTGCAACCACGCGGCCGCCTTCGAGCACATACCCGGACTGCGCATACTGCAGCGCGATCGCTGCATTCTGCTCTGCCAGCAGGAAGCTGACGCCGTCGTCGCGATTGAGTGCTGCCACCGTCTCGAAGATCTCTTCGACGACTTGCGGGGCGAGCCCCATTGACGGTTCGTCGAGCAACACCAGGGAAGGCCGCGCCATCAACGCGCGGCCGATCGCGACCATCTGCTGTTCGCCGCCGGACGTATAGCCTGCAAGCGCCTTACGACGCTCCTTGAGTCGCGGGAAGGTGCCGTAGATACGTTCGAGATCCACCTCGAGATCAGCGCGGGCAGGCCGCCGCACGAACGCGCCGAGCCGAAGATTCTCCTCCACGGACAAATGCGCAAAGCAGCGCCGTCCCTCCAGCACCTGAACGAGGCCGCGTTCGGCGAGCGTCCACGGGTCCGCATCGGTAATCGCATCGCCGCGATATGCGATGCGGCCCGACGTGAGCTCGCCCCGTTCTGCGCGAATCAGGCTCGAGATGGCCTTCAGCGTGGTCGTTTTTCCCGCGCCATTGCCGCCCAGCAAGGCGACGACGGCGCCGGACGGCACGGTCAGCGAAACGCCGCGCAATGCCGGAATGAGCTGGCTGTAGGTCACGGCGATGTCCTCGACCTGCAGAATCGGGGCTGCGCTCATGCTCAGAGATCCTTGCTGCAATCGCGCGGCGTAATGCCCTTTTCCTTGGCATACGCGTTCGCCGATTTCTCGATGATCGGGCGCAACAGTGCACGATCGGCCTGAACCCAGCCGCTAATCACCTTCCATTGCTGACCGTCCCATTGCTGGAAGCGGACGGCGCCGCCGCCTTCGTGATCGGAGCATGAGAGCTTCAGCGGTTGAACCAGGCCGTACGCACCCAACTGCTTCAGACGCGCGTCGTCGAGATTCAAGTGCTCAAACCCCCAGCGCACCTGTTCGCCCGTAAGCGGTTTGTCGCCGAACCTGGCCTGAGCCACGCGCAGCGCTTCGACGTTGAGAATGCCGTTGACGACGCCCAGGTTGTAATACACCGTACCGAAGCGCGCCGGGTCCTTCAGGTTGCCGTTGCCGGGTTTGATCACATATTGATTGATCGCCTGAAGTACCGGAAAGTCGGTTCCGGACGGATGCGTGGTAATCGAAATGAAACCCTTCGCGGCGTCGCCTGCCGGGCGCGCATCTTCTTCCGAATTACTCCAGATGTTGCCGATGATGTGATTCGCCGGGAAGCCGACCTTCTGCGCCGACTTCAAGGCGACCGGATTCATCACGCCCCAGCCGCGCAGAATCACCCAGTCTGGATTGATCCGGTGGATGGTGAGCCACTGCGAGCCCTGCTCGTTACCCGGATGCGGGACTTCGATCTGCGTGAGTTCAAAGCCGTACTTCTTGGAGAGCGCATCGAGCACGGGAATCGTCTCGCGGCCGTAAGGAGAACCATGGTAGAGCACCACGATCTTCTTGCCCTTCAGCTGATTCAGCCCGCCTGACTGCTGGCCGATGTAATTCACGATCGCCGAGACTTCGCTATATGGGTTGAGTTGAAGCGGAAACACGTACGGAAATACCGCGCCGTCTGTGGAATCCGTGCGGCCGTGATTGATCGTGACGAGCGGGATCTTGTCGACGGTCGAACGATCGAGCGTCGCATAGGCGATCCCGACCGAGAGCGGATTGGTCGCCGCAGCCGGCGCGCCGTTCAGGCCGCTCTTGAGCCGCTCGTAGCACTCCACGCCTTTTTCCACGACGTATTCGGTTTCGCATTCGCTCCACGTCAGCTTGACCCCATTGACGCCGCCATCGCGCTTGTTGATGAGGTTCATATAGTCGATAAAGCCGCCGAAGAAGCCACTGCCGCCCGCCGCATACGGCCCGACGCGGTAGCTTTGCAGCGGGAAGTATTCTTCGCCCGCAGCTTGCGCGGTGGGCGCAAATGCGGCGGTAAGGGCAAGCATCAGGCTCGCGGCAGCGGCGACGCGCGAGACTGTCCCGCGCCTTTTGAAGGAGTCGATGAAATTCATACTGGATGGACCTTGAATGGATAAACGATGGATTAAAGGGTGATGCGTGAAAGCGAAGTCATGGGCGCAGCGGCCAGTCATGCAGACGATTCCACGCGGTCTGAACCAGTCTTGCGAGTCCGTCCGGTTCCTTGATGAGAAAAACGATGATCAGCGTGCCGAAGAGGATCTTCTGCAGGTTCTGCAACTGACCGGCTTCAATGCCGATGGTGGCTAGTGCGCCTGCGGCATTGGAGAGAAGAATGGGCAGCAACACGATGAAGGCCGCCCCGAGAAAATTGCCACCGATGCTCCCCATGCCGCCAATGATGATGATGAACAGCACCTGAAACGACAGATTGAGATCGAAGCCGTGCGGCTCGACCGTGCCCAGATAGGCAAATGCCCACAACGCGCCGGCAATGCCGATCACAAATGAACTCAGCGCGAATGCGAGCAACTTGGTGCGGCCGGTCGGGATGCCGATCACGCGTGCGGCCGTGTCCATATCGCGCACGGCCATCCAGCGTCGGCCGAGTTCGCTGCGTACGAGGCGGGTCGCAAGAATGAACAGGACGGTGGTGACGCCGAGTACGAGCAGATAGCGTGCGGCCGGCGTGTCGATTTTCCAGCCGAATGCCGTGAGGCGTGGCGCGCTGAGTACGCCCGAGGTGTCGTTGTTGGAAAACCAGCTGACTCGCGTGAAGATCCATTCGACAAAGAACTGCGCAGCCAGTGTCGAGACGATCAGGTAGAAGCCTTTGATACGCAGACTCGGCAAACCGAACACCGCGCCCACGGCGGCAGTGATCAATCCCCCGAGCAATAGGTCGACGACCAGCGGCAACCCCGGCACCCGCACCATGAGGTTGTAGGTGGCATAGGCGCCGACCGACATGAACGCCGCGGAGCCGAGCGAGAGCTGGCCCGCGTAGCCCGTAACCAGGTTCAGCCCGAGTCCCGCAAGTGACAGCACGAGGAACGGAATCAGAATGGCATTGAGCCAGTAGTCGTTGCCGAGTATCGGCACGGCGACGAACGCAATCAGCGCGAGAATCGCCGCGAACCATAGCTTCAGCCCCGGCAATTGCACCGGGTACGGTTTGATCCGACGTAGCGTGTTCTGCGTGGTGTGAAGAGATGACATAGCGGGCCTCACACGCGTTCAACGGCGGGTTCGCCGAACAGACCGACTGGGCGCGCGAGCAGGAATAGCATCGCGAGCAGATAGGGAAACCAGTTTTCGATCCCGCCGCCGAGCAGGCTGCCGACATAGACTTCGGCAAGCTTTTCCGACGCGCCAATCAGCAGGCCACCGACAATCGCCCCGCCGATCGACGAAAACCCGCCGATGATCAGCACCGGCAGCGCCTTCAGCACCACCAGCGAGAGCGAGAACTGCACACCGAGCCGAGCGCCCCACAGGAGCCCCGCCACGAGGCTGACAAAGCCGGCGAGAGCCCATACGATCGCCCACACGCGCGGCAGCCGTATGCCGATAGCGAGCGCGGCGAGCGGATCGTCGGCGACTGCGCGCAGCGACAGCCCGAGCCGCGTGCGCTGGGTCAGAAGCGACAGGCCGATCACCAGCACGCCGGCGGTCGCCGCGGCAAAGACGTCGAACTGGCTGATCATGACGCCGGCCACGTTCAGCGGTTTGTCGTCGATGCCGAGGTCCAGACCGTGCACCTGGGCGCCCCAGAATAGTTGCGCGGCGCCTTCGAGAATGAAGCTCAAGCCGAGCGTCGCCATGAACAGAACGATGGGCGGCCGATTTACCAGTGGCCGCAAAACGAGCCGGCCGATCAGCAACGCAATCAGCACCAGGGCCGCTAACGTGATCGCAAATGCCAGCACGGGGTACACGTGCCGCTCGACGAGGCTCACGTACGTAAGCGCACCGAACAGCACCATCGAACCCTGCGCGAAATTGAACACGCCGGACGCTTTGTAGATCAGCACGAAGCCGATCGCGACCATCGAATACATCACGCCCGCCAGCAGTCCGCCGACGAGTACTTCGAGGAAAAATCCCATGTCGTTCAATCTCTCAGTGACGGGTGCCGAGATAAGCGGCCAGTACGTCCGGGTTGGTGCGCACGTCGGCGGGGGCGCCGTCGGCGATCTTCTTGCCGTAATCGAGCACCACCACGTGATCCGACAGGTCCATCACCACGCCGATGTCGTGCTCGATCAGCACGACAGTCACGCCGAATTGCGTGTTGGCGTCGAGTACATAACCGGCCATTGCACGTTTTTCGTCTGCGTTCATGCCGGCCATCGGTTCGTCGAGCAGTAAGAGACGTGGCTCGGCGGCGAGTGCGCGGGCCAGTTCAACGCGCTTTTGCACGCCGTACGGCAGGGTGCCGACGGTGGTATGGCGGTAGCGCTGCAAATCGAGCGCTTCGATCACGACTTCGGCATAACGGCGTTGCACCGTCTCATCGCGGCGCGCACGGCCAATGCTCAAAGTCTGTTCAAGCCATGTGCTGCGCCGATGCAGATTGCGGCCGGTAAGCACGTTGTCCAGCACGCTCATCCGCCGAAACAGTGCGATGTTCTGAAACGTGCGGGCAATGCCGCTGTGCGCCGCGTGATACGGATTCATGCGCCGATAGATACGGCCGTCGAAATTCACGCTGCCTTGCTGCGGTTGATAAACGCCGTTGATCACGTTGAGTAGCGAGCTTTTTCCCGCGCCGTTCGGACCGATCAGTGCGCAGATCTCACCCGTGTGCACGGCGAAGCTGATATCGGTAACCGCTTTCACGCCCTTGAATGACAGCGAGATATGGTCGAGCGAGAGCAAGGCGTTTGAGGATGAAGTCATTGGACGTTGAGTCATGCGTCAATAGGCCGGCTGTTCTGATGCGCCGTCTGTCGCATAGTGCTGCGGCGCCATGGCCTGACGTTTAGGTTCGACACGCCGCCAGTCGCCTGTATCGGGCCAGGCGCGCACATCGACGCGTATTGCTTCGAACAGCGCAGCGGTTTTTTCATCGAGCGGCGGCCCGATGACGAGCGCGGCATGCGTGCGCGAAAAACCGATCACTTCGCGTAACGGACGGGTGATGAGCCACCACGTCAGCGCACGAGCAAGTGGGCCGCCCTGTTTGCGCTGCGCACGATTGATCAGACGGCGCCGCCATGAGCGTGCACCGGGCAAACGGTCGTCGACGAGCTGTGCCACCCGGGCGTAGGTTTCGCGCGTGCCTGCTACGAGCGTGGGCGCGAGTTCGCGGCGATCGTTGTCGCGGGTCGCGAGCGACTCCGGAAAATTCAGGCGAAAGCCGCTCAGTACCCATGGCGCGATCAGGTAACGCGCCTGGGAGGCGGCGGCGAATGCGCGTGCGGCAAACGCTTCGTCGCCCGCGTTCAGTTTCTCTGCGGCGACGAGTTGCTGTGCTTCACGCACCAGCGTCGCATGTGGGAAACGCTGTTCGACGAGTTGCCCATCGGCATCGAGGCGCACGAAGGCGAATGCGTCGTCATGGGGGCGAGCAGCGGGAGCAAAGCCGCCCTCGGTATGGACCGACAACGCGCGATAGTCGGTTACAGCGGCATGCGGATGCGACGCCAGATTGCGTGGGTTGGCATCGATCACGCGCAAACCTTCATACGTCAGCAGGCGATCGATCTGGCCGTCGTCTTCGGCGAACACGAAGCGCGGCGCGATATGCGTGAGCACTGAGCGCGACGCGTCGTCGGTGAGTTGCGGGTCGAGCGGTATCGCGACGCCACCGTTCCATTGCGCGGCCAGCGACAGTAGCAGCGCCTCCTCGCGCGGATGACTGACGAGCAGCAGCGCGTCACCCGCCGCGAAGCCTTGCTGCGCGAGACCGGCGGCCAGCTGCTCGACCGCCGTGGCGACGTCTTGCCACGACAACGCGTGCCACGTGCCCAGCCGCTTGTGCCGCAATGCGATAGCGTGCGGCCGTTGCTGCGCCTGATGGCGCAGCCAGTGCGGCAGCGTCGACGGCTGTGCGTTTGTCATGATCAGGCGGCCTTGGCCTGCTGCTTGAGTTCGAGCTCACGCACCAACGGCAGGACCCGCTTGCCGAAATACTCCACCTCTTCGATGAAATGGAGAAAACCGGTCAGCACGAGGTCCACGCCGATCGATTTCAGTTCGACGATGCGCTCGGCAATCTGCTGCGGTGTACCGATCAGATTGGTGCGGAAGCCGTCGTTGTATTGCACGAGGTCTTCGAAGCTCGACTTGGCCCAGTTGCCTTCGCCTTCCGGCGAAGCCTTGCCGGCCTGTTTGACGGCGTCGCCGAACGCATGCACGGCTTCGACGTGCGCATGTTTGATGATGTCGGCGAGCACGGCCTTGGCTTCTTCTTCGGTATCGCGGGCGATCACGAAGGCATTCACGCCGATGCGCACCTTGTGATTGTTTTTTGCTGCCTTGGTCTGAATATCGTCGATCTGTGCCTTCAGGTTCTCCGGCGTGTTGCCGTTGGTGAAATACCAGTCGGAAACGCTCGCAGCGTTGTCGCGTGCGGCGCGTGAGCTGCCGCCCTGGAAGATCTCCGGATGCGGCTTCTGCACGGGCTTGGGACTCAGCGTGTAATTGTTGAAGCGGTAGAAGTCACCCTTGAAGGTGAAATTGTCCTGGGTCCAGATGCCCTTGAGCGCCTCGATGAATTCGTGCGAGCGGCGATAGCGTTCGTCGTGTTCGAGCCACGGTTCGCCGAGCGCAGTGAATTCACCCTTGAACCAGCCACTCACCACGTTGATCCCAATACGGCCGTTGGAAATATGGTCGATGGTGGCAATCTGTTTGGCGACAACGGCGGGGTGCCACGGACCTGGCAGAATCGCCGCCAGCACTTTAAGTTTGGTTGTGGCGTGCAACAGGGCCTGACTGAACGACACCGACTCATGCTGATATTCCGCACCGTATCCGGCGGTAAAGCGTATCTGGCTCAGCGCGTATTCGAAACCCGCCTTCTCCGCGGTGAGTGCGAGTTTCTGGTTGTACTCGAGACTCCAGTCCGTGCGCTGCTCGATTGTGCTGACAACCAAACCGCCGCTGACATTGGGCACCCAGTAGGCGAACTTGACGGCGTCGTCGTGAGAATGGTTCTGGCTCATGGTATTCCTGATGATTGAATGAAGAGATTTAGGCAGCCAGCGTTGCGGCTTGCGGGAAAGAAGCGGGGAGGCGTCCGGCATGCAGCCATGGGAGCGCGCGTGTCACCGCCAGTGCAACGCGTTCCTCCAGTGCCGGGTTAGAGATCGCATAGCCGTTGAAATCCGCTTCAGACGCATACACGCCGATCGGTAACGTGCGAGTCTGAAAGAAGCTGAACAGCGGACGCAATTGATGATCGATGACGAGCGCGTGGCGATCGCTGCCGCCCGTTGCGGCGAGCAGAACCGGCACGTCGATGAGCGCCTCGTGGTGCACGAGATCGAACAGATGCTTGAAGAGCCCGGTATACGACCCGCGATAAACCGGGCTCGCAACAACCAGCAGGTCCGCCGATTCAATGGCCCCGATGTGCGCGGCAACGTCGGCAGGAACTTGCGAGCGATGGACCGCACCGGCGAGGCTGGAGGCGATCTGCCCCAGTTCGACGAGATGCGTGTCGATCGGCAGCGCGTCGCCGAGCGCGGCAAGCAGGCGTTCGACCACCACGAGGGTGCGCGACGGCCGTTGCAATCCACCGGAGACGGCGACTACTTTCAATCTCTTACCCATTCGAACGATCCTTTCAGGCGAAAGCAAATTAATCGGGAGTGCCGCTTATTTAGCGAATACCGTGCCATCCGGCTTTGCGTGACAAGACGGGACGAGGACGAATGTGCGAGCCAACGCCGATCGCGCGCCAAGTCAAATGGCATAACCGTTTGCGGTTTTTGCTGCCGCGCATATCGCGGTGGCATGGAACCATTGCAGGCTGACGTATGAAGCTGGCGAAGCAAGATGGCCTCGGCGCTGCTGCTGGAGAAGCAGCGCAGGGTGTTGGAGAGGGACGCGAGAGCTTTCAGTATTCCAACGGGCCTGCTGCCTGGGAGGCAATGTGTGAGAGCGGTGCTGGTGCAGAGGCAGCATCCATACCGATGCTGCTGCGTAAGCAGCAATTCGACTTTGGATACCACAACAAAATGCATCGGAAGTCGCGGTAGATGGTCAGAATACGCTTCTGAGGAAGCAACCCTGATCAGTGCCGTTCAACGCCCGTCAGCCAACAGATGACGGTCCACGCCCGCGTGTAGCGGAGTGAGTGTCCTTGCCCATATGAATTCGACCTACGTACTGCCGGACGCGCCGGCTTGTCTGCTACCGGACGCGGAGACAGCATCGGTCAGTGAAACGCCGCTGCAGATCGCGCAGCGGCTCGCGACCCTATTTGCGCTAACCGCCGCCGAACGCGACGCGCGAGGTGGGACGCCGAAAGCGGAGCGGGACGCATTGCGCGCCAGTGGTCTTCTGGCGATGAGCATTCCGGAGGCGCACGGCGGTCTCGGGGCGAACTGGCGGCAGACGCTGGATGTCGTGCGCACGCTTGGCCGGGCCGACAGTTCGCTCGGACATGTATTCGGCTTCCATCATCTGATGCTGGCGACGGTGCGGTTGTTCGGTTCGTCGGCGCAGTGGCGCGCCTGGTTCGAGCAGACTGCGCGCCGTCAATGGTTCTGGGGCAATGCGTTAAACCCGCTCGATGAACGGGCCGTGAGCTACTCGCACGCGGATTGGCGCGAGTTCAGCGGGCAGAAGAGCTTCTGTTCCGGCGCGCTCGATTCCGAAATGCTGATCGCGTCTGCGCGAGACGCCGATACGGGGGCGTTGCTAATCGCGGCGGTACCCACCGGGCGCACGGGCATTTCCGTCGCGGAGGATTGGAACAACATCGGTCAGCGCCAAACGGATAGCGGTACGGTGACGCTGGAAAAGGTGCGAGTGGAGAACCACGAGATTCTGACCGACCCGGGGCCGCTGTCGACGCCTTTTGCGTGTCTGCGGCCCTTGCTCGCTCAGCTGATCCTGACGAATGTGTACCTCAGCATCGGCGAAAGTGCGTTCAACGACGCCCGTCATTACACGCTTCATGAGGCGCGTCCGTGGCATACGTCCGGCGTGCAAACCACGGCCGCGGATCCTTATATCCTGGGCCAGTATGGCGAGTTCTGGGCGGGCCTCGAGGCGGCGCGGCTGTTGACCGACCGCGCGGCCGATCGTTTCGATGCGGCATGGATTCGAGCGGATGCGCTGACCGACGCCGAGCGCGGCGACGTGGCGTTGGCGGTTGCAACGGCCAAAGTTGCGGCCACAGAAATCGGGCTCAACATCTGTACCCGTATGTTTGACGTGGCCGGCGCGCGTGCGACGCATGGCGCGTTGAGGCTAGACCGTCACTGGCGAAATTTGCGCACGCATACGCTTCACGATCCGCTTGCCTATAAGCTTCGAGAAATCGGCGAATGGGCTCTGACGCAACGATATCCGACGCCGAGCTTCTACTCATGAACTATTCACTCCATCACGTGTTACCGGACCGGCCTGCCGTCGCGCGAACGGAAGTGCCGCCTTTGTTGACGATGCCCGACAAGCGCACGCTGACCACCTCGATTCGCGCGACCGCGCAGGTCTTCTCGGACCCGCAATCGCTGGCCTTGCTCGAGCGTATTCGCATGGTGGCGCCGAGCGACGCTAACGTGCTCGTGATCGGCGAGACAGGGACGGGTAAGGAACTGGTCGCGCGTCATGTGCATAACCTGAGTGCTCGCAAGGACGGCCCGTTTGTGGCGGTCAATTGCGGGGCGTTCTCCGAGTCGCTGGTGGAGAGCGAGTTGTTCGGGCATGAGAAGGGAGCGTTCACCGGTGCGTTCTGCGCCAAGCCTGGCTGGTTCGAAGCGGCCAATGGCGGGACGCTATTTCTCGACGAGATAGGCGATTTGCCGCTGTCGATGCAGGTCAAGCTGCTGCGCGTATTGCAGGAACGCGAGATCGTGCGGCTCGGCTCGCGACGGAGCATTCCGATCGACGTGCGCGTGCTGGCGGCGACCAATGTGCATCTGCAGGATGCGGTGGCGGCAGGCCATTTCCGCGAGGACCTGTTTTATCGCCTGAACGTCGTGCATCTGGCTGTGCCGACGTTGCGCGATCGGCCCGGCGATATATTGCCGCTGGCCCGCTACTTCATTGAAGAGTACCGGAACCGATTGGGCTACGGTCCGGTCGACATCGAACCGCGCGCGGAGCGAAAGCTGCTGGAACATAGTTGGCCCGGCAATATCCGTGAGCTTGAGAACGTCATTCACTACGCGTTGCTGGTGTGCCGCAGCGATTCGTTAGGCGAGGGCGATCTGCAGATGTCGTCGTTCGGGATTCATGCCGCGCGACGGGCGGCTGCCGAACCTGTAGCGTCCACACCGTTGGAAGGGCTCGAAGGGGCGCTGCGTCATCTGTTCGATCACGCCGAAGGCAACCTGTTCGAGCAGATCGAAGACACGGTGATGCGTGTGGCGTTCGACTTCTGCTACCGGAATCAGATTCAGGCGGCGAGGCTGCTGGGCATTAGTCGCAATGTGTTGCGGGCGCGCTTGATCCGGGCGAAGCAGATTTCCGCGCAGAAGTAGGCTCATTTGCGTTGCATGCCTTTGGAGGTTGAAGCGGACCGGCCGCGAGACCGGTCCACATGCCGCTGCGGTAGCCGACTATGCCGCAGTTCTGCTATTGCCAATCTGCCAGACGAAGGGCGGCTCCTTGCCGTTGATTTCCCAATCTCCCACAATTCGCTCCTTATAGATCAGCGGATTGTGTGACGCAGCGGTCCGCGCGTTTCGCCAGTGGCGGTCCAATAGTTTGTTTTCGCTAGTGCCCGAAGCACCGAGTGCATTGAAAAGGTCCGTGGTCGCCTGCAAAATCAAACTGGCCACGGCGACCTGGGCTTTTGCCGATTCGATTTCGGCCGCCACGTTCGCCGCATGTTCAGCATCACGGTCCGCACCGAAGCGCGTTTCGTATGCTCTTTGTGACGGCTCCGCGGCTCGCACAGCAGCCGCTTCTGCTGCATACACGCGTGCCGCGATTTGCCCCACCACCTGCTGCACCTGGGCGTCTTCGCTGACGCGTGGCGCGTTTCCATGGCTGTAAACACGGGTGCGTTTGCGTACTTCATGTGAGATGTCGCGCAAGGCGGCGCGCCCCGTACCTGCAATTACGGCGATCAGCACGAGCTGATAGAACGCAGTCTGATATTTGAAGCGCGTGGCGAAGTCGATGATGTTCTCTTCTTCGACCACGGCATTTTCGAATACGGACGTCCCGCTTCCAGTGGTGCGTTGACCGAAGCCATCCCAGTCGTCGCTTTGTTTGACGCCTGTCTGATGCGTGCTCACTGCTGCGATGACGTCGGCTCCGTTATCGTCGCGCTGCGCGTAGACGTCGATCCAGTCGGCAAAAATGCTGCCCGTGCTGTAGTACTTGGTTCCGTTGACGACCCACTGGTTGCCGTGGCGCGAGACACGCGTGATCACGTCGCCGATCTTGACCGCACCGACTTCGGTCCACGCGTTACCGACGATCTCACCCGCCACGAAGCGTTGCAGCCATTTGTCCTGTGCGGCGCCGGGTGCTGCGTTGATTCTGTCTTCGACAAAGGCGAAATGGCCGCGCAACGCTTGCGGCAAACTCGAATCGGCCTCGGCCAGTTCGATCAGAAGCTGCACGAGTTGCGGAAGCGACGCGCCGGCGCCGCCGTATTCGCGCGGCACTCTGACTGCGCCGAACCCCGCTTCCTTCAACCAGACAATCTGCTCGTACGGCAGCGCACGAGTGCGTTCGCGTTCGAGCGCGCCTTCCGCGATCCGGTTGAAGATTGGCCTGAACCTGGCAGCCAACTGTTCATAGTCTGTGCCGTACGAAAGCGGGTGTTTTTCACGCTGGTTTTGTGATGTCATGCGTCTGCTCTTAAGTCGATAGGTGGAGTAAGGCAGAGCGATTGGGCTCTTGACCATATGGACTACAAAGCACGAGCTATGCCATCGGGGCGGGCGTCCTGCCTTGCCCCTCGATAGACGATATCGGAGTTTCAGGCTGCTGGATTGCGAGCAGTGTGCTGATGGGCTGCTTGTCTGACAGCAGTTTGGACTGGATACGTTGGATCACGGCCATGCTACCTTCCTGAATATCCACGAGCGTGCGCTCATGATTCGATAACGAGGTCCACATGGAACCCACCTGGCAATTCCAGCTAAGAATCACCGTCTCACCCGAACTTGCAAACGATCTGCGTACAGACCCGGCCGGTGCCTCGCATGCTGCGCTTCGCAATGTGCTGGGCAAGCACAACGCGACTTTGAAATGTCAATTCGACGCTTTCGCAGACTACGTGAATGAAGCGGAAAAGCAGGGCTTGGAAAACTATCCACTTTATCAATGGACCCGGCAGACAATTGAGAATCCGGAGAAGAAAGCGAAGTACTTGCAATCATTCACTGTCTACGTGAATGGCGACGAGATATACGGCAAGGAAATCGCCGACGTGTTGGAAGCTGAATTGACTGCACTCATCAGTGACGATGGCATTAATAGCGTCGCGCGGTTCGATACCAATCCAGCGAATAACCCGCAGCCGCCCAGGCGCTAGCGGTTACACGGCGGTTACACGTAGTCCATCTGCTTTCCAGCACGACACTCGCGTGTAATAAATCGAAACTATTGTCTCGGCACCGCTTGCGCCAGAGCGCGGCGGTTGCCGACGCGCGATCGCGTCCGTCAGTCATTCATTTCCACGGAGACCTCCATGCCGACGTCGGCATTCCGGCTTTTTGCGCTCATCTGTTCTGTTGCTGCGACCGCGCTGCTTGGCGCATGCAGCGACGGCGTATCGTCCACGCCGGCCAAGGCAGCATGCGGCAACGCCACCGTTGTGAACGCGCGCATGAGCTGCCCGCCGGGCTTCGTCCCGCCTGCTTCCTGAGTCCAGAATTCAAATTAGGTCCATCGCATGGTCACCAAAACTCGTCGAGATTTTCTGAAGCTGTCCGCCGGACTGGCGGGCGCGACTGCCGCCACCACCCTGTTTCCCGAATCGATTCGCAAGGCGTTGGCGATCGAGCCGAGTTCGGTCACGGGCACGATCCAGGACGTGCAGCACATTGTCGTGTTCATGCAGGAGAACCGCTCGTTCGACCACTATCTCGGTCACCTGAGCGGCGTGCGCGGCTATAACGACCGTTTCCCTGTGACGCTGCCGAACGGCCAGCCGGTATGGTTCCAGCCGCGTCAGGAAGATCAGACGAAGGTGATCGCGCCGTTCCGCTACGACACGACCAATCCGAACGTCAACGCGCAATGTATCGGCGGCCTGCCGCATACGTGGGCCACCACGCACGGCGCGATCGACAGCGGCCGCGCCGACAAGTGGGCTGTGCAGAAAACCAATATGACGATGGGCTATCACGTGCGCGAGGACATTCCGTTCCACTACGCGCTCGCCGACGCCTTCACGGTGTGCGACAACTACTTCTGTTCGATTCCGGGTAACACGCATCCGAACCGCATGTATTTGATGACGGGGATGGTCGACCCGCTTGCCACGGGTGGCGGACCGCTACTCGACAACACCGACTACATCGACAACCAGTTCGATACGATCAAACTGCAGCCCTTCAACTGGACCACGTATCCCGAGCGGCTGGAAACGGCCGGCATCTCCTGGCAGATTTATCAGCAGGGCACCGGCTTCGACAATTTCACCGGCAACTACGGCACGAACATGCTGGCCTCGTTCCAGAATTTCGTGAACGCACCGGCGGGTTCGTCGCTGCAAAACCGCGGGATGAGCACGCGCACGCTGACACAGTTGAAGGCCGACGTGCAGGCCGGTGCATTGCCGCAGGTGTCCTGGCTGTTGCCGCCCGCCGCGTATTCGGAGCATCCGAAGTTCACGCCGCTCTATGGCGCCAACTACATCTCGACGATCCTCGACGCGCTGACGTCGAATCCCGATGTGTGGAGCAAGACCGTCCTGTTCATCATGTACGACGAGAACGACGGCTTCTTCGACCACGTGGTGCCGCCGCAGGCGCCTACGGTGCCCGGCTCCGGCATGAGCACCGTGGACATCTCGCTCGAACGGCACAACGTCGTGACCGCGACGCAGGCCGGCACGTATACCGCGGACAATCTGCCATACGGCCTCGGGCCGCGCGTACCGATGACGGTCGTGTCGCCGTGGTCGAAGGGTGGTTTTGTCTGCTCGCAGGTGTTCGATCACACGTCGGTGCTGCAATTCATCGAAAAGCGTTTCGGCGTAGTCGAGACCAATATCTCGCCGTGGCGCCGTGCCGTTTGCGGCGACCTGACCACGGCGCTCGACTTTTCGAAATCGGATGCGGCCGTGCCGTCGCTGCCGAGCACGCAAACCTACGTCGCGCAGGCCGATCTGCAATGCGCGCGTTCCACGGCGCAGGCTGCGCCGGCCAGCACGGCTCAGCAGCTGGTGACGGCGCAGGAAGCGGGCACGCGGCCCGCGCGGGCGTTGCCGTACGAATTGCATGTGAACGGGAAGTTGCAGTCGCAAGGGTATGCGCTGACGTTTGCGAACACCGGCACGCAGGGCGCGCATTTCTGGGTGTACACGGGTGACCCGACCGCGATGCCGCGCCGCTATACCGTCGAGGCCGGCAAGCAATTGACCGATACGTGGGCACTCGATGCGAACGGTAATTATCTGGTGAACGTCTATGGCCCGAACGGTTACTTCCGGCGCTTCGCGGGTTCGTCCACTGCGGATGCTGCAGCCAAGCCGGATGTCGTGACCTGTTACGACGTGGCCAACGGCAACGTCTACGTGACAGTGTCCAATGCTGGGACCAAGTCACTCACGGTCACCGTAAGCGACGTCGCCTATGGCCAGGCGCCGCGCACGTTGAGCGTGCCCGCGGCGAGCAGTGTGGAGGCGCATTGGGACCTGTCATGCAGCAGTCAGTGGTATGACTTTCAATTGACGGTTGCAGGCAATGCGGGCTGGTTGCGGCGCATTGCAGGTCACGTGGAAACAGGCCACGCCAGCATCACCGATCCTGCTGCCACTGCGCCGGTAACGAAGGCGATTTAGGCGTACAGAGTGGACATTTCTTTCAATGTCATTTCGGGTCGGCGGCAAAGTGGTAAGTCAATTTTACATTTGGCGACAAGGCGCGAAGTTCGTGAGAGGATGGCATTTCACTTTTTCTCGCGGAGGGCGAAATGGGACTCTTGGACGAAGTAGGCAAGATCGCTGGTGCGGTAGCGGCCGTTGAAGCAGCAGAAAAAGTCGATCCGGACGCAGGTCTGCTAACGAAAGGCGTTGCAGCGATTGCAGGCTTTGAAGGCGCAGGTGCATTGGAGGGATTGGTCGAGAAAAAAGACGGCGAGAAGCAGGACGACGCCGACAACGCTCAGGCTGCAGACGGTACGAATCCTCAGACGTGATTTTTGCGCTGTGAGCGGGCCAGTTCTACTTAGGACTGGCCCGTTCTTTATGGTGAGCGCGTGACGTGATATGCCTGATCGTTCCTATCCGTCGCGTGGTTGTCGTAAGCGAATTGAATTTGAGGACGATTCTTTGACCATCTCTGCGACACGCAGGACCCTGACGCTCGGATTGCCGCTGCTCCTAGGCCTTCGCATCACTCCCACACTGGCCGCAAACGCTTCCCCATTAGCTGACATCGAACGCCGCAATGGCGGACGCCTTGGCGTGTTCGCTATCGATACCGGTTCGGGCCGAACCTTGGCGCATCGCGCTGACGAACGCTTTCTGATGTGCAGCACGTTTAAGGGACTGCTCGCCGCGCAGGTGCTATCGCGTGTGGATGCCGGCAAGGAGGATCTTGCCCGTCTTGTGAAGTACACCGGGAAGGACCTGATCTTTACGTCGCCCGTGACGAAGGCACACGTTGCAGAAGGCGCGATGTCGGTGGGCGCACTGTGCCAGGCGATTGTCGAAGTGAGCGACAACACGGCGGCCGTGTTGTTGATGAGAAGCGTCGGCGGTCCCGCCGCTTTGACGCAATTCGTTCGCGGTCTCGGCGATACCGTGACGCGTTCCGATCGGTACGAACCCGAGTCGAACAAAAATAGCGGTGTGCTCGATACCACTACGCCTCGTTCGATCACTAACTCGGCGAGCAAAATTCTCTTGGGAAATGTTCTGAGTCCCCAATCGCGTACGCAGCTGGAAAACTGGATGATTGCCTGCAAACCGGGTTTGAACCGGCTCCGCGCTGCGTTACCGCCGGACTGGGTAGCGGGTGACAGGCCCGGAACCAGCGTGGAAGAAGAAACCAACGACTATGCGATCGTTCGCCCACCCGGACGCGCGCCGCTTTTGATCGCAGCCTATTACGATGCGCCCGCGCTTGACATGCCCGCTCGAGAGGCTGTCTTGCGGGAGGTCGGTGCAGTGTTCGTGAAGTGGACAGCGGATCGGGCGTGACGCGCGATGACCCGCGCAACCGGCGGATGGATGTGATCCGCGGCGTCCCGATTCTTCCTGTCCTGCTTCACCACTTCAACATTGCGAACCGTTTGAACACTCCAACTGCTCGCTCATGCCGAGTTCGGCGAAAACCTTCGACATCATGCCGGCGCGTCGCCACTCCAGCCATTTGATGTAGCAGGTTTGCGATGGCGGAAAGCTTGCGGGGAGGCGCTGCCACTTTTCGTTATTGCGAACGATCCACAGTATGGCGTTGACGATCTCGCGCGGATCTCGCCGTGGTCGGCCAACTCTCGGTGTGGTGTCGTGGTGGAACAGGTGGGCGATGCGTTGCCAATCTTCATCAGACAGCGGGGATTCGAACATTTTCAGATTTTAACCAGCCAGTACAATCTGATTATCCCAGTAGAGGCCGTCTTCTAAATTGCGATTTCGGACGTTAAAGCGGCGCAAACCGGAGGATTGCTTTTGGCTGGATTGTGGTGGTCCAGGGGCTCGACGGATCTGCCCTCGCGCTAACGCGATTTGCCCCTGGTATTCTTTCTGGCGCTTGTGGCGCGAGGCGTCTCTTTAGCCGGCAAGGCACCGCCGCCGTTCATCTGCTCCATCCACGACAAGGCGTCGACGTACGACAGGAACTGCTGGAGATACCCCGGCGACAACTCGCGCATCAGCGAGAGCGATCGATGAACAAGGCTGCTCGAGTTGAGCGGACCGGCATTGCCGGGCGCTTTCTTCAGCGACTGCCGCAGCTGTTTCTCGGATCGGACCTTGGACCAGGTCTCCCTGAAGTAATCGAGCGCCTCCAGTTCCGGATAGGACGATGGCCGAGGCGTGGCGCTGCCCGCTGTGAGGCTGTCATCGTCTGCAGGCGCATGATTGGCGATGTAGTCGATCAGTCCGGCCAGCGTTCCGCGAGCGGGATCGCCAGGTGATGCCTTGGTGTCGGTGCCAGCATCGCCAGCCTCGGATGCAGCGCGCTCGAGATCGACCGCATACGCCTCGATCAGTTTGGCGAGCCTCTCATCCAGGAGACGCCGCGCCTCGCCGCTATGACTGGCTGCCCGCCGATCCAGCGCCTCGATGAAATGAAAGCGAATGGGATCCATGCGATCGGCGCCACGCTCGCGCCATGCGTCGAGCGTTGCCCGGGCGCCGCCTGTCACCTCGTTAGCGCCACTACTCGGACGACTCACACTACTCACGAGGCTTCACCGTTGCGCTCGAAGGCCTCGGGACCGGTGCTATTTCCACGCGCCGGTTTTTCGCCCGGCCCTGGTCGTCGGCATTCGTGCTGACGGGCTGCTGCGAGCCGAACGCGGCCGCAAATACGGAAGAGGCGGGAACGCCTGCATCGATCAGCGCACGGGTCACCGTCAACGCGCGTTGGGCCGAGAGCTCCCAGTTGTCGGCAAAGCGACGGTTAGCTTCCCGCACCTGCCGGTCATCGGTAAAGCCGCTCACCATCAGGATCTCGTCATTGGCCCGGAGGTAAGCGGACAGCGGCCCCGCCAGGCTCTTCAGGACGTCCCGGCCTTCCGGCTGCAATTGATCGGAGTTCAGTGCGAACAACACGCTGCCGTTGATGCCGATGCGTCCGTTGACCAGCGTCACCCGGCCCGCTGCCAGCGGTCCTGCCAGCGCCTGCTCCAACGTCTTGCGGCGCTGTGTTTCCATCTGACGCTGCTTGACCTCTTGCTTCAGCCGGGTCGAGAGTTCCAGCTGCACACCGATGACACCCACCAGGATCAGCACGAACGCGCCCAGCAACACCGACATCAGATCGCCGAAGACGGGCCAGATGGGCGCCGTGGTCTCCACGCCGCCGTCGATTTCCTCGCTCATGCCGCTTCAGCTCCGACAGACGCCCGCTTGCCGGCAAGGTGCTGCAGGTCTTCGACGATCTGCTTCTGCGACATCATGCTCAGGTCGATGACTTCTCGCGCCTGGGCGACGTAATAGGCCAGCTGCTCATCGCTGCGCGCGAGGGACTTGTCCAACGCGGCTTCGATACGCTGCAGATGTGCGACCAGCGTGGTATTCGACTCGCCGAACACCTGGACGGCCGCGCCGAATGCTTCGCCTAGGCTTGCTACTTCGACGGCGCTGCCGGTGACCTGCGCGGCCACCGCGCCCAGCTTTCCGGTCTCGAGTTCGACCTTGTCAGTGAAACGGGTGCTGACACGATCCAGCAGATCCGCTGACGTGGCGACGAGCGCGTCGACGGCCGTGCGCTGTTCGGTGGATGCATGGTTGACGGCATCGAGCAGGGTTTCCAGCGTTGCCAGCAGGCGGCTGCGCTCGTCCAGCATCGCGGTGTCGCGGACCATGCTGTCGGAGAGCTTCTGACGCAATTCGGCGACGACTTCCGCCGCTGCCTTGGGCGCTTCCGACGCGGCTTCCACAAGCTGGCCGATCTCGGCGATCGTGCTGCTCGCGTGCGCCTGAGTTTGAGCGGAGATGTCGCGTGCGGTTTGTGCCAGCGTGTCGCAGATCTCCTGCTGGCGGGTCGCGCTGCGCGTGCCAACTTGCTCCCATTCCTTGCTCAGCGTGGTGGCCATGGAGCCAAGTGTCTCGGTCCAGGCGGCCAGCCGCTGCTGGTCACGTGCGGCGAGTTCCGCCTGCAGGTTTGCGGCGGCCGTGGGGGCGTCCGCAGCCACTTGCACGAGCCGGTCGATCTCGGCGATCGTGCTGCTCGCGTGTGCTTGTGTTTGGGCCGAGATGTCGCGCGCGGTCTGTGCGAGTACGTCGCAGATTTCCTGCTGCCGGCTCGCGCTAAGCGTCCCTGCCTGCTCCCACTCCTTGCTCAACGTAGCGGCCATTGAACTGAGTGCCGCGGTCCAGGCCTCCAGCCGCTGCTGATCTCGTGCGGCGAGTTCCGCCTGCAGGTTTGCTGCGGCTTTGGGCGCATCCGCAGCCACTTGCACGAGCCGGTCGATCTCAGCAATCGTGCTGCTCGCGTGTGCCTGAGTTTGAGCGGAGATGTCGCGCGCGGTTTGCGCCAGCACGTCGCAGATCTCCTGCTGCCGGCTCGCGCTAAGCGTGCCCGCCTGCTCCCACTCCTTGTTCAACGTTGCGGCCATCGAACCGAGCGTCTCGGTCCAGACTGCCAATCGTTGCTGATCTCGCGAGGCCAATTCCGTCTGCATGTCCGTATGCGATTGGCCCACTGCGGCGAGCAGTGACGCCGAGTGCTGCTCGAAGGTTGCTGCGGCCGCCGCCAAAGCTTGCTGATTGTGTCCCGCCAGTTTTTCGCCGACCTGTTCTTGCCGTGACAGCGCCTCGTTCCACGCTGCCGACACGTTGCCCGCCGTCGCTTCCAGTCGCGCGGAGACGCCTTCCAACAGGCCGGCCGAGCGTTGCTCGAAAGTCTCGGTGAATCGATCCAGCGACGTGCCCAACTGCTGCGTGAGCGCCTCGTTCGATCGTTGCTGCCCCTCGAGCGCCTTGTTCCAGATGCCCGCGACGGTGGCGGTGCTTGCCTCGAATCCAGTCGAGAGTCCATCCAACTGCTGCTGGACGGCGTGCGTGACGGTGTCGTGCATTGCGGTCGTCTCGCGCGCGAGACCCGCCAACGTGGCCGCCATGACCGGCTGCAGCGCCGCGCTGGCGGCGCGGGTGCTTTCGGCGACGCTCTCCTTCAACGACTGCTCAACGGACGCAGCAAGGCGCGTATAGGTGGCTTCGGCTCTGCCGTGGAAAGCGTCCTGGCTGGCGAGCTGCCGCTCGTTCAAGGCGAGGCTCTGCTGTTCGATGACCGTCATCATCGCCTGCAGACGATCGACCAGCGTGGGCATCACCTCGGCCTGCCGCTGCAGGAGCTTGAAGCTTTCCTCGCGCTGATGGGCCTGCGAGTAGATGCGCAAGGTCGTCGCGATCTTCACGTCGAGCAATTGAGCGGCATCGATCCGTTCGCGCCGGCACAACGCCGAAAGCAGTCCCAGCATTGCTGACGTGGCCACGCCCGCAATCGACGTGCCGAACGCGAAGCCCAGTCCCTTGACCGGTGCGCCGAGCGAATCGCGGATAGCTTGAAGGTCTGTCGCGCTTTCCAGCGCCATGCCGGTGCCGCGCAGGGTCGCCACCATGCCGAGGAGCGTGCCGAGCATGCCCAGCAGCACGAGCAAACCGACCAGATACGGCGTCAGCGCCGGGCCCGGCAACGCCACCCGCTCACCCTCAACGCGCAGGCGCACCGCATTGCGCAGGCTGGGATGCAGGGGCTCGAGCCAGGCGCCCAGGCTGGCCGGCGGCCCGGACAGACCCGCAACCGCACGCGCCAGCGTAGACGTGGCCTGGCTGTAGCGTCGCAGCTCGAGCGCGCCGGCCACGTAGCAGACGCCAATCAACAGTGTGACCGCCAACGCCAGCACATTCGAGCCGACGTAGCCGCCACCGATCCAGCACACCGCGGCCAGACCCACCAGAAAAACAACGAGATTGAGATATCTGGACATAGTGTCCCAGTTAGCAGGTGCGAAGGGCGGCGAGCAGCCCCTCGACCGGTTGTAAACGAACATCCAGTTCGGCCAGCAACACGCTCTGCATTTCCTTGCGGAACGTGTTCAGCCACGTGCCGGGTGTGGCGGGTGTGGCGGACGGGACGGTTGCGGCGTCCCCCGAGGCTTCCGCGTCGGCCAGCGTCTGTTGCTCCGCCTCGCGCAAACGCTCGAAGTGCCCCTTCAGCAAGCCCGGCACGGCGGCCAGCAGACTCCGCTCACGCTCGCTGAGCGCGCGCTCCATCACGGCGTCCATCACCGCAAGCCGGGCCATGGCGGGCGTTCTGGCGGCCAGCATGGCCCGCAGGCGGGCGCGTAGGGTGCCGATGCCCGTCTCCATCGACTGCTGCATGGAGAGGTAGCGCTGACGGAAAACCGCATAGTCGACCGGCGCATCCGCCGGGGCGCCTTGCGGGAGCGCCTGCGCTGCCGACCCGCGACGCCTCGCGACGGCAAACACGCTATCGCCGACGATGGCATCCGCCAACGACGCGCGCACGCGGGCGCACTCGCTCTCTTCAGCGTCGCTGAAGGCGCGTGCGCCGCCGGCGACGGCTGGCGGAGCGTTGCTCAGCGCCGAGGACAACGCGATCGCGTCGGTCCAGCCGAGCCATTGGCTTAGCCGGTCCGAAAGCGACTGGCTGGATTCGGGAACATCGACGTCCGTCAGGCGAGCAAGTAAACGAATGAGCGCCGGACCACTGAAAGCTGTGCGCTGTGGGGCTTGCACCATACCACCAGAGTCAAAAAAGTCAGCAGTTTACACGGCGGCGGGGTGAGGGATGCAGCCCCTTAATGAACGGGCGGGGCAAGCGAGGGGTTTCAGCGCGGCCAACAGGCCGAACGCGATGTGGTGATTTGGGCCTCCATGAGGGTTTTTACGAGGTTAATTCGGCGGCTTCTACACCGTCTATCGACTGAACGGTCACGGCGATCGGGTGGCGCGATGCACCGCGCCGACGCGGTGTAGTTTCTCCCGAAAGAGCCGGCACGGCACCGCCCACGTCCAGCCATTTCATCTGCCTGTCATAGCTTCGCGACTAGGATGCCCTGTCACTTCTGTCGCACCCTGGTCCGGCACGGCATTCGCGGCGCATATCGCGCCGTGCGCTCGCCGTCCGCGTTGCCGACCTTCCACCCCCATACAAAAACTCGACATGACAAACAAGAAAATCGACAAGGATTTGCCGACCGATCAGGGCGCTAGCATCGTCTCGCGCCGTGGCTTTCTGAAGTTTGCAGGCGCATCGAGCCTCGCGACGGCTGCGGGCACGCTCGCGTCGGCGGCGCGGGCCGCGAACGGCGCGCCCGACGGTACGCCGGAGCAGGTCCACCTGACCTGGGGCAACGATCCGACGAGCGAGGTGACCGTGTCATGGGCGTCGCCGGCACCGGCGGTCAATCCGCTGGTGCGCTTAAGCGGCGGGGGCGGGGCAAGAGTAACGGTGCACGGCGTGCAAAGCACCTATACCGATGGCATCAACGGCGAGGTCGTGTTCACCTATCACGCGCGTCTGCGTGGCCTGAAGGCGGACACGAGCTACGAGTACGAGGTGAGCGCCGACAACGACAGCAACGCGGCTCAGCCCTTCACCGCGAGCTTCCGCACGGCGCCGCGCGGCCGCGCGCCATTTCGCTGGACCAGCTACGGTGATCTCGCGACGCCCAACACTGGCTGGGTCCTGTCGTCGCCGCAAAGCCGTTTTGCGGTTCAGGCCGTCGAGCGATTTCAGCCGCTGTTCCACCTGCTCAACGGCGATCTCTGCTACGCCAATCTGAACCCGATGAGCCAGCCCGACGTGTGGCGCGATTTTGGCAACAACTGCCAGACTTCGGCGTCGAACCGTCCGTGGATGCCCTGTCCGGGCAATCACGAGCTCGAATTCCACAATGGCGAACAGGGCCTCGCCTCGTATCTCTCGCGCTACACGCTGCCGGAGAATCACACGCGCTTCCAGGGTCGCTGGTACAGCTTCCGCGTGAGTTCGGTGCTCTTCATTTCGCTCGATGCGGATGACGTGGTCTATCAGGACGCGGCTGCGTTCGTGGGCGGCCCGGCTCCCCTGGTGCCGGTGGCGAGCACCGGCAATCCGCCGATTCAGCCGGGCACGTCGCTCTATGTGCGCGGCTATAGCGAGGGCGAGCAGACCCGCTGGCTCGAGAGGACATTGCGCCGGGCGGCGGAAGACGGCGAAGTCGACTGGATCGTCGTGCAGATGCATCAGGACGCGCTGAGTTCATCGAAGACCGGCAATGGCTCCGACAAGGGCATCCGCGAGGCGTGGCTGCCGCTGTTCGACCGCTATGGCGTCGATCTGGTGCTGTGCGGGCATGACCATGATTACGAGCGCAGCTATCCCGTGCGCGGCTGCAATCACAACAAGGGCACCGATATCGCCACAGGGCGCGTAGTCGATACGCTGCAGCCGCGGCCGGTGATGTCGGCAGTATCGTCGGGCGCATCGACGTTCGATACGAGTCACGGCACGATTCACCTGATTCTCGGCGGTGGCGGCACGAGTGCGCCGCTCGACGTGTATGGGGTGGATCTCGGTACCGGCTTGCCGCAGGCGCGTATTTTCACGCGGCCGAATCGTCCGGTTGCCGGAACGACTGCGGGTACGTTTGTGCGTGCCGCCGCGGATGCCGTTGAAGATGCGGTGTGGTCGGCGCAACGGGATACGGGCACGGGCTACGGCATCGCGGTGTTCGACCATGATCCGGGTCATCCGGGTGGCGATACCACGATCACGATGAACTACTACCACGCGCCGGGTGCGGACCAGACGCCGACGCAGAACTACGAGTTGTTCGAAACGATCGAGTTGAAGAAGAAGCGTCGAGGGTAAGTTCAACGCGATTTCACGTGTCGTGATTTGAAGCCGGGCAGTGTCACCTGCAGACTAGACTCCCTTAAATAGAAACGGTAGGCTGTCAGTGCTGGTGACTCTGTTTGGCTATGCTGGTCTTGAACGACAACGTGGAGCCTGCACATGGACGTGAGCACTGAAACGCTGGTGGAACTGCTGCGGGAAGTAGAGGCCGACGACCCGATCGACTACGCGGACCTTCCATTCGGAGAACAGGAACTCAGGCGGCTCGTCATGAGTTCGCTGGTCGAGCGTCACCACCAGGTCGAAGCAGGCAACATGTCGATCTCCGATATCCACGCGCTGTATCTGCTGAGCACCGCCAAGCTCGTTCTCGAGAATACGGTGCTTCACGCGAGGCTGCTTCTGCTCCAGGGGCAGCAGGTCGATGTACGGTCACTGCTTGCACCGTTCACCCTCAAAGGCAAATCTTAAAGGCCGGTAGTCGGCACTGTCTCCGGCAGCGCATTGCGCATGACCGGACCAGTGCCGCACGCGCATCACTTCTGAAGTTCCGCAAACAGCCAATCCTGAAAGCTATGCAGCTTCGGCAATTCGGCGCGAGATTTCAACAGGTTCAGCGTATAGCCATTTACCGGAAGTCCTTCCAGACCGAACGGCGCCACTAGTCGCCCCGTTTCCAGTTCACGCTGCGCCAGAAGCAGGCTTTCGAGGCAGACGCCCAAGCCGTCCACCGCCGCGCTGATCGCCATGAACGATCGATCGAAACGCGGACCGCGTCCAATATCGAGCCGCGTCTTGCGATATAGACGCATCCAGTCTCTCCATCCGACCAGACACCCCTCGCTATGAATCAGCGCATGGTGCGGTAAATCCGCGACGCTGCGCAGCGGATGTTCTCCGGTCATCAGCGCGGGCGAGCACAACGGCACGATCGTCTCGGGCGGCAACTCGAGCACCATCGTGCCGGCCGGCTGCAACTTTCTCGGGCCGTAGCGGATGTCGATATCTACCGCTTCCGAGATCAGATCAACCGCCTCTGAAGAGGCATTCAAGCGCACGTCGATATCCGGATGCGCCGCGCTGAAACGCGCGATGCGCGGCATTAGCCATTGAGTCGCAAAACTGGGCGTGCAGTGGATCGTGAGGATGTCGCTCTTGGCGGCGCGCCCGATCTCGCGCGTGGCTGAGTCGATTCGCGCGAAGGCCGCGGTGATTTCCTCAGCGTATTGCCGCCCGTAGTCCGTCAGGATCACCGTGCGGTGCAGCCGATGAAACAGACGAATGCTCAATTGCTCTTCCAGCAGCTTGATCTGATGGCTCACGGCTGAGGGCGTGACAAACAGTTCGTCTGCTGCGAGCGCAAACGAAGAGAGCCGCGCGGCGGCCTCGAATGCCTGTATCGACTTGAAGGTGACGCGATTGTGCATGGCAGCATCAAGGTGAATTGAATTCATCCATTGGTCCATCTTAATTCGTTTGAGCGCGTGTGAGCGCGAGATTACGCTTGAGTCACTGGGATCGGCATCACAGCGGCCCCTGCGAAGCGATCCCCAAGGAGACAAACAGTGACCACTAGCGAAACCGCGCCGTACGCCCAACTCGCGGAGCACGCCTATCAGATTCGCCGCAACGCGCTGCGCATGGGCGAAGTGCAGGGGCAGGGTTATATCGGCCAGGCGCTCGATATTGCCGATGTCCTCGCCGTTGCCTACTTCCGCGCCATGCGCTTTCGCGCCGATGATCCCGAATGGGAAGGCCGCGACCGCTTTCTGCTATCGAACGGTCACTACGCCATCGCGCTGTACGCCGCGCTGATCGAAGCCCGCATCATCGCCGACGAAGAACTGGAAACCTACGGCAGCGACGACAGCCGTCTGCCGATGTCCGGTATGGCGAGCTATACGCCCGGCATGGAGATGTCAGGCGGCTCGCTCGGGCAGGGACTGACGATCGCGGTGGGCCGCTGCCTGGGCCTGAAGCGCAAAGGCTCGGATGCCCGCGTCTACACGTTGTTCTCCGACGGCGAACTCGATGAAGGCGCGATCTGGGAAGGGTTGATGTCGGCCGCCCACTGGAAGCTCGACAACCTGATCGCAATGGTCGACGTCAACAACCAGCAGGCCGACGGCCCGTCGTCGAGCGTCATGGCGTTCGAGCCGCTGGTCGACAAACTCCAGGCGTTCGGCTGGTTCGTGCAACGCGTGGACGGCAACGATCTCGCGGCCGTCGTCGCCGCGTTCGATGCGGCACACGCGCATCCGGAAGCGCAACCGCGAATCATCGTCTGCGATACGCGGATGGGGTGTGGCGTGCCGTTCCTCGAAGCGCGCGAGAAAAATCACTTTATCCGCGTCGATGCCCACGAGTGGCAACTCGCGCTGCAGGCACTGGAAGCCGGGAGAACCGTATGAGCGCCGCCGTACCGAAACCCCGTCTGAAAACGTCGGCGATGATCGCCTCGATCGCCGGTGAAGGGCAGATCACCCGCTCGGCCCCGTTCGGCCACGCCCTGGTCGAACTGGCGCGCAACCGGCCCGAAGTGGTCGGCATGACCGCCGATCTCGGCAAGTACACCGACCTGCATCTGTTCGCAAAGGAATATCCGGAGCGCTACTACCAGATGGGCATGGCCGAACAGCTGCTGATGGGCGCCGCGGCCGGCATGGCGCACGAAGGCGCGCAGCCGTTCGTCACCACCTACGCCGTGTTCGCCGCGCGCCGTGCCTACGACTTCATCCATCAGGCGATTGCCGAGGACAACCTCGACGTCAAGATCGTCTGCGCGTTGCCGGGCCTCACGACCGGCTACGGCCCGAGCCACCAGGCGGCAGAAGATCTCGCCCTGTTCCGCGCGATGCCGAACCTCACGGTGATCGATCCGTGCGACGCCATCGAAATCGAGCAGATGGTGCCGGCCATCGCCGACCATCGCGGGCCCGTGTATGCGCGGCTGTTGCGCGGCAACGTGCCGGTCGTGCTCGACGAATACGACTACCAGTTCGAACTCGGCAAAGCGAAGCTGCTGCGCGACGGCGCCGAGGTGCTGATCATTTCGTCCGGGATCATGACGATGCGCGCGCTGGAAACGGCGAAGGCGCTGGCTGCCGATCGCATCGACGTAGGCGTGCTGCACGTGCCGACCATCAAGCCACTCGACACCGCCACGCTGCTGCGCGAAGCGCGCCGCTCCGGCCGACTTGTCGTGGTGGCGGAGAACCATACGGTGATCGGCGGTCTGGGCGAAGCGGTGGCCGCCGTGCTGCTGACCAATGGCGTCACACCGCCGTTCCGTCAGATCGGTTTGCCCGACGCGTTTCTCGACGCTGGTGCGCTGCCGACCTTGCACGACCGCTACGGCATTTCGACCGAGGCGATGTGCGACACGATCAAAGGCTGGCTGCGGTAAAGGTTCATCAAGGCGGGTAAGTGCCGCAAATACGCGCACTTACCAATAGCAAACAATTCAGCAAACCATAAGCTTCATATTCAGGAGATCCGCATCATGTCAGAGTCACGTCTACTCGACGGCAAGGTCGCCGTCATTTCCGGCGGCGCGTCGCCGCGCGGCATCGGTATGGCGACCGCCCGCATGTTCGCGGCGCACGGCGCACGCATCGCCATTTTCGATCTCGACGAAAATGCCGCGGTCGAAGCCGCTGCGTCGATTGGGCCCGAACATCGCGGCTACGTTTGCAATGTGACCGACCGTGGCGCCTGCCAGGCTGCTGTCGAACGCACCGTCGCCGATTTTGGTTCGATCGATATCCTGATCAACAATGCCGGCATTACGCAGGCTGCCAAGCTGCTCGAGATCGATCCGGAAAGCTGGGACCGTATTCTCGACGTCAATCTGCGCGGCGTGTTGTATCTGTCGCAAGCGGTCGTCCCGCAGATGAAGAAGCAGAAGAGCGGCTCGATCGGCTGCATGTCGTCGGTATCGGCGCAGCGCGGCGGCGGCATTCTCGGCGGCCCGCATTACTCGGCGGCGAAGGCCGGCGTGCTGGGCCTTGCCAAAGCGATGGCGCGCGAACTCGGCAACGACGGCATCCGCGTGAACTGCGTGACGCCGGGGCTGATTCAGACCGACATCAACGCAGGCAAGATCAGCGACGACAAACGCGGTGAAATTCTCGCGGGCATTCCGCTCAATCGTCTGGGCGTACCCGACGATGTGGCCGGCGCTTTCCTGTTCCTCGCGTCGAACCTGTCGTCGTATATCACCGGCGCGGTGATCGATGTGAACGGCGGCATGCTGATTCACGGCTGACGCCTAACGGCAGGACGGGCCGTCAGGCGGGGGGCCGGCGGCGATGGGGACCACGTAGTAGAGAACAGACGACCGCGGCGAGCAACACGTGCAGCCGCCGCGGTTCAGATTCCAAAACCATAACGACGCGCGATCCAGCATTGGAGGAAGACACCATGACAACCCGTTCGAACGCCCCGCAGGGCATTAGCCGCCGCACCTTTCTGAAGGCCGGTGCAACCTTATCCGCCGCCGCGCCGTTATGGAGCATCTCGCGAAGCGCGATGGCGGCCCCCGAGTTTTCGTACAAACTCGCCACCGGCCAGGACCCGACACATCCGGTTAACATCCGCGCGCAAGAGGCGATCAATCGTATTCGCGAAGCGACCAAGGGCCGCCTCGATATCAAACTCTTTCCGCAGAATCAGCTTGGCTCCGACACCGATCTGCTGTCGCAGGTGCGCAATGGCGGCGTCGAGTTCTTCAACCAGGCGTCGTCGATTCTGGCGACGCTGACGCCCGCCGCAGGCATCGTCAACACCGGCTTCGCGTTCAAGGACTACGACGCGGTCTGGAAGGCGATGGACGGCGATCTCGGCAACTACATCCGCGCGCAGATCGGCAAGTCGGGCCTCGTGTCGGTGAGCAAGGTGTGGGACAACGGCTTCCGGCAGATCAGTTCATCGACGCGGGCATTGCGCGCACCGGCTGATCTGAAAGGCTTCAAGATTCGCGTGCCGCAAGCACCGATGCTGACCTCGCTGTTCAAGGCGCTCGACGCCGGCCCCGCGCCGATCAATTTCAACGAGCTTTATTCGGCCTTGCAAACCGGCGTGGTGGAAGGTCAGGAAAACCCGCTGCCGATCATCGCGACGGCCAAGCTCTATGAAGTGCAGAAGTACATCAGCCTCACGTCGCACGTGTGGGACGGTTACTGGATTCTCGGTAATCGCGCCGCGTGGGAGCGCCTGCCTGCGGACATTCGCGCGATCGTCACACGTGAATTCGAAAGCGCCGCGATGCTGCAACGCGCGGATATCGCCAGGCTCAGCCTCTCCTTGCGCGACGACCTGAAAAAGAAGGGCATTACGTTTATCGATGTCGACCGGGACGCGTTCCGTGGCGCGCTGGCCAAGACGAGTTTTTATCACGACTGGAAAGCCAAGTACGGCGACGAGGCGTGGGGACTGATGGAGAAGTCCGTCGGAAAACTGGGGTAATGCGATGATCTCAATCTCCTATTCGCACGAGCGGCAGCATCGGTTCGCCTGTGCGCTCGACTCCACTCTCGGTCATCTGGTGGAGATTCCCGCTGCGTTGCTGGTGTTGGCGGAAATTGTCGTGCTGCTGGCTGGCGTGACGAGCCGCTATCTGCTGCACGCGCCGCTCGTGTGGTCCGATGAACTCGCGTCGATGCTGTTCCTGTGGCTCGCCATGCTTGGCGCCGTGATCGCGTTGCGGCGCGGCGAGCATATGCGGATGACGGCGCTGGTCGGCATGGCGCCGCCAGGTGTGCGCGCCTTTCTCGACGTGGTCGCGATCGCGGCGCCGATCGCGTTCCTCGCGATGGTGATCGGCCCGGCGATCAGCTTCGCGCAGGACGAATCGTTCATCACCACGCCGGCACTCGAATTGTCGAACTCGTGGCGCGCGGCTGCCTTGCCGGTTGGTTCGGCGCTGATGCTGCTGGTGGCCGTGGTACGGCTCGCCCGCATGGGCAACTGGCGCCTGACGCTCGCCGCAATCGCAACGGTCGGCGCGCTGGCCGGCATCTTCATTGCACTCGGTCCGTTGCTGCGCGATCTCGGCAATATCAACCTGCTGATCTTCTTTGTCGGTCTGGTCGCGCTCGGTGTGTTGAGCGGCGTGCCGATTGCCTTCTCGTTCGGACTCGCGACCTTCGGCTATCTTGCGCTGACCACGAATACGCCGATGCCGGTGGTAGTCGGCCGGATGGACGAGGGCATGTCGCATCTGATCCTGCTTTCGGTGCCGCTCTTTGTGTTTCTCGGCCAGTTGATCGAGATGACCGGCATGGCCGCGGCGATGATCGCGTTTCTCGCGAGCTTGCTGGGTCACGTGCGCGGCGGACTGTCCTATGTGCTGGTCGGCGCGATGTATCTGGTGTCGGGCATATCGGGCTCAAAAGCCGCGGACATGGCGGCAGTCGCGCCCGTGCTGTTTCCCGAGATGAAAGCGCGTGGTGCGAAGCCGGGCGATCTGGTCGCGCTGCTGGCCGCTACCGGCGCGCAGACCGAGACGATTCCGCCGAGCCTCGTGTTGATCACGCTCGGTTCCGTGACTGGCGTGTCGATCTCGGCGCTCTTCACGGGCGGCATGCTGCCGGGCATCGTGCTGGCGATCACCTTGTGCATCGTGGTGCAGTGGCGTTATCGGCGCGAAGACATGTCGGGCGTCAAGCGTGCGACGGGCGTCGAGATTCTGCGCAAGTTCGTCATCGCGTTTCCTGCGATTGCCTTGCCGTTCGTGATCCGCGCCGCGGTGGTCGAAGGTATTGCAACGGCGACCGAAGTCTCGACCATCGGCATTGCGTATGCGGTGCTGGCGGGCTTGCTGATCTATCGCCGTTTCGAGTGGAAGCGGCTCAAGCCGATGCTGATCGACACCGCAACGTTGTCCGGCGCGATTCTGCTGATCATCGGCGCGGCGACGAGCATGGCGTGGGCGTTGACGCAATCGGGCTTCTCAGGACAGCTTGCGCAAACGCTCGGCGCACTGCCTGGCGGCGCAGCGATGTTCATGGCTGCATCCATCTGCGTGTTCGTGATTCTCGGCAGCGTGCTCGAAGGCATTCCGGCGATCGTGCTGTTCGGCCCGCTGATGTTCCCGATCGCGCGGCAGATGGGCATTCACGACGTGCACTACGCGATGGTAGTGATCCTCTCGATGGGCGTGGGCCTGTTCGCACCGCCGTTCGGCGTGGGTTATTACTCGGCTTGCGCGGTGAGCCGCATTCATCCCGACGAAGGCATGAAGCCGATTCTTGGTTATATCGCTGCGTTGATGGTCGGGTTGATCATCGTCGCTGCGGTGCCGTGGATTTCGACAGGTTTCCTGCATTGATCCGCTGACGTATGAGGCTGCGCGGTGCCGCCTCATACGACGTTCTTCCGCCTGATCCGATCTGTTTCGTTTTGATTGCCACCGCCCTGCGTGTCGGGGCGGCGTAGAGGAGCCTTTTGCCATGTCCACCACTGAAGCTCAGTCTGCTGCACCGATTGCTTCGCTTACGCCATCGACTTCGCTATCGGCCGCAGCGACGCAAACGCAATCTAGTCAGCAAGGGGCGCAATTGCCAATGGCCGACGCGATCCGCTTCCTCTCCATCGATTCAATTCTGCGGGCCGGTGAAGGCCATCAGGGGGTGCCGCTCGGCATGGCCGAAATCGCGACGGCGTTGTTCACCCGGCACCTGAAATTTAATCCCGCTGATCCAACCTGGCCCGACCGCGATCGCTTCGTGCTATCCAACGGCCACGGTTCGTTGCTGCTGTATTCGCTGCTGTATCTGACCGGCTATGCGGCGATCGGGCTCGACCAGCTCAAGACCTTCCGCGAACTCGGTTCGCATTGCGCGGGGCACCCCGAGTATGAGCCGGCGCATGGTATCGAGGCGACCACTGGTCCATTGGGGCAAGGCATTGCCAACGCGTTCGGCATGGCCATCGCCGAAGCGTATCTCGCGGCGAATTTCGGCCGCGAGCTCGTCGATCACTACACGTATGCATTCGTCGGCGACGGCTGTCTTCAGGAGGGCATCGGTCAGGAAATGATCTCGCTGGCCGGGCATCTGCGGCTCGGCAAACTGATCCTCTGCTGGGATGACAACCAGATCACCGACGACGGCAGCACTTCACTCTCCATCAGCGAGGACGTCTGCGCGCGATTTCGTGTCGCCGGTTGGCAGGTGATTGAAGTCGACGGCCACGATCTCGAAGCGGTCAGTGCGGCGTTGACGATTGCGCGCGCCGATCCGCGGCCCTCGATGATCGCGTGCAAGACGGTTATCGGCCGCGGTATCGCACGCTTGCAAGGACAGCGCGGCGGCCATAGCGGCAAGCTGTTCCAGGCGGATGCCGACGCGGCGCGCGCACAACTCGGCTGGCCGCACGCACCGTTCGACGTGCCCGCCGATGTCCTCGGCGCGTGGCGCGAAGCGGGCCGTCGCAGCAGCGAGGAATACAACGCGTGGCATGCACGTCTCGCCGCGTTGCCGGACGCGCAGTGCGCCGAGTTCGAACGGGTTATGGCGGGCGGTTTGCCGGAAGGCTGGCGTGACGTGCTCGACGCTTACCGCAAGCGTGCGGTGGAACGCGACGAGCCGCAGCCTGGCATCACCGTGTCCGGCGAGATCAGCGATCTGTTCGCGCCGCTGCTGCCTGAACGCATGGTGGGTTGCGCCGATCTCGAAGCGCCTACGGGCCACAAACGCCAGTTGCACGCCTTCACCGCGGACGATCACAGCGGCGCATACGTCCACTGCGGTGTGCGCGAGCATTTGATGGGTGCGATGGCCAACGGCATGGCTGCGCACGGCGGCATCGTCGCGACCAGCGTCACGTATCTGGCGTTCTCCGACTATCAGCGCCCGGCGATGCGCATGGCCGCGCTGATGGGTCTGCCGGTGCACTACGTGTTCAGCCACGACTCGATCGGCGTCGGCAAAAACGGGCCGACGCATCAACCTGTGGAGATACTTGCTTCGTTACGCGCCATGCCGAATATGCGCGTGCTGCGTCCCGCAGATGCGGTGGAGGCCGCCGAGTGCTGGGCGCTCGCCCTCGAACATCGGCACGGGCCGAGCACGTTGATTTTTGCAAGGCAGGCGTTGCCGCTGGTGCGCCGCGAATATAGCGCCGAGTCGTTGTCGCGACGCGGTGCTTATGTGCTGGCCGAAGCGGAGGGCGGTGCGCGTATCGTCACGTTGTTGGCCACCGGCTCCGAGGTCGCGCTGGCGTTGCAGGCACGCCTTCAGTTACAGGAAGAGGGCATTGCGACCGCCGTGGTGTCGATGCCGTGCTGGGAACTTTTCGATGAACAGGACGCCGACTATCGCGCCGCGGTTTTGGGTCCGAACACGGTGCGCGTCGGTATCGAGGCGGCACTGCGTTTCGGCTGGGACCGCTATCTGGGCGAGCGCGGTGGTTTTGTCGGGATGACGGGCTTCGGTGCTTCGGCTTCCGCGGAGACGTTATACGAGCACTTCGGTATCACCACGCAGCATGTCGTGGCCGAAGCAAAGCGGCATCTGTAAATCAACAAGGACATGAGCATGCATAAGATCGCCTTTCTCGACCGCGCCACACTTGCGCCGCAAATCATGTTGCGCGAACCGCGCTTCGATCATCAGTTGATCGAGTATGAAAACACGTCGTCTGAGCAGGTGTTGCAGCGGCTCGCCGGCGTGTCGATCGCGATCATCAACAAGGTGGCGCTGACGCAGGACGTGCTCGCTCAATTGCCCGATCTGAAGCTTGTCGCCATCGCGGCCACGGGCACCGATTGCGTCGATAAAGCGGCTTGCCAGCGGCTCGGCATCGCCGTGTGCAATATTCGCGGCTATGCAATCAACACGGTGCCCGAGCACACCTTCGCACTGATACTCGCGCTGCGGCGCAATCTGATCGCGTATCGCGAAGACGTGCTCGCCGGCGAGTGGCAGAAGTCGGGGCAATTCTGTTTCTTCACGCACGCGATTCACGATCTGGCCGGCGCGCGTCTTGGCATCATCGGTGAAGGCGTGCTCGGTCAGCGTGTCGCGGAACTTGGCAAAGCCTTCGGCATGCAACCGATGTTCGCCGCGCACAAGGGACGTGACGGTCTGGGTCCGCTTTACACGCCGTGGGACGAAGTGCTCGCGACCAGCGACATCATCACTGTGCACAGTCCGCTCACACCGAACACGCGAAACATGCTGGCCATGCCTGAGTTCCGCGCGATGAAAAGAAAGCCCTTGATCATCAACACGGCGCGCGGCGGCCTGGTCGATGAAGGTGCATTGGTGCAGGCGCTTGACGAAGGTTTGATCAGCGGTGCAGGGTTCGATGTGACCACAAGCGAACCGCCTCCTGAGGACAATCCGCTGATGCGCGCGGCGGCTCGCCCGAACGTCATTCTGACGCCGCATGTTGCGTGGGCGTCGGACGAGGCGCAACAGTGTCTTGCCGATCAATTAATGGACAACATTGAAAACTTCGTCAACGGTGTGCCGACCAATCTGGTGCAAGGGGCATATTGATTGACAGCGCACGCGGCGTCACGCTGCGTGCGGATCGTCCGACAAATCGCGTGCGCATCGATCGCAAACAGAACTAGTTCGTTGCCGACAAAAATCTGACTACTCCGGACGAGAAAATTACCTCTCGCCAACCGTATGGTCCATCAAATCGACCTGTAGTCCCCCATGGCCGCGGGTGTAGAGAATGCCCGCGCGTTTCTGACGATCTTGCCCCGACTTCGTGGCGGGTCACCACAGGTTATTTTTTCGCATTAGCATAAGAGAGATGTCCCGTGCCGTTCGGTGGAGTGAATCACCGGACCATTGCCACCGGGCAATCAACGTGTGCGGGTCGCGCAAATTATCCCCACATCAATCCATCGCAGGTTCACGCTGCGAACTTGCCGTTCGGCATGCTCTTCGAGCCAACGGCCATCATCAATCCAATCGTCTCGATTGAACGAATCGTTGGTTAATATGAGGAATGTACGTACATCATTTATTGTCGGAGTGCTTCTCCTCGAGTTGGTGTTCGGTGCTTTTCTACTGCTACAAAAAAGCCATCGCTCGACAGTCGACCCCGACGCTGCGACAAGCGGTTCGACGGAATTGGCCGCGACTTCGCCCCCATTGGGTGACACCCATGTGACGGCGGGAAGTGTGATCGGTGCGGCGCCTCTTTCCGGCAACACAGTGACCGACCCCAAGCAGTCAACAAACGGGACTGTGGTGACCGTGTCCGGCTCGCCAGTGGACGACGTCGTGCCATTGCCGCAGGCGAACACGCGGCCACGCGAATCGGTCGCCGTTCGTGCTTATGCCGAGTCGAAGACCAACCCCGTGTTGCGAACCGATGGCACGCGTGACAGTCTGCGTCGCCATGGCCCGAATCCGGTCGCGGCCGCGATCACGGATCAGTTGGTCAAGGAGTCCGCGAAACTCGATCCGGGTTTGCCGCCGCCGGCCCAAGTCCAGGCCCAAGCCAGTCATGACGACTCGTATCGTACTGGCTCGAACCCGGTTGCGGCCGCAATGACTGACCAGCTGGTGAGAGAGTCCGCGAAGCTCGATCCGTCACTGCCGCCGCCGAATCAGTCCGACTTGAAGTAAGCGCGCGACGCGAAGCTTGAGCGGCTACCGGTAGAACACGTAGTCCGCGAGATAGGGCGAGCTTCCGGCTTGATGTTCTGTTGAACACGGTGCTGTCGGCGCTAGCCCGCCGACGGTATGCAAGCGCTGCACATACCGCACTGCTGACAGTGGGCCACTGCCGGCCGTGCTATGCGTTTCGAGCAATAGTTGGGGAATGCTCGCCCGTGTTTCGCTGGGTCGCTGTGCCAGCACGTGGCCGACGATCCGGCTGCCATCTTCCATTTCCCAGGACGGACCCGCGCCGTGCCGGACCGTAGCTTGGCCGCTCGCATCGTAGAGCGTTGCCAGTGGGCTCTTGAACACCCATCCCAGCTGATGCTGCGCGTCGAATTCACACGAATAGTTCTGTACACCTGACGCGGTGAGCGTCATCACGCGCTCGGCTTGAGGTGGATCGATGGATGTGCTCGGGGGATTTGCTGGCGGCGTTGCACACGCGGCCAGCAGGGATACGGCGATGGTTGCGAAGCCTGCTTGTGAAACTTTTCTGAGCATGGATATCCCCTTGAATGAAACACGGCGCATGGCGGTTGCGGTCGTTGAGTACCGGTGAACTGAATAGTACGGATGGTACGCGTGATCTCCACGGCTAACCTGACACCAATCAGCTGACTCCAGTCACCCGCGGCTACTCGGTGTATCCTCGCCGTGCAAGACCTACCGCGCCTGTTGTTCGGACATGCCGGATGCATCGGCGCGAAAACCGACAACGCTGCTGTCCCGCACAGCAAGCGAAAAGGAGGCAAGCCGATGAACGATCAACACCCGTACTCTTGTCTATGCTGCAGCGACTCTCAGAGCGCTGCCTTCAGCCGCCGCCGCTTTCTCACCCTGGCGGCCGAAAGCGCCGCAGCGCTTACTCTCTTCCCCAGTCTCGCCTACGCGGATTCTGTCCCGACCATCGCTTACGAGTCGGTTCCCAATCTGCTGCATCTCCCACGTGACGTTTATTTCGGCGAGTGTTCGGGCGTGAGCTTTAACTCGAAGGGGCATATTTTTGTGCTCTCGCGCGGCAATTCGATCGGACCGGCTTACGGCGCCGCCGCGGCTCAGCTTCTAGAGTTCGCGCCGGACGGTCGGTTCGTCCGCGAAATTGGCCACAACCTGTATGCCTGGTCGTTCGCACACACGGTCAAGGTCGACCGGCACGACAACATCTGGGTGACCGACAAGGGTTCCGACATGGTGATCAAGTTCACGCCGGACGGACGCGTCGCCATGGTTTTCGGTCGTAAGCAGGAAGCGGCAGACGAGGAAACGGGCCCGCTCAAGCATCCGAATCCGCCTTTGCCGTCGGAGCCGGGGCGCTTCAGGCAAGTCACCGACGTCGCCTGGGACAGCGCTGACAACACCTATATCAGCGACGGGTATATCAACTCCCGTGTGGCGAAAGTCGACAAGGACGGCAACTGGCTCAAATCGTGGGGCGAACGCGGGACGGGTCCGGGTCAGTTTCATACGCCGCACAGTATCGCTGTCGATGCCAAAGGCCTCGTGTATATTGCCGATCGCAGCAACCGTCGCATTCAGGTTTTCGACGGCGAGGGTAATTTCCAGCGGCAGTTCACCATCGACGTACCGGTCCCGCCTGGCGCTCAACCCGCGATCGGCAGCGTTCCCGATGAAGCGACGATAGCCGCCGGCACTTTTGCACCGGGCTCACCGTGGGCGATCTGCATTTCTCCCGGCCCGAATCAGGTGCTTTACTGTTCCGATGCGTTTCCGGGGCGCATCTACAAACTGACGCTCGAAGGAAAGCTGCTCGGCATGCTGGGTCAATCCGGCAAGCAACTGAAGCAGTTCGGCTGGATTCACCAGATGGCCTGTCCGTCCGAGAACGTGCTGTTTGTCGCCGAGCTGTTGAACTGGCGAGTTCAGAAGCTCATGCTGCGTCCGACGTAGCTTGGTCCGCAACGCGTGAAATTCTGTTCCGTACTACGGCAATCGCCTGCTTGAGCGCATACACGTCCTGGAAATAACGCTGCGGCATCCGGATCTGATTGGCATTGGCATCGATGTGCTCGATCTCGTCCTGCCATTGTGCAATCTGGTCCGGCGTTGGATGGCTGGTTTTCCATATTTCGTCTTCGAGCGCCTTGATCTCGCGATACCAGACAACCAGGCGTTTCTTTATGCGCGCCTCCGCCATGCGCGGCAACGCCTGCAGCAGGCCGAGCAATAAAGCCATGAAGGGGAGCAGGATCAGCAGACGTCGTTCGATAAAGCTGGCCAGCCAGAATGGCAGGTAGCGTTGCAGGAAGGGGCGGCCCGTTTTGAAGTAGCGCTCGCTCTCTTCGGCAACAGGAAAGTCCGCGGTATTCAGATTGGGAAACACGCCAAGCGGCGTGAAGTAATCTTCGCCGCCGTGGACGGTTTTAGCAGCGTCCAGCAACAGGTAGACGAGTGCAGGGTGTAGCGTGTCTTTGGCGACGAGCAAGGCGGTGGCGGCGAGCAGCGTAACGTCCGCTTGCGGCAGATCGTTGACGATGCTGGTCGCGGCGCGTGGAAAAATAACCTTGGATAGCGATGGGAATTTCTGTATCAGCGCATCGGCCTGTACAAAACTCATCAGCTTGAGATCGCTGTTCAGCAGTGTGGTCTGCATGGGCGCATCAGGCCTGCCGATAAAGAATGCTGCATCCAGCTGACCGTTTTCGAGGGCTTGATAGGATTTGACCGCGTCCATCTCGAGCAGCTTTGTGTTGTCGCGTGTGACGCCGCTGTACCCGAGCAATACCTGCGAGACGTTCAGCAGGCCACTGCCAGGAACACCGATTGAAACTCTCTTGCCACGTAGTTGTGCCAGCCGGGTGATGGTGGAGTCACCACGGTAGAACACCCAGATCGGTTCATAGGAGACGGCGGCGATCGTCTGCAGGTGATCGGTTTCTTTCGGGCTGGTGGTGCCGGACTGGATGAAGCCCACCTCGTATTCGCTGTTGGGGTCACTCAGCCGCTGATAGTTTTCACTCGACCCCGACGAACTGCGGATATCGAGCTTGATGCCGTCACGCTTCAGGATGGGTGCATAACGATCTGCAAAGCCGCGATAGATCCCGTTGTCTGCACCGGTTGTGATGACGATGGTGTGCCGGAAGGCGGGCTCGAGTATGACCCAAAGCCCCCAACCAAGCGCGGCGATCAGCGCGATCACGCCGGCGATGAGAAGCCGCCGGCGACCCGGTGTCATAGGGCGTTTTTCGTTGCGATGAAGCGCTGGGTTGTGCCTGGGCATTGTTCGCCTCTCGCGCGCGGGTGGTGTCTGACAGCCAGCATGGATAATGCAGTGCCGTGCACGCCTTGTCCATATCCGCACTCGAGCTTGCGATTGCCGTAGCGCGTGAAGACTCAGTGCGTCGAGGACGGTTGCGCGCCGTCCGGCACAAATACATAACCATGACTGCGGACGGTCTGGATGAACCTCGGCGCGGAAGGGTCCGCTTCGAGAAGCCTGCGCAACCGCCAGACCTGGACATCGACCCCGCGGTCGGTATGATCGTCCTCCGGGCCGTGCAGCAATTCAAGCAGGCGCTCACGGGTAAGCGTGCGCATGGGGTGACTGACGAAGATCTTAAGCAGCGCGAATTCTCCCGCCGATAGCGTGAGCCGGTTGCTCTCCGTCTTGAGCGTGCGCAACTGAAGGTCCAGCGTGAACGGGCCGAATCCGAGGACTTCGTGTTTTTCCCGCGCGGCGGTCGAGGCAGACAGGGTTCGTCGTCGCAATACGGCACGCATGCGGGCAAGGAGTTCGCGCGGATTGAAGGGTTTGCCGATGCAGTCGTCCGCGCCCATTTCGAGCCCCACGATCCGGTCCATGTCGTCGGGTCCCGAGGCCAGAATCACGGGGACGGTGTTGCCCGCGGCGCGTAGCGTGCTCAGCGCGGCGAGGCCATTCACACCGTGCATGATCTGGTCGAGGACGATCAGATCAGGTGGATTCCGTTCGATGTGTTCCCCGAGCGACTTCACCTCGTGCAATACGGAGACCGCCATGCCTTCTCGTCCGAGAAAGTCGGCCAGCGACCCGAGTAGTTCGACATCGTCGTCAACGACCAGAATTTGAGTTGTCATAGTAGGGAAATCGAACGCATAGGCCGGCAAGCAGGGGGTGCAATAACGTTGGCCGCCACGTCACGACTGCTGGTTTGCCGCACCAGCTTTCAGTGTCGTCAGGCTGCTCGTGACTCCGCGAACGTTGTGCTTCAGCTGCTTTAACGGAGCAACCTGTGGGAATCCGTCGCTGAATGCCGGCTTTTTTTAAGCGTCGTGGAGCCCATCGAGAACGCCAGGCCCGCGTCTTCCCTGGCAAGGTGGCGTAGCATGGCAAACTCCTCGCGCCTATCGTCCATGCCCGATGCATCCGACTCGCCCATTACCGCCTTTGCTGTCGTTACGTGCCTTTGAAGCAGCCGCGAGGCGTCTGAGTTTCAGCCATGCGGCTCAGGAACTCTTCGTGACCCAAAGTGCCATCAGCCACCAGATCCAGAAGCTGGAAGCGGACCTGGGCGTCGCGTTGTTCGAACGACGCACGCGCGCCATCGAACTCACGCCGGAGGGAAGGGCGTACTACGAAAAGGTGCACGCGGCATTCGAACTCCTGCGGGCCGGCACCAGCGAGGTTCGCGCCCACGCCGACGAGCGCGTCACGTTGACGGTCGGGTTGTTGGCGTCGTTTGCGACGCGCTGGCTGGCGCCGCGCCTGCATGCATTCTCGGCCGCCCATCCCGGTATCGACTTGCAATTGCGTCCGGAGATCGCGCTTGCCGACGTGTCCGGCGGCGAGGTCGACGTGGCGATCCGTTACGGCCGCGGCGGCTGGCCGGGCGTGCGTTCGCAGCAGCTCATGCCGGAGCGTCTGTCACTGGTTTGCATCCCGTCCCTCGTCGACGGAAAGAGCCGTCCGCGCAAGCCGCAGGACCTGCTGCGCTTTCCACTGCTGGCGTCGTATTCGAAACATGCGTTCGAGTGGGAAGTCTGGGCGCATCGTTTCGGGCTGGACCTGACCCGGGCGCAGCGCGTGCAACTGCATGACTACAATATCGTCGTTGAAGCGGCCCTCGCCGGGCAGGGCATCGCCATGGGCCGTCACCGGCTGATTGCCCAGCAACTGGCGAGCAAGGCACTGGTCGAGGTGTTGCCCGACGCGGTGCTCGACGACCCTCGCATTGGTTGGTGGCTCGTGATGCCCAAGGGGACGTTGGGCGACCCGGCGTCCGCATTCCGCGCGTGGATCACGCAGGCAGCGGCGCAAGACTCGTTGGACCGCACGCATTAGTTTCGCTCATGCATCGAGTGGAAAAACTGATTTGCCACTTGCTGGTCTAGCAAATAGGATCGGGAGTCCCTTACGATCGGACACGCGTGATATGACCTCTTCGATGCCCGCGCCGATCCTCGGACATAAGCCGCTATCTCCCTGACTCAAGCGTGAACCCACCGCGCGTTATTGGACCGACCATGCCTTCTCCTCTTTCGCCTTCTGCCGTCGATGCGTTGCGCGCCCTTACGCCCGGTGCTCAAAGCACCACGCATTTCAATCACGCGGGAGCCTCGCTGCCGTCGTCCGCCACGCTGGAGGCGATGCGCGCCCACCTTTGGCTCGAAGCCACGATGGGTCCGATGGAAGCCGGCATCGCCGGGCGTGAGCAGTCTGAGCGCGCTCGCTTGCTTGTTGCGCGACTGCTGAACGCCCGTCCGGCGGAGATCGCCCTGACAAGCGGCAACTCGGCAGGGTGGGGGCGCGCATTCGCCGCGCTAGGACCGTGGCAATCCGGCGAACGGATCCTGGTCGGGCGTCACGAGTGGGGCGGGAATCTGGCTGCCATGCGCCTGTCGGCCCAGCGCGCAGGGGCGTCGATCGAAGTCATTCCGTCCGATTCCAGCGGCGCCGTGGATCCGCAGGCGCTGGAGGCCATGCTTGACGACCGTGTGCGCCTGATTGCGCTGACCTGGTTGCCGGCGAACGGCGGGCTGATCAATCCGGCTGCGGCGATCGGGCAGGTCGCACGCCGCCACGGCATCCCCTACTTCGTCGATGCCGCCCAGGCGATTGGACAACTCCCCATCGACGTCGCCAAGGTGGGTTGCGATGTCCTCACCGCTCCGTGCCGCAAGGCGCTGCGTGGTCCGAGAGGCACAGGCCTGTTGTATGTGCGGGAGGATTTTCTGCCTCGCTTGACGCCGGCTTTCGTCGACATACGATCCGCGCCGCTGGGTGCAGACGGAGAGCCCGTCTTGCGCGACGACGCGGTGCGTTTCGAGGCGGCGGAAGCCGCGCCAGCGCTGCATTGCGGCCTGGCTAACGCATTGGAAGAGGCGTTGGAGATCGGCGTTGAAAATATTCGCGCGCGGATCGACAGCGTGGCACGCGCGTTGCGCGGCCAAATCGCGGAGATTCCCGGTGTGACGGTGCTGGACCAGGGCCGCGAGCAATCCGGGCTGGTGGCGTTCAACATAGCAGGTCTGGAGGCAGCGTCGGTGCAGCGCAGTCTGGCGGATCAGGGTGTCACGATCGGCAGCAACGGTGTCCCGTACACGCCTCTTGATATGGAATCCAGAGGACTTAAACAGATCGCGCGCGCGTCGGTCAGCTATCTGACTACTGAGGCGGAAATTGGCAGACTGCTGGATGGAATCCGCAAGTTGGCAATCCAGTGACCCTTTGCGCGTTTGGTTTGCTTGGATCTGAGGGGATACCAATTCTCATTCGTACGGTCGAGCCTGCCATGCACTATGCTGCGCTAACGGGTGCCGCACATGAGCCGCGTGATGCCATGCACCAAACAGCATCACGCGAAGTGCGTTGCCTGAGCGGCGTGGCGTAGCGAATAGAGGAGGCGGTATGCAAGGAGATGCCAAGGTACTCGAATACCTGAACGCGCAATTGAAGAATGAGCTGACCGCAATCAACCAGTACTTTCTGCATGCCAGAATGTATGGTCATTGGGGTCTGAAAGGTCTCGGCAAACACGAGTACGACGAATCAATCGGCGAGATGAAGCACGCCGATCTGCTGATCGAGCGCATCTTCGTGCTGGACGGTTTGCCGAATTTGCAGGACCTCCACAAATTGCTGATCGGCGAGGAGACGCAGGAAATTCTTGAGTGCGACCTCAAGCTCGAGCGGATGTCGCAGGCAACGTGCAAGGAAGCCATCGCCTACTGCGAGACGGTTAGCGATTACGTCTCACGCGCGATCCTTACCCATATTCTCGACGACACCGAGGAACATATCGACTGGCTCGAAACCAATCTGGAGCTGATCGACAAGGTGGGGATTCAGAACTATCAGCAATCGGCAATGGAGTCACCGGAGTAAATCCGTCGAGACCCCCCGGGCGGCGAAGTGAACCGACGATCAGCACTACGTCGTCACGCACTCCGGTCGCCCGTCAACGCATCGAATTCTCCAGATACGCTCAGCGTTCAGCCGGTTTTTTCTGGCGCGTTCCAGTCCGATTCGCGCGCGAGTTCGACGAACGCTTTCAGATAATCGATCGCCGCGTCTGTCTCGCGCACGCCGAGAAAAATCTGCTTGGCAATGCCTCGCTTGCCCAGTCTGACCGGACTGATGGCGACCTTGCCGGCGTACTCTTCCACCAGCCAGCGCGGCAGCGCGGCGACGCCCCGTCCACTCGCCACCATCTGCAACATGATGTCGGTGGTTTCAATGACCTTGTGGCGCTTCGGCATGACGTTCGCCGGCATCAGAAACTGGTTATAGATATCCAGCCGATCGATTTCCACCGGATACGTAATGAGGACTTCATCCGCCAGTTCCTCCGGCGGAACAAAGGACAACTGCGCGAGTCGGTGTCCGGGGCCGACTACCAGCACCTGCTCGTAATCGAACACCGGCTCGAAGCGTAGACCGGGTTTTCGCAACGGATCCGGCGTAACCAGAATGTCGATGTCGTAACCGAACAGAGCGCCAATGCCGCCAAACTGGAATTTCTGTTTGACGTCGACATCCACGTCCGGCCAGCGCGCGAGATACGGCGAGACCACCTTGAGCAGCCACTGATAGCAGGGGTGGCATTCCATTCCAATACGCAGCGTGCCGCGCTGCCCCTGGGCGTATTGCTTCATCCGTTCTTCCGCGTGTTCCATTTGCGGCAGCACGCGGTTGGCAAGCGCCAGCAGATATTGCCCTGCCTGGGTCAGACGCAGGTTTCGGCCCTCGCGATCCCACACGGCGGTGCCCAGGTGTTGCTCCATCTTCTTGACGGTGTGACTCAGTGCCGATTGCGTCAGGCACAGCACGTTGGCCGCCGCGGTCAGGGAGCCTTGCCGGTCCACTTCCCGAATGATCGTCAGATGGGTTCGTTCAAGCATGGCGAGTCCATGAAGAAAACTAATTGATCGATGAAATAATGCCATTATATTTCATGAGTCATCCATCCTATGATCGAGCCGTTCATTTTCGGAGCAGCTCATCACCATGGTTACGACACACAATCTGGGTTTCCCCCGCATCGGCGCAAAGCGTGAGCTGAAGTTCGCTCAGGAGCAGTATTGGAAAGGCCAGTCGTCGCGCGACGAACTGAAAAGCCTGGGCGCGCAACTGCGTCAGCGCCACTGGGAGAACCAGTCCGGCCTCGATCAGGTTCCGGTTGGCGATTTCTCGTTCTATGACCAGGTGCTCGACACGAGCTTCATGCTGGGCAATATCCCGGAACGGGTCTGGGGTTTCGAGGGTGACGCGCTCGACAATTACTTTCGCGTTGCACGTGGCCGCTCCGCGCATGATTCCGCCTGCAGCTGCGGCGTGCAGGCAGGCGAGATGACCAAGTGGTTCGATACGAACTACCACTACATCGTGCCGGAATTCAGCGCGTCGACCGAGTTTGCGCTCGATGCTTCGCACCTCCTCGATCAACTCGCCCAGGCTCGCGCGCTTGGCGTCAAAGCCAAGCCGGTCATCATCGGGCCGGTGACGTATCTATGGCTCGGCAAGGCGAAGGACGATTCGGACAAGCTCGCGCTGCTGCCGCGCCTGTTGCCCGTGTACGCGGCTCTGCTCGAGCAACTGGCGGCGCAAAACGTGAAGTGGGTGCAGATCGATGAACCGGCGCTGGTCACCGAGCTCAAGCCGGCATGGCAACACGCGTTTGCCACGGCGTACGACGCGTTGAAGACCACCCGCGTGAAGCTGCTGCTGGCAACCTATTTCGGTGAGCTGCGCGATAACCTCGCGCTTGCTTGTGGATTGCCGGTTCAAGGTCTGCATGTCGATGCGATCAACGGCCGTGGAGAGATCGAGCAGGTCGTCGCACGCTTGCCCGCCGACAAGATTCTGTCGCTTGGCGTCATCAATGGCCGCAACATCTGGAAGACCGACCTGAGCGCGGTGCTGGAATGGCTGACGCCGATTCATCGGACCTTGCAAGCTCGATTGTGGATCGCGCCGTCGTGTTCATTGCTGCATGTTCCGGTTGACCTGAACAGCGAACAGAAGCTCGATCACGAAATCCGTTCGTGGCTCGCCTTTGCCCTGCAAAAACTCGATGAACTGAAGATCATCGCAAAGGCGCTGAACGACGGACGCGAGTCGGTGCAGGCCGCGCTCGCCGACAATCAGGCCGCCATTCAGAGCCGTCGCACGTCGCCCCGCGTGCACAACCCGGCGGTCAAGGCCGCGATCGCGAAGATCGATGCCGCGTTGGGACGTCGCGCCAGCGCCTATCCGCAACGCGCCGCCCGGCAGTCCGCGCTGTTGAACCTGCCGGCTTACCCGACCACCACCATCGGCTCATTCCCGCAAACCGCCGAAATTCGCCAGGCGCGCAGCCAGTTCAAGCGTGGTGAACTGGACGAAGCCGGCTACAAGACGGTGATGCAGCACGAAATTGCGCGCAGCGTGCAGGAACAGGAAGCGCTGGGTCTCGACGTGCTCGTGCATGGCGAAGCGGAGCGCAACGACATGGTCGAATACTTCGGCGAACAACTCGATGGTTACGCGTTCAGCCAGTTCGGCTGGGTGCAGTCGTATGGCTCGCGGTGCGTGAAGCCGCCCATTCTGTTCGGCGACATCAGCCGTCCCAAGGCGATGACGGTCGAGTGGATCACGTATGCGCAATCGCAGACCGCCAAGCCGATGAAGGGCATGTTGACCGGCCCGGTCACGATCCTGAACTGGTCGTTCGTGCGTGACGATCAGCCGCGTTCGGTTTCCTGCTATCAACTGGCGCTGGCGATCCGCGAGGAAGTGCTGGACCTGGAGAAGGCAGGTGTACGCGTGATTCAGATTGACGAAGCGGCGCTGCGTGAAGGTCTGCCGTTGCGCAAGTCGCAGTGGAACAACTACTTGCAGTGGGCGGTGGAATCCTTCCGCATCACGGCAAATGGCGTGCAGGACGAGACGCAGATCCACACGCACATGTGTTACTCGGAGTTCAACGACATCATCGCTTCGATCGCCGATATGGACGCTGACGTCATCACGATCGAGACGTCGCGCTCGGACATGGAATTGCTGGACGCCTTCGACCACTTCAATTATCCGAACGAAATCGGCCCGGGCGTCTACGACATCCACTCGCCGAATATCCCTAGCCAGGAGCACATCGTGAATCTGATGCGCAAGGCGGCTGAACGGATTCCGGCTGAGCGCTTGTGGGTGAACCCCGACTGCGGCCTGAAGACGCGTGCGTGGGAAGAAGTCATTCCTGCATTGAAGAACATGGTTGCGGCAGCGAAAACGTTGCGCGCGGGCATCTAATCAAACCGACTGAGACGACGCTGCGCGAGGTCGTCGACCTCACGAATTCGCTTGCCGGGTCTGGCGGCAGAAGAACCGGCGCAGCGGTGTCCTCGACTCTCGCGCACTCTCGGTCTCGGCGACTTCGCGCCACCACTTCTCGCCGCGGTGCGGCGAGGCCAGGTCCAGCCGCTCACCCATGCGGGGCGTCGACAGCGGAATGCCGCGCGCGGCGGTGAGTCCGATCACGCGCTCGTACGGTTCCTGCCAGCGATGCATCGCCAGATCGAACGTGCCGTTGTGAACCGGCACCAGCCAGCGGCCACGCAAATCGACGTGGGCCTGGACGGTCTCGTCGGGCTGCATGTGGACGTACGGCCATTGCGCGTCGTAGGCGCCGGTTTCGAGCAGCGTCACGTCGAAGGGACCCAGCCGTTCGCCAATGGCCTTGAATCCGTCGAAGTAGCCCGTGTCGCCGCTGAAGAACACGCGCAGCGCGTCATCGACGATGACCCACGAAGCCCACAAGGTGCTGTTGCCGTCGAACAGACTGCGGCCGGAGAAATGCTGCGCCGGGGTTGCCGTGAACGCCAGGCCGTCGATTTCGGCGCCCTGCCACCAGTCGAACTGGCGGACCTTCGACGCCTCAATACCCCACTCGATCAGACGGTCGCCGACGCCCAGCGGCGTCAGGAATACGCCTGTCTTCGCAGCGAGTGCCAGCACGGTCTCGCGGTCCAGATGGTCGTAGTGGTCGTGCGACAGAATTACGCCGCGCAACGGCGGCAAGTCTTCGAGGGCAATGGGCGGCGCGTGAAAGCGCTTCGGACCGAAGCGCCGGAACGGCGATGCACGTTCAGCGAAGACCGGGTCGGTCAACCAGAACTGACCCCGCAGCTTGATCAGCATGGTGGAATGCCCGAGGCGATACAGGCTCCGGTCCGGTGCGGCCTGGAGTTGTTCGCGCGTCAGCGCATCGACGGGCAGGGCGCCCGCCGGCGTCGTGCCGGCCGGCTTGTTGAGCAAAATATTCCAGACGATGCTCAAGGTCTTGCCGAGTCCTTCGACAGGACGCGGTTTGACGTTACGAAAGCGCTCGCCGTCGTGCTGAGCCGACATATCGAACGATTCACGCCCCCGTTGCGCAGCCGTCAGCCCCAAGGCGCGGCGAATAGAACCGGTAAACGATGTCATGCGGGCAGCCTCGAAGCGGAAAGTAGACTGCTCAGTGTAGTTTATTTTCGAGAAAAGTAAACTGCCCGGTGTAAAATTTAATGATGAGCACCAGTGAACCCACCCTCCGCCTGACCGACCGCAAGCGCGCCGCCGTCATTGGGGCGGCAATCGAAGAATTTCTCGCGGCCGGCTTTGACGCGACCAGCATGGACCGAATCGCCGCACGCGCGGGCGTCTCGAAGCGGACGGTCTACAACCATTTTCCGAGCAAGGAAGCGCTGTTTGCGGCGATCCTGGGGCAGTTGTGGGAGTCGAGCGACACGGGCGAGGTGACGGCTTATTCGGCCGCGCATCCGTTGCGTGCGCAGTTGCTCCAGCTTCTGTTTAAAAAGCTGGCCCTTCTGAATAACGAGGCGTTTCTGTCGCTGGCACGCGTTGCGATCGCGGCGGGCATTCATTCGCAGGAACGCGCGCGCGACATGGTCGCTCGCATGGGCGAGCGCGAAGAAGACCTGACAGTGTGGATTCGCGCAGCCGCTGCTGATGGCCGCCTCAAGACGTCGAACCCGATGTTCGCCTCACAGCAGTTGCAGGCTCTCGTGAAAGCGTTCGCGTTCTGGCCGCAGGTGACGATGGGGCAGCCACCCCTCAGCGCGGATGAGCAAAGGCACGTCGCGGAATCTGCGGCCGATATGTTTCTTGCGCGCTACGCCTGACGCTCACGCGCCAGCGGATGCTTCCAGTTCCGCGAGACGCTTGCGTAGTTGGCGATCCTCCTGGAAGCGGCTGGTCTCGTCGCGGATCACGGCGACGATGCCGGTGAGCTCGTTCTGCGGCGAATGCAGCAATGCGACCGTAAAGGCAATCGACAGCGACCGCCCGTCCTTATGGACGGCAGGAACACGCAGCACGTCGTTGCCATAACGGGTTTCGCCCGTTGCCATGGTCTTGTGATAACCGTCCCAATGGCGGCCGCGCAAACGTTCCGGAATGATCAGGTCCAGCGACTTTCCCAGTGCCTCGTCCTGCGTAAAGCCGAACATGCGCTCAGCGCCGGGGTTCCATAACGTGATGCTGCCGGCGGCATCGGAAATGATGATCGCGTCGCCGATTACGTTGACGAGTTGCTCGAAGTCGATAGCGCTTTGCATGGCGCTCCCCGGAAGTAAAACCGCAGATCCTTGAATTGAATACGGCGCCCGCTGAGGGGCGCCGTATTCACAGGCCCGAGCCTACGCCCAGGCCCGTAGCGTAAGTAACACTATTAAACCGCTTTGATTTCGTGCAGGTTGAAGATGTCCTGCCGGCTGTAGCCGAGGCTCGCCAGCACTTCATCCGTGTGTTCACCGAGCAGCGGCGACGCAGTCACTTCCGGCTTCATGTCCGAGAACTTGATCGGACTGCCGACCGTCAGATATGTGCCGCGTTTCTTGTGCGGCACTTCGACGATCGTGCCGCTCGCGCGCAATGACGGATCGTTGGCCAGTTCTTTCATTGTCAGCACCGGCGCGCACGGAATATCGAACTTGCGCAGAATGTCGACCGCTTCGAACTTGGTCTTGTCGGCAAGCCAGGCTTCGATGGTGCCGAAGATCTCGAAGATATGCGGTTGACGTGCTTCAGCGGTCTTGTAGGCCGGATCGTCGATCCACTCGGGTTTGCCGAGCGCCTTGCAGATCGGCTCCCATGCATGGCCCTGAATCGTGAAGTAGATGTACGCGTTCGGATCCGTTTCCCAGCCCTTGCACTTGAGCACCCAGCCCGGCTGACCGCCACCGCCCGCATTGCCGCCGCGCGGCACCACGTCGCTGAATTCGCCGTGCGGATACTGCGGATATTCCTCGAGATAGCCCACGCGTTCCAGCCGTTGCTGGTCGCGCAGCTTCACGCGGCACAGGTTCAGCACGCTGTCCTGCATCGACACCGCGACCTTCTGGCCCTTGCCGGTTTTATCGCGTCCAATCAGTGCGGTCAGAATGCCGATCGCCAGGTGCATGCCGGTGTTGCTGTCGCCGAGCGCCGCGGCGCTGATGGTCGGCGGGCCGTCCCAGAAGCCAGTGGTGGAGGCCGCGCCGCCCGCGCATTGCGCGACGTTTTCGTAGACCTTCAGGTCGTCGTAGTGATGGCCGTCGCTGAAGCCCTTCACCGAAGCGACGATCATCTTCGGATTGAGTTCGTTCAGGCGTTCCCATGAAAAGCCCATCCGGTCCAGCGCGCCCGGCCCAAAATTTTCGACCAGCACGTCGGATTCGCGAATCAGCTTTTCCAGTACTTCCTTGCCCTCGGGCTTTTTCGTGTCCAACGTGAGCGACTTCTTGTTGCTGTTGAGCATCGTGAAGTAAAGCGCGTCGGCGTCGGGGATGTCGCGCAACTGGTTGCGCGTCACGTCGCCCGAACCCGGTCTCTCAACCTTGATCACGTCGGCGCCGAACCAGGCGAGCAACTGGGTGCACGCAGGACCGGCCTGAACGTGGGTGAAGTCGATGATCTTGATGCCTTCGAGTGGTTTGGTCATTTGATATCTCCGTGGTTACGCTGGATCACTTTTTCATTGCCGCGCTTTGCGGATTCAGATTGGTCAGGCGGCCGCTTTCGGTGCCCGCCGCTTCGTCGATGACGGCGTTGATCAAGGTCGGCTTGCCGGACGCGATCGCTTCGAGCAGCGCCTTCGTCAGTTCTTCCGGTGTCGTCGCGTTGTAGCCGACACCGCCGAATGCCTCGATCATCTTGTCGTAGCGCGCGCCCTTCACGAACACGGTCGGTGCGACGTCCTTGCCGCCGGTCGGGTTCACGTCGGTGCCGCGATACACGCCGTTGTTGTTGAAGACGATGGTGCAAACCGGCAGGTCGTAGCGGCAGATGGTTTCGAGTTCCATGCCGCTGAAGCCGAACGCGCTGTCGCCTTCGATCGCGACAACCGGTTTGCCGCTCGTCACCGCCGCGCCGATCGCGAAGCCCATGCCGATGCCCATGATTCCCCACGTGCCGGAATCGAAGCGCTTGCGCGGCTCGTACATGTCGATGATGCTGCGCGCGTAGTCGAGCGTGTTCGCACCTTCGTTGACGACGTTGATGTCCGGGCGTGTCTTCAGCACGTCGCGGATTGCACGCAATGCGCTGTGGAAATTCATCGGCGACGGGTTCTTGTCGAGCGTGGCGGCCATCTTTGCGAGGTTCTTGCTCTTGCGCTCGGCGATCGCGCCGGTCCACTCAGCGCTCGGCTTTGCGAATCCCGCATCCAGACCGGCACGCAATGCCGCCACGCACGAGCCGATATCGCCGATCACCGGCGCGGCGATCGCGACGTTGCTGTCGATCTCGGTCGGCGAAATATCGACCTGGACGAACTTCTTCGGCTCCGCGCCCCACGTCTTGCCCTTGCCGTGCGAGAGCAGCCAGTTCAGACGCGCGCCGATCAGCACGACCACGTCGGCTTCCTGCAGCACGAACGAACGTGCCGCCGACGCCGATTGCTCGTGCGTATCGGGCAACAGGCCCTTGGCCATCGACATCGGCAGATACGGAATGCCGCTTTGCTCGACGAACGCGCGGATCTCCGCGTCAGCCTGCGCGTAAGCCGCCCCCTTGCCGAGCAGGATCAGCGGACGCTTGGCGCTCTTCAGCACATCGATTGCACGCTTGACCGATTCCGGCGCCGGCAACTGACGCGGCGCGGCATCGACCACTTTGACCAGCGATTGCTGCGCCTTGACGGCGTCCAGCGTTTGCGCGAGCAGCTTGGCCGGCAAGTCCAGATACACGCCGCCCGGACGCCCTGACACCGCGGCGCGAATCGCTCGCGCCACGCCGATGCCGATGTCTTCGGCATGCAGCACGCGATACGCGGCCTTCGCATACGGCTTGGCCGCATTCAACTGATCCATTTCTTCGTAATCGCCCTGCTGCAGATCGACGATTTCACGCTCGCTCGAACCGCTGATCAGGATCATCGGGAAGCAGTTGGTGGTCGCGTTGGCGAGCGCGGTCAGGCCGTTCAGAAAGCCGGGCGCCGACACGGTCAGGCAGATACCCGGCTTTTGCGTCATGAAACCGCTAATCGCCGCTGCATTGCCCGCGTGCTGCTCGTGACGAAAACCGATGAAACGCATCCCTTCCGCTTGTGCAAGCCGCGCGAGGTCGGTAATCGGGATGCCGACCAGTCCAAAGATGGTGCTGATGTCGTTCAGTTTCAGCGCGTCGATGACGAGATGAAACCCGTCGGTCGTCTCGGCCGCTTGTTGTGTCGAAGTCTCTTCTACTGTTTGCCGGTCGGCTTCTGCCATGATGCTGCTCCTTGGTCGCGGGACGTTATGGATTTGTCGTGAGTGGCGAGTTCACGTTGTTGTTCATTCAGGTGAGCCGCCTGGCGACGGCCGCAGGCGCGCTTCGGCGATCACTACGCCAGCCGGCGCGCCTGAGTTTTCGATCCAGCGTTTTCTCATGGGGGCGAGGATGAATTTCGCGGATACTGCTGCCGCGATCGACACCACCGCTGCCGAAATGAACACGGTGCTCCACCCGCCGCTGGCCGACAGCACCGAGGCGAGCGGCACCAGCATCGACGCGGTGCCCTTCGCGGTATAAAGCGTGCCGGCATTGGCCGCGGCGTATTTGCTGCCGAACGTGTCCGCGCAGGTCGCCGGGAAGATCGAGAAGATCTCGCCCCAGCACAGGAACACGGCGGCGGCGAAGAACATGAAGGCGTACGGGTTGTGGCCGAACTGCATGAGCCCGAGCAGCGCGACGCCTTCACCGAGAAAGATCATGAACATCGTGTTTTCACGGCCGATGCGATCCGACAGAAACCCGCACAACGGACGCGTAAAGCCGTTGCACAGGTTGTCGATCGAGAGCGTCATCGTGAGCAGCGGCAGCGTGATGCCCATCAGGTTCACCGGCAGCTTGGCGAAGCCGAATTCCTTCGCAATCGGCCCGAGCTGGGCGGTGGCAATAATGCCGCCGGCTGCGACGAATACGAACATCAGATACAGGACCCAGAAGAGCGGCGAACGGATCATCTCGCCGGGCGTGTAGTCGATCTTGCTGGCGACCACGCGTTTGGCTGCCACCGCGAATGCAGGAGGTTTCGGCCGTACCAGCATGGTGGCGAGCAGCAGAATGCAGACGCCCTGGAAAATGCCGAAGAACATGAACGTGTGCTCGTAACCCGAGCGCTGGATCATGTTGGCGATGGGGATCACGGTGACGGCCGCGCCCGCGCCGAAACCTGCCGCGGTCAAGCCGGCAGCGAGACCGCGCTTGTCCGGAAACCATTTGAGCGCCGTGCCGACGCAGGTGCCATACACGCAACCCGCTCCGATGCCGGCGATCACGGCCGCGATGTAGAGTTCGACGAGACTGCTCGCATGCGCGTCGATGATCCAGCCGAGCGCCGCGCACACCGAACCGCCGATCACAACCGGGCGCGGCCCGAACTTGTCGACGAGCCAGCCTTCGATAGGCACGAGCCAGGTTTCAGTGACGATGAAGACCGTGAAGGCGGTCTGAATGGCTGCCTGGCCCCAGTGATGGGCGTTGTCCATCGGGACGACGAACAGCGTCCAGGCGTATTGAAGATTCGCGACCAGCCCCATGCATACGATGCCGATTGCTAGCTGCACCCAGCGGTTTTGCCGGAACGGCGTACTGCCTGTCCCGGATACGTTGGTATGTCCCATGTCCTTCGTCTCCTGTATATTCCGTCGCGCTCGAGCGGCGCGTTGGACCTACGTGATCGAATCGCTTCATCGCCGGTTTGTCTGTTGGCAATCAAGCGCCATTGGTCGGCCAGAGGGAATTGCACTGACGAAAACCGTTGCCCGTCGATCTCACAACAACTGGGTAAAAGGCGTTTCGCGTGGAGCGCGTCTGAAGGATGCTGCGCGCGAACAGCGATAAGTAAAAGTTAAAACATTTTATGGTTAGCATTAGGCATACCGAATGGATGGGTATGCCGGTTCTGATTGCGGGTCATGAGCAACGAGGCTCTGCGTCGACTGAGCAGGGATGTGGTGCACAGCAAGAACAAACGGATGCTTTCCGGTGCGTTTACGGATCGGCAGAGGAATCTATATATAAGCAAAACGTTATAGTTTTTCGAAAAAACTTTAACTGTTGTTTATCTATGCGCGCTCCTATTCTTCGTCATGCCAACCTGCCTGAAGGAGACGACCATGAACCCGTCCCAGTTCGACGCCCGCGACAACGCGCACGATGCTGAAGTAGAGGCGCAACTGTGCGCCTATAACAGTGCTTTCGATGAACTCGGCCTGCGCTTCCGTTGGGATGCGCGCACGCTGGCGTTGCTAGCCACGATCGACGACGAGGAGGCGCAGATTGCCGCGTACATCGAAGCTCATCATCCGCACTTGCTGAAAGCGTATAGCGTCGGGTTTCTGAGCCGGGCCATTCTCGAGCGGAAAAAGGCGCGCTATCCGGCGCGCGTATCGATTCACGTCGAAAGCGCGCAGCATCCGACCCGCGTGGTACATCAGCCGCAGATGAGCAGCTGGCGCGAGCGCGTGTCGTATGAGATGGAGCTGCCGGCGCTCGCGGGTGTCTAGACGCGGCGCGCGTGTGTCCATGTTGCGACCGCGGCACCTGTGACTTGCATGGTGCCACTCGCAGTGGAGAGATACTGCCTAGGTAACCCGCGACAGCACAATTAGCACGGTCGTCACCGTAATCGCACCGCCGATCCGCGTCGCGATCTGCGCGAACGGCATCAGCGTCATGCGATTGGCGGCAGTCAGGATGGCGACGTCGCCCGTGCCGCCCTGGCCGCTGTGGCAGGCGTTCACGATGGCCGCGTCGATCGGATACATCTTCATCCAGTACCCCACCAGAGCGCCGACCGCCATCAGGGTGGCGACGGTTGACACGATGGTGATGAGGGTCGGCAGGGTGAAGGAAGCCATCAACTTGTCCCATGGCGTCAGCGACACGCCAATGGCGAACAGCAGCGGGTAGGTGACCGCGGTGGAGAAAAACTTGTACACGATGTAAGCGCCCTGCTGCAACTGGGGAGACACCGCTTGCGTGAGCTTCACGACCACCGCGATAAAAAGCATCGCGACCGGCGCCGGCAGGCCGAACAGCCGCTGGCACAAGATGCCTACAACGTAGAGCGTCAGTGCGGTGATCCCCGCCGCGGCGATATGGGTCACATCCATATGCCCCGAGATTTCTTGCTGGGCAGGGTCCATCTCGTCGTGCTCGCCTGGCTGCAAACGCCCTTCGCCGGTGAAACGAGGGTATCGCTTGCCGACGAAGTTCAACGTGCCGGCGAAAATGATCGCCGCCAGGCTGCCGAGCATGACAGGAGGCAGAACGGTCGCAAACAGCACACCTGGATCCTGATGCAGGATTCCGGCGTATCCGACGGTCAGCGGAATGGCCCCTTCGCCGACTCCGCCAGCCATGATCGGTACGACGATAAAAAAGAACGTGTGATAGGCGCCAAGTCCCAGCGCGGTGCCGACGGCTGTCCCGACGGCGCCGGCCACGATCGTTCCGATACCGAGCGGCACGAAGATCTTGAGGAAGCCCTTGATCAGGACCTGCCGGTCCATGCTCAGGATGCTGCCCACAATAATGGACGCAATAAACAGGTAGAGAAAATTGGTGGACTTGGTGAACTCGATCGTGACCTTCACGATCTGCACAGGCAGCAACTTGTAGTACACCAGCGCGGACGGGATAAAGGTCGCAAAGATGGCAGCGGCGCCGATGGCGCGAATGCCCGGAATGCGCTTACCGATTTCGGCCAGCGTGAAACCGAAGAACGCAAACATGACGATCACGAGCGAGATCTCATTCGGCAGCTTGTCGATATAGACAAGCACTGCGATGAGCGCGCCGGCAATGATGTAGATCGGCAGCGGAATGATGCCGATGCGGATTTCCATCAGCCTCCACCATCCTTGGGGCCAGAAGGCCTGCTTCTTCGCCTGATCCGGCGGTAGAGGGGTGGAAGCCGCTGTCTTCATCGAAGTCTCCTGAACGGATATTCGGTTGCTTGCGCCGCTTTTTCAGTTCGCTATCGACTTTGTGGAGTGCCAAAGACACACGTCATGTATTCCGTGGCGGCTAGACGAGTTGTGCGATGTTTGGCTGAAATCTACGTTTAGTTAGTATCGTGCGCAAAGAACTCCAAGCGTAGCATCGTGTGCACGGCACGGGGTACCGTGCATACCCCTACCACGCGTTGTGCCCAACCCGCTGTCAGGTAGAGATCAGGCGCGCCAGGCGCATTAGCGATCGACGCGTTGCTGCAGATGGGCCGGATACCGGTCGCCGACCACCTTGACCTCATGCAAGGCTGCTTCGATGGCCGACAGATCGTCAGCCGACAGTTCGACTGCGGCCGCGCCGATGTTCTCTGTCAGTCGATGAAGCTTGGTCGTACCCGGAATCGGTACGATCCACGGCTTCTGCGCCAGCAACCAGGCGAGAGCGATCTGGGCGCGGGTAGCACCTTTGCCGTCCGCGATCCGGCCCAGCACTTCGACGAGACCCGCATTGGCCTTGCGGTTCTCCTCCGAGAAGCGCGGCACGATACTGCGGAAATCGGTTTTGTCGAACGCGGTGCTCGCGTCGATGGCGCCAGTGAGGAAACCCTTGCCGAGCGGGCTGAACGGCACGAAGCCGATGCCCAGTTCCTCCAGCGTGGGGAGCACCGTTTCTTCCGGCTCGCGCCACCACATCGAGTACTCGCTTTGCAGTGCCGCCACGGGTTGCACGGCATGGGCACGACGAATCGAATTCGCGCCGGCTTCGGAGAGACCGAAGTGCTTGACCTTGCCCTGCTGGATCAGATCCTTGACGGCCCCGGCGACGTCTTCGATCGGCACGTTCGGGTCGACGCGATGCTGGTAGAAGAGGTCGATGCGATCGGTGTTCAGGCGCTTCAACGAAGCCTCGACGACCGCACGAATGCGCTCGGGTCGACTGTCCAGGCCTTGGCTCACGTCGCCGTCCTTGAAACCGAACTTGGTGGCGATCACCACCTGATCGCGAAACGGCGCTAGCGCCTCGCCGACGAGTTCCTCGTTAAAAAACGGTCCGTAGGCTTCAGCGGTATCGAAGAACGTCACACCCTTTTCGAAAGCGGACCGGATCAGTTTGATGCCTTCGGACTTTTCGGTCGCGGGGCCATAGCCATAGCTCAAACCCATGCAGCCGAGGCCAAGCGCCGATACGTCGAGACCGCTGTTTCCAAGCTTGCGATGTTGCATGTTCTTGCTCCTTCCGTGCGATGTCGGTTGACGCCAACGATCTTATGCTGTTGTGATTGGCTCAACAATCTGGCTAGAATTGCACAGGGCATTGAGGAAAATTCATCTATGGCGCGCGCCGGTCTGTCCGAACTAACTGCATTCGTCGCCATTGCCGACCAGCGAAGCTTCCGCGCGGCGGCGCGTACGCTGGGGGTCTCGCCCTCGGCGCTGAGTCATTCAATGCGGGGTCTGGAGGCTCGGTTGGCGGTGCGGCTGCTTAACCGCACAACAAGATCCGTTGCGCTCACCGAGGCGGGTGAGCAGCTCCTGCGGCGGGTGCGGCCCGCCATCGCGGATCTGGAAGAGGCGGTGAATCAGGTCGCGTCGGAACACGACCGGCCGTCGGGATCGATCCGGATCAGTGCGTCGGAGGCGTCAGTGAGACCGCTGATCCGGCATGTTCTTCCTGACTTCCTCGCGGCATATCCCGACATTCACGTCGAGTTCGTCGTGGACACACGGCTTGTGGATATCGTGGCCGATGGCTTCGACGCCGGCATACGCGTCTATGACGACGTGCCGCGCGATATGATCGCCGTCCGCTTCGGGGGCGACATGCGTTTCGCAGCGGTAGCTTCGCCGGACTATCTTGCGCATCACGTACCGCCGAAAGCGCCGCACGACTTGATGCAGCACCGGTGCATCCGCTTCCGCTTTGATAGCGGCGTACTTCCCCGGTGGGATCTCGAACATCGGGGCAAAAGCGCGAATATCGATGTTGCTGGGCCGATGACGCTCGGCAATCTCAATCTGGTGATCGAGGCCGCCCTCGCCGGTATCGGCATTGCCTGGGTTCCGGAATATCATGTGTCGGAGCATCTGGCGTCGGGGCGCCTCATCCATTTGCTGCCTGAATGGAGTCCGACTTTCCCCGGTTTGTGCCTCTATTACCCCGCGAACCGCCATCCGCCGATCGCACTGAGATTGTTCGCGCAAGCGGTGCGCGACTGGGTAAGCAAGCGGTAAATTACTCGCTCGCCGACTCGACCGGGACCTCGGCGTTTCGCGCGGGGCGGCGTACGGCTCGCACCTTGCCGCTGTTTCCGCCGCCGCAGAAGAACAGATCGCCGCCGTTGGCTTCCAGCCCCGACACGGTGAGGCCAGGCGGCATCTCCAGGCTCTCCAGCACCTCTCCAGTACCAGGGTCGACGCGCCTCAACTCGCTCGCGTCGTCTTCCCAGGTGCCGTGCCAGAGTTCTCCGTTGCTCCAGGTGACGCCGGTGACGAAGCGGTTGGATTCGATCGTGCGCAGAATCGCGCCGGTTTGGGGATCGACCTGGTGGATCTTCCGGTCCTGATACCGCCCCACCCAGAGCGTTCCTTCGGCCCACGCGAGCCCCGAGTTGCCACCGCCGCCAGGCGCAGGAATGGTGGCGAGCACGTGACCGGTATCCGGATCGATCTTCTGGATGCGATCGTCGGCGATCTGGAACAGGTGCTGGCCGTCGAAGGCCGTGCCAGCCTGCGCGGCGACGTCGAACGAGCGCAGCGTTTCTCCGCTCACCGGATCGAAGGCGTTCAGCTTGTCTCCGGCGGCAATCCAGACACGCTGACCGTCGTACGTGACGCCCCCCACCTGGTTGACGCCCGGAAAGGGCCCATATTCACGGATGATTTTGGCGGTTGATTTGTTCATGTTTCGATCCTAATCACTCGGTAGGGGGAGCGGGGAGTAACAAAGTGGTCGTGAATCCGGGCATGGGTGGCGTCATCCAGCGTCTTGCTCGCCCGCGGCCGAACGACTGCACCTTGCCGGCTGCCGCCAGCGAATCGAGTGCCCGCTGCATGGTGCGCTGACTGGCGTCCAGCGCAATCGCGAGCGCCGAGCTCGACCACGACTCACCGTCGGCGAGGAAGGCGAGCACCATCGCATGCGGCTCTTCGACCGGCCGTGCAAGCACGACGACCTCGCGTGCGCCGTGCGGCACCAGTGCAAAACCGCGTTTCGTCGCGCTCACGCCGGCCAGCGGCCCAAGCAATGCGCGAAGCCGTCCGACTTCGACGCGCAGCCGCGCGCGATGCGATTCATCGGCATGCTTGGTCCGGAATGCGCGCGCGATGAGGGTGTCCCTCGATACGTCTTCGGGCCATGCTTCAGCCAGTGCGCGGGCTAGCGCGAACAACACGGGACGCCTCGCAAGCGGAACCACGATGTTTGCTTCACGTATGACGTAACGGCACGCGTCCACCACGAGCGCCTTCGACGCGAGTAACGCCTCAACTTCCTCGAGCACGAGCAGACGCTCTTCGCCATGTGCAATCAGACGAGCCGCGGGCGTGTCCAGCAGAAGGCGTGCGCTCTCGACCTCTGCCGTCAGCGACGGGATACCTGCGTGACGTGCGGCCTGCTCGGCTTTCGCGAGCGCGGCGCGCGCTGTTTTCGTCTGCAGGCGGCGCATCGCGATCCCCGCGACGACCAGCTCGTGGGCGGCGCGCAGCGCGGGCGGGAAGGGCGTGGGATCGAGGTGGGCGAGCAGGCGCTCGGCCTCGTCGAGGCGTCCGATCAGAAGGAGGCGCCGGACTTCGAGATACCGCGCATGCGCGGCGTTCAGCCGGTCGCCGTGGGCTTCGAGCGTTGCCCGCGCGGCGTCGAGCGCTTTTGCGGGCCAGCCCAGATCGCGCGAGGCGAGCGCGATTTCGGCCTCGGCGACCACGCACCGCGCGCGGGCCACCGGCGCTTTCGGGCCGAAGGCGCGCGCCGCGCTTCGCACCAGCGCTTTTGCCCGAACGAGATCGCCGAGCTGCGCCATCGCGATGCCTCGCAGCGCGAGCGCGGCTGCATCGTCACGCAAGGCGACGCGATTCAGTGCGCCGAGCGGGTCGCCCGCCGCGAGCGCACGCGCCGCGGCCGTCACTAGTGAGTCCATGGTCTACTCGAATCCCGCCACACTTGTCACTCCCACCGTTCGGGTGCCCGTGGCTAATCTAGCACGACCACCAACCAGTTCGTCGTATCGACAACTGAACGATCGACGAAGGACTCCCAAGGAGGGAAGCATGACCACGACACATCAAACCGGGACGCGTGACGAGTGGCTGGCGGCGCGGATCGAACTGCTCAAGGCGGAGAAGGCGCTTACGCGGCAGAGCGACGCGCTGGTGCAGCAACGGCAGGCACTGCCCTGGGTGCGAATCGACAAGGCGTACACATTCGAAACTGCCGCGGGACGCGCCTCGTTGGCGGACCTCTTCAAAGGACGCTCGCAACTTCTCGTGTACCACTTCATGTTCGGACCCGACTACAAGGCGGGATGCCCGTCGTGCTCATCGATCGCCGATGGGTTCGATGGCATCGCCGTTCATCTGGCGAATCACGACGTCACGTTGTCGGCGGTATCGCGGGCGCCGTTGGAGAAGCTGCAGGCGTATCAGCGCCGGATGGGCTGGACGTTCCCGTGGGCTTCCTCGGCTGGCAGCGACTTTAACTTCGACTTCAACATCGCGTTCACGGAGGCGCAGCAGCGCGAAGGAAGCATCGAATACAACTACGAGCGTGGCGGCCACGCGATGGACGAAACGCAGGTCGTCCCGGAGCCCGTCGCCCAGTTCGCGGCCACATGCGGAACCGACGCGGCGACGTACACGCGCGACAGGCCGGGTCTGAGTGCGTTCGTACTCGAGGACGGTGTCGTCTATCACACGTATTCCACCTATGCGCGAGGTGTGGACGGCATCTGGGGTATGTATCAGTGGCTCGACCGCGCGCCCAAGGGGCGTAACGAGACAGGCGTCTGGTGGAAGCGTCACGACGAGTACGAGACGACGCGCTGAGCCGGGCGATGGAACACGTTAGCGCAACCGGAGGGCGGGAGATGCCGGGGCACTCGATCGAAGCGCGCGCTTCGCAGCGGGCTTTCTTCGGTGTCTCGGCGTTACTCTTCACCGTCAGCACGGCGGTGACGATTGCCGGCGCCGCGTCCATGTCGGCGATGGGCGAGATGCCGATGCCCGGCGGCTGGACGATGTCGGCGGCATGGATGCCAATGTGCGGACAAACGTGGTCTGGCCTCGCGGCGTCGTTCCTCTGCATGTGGGTGGTGATGATGGTCGCGATGATGCTGCCATCTCTCGTCCCCATGCTGTTGCGCTATCGCGAGGCCGTCGGCGGGGCAGGCGTAACGGGTTTGGGCTGGCTGACGCTGGTGGTGGGCGCGGGGTATTTCTTCGTGTGGACCGCGTTCGGCATGGCCGCATTTCCGCTCGGTGCCGCGCTGGCGGCGCTCGAAATGCAACAGCCGGCGCTGGCGCGCGCCGTTCCGTTCGCAATGGGTGTGATTGTGCTGATCGCAGGGGCGCTGCAGTTCACGGCGTGGAAGGCCCGGCGCCTTGCCTGCTGCCGCACGACACCTGGTCGCTGCCTCATGTTGCCCACATTGTCAGCGGACGCCGCCACGGCATGGCGCCACGGCCTGCACTTGGGCTTGCAGTGCAGCTACTGCTGCGCCGGCCTGACGACGGTCCTGCTCGTTGCCGGGGTCATGGATTTGCGTGTGATGGCCGCTGTGACGGCGGCCATCACCGTTGAACGTCTTGCGCCGCGTGGCGAGCGGGCGGCGCGCTTGATTGGAGTTGGTATCGTCGGCGCAGGCGTGTTGCTGATCGCACGAGCCATAGGCTTGGGATGAGTCACCCGCCGCATGCCGATGACAATCAGTCCGTCACGCCGCCGTAATTGCGTTGTCCCCGCAGCCGCATCGCGATGCGGCCAAAGGCGCGCCATTGCTGTGCGATCAATCCGTCGCCATAGGAACGCGCTGCGCCGTGCGGCACGGGCAACTGGTCACGGATGCCGGTCGGCTCGACAGTACGGTCCCACGACGCGGTCCTGAACATCATGTCCCACCACGGAAACAGCACGCCGAAGTTACAGCCGTAGCGCGTGCCTTCATGGCCGTAGCCAATTGCATGATGACGCCGATGGAAAATCGGGCTCACGATCGTGCGTTCGAGCAGCCATCCATACGGCAAACGCGCGTTCACGTGCTGCACGCTCTGCATGAAGTTGCCAACCGCGACCAGCACGACGAACTGCGTCGGCTGCACACCGATGAACAGCGAAACCGCTGCGAAGAACGCCGCCTGAATGATGTCGTCGAGAAAGTGATTGCGGTCGTCGGCCCACAACGACATCTGCTGCTGGCTGTGGTGCACCGCATGCAGTTCCCACCACACGCCGAAGCGATGCTGCCAGCGGTGATACCAGTAGCCGAAGAAATCGAGCACGATCAGGTAGATAAGGAACGACACGACCGGTTGATCGGTGACGCCCGGCCACAGTCCGTCGATGTCGATGTTCGGCACGTTGTAGATCGCCATCAAGCTCTGCCAGTGATTGAACAGCGGCTGCAGCATGAAGAAGAACGCGATATTGATGATGCCGAGTTTGGCGATCCACGTGTAGATCACATCGGCGCGCAGCGCTTTTCGATCGGACCACGCCTCGACGGGCCGCAGTGCTTCCAGCGGCCGCAAGGCGATATACGTGACCAGGATTTCCAGCACGCCGACGATCACCCAATAGAGCGCATCGTAGGTGTCCTCGTCGTATCCCATCAGGCCGAAGCGATAGAAAAACGGCTGCACCACGTCGACATACAGGAGTGTCTGCAACGTCGAGATGCCGTTGTCGAGTAGCGCGAGGATTTCGTGGATCATCAAAAACCTCTTGAAATTGCGGGTGCTGTCATCAAAACGAAAGCCTGTTCAGTCCGGATTGGGTGCATACACGGGCGCACGATTGGCGAAATACAAACCATGCGGTGAACGTCCGACCGCGATCGTGTCGATAAGTTTATATGTCGTCAGATCAATGATGCCGACATGCCGCGAAAAACGGAATGTGACCCACAGGTAGCGGCGATCCGAAGACAGTTCCATGTCGTCAGGGCCGGGCATGAGTCCGGTGATGTCGGCGCTTTTCGTCAGCGTGTTGTAATCGAGAATGCTGATTGTGCTTTCCACGCGGTTCGTGAGCGCTACGTGCTGGCCGTCGTCGAGGTTGCGGAAGTTGTGCGCGCCGCGCCCGGTCTGAATTCTTTTCACGACTTGTTGTTTGTGCCAGTCGACCACGGCCACATCGTCTTCGCCCGTCATGCCGATCAACAGATAGCGGTCGCCCGGCGTCATCCAGAGGCCGGCGGGTGTGTTGCCCACATGCAGTTTCCACAGCACCGTCTGCGTCGCCAGATCGATCGCGGCCACTTCGCCGGTGTCTTGCAGTGTGACGAATACCGTCTTGCTATCGGATGAGAACGTCATGTGGCTCGGCGTCTTCGAGAGCGGGACACGTTTGGCGAGCGTCATGTTCTGGCCGTCGTAGTGGTACACGTCGACGCGATCCAGTCGCAGACCGGCTGTCACGAACCATTTGTGATCGGGCGAGAAACCGAGCTGATAGGGATCTTCAATATCGTCGACCTTGCGCTGCACCTTGCCTGTGTGTGGATCGAGAAACATCAGGTCGTTCGAGATCGAATCCGCGACGATAAGCGAGTGCCCGTCGGGCGTGATCATCAGATGGTGCGGTTCCTTACCGGTCGGCTCCGTGCCGATCACCTTATGCGTAGCAGGATCGATCAGCGTCAGTTGGGCTTCGCCGGAGTCGAGCACGATCACGTTGTCGGCTGCCTGCGCCGGCATCGCCATGGTTAGCGTGCAATACGTTAGCGCGGCAAGCGCGCAGGTCTTTGTAATCGAAACGATAGAAAGTGGCATCTGAACGATAGACGGGCAGGAAAACAATTTGGGGGAACATCATGGCGGCGGGCGCAGGGGATTCAGCGCGCGTGGCGTGGATCGTGGCTAACGCGCGCCACACCTACACCGTTAACGGCTTAACGCGCCACTTCGCTCTGTCGATGACACGCGGCACATTGTTATTTGTATGAAGGGTTCGACGCTGGCTGAGGCAACGTCAGAGGGGAAAATGAAAAAGGCGCGGCTGATGACAGCGCGCGCCTTCGATTTGATAACTGCTGCCTGGTTCTCGTATTCGCGGACACCTTCAATCGAAATCGAACATGTCGAAAAGCGAGCGCTTCTTCTTGTGTCCCCGATAATCCGTTCGGTGATTGTCATACGTGCGGTTGTTGTCGTACGCGTGGTCGCGATGCCGTTCCCGATCTCGATCCCGATCCGGATAGCTGTCGCGGCTCGTGCGTGCGGTAGCGTTAGCCTGCGCGTCATCGCCGCCGGCGTCCTGCGCAATCAGCTTGTCGAGTTCGCCGCGATCGAGCCAGACGCCCCTGCATACCGGGCAGTAGTCGATTTCGATTGAGCGTCGCTCGGTCATCAGCAGGTCAGTGGTCTTGCAAACGGGACATTTCATTTCGTTGCTCCTCAAGAGTAAAAAAATTCATCTAGCGCTCGTTACTCCGCGCTAACCATGCGCTTCGAATTCGCCCGGCGCACGAGCATGTTGAGTGCCTCGACAAACGCGGAGAACGCCATAGCCGCGTAGATGTAAGCTTTCGGCACGTGTGAACCAAAACCTTCCGCGATGAGCGTCATGCCGATCACGAGCAGGAAACCGAGCGCGAGCATGACGATGGTCGGATTACGGTCAATGAAGCGCGACAGCGGGTTGGCGGCGAACAGCATCACGGTGACTGCCGCAATCACGGCAACGAACATGATCGGCATGTGCTCGGTCATCCCGACGGCAGTGATGATGCTGTCGACCGAGAACACGATATCGAGCACAAGGATCTGTCCAATCGCAGCCATCGCGGTCAACTGCACGGTCGTGCTGGCCTTGTCGCGTACTTCTTCCGCATGAACGACGTGGTGGCGAATTTCGCTCGTTGCCTTCCAGACGAGGAACAGGCCGCCGCCGAGCAGGATCAGATCGCGCCATGAAAACGCGTGGCCGAACAGCGTCACGGCAGGCGCGGTCAGTTGCGCAATCCACGCGACGGTGCCGAGCAGGGCGAGCCGTAGCACGAGCGCAAGCATGATGCCCATGCGCTGAACGCGAGCGCGCTGCGCTTCCGGCAGCTTGTTGCTGAGGATCGAGATGAAGATCAGGTTGTCGATGCCGAGCACGATTTCCATCACGACCAGCGTGAGAAGCGCAGCCCATGCGGCGGGGTCGGCAGCGAGTGTGAGTAAAGAGTCCATGGGGTCCGTAAGCAAAGGGTGACAGGCAACGTCGGTATGCCGTCATCATCGCCGTCTTCATGGTTCGGATAAATCAGTGATAATCTGAGCGATATATCGATTTTTTCGAAGTATCGCCAACATGCTTAACTATCGCCATCTCTACTATTTCTGGATCGTCGTGAAAGAGGGCGGCTTCGCGCGTGCGGCCGAACGTCTCGACATGGCGGTTCAGACGATCAGCGCACAGGTGCGCGAACTGGAGAAATCGATCGGGCGCCAGTTGCTCAAACCGGCAGGGCGCGGCGTTACGATGACTGAAGCCGGCGAGACGGCTTTCAATCGCGCGGAACAGATTTTTCAAATCGGCGAAGCGCTGCTCGACGAGATGCGCGAGGCGGGCGGCGAGCGTGTTGCCCGGCTTGCAGTGGGTCTTTCCGACGGCATCTCAAAGCTGGCCGCGCACGCGCTGCTCGCGCCAGTGCTTGAAACGCCGTCGCTCAGGCTGCTCTGCCACGAGGGCGAACATGCGCAGTTGCTGTCGGAGCTCGCGCTCCATCGGCTCGATCTCGTGCTGGCGTGCCAGCCTGCGCTGCACAATGCGGATCTGCGCGTCGTGAGCCAGCGCCTCGTCGGTTCGCCGGTCGACTGGTATGGCCCCGCGGAGATCATCCGCAAGGCCGCCCGTGCCGGTTTTCCGCAGTGCCTGGCCGAGCTGCCCGTGCTTCTGCCCACCGGGCACGGCGCGTTGCGTGCGCGGATAGACCGATGGTTCGAAACCGAAGGAATCCGGCCGCGGATCGTTGGAGAGTTCGAAGACAGCGCGCTGATGGCGGTGTTCGCCGCGCGTGGCCTCGGCGTGTTTCCGCTCGCGGAACTGGGCGCGGGGGATGTGGCGCTGCTGCGCGGACTGCGCTGGCTCGGTCGAGCGGAAGGCGTGGTCGAAGAAATCCACGCAATCCGCTCGCGACGCGGACAACATCATGCGCTCGCTTCTCAGGTGGTCGCTGCCGGGCGTGCGTGAGTGTACGGCGTGTCCGGCAACGGGATGTGCCGGCTTGCCATCTGGTTTGGCTTAGGCCCCCATGCGTTGAACACAGCAGCCAGCAAGGCAATTTCACCATCCGCCAGATAGTTGTCCGCGATCGCGACGGCGATACACAGGCGCATTACCTTGCGACGCAGCGCGGGGTCGTCGATCTCATCTAACAAGGTGGTGAGCAAGGCCGCGCCGATCTGGCCGACTGGCGGCGCGAACGGCGTGTTCGCGACCGATTGATCCTCGCAAAGCGTTTGCACAATCTGCGCGAATTGCTCTGGTGCGAGACCGAGTTGGCCCGCTATATCCAGGCTTTCGAGGGCGAGCTCTTCCGAACTGCTGACGTGTCCGTCGGAAGTGAGTGCCAACGCGACGATACGTGCGGCGGCTTGAGGACTGTTGCGCGGATAGGTACGCATGTTTGGGCTCCTGGCGCGGACGATGTCCGCAGTGGTGGTGAACCTCAGTCTGCGTCAGGTTGGGGAACGGATAAATCTGCTAATCCGGGAGCTAAGGTTCGGAAAAACCGAAGCTTCCGCAATGAACTGCATGAGATCTCCTCGTTCAGCACGATGCAAAACACCCTATCGGATAAGATACGGCTCGCCGCATTTTTCCGAATAGAAGGAGTGTTTTCAGTGATTCAACCGAGCAACGTGTTCAAGGACAACCTCGCCCAGCTGCCGGCCATCGACGCTATCGAACGTATCGATCTGCTCGACGGCAAGGGCGCCGTGGTGGCCAGCATCGAGAACAAGCCTGGTAAGCAGGGGTCGCTCGCGGTGTACAACTATCTGCAGCAGGCCTTCGGCACGCTGGACGCCAAGGCGGCCGAACACGGCCTCGCAGTGTTCGCCGAGCATACGGCCGACGCGCGCAACCGTCCGGGTGCACACCCGAACGTCGACCATCTGCTCGCGATTGTGGCCGGTGGGGAAGCGTTGCGCATCGACGTCGTCGCAGCGGGCTGAGCGCGCTGCTGTTGCATGGCACGGCGTGGATCGCGTGACACCGGTCCGCGCCGTAACCCATATCGGTTCATCGTGACGCCCTGCCTACGGATGACTACCTGACTCTTCACCGGCAAGAATAAAGTCAACGAACGCCCGGAGCGGAGCCGGCATATGCGTCCGGCTCGGGTAGTACAGAAACGGTCCAGTGAAGGTTTGACACCACTCGTCGAGCATCGGTACGAGCGCACCTTGCTCTATGGCCGGCCGTAGAAATTCATCGAACGAGTAGACGATTCCCAATCCTGCGATGGCCGCGCCTCGCTCCAGTTCGATTATTGAGGCGATCATCGGTCCGTTTGGCTCGATCCGCACGACCTCGTCGCCTCGCTTGAATTCCCACGTCGCGAGCACGCCGCTGTCGAAGCGATGTCCGATACACGCGTGGTTCAGCAGTTCACCCGGATGTTGAGGTGTGCCGCGGGCCGCGAGGTAGGACGGCGCGGCCGCCGCGACGAAATGTTGAACGCGCGGGCCGATCGGCACAGCGATCATGTCGCGCTCGAGGCGTTCGTCGTAGCGGATGCCGGCATCGAAGCCCGCCGCGAGGATATCGATGAAGGTGTCGTTGGTGCCGACGTCCACCGTGATACCCGGATGAGCGGCGAGGAAACGCGAGAGGAGAGCAGGCAGAATTTCTCTTGCCGCGATCGACGGAACGTTTAATCTCAAGGTTCCAGTCGGACTCTCGCGAAAGAGGTTCACCGCGTCCAGCGCGATGGTGATTTCCCCGAAGGCCGGCGCGAGCCGTTCAAAAAGACGCTGCCCGGCTTCCGTTGGTGTAACGCTGCGCGTCGTGCGGTTGAGCAGTCTGACGCCAAGCTGTTGTTCGAGCCGTCGAACCGCTTCGCTAAGCGATGAGGCTGACACGCTGCCCGTCAGTGCGGCATGGCGGAACCCGCGTGCCCGTGTGACGGCGACGAATGCTTTCAAATCGGACAGGTCGGGTTCCTGCATTGTTCGCTTTTCCGCACGGGTCATCCGGATTGGGGTGGATTATCGCACGCTGGAAATCGACCGATACTTCAGCGCAAGCGCCTTTCTTGCGGCGCACCTACTGAGGACATCATGAAGCAACTTCAACTGGGTAAGACGGGTCCGCAAAGCTCCGCCATCGGTCTTGGCTGCATGGGGATGTCGGGCATGTACGGCCCGTCTGACCGCGCTGAAAGCATTGCAACGATCCACGCGGCGCTAGAAGCCGGCATCACCTTGCTCGATACCGGCGATTTCTACGGCTCGGGCCACAACGAAATCCTGATCGGCGAGGCCCTGAAAAGTGCGCCGTCGTCACGCCGCGATTCGGCGATCATCAGCGTGAAATTCGGCGCCATGCGCGACCCCGCAGGTGGCTGGTCGCTCTACGATGCGCGTCCCGCGGCGGTCAAAAATTTTCTTGCCTATTCGCTGCAGCGCCTGGGCGTCGATCATATCGACATCTACCGCCCTGCGCGGCTCGATCCCAACGTGCCGATCGAAGACACGGTGGGGGCGATTGCCGACATGATCAAAGCCGGCTATGTGCGGCACGTCGGCTTGTCCGAAGTAGGCGCCACGACCATTCGCCGTGCGGCAGCAGTGCACCCGGTTAGCGACCTGCAGATCGAGTACTCGCTGATTTCCCGTGGCATTGAAGACGAAATCCTGCCGACCTGCCGCGAACTAGGAATCGGCGTAACGGCGTACGGCGTGCTATCCCGCGGGTTGATCAGCGGCCACTGGAGCAAGGACGCCGCGGGGAAAGGCGATTTCCGCGCCATGAGTCCGCGATTTCAGGGGGACAACGTCGATCACAATCTCGCGCTGGTGGATGCGTTGCGCAAGGTGGCCGATGCAAAAGGCGTCTCGGTTGCGCAGATCGCGATTGCGTGGGTTGCGGCACAGGGCAGCGATATCGTGCCGCTGGTTGGCGCGCGTCGGCGCGATCGTCTCGCCGAAGCACTCGGTGCGGTTGACGTGACGCTCAGCGCTGAGGATCTGGCCGCGATCGCGCAGGCAGTGCCGCATGGGGCCGCCGCAGGTGAACGTTACGCAGCGGCGCAGATGGCGCATCTCGACAGCGAACAGGGAAGTAAGGGCCACGCTGCCTGATGCGGTGATGGGTCGTGCAAACCGGGTGAGACACGCACGCTTGAATGCGCCGCGGCGTGGCTCACCCTGTTCTCAGCGCGTCAGAAACGGTGGTCCGGATCAGTACCCGGCGTGAACGAGACGCCACGCAATACCTCGCCAAAGCCCGCGCTTCGCAACGCGACGAATTTCTCGCGAGCAGCACCGGTCGCAGTCGTATTCGCGAGCAGATCGCGAATGGCGACCAGCTTGTTCGGATCGGCGCCCACATCGCCATTGCCGCTGATGGTCGACGTCATTGCCCAGAGCGTGACTGTGCCGTCATTTTCGACGCGACCGGTCAGGTTGCGCAGCCCATCCGTCGCCGGTGCCCACGGCAATCCAGTTGCCGCATTGGAGCCGGTCGGATATCCGGAAACCGTGTATTGCTGCCCCAGGTTCAGACCCGCTTGCAGGGTGTAGGCGAGCGTCCACTTTTTCGCGCCAGCGTTATACACCCACTTCTGCAAACCCGCGCCAGTCTGCGCGGCCGCGTGCGTGTACAGATCGGGGCCGCCCGTGTAGCCATCGCCCTCGTCCGCGACATAGAGCGTCGTCGCGTTGGCGAACCAGAGGCCGAACGGAAAGGAGAGCGTAGTCGCGGTCTTGTTGGGCGTCGAAGGGAAACCGGCCAGCACGCACATATTGTTTGGCAGTCCGTTGGTTTGGACCGTTGCGGAATCGTAAGCAAGCGCCTTGCTGGGCAGTGCCGCATTCGTAGCCGGCACACCTGTGCCAGACGGGCAGGCTTTCCCCGTGGTGTCCACAAAATACACTGTGTTCACGCCGTTGCTGCCGCTACCCTTCGTAAAGTAGAGGACGTTGTTGAATACGGTCATGCCACGGAAGTTATCGTCCTTGCCGATCTTGTCTGCCGAGCCGCCAAGTTCAGTGACCGAAAAGCTGGCGAGCGGTGTCGGCGCGCCCGGGTCCTGCTGCGCCTCATGCTTTTTCGTGGCGTCGATGAATTGTGCGCCGGCGCCGATGACCACTCCGGCCGGTTGAGGGTTCGCACCGTTACCCGCGTTGCCGGCTGTGTAGAAGAAATCCTCGCCATCGCGGTTATTCAGAATCGCCGAACGGCCGTTGTTGCCGCTATATGCATTCGTCTCGGTGATGCGGAAGTGCCCATCACGGTCGACGCGAGCGACTGCCCGATAGTAATTCTGCCCCACCGGATTAGTGGGATCGACTACACCTGGCGTCTTCGAATTGGAGACATCCACCGTATTCACCGGCGCGACATACCCCATAAAGGTCAGGTACTGGCCGTCGAGCGAAAGGTGCAGGCCGAGTTCCGATTTGGAACTGAAGCTGGTGACGAGTTGGTCGCGTCGCGGCGTTTTCTGCAAACTGTTGGGCACTTCGAGCGAGCTGACCCACTCGCCTGACGGCGTGAGCTGATCGAGAAAGATCCGCGACGTGATGCCGAAGCTGGCGTCGTAACCATCGTTGTTCCAAACAAACGGATAGGTACCGTCGTTCGGCGCGCCAGTTGCCGCGCTACAACCGCCCTGAGTGGCTCCGCAATTCGGCGGTAGGATCGCGCCAACCTGAACGTTGCTCGACAGGTTGTCGTACACGCTTCGACTTACAACCAGTAAGCCTGGCTCGAAGCGACTTTCGCCGCGGAAATCGGACTGTTCGGCATGGGCGTTGAGGGCGGCGGCGCATAGCACGAGTGCTACCGTGGAAGCCGGTCGGGGAAATGACAGGCGGCGTGTCGCGTTGCAGACGGGAGTCGTTTTCATCTGTTGGTTCCGGGTGGGGAAGTAGAAGTTCTTTTCAGACGGACTAGCACGTACAACCCGGTTACCGTATCAACGCATGATGAAGGATTAGTGGCGGCGACTTCGGTGCAAACCCCCATTGCGTATCGGCCTATCCGCTTCCCATTACACAATGCAAACGGGAAGCGGATGGTGTCAGCATTTATTCAGAAAAGTCAGTCGATGCCGACAATGCCTTCCATGTTTCGGTTTCCTGCGTAACATACGCATTCTTCTCAGCGATTGCCTTCAGCGTGTCGGTGCCAAGCGGCAGGCGCAGCGGCGGTGTTTGTGCGTCGACCAATTCGACCATGGCGGCTGCGAGCTTCTCCGGGTTGCCCGGCTGGTTGTGATTCATGTGGGTAGCACGCCGGCGAACCTCTCCTGACGTCTCGTCATAGTCGGCAATCACGTTCCCGGCAACCACAAGCGATGTCGCGTCGAGGAAGTCCGTACGGAAGTAACCAGGCTCCACGACCGTTGCGTGAATACCGAGCGGCTTCAGTTCGGCGCGCAATGCTTCAGTCAAGCCTTCAACGGCGAACTTGGTCGAAGAATAGGCGCCGAAGCCGGCGGCTGCCCGATAACCGCCGATCGACGACATATTGATGACGTGACCGGCCCGCTGCGCGCGCATCACCGGCAGAACGGCGCGTGTGATATTCAGCAAGCCGAATACGTTCGTGTCGTACATGCGGCGCACATCGGCATCGCTCGATTCCTCGATGGCGCCAAGCAAGCCGAAGCCCGCGTTGTTGACCAGAACGTCGATCCGGCCGAACCGTTCAACTGCGGCTTGAACCGCGGCCTTCGCCTGGGCTTCGTCGGTCACGTCCAGCGCGACGGGAAGGAGGGCCGCCGAGTGACCGAAGCGCTCGGTGATCGCTGCGATATTGCGGCCAGTAGCAACGACCGCATTGCCGTCAGCGAGAGCGGCCTCGGCGATCAGGGCGCCCAGGCCGCGCGTCGCGCCGGTGATGAACCAGACGCGCTTGAAGCCGTTGTTCGTGTTGTTAGCCATGATGTTTCTCCTACGATTCGGGTGAGAGTGAACGAATAGTAGGCGTGTCGATTGGCACAAACTAGACGGTGGTTGGTAGACTGATAATCAACTTTTATTTGCTAATCCGGGCGGCCATGAACGAAGTACGCGCGATCACGATATTCGTCCGGGCCGCGGCGCTGGGAAGCCTGCGCAAGGCCGCCGTGGATCAGGGCATCTCGCCGCAGGCCGCGAGCCACGCGGTCATGCAGCTGGAAAAGGAGCTGGGGGTCCGGCTTTTCCACCGAACCACACGCAAGTTGAGCCTGACCGAGGAGGGGCAGGGGCTCCTCGACAGCGTGAGACCTGCGTTGGCCATACTGTCCTCGGCGCTCGACGACGCTCGGCGATCGAAAGACGCGATCGCCGGGCCGCTGCGGGTGAGCGCGCCAAGCGCGTTCTCGCGCACCGTGCTATGGCCGTATTTCCTCGAATTCGCCGAATTGCACCCGAATGTGCAACTGGATGTGCAGTTCGACGATCATTTCACCGACCTCATCAGCGATCGCGCCGACGTGGGCTTTCGCGGCGGTTCGCCGCCGTCGGGCGGCACGATCGCGAGACGGTTGCTGCCGATCCAACTGATTGTCTGTGCGTCGCCTGCCTATATCGAGCGTTATGGCGCGCCGCGGACCATCGACGAGCTCGATGGGCACCGTTGCACCGGCTATCGGCGGGCGAATACCGGCAAGCAGTCTCCGTGGGAATTTCTGATCGATGACGAGATCGTCTATCGCGACGTCGCAGCCAGCTTATGCGTCAATGACACGGAGGCGGAGACCCAAGCCGTGCTGGCGGGACTCGCAATCGGTCAACTCGGCGGCTTTTCGGCGACCTTGCCTATCAAACGTGGCGAACTTGTTCCGCTGCTCGTCAGGCATGTCACGCAGCGTGAGGCCATCTACGTCTACTATCGCCATCGAACCGAGCAACCGCTGCGCGTGAGGGCGTTCATCGACTTTATGGTCGAGCGCCTCGCGGGGAACCGGAATTTCTATCTCGAGCCGTCTGAGCTTCGTGCGGCGCGTTGAGCGTGTCGGGGTCGATGAGTCGGCGAGGCGGCTGACAGCGATGCTTTACGTCTTCGGCAACGTGGATTTGCCGCTCCGTTTGCGCGGCTTCGGTTCGACACCTATGCGCGGGTCGCGTGCGAGCACGAGCGCGGTCATCGTCTCGACCGTGGTTTCAAATGCCGGATCGTCTTGCGGCACATAAAGCCATTTTCCAAGCACCGGATGCGGCCGCAAAGCGGGTACTTCTTCAATGAGCGCGGCGTGGCGGTCCTGCGAGGTGCACACCAGCAAGCCATTCCACGGCTTGTCGCGATCGGCGGCAATCAGGCACAGCAGGCCGTCGATATAGGCAGCATCGCTGCCGAACATCCGTTTGCGAATATAGGTGGCGTCGCGCTCGAATGCGTCGAAGATCCAGACGAGCGAGTTGCGGATGGAAGAGGGCATCGGTGTGAAATCCAGGGGGCGATGAGCGATGTTAACCAATGTCTGCTTTCGCTGCCTATAGCTGATCGTCGAGAGCCGACCTCCACGTATCTCAGCGCCACGCCGCCCGGCAATTGCGGTTCATAAGCGTTTCCTATCGCGCAAGAACGAACCCGTCTTGGCGCGATTTGTGGGGGCGATATACCGTTATATCCGTGTTGCAGCGGTGTCGTGCCTACTCGTTCCTGATCTGCATGAGCCGCTCCCCCTTACATCCGGAAGCGAAGATCGACCATGTACAAAGCCATCAGGAAGAACCCGTCGGCGGCTCAGGCTGCCGATACCATCCTTAGCGCATTGCGCGATATTCCCGTCTCAGCGCTCAGCGACAACATGCATCGCAACATCGGTAGCGTGGGTCTGCACCCGTATCAGCGGCCTGGCAAGAAGACGATGGCCGGCACCGCGGTCACCGTGCGCTCGCGTGGCGGGGATAACCTGACTTACCTGCGCGCCCTGGAGTTTTGCCGTCCAGGTGATGTCCTGGTCGTGGACGCGGGTGGCGATCTCAACAACGCCGTGGTCGGCGGCATTTTGTCGTTCTACGCAGCAAACATAGGCGTTGTCGGCTTGGTCATCGACGGCGCGATCCGCGATGTCGCGGAGATCCGCGATCGCGATTTTCCGGTTTACGCCCGTGGGGTCACGCACCGGGGGCCGTATAAAGACGGTCCGGGTGAAATCAATGTGCCGGTATCGGCCGGCGGAATGGTGGTCAATCCGGGCGATATCGTTGTCGGCGATCAGGATGGCTTGCTGGCCATTCCACAGGAGGATGCCGAGCTTGTCATCGAAAAAGCGCTGGCCGTTCTGGAAGCAGAAGCTGAGACGATGCGAGCAATGAAGGAAGGCCGCTGGAACCGCGCGTTTATCGATGCGCTCGAAGCACGATGCAATAACTGAGCATCGCGCAACGGGAAGGAAAAAGCCGACGTCTGTATTGCGACGTCGGCTTTTTTGTGGGCGCTTTATGTATGGCGACGAGAACGCGGCTTGCCGCGCCATCGTCGCCATACATGCGAGATCAATCAATCGAAGCTCACCAGCACCTTCATCGATTTTGAGCGATCACCCGCTGTCTGGAACGCCTTGACCGAATCCTGATACGGGAAAATACCCGAGATCAAAGGCTTCACGTCGATCAACCCCTTGTTCAGCAGTTCGACGGCAACGGCGAACTCTTCGTGAAAGCGGAACGCGCCGCGCAGATCGAATTCCTTGGCGACGATCACATTGATCGGCAACGAGATGTCGCCACCGAGGCCGACCTGCACGATCACGCCACGCGGTTTGAGCACGTCGAACGCACCGCGCAATGCCGCTGCGTTGCCGCTTGCTTCGAACAGAACGTCGAAGCTACCCTTGTCGACGGCGAACGGCTGGAGCGCGTCCGGCGTCTCCGCGATGTTGAACGCGAGGTCGGCACCGACCTTTTTCGCGCTGTCGAGCGGCAGCGTATTCACGTCAGTTGCCACGATCGTCGCCGCACCGGCTCTGCGTGCGGCCGCCACGATCAACGCGCCGATCGGCCCACATCCTGTGACAAGCACACGCTTACCGAGCAACGGACCCGCGCGCCGAACGGCGTGAAGGGCGACCGAAAGCGGTTCGGCCATCGCGGCTTCCGCATCGCTCAACGAGTCAGCCACAACGTGCGCCTGCGAGCGGTCGATCACGATCTCCTGGCGGAATGCGCCCTGCACGTGCGGCGTGCGCATCGCGCTGCCGTAGTAGCGCATATCCAGGCAGTGGTTCTGCAGCCCTTGCTGACAGTATTGACACAGGCCACACGGCCGGCTCGGGCTGATGGAGATCCGGGTGCCGACCGGCATATCCGTCACACCAGATCCCACGCGCGCGACGGCACCCGAGACTTCATGACCGAGCACCATGGGCTCCTTGATGCGAATCGTGCCGAAACCACCATGGTTGAAGTAGTGAAGATCCGAACCGCAGATACCGCCGGCCCGAACCCGTACGAGCAACTGGTTGGCTTCCGGTTCAGGCGTGGGAACGTCCTCGATGCGCAGATCGAGCGGGGCGTGAATGACAAGTGCATGCATGGTGAGGGCCTATAACGGTGAATGCGGGATCAGCACGCTATACGGTACCGCCTCGAGGCCCAGTCGACAAAGATCAAAGTTGTCTGGGCCGATAGTCGACGCTTATGGATGCTTATTCGAGCGCCTTGGGCATGTTCTCGATCACATTGTCGACGATCGGGACAAGACTTCGCGTCCCGATGTCGTTCGGCCGTTGGAGAAGTCTGCCGGCGTCGGGCGACACCGAACAGACGTGCCATGCTGCAAACCTTAGAACTTGTGACGCAGACCGATCGTGGCTTCGAACAGCGAGTTGAAGCCGTAGAACGGCTGATTCGAACCGGAGGCGGCGGCGAGGGTCGTCCATGCGCCGGTCAGGTGGTTGTAGTCCACGCCGACATAGACGTCGGTGCGCTTGCTGAGGAAATAGTCGAACGTCGGACCGGTCGTGATACGCGTGCCGCTCTGGCCTGCGTGATGGACGAAGTCGATGTAGAACGGCAGATCGAGCACGAGCGACGGCGTGATGAAGTACTGGACCGCGGTGGAGAAGGAATCGTTGCGATAGTCAGCCGGATAGACGTGGCTGTAGATGTACGAGCCGAACACCTTCGCCGCGCCGAACTTATACGTTGCGCCCGCGGTGAAGATCTTTTGCGAGCTGTCTGGAATCGTCACGCCGAAGTACGTGCTGCCATAGGTGCTGGTCGCAGGCGTCAGGCCGCCAATATCGTTGACGATCTGATAGGCCGCGCCAACGCTCAAGGGGCCGTGGTCGTAAGAAAGGCTGAC
>NZ_FPBH01000081.1 GCF_900116445.1 Paraburkholderia aspalathi
TGTGTGAGCGCGTAACACAGCGCGAAGTAACTCAAGGCGAGAATCAGGTACACGGGAAAGGGCTTCGTCAGCAGCCGGTTGTTGATCTGATCCGCCGCGAATGAGATTTCCTGGACGTTGATGATGTAGCCCAGCGAGGTCTCCTTGATCGTCGATACGAACTGCGTGACCATGCTCGGCACCACGTTGTAAAGCGCCTGCGGCAGGATGACTGCACGCATGGTCTTCATGTAGCTCATGCCGAGCGCTCTCGAGGCCTCGGTCTGCCCTTTCGGCAGCCCCTCGATGCCCGCACGGATGATTTCCCCGAGATAGGCCGAGTCATAGATGACGAGCGCACACAGCATCGTGACAAACCCGGTGACCGGATAGCCGGTCAGAACAGGCACGAGAAAGTAGACCCAGAAAATCACCATGAGGAGCGGGATGCCCCGCACCATGTAGACGAGACCTGTGGCCGGCGCACGCAGAAACCGGAAAGGACTGATGCGGGCCAGGGCGACCAGGATACCCAGGGGAAATGCGATGACGAGCGCTGAAAGCGACAGCAAGATCGTCAGTACGATGCCGCCTAGCGGGCCATGCGGATACTGCCCGATGAGCAGCAGTGTCCAGTTATCGCGCAGGATATCGAACATGTCACTTCACTCCCGGAATGCGGTAGTGCATCGCGATTTTGGCGCCGCACAGCATGATGACGAGGGAGAGGCCGAGATACACCGCCGTGGCGATGAAATACGATTCGAAAGACAGGAAGGTTTCGTTCTCGATCTGCCGGGTGACATAGGTCAGTTCCGCCGCGCCGATCGCCATTGCGAGACTCGTGTTCTTGAACAGCAGGACGGCGTGATTGACCATCGGCGGAATTGCATTGCGCAGCGCTTGCGGAAGCACGACGAAACGCATGACGTTCAGGAAGTTCAGACCCAGTGCTCGCGACGCTTCGTACTGACCGTAGGGAATCGCACGCAATCCGCTGCGGATATCTTCGGAGAGATAGGCCGCGCTGCACAGGCCGATCGCCACGACCGCAAAAATGAACTGACCGTTGTAGTGGTTCAGCACTGTCTGCACCGATTCCGGCAGGATGTTCGAAATGCCGAAGTACCAGAACAGGATTTGGACCAGCATCGGCACATTGCGATGGTAGGCCACGAATGATGCGACAAACGCCGTCGCGAGGCGATTGTTGGTCAGGCGGATCAGCGTGACAAGAATGCCCACCATCAGTGAGAGTATCCACGCCAGCGCGGCCATCGCGAGGGTGAGTTCGATCCCATGGAGAAACAGCGCCCCATAGTCGCCTCGCAGCACCGTCGCCAGGTCAAAATGAAGTTTCATGTTGCACGTCCCAATGATTCGGATCGAAGCGATGATCCCGGTCTGACTCGACTCTCGGCACCATCGTCATTCCCGCGGAAGCCGTCATTGACTTCCGTGTTGAATTGATACTAGCTCGCGAAAAAAGGCTGTTGCAGAGGCCTTTCTTCTGGTGCAATAAGTTTCGGGAATGATGAATCGGAACGGCGTGCGGAAATGCGACAGGCGTGGTTGTACATGGTGTTTGTCTCCAGTATGTAGCGCCTCTGCGGGCGCCTCATCGTCAGTGGCGCGCCCCTTTGTCGGAGCGCTCACGCTTGAGAAACAACGGCGGTACTACACTGGCGCAGCATGCTACGCCGGTCATCGCTCAGGCTGCGGCTGTCGGGCGCGTCAGTACCTGCGGGTTCACCGGTGTCGGCGGCTTGCCGGCCGCTGCGCCGTGCCCTAGAGCGGCGATCAAATTGTCTGCGCAAAGCGCGGCCATCGCGCGCCGTGTGCTGACAGACGCACTGCCGATATGCGGCGTGAGCACCACATTCTTTTGCGCAAGAAGCGCCGGGCAGATAACCGGTTCACCTTCGAATACATCCAGACCGGCCGCCGCGATGCTGCCTTCGTTCAGCGCCACCGCCAAAGCGGCATCGTCCACTACGCCGCCGCGTGCGATATTGGTCAGCGTGGCCGACGATTTCATCTGCTTGAGCTCCGCCGCGCCAATCGCGTGATGCGAGCTGGCCGAGTAAGGCACCACGATGATCAGGTGATCTGACTCGCGCAACAGCGTTTCCTTGTCGACATAGCGTGCCTTGCAGCTCTCTTCGACATCGGGCGCCAGTTGCGAGCGATTGTGATAGATCACGCGCATGCCGAAGCCGAATGCACCACGTCGCGCAATGGCCTGCCCGATACGTCCCATGCCGAGAATGCCGAGCGTCGAACCATGAACGTCGTTGCCGACGAACATGTCGTAGCGCCCGGTTTTGGTCCATTCGCCGGCACGCAGGAAATGTTCCGACTCGGTGATGCGGCGCGCCGTTGCCATCATCAACGCGAAGCCGAAGTCGGCGGTGGTATCCGTCAGGACGTCCGGCGTATTCGTGACCAGCACGCCGCGCGCGGTACAGGCTTCCACGTCGACGTTGTTGTAGCCCACGCCGATATTGCATACCGCCTTCAACTGCGGACACGCGTCGAGCAAGGTCGCGTCGATGCGGTCGCTGCCGGCGGTCATGGCTCCCACCTTGCCTTGCAGCCTGGCAATCAGCTCTGGTTGCGTCCAGATCGTGTCGTCCGGGTTGTCGGTCACGTCGAAGTTCGCACGCAGGCGGTCGACGATGTCCGGAAATGACGCACGGGTAACCAGTACCGATGCACGCATGGAAAACCTCCTAGTTGAACTCTGGATTGCACTTACTCGTTGTGATCAGCGGGATCGCGTTTGATCGTAGTCAGCCCGCCCGGCACCTGCAGCGTGGGCAGAATTTCCATATTGCTGATGTTGACCGCGAGCGGCGCGGCGATCGCAAAGGCGATGGCGTCGGCAATGTCGGACGGCAGCGGCAACTCGAAGCCGTCGATGAACTGCTTGCGCGCCGCCTCAATGTCGCCATGCACGTGGCCAAAAATATCGGTGGCGACACGGCCCGGACAGATCTCCGTCACGCGTACACGTCTGCCGGTCGCATCCACTCGCAACTGGCGCGACAACGCATGGATGCCGGCCTTCGTCGCGGAGTAAATGGAGTTGCCGTTGAAGTTGTAGATCCCTGCGATCGAGCT
>NZ_FPBH01000085.1 GCF_900116445.1 Paraburkholderia aspalathi
GTCTTGAGGTTTGTTCGACGCCTGCCCATGTCTGCGAGCTTGGAGGCGCGCGACGGCGCGTGCGGGCAGGCGTTGAATAAACCTGAAGGGAGGAAACCGCGGAGTGCTCTGATGCAATGGGAGTCTTCGGGGCTATGGCGATTGATGGGCCGGGACGCCCAGCGGTGTTGCGGGATGCGCGGCCAGGCGGGATGCTGAATCAGCGTTGACGCAGTGACGAAGCGGCGCAGTCGCGCAATCGTGATGGCGAAGCGGACGTGCGAGGGGCTGCGTGAAGGGACGGGCGCAAACGTCCGCTCGTGGGCCGCGTTGTCGCAGAGCCGACGGTCGGGTTGCATGTCCAGGAACAGTTGCGCTCATGTCTCGCCCCGGCGCGTGGGTGGTGCGCGAATCGGTGCGGTGCGCGCAAGGACATCGATGACGATCATCGGTGCGCCGCAGTGCCGGCAGATGAAGGCGGGCCGCGCTTCGATGACGATTTCGTGGGGTGATGCGTTGACCTTGGGCGCGACGTGCAACAGTTCACGCACCTTCGCGAGACTGGCGCGGCGCACCGGATTGGCGAGCAGTCCGTAGTGACGGATACGATGGAAGCCGCCGGGCAGCACATGGAGGAGGAAGCGGCGCATGAACTCGCCGGCTTCGAGGGTCATGGTCTTGTAGCGGGTGCGCCCCTTCGCACGGTAGTCCTTCCAGCGGAAGGTCACGCCGCGTTCATCGGATGAGATCAGGCGCTGGTTCGAGATCGCCACGCGGTGCGTATAGCGAGAGAGGTACGCGAGCACCGCTTCGGGTCCTGCAAAGGGACGCTTTGCGTAGACGACCCACTCACAGGCACGCAGCGGCACAAGCCACCGGTCAAAGACAGCCGGGTCAGCAAGCCCGGCATACTCACCAAAGAACTGCAGCTTGCCACACCGGTGTGCCTGCGCAAGCGCTTCGAGGAAGCGCCTGCGGAACAGGCGCGAGAGCACGCGCACCGGCAGGAAGAAGCCGGGCCGGCATGCAATCCACCGCTCACCATCGGGCGACAGGCCGCCACCGGGGACGATACCGTGCACGTGCGGATGATGCGTGAGCGCTGAACCCCAGGTGTGTAGCACGAGCGTGGCGCCGATGTTGGCACCCAGATGCTTCGGATCGGCGGCGATGGTGCGTAGCGTTTCGGCAGCGATGTCGAACAGCAGCCCGTAGATGACGGCCTTGTTGTACCAGGCGATGGCACTGATGGGCGCAGGCAGCGTGAAGACGACGTGGTAGTACCCGACCGGCAGCAGGTCGGCCTGACGCGCTTCGAGCCAGCGGCGCGCAGCACTGGCCTGGCACTTCGGGCAATGGCGGTTGCGGCAGGAGTTGTAGGCAACCTCGATCTGTGCGCAGCCGGAACAGCGCAGCACGTGTCCCCCCAGCGCCGCGCTGCGGCACTGTTCGATGGCTGACATGACCTTCAGCTGCCCGAGGCTGAGCGACACCGTGCGTCGCCATACCGGGCCCTGGGCGCGAAAGATGTCCGCGACCTCCAGCATCGGGTACTGCACTGCGCCGCGTTACCCGGCGGGCAGACGCTCCAGCGGACTGATGACTTCGCGCAGCAGGTCGGTGGCCACCTGCACATAAAGCGCGGTGGTCTCGAGCTGCTTGTGGCCGAGCAGCACCTGGATCACGCGGATGTCGACCTTCTGTTCGAGCAGGTGCGTCGCGAAACTGTGGCGCAGGGTGTGCATGGTGACGCGCTTGTCGATCTGCGCGTCCTCGGCGGCAGCGTGTACGACCCGGTTCAGCTGTCGCGTGCTGAGTGGGTCGACGGGATCCATCCCGGGAAACAGCCACCCGCCATCCAGCATGCACGGGCAACGCGCCACCAGAGCCGCAGGCGTTCGAGCAGGACCGGCGAGAGCATCGCGTAGCGGTCCTTGCGGCCCTTGCCCTGCTCGATGCGCAGCGTCATCCGCTGGCTATCGATGTCACTGACCTTCAGCGCCACCACCTCACTCACGCGCAATCCGGCGCCATAGGCGACCGACAGCGCGGTCTGATGCTTCAGGTTCCCGGCTGCCGCGATGAGCCGCCGCACCTCGTCCGGGCTCAGTATGACGGGCAACTTACGGGGCACACGAACGGGTTGCATCCTGGCCATCAGCTGGGGCTGGCCAAGCGTGACTTCGAAGAAGAACTTCAGTGCGCTGATCGCGGCGTTGAGCGAAACCGGCGAGGTGCCGTGATCGACCAGATGCAACTGGTAGCCCCGGAGGTCCTCGACGGTGGCGGTATCAGGCGAACGCCCGAGAAACCGGGCGAACTCACGTACGGCACGCAGATAGGTGGACTGGGTCTTGGGTGCGAACTTGCGCATGCGCATGTCGTCGATCATGCGACGGCGCAGCGGGCTGACGCCCGGGTCGGAGAAGGTCATGATGGGGCTCCTGCTGGAGAACGAGGCGGATTGCCTCATTCGCCAACATAAGCAACGGCGCCACGACCCTCTCATTCGCCGCCAGAGTCGTGCCGGAGCCCCTTACCGCGCGAGCGGTTTAGTCCGGTCGGCCTTAACTGACGTTGAGGCCGGCTTGGTTCTACGTCAGCAATGTGGCTGATTGCTGACGATGGCGGCATCGAGCAATCCGACGGCAGCATCCTGCACCAGTGAACTCACACTCCCGACCC
>NZ_FPBH01000087.1 GCF_900116445.1 Paraburkholderia aspalathi
GTCGCACCGATCCCGGCGCTCACGGCGGCCGACAACGTCGACGCGGATTCGATTTCGGCCACGACCTTGGGGATCATCTGCACGCGCGCGAAACCCTCGTCGACGTACTTGCGCAGATAGTTGTATGGACGCGGCAGCAGCAAAGGCACGTCGCGCAACGCCGTCACGGCGATCTGCTCCTGCGTGATCCCCATGCTGCGCGGCGCCACGAGGAACAATTCCTCGTTCATCAGAAGCTGGAACGACAGGCCGTGGACGGGCTTATCGCCATACAGCACGGCCATGTCCATACGCCCGTTCATGATCAGCTCGCTGAGCGTCGTGCCGAAATTCTCGTTGATGTAGAGCAGGATGTCCGGATGCCGGGCGCGCACGGTCCGCAACAGCGGCAGCGAGAGCGCCGACGCGCCGGTGCCGGGCGCAAGCCCTACCGAAACCTGGCCTGACAGCGTCTGGCCGGCGCTCTTCACGTCGGCCTGAGCCTGTTCGTACTGGCGCAGGATCAACTGCGCGTGGCGATACAGTGTGGCGCCCGCCTCAGTGGCCGTGACGCCCCGCTTGGTGCGCACGAGCAGCTGCTGCTGGAACTCGTCTTCGAGCGTGATCAACTGCTGGCTCAGCGCCGGCTGGGCGATATGAAGCACTTCGGCGGCCTGCGTCAGGCTGCCGATATCGACGATCTTCACGAAGTACTTCAAACGCCGCAGGTTCACGGTAGTCGCGTCTCAACGTTAAGTGATGGCAACAATGATAGGGCAAGCGCCGCCCCGCGCACAGTGCTTAAAAAAACCTCACTCCCGCTTGTGCAACGCTAAAAGCGTGGCCTGTCAGCGTATTCCCGCATGGACCCCGATGGGTAAATGCCAGACGCGCACACGTACCGTCACGTCATAAGTGGATGTTATTGCGCCAGCGGAAAGACGTCTTGGCTTGAACTTTTTCGCGCGCTTAAGGTGAAGCCTCATCAAATGCCGTTGAGGAGTCAAGTGTGAGTGCATCGCGAATTGCCGCCCGCGTCCAACGAATCAAACCTTCGCCGAGCAGCGCCGCGGCGGACCGGGCCGCGGAACTGCGGCGGCAGGGGAAAACCATCGTCAACCTCGTGGTTGGCGAACCCGATTTCGACACGCCCGCGCACATTCGCCAGGCCGCTTTCGACGCGATGGAACGCGGCGAAACGCGCTATACGCAAACCGCGGGCACACCGGCGCTGCGCGCCGCCATCGCGGCGAAACTGCAACGCGAGAACGGCCTTTCGTACGATCCCAAACACATCATCGTGACGTGCGGCGCCAAACACGCGATCTTCAACGCGCTCGCCATCACCGTTGAAGCCGGCAATGAAGTCCTGATTCCCGCCCCCTACTGGGTGTCCTACCCGGACATGGTGCTCGCCTGTGACGGCGTGCCGGTCGTCGTGCCCTGCACCGAAGCAGACAGTTTCAAGCTCACGCCCGCCACCCTCGAAGCGGCGATCACGCCCAACACGCGCTGGCTGATCATCAATTCGCCGACCAATCCCACGGGCGCAACGTATAGCGCCGCAGAACTGCGCGCGTTGGCGGATGTGCTGTTGCGCCACCCCCAGGTGCTGGTGATGATGGACGACATCTACGAACACATCCGGTTCGAAGGCGAGGCATCAGAGCACCTCCTGTCGATTGAACCCGAACTCAGCTCGCGCACCCTGGTCGTCAACGGCGTTTCCAAGACTTACGCGATGACCGGATGGCGCATCGGCTACGCCGCCGGCCCCGCCGACCTGATCGCGGCCATGGACACGCTCCAGTCCCAATCCACCAGCAACGCCAGTTCGATCAGCCAGGCCGCGGCGCTCGCGGCGCTGAACGGCGACCAGACATTCGTGCAGCAATCGGTGCGGACCTATAAGGAACGCCGCGACCACGCACTCGAAGCGCTCAACGCGATTCCCGGCATCAGTTGCAAAACGCCGGGCGGCGCTTTCTATCTGTATGTCAATTGCGGCGGCATGATCGGCCGCACCACGCCGCAAGGCAAGCGTATCGAGGGCGACGTGGATGTCGTTCTGTATCTGCTTGAGCACGCCGGCGTCGCACTGGTTGCCGGATCGGCGTATGGCGTTTCGCCTTTCTTCCGGATGTCGATCGCGACAAGCATCGACATTATCGATGAGGGCTGCCGGAAGATTGCCGCCGCGGTCGCCGCACTGAACTGAGAGTACGGCGACGACGTGAATACGTCGCGTCGTCGCTTTGTAAAAAAGACATGCCGCGCCGAGAGGACGTGGCAGTCGGTTTGGAGTTTTCCATTTTTCGTCAATCTGCAAGGGGATCTACTCGTGAAAAAGCATACATTAGGCATACTAACTGGATTAGGACTGGCAGTTTCTGGGATCGCGCACGCGCAGTCGAGCGTCACCCTGTACGGCATCATCGACGAAGCGGTGCGCTATGACACCCACCAGAACAA
>NZ_FPBH01000088.1 GCF_900116445.1 Paraburkholderia aspalathi
GTCGCACCGATCCCCGCGCTCACCGCCGCCGACAACGTCGACGCGGATTCGATTTCGGCCACGACCTTGGGGATCATCTGCACGCGCGCGAAACCTTCGTCGACGTACTTGCGCAGATAGTTGTACGGACGCGGCAGCAGCAAAGGCACGTCGCGCAACTCCGTCACGGCGATCTGCTCCTGCGTGATGCCCATGCTGCGCGGCGCCACGAGGAACAGTTCCTCGTTCATCAGAAGCTGGAACGACAGGCCGTGGACGGGTTTGTCGCCATACAGCACGGCCATGTCCATACGCCCGTTCATGATCAGCTCGCTCAACGTCGTGCCGAAGTTCTCGTTGATGTAGAGAAGGATGTCCGGATGCCGCGCACGCACGGTGCGCAACAGCGGCAACGACAACGCCGACGCGCCGGTGCCCGGTGCGAGCCCCACCGACACCTGGCCTGACAGCGTCTGGCCGGCGCTCTTCACATCGGCCTGAGCCTGCTCGTACTGGCGCAGGATCAATTGGGCGTGACGATACAGCGTGGCGCCCGCCTCAGTGGCCGTGACGCCCCGCTTGGTGCGCACGAGCAGTTGTTGCTGGAACTCGTCTTCGAGTGTGATCAACTGCTGGCTCAGCGCCGGCTGGGCGATATGAAGCACTTCGGCGGCCTGCGTCAGGCTGCCGATATCGACGATCTTCACGAAGTACTTTAAACGCCGCAGGTTCACGGTAGTCGCGTCTCAACGTTAAGTGATGGCAACAATGATAGGGCAAGCGCCGCGCCGCGCACAGTGCTTAAAAAACCTCGCTCCCGCGCCTGCAGCGCTAAAAGCGTGCCCTGCCAGCGTATTCCCGCATGGACCCGATCGGTAAATGCCGGACGCGCACGCGTACCGCCCTGTCATAAGCGGATGTTATTGCGCCAGCGGAAAGACGTCTTGGCTTGAACTTTTTCGCGCGCTTAAGGTGAAGCCTCATCAAATGCCGTTGAGGAGTCAAGTGTGAGTGCATCGCGAATTGCCGCCCGCGTCCAACGAATCAAACCTTCGCCGAGCAGCGCCGCGGCGGACCGGGCCGCGGAACTGCGGCGGCAGGGGAAAACCATCGTCAACCTCGTGGTTGGCGAACCCGATTTCGACACGCCCGCGCACATTCGTCAGGCCGCTTTCGACGCGATGGAGCGCGGCGAAACGCGCTATACGCAGACCGCAGGCACGCCGGCGCTGCGCGCCGCCATCGCCGCGAAACTGCAACGCGAGAACGGTCTTTCGTACGATCCCAAACACATCATCGTGACGTGCGGCGCCAAACACGCGATCTTCAACGCGCTCGCCATCACCGTTGAAGCAGGCGATGAAGTTCTGATTCCCGCCCCCTACTGGGTGTCCTATCCGGACATGGTGCTCGCCTGCGACGGCGTGCCGGTCGTCGTGCCCTGCACCGAAGCAGACAGCTTCAAGCTCACACCCGCCACCCTCGAAGCGGCGATCACGCCCAAGACACGTTGGCTGATCATCAATTCGCCGACCAATCCCACGGGCGCAACGTATAGCGCAGCAGAACTGCGCGCATTGGCGGATGTGCTGTTGCGTCACCCGCAGGTGCTGGTGATGATGGACGACATCTACGAACACATCCGGTTCGAAGGCGAGGCATCAGAGCACCTCCTGTCGATTGAACCCGAACTCAGCTCGCGCACCCTGGTCGTTAACGGCGTGTCCAAGACCTATGCGATGACCGGCTGGCGCATCGGCTATGCCGCCGGCCCCGCCGACCTGATCGCGGCCATGGACACGCTCCAGTCCCAATCTACCAGCAATGCCAGTTCGATCAGCCAGGCTGCGGCGCTCGCGGCGCTGAACGGCGACCAAACATTCGTGCAGCAATCGGTGCGGACCTACAAGGAACGCCGCGACCACGCACTCGAAGCCCTTAACGCGATTCCCGGCATCAGTTGCAAAACGCCGGGCGGCGCTTTCTATCTGTACGTCAATTGCGGCAGCATGATCGGCCGCACTACGCCGCAAGGAAAGCGCATCGAGGGCGACGCGGATGCCGTTCTGTATCTGCTCGAGCATGCCGGCGTCGCGCTGGTTGCCGGATCGGCCTATGGCGTTTCACCTTTCTTCCGGATGTCGATCGCGACAAGCATCGACATCATCGATGAAGGCTGCAGGAAGATTGCCGCCGCGGTCGCCGCACTGAACTGAGAGTACGGCGACGACGTTAATACGTCGCGTCGTCGCTTTGTAAAAAAGACATGCCGCGCCGAGAGGACGTGGCAGTCGGTTTGGAGTTTTCCATTCTTCGTCAATCAGCAAGGGGATCTACTCGTGAAAAAGAATACATTAGGCATACTAACTGGATTGGGACTGGCAGTTTCTGGGATCGCGCACGCGCAGTCGAGCGTCACCCTGTACGGCATCATCGACGAAGCGGTGCGCTATGACACCCACCAGAACAA
>NZ_FPBH01000095.1 GCF_900116445.1 Paraburkholderia aspalathi
CGTTCAGGTAGGCAAAAAGAGACCCGGAGAGATCGTCCCCCGGAGTACGTGACCGCGGCCCAAACGATCGGACAAATATCGCGCGATCCAGCCGCAGCAGGCTGACTGAAAGGCACAGCGGTCGAGAGGCTACCGACGTGTCCTTAGGTCAGGACCCAGATGCGCTTCGCCCGCATATGGTTCGCCGATCACGACATCTTCGACCTGAAGCACATTGGGATTCCCAAATTCGTGGATACGTACGAATCGGCTCAATTGCGTTTCCGTTTCACTTCTGGTTGCGTAGTGAATAAAGATAGCGGGAGTCTGGCAAGAGCGGTAGCCACGAGTTTTCGCTATATCTTATGCACCCGATGCATGGGTGACGAAGCTGCGCAATCCGCATCAGCCGTCAACCTTGCGACGGAATTCTATGAGAAGACTACGCCCCTCAAGAATGGCCGACCTGCTCGCGTCGAAAATCGGCAATGAGGTGATCTACAACCGCGCAACCTGCGGCGCGAGTCGCCCGTCCCATTGGAAAGTAGGCGTACACGGGTATATCGGCCATCTTCCAGTCGACCAGCAGCCGGACGAGGGACCCATCTGCAAGTTCGCGGCGGCACGCCCACTCGCTCGTCGAGGTAATGCCAAGTCCGGCACTCGCCGCAGCAACGGCACCCTCGTTCTCGTCTGTAGAAAAGTGAGGTTCGAGGGGGACGACGATCTCTTCCCCTGCACGTTTAAACTTCCAGGCGTCGGGAACGGCCGACGCAGGTCCACCGACGATTCGATGCCCGATCAGCGCGTCGGGCGTAGAGGGTGCGCCGTTGAGCTCCACATAGCCACGGGACGCGACGACCACCCGCGGTATCTTACCAATTGCCGTCGCCGTCGCCGCCGCATTCGAGTCGAGCAGCCGGCCGAGCCGGATGGCGACATCGACTGCATCTTTTACGAGGTCTTGGGGGCGATCCCCCAACAGAATGCGAATGTGGAGTTCAGGGTGTCGTGCAGCAAACGTGGCAAGGCGCGGGATGACTTCGCGGATCGCTACGCTGCCAGGCATGCTCATTCGCAAAACGCCGCGAAAGATACCACCTTCACGCACGCTTTGCTCGGCCTCGTCAAGCGCTACAAGGATAGGGTCGATGCGTGAAAGAAACTCCGCGCCGGCGTCCGTCAGCACGACGGCGCGCGTCGTCCGCGACAAAAGCCGGGCACCCAAATCGCCTTCGAGATCAGCAATAATCCTGGAGACCTGCGATTGTGAAAGTCCGCACTCGCGCGCCGCGGCTGAGAAACTGCCCAACCTCGCGACACGCGTGTACAGCTTAAGGGAGAGGATATCCTTCACGGGATCAACATTGTGTCAGGGCGAACTATCGTGAGCCAAGACTATCTGATTGATGCGGAATCCGCAAATGCGGTTAAGGTCCAGCAAATACGGCCTTGTTCGGACGGCGACATTGCAAAGCGAGCACGGC
>NZ_FPBH01000090.1 GCF_900116445.1 Paraburkholderia aspalathi
CGCTGCCGCGTCAGGCGCCGTCGCATTGGGCGGCGGCGCCACCGGTTCGCAAACCAACGGTATAGCCGTTGGTGCGGGAGCCAGTGCCACCGGTGCAAACTCCCTTTATCTGGGAGCGCGCACTGCGGCGGGCACCGGTTCGACGGGAACGGGGTCCATTGCGATTGGCACTGACGTTACCTCAACCGCCGATTATGCCGCTGCGATTGGCTTCCAGTCGGTGGTAAGCGGGCCGGCAGCCGTCGGGATCGGTTATATCGCCACAGCGTCCGGGACGCATGCTGTCGCTGTCGGCTTTCAGTCCATCGCCAGCGGACTCAACGCCGTTTATCTTGGGCCGCGTGCCGTCGCCGGCACGGGCGCAACGGCGGCGGGTGCGATTGGCATCGGCACGGACGTGACTGCGTCCGGTCCCTCTTCACTCGCCGCCGGCACAGTGTCCAAAGCGACGGCACAGAATGCCGTGGCTTTGGGAGCGGGCGCCGCCGCCTCAGGGCTCAACTCGCTCGGCATGATGAACGGCTCACAAGCCACCGGTGCTAATTCAATAGCGTTGGGGTCATCCGATACCGTTGCGGAAGGCGGCGCGTCTACCCCGGCGACGGTGGCAGGCGCCGCGGCGTCCGGCATTCGCGCAATTGCGATCGGCTCCGGCGCGAGCTCGGCTGGCTCGTCGTCCATCGCGATAGGTGATTCGGCTCTGACGGGCGCCAACACAGATGCCCTCGCCATGGGTACCTCCGCAACGGCTAACGCGGCCAATGCTTCCGCCATCGGCAATGCTGCAAGAGCGCTCGCCGCCTCCACGGTTGCCATCGGCGACGGCAGCACCGTCGCCGCAGCAGCCGGCGCCGGATCGTTCGCCGGCGGCCATAACTCCCAGGTACTCGGTGGGACGGGCGCAGTCGCGCTCGGTCAAGCGCAAACCGCGAGCGGCAACGGCGCGGTCGCGATTGGCGATCCCAATACCGCGACCGGTAATGGTGCTGTCGCCGTGGGCGCGAACAATACCGCCACGGGCGATGGCGCGGTAGCGCAGGGCAACGGCAATACCGCCAATGGTCAAGGCGCGGTCGCGCTGGGCAACGCGAGCAACGCGAACGGCGCGAGCGCGTTGGCGTTAGGCGATTCGGCGGCGGCCAACCAGGCCAAAGCGATCGCGCTGGGTGCCGGCGCGTCAGCCAGCAACGCGAACGACGTCGCGCTGGGGGCGGGCAGTACAACCGCAGCGCCACATACGGGCACCACTGCGCTTTATGGCGGCACGGCGGCGGGCATCGCGAGCGCGGCCAATGGCGTGGTGTCGGTTGGCTCCGCTGGTAAAGAGCGGCAACTGCAGAACGTGGCGGCGGGTGTGATTTCATCTGCGAGCACCGACGCAATCAACGGCTCGCAGCTGAATACGGTTGTCACCGGCGTCAATAATCTCGGCGCGTCGACCGCGGGCACCTTGGGCGGCGGCGCCAGCTATAGCGCGGCGACCGGCGATCTGACCGGCTTTAGCCAGCCGGTCAACACCGTCAGCACGACCGGGGCCGTAAGCGGACCCACGGCGCAGACGACGGTCGCCGGTGCGTTGACCGCGCTGAATACGAATATCGACAACACGGCCAATGTCGCGGTCAAGTACGACGCGGCGGGTGGTACGAAGATCACGCTCGGTGCGACCGGCGGCGCGGGAGCCGGGTCTCCGGTGACCATCACCAACATGGCGCCGGCTGCATTGAACGCGACGAGCACGGATGCGGTGAACGGCTCCCAGCTGTTCGCCACCAACCAGCAGGTCACGGCCAATACGACAGCGATTTCCAACATCAACAATGGCAGCGGGATCAAATATTTCCACACCAATTCGGTGCTGGCGGACAGTGTTCCCACCGGCACTGACGCGATCGCAGTGGGACCGGCCGCCAATGCGTTCGGCAACGATTCGATCGCCCAGGGTCTGAATGCGGTGGCCGGCGTGAA
>NZ_FPBH01000018.1 GCF_900116445.1 Paraburkholderia aspalathi
CGTCTTTGCGTCATGCCAACCTGGCTCCACGATTGTCCTGGAGATATAACGCTTGAGACGCTCAACGGTTGTCATGATTTTAGGAAATATCAATAGCATGGTCTCTCCGAGCACTATTGGAAAAATGCAGTTTGTATTCCGGTCTTCGGTTTGCGCGGCGGTAAAAGGGCGCTAGCATTGCGTTTCATGGAGCGGACGAGGCACGCTTTGCGTCGCTACAGACGTCACTGTGGCAGACCTAGGTAACTATCCTAGGCCAGCATACTGATGCCCAGTCACGAACCTGCTTTTTTCGGTATTGCGAAAACTCGCATTCCTGATTTCGGTGTGAAACGGGCGTTCGTCCAAAGAAAACCTGCGCGGTCACCCTGCTTGGCTTCTAATCGCGCATTACCGTCGACTTGAATCGACTCGACTACCTCTTCTTCAAAGAAGATTGGCCCTTCCACCGCGACTGAATCTCCTACATGGATGACATTCCGTTCGATGACAACACCGAACTTTCCAGTCATTTCTTTGGCGACGGTGCCGATGTATTGATAATGTTCCGGCACGACGTCTATGCGGCCAGTCCGGTAAAAGACCGGACGTATATCAGTGCCATTCCAGCCGAGTCTGGGAGCATTCACAGCGAGTCGATAGAGATCAAACGCTGTCATGAGACCGAGGTCGGTCCCCGTCGTGACGTCCAGTAACTCCTGCCGAAATGGCATTCGGTTCTCGCGGTCAAGCGGAGGAAGGTGTCTTTGATGGTTGATGATGGACAAACCTTTCACATCCACACGCTTAAGTTCCTTTGCCAAAATGAACACGTGTTTGTCCGCTTGTGTCGCATCATCGTCGCTCGGATACCCCCCGATGCCCTTGATATCGACAACGAGAAGAGGGCTTATGTCGTGAATTTGCAGATCCTCTCTACGAGTCTTGCCTTCGCGATCGCGCTCTTCGTCAACGTCGACGACCTTGTCAAATCCAAATGCCGCGAGCGCGTTCTTTACAGCGCTGACTAGGACGTCTCCCGTGCCAGTGAGCAAGTCGTGGAGCCATCCTTTCTCAGTTTTCTCTAGCTCGATCTCGTCACTTAGTGCCGCGACACGTCTGTCTGCTTCTTGTCTTATGGATGCCTGCGCTGCCTGCAGTTCATTGATGCGGGGTAATTCGTATTCCGGGCGATGCGTCCATTTCCCTTTTTCGATCTCAGGGAAGAGATGAGGTGAGAGGTCAGGAAGGACGTTGAGAATTAGATCTCGCAGAAATCCGGTCTTGTCAGCGATTTGCGGCACAACAATAACGGTTCCCTTACTTCCGAGGCAACTGGACAATGCCACTGGATCGCCGAATTTATTCACAGCGAGCGTGTCCCAACCGTTGTGATTGTTGTACTTCCCGGCAAGGGTGCATTCGAAACGGCCGCCGGGCAAATACTGCGCGAGTAACTTCGTGAGAGGAGAGTTCATATCGGTTATGAACATCTCTTGGCCTGCTTGGTCGGACACGTGGATATCCCTCAAGTCCTCAACCAAGCCCCAGATATTCCAGTCTACGCTGCGTTCTTGTGTGAAATGGCCACCGAATCCCCGAGCTACCTTTAACTCATGCTCCGCCGCAGGCGCAGCAAACGCCACAAACACCCCCCCGGCCTTAAGGATGCGATTGAACGCGGGTTGGGCCTGAGAGACGGTGCGCACCCTATTGTCGATGTAACCGAGGTCACATTTCGCCCAAAGATCCATTTCCCCATCCGGACGATGAGGGTCGCCGACAGAACCATTCCCTAGCTCACGCAAGGTGAAGTCTGCGACGACTATTTCTTGCTCTTCGTAATCTGTCAGTTCGATATTTTGTATGACTGGGAGGAAGCCTGTCCCCTTTTTGACCCGATATGGCCGCCCTAGAGTCGAGTCTGAAACATTTTCGAACCAATTGCGCAGATCGCTCGCTGCAGGTGAGGCAATGTCAAGCAGCATTATTTTTGGCTTTGCAAAGGCTTTGCTAGACGTCGTCCCGCTTGTGTCGACCTGTGTATCAGTTTTTTTATTTCTGAAGATTGTCATTTCACTTACTTTGCTTGCAAAGGTTGTGAGCTCAGTCAGCGACCAGCGCGGCAGATCGCCAGTAGGCGTCCCAGCCAAGCTATTTCATTAGAGCATGTGTGGAGTACTGGCAAGCATACCGCGATTGAAGGTTGAAACCGCTCGCTTTCTATCGGATTGAGCTCCCAAGGGCCGGAGCATTTCCAATGTCCACCGCGCGTAGTCAATGCCGCGACGTGTCGCCCCCCTATGTATGGTTTTCCACTATCGCAGTCCCCCTCCCCGCCTGCGCTTCTCTTGGGTGGCTGCTTTTGATGCAGTCACCGATACCAGGCCTGGCCGTGCCGCTGGAAGGGGGCGCAGGCTACTTGAGAGGTGCAGAAGTGATGCGTTTTGATGCGCGTCGCGGCGGCATCGTGAGCCTGCATAGCGTTAGCAACGTTCACGATCTTACAAACCGGCGCGGGCGGTTGTGACCCCGCCACACCTGCCCGGAAAAACGAGTGGTTTTTATGCACTCATGCGGCCCACCTCTCAGGCCGCCCGTGGCGGGGTCGCGGCGTGCACATGGCTCCGAAAAACTATGCGAATTTATGCACCCTGTTTATGCGACCGGGGCGACGCGCTCCTGCTGATTCTGGAAACGGCGCAAAAAAAACGTAACAACGTAACGTAGGTCGAGAATCGGGCGCAAACCCTTGTGGGCATTGGGTTTGCAGCGTTACAAAAAAACGTAACATAACGCAACCGAAGATGTAACGGAACACTTAACTATTTGATTCTAAAGAGAAGTGATTTTTTGCTATGTTACGTTTTTCCTATGTAACCTTGTTACGGTGTTGTTATCCTGAAGTTACGTTAATGTTACGTTTTTTCAAAAGCCTCTAACCCTTATGCAGCAAGGCTTTCCGGGATTTTTGCCGCCGATGTTACGTTTTTTCCTGAGCAAGGTGATTTTAAGAGGGTTTAGCTAATTTCGAGCCGCTTGGGCATTGGGTGCGGTCGACATGGCCAGTCGGCCGCCGGCGCTGCGCGCTCTTGCATGGCAGCCGGGAAGCGCCAATTGGTAGAAGTCTGCCGTGGCATATATAAGAATGCCTAAGTAATCTAGAGGGGACAGGTGGCAGATTTCTATTCACTCGCACTTGCGGTCAATATGCATCCATGCAGCCTGTTCCTGATGTCGGCCGTGATGGGGTTGTGCGACGGAGAGGCCATAGTTGATGTCGGCGACCGCTCGCTACGTCGATGTGGGATAGCCGCTCCTTCAAAAAACGGAAGGCGCTGCGACATTCATAGGGGGCTTGATGATCATCTCTGCGTGGCATGTCGTATGGGCTGCGATCACCCAGACTGTAACCCAAATGGGAATGACGCTACTTGGTATTAGCGCGTCAATCATCGTGTTGATTGTTGGCTTGGTAATAGTGTTTAAAAGAGATGGCATGACTGCTGTGCGTGTACATTGGAAGAAAAATATTGTGGTGGTTTTGCTGCCAATTTGCGCAATTTGGGGTGGTGTCGTTATATATAACGTTGTGGAAATGATTTACAGCGACCACGTCAGGGAAAGGAATGCACTAGAGAGACTCGCTACGGCATTAGAGTCATCGAACGATCTATTTAAGGATGCGGAAATTGAGTGGGACGGACGCGGAGATGTCACGTTTGTCTTCACCGCCTTGCGGTCCGGTGACGACCTGCACGTTTATCTCGATCTTCGGCAAGGGAGCAACGTGCTCGGCGAGTCCTATTTGTTCGGCGGCCAGCCTTCAAAGCAGCCGCGCGTCGAAATTGGTACTATTTCGCATTTTGTGCGAGACGAACGCCTGAAAGTCACTTTGGCAGCGGTTTCGCACGTGGAAGGAGGCCAAATGGTGTTTCAGTGGGGCGCCAAAAAATATCAGAATTATGCAGTCGGGGTAAACTACGGTGACTATATTGGAAGAATAGTTGCGGTAGAGAAAAGTGGTCCTAAAGAATATCATTCGTATTTTGTTGTCGTGCCCAGAACATTCTTTGATGAAAAATCTAATTCCGCTGTTCTCGGCCCTGCTTTCATTGTTGGACCTAGTGTTCTCAGGGTGATCAAGAATTGGGACGCAACTTAACGCTTCGTTGCCAAGTGGCAAAAAAGCCGGGGTAAGTAGAAAATGCGGGGTATTCGGCGTATCATCCCCTCCCCGTGAACTATCGCCGCCGGAGGAAGGCCGCCCAAGTGACGTTTGGCGGCCGAGTTGGACCCATTGCCGACTGTCGGGTCGTCGCGGTTCCGACGACAGATATCAGAGTGGTACGGCCATCCTCAGCCCTCGTCTATGAATCCGTCTGCGGCCTTTGAGGATGCTCAGGCAACGATCCAGACAACGCTCGCCCCCGTCGGTTGCCTGCAGTCCATTGGTTGATGGCTATATCAATTCGGTGAACGCAAGCTTTCGCCCCAGCACTCCCCGTTCTTCTGTATAGCGGAGGCTAACATCGGACCAACCTGCAATATTCGTGGGACAGGCCGAGACGCCGGGGCTTGGCCAGATACGCATAAGGACACGCGCAAACAGGTCAGCCAATCCCTTTTAAATATTCCAGTGCCTTTAATTGCTCTGCGCTCATTTGACCAATGCTATCCGAGATCAATGTAGCTTCCTTGAGCTTGTTTTCTGGCACAAAGTATCGAACTGGTCGTTTATCAACGGGCCCCTCAAAATTATTATCCCTTTCAGATGAAACGATGTTCCAAGCATCCAAAATATTTTTGGCTGTATAGAAAGAACTCCATGTCATGCCGACCACAAATGTATCATCTTTGGGCATCTCCCTGTCTTCTGCCGCGAAAAATACGTGTCCAATATGCTCACGCGTTTCGCGAAACGGCGAATTTGGCTTGCGTGTCAGAAAATAATTTATTGCCACTAAATCGTCCGAAGCCTGTTCAGCCAGAAGGTCAAAAATTGTCACCGCTTTTCCAACGCCCACCGTTGCCGAAATCGTGCCCCCTCGATTCCCCGTTGGAGCCGCAGCGGCTTCTTTTGCCGTAGCGTAGGTACGCAAATCAGTTCGAACGGCAAGCATATCTGATTTAAGCTCGGGCAATGCCTTGACAATTGATTGCGTCAATTCTAGGTTCGACCGCAGTCCGGCAGACGTGCTTTCCAAATCATTATGGGTACGGTCCATTCTGCCCAATTGAATGGATAATTGTTGATTGGTTCGATTCTGACTTTCACCTTGCATGAAAGCATATACGATCGCAACAATGCCCAAAACAATTGAAATAAGCGTCCCCGCAAGCCCAATCCCATCAACAGCACTTCTTATATTCGCCCAGTTATATGTCGCCTGATAAATAGAATGTTGGATTATGAATTCAGTTAATAACAATATAATTACCACACTAATTGCTACGCGTTTTTCTTTTTTATGAAAAATTTCTTCGTTGCTCATCTAATCTCTCGCTCAAATGCTTTCTTGCTTCTATTAAATTAATTTTGGATTCGATTTTACTTCATGGTGTGGCACCATCCTAATTGACCGAACGGCTTGCAGTATATTACCGCTTGTCAAGCGACACCGCGATCGAGCGAATGTACGCAGAGGCCGACGACATGCATTAAATCGCTGGGTCGAACGACTGTTGATGGGCGGAAGTGGCCGCAAGAACGTCCATCTGGCAGCCTACATGAATGCCGCTTCATGGCCGATTGTCGTCGGATGTGCGCGCGAGTCAGGACCAGGTAGCGGTCGGCTGCTGCTCAAAGAGGGGAATTTTGTATGCTACAGATTTACTATAGCAATGGCAGAAATCCCATCTGACGGGCGTTGCGCCTGTCGTTCCACCCCCTGAATTATCGTCGCCGGGCAAGACCCAGTAACATGACTGTGGGCAGCGCAGTTCGACACGAATCGGAAATTCGGAGTGAAGGGTTGGCGACGCAGTCCGGACACACTTATAAGCTGGTGACCGACCTACATGCTGCGCCACAAAAGAGAAGAGCCACCGCTAGCGGTGGCTCTTCTCGCGGATCTGCGCGATTGTCCCTAATTAAGCGTTCGCCCCATCACGCCGTCATAGTCGTCTCCAGAGCGCCCGTTGCCGCCGGAGCCTGCCTTGTCTCGAAGCAGCCCCTCAATCGAAATATCGATGTCGCGATCTACAATGGTCAATGCCTTGCCGGCGAACGAGACGTGCATCGTTGCAAGCTCTTCATCGGAAAGATCCTGCAGTTCCTCGATCATATCGACATGGAACACCTTGGTTTGTCCCGACACGAAATGAATCATGATGGCGCGCCCTTCAGGTATATAGGTAACCTCGTCGGCCAACGGTACCGCTCCGAATAGCTTCGTCCAAGCAAGACTGTAACCGTAATCGGACAGGTGACTTGTCTTGACGTCGACCTTTAGCTTGACCACATGCTTGACCACATAAAGGTCGTCCACCGTGTGTCCTGGCTCATCTTCCTCGACCTCGGGCGGCGCCTCATCGCGAGCTTGGATGATCTTCATAGCTGAATTCCGAATTCGCCTATACCAAAGACAGTCAAAGTTGTACGACGGGTGGCGGAATCATAGGTTCCGCCGAGAATCTGTCTGGCCCCAAAATGTCCCTTCTTGCCAAGGGGCTCAACGACTTCCCTTGTTAGATTCCAGTAGCGATTTTCCAGGCAAATACCTTTCACAGCATCCATCCAAGCGTCTCGCACGGCCGGGAGCACAGCTTTGATGGTAGCTGAAATTTCGATGACTAGCTTTCCGGACAAACCACCGCATGAGGCGTCCCAGAAACTTACCCCGTTGTGCCAAAAGGAAAACTGGAACCTCGCGGACCAGTCCTTTCCATCAACATGTACATGCGGCGGGCAATGTTCGTCTCTAGTAAAGACGGCAATTCGCATTCCGTTATATTCGGCTACCTTCATTCTCAGCGTCTCTTTTTCTTTTTGGCGCTTCGCCAGCATTACGCACGCAACGTGCCACACCGCCAAGTGTAGCCGATTGTCCCGAACCCAACGCGCGGGAATGTTGCGTCGCTTAGCACTAGATCGGCAACAGGTATCGCCAGCTACTCGCCCTGATGAGGCGCTTTTATCTCATTGGCGTCAACGATGGATTGTTCAACTCGCCGGCGACTTACGCCCTGCATGTAAAGCATGGCGGACACAGATGAGCGCACGCGAGCCGGGACCACGCAGCGGTCCGCTGATGCTCTAAAACGGAAAGTTTTTGCATGCTACAGATCTGCTACAGCGGTGGCGGAAGTCCATAACTGACGGGCATTTCGCCTGTCATTCCACCCCCTGAACTACGGGGCGAGGACCAAACCAAAACAGCCGCCGCAATCCCGCCGACAACCAACTCCCGGCAAGGACCAGGCGAGTCCAAATTCGCCAACGAGCGCAGAGCGCATCAAACACGCCTATCCACGAGGAGGGCTGCAAAGCCCGCCCCACAAAGCAAACGGCCCAGCGGGCATCACCCACTGGGCCGCGCGAACCACCCGGCACACTACATCAAGCAGCGCACCCCCGGCTCAACCTAGCTCGCTCAGAATTCCACCACCGCAAACTCCGCCTTGCTGACATCGCACAGCGGGCAGCGCCAGTCGTCCGGAATCGCGGCGAAGCGCGTGCCCGGGGCGATACCTTCTTCGGGAAGGCCTTCTTCTTCGTTGTAGATCCAGCCGCAAATCAGGCAGACCCAGCTCTTATATTCAATCAGTTCAATTACTTCGCTCACGACGTACTCTTCTTTGGTTCGGTGCATTGATCCGCCAAATCTGCCCCTTTTTTGGGCATGGCGGCGATCCGCAATATTACCGGAATTTGTCAATTGGACAGATATTTACCCATGCGGCATCGCCGCAAAGTGCCTGAGACATGTCCGGGCCCGCGTGACGGACCCGTCATACACAGCGTGTATGCTTTGATCCGCAGCTAGTCGTTTGGACAGGCGCGCCGGGCGCCTGGCATGCATTGCGACGATCGGCCCGAGGTAACTGGAACCACGATCGACGCCCGCATGGCCCGCGCATGACTCTCGTTTCCCAAAAAGGAGAAAAACGATGTTTAAAAACAAATGGTTGGCCGGAACTGTATTGGCCGGGTTGCTCGCGGTATCGGGCGCGGCGCAGGCCGCTGGCGTGTCTTTCGTGCAACCGGCGGACGGCGCGACCGTCACCAATCCGGTGCACGTGGTGTTCGGCGTCGACGGCATGAAGATCGCGCCGGCTGGCACGATGACGGAAGGCACGGGCCATCATCATCTGCTGATCGACGGTAAGCCGCTTCCCAAGGGCGAAGTGATTCCCGCCACCGACAAATCGCTTCACTTCGGCAAAGGCCAGACCGAAACCGATCTGACGCTGCCGCCGGGTGACCACACGCTGACGCTGCAATTCGGTGACGGCGCGCATCGTTCGTATGGCCCCGAAATGAGCAAAACCATCACAGTGCACGTGAAGTAACGTCACAGGTGAGGCGGCTGGACGAGCGCGAGCGCCGTCCGGCCGCGTTGTTCTGTTTTATCTCCTGGCTCGCGCAGCGCTTGAACCCAGGCGGATCCGGTCTGCATCGGGCTTGCGTACGGTTCCTCCCCATTTTGCAAGCCGGTCATTCGGCCTATCTCTTCCGGCAGACAGGCACCCGCCCGCGCGCCCGGTACAATGAGCAGTTCCGACTCATCGCTGTCTTCTCCAATTCTCCATGTCGCTTTACACCATTACCGGGGCCCAACTGGCGTTCGGTCACGTCGCGTTGCTCGATCACGCGGATTTCTCTCTCGAAGCGGGCGAGCGCGTTGGGCTGATCGGCCGTAACGGCGCGGGCAAGTCGTCGCTGCTGAAAATCGTCGCCGATCTGACCAAGCCGGACGACGGCCTCGTCACGCGCCAACAGGGCCTGACGTCGGTCTACGTGCCACAAGAGCCGGAGTTCGATACGGACGACACGGTGTTCGAAGCGGTCGCCGCCGGTCTGACCCACGCCCGCGACCTGCTGGATCAATACGACGCGGTCGCCAATCAGCTCGCCGACGAGCCGGAAGGCCCGGAGCACGACGCGCTGATGTCGCGCATGAACACGCTGCAATCGGCGCTCGACCATTCGGATGCCTGGAACTGGAGCACGCGCGTGGCCACCACGCTGCAGCAGATTGGTCTGAATGGCGAGGCGCGGGTCGGTTCGTTGTCGGGCGGGATGCAAAAGCGCGTCGCGCTGGCGCGTGCGCTGGTCGTGCAGCCGGATGTGCTGCTGCTCGACGAGCCGACCAACCACCTGGACTTCGACGGCATCCGCTGGCTCGAGGAACTGCTGGTCTCGCTGCGCGCGGGTTTGCTCTTCATCACCCACGATCGCGCGTTTCTCGACCGTGTGGCCACGCGCATCGTCGAACTGGATCGCGGGCGTCTGCTGTCGTATCCGGGTAATTTCAGCGCCTACCAGACCAGGAAGGCACAGCAGCTTGAAGTGGAGCAAGTGGAAGCGGCCAAGTTCGACAAGTTGCTCGCACAGGAAGAAGTGTGGATTCGCAAAGGCGTGGAAGCACGCCGTACGCGTAGCGTCGGCCGGATCGCGCGGCTCGTGGAGATGCGCAACGAGCGCGCCGAACGCCGCAACGTCCAGGGCAACGTCAAGCTCGACGTGGGCCAGGGCGAGAAGTCCGGCAAGATCGTCGCTGAGCTGACCGACGTCACCAAGCGCTACGGTTCGCGCACGGTGGTCGATACCTTCACGGCCACGGTGATGCGCGGCGACAAGATCGGCTTTGTCGGTCCGAACGGTGCGGGCAAGACCACGTTGCTGAAGATGATCCTCGGCGAATTGCCGCCGGACGAAGGCACGGTGCGAATCGGCACCAATCTGCAGGTTGCATACTTTGACCAGATGCGCGCGCAGCTCGATCTGGACAAGAGCCTCGCCGATACGATCAGCCCGGGTAGCGAGTGGGTTGAAGTCAATGGCCAGAAGAAGCACGTGATGAGCTATCTCGGCGACTTCCTGTTCGCGCCGGAACGCGCGCGGTCGCCGGTTAAGTCGCTGTCGGGCGGCGAGCGCAATCGCCTGCTGCTCGCGCGCCTGTTCGCGCGGCCGGCCAACGTGCTGGTGCTCGACGAACCGACCAACGACCTCGACATCCCGACGCTCGAACTGCTCGAAGAATTGCTCACCGAATACGACGGCACCGTGCTGCTGGTCAGCCACGATCGCGCGTTCCTCGATAACGTCGCGACCTCGGTGATCGCGTCGGAAGGCGGCGGCAAGTGGCGCGAGTACGTCGGTGGCTTTACGGACTGGCAGATTCAGCGCGACCGTTCGCAACAGATGGCGCAGGACGCGCAGAAAGACGCGGCTAAAGAAGTGGCGTCGAAAGACAGCGGCGCAGCCAGCGCGGGCCGTAATACGCAGCGCGCGGCCAAGCTGTCGTTCAAGGACCAGCGCGAGCTCGAGGCGTTGCCGGCGAAAATTGCCGCGCTCGAAGCGGAGCAGAAAACCATTGGCGCCCAACTCGAAGACGGTTCGGTCTTCGCGAAAGATGCTCAGGAAGGTACGCGTCTGACCGAGCGCTACGCCGCGATCGACGAGGAACTGCTGATCGCGCTGGAACGCTGGGACGAGCTGGAAAACAAGCGCAAGTGATACAGGGGGGGCGGCGTGATCCGAGGTTGCGCCGAATTCATGCAGAGGACGGGGGGCGCGGCTGCGCAGCGGGCCCGTCGCAGTTTTTTACGGTCCCGTAGCGGTTTCATCGCGGTCGCACAATTGGCCGAAGTCGTGCGTCGCGCCTTATCCAAACGGCCAATCCCGCACCACGTGAATTGCCGCCCGTATCGAAATCAGTAAAATACCCCGCGAACAGGCTTCCCCGGCGTTCGCACCGGCTGGCCGTTGCCGGGCTGTTGAGTAAGCCCGCATCGAGCCGCCGTCGAGCGCGCCCATGGGAAGCCAGGCGATAAAACACGTTGCCCGCACTGCGGGCACCCCACCTAACCCCGTTGTTTCGTTTCGCTTTTTTTGAAAACTCAACGCATTGTCCACGGACCTGCCTACAGGACCTGTGGACAACGATGAACCGACGCACCCGAGTCAACCATGTCTACGAAAAAGCCAAACGCCGCGTATAGCGAAGCGTCGATCAAGGTGTTGAAGGGCCTGGAGCCGGTCAAGCAACGGCCCGGGATGTACACCCGCACCGAAAATCCGCTGCACATCATTCAGGAAGTTATCGACAACGCGTCGGACGAGGCCCTTGGCGGCCACGGCCGGCAAATCACGGTCACGCTGCACACGGACCATTCGGTCTCGGTCGAAGACGACGGCCGCGGCATTCCGTTCGGCCTGCATCCGGAAGAAGGCGTGCCGGTTGTCGAAATCGTTTTCACGCGCCTGCACGCTGGCGGCAAGTTCGATAAAGCCGCCGGCGGCGCGTACACGTTCTCGGGCGGCCTGCACGGCGTCGGCGTGTCGGTCACCAACGCGCTGTCCACCCGCCTCGACGTCACCGTATGGCGCGACGGCAAAATCGCCGAGCTGAGTTTTGCCAACGGCGACGTCGCCAAGCAGCTTGAAGTACGCCCCGCGACCAAAGGCGATAAGAAGTCGGGCACGCGCGTTACCGCGTGGGCCAATCCGAAGTACTTCGATTCACCGAACCTGCCGCTGGGCGAATTGCAGCGTCTGCTGCGCTCGAAGGCGGTGCTGCTGCCGGGTGTCGAAGTCACGCTGATCAACGAGAAAACCGGCGAAACGCAAACCTGGAAATACGAAGACGGTCTGCGCGGCTATTTGCTCGAAGGCATGAACGGCAGCGATCTGCTGATCCCGCTGTTCGAAGGCGAGCGCTATGTCGAAAACTCGCGCGCCAGTGAAGAGACGTTTGCCGAAGGCGAGGGCGCCTCGTGGGTCGTCGCATGGAGCGAAGAAGGCACGCTGATGCGCGAGTCGTACGTCAATCTGATTCCGACGCCTGCGGGCGGCACGCACGAATCCGGTTTGCGCGACGGTCTGTTCCAGGCGGTGAAGAGCTTTGTCGAGCTGCATAACCTGCAGCCGAAGGGTGTGAAGCTGCTGGCGGAAGACGTGTTCGCGCGCGTGTCGTTCGTGCTGTCGGCGAAGGTGCTCGATCCGCAATTCCAAGGGCAGATCAAGGAGCGCCTGAATAGCCGTGATGCGGTCAAGCTGGTGTCGTCGTTTTCGCGGCCGGCTTTGGAGCTGTGGCTGAACCAGCACGTCGAGCACGGCAAGAAACTCGCTGACCTCGTCATCAAACAGGCGCAGGCGCGCACCCGTGCCGGCCAGAAGGTCGAGAAGCGCAAGAGCTCGGGCGTGGCCGTTCTGCCGGGCAAGCTGACCGATTGCGAATCGACGGAAATCGGCCGCAACGAATTGTTCCTCGTCGAGGGTGACTCGGCGGGCGGTTCGGCGAAAATGGGCCGCGACAAGGAATACCAGGCGATCCTGCCGCTGCGCGGCAAGGTGCTGAACACCTGGGAAACCGAGCGCGACCGCCTGTTCGCCAACAACGAAGTGCACGACATTTCGGTGGCGATCGGCGTCGATCCGCATAGCCCGGACGACAAGGTCGATCTGTCGAATCTGCGTTACGGCAAGATCTGCATCTTGTCGGACGCTGACGTCGACGGTTCGCACATCCAGGTGTTGCTGCTCACGCTGTTCTTCAAGCATTTCCCGCAACTGATCGAACGCGGGCATGTGTGCGTGGCGCGTCCGCCGCTGTTCCGGGTCGATGCGCCCGCGCGCGGCAAGAAGCCGGCGCAGAAGCTCTATGCGCTCGACGAAGGCGAACTCGAAGCGATCCTGGACAAGCTGCGCAAAGACGGCGTACGCGACACGCAATGGTCCATCAGCCGCTTCAAAGGCCTGGGCGAAATGAGCGCGGAGCAGTTGTGGGACACCACGATGAACCCTGACACGCGGCGACTGACGCCGGTGGCACTCGGCGAACTCGACTATGACGCCACGGTGGCGCGTATGACGATGCTGATGGGCAAGGGCGAAGCGGCGTCGCGGCGCAGCTGGCTGGAAGAAAAGGGCAACGAAGTGGAAGCGGATATCTGAGCGGGCGTTCTTAACAACGCTCTGCCTTCGCACGAAACTTCACGCCAAACACGGATACGGAATCTAGATGGACGACGATAACACTCTCGACCTTTTCACCGAGCCGCCGCCCCCGGAGGGCGACTTCCTGACGCTCGGCAACTACGCGGAACGCCAGTACCTCGACTACGCGGTGAGCGTGGTCAAGGGGCGCGCGCTGCCTGACGTATGCGACGGCCAGAAGCCGGTGCAGCGCCGCATCCTGTTCGCCATGAACGACATGGGCCTTGGCGATAACGCCAAGCCCGTCAAGTCGGCGCGCGTGGTCGGCGATGTGCTGGGTAAGTACCACCCGCACGGCGACCAGTCCGCGTATGACGCGCTGGTGCGTCTCGCGCAAGACTTTTCGATGCGCTATCCGCTGATCGACGGCCAGGGCAACTTCGGCTCGCGCGACGGCGACGGCGCAGCGGCCATGCGCTACACCGAAGCGCGCCTGACGCCGATCGCGAAGCTGCTGCTCGACGAGATCGACCAGGGCACGGTCGACTTCATGAAGAACTACGACGGCGAGTTCGAAGAGCCGAGGCTGTTGCCCGCGCGCTTGCCATTCGTGCTGCTGAATGGCGCATCCGGCATTGCAGTGGGTCTCGCCACGGAAATCCCGTCGCACAATCTGCGTGAAGTCGCAGCGGCTGCGGTCGCGATGATCCGCAATCCGAAGATCGAGCACGCCGAGTTGATGCAACACATCGCCGGGCCGGACTTCCCGGGCGGCGGCCAGATCATTTCGAGCGACGCCGAGATTTCCGCGGCCTACGAAACCGGCCGCGGCAGCCTGAAGGTGCGCGCCCGCTGGAAGATCGAAGAGCTCGCGCGCGGCCAGTGGCAGCTCGTGATTACCGAACTGCCGCCGAACACGGCCGCGCAGAAGGTGCTCGAAGAAATCGAAGAGCAGACCAACCCGAAGATCAAGCTCGGCAAGAAGGCGCTTACGCCCGAGCAGTTGCAGACCAAGCAGACCATGCTCGCGCTGCTCGATGCCGTGCGCGACGAGTCGGGCCGGGACTCACCGGTGCGTCTCGTGTTCGAGCCGAAGTCGAGCCGCATCGATCAAACCGACTTCGTCAACACGTTGCTCGCCCATACGAGTCTCGAGTCGAATGCATCGCTCAATATGGTGATGGTGGGCGGCGATGGCCGGCCGCGTCAGAAGGGCTTGAGCGAGATCATCCACGAGTGGATCGCGTTCCGCTTCGCGACGGTTACGCGCCGCACGCGTCATCGCTTGAGCAAGGTCGACGACCGGATCCATATTCTCGAAGGCCGGATGATCGTCTTTTTGAATATCGACGAAGTCATTCGCATCATCCGCGAATCGGATGAGCCGAAGGTCGCGTTGATGGCCGCATTCGGCTTGTCGGACCGTCAGACCGAAGACATTCTCGAAATCCGCCTGCGTCAGTTGGCGCGTCTCGAGAAGATCAAGATCGAGAAGGAACTGTCCGAACTGCGCGACGAGAAAGCCAAGCTCGAAGAACTGCTCGGCAGCGAAACCGCGATGAAGCGTCTGCTCATCAAGGAAATCGAAGGCGACGCGAAGCAATACGGCGACGAGCGCCGCACGCTGATCCAGCAGGAAAAGCGCGCGACGTTCGAAGCACGTGTAGTCGACGAGCCGGTGACGGTGGTGGTGTCGCAGAAGGGCTGGGTGCGCGCGCTGAAGGGCCACGGCCTGGATGTGGCCGGTTTCACGTTCAAGGCCGGTGACGGCCTCTACGCGGCGTTCCAGTGCCGCACGCCGGACACGCTGGTCGCATGGGGCAGCAATGGCCGTGTCTATTCGGTGGCGGTGGCAATGCTGCCGGGCGGTCGAGGTGATGGCGTGCCGGTCACGTCACTGATCGAACTCGAGTCGGGCAGCCACCTGATGCATTACTACGCGGCGTCCGCGGATCAGGCTTTGCTGCTTGCATCGAGCAACGGCTTCGGCTTTGTCGCCAAGGTCGGCGATATGGTGAGCCGCGTGAAGGCGGGCAAGTCGTTCATGACGATCGACGCTGGCGCTGCACCGCTCGCGCCGATGCCGATGCTGCCGGATGCGACGCATATCGCGTGTTTGTCTTCAGGTGGACGCCTGCTGGTGTTCGGCCTCGACGAAATGAAGACGCTCTCGGGCGGCGGACGCGGCGTTACGCTGATGGCGCTCGACGACAAGGAAACGCTGGTTCAGGCGCTGTCCATCAACAAGGCGGGCGTGGTGTTGATCGGCACGCGTCGAGGTGGCCGTGTCGACGAAGAGAAGCTGAGCGGCGCCACGCTCACGCCGCATATCGGCAAGCGGGCGCGCAAGGGGCGTGCGCCTGAGAGCAAGATGAAGCTCGACGGTATGCGTCCGGTACTCGCTGCGTAATCGTAGCTAGCAGGTCGTAGCTGGAATTAGGTAGAACCAGGCATGAACGCGGCGTGTGCTTTAAAGTGCAAACAGCAACAACGCGCACCTTGAAGCACACGCCGCACGCCGCAAAATTCCGGGGTGCAGCACCGTCGCGGTATCGGGCGCGCTGCAATAACAACTACAAAGAATGTTAAGACGCAGCCAGTACATGGAACTGAGCGCATAGCGCGCGGTCGAATGCGCTCAATAGCCGCTATAAATATCACTCGTCATAAGCGGTGTGGCGTCATCGGGAGAGGAAAACAATTATGAACAAAGCTGTCGAACTCGCACTCTTTTTGCATCTGCTCGCAGTCGCCGTGTGGGTGGGTGGGATGGTATTCGCGCATTTCTGTCTGCGCCCGGCCATTGCCGATCTTTCGCCGCAACTACGCTTGCCTTTGTGGGAATCGGTGTTCAGCCGCTTCTTCAACTGGGTCGCCGCAGCCGTGCTGGTGATTCTCCTCACGGGCGGCTTCCTGCTGATGCAATTCGGTGGTGGTCACGCCACGTGGCCGTTGCATGCCATGGCCGGCCTCGGCATCGTGATGATGCTGATCTTCGGGCACATTCGTTTCGCCGTGTTCCCGCGCATTCGCCGTGCGGTGCAGGCGCAGAAGTGGCCGGATGGCGCGCAGGCAGTCGGTACGATTCGGCGTCTGGTGCTGGTGAATATCGTGCTGGGCGTGGTGACGATCGGCGTAGCGGTGTTGTCGCGCGGGTTCTGACGCCCGGCCCGCCTACTGCATGGCGCCGTAGGCAAGCCACAAGCCACACGCGGCCGCCACGGTTCCGTACACCGCGTACACCGGCACCTTGAGCTTTGCGAAGCACATGCCGGAGAACAGCGCCGTCACCAGATACACAGGTTTAAACGGCACATGCACCGCGATGCGCAGCACGGCCACCGCCAGAAACGCGGTGGTGACCGCGCGCAAGATCCGCATGCCGTGCTCGAAACGCGGATTGGCCTTCAACTGATGCAGATGCCGCTGCGCCAGCACGACGAGGCAGCCAGACGGCACAAAGAGCGCGAGCGTAGCAATCAGCGCGCCCACCCAGCCATCCACCAGATAGCCGAAGAACGGCACCACATTCAGCAGCGGTCCCGGCGACAACGGGGAGAGCGAAAACGCCAAGGTGAAGTCGTTATCCGACACGCCGATCGCCGGCGTGACGAACAATGTCTTAAGTACCGGCAACGCCGAGAAGCCGCCACCAAACAAGGTCATGCCCGCACCAGCCAGCCGCGGCCACAGCAGCGCCAGTTCATAGCGATGCGGCAACGGCAGGGCGAACAACACCAGCAACACGCTCAATGCGGCCAGCATCTGCCAGTCCCCGCGACCGATCGACAGCACGATGCGAGTATTGCGAACCGGGCTGACGAACCAACCGGTGCCGAAGGCTGCGCCGAGCATCAACACATAGGCCGCTGGGCTGCGTGCATAGAAAAGCGCCACACAACCGAGCACCGCCGCGATCCATTCGAGCTTGCCGCGTACCAGCGCGCGCGTCTGTTTGTACCAGGTGATCGCGATCAGCGTGGCCAGCACCACGCTGAAGTGATTGAGCAGGGTTTGGGAAGCAGCGGCGCGCACGAGCGGCGTGCGATAGAAGATCGCGAATAGCGTCATCAGAATGAAAAAGGGCAGCACGCTGGCGACGCCCGCCACCCAGGCGCCGGTGCGTCCACGCAGCGCATGTCCCAGTTGCACGGCGACATTGCAGCCCACCGGTCCCGGCACCATCCAGGCAAGCGCGATCAGATCGGAAAACGCCACGCGCGAGAGCCGCCCCTCGCGTTCTACGTAGTGGTTTTCGAGTTGCGCCATCAGCGCGAGACCGCCCCACGACAACGCCGACAGGCCGAACACGACCCGGAACAGCGTCCATAGCGGTTCCCGTTTCCCTCGCCTAGCGGCATTCTGGCTCGTGATCGACTGCATGGCGACGCGGGCCCCCGCATTCGGGCGGCCCGCCCTCTGAGATCATTGTTGTGTGTGTATTGGCGCGGCTCGCAGACGGCATCGCGCTGTGATGCATTACAGCGTGAATGTAGCCGGTTTTGCGAAGCAGCGGTTGGATAAGCGTGGGGCCGCGGCACATACGCTTACAGGCTGCACGCGGCGCGCTTGTGTGTGACTGGCGCGCCACCGCCGGGCCGCATTCAGCTATTGGTGCTCGTGCTGGACACGCTGCTGGTACTGTCGACATCGTGCACGTGGCGATGACCCTTCATACCGCATACGCCGAAGCGTTCGAGCAGCGCCGGAATCGCTTCGACCGGCACCGGACGCGAGAACAGGAAGCCCTGCGCCTCGATATGGCCGAGCGCGGCGAGCCACGCAATCTGCTCTTCGGTCTCCGTGCCTTCGACCACCACCGTGAGTCCGAGCGAACGCGCCAGGTTGACGATCGCGGTGACCATCACGCAGACACTGCGGTCGCCGGGAATCGCCTGGACGAACGAGCGGTCCACCTTCAGCGTGTCGACCGAGAAGCGATTCAGGTAGGACAGCGACGAATAGCCTGTGCCGAAGTCGTCGAGCGCGATGCGCACGCCGAGGCGCTTCAACGCGAAGATTTTCTCCGACACGAGCTCGGGATATTCCATCATCGCCGTCTCGGTGATTTCGAGTTCGAGGCGGCGCGCGGAGATGCCGCTTTCCTCGATCGCGTGTGAGATGGTTTCGTACAGATCGCCGCGCCAGAACTGCACCGCGGAGATGTTCACCGCGAGCGAGAGCGTGTCGTAGCCCTGTTGCTGCCACAACGCCAGTTGGCGGCACGCGGTCTCGATCACGAAGTCGCCGATGGGCACGATCAAACCGGTCGATTCGGCGACCGGAATGAATTCGTTGGCCGGGATCAAACCGTGTTGCGGATGGTTCCAGCGCACCAGCGCTTCGAAACCGGTGATGCAGCGGCGCGTCAGATCGATCTTCGGCTGATAGGCGAGGAACAACTGGCCTTCAGCGAGCGCGACGCGCAGTTGCTGCTCCCACTTCATCAAGTGGTCCGCGCGGTGCGACAACTGTGGCGAATAGAACTGGTAGCAGTTCTTGCCCGCATCTTTCGCGCTGTACATCGCGAGGTCGGCTTTTTTCAGCAGGTCGATCTCGCTTTCGTTGGCAACCGAGTAGAGCGCGATGCCGATGCTCGCGTGCAACACGAACGAGCTGCCGCGCACTTCGAAAGGCTTGGAGAATGCTTCGGCGGCCGCTTCGGCGAGCGTGACGGCGCGCTTCTCGACGTCGTCGCCCTTGATCACCACGACGAACTCGTCGCCGCCGATGCGGCTCAAGGCGCCGCCGTCGCCGACTGCGGTAGCGAGACGCGAGGCCGTCATTTGCAGCACGATGTCGCCGGCGTTGTGGCCTAGCGTGTCGTTGACGGTCTTGAAGTTGTCCAGGTCGATGAAAAGAATCGCGAGGCGCCCGAGATTGGAATGCTGCGCCACGTCGTGCCGCAGTGTTTGCAGCGTCGCATAGCGATTGCGCAGACCGGTCAGCAGATCGTACTCGACCAGATGCGTCATCTCGCGTTCGCGTCCGAGCAGCTTGCCGATCAAGCCGGTGGCCACCGCGAAGAAGCTCAGCATGGCGAGCGAGATGAAGCCCGCCATCAGCAGGTAGACGTTGCGCGTGTGGTTGTAGTCGGCGAATTCTTCGGCTTGCGACAGACCGACCAGCACGCCGAGCGGATAGCCGTCGATATGGCGGTAGGAGACGATACGCGTGACGTTGTCGATCGAATCGACGTAGGTGCCCGACACATGCTCTGAGGTCGGATACGAGCCGCTCGCCGAGAACGAACCGCTGGCGGTGTCGACGCTGCCCGTGCGGCGCGCGAGCACCGTGCCGTTGTCCGAGATCACCGCGATCACGCCTTCACGGCCGATGGCCGCGTTGTTGTAAAAGTCGCTGGTGAAATAGCTCGGGTCTTCGGAGACCACCACGACGCCCGCGAACGAGCCGTCGGGATGATTCAGCCGCCGTGTCATCTGCAAGGTCCAGTGGCCGGATACGCGGCCGAGCACGGGCTTGCTGATATACAACTGGTCGTCGTTTTCGTGTTCGTGGACCTTGAAGTGTTCGCGGTCCGACAGGTCGATGTGTTTGGGATTGAGTTCAGCCGTGTTGGCGATCAGCGTGCCGTGCTCGTCGATCAGCGACACCTGCACGAGCGTCTCGCTTTGCACCACGCCTTTTTCCACCGTGCTGGAGAGATCGAAATGATTCGGCGTTTTTTCGAACTCGTATTTGACGAAGCGGGTGATCTGGTCGACCTGGTGAATTGCCTTGACCGTGTGCTGCTCCAGCGCCGCGGAGAGAATCGCGGCAGAGGCCATCGCCTCGCGATTCGTGGCTTCCTTTTCAACCGACAGGCGCGCGAAGATCACAGTCCAAAGCAGGATCAGCACCAGCACGCCGAGCGCCGGAATGGCGAGCAGGGCACGACGGCGCGACACAGCAGGGTCGCGGCGGGGTTTGGCTTCGCGCTGGTCGGAGAAGCGGAACTGGCTCATCGGGCGGCCCGTTCCCTGGTGCCGGCCAGTTGCAACTGCGCGAGCATTGACTGCGCTAATTTCATGGGTGGCTGCATGGTGACCAAGGTGCCGGGACTGCTGCGCAGGGGAAGGGAGCGTGGCGTCGTGCCTGACCATCCGCAGGTCATCGGGTACGTTTCGATATTACTTAATGCCACTGGATTAAGGAAGAGTCCTCGCATCGGGTATACGCGGGCGCGACAGGGCGTGCCGTCCGGCTGAATTCGCAGCCGGCGCAGCCAGCCATGGGGCTGCGGCCTGGCACTTGTTTTCGAATATTTCATCGGGATATGGAATTCAGGTGTGCCAGGCCTCTCGTCATGCATGGCGCATTAATCGCGCAAAAGGTGCGGCATTTTGTTGTTAAGCGTGGCTTGAAGCGGCAAAACACGGCCGGCGCTCAGCAGCAGGCCGGCGCGCGCGAACCCGCAATCGAGCGCTGCGCCGTTCATGGCAAGCGGAACGTGCCGTCGACGATCGTCACCGACGGCCCACCGATCCACGTTTTGCCGGCGTCGTCGTCGTAGTGCACCGAAACGTTGCCGGCACGGCCCAACACGGTGCCTTGGCGGGCCGTGTAGTGTGCGCCGGGGCGCAATTGCTGGGCGCTCAGCAGGCCCGCGAGTGCGGCATTCGCGCTGCCCGTCACCGGATCTTCGCCCACACCGAAGCGGCCGCCTGACATCAGGCACCGTACCTCGAAGGTGGCCGGGCCGTCAGCGTCGTGCGGTCCATAGACGGCAAGGCCGTGGGTGTCCATCGCATGGACGAGGTCGGCGAGCGCGGCGGCATCGGGCTCGAGCGCGAGGCAATCGCGCGCTGAATTGACGCGTACCACGAGCCATGGCGCACCATTGTCGACCGCGCAGGGCGTCGCGCTGAAGTCGATCGCATCGCTACGTAAAGCCATAGTGAGCGCCGCGTACCGATCCTGGGGAAGCGCTGTGACGCGCGCAGGCGGGGCGGCGAATGCCCATGTCTCCTGTGCTTCACCGGTCGATTCAGCCGGCGCCTTCAGCGCCTTCAATTCGATGAGACCCACGCCGCATTGCTGGATCAGCTTGCCAGCCTGTTTCGGCCGGTACCCGCTTTCGAGCAGCGCATGCGCGGTGCCGAGTGTCGGATGACCAGCGAACGGCAACTCGCCATGCGTCGTGAAGATACGCACGCGATAGTCGGCAGCCGGGTCGGTCGGCTTCAGCAGGAAGGTCGTTTCGGAAAGATTGGTCCAGTGCGCGATGGCCTGCATCTGATCGGCATCGAGTGCATCGGCATCGAACACGACTGCAAGCGGATTGCCTTTGAACGGTACCGACGTGAACACGTCGACTTGTTTGAAACGAACGGTGTGAGCGGTCATCAGGCGCAGTCCGGCGAATCCGGCAGATTGATAGGGTTGGCGGATTCTATCTGGTGACAAAGGAACGATCTACCTCGCCACAAATGCAAAACGCGCCGCAGGTGACAGACACCTCGCGACGCGTTCAGGACGCTCGGTACGACCGGCCGGGCGAACCGGCGGCCGAACCTGTTGGCGGTTGTTATTCGACTTCGGCGATCATCTCGATCTCGACGCATGCGCCGAGCGGAATCTGCGCCACGCCGAACGCCGAGCGCGCATGCTTGCCGCGCTCGCCGAACACGTCTGCGATCAGTTCGGAGGCGCCGTTGGTCACCAGATGCTGCTCGGTGAACTCAAGCGTCGAGTTGACGAGGCTCATCAGCTTGACGATGCGCGTGACGCGGTTCAGGTCGCCCACATGCGCATGCAGCGTGGCGAGCAGGTCGATCGCGATGGAACGCGCTGCGGCCTTGCCTTCTTCGGTAGTGAGGGTGGCGCCGAGCTTGCCGGCCCATACCTTGCCGTCTTTCTTCGCGATGTGGCCCGACAGGTATACCGTGTTGCCGCTTTGCGCGCTCATCACATAGGCGGCTGCCGGCGCGCCTGCGCTCGGCAGTTCGATGCCCAGTTCCTTAAGCTTGTCGTACACGTTTGATTGAGCCATGGTGTGTCCTTGGTCGGTAGTGAACAGTAATGAAATTCGGTGGCGCGAGTTGGTCGGGACAGCTTAGACCTTCGCGCGGATCAGTGCCGCGAGACGCGACATGCCTTCGTCGATCTTGGCCGGCGGCACCGTGACGAACGACAGGCGCAGCGTGTTGTGCTGGGCTTCGCTCGCAAAGAACGGACCGCCCGGCACGAACGCCACATTCTGCGCGACGGCTTCTTCGAGCAGCTTCATGCTGTCGATCTGCGCGGGCAGATTCACCCACACGAACATGCCGCCTTCCGGCCGGTTCCAGCTTACGCCTTCCGGCATGTAGCGTTCGAGAGCAGCCAGCATCGCCGCGCATTGATCGCGGTACAGCTCGCGAATGGTCGGCACGTGCGTGTCGAGGAAGCCGTCCTTGATCACTTCGTACACGATGCGTTGTGTGAAGCTCGGCGTGTGCAGATCGGTGGCTTGCTTGGCCTGCACGAGCTTGAAGATCAACTCTTCGGGCGCAATGATGTAGCCGACCCGCAGGCCCGGCGCCAGCACCTTCGAGAACGAGCCGAGATGGACGATGTGATCCGGCGCCATCGACAGCATGGTGGGCAGCGGTTCGCCCGCGTAGTCGAGCGCGCCGTAGGGATCGTCTTCGATCACCGGGAACGGCGCGGTCTTCGCAAACGCGGCCAATGCGCGGCGGCGTTCGACCGGCAGGCGGCGGCCCGTCGGATTCTGGAAATTCGGTTGTGCGTACAGGAGGCGTGCGCCGGCTGTCAGCTCGGGCGTGAGCGCTTCGGGAATCAGGCCTTGCTCGTCGGTCGGCACCTGCACGTAGCGCGGTTCGTACATCGAGAACGATTGCAGCGCGCCGAGGTAGGTCGGCGTTTCGACCAGCACGGGGCTGTTCGGGCATACCAGCACTTTGCCGAGCAGATCGAGCGCTTGCTGCGAGCCGGTCGTGATGAGTACCTGCGAAGGACGAATCTGCGCGCCGTTCACCGAATAGCGTTGCGCGATCCATTCACGCAGCGGCAGATAGCCTTCGGTCGCGCTGTATTGCAAGGCCGCGGCGGGCGCGTCGCGCAGAATGCGGTCGGATGCTTCGCGCATGCGCTCGGCCGGGAAGGTTGCCGGCGAGGGCAGGCCGCCCGCGAACGAAATGACTTCGGGCCGTTCCGTGACTTTCAGGATCTCGCGAATCGCCGAGCTCGTGAGCTTGCGTGCGCGTTCGGACAGTTGCCACGTGGGGGCTTTCAAGTCGCTTTGGTCCATGGTCTCCTCTGCTGGTTTGTCTGGAACTGGTCAAAACTTCAATTATCGCGCGAGTCGACGGCCCACGCGCGCTGCTTATTTAAGGGTCCGTAGACCCTCGGGTGTCTCAAACTCGGCGACGAGCGCCGCCGCGCCGTCCGTGGACTCGAGTGCGATCAGGTGCGCCGCGCCCAGCCAGTGCAATTGCGCGGCAATTACGTCGGCCTGTGGATGGACTGCTTTCAAAGCTTTCAGTGCAATGCCCGTTTCATCCAATACCGCCGACGGGTGCTTCGGCGTGTCCCACTGGATCAGCGTCGGCAGTACGCCGTCGCCGGCGCCTTGCCACGCGGGGAAGGCGCCATCGTCAGGCACCGACAGGCTCCACGTGAAATCGCCGCGCGTCATCGGCACGATCGGTGCAATGCGCTGCGGATACTGCGTTTGCCATGCGCCGAGCTGCTTCGGCCGTTCGACTCGGGCAACCCAGTGCGACAGGTATGGGCCTTTTTCGAGCCGCGCTTGCGTCGCCGGATCGTCGAGGGCGAACAGGCGGGCACGGGGCGAGGCGCCATCCGCGGGTTCTGCCGCCTGCGGGTCGATCGCGATCACTTCCAGATACACGCCGCCCCATAGATTCAGCAGACGATTGTGCGTGCGCATCAGCGGATGCGCGCCGCCGCCGGCCGGTGCGACGCCGAGCGTGTCGGCAACGTACTGCGTGCCCTCGTCGAGGGTACGGGCGGAAATCACGAGGTGATCGAGGCGGAGCAAATGGGCAGTCATGGCGGATCAGGAAAACGGTTTCTGCGGTAGGCCGGGACGTGCGCCGGGTGCGGCAGCAGCGTTGCCGGGGTCGTAAGCATAACCGTTTGCCGGGTCGGCGGGCCAGGCGGATGGCGTTTGGGCGGGTCTTGCCCGAGTTCGCTTGTGAGCGGCGGGATGCAACCCGGGCCGCTTCATCATCCGTTGCTTATCTTAAATGTAGCCTTAAATGTAGCGGCGGCGACCGGCACAGTAACGGTACAATCGATTCGATACCGTTCGGTACAGTTGGAGTCCGTTATGTCCGTCCCGCTTACCCAGATTCCCACGCCTCACGACACGACGTCGCTGACGCTGGTCGAGCAGCTCGTCCAGTGGGCGCGCCGCCGCATCGAGGAGCGCGTGTTCCGTCCCGGCATGCGCATGCCGTCGATCCGCAAGCTGGCGCTGGACAAGGGCGTGTCGCGCTTCACCGTGGTCGAGGCGTATGAGCGGCTGGTGGCGCAGGGCTACCTGGAGTCGCGGCGCGGCTCCGGCTTCTATGTGCGCGAACGCTTGGGCGCTGCGCCGACGGCCGAGATCCGCACGATCGCCGCAGCGGCGCCCGCGCCGGCCACGATCGATGTCGTCTGGCTGCTGCGCAATATGTTGCATACGGGCGCGCGCCCCGAGCGCAGTCCTGGCCTCGGCTACTTGCCGGGCCGCTGGCTCGACGGCGATCTGATCACCAACGCGCTGCGCACGCTCGGCCGGCAAAGCGGCGCGCAGATGCTCGGCATCGGCACGCCGCAAGGCTTTTTGCCGCTGCGCCAGCAGTTGCAGACGCGGCTTGAGGAGCTGGAAATCGGCGCTTCGCCGGATCAGATTGTGATGGTCTCCGGCATCACCCAGGCGATCGATCTGATTTCGCGGATTTACGTGAAGCCGGGCGATGCGGTGATCGTCGGCGATCCGGCCTGGTTTCAGATGTTCGGGCGCTTCGCGTCGCAGGGCGCGCGGCTGGTCGGCATGCCGTACACCCCGGATGGGCCGGACCTCGACGCGCTCGAGTCGCTGGTCGAGACCTGGCGGCCGAAAATGCTGGTGATCAATTCGGTGCTGCAGAATCCCACCGGCACCTCGCTCACGGCCGCGCAGGCGTTCCGCATTCTGCGTCTCGCCGAGGCCTACGATTTCATCGTCGTCGAAGACGATATTTACGGCGATCTGTGCCCGCCGAGCTATCCGGGCACGCGCCTCGCGAGCCTCGACCAGTTGAAGCGCGTGATCTACCTGAGCAGCTTTTCGAAGACGCTCGCGCCCAATCTGCGCGTGGGTTTTATCGCCGCCGCGCCTGAAGTGGCCACGGCCGTCAGCGATCAGAAAATGCTGGTCGGCATGACGAGCCCCGAACTGAACGAGCGCGTGCTCTACAAGATTCTCACCGAGGGCCATTACCGCCGGCACGTCGAGCGGCTGCGCGCGCGGCTCGATGGCGTGCGCGAAAAATCGGTGCGGATGCTCGAAAAGACCGGCATGAAGCTGTTTCTGACGCCCGCGGCGGGCATGTTCCTGTGGGCCGACACGGGCGTCGATGCGAGCGCGCTCGCGGCCGCCGGCCACGAAGAAGGCTTTCTGCTGACGCCGGGTAGCCTGTTTTCTCCGCAGCAATCGCCCACCACGTGGATGCGTTTCAATATCGCCAACTGCGGCGATCCGGAGCTGTCGACGTTCCTGTGCCGCTATCTCGACAGTGTCTCGCGGCGCGCCTCTTGAAACCGCGCCGGGCTGCCCCAACTTAGCGGCGACACGGCAATCCGGCCATCCGGCGGCACGGTCCCGGCGGCCAAGGAGAGGCCCAAGTGGGCCCAAGCGGTTCGCGGCCGTGCGCCACGCCTGACTAGAACCCCATTCGTAACAGAGAGGAAGTCCGACCATGGCACAAGAAACCATGAGCTTTCAGGCAGAAGTTAAACAACTTCTGCACCTGATGATCCATTCGCTGTACAGCAACAAGGAAATCTTTCTGCGCGAGCTGATTTCGAACGCGTCCGACGCGGCCGACAAGCTGCGCTTCGAAGCGATTGAAAACAGCGCGCTGTACGAAAACGACCCAAATCTGCGGATTCGCGTGTCGTACGACAAGGCCGCGCGCACCATCACGCTCGACGACAACGGCATCGGCATGAGCCGTGACGAAGCGATCGCCAACCTCGGCACGATCGCGCGCTCGGGCACCAAGGAATTCTTCGGCAAGCTCTCCGGCGACCAGCAGAAAGATGCGGCGCTGATCGGCCAGTTCGGCGTGGGCTTCTACTCAGGCTTCATCGTCGCGGACAAGATCACGGTCGAAACGCGCCGTGCCGGTTTGCCGGCCTCGGAAGGCGTGCGCTGGGAAAGCGCGGGCGAGGGCGATTTCGCAGTTGAGCAGATCGAACGCGCCGCGCGCGGCACGACCATCACGCTGCATCTGCGTGCCGATGAAGACGAGCTGCTGTCGTCGCATCGTCTGAAGTCGATCATCCAGAAGTACTCGGACCACGTCGCGCTGCCCATCCTGATGGCGAAGGAAGAGTGGGACGCTGAAAAGAGCGAGATGGTCACGAAGGAAGAAGACGAGACCGTCAACCAGGCGAGCGCGCTGTGGACTCGTTCGAAGAACGACATCACCGAAGAGCAGTACAAGCAGTTCTACCAGCACCTCTCGCACGATCATCAGGACCCGCTGACGTGGACGCATAACCGCGTTGAAGGTCGCAGCGAGTACACGCAACTGCTGTACGTGCCGACGCATGCGCCGTTCGACATGTTCAACCGCGATCATCGCGCCGGCCTGAAGCTGTACGTGAAGCGCGTGTTCATCATGGACGACGCCGAACAACTGCTGCCGGGCTATCTGCGTTTCGTGAAGGGCGTGGTCGATTCGGCTGATCTGCCGTTGAACGTATCGCGCGAAATCCTGCAGGAAAGCCGCGACGTGAAGGCGATCCGCGAAGGCGTGACCAAGCGTTCGCTGTCGATGCTCGAAGAGTTGGCCAACTCGGAGAACGACGCCGATAAGGAAAAGTACGCCGGCTTCTGGAAGGAATTCGGCCAGGTGCTGAAGGAAGGCATCGGCGAAGATTTCGCCAATCGCGAGCGTATTGCGAAGCTGGTGCGTTTCGCGTCGACGCACACGGAATCGCCGGAGCAAAACGTCTCGCTCGCCGATTACGTCGCGCGGATGAAGCCCGAGCAAACGAAGATCTACTACGTGACCGCCGACACCTGGCAAGCCGCGACCCACAGCCCACATCTCGAAGTGTTCCGCAAGAAGGGCGTGGAAGTGCTGCTGCTGACCGATCGCGTCGATGAATGGATGCTGTCGTTCCTGAACGAATTCGACGGCAAGCCGCTGCAAAGCGTTGCGCGCGGCGATCTCGATCTGGGCGCGCTGAATGACGAAGAAAAGCAGGCGCAGGAAAAGGTCGGCGAAGAGTTCAAGCCGCTTGTCGACAAGATGAAAGAAGCGTTGAAGGACAAGGCCAAGGACGTGCGTTTGACGTTCCGCCTGACCGATTCGCCGTCTTGTCTCGTAGCTGACGATGGCGAAATGAGCGGCTATTTGCAACGTATGCTGAAGGCCGCGGGTCAGGAAGCGCCGTCGTTCCACCCGATTCTCGAAGTGAATCCGGAGCATGCGCTGGTGAAGGGCCTGCATGCGGACAGCGCGAATTTCGACGACTGGTGTCATCTGTTGTTCGATCAGGCTTTGCTTGCTGAAGGCGGCGCGCTGGAAGATCCGGCTAGCTTTGTGAAGCGTACCAACGCGTTGTTGCTGGCGCGTGCGAGTTGAGTTTTCGAGTTTGATTTGAACCCGAGCTGGCGTCGGTTCGACGCTTGTGATTGAAAAATGCGCTGCCTTGGCAGCGCATTTTTTTTTTGCCCTCCTGTAACCGATCAGATCTATTCAAAGCGCTAAATCGAGATTGATTTGTGAGATGTGAAAACGCGGCTCTGTTTTATGCTTGCGCGATCGAAATTCGGATGCTTAAGGGACTATCTGCGGTCTGCCAGCCGCTCACGCATCCGATCTCTTTTCTGCAATTGCGCATTGACGCGCCGCGCTAACTCTCTGTATCTCCATGCCCGATTCCGCACTGCCAACCCCCACCGATCCCGTGCATCTCCTGTGGTCGATCTTGCGCGAGCAAGGTTTCGACGCTGCCGAGCGACGGGCGCTTGAATTAACCGCGGAGGGCGTCACGCCGCAATTGCATGCAGATCTGTGCGCGGGTGCGGGGCGTTTCGAAGCTGCGTATCACAGTGCGTCGCAAGCACACACGCAGGCGGCAGAAAACGGCGCGCGTTACGCTCGGCTAGCCCTGTTCGCTGACGCACTAGGCCGTGCTGACGCCGCGCAGCGCAACAGCGAGTTGGCGGTAACCACCCAACCGTCGGCAGCGACGCTCGAATGGATCGTCTGGTTGATCAATCGCTGCGGCGCGCATTCGGCGGCAGTACACATGTTGCGCGCGTACGAGCAACACGAGCCACAGGATGCACGCGCCCCCTGGTGGTTGGCGATTGCGCTTGCGGCGCCGCCGGATGCGAGCGCGCGAGCCGAGCGTCGCGCGGCGCTGTTGCGGGCCTATGCGCTCGATCCGGTGATCCACCCCGCATTGCCGTTGCAGCTCGCGCTGGCTTTCCGAGAAATCCGCGATTGGTCCACCGTCGAACGCGTTTGTCGTGAGGTGCTGACACGCCATCCTGCCGATGCAGAAATTGCCTGGCCACTGAGCCATGCGCAGTGGCAGTGCAACGACGCTGCCGCGGCCGAAGCAACCATGCGCGCTGTCGATGCCGCCGCGCCCGGCAATGCCCAAGTGATGGGCGCGATCGGCATGTATCTGGCCGAGCAGGCGCGTTTTGCAGAAAGCGAAGCGGCACTGTATGCAGCGCTCACGCTCGACCCATCCGCATCGCAGGCGGCCGTCGATCTGGCCGATCTGAAGTTGCGGCGCGGCGACTGGTCGAGCGCATGGCCGCACTTCGCGGCGCGTCTGACGCGCGACGATCGCGAGCCCAACAACGTTGTGACGGTGATGGAAAGGCTGTGTCCGCGCTGGCAGGGTCAATCGCTGGCCGGCAAGACCTTGATCGTGCACAGCGAACAGGGCAACGGCGACGATATTCAGATGGTGCGATTCGTGCACGAGCTGGCGGCGCGCGTACGCGACGAAGGCGGTCGGCTGGTACTCGCAGTGCGCCGGGCGTTACAGCCGCTGTTCGCGCGCTTTTACGGGGATTGCGTCTCCATCGAGGACGGACCGCTCGGCAAGCCGCACTTTGGGCTGCCGATCATGAGCGTGCCGTCGGTGCTGGAGTTGCGGCCTGACCAGGTGCGCGGCGGTGCCTATCTAACCGCCGATGCAAGCCGCGTGGCGGCGTGGCGCGAGCGGATCGGCGCATGGGGCGGGGAGGCGGCGCGATTGCATATCGGTCTTGTCTGGTCGGGCAGCCCGACGCATCGTCGCGACGCGAAGCGGTCAATTCCGCTTGCGGCGCTGGCTCCCGTGCTCGCGCTACCCGATATCGTGTTCCATCCGCTGACGCCGGGCCGTGACGCCGATGTGGCGGCGCTGAGCGGAGCGGGGCATCGCGTGTGCGATCTGACTGCGCACTATCAGGCCGGTTTCGACGACGTGGCCGCGCACGTGAGCGCGCTCGATGCCGTGCTTACCATCGACAGTGCGCCTTTGCATCTGGGCGGTGCGCTGGGGCGCCCGGTGCTGGCGATGCTCGATCACGTGTCGCACTGGTGTTGGGGCAATGAAGAGACGCAACCGTGGTACGACTCTGTTGATCTGTTTCGCCAACCGCGGCCGGGCGCGTGGGAGCCGGTGGTCGAGCGCGTGGCGGCACGTCTGCAGGCGATGTAAGCGCTCGATAGTTGTTTGCGAGAGTCGCGCCGAAACTGCAAAGTCGCGTCTAAAAGACCGCACACGTAAAAACGCCCGCGTCATGCGGGCGTTTTTACGATCCTCACATCAGATGGCGAACACCTACTTCTGCCCCATCAGCGTATCCATCGTTTCACCGCGCACCACGATCTCGGTGCGTCGGTTCAGCGCGCGCCCTTCGGCTGTATCGTTGCTGGCGACGGGGTTGTTGTACGCGTAGCCCTTCGTCCTGATCCGGTCCATCGCCACGCCGCGCGCCACGAGCGCATAACCCACCGCAGTGGCGCGCGATTCGGAAAGCTGCTGGTTGTAGTCGAGCGTGCCGACATTGTCGGTGTAACCTTCAACCAGCACCGGCTTCTTGCTGCGCTTGAGCAGAACGGCTGAACGATTGATGACGGCCGCTGCATCACCACGCACTTCGGATTTGCCGAACTCGAACAGCGCGGCTTCGGGCAGCTTGACTGAGACACCATTGGCAACCGGCGTCACCTCGATGCCGACAGCCTTATTCAACGATGTTTCTTTGTCGCGGTTCAGCGGCGCCGCGCAACCCGCCATCAGCACGACAGACATTGCGCATGCAGAAGCGCCCAGGAACGATTTCATGTTTCTTATCTCCTTCAATATCCGATCACATGGCACGCCCTTCGATCGCGGGCGGACCGTCGACTTGTTAAAGCACGAAGGTTGTATCGCGCGTCGCTGGACGAGGAGAATCGGAACTGTCTGAAATCGATACGCTGACTGAGGCGGTTCCGTCCGGCATGGTGATCGACTGACATTCCCGACGGGACGACAGGTGAGGGACTCACGATCTTCTGACAACTGCGCCGTTATAATCCGACACCATGCCTATCCGTTTCGATGCCGCCGACGCCCACTGGCGTGTCGCGCCCTTACCCGGTTTTAGCGCCGCCCAGAAAGACTGGTTGACCCGCGGTGGATCGCTGACCGCGCATCTGCGCACGCTCGGCGCGGTTGCGGTGCGCGTGACGCGCGAAGCCGTCGCGCTGCCGTGGGCCGACGAATACGCCGCGCTGGGCCTCGCGCCGCGTGCGCCGGTGTGGGTTCGGGAAGTGGTGTTGTCGGTCGACGGCGTGCCGTTTGTCGCGGCGCATAGTGTCGCGCCGCTGGCTGCGAGCGTCGGCGTATGGCAGGCCACGCGAAGGTTGCGCACGCGGCCGCTCGCCGAGCTGCTGTACAGCGATAGCAGCGTTGCGCGATCGTCGCTGGTAAGTCGCAGGCTGACGGCGCGTCATCCGTTGTATCGGTTGGCCGCGGTTGAGATCGGTGGCGTGCAACCGCATGCGCTAGTCGCGCGTCGTTCGGTGTTCGAGCGGCACGGTGCGCCGTTGATGGTCACCGAGTGCATGTTGCCGGCGTTGTGGGCGCATCTGGCGTCTCCTTGCCAAACACCGTCTGCGCATTCAGCGTCCACCCACGTCCATGCACCGCCGCGCACTCATGTGCGGGAACACGGCCGGCCGCTTGAGCACACGGCATCGCGCGCCGCCCATGGTGCACAGCGCGCAGAGCCAGGACAGCTTTCCGGACAGGACGCACATGAACCCGGGCACGCGCCGGCATCGGACCGCAAGGAAAAGCGCTGATGCTGCGCGGCTTTCCTCCCGTCGTCGCGGCGGATACTCACATGCTGATTCTCGGCAGCTTTCCCGGCGAGGCGTCGCTGGCCGCGACGCAGTACTACGCGCATCCGCGTAACCAGTTCTGGCGTTTGCTCGGCACGGTGCTCGACGAACCGCTTCCGGAACTCGCCTATGAGGAACGGCTACGGCGTTTGCTATCGCACGGCATCGGCGTGTGGGACGTGCTCGCCGCCTGCGAACGCGAAGGCAGTCTCGACGCCGCGATCCGCAACGCCAGCCCCAACGATTTTGCTTCTCTGCGCGCCCACGCGCCGCTGTTGAAGAAAGTCTGCTTCAACGGCAAGACGGCAGGCCGCTTTGCGCCGGTGATCGGCGAAGCGGGCTACGTCACCCTCGTATTGCCTTCGTCGAGTCCGGCGAATGCTATGCTCTCGTTCGACCAAAAATTGCGTCTCTGGCGCGACATCCTTACATGACGAAACTGATCAAGCGCGCCTCGGCTGAAGCCCGTGCTTTCCGCAACAAAGACGCTGACGCCGGCGACCACACGCTGAACAAACAGAAAGCAGTGCGCAATAAAAAGCGCGCGCTGCTCGACGACGATCTGCACGACGCGCCGCAAATCGAAGCGCCGCGCAAGCCGCGTTTCGCACCGGTTACGTTCTCGGAAGAGGGCGGTGTGCGTTTCCTGCACTTCGGCACGGAATGGGTGCAAGGCGCCATGCGTCTGCGCAAGCCGGATCACATCGAACTCGAATACGCGCAGCAGATGATGGCCTGGTTGCTGTTCATCGAAACGCCCAAGCGGATCGTCCAGCTCGGTCTTGGCGCGGCCGCACTGACCAAGTTCGCACACCGCTTCCTGAAGCGCGCCAAAGTCGAAGCGGTCGAAGTGAACCCGGCCGTGGTCGTCGCCGCGCGCACGATGTTCGAACTGTCGCACGACGACGCCCGTCTGACCGTGCACGAAATGGACGCGTGGGACTTCGTCAACGACCGCGCCAACCACGGCACGATCGGCGCGTTGCAGATCGACGTCTACGATGCCACCGCGCGTGGCCCGGTGCTCGACAGCGTCGGCTTCTATCGCGCGGTGCGCGCGTGCCTGACCGAGGCGGGCGTCGTGACGGTGAATCTGTTCGGCGATCATCCGAGCTTCGTGCGCAATATGAAGCGTCTGAACGAAGCCTTCGATGGCCGCGTGGTCGCGCTGCCGGAAGTGCATGACGGCAACCGCATCGCCATCGCGTTCTCGGGCCCGGCGCTCGACGTGCCGTTCACGACGCTGCAAGCGCGTGCGAAGCTGATCGAAGCGGAGCTCGGCTTGTCGGCGCGCAAGTGGATCAAGGGTCTGCAGGAATCGACCGGACAAAATGGCAGTTCGTTCTCGATCTGATGTGAGAATGGGTCGGGCCGCTTGAAGCCGCTTAAGGCCGCGTAAGGCTGGTTGAGGCTGGTCCGACCCAGGTCCCCGTTGCGCTCATGCGACGGTTTCCCAACCGCTTCCCCCGTGCATTGCCCGGCTGGTTCGATATCCCCGGATACCCAGGACGCATCGCTCCCATCGGCGCCCCGGCCCCCCGCGTCCGGCGCCCTCGCGGCCACCCCTCATCTCCGCTAAACCACCGCCCCGCGCGCCCCAGCAGCACATTTGCGCCTCGGGTCGTCCCTGCTTGACCGGACGTTCTCGGCTCCTATACTCTTTCGAAGCTTTCGGGGTACCCGTGGCCTACCTGCGACGGGACATCCACCACCCGTCCACACACGGGCCAACATTTCAATAATAGGGAAGAGGAGACGTCATGGCTCACGACGCCGACGCGAACAAGGCCAGCAAGCACTGGCTCTGGTTGCTGCTGTTGCCCTGGATCGCGATGATCTGGGTGCCGTCATATAACAAGGTCGAACCGCAGCTGTTCGATTTTCCGTTCTTCTACTGGTACCAGCTGCTGTGGGTGTTGATCAGCGCGATCATCACGGCGCTCGTGTACTTCAAGACCAAGACCCGCTCGACGGGCAGCTCGCAAGGGGGCGCACGATAATGAACGCCACCGCAACATTCGTCTTCGTCCTGTTCTTTATCGGCGTCACCATTCTCGGCTTTGTCGCGGCTCACTGGCGCAAGGGCGACCTCGCCCATCTGGAAGAGTGGGGCCTCGGCGGCCGGCGCTTCGGCACCATCGTCACCTGGTTCCTGCTGGGCGGCGACCTGTACACCGCTTACACCTTCATCGCCGTGCCGGCGCTGGTGTTCGGTGCGGGCGCAACGGGTTTCTTCGCGCTGCCGTACACGATCCTGATCTATCCGTTCGCGTTCGTCGTGTTCCCGAAACTGTGGAGCATCGCCAAGCGTCAGGGTTACGTGACATCGGCCGACTTCGTCTCGGCTCGCTATGGCAGCCGCATGCTGGCGCTGGCGATCGCCGTGACCGGCATTGTTGCGACGATGCCGTACATCGCGCTGCAACTGGTCGGTATCGAAGTGGTGATCGGCGCACTGGGTTTCGACACCAAGGGCTTCGTCGGCGATCTGCCGCTGATCATCGCGTTCGCGATTCTGGCGGCCTACACGTACACGTCGGGCCTGCGCGCGCCGGCCATGATCGCGGTCGTCAAGGACGTGCTGATCTATATCGTGATCTTCGCCGCGATCATCGTGATTCCGCCGCAATTGGGCGGCTTCGGCCATATCTTCAGCGTGGTGCCGCCTGCCAAGCTGCTGCTGAAGGCACCGGACGTGTCGAGCCTGAACGGCTACAGCGCGTACGCGACGCTTGCAGTGGGTTCGGCGCTTGCGCTGTTCCTGTATCCGCACTCGATCACCGCGGTGCTGTCGTCGAAGTCGGGTAACACGATCCGCCGCAACATGGCGATGCTGCCGGCCTACTCGCTGGTGCTCGGCCTGCTCGCGCTGCTGGGCTTCATGGCGCTGGCTTCGGGCGTGAAGGACATGCCGGAATTCGCGCCGTACTTCAAGGCGTTCGGCCCGAACTTCGCGGTGCCGGCGCTGTTCCTGCACTTCTTCCCGTCGTGGTTCGTCGGCGTGGCCTTCGCGGCGATCGGTATCGGCGCGCTGGTGCCGGCGGCGATCATGTCGATTGCGGCAGCGAACCTGTACACGCGCAACATCCACAAGGAGTTCGTGAACCGCAACATGTCGCATGAGCAGGAGACTAACGTCGCGAAGCTGGTGTCGCTGATCGTCAAGGTCGGCGCGGTCGCGTTTATTCTCGGTTTGCCGCTCACGTACGCGATCCAGTTGCAACTGCTGGGCGGCATCTGGATCATCCAGACACTGCCGGCTATCGTGCTGGGTCTCTACACGCGCGTGCTCGACTACCGCGGCCTGCTGATCGGCTGGGCGGTCGGCATCGCAACCGGCACGTGGATGGCGATCTCGCTGAAGCTGGCGGGCTCGATCTTCACGATCCACCTGTTCGGCATGGCGATTCCCGGTTACGCGGCAGTGTGGTCGCTGATCGTCAACCTGATTGTGTCTGTCGTGGTGAGCCTGCTGGTGCGCGCGTTCGGCATGCAGCGCGCCGAGGACCGTACCCGCCCGGAAGATTATCTGGACGTGGTCGAAGGCTAAGCCAGCCGTTCCAGCTCGCCGGAAAAGCAACGCCCGCAGACAAAAGTTTGCGGGCGTTTGTCTTTCCGGGGCACTCCAGGGCAGGATAGCGGAACCGTCCTTCAAAGCGTCCGTCGCGCGAGCCATGGCTTCTGCCGATTCCCCCCGTGTCGTTGTCCGCCGCTCGGCCATCAGCCGCATGGTGCGCACGATCACGTCGCCGTACTACCGCTATCGCCACGCAAAGGTGTTGCATAGCCTGCGGGTCGGCGTTGCGATGCTGGTGTCGATTCTCGCAACCACCGGGATCGACATTCCGCACGGCATCTGGTCGTCGGTGACCTTGCTGGTCGTGATCGGCGGCTTGCAGCATCACGGCAACATCCGCAAGAAGGCCGCCGACCGGGCGGCGGGAACGCTGCTCGGCGCGGTGATCGGGCTTCTGCTCATCCTGACGCAGAACCTGACCGGGTCGCTGCCGCTCACCTATGTACTGATGTCGATCGTCGCGGGGATCTGCGCGTGGTTCGCGATCGGATCGTCGGGGTATATCGGCCTGCTGACGGCGATCACGATGTGCATCGTCGCGGGCCATGGCGACAATCTGATCGACGTCGGTCTATGGCGCACGCTGAACGTGCTGATCGGCATTGTGATCGCGCTGGCGTTTTCATTCGCGTTGCCGTTACACGCGACCTATTCGTGGCGCTATGGGATCGCCGACAATCTGCGCGACTGTGCGCGGATCTACACCCGTTTGCTGGAAGGCGAAACGATCAGCGAAGAGGAACAGGTCAAACGCTTCCTCGCGATCAACAAGCGGCTGGTGCAGTTGCGCTCGCTGATGCCTTCGGTGGCAAAGGAGATCGACGTGCCGCAGGCGAAGCTCGAAGAGATCCAGCGCTTGCATCGTTCGGTGCTCAGTTCGCTGGAGTTGCTGGCGACCGGCCCGCTGATGCGCGCCGACGCCGCGGCGCGCGCTGCGTATGCGCGGGAGTGCGGCGTCGAGGTGCACGCCGTGCGCGGCATGCTGTTGGCGATCGCGCGCGGGCTGCGTTTTGGCCGCGCGACGCACTTCGGCATTCCGGCTGCAACGCCGCTCACCGAGGTGTGCGGCGGCGCGGCGCTTGACTTGCCACCCGACTTGCAAGGGCCGTATTGGCTCGGGCAGCGGCTTGCCGAACAGGTGGACCGCTTGCGCGCTTTGCTGCTGGAGACTGAGCCGAACTGGAACATCGAACGGCATTCGCGCAGTTTGCTGAAGGTTTAGGGCGCAACGCTCAGGGCCGCGCGCCCCTTCCCGACCTGTCGCTTACGATTCATGCTCTTCCGGCACGCCCACCATCCAGGCGAGACCGAAGCGGTCCACCAGCATCCCGAACCCCTTGCTCCAGAAGGTGGGCTGAAACGGCATCATGACCTGTCCGCCGTCGGCGAGCGCATCGAAGTATTTTTTCGCCGAGGCGTCGTCGTCGGCCGTGAGCGACAGGCTGAAACCGTTCATCGAGCCTGCGTCGGGGTCGCAGTGGCCGTCGGACGCCATCCAGATCGTCGAGCCGAGCTTGATGGCCGCGTGCATGATCTTGTCCTCGATGCCGGGACGTATCCCCGCTTGCGCATCGGGCGGCGCGTCCTTGTAGCGCATCTGGAATGTGATTTCAGCGCCGAGCTTCTCGCAGTAATACTTGAGCGCTTCTTCACAGCGGCCGTTGAAAAATACGTAAGGCTGAACGTACATGATCGTCTCCCGGGATATGGGTCAGCGGCGCCACGTTCCTTCGGCAAATGGCAGCGAGGGAGCAGCGTGTAGACGATTGTAGTCGTCCGTTGGAGTAGCGATTGTGACGTTATTTCGTAAGGCGTTGCGGTGTGGGCAGGTGTCGGACGTGAGCCGGCGGTAAACGGCACGCGGCCCTGAACCGGAAGGCTCAGGGCCGCGTATTTGGACTAGCTGTGTGGGACGATGTGCGCGGCCGCATACGCGACCACGGCCGCGCATTCAAGCCGCGAAGGCCCGGCTTAACGCAGCGCTTCGATCAACTTTTCCAGCTTGACGGCGTCTGCCGCGAACGCGCGGATGCCTTCAGCGAGCTTTTCGGTCGCCATTGCTTCGTCGTTGACGAGGAAGCGGAACGACGATTCGTCGACCGGCACGCGTTCGATGTCCACTCCCTTGCCCATTTCAGGCGACAGCTTGCGCTCGACCGTTTCGGTGCTCTCCTGCAGCTTTTGCAGCAGATCCGGGCTGATGGTCAGCAGATCGCAGCCAGCCAGTTCCAGAATCTGGCCCGGGGTGCGGAAGCTCGCGCCCATCACCTCGGTCTTGTAGCCGAACTTCTTGTAGTACGCGTAAATGCGGCGCACCGATTTGACGCCCGGATCGTTGGCGCCGCCGTCTTTCGCTTCGTCCCACGCGCTGCCGGCGTTCTTCTTGTACCAGTCGTAGATGCGGCCGACGAACGGCGAGATCAGTTGCGCGCCTGCTTCGGCACAGGCAGCGGCCTGCGCGAGCGAGAACAAGAGCGTCATGTTGCAGTGGATGCCTTCCTTTTGCAGCACTTCGGCGGCGCGGATGCCTTCCCACGTGGAGGCCAGCTTGATCAGCACGCGTTCGCGGCCGATGCCGTGGTCTTTGTACAGGGCGATCAGCTCGCGGCCCTTGGCGATCGACGCTTCGGTGTCGAACGACAGGCGTGCATCCACTTCGGTCGACACGCGACCCGGGATGATCTTGAGAATTTCGGTGCCGAAGGCGATCAGCAACTGGTCGATGATGGCGCCGACCGGCTTCGACGCATGCGCCTTCACCGTCTTTTCGAGCAGCGGCTTGTAGTCGTCTTTCTGGACGGCTTTCAGAATCAGCGAGGGATTGGTGGTCGCGTCCTGCGGCTTGTACTGGGCAAGCTGCTGGAAGTCGCCGGTATCGGCCACGACGGTGGTGTATTGCTTGAGTTGGTCGAGTGCGGTTGTCATGTTCGAGCCTTCATGGCGCGCGTGCGCCGTGGTTCAGGAGAAATGAGATCGCCACCGGACGGAAAAGACAAACCGTTCCGGCGGCCGCGGGTCACGCTGCAGCGTCTGCCCGTCATGTTGCCGGGGAATTTTGACGGAAAGCGCTGCCGGATGCTTCTATTCTATGGCGGATCGTCTGACGCAGTATTGACACTTGCTGCCGGCGATCCGTTCACAGGGATTTTGGGTGCCGATTTCCGCCGACGATTCAGGCGCGCCGGGCGTTCAGCACCAGTTGCGTCAGCACGCCCGCCACCAGCCCCCAGAACGCCGAGCCGATCGACAGCAAGGTGAGGCCGGAAGCCGTCACCATAAACGTCACCAGCGCCGCCTCGCGTTGCTTCAGGTCCTGCATGGCGTTGGCGAGGCCGCTCATGATCGAGCCGAACAGCGCCAGCGCCGCAACGGAGACCACCAGCGCCTTCGGCAAGGCGGCGAACAATGCGGCGATGGTCGCGCCGAAAATCCCGGCAATCAGATAGAAAATACCGCACCAGACTGCCGCGGTGTAACGCTTGTCACGATTTTCGTGCGCTTCGGGGCCGGTACAGATCGCCGCCGTGATCGCCGCAAGATTGATGCCGTGCGAGCCGAAGGGCGCGAGCAGCAGCGAGGCGATGCCGGTTGTCGAAATCAGCGGTGCGGAAGGCGTGGTGTAGCCGTCCGCGCGCAGCACAGCGATGCCCGGCACGTTCTGCGACGCCATCGCGACGACGAAAAGCGGAATGCCGATGCTGATGCCCGCCGCGACCGAAAACACCGGCATCGTGAACACCGGGTGGGCGAGCGCGACGTGAAAGCGGCTGAAGTCGAGCAGCCCGAGCGCGCCGGCGGCGGTTGTGCCGACGATCAGCGTCGTCACGATCGCGTAGCGCGGCGCGAGGCGTTTGACGATCAGATAGGTGAAGAACATTGCCAGCACGAGCGCGGTCTGGAACTGCGCGGCGCGGAAAATCTCGATGCCGATCTCGAACAGAATGCCCGCCAGCAAAGCGGAAGCGATGCCTGCCGGGATTTTCCTCATCAGCGTGTCGAACCAGCCGGTCAGGCCGACCACCGTCAGCAGCACCGCGCAGACGATAAACGCGCCGATCGCCTCAGGGTAGGTCACGTGTGGCAGCGACGACACCAGCAGCGCCGCGCCGGGCGTCGACCAGGCAATCACGATCGGCGCGCGAAAGCGCAGTGAAAGGCCGATCGTGAAGACGGCCATGCCGATCGACAACGCCCAGATCCACGACGAAATCTGCGCATCGCTGAGATGGGCTGCCTGGCCGGCCTGGAACATCAGCACGAGCGAACTCGTGTAGCCCGTCATCATCGCGACGAAGCCGGCGACGAGGGTGGACAGGGACGTATCGGCAAACGGTTTGAGCGGCCCGGGGTGCACGTCGGCAGGGGACAAATCGGGCGATGAAGACGGACTCATGCAGAAGCTTTCTTATAGTTGGAGAAAAACGTGATCTGATTACTTGCTCAACATGCGCATCGCCGATTCGAGTCCGGCGAGGGTGAGCGGATACATGCGGTGGCCGAGCACTTCGCGGATCGCGCTGACCGACTGCCGGTACGCCCACAAACCTTCGGGCTCCGGATTGAGCCACGCGTAATGCGGGAAATGATCGGCGAGGCGGCGCAGCCACACGGCGCCGGCTTCAGCGTTGTTGTACTCGACCGAGCCGCCCGGTTGTAGCACTTCGTACGGGCTCATGGTCGCGTCGCCGACGAAGATCAGCTTGTAGTCGGGCGTGAACTTGTGCAGCAGGTCCCACGTCGGCATGCGCTCGGCGTGACGGCGGCGATTGTTCTTCCACAGGAAGTCGTACACACAGTTGTGGAAGTAATAGAACTCGAGATGCTTGAATTCGGCCTTGGCGGCGGAAAAGAGCTCTTCAGTGCGCTTGATGTGATCGTCCATCGAGCCGCCCACGTCGAGCAGCATCAGCACTTTGACCTTGTTGTGCCGCTCCGGCACCATCTTCAGATCGAGCCAGCCGGCGTTCGCCGCGGTGCTGCGGATCGTGTCGGGCAGATCGAGCTCTTCTGCCGCGCCTTCGCGGGCGAAACGGCGCAGGCGGCGCAGCGCGACCTTGATGTTGCGTGTGCCGATTTCGACCTGGTCGTCGTAGTCGCGATAGGCGCGTGCTTCCCACACCTTCACCGCCGTGCGTTGACCCGCCGCGTCGCCGCCGATGCGCACACCCTCAGGGTTGTAGCCGCCGTTGCCGAACGGCGAGGTGCCGCCCGTGCCGATCCATTTGTTGCCGCCTTCGTGGCGCTCTTTCTGTTCGTCGAACAGTTCCTTCAGGCGCTCCATCAGCTTGTCGAGGCCGCCCATCGCTTCGATCTGCGCTTTTTCTTCGGGCGACAGATCGCGTTGCAGCTTCTTCTTCAGCCAGTCGAGCGGGACGTCGAAGGCGAGCTCCGAGGCTTGCGCGACGCCGTTGAAATACGCGCCGAACGCCTGGTCGAACTTGTCGAAATACTGCTCGTCCTTGACCAGCGTGATGCGTGCGAGATAGTAGAACTCGTCGAGCGACGGCGCGATCACATTGGCTTTGAGCGCTTCGAGCAGCGTCAGGTATTCCTTCACCGACACCGGCAGTTTGGCGGCGCGCAGCGAGTAGAAGAAGTCGATCAGCATGCTGTGTCCTCGGCGGCGGCGAGTGGGCGGTGCGCCGCGCTCATCAACGGGTATTCGCGATTAGTCAACGATTCGTCAACGGTTAATCAACGGTTGTTGCGGTTCATGAAGATCAGCCGCTCGAACAGGCTCACGTCCTGTTCGTTCTTCAGCAGCGCGCCGTGCAGCGGCGGGATGATCTGCTTCTGGTCGGACGAGCGCAGCGCTTCAGGCGGAATGTCCTCGGCAAGCAGCAGCTTCAGCCAGTCGAGCAGTTCCGATGTGGACGGTTTCTTCTTCAGACCGGCGACGTTGCGCAACTCGAAGAAGCTCTGCATCGCCGCGGCGAGCAGTTCCTTCTTGATGCCGGGGTAGTGCACTTCGACGATCTGTTGCATCGTCACCGGATCGGGGAATTTAATGTAATGGAAAAAGCAGCGGCGCAGGAACGCGTCGGGCAGCTCCTTCTCGTTGTTCGACGTAATGATCACGAGCGGGCGCTGTTTCGCGCGGATCAGCTCATGGGTCTCGTACACGTAGAACTCCATGCGGTCGAGCTCGCGCAGCAGGTCGTTCGGGAATTCGATGTCGGCCTTGTCGATCTCGTCGATCAGCAGCACCGTCTGTTCCTCCGACTCGAACGCCTGCCACAGCACACCCTTGACGATGTAGTTGCGGATGTCCTTGACGCGCTCGTCACCGAGTTGCGAATCGCGCAGGCGCGATACCGCGTCGTACTCGTACAGGCCTTGCTGAGCCTTGGTAGTGGACTTGATATGCCATTGCAAGAGCGGCATGCCGAGCGCGGCGGCGACCTCTTCCGCGAGCATGGTTTTGCCGGTGCCGGGTTCGCCCTTGATCAGCAACGGGCGCTTCAGCGTCATCGCGGCGTTGACCGCGAGCTTGAGGTCGTCGGTGGCGACGTACTGCGATGAGCCTTCAAAACGCATGGCGAGATGCTCTTTTCTGGGAAAAAACCCAGTATAAGTCAGAAGGCCTGTTGGGCTGAATCAGCCTGGCGTAAGGTGTCACCCGCGGTGCTGGACGCTGGTTCAAGTGCTTACGCGGCGTTCGCGAGCAGTCCGTGCTCGCCTGGCGTGCCCGGTGGGCGGGCGCGCCAGGCGTCGTGGGTCGGGCGGATGGAGCGTAGCGGACGGCACGAGGCCATGCGGAGCCGGTGCGGCGGAGCAAAATGGCGCCAGCAGCGGCTTTGCGGCGGCCGGATAGGCTTCTGGCCCCGCGCGGTGGACGTTCGGCGCGGCGTCGCGGTACAATTAGCCCGATTTTTTTGGCCTGCGTGGCTACCCATAAGAATAACGGCGCGGGCCGTTGCCTTTTCGGGCGCCCGTTTCCCCTCAAGCCAGGTTACATGCTATGAATAAATTCGTTGGCAAACACGTCGTGATCGCAGCGCTGTCGGTGCTCGCGGGCTATGCGGCCAGTGCGCAGGCAGCGGATGTCGTCGGCAACGCGAAGGCGGGCCAAGGCAAGGTCGCGATGTGTATTGGCTGCCACGGCATCCCTGAATACCGCACGGCTTACCCTGAGGTCTACCGCGTGCCCATGCTCGGCGGCCAGAATCAGGCGTACCTCGAGAATGCCCTGCACGGCTACAAGAAGGGCGACCGCCATTTCGAAACGATGCGCGCGATCACCGCGTCGCTGTCTGATCAAGACATCGCCGACATCGCTGCCTACTACGCAGCGCAAAATTCCTCTTCGAAGAGCAATCCCGACAAGTGATCGGCTTCGGTCATCCAGGCGGTCACTCGGCTATTTATATTCGCGGGATAGGAGAATTCATGAATAAGCCCCAACAGGCACTCCACACGGTGTTCAAGGCTGCATGTGCGTCGGCGGCAGTTATCGGTCTGTTTGCTGCGAACGTCGCGCACGCCGCTGACGCCGGCAACGGCAAGGTGCTGGCTAACACCCACAACTGCGCGGCCTGCCACGGCGTCAACCTGAACAATCCGGTGAGCCCGGAATATCCGAAGCTCGCAGGTCAGCATTCCGACTACGTCTACTGGGCGCTGCGCCAGTACCAGATGGGCAACGGCAATCCGCACCTCGGTCGCAACAACGCGATCATGCAGGCGCAGGTGCAAAGCCTCTCGCCAAGCGACATGAAAGACATCGCGGCCTACATCGAATCGCTGGACGGCGCGCTGGTGCAGAAGAAGTAAGCGCGCAGCGCTGCTTTTGCACGGTTTTCAGATTGAACAACACCCCGCTTCGGCGGGGTGTTGTGCTTTGGGGCTAGGGTTTGTGCGGGGGTGGCGGGTTCGGCTGGCGTGCTAACGGGCGCTGGGTTGCCCGCGTGCCTCAGTCTCGTGTAGCGCGCTGTTCGATGCGCTGCAAATACGCGTCCGTGTCAGGCGGGGTGCCGGTGCGTTGCGCTTCCCAGATGGTTTCGCCGAGGCAATCCATGATCGCGTGCTGCGCTTCGTGGGTCGAGCCGAGCCGGGCGGCAAGCCGCTCGTGCGCCGCGCGGATGCCGGGCGGCTGGTCGATCGACAGCTGTTCGGTGATTGCCAGATGCATCGACAGATGCAGGAACGGGTTGGTCTGGCCGCGTTCGGGCGAGTAATCCTGAGCCTGGGCGGCTTCCGTGCTGGTGAGGTCGGCGTGATATTCCGGATGCTCGACGATCCAGTCGGCGGCGATCGCTTCGAGCGGCGTCAGAATCTCGCCTTGACGCTGCTTGCGCCAGGTGTCGGTGAAAAATTGGCGGACTTCGTCGCGGCTGGGATTGAACATCGTGGGGGCGGTGTGTTGAGTGTGAGGCGGCCTGGAAGGGGGTGATTTTACGCCGAGGCAGGGCGGCTTGCTGGCGGCGCGTTAGTGGACCGAGGTGAAGCGGCGGCCGCCGGCGCACTGAGTGCGCACCGCGTAGGCGCCGGACAAACGCGCTAACGCGATACGGCATCCGTTCGGGCGGCCGCCGAGCGGCACCGCGCTCAAAGATCCGGCGGCGGCGTCTTGGGCCGGAATTCGCAGAGTGGCTCGATCGCGCAGTGCCAGCATTCCGGACGGCGCGCTTTGCATACATAGCGGCCATGCAGAATCAGCCAGTGGTGGGCGTCCTGCTTGAACTCGGCGGGCGTGAATTTCTCCAGCGCCACTTCAACCGCGCGCACGTCTTTGCCAGGTGCGAGGCCTGTTCGATTCGCAACCCGAAAGATATGTGTATCGACAGCGATGGTCGGATGACCGAACGCCGTGTTCAGGATCACGTTCGCCGTTTTTCGGCCGACCCCCGGCAAGCTCTCGAGCGCTTCACGATCTTCCGGTACTTCGCCGCCGTACTGGTCGAGCAGAATGCGGCAGGTTGCGATCACATTCTTCGCTTTGGTCCGATAGAGGCCAATCGTCTTGATGTAGCCGGTCACCCCTTCTTCGCCGAGATCGAAGACCTTCTGCGGTGTGTTCGCGACCGGGAACATCTTGCGCATGGCCTTGTTCACCGACACGTCGGTAGCCTGCGCCGACAGCAGCACGGCAATCAGCAGTTCGAAGGGTGTGGTGTACTCGAGCTCGGTCGTGGGATGCGGATTGAGACTCTGAAGCGTCTCGTAGATGGCGCGGCGTTTGTTCGCGTTCATGCGCAGCGTAGAGTTAGAGGTTAGCGCTTCGTTGGCGGAAATTCAGTGTTACCCGCGGTGTTACCCCCGGAGTTACCCGCGGTGTTGTCCGCAGCGAGTCCGAGACGGCGGCGGCGAGCTTCGGCGGCGTCGATCTGCGCCTGCACGTCGGCGCTAACGCGCTCGGTGTTCTGCGGACCTTGGCCCTTGGCGGCCAACTCTTCTTTCTTCTGGCGTGCACGCTCGAGCGCGGCCTGGATGATGGCGCGTTTCCTCGCTTCGGCGGAGTCCGCTGCGGGTGCGGCGGGCGTTGCCGCAGCACCGGTTTCCATCACCTGAGCAGGCGCGCTGCTGACCGCTCGCCGCGCTGCAGCACGCGCCTCGGCCGCTTCGCGTTCGCGTGCGAGACGGGCTTCACGCCGGTTGTGACGCTCGCGCGCGGCGTCAGCCTGGCTCTGGCTCCATGCGTCCCAGCCGGTTGCTTCACCGGTGACCGGTGGCATCGCAATGCAGTCGACCGGGCAGGGCGGCACGCACAGGTCACAACCGGTACAGAGCTCGGCGATCACCGTGTGCATCTGTTTCGGTGCACCAACTATTGCATCGACCGGACAAGCCTGCATGCACAGCGTGCAGCCGATGCAAACTTGTTCGTCGATAACCGCCAACGGGCGCGGCCGTTCGACGCCGTTGGCGGAATTGAGCGGGATCACCGGCTTGCCGAGCAGTGCGGCGAGGCGCGCGATGCCTTCGGCGCCACCCGGCGGGCACTGATTGTAGTTAGCCTCGCCATGGGCGACGGCTTCGGCATACGGACGGCATGCGGGATAACCGCACTTCGTGCATTGCGTTTGGGGTAGCAGATCTTCGATGCGATCTGCGAGTGTTCTGGAATCGGTCACGGTCACGACGTTGGGGCTTGCCTCGTGGCCGCACAGTTTGCCGAGCGCGGGTTAGGGAAAACACGCGGCAGACCGGGGCAACACAAAAGCGCTGCGAAAGCGGGCAAACACGCGCCAATATAGGCAAATACAGACACGAATAGAGGCGCGAATTTGTGCAACTAAGGCTGCAACTAAGCGCAAGCGCTGGGCTTGAACTAAATAGCACATTATCGCCGATTTCCCCAATTGCCATCCGCAATCCATGTGCCATAATCGAAGCGCTTTTTCGAAAGACCGCAGAAGGGTGTTCCCCCAACCAGCCCGTTCAGTGCTGTCGGTGCAAGGCCCGAGGAGAGGCCGGCGGCGCGATCCGGATAACGCGGCTCACGAAGACGATGCCACCATGAATCAGCCGAAAATCAAAAGAGATCCTGAAGGCACGCGGCGCCGCATTCTGCTTGCGGCGGCCGAAGAGTTTGCAAATGGAGGGTTGTTCGGCGCACGCGTCGATCAGATCGCCCGCCGCGCGGAAACTAATGAACGCATGCTCTATTACTACTTCGGTAGCAAGGAGCAGCTTTTCACGGCTGTACTCGAGCACGCATTTAGCGCGCTCAATGAAGCGGAGCGAACGCTCGAACTGAACGGTATCGCACCCGTCGAGGCTGTCACGCGTCTCGCGCATTTTGTTTGGGATTACTACCGCGATCATCCCGAGTTGCTGCGTCTCGTCAACAACGAGAATCTGCATGAGGCACGCTACATGCAGAAGTCGACGCGCATCCGCGAAATGATCTCACCGATCGTCGCCACGCTCGGCAGCATTCTGGAGCGGGGTCAACGCGCGGGCTTGTTTCGCACCAATGTCGATCCATTGCGCTTTTACGTGACGCTGTCAGGCATGGGCTACTACATCGTGTCGAACCGCTTCACGCTTGAAGCAACTCTTGGTCGCGATTTCAGCAGCGCGAGTGAGCGCAGCGAAGTCGTCCAGATGAACACCGAGTTGCTGCTGGCGTATCTGTTGCGGAAGTAAGCCGCAACGCGGCCGCGCATCGACGGCATAAGAAGCAGCAAAAGAAGCACCAGAAACGACAACGGCCTCTGAAGAAGAGGCCGTTGCTTATCTCTGCGCGCGGGGTGCTCAGGCTTCGACTTTTTCCTTCGCTACCTTCGGCGCCTTGTTGTGCTCGAGGATGAAGTCGCGCAACTGCGGATAGATGATGGTGCGCCAGCGGCGGCCCGAGAAAATGCCGTAGTGGCCGCATTTTTCCGCGGTGAAGTGGCGCTTGTTCTTCTCCGGAATGCCGCTGCACAACCCTTGCGCGGCGAACGTCTGACCGTCGCCGGAGATATCGTCCAGCTCGCCTTCGATCGTGAAGAGCGCGGTCTTCGTGATGTCCTGCGGGCGTACACGTTCGCCGGCGACATCCCACGTACCTTCGGCCAGACTGAATTCCTGGAACACCACGCGGATCGTGTCGAGGTAATAGTCCGCGTCCATGTCGAGCACAGCGTTGTACTCGTCGTAGAAGCGGCGATGTGCTTCCGCGTCGTCTTCGTCGCCGCGCAGCAGGCTCTGGTAGAAGTCCCAGTGCGAGGCTGCATGGCGCTCAGGATTCATTGCCACGAAGCCGGTGTGCTGCAGGAAGCCCGGGTAAACCTTGCGGCCCACGCCCGGATAGTTCGGCGGCACCGTGAAGATCACGTTGTTTTCGAACCATTCGTACGAGTGCTGCGTGGCGAGCGAGTTGACCGAGGTCGGGCTCTTACGCGCGTCGATCGGGCCGCCCATCATGGTCATGGTGCGCGGTGTGTCTTCGCCGCGGCTCGCCATCAGCGAAATGGCGGCGAGCACCGGAACGGTAGGCTGGCATACCGAGATCACATGCAGATTCTTCGCGCCGATGTGGCGGATGAATTCCTGGATGTAGGCGATGTAATCGTCGAGATGAAACTCACCTTCTTCGAGCGGCACCATGCGTGCATCGATCCAGTCGGTCAGGTAGACCTTGTGGTCTTGCAACAACGTGCGCACGGTATCGCGCAGCAGCGTGGCGTGGTGGCCCGACAACGGTGCGCACACCAGCACGACCGGCTCATCTTTCAATTGGGTAACAGCGTCGCTGTCGTCCGCGAAACGCTTGAAGCGCATCAGGCGGCAAAACGGTTTTTCGATGATCGTTTGTTCGATGATCGGAATGTTGTGACCGTCTTTGACAATCTGATGAAGGTTGAACTCAGGCTTTTCGTAATCTTTGCCAAGCCGGTAGAGCAGTTCGTAACCGGCCGAGAGGCGTGTGGCACCGGGCACATAGGCTAGCGGGCTGGCGGGATTCGCGAACGATTTCGACGCGGCCTGGGCCCAGGCGGTGAGGGGGCTCAACATCGCCCGCTGGAATTCGTGCAATTGGTAGAGCATGGGTGCTCCGTTTAAGCGGTTCGCATGGGGCTTGGCAAACACGCGTGTGGCGTTGCGGCAGGCCGTATTGGTTGTAGGCGCATTGATTTTCGGCCAACAGTCTGCTGGATCATACTGAACAAAGCGTACTTGTGCAATGCAGCAATTTGCGCGCGGGCTGCGCGCAAACTGTCATTAAATCATGGTACTGACGATGCTGCCGCGCCGCTATCGGGGGTTGCCGCAGCCTCAAGTTCCTCAGCCAGCGTGCCGATATGGGGCGGCTGCCCGGTCGCCTGAGCCATGGCCTGTTCGTGCTTCATCAGGTTCAAACCGGTGTGCACCAGCGCCACATGGGAAAATGCTTGCGGAAAATTACCGACCAGGCGTTTCGCTGCCGGATCGTACTCTTCCGCCAGCAAACCGACGTCATTGCAGAGGCCGAGCAGCCGTTCGTACATCGCGACGGCTTCGTCGATGCGGCCTTGCAGCGCCAGGTTGTCCACCATCCAGAATGAGCACGCGAGGAAGGTGCCTTCGCCGGGCGGCAGACCGTCGTCGTATTCCGTGGTGCGGTAGCGCATCACGAAGCCGTCGTGCATCAGATCTTTTTCGATCGCGGACACAGTGCCTTTGACGCGCGGATCCGTCGGTGGGAGGAAGCCGACCAGCGGCATCAGCAGCACGCTCGCATCGAGCTGATCGCTGCCATACGATTGGGAGAACGCGTTGAGCGCCGGATTCCACGCCTTCGCGCAGACTTCCGCGTGGATTGTCGCTCGGGTTGCGCGCCATTCATCGAGCGGGCCTTCCAGCTTGAACATTTCGGCGGAGCGGATGGCGCGGTCGTAGGCGACCCACGCCATCACCTTGGAGAAGGTGAAGTGCTGGCGGCCGCCGCGCGTTTCCCAGATGCCTTCGTCCGGCTCTTGCCAGATCGTGTCGAGATGGGTGAGCAACGCGCGCTGCACGTTCCATGCGGTGTCGTCCGCTTGCAAGCCGCCGACGCGTGCGAGATGCAGCGCGTTCATCACTTCGCCGTAGACGTCGAGCTGGCGCTGCCCGACCGCGTTGTTGCCGATCCGCACGGGTTTGGCGTCCTGATAACCCGGCAGCCAGTCGATTTCGAATTCGGGCAGGCGCCGTTCGCCGGCGATCCCGTACATGATCTGCAATTGATCCGGCGCGCCGGCCATCACGCGGCCGAGCCAGCTGCGCCAGGCGCGCGCTTCGTCGTAATAGCCGCCGCGCATCATCGCGAGCAGCGTAATGGTGGCGTCGCGCAGCCAGCAATAGCGGTAGTCCCAGTTGCGCGTACCGCCCAACTGTTCCGGCAGCGACGTGGTGGGCGCGGCGACGATGCCGCCGGTCGGCTCGTACGCCAGCGCCTTCAATGTAATCAGCGAGCGGCGGATCTGCGCGGCCCATTTGCCCTCGACCGTGCTGCGCGACGACCATTCGAGCCAATGGTTCTCGGTACGGGCGAGCGACGTGTGCGGATCGCGTCCGGGCGGAATGCGCAGGTGCGAAGCCGCATAGGCCAGTGAAAACGGCACGCGCTCGCCTTCGCTCACGGTGAACTCCGCGACTGTCTTCATGTTCTCGCCGCGCAACTCGACCGGCGTGCGCAGCACAGCGGTGTCTGGGCCGACGATCGCCTTGATGCCGCTGTCGTGCTTCAGGCGGTCCACCCACGGAATCGAAAAACCATAGTCGAAGCGCAGCACCAGTTCCATCTGCATGCGCACCGTGCCGCGTTTGCCGACGACGATCCGCACCATCTCCGACCAGCCGTTGCCCGGAGGCATGAAGTCGATCAGCGTGACCGCGCCTTCGGGCGTTTCGAAATCGGTTTCCAGAACCAGCGTCTCGCCGCGATACCGGCGCGTGATCGTGGGCGGTGTATCGGAGACTGGCGAAATCAGCCAGCGGCCATTGTCGGGCGTGCCGAGCAGGGCGGCGAAGCACGCGCCGGAGTCGAAGCGCGGCCAGCAGAGCCAGTCGACCGAACCCTCGCGGGAGACGAGCGCGGCCGTGTGGCCGTCGCCGATAAGCGCATAGTCTTCGATGAGTGCGGGCATGGGGGAGCGTGTCTGTTTTAGGCGAGGCGAAGGCCGCCACGCTGGGGGTCATTGTGTTACCGGACTCGCGCGATGCGTTTTGGTTCAGCGCGCAATGCGGCAAAACGCGAGTTGGTAATTGTCAAATCACTGCCTACAATCAGATTTCAAGCCGATGCCCGGAGCCCTCCGGATCATGCAGCGGCCTTGCCCTGGCGAATGCAGACGCCGTTTTCGAGGATCCAAGCAATGCTGAACCCGTCGAAATCCGATTGCATCACAATTCTCTCCGCCGCCAGCGAACTCGCTGACGATTCGATGTTGCCGCTCGAACATGGCCGGTTGGGCCTGAGCCGCAACGGCATGCTGGCTGCGGCGGCCTTTCTGATCGAACGGGCCTGCTTCCGCCGTCATCAGGAAGGTGGCGGCCATTATGCCGTCGGCGGATTGTCGTTGCAGGGGCGTTTGCGGCTGGATCAGCTTTCGAACGGCTGATCGTTTCTCCATTTCTCTGTTGCGCGGGCTCGCTTCATGCGGGCAGTCCGCTGTTGTCTTGCATCTGGCGCCTGGCGTCCGATGCGAATCTGTCGCGTACGTACCGCTTCGCTGTGCCACGTGTTGCATTGCGGTAGCCGCCATCAGTACGCGTGCCCTATCCCGCACCAGTCCTCCTTTCGTGCGAGACATTGCCGGGCCGGCACTGCGCCCGGTCGTGCGTCCCTTCTTGCAGCTTCCGTGGCTGATTGTTGCCGCCTAGAAGTGCGACGACCCCACGCCGAAGATCCCAATGATGCCGATGATGATCAGATAGAGCGCGACGATGTAGTTCAACAGGCGCGGCATGACAAGAATCAGAATACCGGCGATCAACGAAACCAGCGGGCCCAGGCTGAGTGTGACGTTCATGAAAACTCCGTAGTGTGGGATGGGTGAGACGCGGTTGAAAAAACGTCCCGTCAGGCGGGACAATTGTTACTCATGCGCCGGCAGGCCAGTCAACTGAACGCGGCCTGGCCTACGTGGCCCGCCGGATTCGCTGCATGATCCGACGCAACGCTTTTATACTTGCCTCGATAAAACAATTCGACCGACGGCGCGGCAGACCAGAGACACCATTACAACCGGATAACCGAATAACTGATGTCCAGGAGGTCATATGCTTCGTAGTCACCGTGCCGTTGTGCGTGCCGTCTCAAGCGCTCCATTGCCTTCTGCTGCTCGATCCACCTCATGGCGCGGCGGCCGGCCAGTTCCTCTAAGCTCCGCCCGCTCGATAATAAAAGGTTTCGTGCTCATGGTCTCGATTGTTGCTTCGCATGCGTTTGCGCAAGATTCCGGCCCGGCTCCCGCCGATGGCGTCTATGACATGCTGGTCGGCACTTACACGGGGGGCAAGAGCGAAGGGATATACGTCTATCGCTTCGACACGAAGACGGGCGAAGCGACCCGCGTGTCGGTCGCGCAGACGGTCAATCCGTCGTATCTGGTGGTGAGCCGTGACCGGCGCTTCGTCTATGCGGTCAACGAATTGCCCGGCGACAACGGCCCGGCCACCCAACGCGGCGGGATCAGCGCGTTTCGCTTCGATGCCGCGAGCGGCCAGCTGAGCTTTCTCAACAAGGTCTCGGCCGACGGTAATGACCCGTGCTATCTGAGCCTGTCGCCGGACGGCAAATATCTGCTGACCGCGAACTACTCTGTGGCGGCCGATCCGGGCGGCAGCTTCGCGGTGTTCCCATTGCAGGCGGACGGCCAGGTGGGCGCGTCGGTGCTCACGGTGCATCATGAAGGCGGCGGTCCGGTGAAGGGACGTCAGGACAACTCGCACGTTCACTCCACCGTGTTTTCGCCGGACGGTCACTATCTGTTCGCTCAGGACCTGGGCGCCGACAAGCTGTACTCGTACCGCTACACGCCGGACGGTAGCCGCGGCCTGTTCGGCCCGACCGATTGGCGCTACACCCAGGAGAAAGCAGGCACGGGCCCACGTCACCTGGTGTTCGGCGCGGACGGCAAGCATGCGTATCTGACGAGCGAACTGGCCGCCACGGTCAGCACCTTCAACTATGCCGATGGCAAGCTCACGCAGGTGCAAACGAGTTCGCTGATCGAGCCCGGCTTCAAGGGCGCGGTAGGCGCCGCGGCCATTCATCTGTCGCCGGACGGACGCTTCCTGTACGCCACCAATCGCGGCGATGCGAACGAGATCGTGATCTTCTCAGTCGATCCGACCAACGGTCATCTGAAGAAGATCGGACACCAGTCGAGCCTCGGCAAGTCGCCGCGCGAATTCGCGATCGACCCGACCGGCAACTGGTTGATCGTCGGCAATCAGAACAGCGGCACGGTGTACGTGTTTAAGCGCGATCAGCAGAGTGGATTGCTCGAAGCGAATCCAAAACGTATCGAGATCGATTCGCCGGTGGACTTCAAGCTGGTGTCGCCGTCTTGAGGTGGGGGCGCTGGTGATCTGAATACGCGCGTTGAATAAAAAACGGGTCGCTTCGAGCGACCAGTTTTTTTGTCTGGCTTGTGTTGGTTGCGTTGGCGGCTACCAGCCCGTGCCGTTTATTCCGCCGGTCCCGGCGCGAGCACTTCACGGCTGCCGTTGATGCCCATCGCGGACACCAGGCCCGCCGTCTCCATCTGCTCGACGAGGCGCGCTGCGCGGTTATAGCCGATGCGCAATTGCCGCTGCACCGACGAGATCGACGCGCGCCGCGTGCGCACCACGAAGGCAACGGCTTCGTCGTAAAGCGGATCGGCTTCGGCATCCGGCGTGTCGCCGAACAGATCGGGCGACGCGCCTTCGGTGGCCGGGCCGTCGAGAATGCCTTCCTCGTATTGCGGTTCGCCGAACTGCTTCAGATACTCGACGATCCGGTGCACTTCCTCGTCGGCGACGAACGCGCCGTGCACGCGCTGCGGGTAGCCCGTGCCTGGCGGCAGGAACAGCATGTCGCCCTGGCCGAGCAGCGATTCGGCGCCCATCTGATCGAGAATCGTGCGCGAGTCGATCTTCGACGACACCTGGAACGCCACGCGCGTCGGAATGTTCGCCTTGATGAGGCCGGTGATCACGTCCACCGACGGACGCTGCGTCGCCAGAATCAGGTGAATGCCGGCGGCGCGCGCCTTCTGTGCGAGACGCGCGATCAGTTCTTCGATCTTCTTGCCGGCGACCATCATCAGGTCGGCCAACTCGTCGATCACCACGACGATCAGCGGCAGCGGCGCGAGCGGCTCGGGCGCGTCCGGGGTCAGCGAGAACGGGTTGCCGAGCTTCTTGCCCTTAGCTTCCGTATCGCGGATCTTCTGATTGAAGCCGGCCAGGTTGCGCACGCCGACCGCGGACATCAAACGGTAGCGCTTTTCCATTTCGCCGACACACCAGTTCAGCGCGTTGGCCGCCAGCTTCATGTCGGTGACGACCGGCGCGAGCAGATGCGGAATGCCTTCGTACACCGACAGTTCCAGCATCTTCGGATCGATCATGATGAGCCGCACTTCTTCGGGCGTCGCCTTGTAAAGCAGCGAGCAGATCATCGCGTTGATCGCCACCGATTTGCCCGAACCCGTTGTGCCCGCAACCAGCATGTGCGGCGCCTTCGCGAGATCGGCGACCACCGGATGGCCGGTGATGTCCTTGCCCATCGCCAGCGTCAATTGCGAATGCGAGTTCTGGTAGACGCTGGCTTCTAGGATTTCGGACAGGCGGATCGTCTGCCGCTTGGCGTTCGGCAACTCGAGACCCATGCAGGTCTTGCCGGGAATCGTCTCGACCACACGAATCGACGTTAGGCCGAGGCCGCGTGACAAGTCCTTCATCAGGCCGACGATCTGACTGCCGCGCACGCCGAGCGCCGGCTCGACTTCGAAGCGCGTGATGACCGGGCCAGCCGAATGGCCGACCACCGTGACCGGCACCTTGAATTCCTGCAGACGTTGCTCGATCAGCAGGCCGGTTTCGATGAGCTTTTCTTCCGAAACGGGTTCGACGTCAGTGTCGGCGCGTGCGAGCAGATCGAGTGTCGGCAATTCGACCATCGATGCTGCGGGTGCGTGGAATTCGAAACCGTTGGCGGGGGTGTGGCCGCGCAGCGGTGTGCGCTGGATTGTGGGTTCGGTGGGTTCTGCGAGCTCTGCGGATTCCGCAGGGTCGGTGCGCTCGGTCGAGGATTCGTCGACGATGGTGGCCGAGGTCGCTGGTGCTGCATGAGCCGCGAAGCTAGGGAAACGAACCACGTTCGACGTGTGCGATACGGCGCTTTGCGGCTCTACGGTCGCAACGATGGCCGAAGCGTCCGAAGCGGCTGACGAGTTCAAATCGTCGGCTACGCCCACTGTTTCCAATGCGTCCGATACATCCGATAGGGCAGGGGTGTCCGTTTTTTCCACATCGACTGGAGCGACAGCATCGATTCGGGTTTCCCAGGGCGCGAGCGGTTTATCGATGACGGCTTCGGCAATCGGCGCGGGCGTCGCAGTGTGCGCTTGCGTCGGTTCGTCTTCGACGAGTGGTGACACGTCCGTTTGCGCGTCGCTGGCTTCCAGTTGGGCTGCAAAGATTTGAAACGGCGTGGGCGTGGGCACCAGTGCTTCATGCTGCGTGGCTGGTGTGTGTGCCGCAACCAACGGCGCCTGGATAACCGGCGGTTCAATCGGCCATTGCACGACGGGCTCGGTATCTTCCTCGAGCGGCGCTTCAGAAGCGGCTTCGATTCGCGGCGTTTCGACGGGCGATTGCGTCGCTGTGTGGTGGTCCAGCGCGGCCTCGACTACCTCCTGCAAAGGCGCGTTGACATCCGGTACCGCGGCAATTTCAACATCATCGTTCGCATGTGAAGACGAAGCTACGTCCGATTGCCCAGCCTCGACTGTCGGCTCGGCACCCGTCGGAGCGTCCGGAGTCGTAGTGACGACCGCATTTTCCGCGCTGCTGCTGCGCGCGAGGCTGACGCCGGCGATGTCGGTCCAGCGCGCGGCATTTTCCGCGATGCTGCGAAGGGTTTCCTGGACGCTGGCGGGTGGCGTTACCTTCTGTGCGGTCGCCATCGGCCGGGTATAACTCGGGGCCGGCGTGCTGAAAGAAGCCGGACTCCGCGTTGCCTGCGTAGGCGCGGCGTTGGTGTCTGCGCGCGGAGCAGGCGAGAACGGCTGCTGGGCAGTGGTGGAGCGACTTCCCGAGGATCCTGCATTGGCGGCTGAACCCGGCATCGTCGACGGACGGCTTTCGCCAGCCGAGGCGTTCATCGCCGAACCGGCTGCCGAACCCGACACCATCCGTGCTGTCGCCGTGGTGGGTGCCGCTTGCGCTGCAGCGGCCTGCGCTGCGACCGCTCCCGCGAAACCGGCCGCCCCCGCCGCCCCCGAGCCGGCGCCCGACGATCCCGCCGGACGTTGCTCTCCAGCAGAACGCCGACCAACTTGCGATGCGCCATCACGAGCCGGAGTCGCCGCCGATCCTGATCCCGCTGTCGAACCAGCAGCAGATGCGGGCGCACGCGGCGCCGTTGTCGATTCACGCAACCATCCGGCCGGCGCGACCGGTTCAGCCGGCATCCATGCGCTCCGGTCCGCGTTCTGCAAGGGTGTCGGCGTCGTCGGCTGCATCGGCACTTGTCTTGGTGCCTGGCGCGGTGGCGTCGCGGCGGACGTGCGCAGCACCGGCTCCGCCTGCGTGGGCTGACTACGCGGCTTCACTGCGCCGGCACGCCAGTTCGCCCCAGCGCCACGCGCCGCTGCGTCCCTGGCCGCGGCGGCACCAGCCGCACCGGCAGCCGTCGCCGCGCTGCGGCCGTTCGCCGGTGGCCGCCAGACGGTCGGGCGCGCATAACGTCCATTGCTTTTGGGCGCCATCGTATTGGTCGACGTCGACATGTGCGACGGCAAACCGTCATCCACGCTGCGATGGCGGCGCGCTTCCTCGTCGCGCTTGGCGAGGCCGCGTGACAGGCCGAGGCCGAATGCACCGTCGGCCCATACGGCGACGTCGCGCCAGCGGAAGTCGATCAGCCAGGGCAGGCTGATCAGGAGCAGGGCAAGCGCCGCGAGCGGCGTGCCGATATGGCCGAGCAGATGACCGAAGCCCGCCGCCAGCGCGTGGCCGAAGCCATTCGCGCCGGCCACGCCGATCAGCGACGCCTCCAGCGTGCAGCTTGCCACCAGGACGCAGACGAAGCCGAGCCAAAGGCGGATCGTGCCGGGGCCGCGCAAGCCTGCGCCGCCCGGCAGCACCGACTTCACGAGGCGCCAGAAAAGAGGAATGAACCAGACGGCCGACCCGCCGAACCAGCCGAAAACTACCGTGTGCATACTAGACATCAACGAATGACGGACGCGCAAGAACGCAATCCGTCGAGTTTAACCGGCGAAGCCCGATGCTTCGAAGGCAGACGCAAGTATGCTTGCGTCAAATGGGAAAGCAGGCCGGCGTGCGGCCCGCCGTCGGTGAAAAACAACGGCTGCTACGGCAACGTGTGCGCGCCATGCGGACCGTGACGACCGCAACCGCAAATCCGCTTGCCGGTCCGCCCGGCGGTCCACCGGCCGAACCGCTCAATGGTAAGCGTACCGATCACTTGGCGCTGCGGTCGAACGTGAGCGTGTCGCCGTTATCGAGCACCAGTTGCATCTGCTGCGGCGCGCGCATCTGCACGCCGGTACGGTCGATGTGGTTCAGCGCGTCGAGATACGGAGCTTCGATCTGCCCGCCCGGCGTCGCGCATGCCATGCGCGTGCCGCCTAGGGTGCCGAAGCTGAGCTTGCCGTCTTTCAGCGCATACGAGCCCATGTAACGATTGCAGCCGGAAAAGCCGCTGGCGTGGCGCTGGCCTTTGTCGGTAGAGAGCACGAGCGTGATCGGCGCGCCCTGATCCGCGGTCGGAATCGCGCGGGCCGTGCCGTCGGCCTGTTTCCAGCCGCTGAGCACCCAACTGGTGTCGTCGAGCAACTGGGTGGCGGCCGGGTTGAACGGATCGGGCGGTGCCGCTTCCGAGTCGGGATGCTTCGGCATGGCGCACGCGCTGCATAGCGCGGCGACGCTCAACGCGGCGATGGCCGTGCGCGCAAAAGGGATGAAGCGCGCAACACCTCGCGCGGAGGAGCTTTGGAGCATGACGTCGTTCCTCTTCAAACTGGCGAAGGCGTAAGGGTAACGCACTCGGCACGCCGCACGCGAGCGCGGCGTCGACGCAGCGGGTGCGGTGCGGGTTACGGCGCGGGGTGCGCATCGGGGGACGCATGTTAACATCGTGTTCTACTCAATCCCACCCTCATCCGACTTTTATCTGGAGACCCCATGCAGATCGGCCAACGGATCGGCACGCCCCTTTCTGAATCCGCCACGCGCGTCATGCTGCTCGGCGCCGGCGAGCTCGGCAAGGAAGTGATCATCGCGCTGCAACGGCTGGGCGTCGAAGTGATCGCCGTCGACCGTTATCCGAATGCGCCGGGTCATCAAGTCGCGCATCGCTCGCACGTGATCGACATGACCGACCGCGCCGCCTTGCGCGCGCTGGTCGAACAGGAGCGTCCGCACCTGATCGTCCCCGAGATCGAAGCCATCGCGACCGACGCACTCGCCGCCATCGAAACCGACGGCCTCGCCGAGGTAATCCCGACCGCGCGCGCCACCCAGCTCACGATGAACCGCGAAGGCATCCGCCGTCTGGCCGCTGAAGAGCTCGGTCTGCCGACCTCGCCGTACGCGTTCGCCGATTCGCTTGAGGAACTGCGCGCGGGCATCGCCAAAGTCGGCTATCCGTGCGTCGTGAAGCCGGTGATGTCGTCGTCGGGCAAGGGGCAGTCGGTGCTGAAGAGCGATGCGGATGTCGAAACCGCCTGGCAATATGCAATGGCGGGTGGCCGCGTAAATCACGGCCGGGTGATCGTCGAAGGTTTTATCGACTTCGAATACGAAATCACGCAACTCACCGTGCGCGCGATCGATCCGGCGAGCGGCGAAGTCAGCACGTATTTCTGCGACCCGATCGGCCACGTGCAGGTGGCGGGCGACTACGTCGAATCGTGGCAGCCGCAGCCGATGAGCCCGCTCGCGCTGGAGCGTTCGCGCGAAGTGGCGCACAAAGTCACTGCGGCATTGGGCGGCAGAGGCCTGTTCGGCGTGGAACTTTTCGTGCGTGGCGATGACGTATGGTTCTCGGAAGTGAGTCCGCGTCCACACGATACCGGTCTGGTCACGCTGTGCTCGCAACGCTTCTCGGAGTTCGAACTGCACGCGCGCGCGATTCTCGGTTTGCCGGTGGATACGTCGCTGCGGGCGCCGGGCGCGTCTGCGGTGATTTACGGCGGACTGGACGAAACGGCGATCGCGTTCGAAGGTGTCGCGGCGGCGTTGGCCGTGCCGAATGCGGATCTGCGGCTCTTCGGCAAGCCGGAGAGCTTCGTCAAGCGCCGTATGGGCGTGGCGCTGGCCACTGGCGAGACGACCGACGAAGCACGCTCGCGCGCGAAGCAGGCCGCGGCGGCGGTGCGGCCGGTTTCCACGAAGTAAGGCGCGTTAAAGCGCTGCCTTGCGGCGTTGCGGCGTTGCGGCGTGTCGATGTGCCGTGAAGTGAAGTACCCGCGCGCCGCGCAAACGCGCCGCGCGCGAAACCCGACTCATTGAAGTTCGTTGAAGTAGAGGTACGTATGCCCCTGGAAACCCGCAAGAACGTGCGGTCTGGAAGGTTCGGCCGTCTCGGCGCACTGGGTGTGATACTCGCGCTGTGTGCAGGGATGACAGGGTGCGGCCTCGCCGCTGCGCCGTGCCGGGTGGCGTCGGCTGGACTGAAGATCGTGCCGCTGGTCGGGCACGTTGCCGCCGCGCCGACCGACGCTTGCGCCGACGTGATCGATCCATAAGCAATCCACGATCGGTTCGCGAAGGGCTCATGAGCGTTCGTTCCGGGCGCGCAACACAGCCGCAGCGCAAGGCGTGCCGTCCGTGCTTGATGTGCAACAACAATCGAGGCTTCGAATGAAGAAATGGCTTGTTGCAGTCACCGCGGCAGCGGGTCTTGCGGCGCTGTACGGCAATGCATGGGCCGCGCCATTGAACCTCGCCGACATTCAGGCGAGGAATCGCCAGACGCACAAATACACCTGCGCGACCGGCAAGATTCTGCAGGTGACCTACTGGAACACGGCGAACGGCCAGAGCTTCGCGCTCGTGCCCGTCAAGGGCCAGCAACTGCTGTTCGTCAATACGATCTCCGCTTCCGGCGCGAAGTATCAGGCCGGCAGCTACACCTGGTGGACCAAGGGCCCGCGCGCCGACCTGTACGACGCGACGGATGGCGAAAACGCCCCGCCGATGCTGTCCGACTGCGTCACCATCAATCGCTGAGCATGATGCGGCGTCTTTCTTCAGACACGCCGCCTGCCGCGCCTTACGTTTGTACCTGCCTTGCGGCGCTGCCCGCCTGCGCACATCCTTTCCGTTCGAGTAGTAAGCTGTCCGGCATGGCATCCGCTGTGCCCGCTGTCATTGCTGTCGGCTGTGTCGTCTCTGTCGCCGTTATGTCAGGCTGCGCTTGGCTCGCGCGGCTGTCGTCGTCTTCGATCGTCCGATATTGGACTTCAACGGGCGGGCTCATGGCCCGCGTCCGTTTCATCAAGCGAGACCCTCCATGAAAGCATCGGACCTGTTCGTCAAATCGCTGGAAGCCGAAGGTGTCGAGTACGTGTTCGGCATCCCCGGTGAAGAAAATCTCGATCTGCTCGAATCGCTGCGCCGCTCGAAAATTCGTCTGATTCTTACGCGTCACGAGCAGGCGGCCGGTTTCATGGCCGCCACATATGGACGCCTCACCGGACGCACCGGTGTGTGTCTGGCCACCCTCGGACCGGGCGCGACCAACTTCGTGACCGCTGCCGCATACGCGCAGTTAGGCGGCATGCCAATGCTGATGGTGACCGGGCAAAAGCCGATCAAATCCAGCAAGCAGGGGCATTTTCAGATCGTCGACGTGGTGCGGATGATGGAGCCGCTCACCAAGTACACGCGGCAGATCGTGTCGATCGCCAACATTCCGGCCGCGGTGCGCGAAGCGGTCCGTCAGGCAGAAGAAGAGCGGCCGGGCGCCACACACCTTGAATTGCCTGAAGACGTCGCGCACGAAGAAGGCGACGGCCATCCGATTCCGAAGAGCTTCAGCCGCCGCCCCGTTGCCGAAGAAAAGGCCGTGGCGCGCGCGGTCGAAGCGATCACGAAGGCGAAACATCCCTTGCTGATGATCGGCGCGGGCGGCAACCGCAAGACCACCACCAAGATGTTGCGTGAATTCGTCGACCAGATCGGCATTCCGTTCTTTACGACGCAGATGGGCAAGGGTGTAATCGACGAATCGCACCCGATGTGGCTAGGCAACGCCACCTTGTCCGACGGTGACTTCGTGCACCGTGCGATCGACCACGCGGATTGCATCATCAATGTCGGCCACGACGTGATCGAGAAGCCGCCGTTTTTCATGCGCAGCGGCGACGCCGGCGAGAAGACGGTGATTCACGTCAATTTTCTCGGCGCGGAAGTCGACACGGTGTATTTCCCGCAGATCGAGGTGGTCGGCGATATCGCCAACGCGGTGTGGCAGCTCAAGGAAAGCCTCAAGGAGCGTCAGGAACACTGGGATTTCACGCGTTTCAAGGAGATCAAGCAGCACTTCGAGGAGCATCTGGTCAAAGGCCAGCACGACGACCGTTTCCCGATGTACCCGGTGCGGATCGTCAACGACGTCTACGAGACCACGCCGGTGGACGGCATCGTGTGTCTGGACAACGGCATGTACAAGATCTGGTTCGCGCGCTACTACCGCGCACACGAACCGAATTCGCTGCTGCTCGATAACGCGTTGGCGTCGATGGGCGCCGGCCTGCCGTCGGCGATCGCGACCAAGATCGTGCATCCGGACCGCAAGGTCATGGCGGTGTGCGGCGATGGTGGCTTCATGATGAATTCGCAGGAACTGGAAACGGCGGTGCGTCTGAAGCTCGATCTGGTGGTCCTGATTTTGCGCGACGACGCGTTCGGCATGATCCGCTGGAAGCAGGAAAACATGAACTTCCCGGACTACGGCATGACGCTGCGCAACCCGGATTTCGTCGCGTATGCAGAGAGTTACGGCGCGAAGGGGCATCGCATTGAATCGGCCGCGGAATTCGCGCCGCTGCTGCGCGAATGTTTTACGACGCCGGGCGTGCATGTGATCGATCTGCCGATCGACTACTCGGACAACGAACGTGTGCTGAATCGCGAGATCAAGCGGCTAAGCGCCCAACTATGAATGGTGCGGCCATGCTCGGCAACGGGGCCTGGCCCTTGGCCGGCTCTATGGCTGATGTCAGGCATTGGATCAAGGAGAACGCGTCATGTTGAACAAAACTTACCCGTACTACCTCGCCAACGTTGCGGTGGCCGCCAACACGGACCTCGAAGTCACGGATAAATTCAGCGGCGAAGTGGCGACCCGTGTGGCGATGGCGGACGCGGCGGCGATCGACAAAGCGATCGGCTATGCCGTCGACGCGATGCCGGCAATGCGCGCGTTCCCGCCATTCAAGCGCCAGGCCGTGCTCGAACATTGCGTGAAGCGGTTTCGCGAGCGTTACGACGAATTGGCGCTTGCGCTGTGTATCGAAGCCGGCAAGCCGATCAACGACTCGAAAGGCGAGGTCACGCGTCTGATCGACACGTTCAAGGTGGCGGCCGAAGAGTCGGTGCGCATCGACGGCGAGATCATCAATCTGGAGATTTCGCCGCGGGCGAAGGGCTATCACGGCTATGTGAAGCGTGTGCCGATCGGTCCGTGCTCGTTTATCTCGCCGTTCAATTTTCCGCTGAACCTGACCGCGCACAAGGTCGCGCCGGCGATCGCCGCAGGCGTGCCGTTCGTGTTGAAACCGGCGAGCCGCACGCCGGTCGGCGCGCTGATCATGGGCGAGATTCTGGCTGAAACCGACCTGCCGAAAGGTGCATTCTCGATTCTTCCCGCGCATCGCGACGGCGCCGATCTGTTCACCACCGATGAGCGTTTCAAGCTGCTGTCCTTCACCGGCTCGCCCGCGGTGGGCTGGGAACTGAAGAAAAAGGCCGGCAAGAAGAAGGTGATTCTGGAGCTGGGCGGCAACGCGGCGGCGATCGTCGACGGCGATCAGGGCGGCAAGCTCGACTACGTGGTCGACCGGCTGGCGTTCGGCGCGTTCTATCAGTCCGGGCAGAGTTGCATCGGCGTGCAGCGGATTCTGGTGCACGCGAAGATCTACGACGCCCTGCGCGAGAAGCTGATCGCGAAGACGAAGTCGCTGATCATGGGCGATCCGAAGGACGAAAAGACCTTTGTCGGGCCGATGATCTCCGAATCGGAGTCCAACCGTCTCGCCGGCTGGATGGAAAGCGCGGTGCAGGCGGGCGCGAAAATCGTCGCCGGCGGCAAGGTGGATGGCGCGATGTTCGAGGCCACGCTGCTCGAAGGCGTGAAGCGCGACACCGACCTCTATCGCAAGGAAGCCTTCGGCCCGGTGGCGATTCTGGAGCGTTTCGACGATTTCGACGCGGCGCTCGCTACTGTCAACGACAGCGACTTCGGCCTGCAAGCCGGCGTGTTCACTGATTCGCTCGCCCATGCGCATCGCGCGTGGGATCTGCTCGACGTGGGCGGCGTGGTGATCAACGACGTGCCGTCGTTCCGGGTCGACAACATGCCGTATGGCGGCGTGAAAGATTCAGGGCTCGGGCGCGAAGGCGTGCGCTACGCGATCGAGGATATGACCGAGATGCGCCTGATGGTGATGCGCGAGACGTGGTGACGGGGTGGTGCGGCGGGTCGGGTTGAGCCGGACTGTCATGCATCTGTCGCATGCGCGCACTACGCTGCCTGCGAAGCGTTCCGACCCTCGCAGGTCGCTTTCGGGGCCGGCACGGGCGGTCCGGCGAGCGGCTCGCCGCCCGGCTTTCGCCGTCGTAAGCAGAAAGCCGGCAGATGCGCCATGAGTGTTTTTGCTGAAGTGCTACAATACCGGCCTTTCCGGCGGGTGTTTCCGCCGGCCGGAGCCGGCCGCATTTTTCCCGTAATACTGACGGGTCCCGTGCGGAACGCCGTGGCTCCGCCTTCATCCTGATGCCCTCTGCGGTTCCGACCGCTGCCGCGCGCACCGCGCCAAGCGCATTTTTAGCGAAAGCCACCATGTCCGACACAGCCGTCACGCCCAGTACTGCGACTTTTGATCAATTCGGTCTCGCGCCCGACATCCTGAAAGCCGTCAAAGAATCGGGCTACACCATCCCTACGCCGATCCAGGAGCAGGCGATTCCCGTCGTGCTGGCCGGCCGGGACATGATGGGCGCCGCGCAAACCGGCACCGGCAAGACCGCGAGCTTCTCGCTGCCGATCATCCAGCGCTTGCTGCCGCAGGCCAGCACGAGTGCATCGCCCGCCCGCCATCCGGTGCGCGCGCTGATCCTCACGCCGACCCGCGAACTGGCCGACCAGGTGGCGGCGAACGTGCAGGCGTACGCGAAGCACACGGCGCTGCGCAGCGCCGTGGTGTTCGGCGGTGTCGATATGAATCCACAGTCCGAGCAACTGCGCCGCGGCGTCGAGATTCTGATCGCCACGCCAGGCCGTCTGCTCGATCACGTGCAACAGAAAACCGCCAATCTCGGCCAGGTGCAGATCCTCGTGCTCGACGAAGCCGACCGGATGCTCGACATGGGCTTCCTGCCGGATTTGCAGCGCATCCTGAACCTGCTGCCGAAGGAACGTCAGACGCTGCTGTTTTCGGCTACGTTCTCGGGCGAAATCAAGAAACTCGCCGCCACGTATCTGCGCGACCCGCAGACGATCGAAGTCGCGCGCAGCAATTCGACTGCAACCAATGTGACGCAGATCGTTTATGAAGTGGCCGAGGGCGACAAGACGGGCGCCGTCGTTAAGCTGATTCGCGACCGCGGCCTCAAGCAGGTCATCGTGTTCTGTAACAGCAAGATCGGCGCGAGCCGGCTGGCGCGGAGCCTGGAGCGCGACGGCGTGATCGCCACGGCGATTCACGGCGACCGGACCCAGAATGAGCGGATGCAGGCTCTGGATGCGTTCAAGCGTGGCGAGATCGAGGCTTTGGTGGCGACGGACGTCGCTGCGCGCGGTTTGGACATTGCCGAGCTGCCCGCCGTGATCAACTTCGATCTGCCGTTCAATGCGGAAGACTATGTACACCGGATTGGCCGTACCGGGCGTGCTGGGGCGTCCGGCGATGCGTTGTCGCTGTGCAGCCCGAATGAGCGCAAGCAGCTTGCCGATATCGAGAAGCTGATCAAGCGGCCTTTGGAAGTGCAACACCTGACCGTCGATACGCCGGTGCGGCACCACCATGAAGAGCGTCCGCCGCGGCGCGAGCGCGTGGATGGCCGTGCAGAGGGCCGTGACGAGCGGGGCGGTCGCCGGCGTTCGGGGGCTTCGTCCTCGGGATCGTTCGATCGGCCGCATCATCATCGTGCGCAGCCTGTGGATGATTTTTTCCTCAAGCCTTATGAGCCTTCGGCGGCTTCGGTGAGGAAGGTTGAGGAGGCGGCTGCCTCGTCTGCTGCGGCTCCGCAGAAGTCGACTTCCAAGCAGCCGTTGGCTGCGTTGCTCGGTGGGTTTGGGATGCCGAGGAAGTCGCCGTCGTCGACCTGATTGCTGACTCTTTGCTTGGGTTTGTTGTTTTTAGCGTTTCTCTTCTGAGCGGTTCACCGGCGCTGCCTCTGTTCGGGGCGGCCGCTACGGCCCGCCGCCATCACATCACAGTTGCACGCCCGTGCGCTGCGCCCATGCTGCCGTCGCGGCAGCATAAAAGCCCTCTAGCGTTGTATACCCGGTCCCGTCTAGTTCAAGACCCAGATGACGCGCAGCTGCGCTCAGCGTTTCAAGCGGTTTGTCATTGTCCAATGCCGTTGCGCCGTTTTGCTTGCTGAGCTTTTCGCCCTGATCGTTCGTGACCACCGGTACGTGCAGATACTCGGGGGTCGGCACGCCGAGGCAACGCTGCAGGTAGATCTGTCGCGCTGTTGAATCCATCAAGTCCGCGCCGCGCACGATGTGAGTAATCCCCGCGTCAGCATCGTCGACCACCACCGCCAGCTGGTATGCCCACTGATCGTCAGCGCGTCTCAGCACGAAGTCGCCGACCTCGGTGGCCAGGTTCTGCGTCTGCTTGCCCTGCCAGCGGTCCTCGAATGTGATCACCGCCGCGTCGCCGTCGGGCACGCGCAGGCGCCATGCGCGCGCTGGTTTGCCATGCAGGCCGCTGCGGCAGGTACCGGGGTAGGCAAGCGTGGTGTTGCGCGCGTGGACATGCAGCAGCGAGTCGGCAATCTCTTTGCGCGTGCAGCCGCATGGATAGACTAGGCCGACGGCCTTCAATTGCGCCAGCGCTTCCTGATAGCGGGCAATACGGTCGCTTTGCCAGACGGGTGGCTCGTCTGCGTGCATGCCGAAATGCTCGAGGGTCGACAGAATCTCCTCGGCCGCGCCTGGGACGGTGCGAGGCCCGTCGATGTCTTCGATCCGCAGCAGCCACGCACCGCCATGCGCGCGTGCGTCCAGCCAGCTTGCGAGCGCGCTCACCAGTGAGCCGAAATGCAAGGGCCCGGTAGGCGACGGCGCGAAGCGTCCACGATAGGTCATGGGTTCGATGGGTGTGCTGATGCGCAAAGACGAAGAGCAACTGAAGGACCCATGCCGCTCAGCCATGAATCCGTATGGGGGCGGCGGGCCGCAACGTGAAGACGCCCGCCCGCTGCAATCGCCCGCATCACGCGGCGTGCGCCGCCTTGCCGTCCGGATGGCATTCCGGACACGTCTTGCCCGCCACGTACATCGGCGATTTTTGCGCTTCGGGTGGCACCACCGCGCGGCAGCCGAAGCATTGCACGGTTGCAGTGGGCTCCAGTTGCGGATTCAGCGCGGTACGGTAGTCGAATACGAAGCAGTCGCCGTGATAGTGCGCGCCGCCGACTTCCTCGAAATACTTCAGGATGCCGCCTTCGAGCTGGTACACGTTCTCGATGCCGACTTCCTTCATGTGGATCGCCGCCTTCTCGCAGCGGATCCCGCCTGTGCAGAACGACACGACCGTCTTGCCTTCCAGATCGGCGCGGTTTTGTTCGATCACTTCCGGAAACTCGCTGAATTTCGTAATGCGGTAGTCGAGCGCGTCATCGAACGTGCCGACGTCCACTTCGAATGCATTGCGTGTGTCCAGCATCACGACGGGGCGGCCTTCGTCGTCATGGCCGCGGTCGAGCCAGCTTTTCAGCGTGGGGGCGTCGACAAACGGCGCGCGGCCAAGCTCCGGCCGGATGGCCGGCTTTTTCATCGTGATGATCTCGCGCTTGAGCTTGACCAGCATGCGGGTGAACGGCTGCTTGTCCGACAGGCTTTCCTTGAACTGCAGATTGACGAATTTGCCATCAAACAGCGCGTCGTGACGGATGTAGTCGATGAACGCGTCTGTGGCTTCGCGCGTGCCGGCGACGAACAGGTTGATGCCTTCCGGCGCCAGCAGGATGGTGCCGCGCAAGCCGAGCGTATTACAGCGCTCCGTAACGAACGGGCGCCATGCGGCGGTGTCTTCGATGGTCGCGAAATGATACGCGGCGAGATTGACGATACTCATGTGTGTCCAGCGGTAAGAAGTGGCGGCGCGGAAAACGGGGCGCATTGAAACGCCCGCATTCAAACTCCATGCGGCGCGGCCACGTCGAAAAGGGCGAAACCCGTATTATCCCTCAAGCTGGCGCTTTGGCCGACTCGGCCGAATGGCCAACCCTTTGCGGCAGCGCAAATCGCCTGCACAACGCCGGTGTACGGCGCGCTCGCGTTTCTGTCCTAAGCTGAACGGCTAACGCGCGGTTTTGGCCTGAAAACTCCGGAAGGGTGGAGTTACAATGTCGCCCATGTCAGATCCCCGCTTCGTTCATCTTCGCGTCCACTCCGAATTCTCGATTGCCGACGGCATCGTGCGTCTTGACGACATCGTCAAGGCCGCCGCCAAAGACGGTCAGGGTGCGCTCGCCCTCACCGACCTCGGCAACGCGTTCGGTCTCGTCCGTTTCTACAAGGAAGCCCGCGGCAAAGGGGTCAAACCCATTGCCGGCTGCGATGTCTGGATCACCAATCCTGACGACCGCGAAAAGCCTTCCCGTTTGCTGCTGCTGGTCAAGAATCGGCGCGGCTATCTGAATCTGTGCGAGCTGCTCAGCAAGGCATCGCTCACCAACCAGTATCGCGGCCGCGCGGAAATCGAAGCCGGTTGGCTCGAATCCGGCCTGGGCGAAGGCCTGCTCGCGTTGTCGGGCGCGCAACAGGGCGACGTCGCCCTCGCGCTCGCGGCCGGGAACGAAGAAGCGGCCAAACGCAACGCATTGCATTGGGCGAAGGTTTTCCCCGGTGGCTTCTATATCGAACTGCAACGCTGCGGTCAGCCGGGCGGCGAGCAATACGTGCAGCAGGCGGTTGCGCTCGCGGCGTCGCTGAAATTGCCGGTGGTGGCTACGCACCCCATGCAGTTCATGACGCCGGACGACTTCACCGCGCACGAAGCGCGCGTGTGTATTTCGGAAGGCGACATCCTGGCGAATCCGCGCCGCTCTAAGCGCTTTACGTCCGAGCAGTATTTCCGCACGCAGGAAGAAATGGCGGAGCTGTTCGCGGACTTGCCGTCGGCGCTCGCCAATAGTGTCGAAATCGCCAAGCGCTGCAACCTGACGCTTGAACTCGGCAAACCGAAGCTGCCGCTCTTTCCGACGCCCGACGGCATGTCGCTCGACGACTACCTCGTGCAATTGTCAAAAGAAGGCCTCGAAAAGCGTCTCGAACAGTTGTATCCGGATGCGGCCGAGCGCGAGGCGCAGCGCGAGACGTACTACCAGCGCCTCGAATTCGAGTGCGGCACGATCATCAAGATGGGCTTTCCTGGCTACTTCCTGATCGTTGCGGACTTTATCAACTGGGCCAAGAACAACGGCGTGCCGGTCGGTCCGGGCCGGGGCTCGGGTGCAGGTTCGCTGGTCGCGTATGCGCTCGGTGTGACCGACCTCGATCCTCTGCGCTACAACCTGCTGTTTGAACGTTTCCTGAATCCGGAACGCGTGTCGATGCCCGACTTCGACATCGACTTCTGCCAGCACGGCCGCGACCGTGTGATTCAGTACGTGAAAGAGAAGTACGGTGCGGACGCGGTGTCGCAGATCGCCACCTTCGGCACGATGGCGGCGAAAGCGGCGGTGCGCGACATCGGCCGCGTGCTCGATCTCGGCTATATGTTCACGGACGGCATCGCCAAGCTGATTCCGTTCAAGCCGGGCAAGCACGTCACCATCGCCGACGCGATGAAGGAAGAGCCGCTCTTGCAGGAGCGCTTCGATAACGAAGACGAAGTGCATCAGCTGCTCGAACTCGCGCAACGCGTGGAAGGTCTCACGCGTAACGTCGGCATGCACGCCGGCGGTGTGCTGATCGCGCCCGGCAAGTTGACCGATTTCTGCCCGCTCTATACGCAGGGCGATGAAAGCGGCGTCGTGAGCCAGTACGACAAGGATGACGTCGAAGCCGTCGGCCTCGTGAAGTTCGACTTTTTGGGCCTCACCACGCTGACCATTCTGGACTGGGCCGAGCGCTATATCCGCCGGCTCGATCCGTCGAAGAAAGACTGGTCGCTCGCGCAGGTCCCGCTCGACGACGCTGCGTCGTTCTCGATCCTGAAGAAGGCGAATACGGTCGCCGTGTTCCAGCTGGAAAGCCGCGGCATGCAAGGCATGCTGAAAGACGCGCAGCCTGACCGCTTCGAGGACATCATCGCGCTGGTCGCGTTGTACCGTCCGGGCCCAATGGACCTGATCCCGAGCTTCTGCGCGCGTAAGCACGGCCGCGAGGTGGTGGAGTATCCGGATCCGCGCGTTGAATCTGTTCTGAAAGAGACCTACGGCATCATGGTCTACCAGGAGCAGGTGATGCAGATGGCGCAGATCATCGGCGGCTACTCGCTCGGTGGCGCCGACTTGCTGCGTCGCGCGATGGGTAAGAAGAAGGCCGAGGAAATGGCCGAGCACCGCGAGCTGTTCCGCCAGGGCGCCGCGAAGAACGGGCTGGCCGGCGAGAAAGCGGACGAAATCTTCGACTTGATGGAGAAGTTCGCGGGCTACGGCTTCAACAAGTCGCACGCGGCGGCGTATGCGCTGCTTGCGTACTACACCGCATGGCTGAAGGCGCACCATCCGGCGGAATTTATGGCGGCGAATATGTCGCTCGCCATGGACGACACGGACAAGGTCAAGATCCTGTTCGAGGACTGCCTCACGAACAAGATGGCCGTGCTGCCGCCGGACGTCAATCTGTCGGCATACCGTTTTGAGCCGGTCGCGGAAGCGGACGGCAAGCGCTCGAAAACGATCCGCTACGGACTCGGCGCGATCAAGGGCAGCGGCCAGAACGCGATCGAAGAAATCATCCGCGCACGCGAAGAAGGTCCGTTTATCGACATCTTCGACTTCTGCAACCGGGTCGACCGCCGGATCGTCAACCGCCGCACGGTGGAAGCATTGATCCGCGCCGGGGCGTTCGACACGCTGCATGCGAATCGCGCACAGCTGATCGCCTCGGTCTCGCTGGCCATGGAAGCGGCCGAGCAGGCAAGCGCCAATGCGATGCAGGCGGGCCTGTTCGATATGGGCGATGCGCCGTCGCAAGGTCACGAACTGGTCGACGAGCCGGAATGGCCGGAAAAGAAGAAGTTGCAGGAAGAGAAGGCGGCGCTCGGCTTCTACCTGTCGGGCCATCTGTTCGATGCCTACAAAGATGAAGTGCGCCGTTTCGTGCGTCAGAAGATCGGCGAATTGAAGGAAGGGCGCGACAAGCTAGTCGCTGGCGTGATCGCGTCGCTGCGCACGCAGATGACCCAGCGCGGCAAGATGTTGATCGCGCTGCTCGACGACGGCACCGGTCAATGCGAAGTGACTGTCTTCAACGAGACCTTTGAAGCGCACAAACAGCTGTTCAAGGAAGACGAATTACTGGTGGTGCAGGGCCAGGCGCGTAACGACGCATTCACCGGCGGCATCCGTTTCACGGTCGACACGGTGATGGACCTCGGCCGCGCGCGTTGCCGTTACGCGGAAGCCGTAAAGGTGCAAATGAACGGCAATGCGGACGCGTTGGCGTTGCGGCGCGTGCTCGAAGCGCATAGCGCGGGTAAAGACGAGCCGCAAGCTGCGCCGGCGCCGGCGGCGTCATCGCGGGGTGGCAATGGCGGCGGCGGTGGCCGCAACGGCGGCGGTTATGGCGGCGGTGGCCAGCGTCAGGCTGTGCAGATTCCGAACGGCCTCGCCGTGCAGGTGGTCTATCGCAGCGAAAACGCGCAAGGCGAAATGCGTCTGGGCGACGCGTGGCGCGTGAAGCCGACTGACGAACTGCTCGCGGCATTGCGCGGCGAGTTTGCCGGAAGCTCGATCGAAATCGTTTATTGATGTCTGGTTGGGCCGCGCGGTTGCGTGGGCGTGGGCTAACCGTTGGCGAGCCGCAGCGCTAGCGCCGCGTCTGCTCCCCCATCCGCGCCAGCTTCAAAAACCGGTAGTACACCGTTTCGGCGTTGAACACCGCGATCATAAAACCCGCGCGGCCGTCGAGAAATCCACGCCGCAGCACATAGGTCCGCACGAACGCCCACGCTCCGCGCCCGAGCGCCTTGCCAAAACTGCCGCGCTGGCCGGCTGCGTGACGTTGCTGCGCACCCGCTGTCGAATACGCGTCGAGCTTGCGCAATACGCCTTCGAAGTCCTCGTAGGAGTAGTGCATCAACTTGCCGGTCAGGCGCTGCGACGGCGTGTCGAACACCAGGCGCTCGTGCACGAGGTCGCCGGAGAAACGCGCGGCGCCACGTTTGAACAGGCGCGGAATCCAGTCCGGATACCAGCCGCTGTGATGAATCCAGTGGCCGCAAAAGCTCGACAACCGGTCCACCGCGTAGACATCGGCGGTGGGCGCGGCCAGCGCCGCACGGATCGCCGCCGCCAGTTCCGGCGTGACGATTTCGTCGGCGTCGATCGAGAGAATCCAGCTGGTGGTCAGCGCGTCCACGGCGCGGTTTTTTTGCGGACCGAAGCCCGGCCAGTCGGTTTGCTCCAGCACGCGCGCACCGTGCGCCCGGGCGATCTCGGCGGTACCGTCGGTGCTGCCGCCGTCGATCACGACGATCTGATCGGCGAAGGCCACGGCCTGCAGGCATTCGGCCAGTCGCGCCGCCGCGTTTTTGGTGATGATGGCGACGCCGAGGGTGGTTTCTTGCATACCTGAATTGCGTGGAGGGTGCAGGGTGGCGAAATGGGTCGCGCAAGTATACACAGCGCGCGGTGGCCGTGGCCGGACACGGCCGCCGGCGGCTGGCGACCCGTGAATCCGGTCGAATCTGGCCAATTCACACTACCGGCCGTGCAATCCGCAACCGTTTACAATGCCGTATTTAATTTTACGTGCAGCGGGCATTCCGCCCGCCGCACGGATGCTGTCCCGCATTCCCAGAGGATTCCTTGAGCGCGAAGCCTACGTTAAGCAAACCCATCGGTTCAGGTGAGGCATCGTCGCCTGCCGTCGTCTTCCGGCGCTTGTGGCCATATATCAAGCCGCTGTTGTGGGTGGTGGTCGGCGCGATCGTCGCAATGGCGGTAAGCGCCGGTACCGACGCGGCAATCCCCGCCTTGCTCAAACCGCTGCTGGACAAGGGTTTCGGCGCGCATGCCAACGACAACGCCAAGTGGTTTGTACCGGCCGCGGTGATCGGCCTCGCGCTGATTCGCGGCGTGTCGCAATACGCATCGGGTTATCTGCTCGCCTACGTATCGAACAAAATCCTGCTCGATCTGCGCCTGAAGATGTTCGACCGCATGATCCACACGAGCGTGGCATTCTTCCAGCGCGAAACCGCGAGCACGGTGATCAATGCGATCGTCTTCGAGGTGAACCAGATTCTCAACGTGTTGTTGAGCGTGCTGGTGACCCTGGTGCGCGATTCGCTGACAGTCGTGTTCCTGCTCGGCTACCTGTTTTATCTGAACTGGCGTCTGACGCTGATCGTCGCGGTGTTGCTGCCGGGGATCGGCTGGCTGGTGGGCAAGATCAACCGCCGTTTGCGGCGCCTGAACCGCGAGCATCAACTGCTGACCAACGAACTGTCGTACATCGTCGAAGAGACGGTGGGCGGCTACAAGGTCGTCAAGGTGCACAACGGCGAGCAGTACGAGACGGACCGCTTCACGGCGATGAGCAAGCGTCTGCGCGGCTACGCCATGCGCATGACGGTCTCCGGCGGCCTCGCGCAACCATTGACGCAGTTCCTCGCGTCGATTGCGCTCGCGGTGGTGATTACGATTGCCGTGGTGCAGTCGTCGTCGGATCAGACTACTGTCGGCGGCTTTGTGGCGTTCGTTACGTCGATGCTGCTGATCATCTCGCCGCTCAAGCACCTGATGGACGTGAACCAGCCACTGCAGCGCGGCATGACGGCGTGCGAGCTGATTTTTGGCCTGATCGACGAGCCCTCCGAACCGGAAGGCGGCGGCAAGCCGCTTGACCGGGCCCGCGGCGAAGTGGAATTCCGCGACGTGTCGTTCACCTACGGCAGCAACGCCACGCATGGCCGCCACACGCTCGACCAGGTGTCGTTCAAGGTGGCGCCGGGCGAAATGGTGGCGCTCGCGGGCCCTTCGGGCAGCGGCAAGACCACGCTGGTGAATCTGCTGCCGCGCTTTTTCGATCCGACCGGCGGCGAGATTCTGGTCGACGGCGTCGCGCTGCCTGAATACGGCCTGCACGCGCTGCGCAGCCAGATCGCGATGGTGAGCCAGGACGTGGTGCTGTTCAACGATACGGTGGCGAACAACGTCGCTTATGGCCAGCCGGCCGATCCGGACAAGGTGAAGGCGGCGCTGCGCGCGGCGAACCTGTGGGACACCGTCGAGGCGATGCCCAGCGGCATCGATACGCTGGTCGGCGACAACGGCATGATGCTCTCGGGCGGTCAACGCCAGCGTCTGGCGATCGCGCGCGCGATCTACAAGGACGCGCCGATCCTGATTCTCGACGAAGCCACTTCGGCGCTGGATTCGGAATCCGAACGCCACGTACAGGCGGCGCTGGAAACCTTGATGAAGGGCCGGACCACGCTCGTGATCGCGCACCGTTTGTCGACCATCGAACGCGCTGACCGGATTCTGGTGATGGATGCCGGGCGTATTGTCGAGCGCGGCAGCCATCGCGAACTGCTGGCGCAAGGCGGGCTGTACGCGCATTTGCATCGCATCCAGTTCCAGCAGGACGCAGCGTAAATCCTGACGAGTGCGCTGGCGTCGCAGACACCTGCGTCTGCGGCGCCACTCGCCGCCTAAGCGGAGTAAGCCCGATTGGCTACCGTGGCCAACTGTGTTTCGATGGCGCTCATGACGTCGGCCGGCGCGATCTCATCCACGTCGCCGCTGCTCTGAATACCGATCGAGTGGCATTGTTCGGTCAGGCGCAGATAGGGCGGTTCGCGGTCGGAAAACAGCGAGACGCTCGGCGTCGGCGTGGAGTGCGCGATGTGCATCAAGCCGCCGTCCGCCCCCACAAAGAGGCTAGCCTGCGCGATCATTTCGCGCGACTGCAGCAACGTCAGCTTGCCGACGTATGACGTGATCTTTAGCGTGCCGAATGCTCGGTTCAACAATTCATCCGCTATTGCGACCCCGTTGTCCGAGCCAAGCAGAACTATCTGCTTCGGCATGTTCCGGTCGTCCGAGCAATCGATGAGTTCGAACAGCGCTCCCCATTGCCGGTAAGTGCGGTTCGCATCGATCCCGCCGACCGCAAACGCCAGAAACCGGTTGCCCGGCAGGAGTGGGAGAACCGAATCGTGGGTGCGCGCCTTCGCCGCCAGATACGGTTTGCTCATCGAAACGATTTCGCCGTCGCTGTAGCCGAGCGAGAAGACGTGGTTGATCGCGGCATGGCTGAAGGTGGTCTGATTGCGGTCCGGACCATAGAAGTACTGGAATAGGCACGCGTACGGCAGCTTGTTGAAATGTTTCGTCTTCAGCTTGATCGACGGCAGGTTGTACTCCGACATCAGGATCGCATCGTACTGGCGATTGGAAAGATCCGGTAAGTTGGAAAAGACGTTCTTGAAGACATCGTCCTCCCCGAACAGCTTGTGCAGGTTCGGCAATGTGAAAAGGTCGATTTCGAATTCGCTGCCCTTCAGCAGCGCCCGCCCGGACATGTCCATCGTCGCGTCGCCAAAATTGCGCTTGCCGGTGTAAATCCACAGCAAGCGCTTGACCCCGGCGGCGTTTCTGAGTTGCAGGCGCGTCTGCCCGTGCCATTTGAGCAGCAGATGCTTGTGTAAGTACTTTTTGACGATATTCGCCCGTGAAGTCTTCTGCAGGAACACGTCGGGCTCGTGCGCCACGCCCGCATACGGGATGTGGGTGGAGCGGCTGACGGCCGTGTCCACGAGTCTTTTCACGGCGGCGGGTGCGCTGCGATAGAGCGCGCGCATTAATCGTTTCATTGCTCGAATGCTGGGGAAAATTCGGGGTCTCTCTGCCGGTGGGACGTTGCGGTGCGGTGCACCAAGGCCGGCCACTCGCCGCGGCGGAGCGTGTGGCCCGTATGGTACAGCACACTCTTGCACGCTCTCGGGCAAGAGTGCCTTACGGACGGCAACGCCTCGAAGCCAGCGTGATTGCCCACGGCAGGGGCGCCGGTGCTTAATAATCGGATAGGAGCGGGAACCCGGTACAATGGCGAGGCCAAAATGTCCGGTTGCGCGCGCCAGTTGTCGCAACGGCCGGCTAAATTCATCAGACATGTCGACGCCCGCAAAAAAATCTTCCCTGAGTGTCAACTCACGAAATCTGTTGCCAGCGTTCTTCCTGCTCACATATCCGTCGGCCACCCTGCTGATACACGGTGCCGGCAGTGCATTGTCGATCGCGGCCGCAGTCATTTCGCTTGCTTTGCTGGCCTCGCCGAAATCCTGGACCGGCCTGCCGCCGCTCCAGTGGGACCGTGTCGATATCGCGCTGTGCGTCGCCATGGCGTGTCCGTTTTTTGCCGTGCTGCTCGGCGGCGTGTCGCACGGCACGGTGGTGGCCAGTACACTCGATTCGCCTTCCCGTTTCTTTGCCGCCGCGCCGCTGTTCCTGGTGTTGCGCCGCTGTTTGCCGCACTTGCTCGCGTGGAGCGATTTGTCGTTTGCGCTCGCCGGTTTGATGTCGCTCGGCATCCTGTTGATCGCGCCACGTGACTGGGGCTTCGGGCGGCTCAGCAGCACTTTTCTGAACCCGATTCACTTCGGCGATATCGCGTTGGTAATGGGCGTGCTGTCCATCCTGTCGCTGAACTGGTGGCGCAAGGACCGGCTGGCTGTGCGCATCGTCAAGGTGGCAGGCCTCTTTGCGGGATTGTCCGCGTCGCTGATCACCGGCTCGCGTGGCGGGTGGGTGGCGATCCCGGTGGTCGCCGCGATGATTCTTTACTTGCGCAGTCGCGGCAAGTCACGCAAGTGGAACGTGCTGTTGCCGCTTGCGATCGTCGCGATTCTGGTCGGCGTGTACGTGTTTTCGCCGACCGCCCGCGACCGCGTCGGGGATCTTTCGTCGGATCTGGTGCAATACACACATGGCAACAAGGACACGTCGCTCGGTATCCGTCTGCAGCTGTACGAGGCGGCGGCGCGCATCGTAGCGAGCCATCCGCTGCTCGGTCTCGGCGGTGACGGCTTTCGCAACAGCATGCAGTCATTTGCCAATTCGGGGCTGCTCACACCTGTCGCTGCGGAGTTGGGCAGAGGTGAAGCGCATAACCAGATGCTTGCTTACATGACCGACTACGGCGTCATCGGCGGTCTTGCTGTGCTGGCCGTCTACGTCGTGCCGGGCGCGCTGTTCTGGCGGCGGCTCGCCGCGCCGGCCGGCCCGGCGAGCCGGGCCGCGCTGATGGGACTGACGTTTATCGTGGCTTTCTGGATTTTCGGTCTGACGGTCGAAACCTTCGATCTGAAGATGACCGTATCTTTCTACGCCATGGTCATCGCGATCCTTGCGGCTGCCTCCGCGTATGCGGACAGGAATGGCGTCAGCGTCGCCCATTCCGGCCGGCAGGCGGACCGTGCCGCCGCCAGCGCGCCGCGCACTCCCATTCAATGAGAATCGTCATCACCTCATGTTCAGCATCCTGATCCCAAGCTGGAACAACCTGCCGTACCTGAAGCTGTGTATCGACAGTATCCGCCGTCATTCGGCGTTCGATCACGAAATCATCGTGCATGTGAACGATGGCAGCGACGGCACGCTTGAATGGGTCCGCTCGGAAGGCATCCTGCACACATGGAGCACGGGTAACATCGGCGTCTGTCTCGCATTGAACGATGTGGCGCGACTCGCCACGCGCGACTGGATCCTGTTCCTCAATGACGATATGTTTTGCACGCCGGGCTGGGACCGCGCCTTCGAAGCGAGCTTGCGCGGGCTTGGCCATTCGTGCGCGTATCTGTCCGCGGCACTGATCGAGCCGACCGGCAGTGCGAATGTGAGCACGGCCGACTTCGGCACGGGCCCCGAGAATTTCGACGAAGCAGGTCTACTCGCGTACAGCGCCGGAATGAGGGCGACCGACCTCGACGGCGTCGCTTTGCAGCCGATGCTGATCAGCCGCCAGTTGTGGCATGCGGTGGGCGGTTACAGCATCGAGTTCGGCCCGGGCATGAGCAGCGACAACGACTTCCTGATGAAGCTGTGGCTCGTCGGCTGCCGTGTGTTTCGCTCGGTCGGCGCGAGCCGCATCTATCACTTTGGCTGCAAATCGACCGGCCGGATTCGCCGTAACCGTGGTGGCCGCGAGTTCCTGATGAAGTGGGGTATTTCGCAGCGTGATTTCGATCGCGAGTATATTCGGCGGACAGCTTCCGCCGCGCCCGGCTCACTACCCAACGTGCCGCGCGCACCGTTCAAAAGCCGCGTGAAGCGCGTGCTGTATGCACTCGGCCGTTACCCGTTCGAGGACCTGGAAGGCTGGGAGCCGGATCTTCCCTCGAAGCTGACGTTCATGACGTCGTTCGCCAAGCAGCCGGACGACAAGGCCGACGGGCATTAATCCTGTCGCACGGGCAATATCGCCGCGGCGCGCGCTGTTCAAGTCGCGCGCATTAGACTCCGCCCGTCACCAGCGGCAGCACCGTCAAATCCGGGTGTGTGCCGTCGACAATGCTGCGACCCACATGCACCCCTTCGTAGAGCGCATCTTCCACGCTGGCGAAGCTCTCTTCGCCATCCGGATGGAACGCCACCGCGTGCCCGGGGATGGCCGGGTCGGCGCCCGGGTGGCACACGTAACCGACATACGTGCAGCGGTGATCCGGCGCGGCCGACGGCTTCGTTTCGTCGGGCGGGTTTTTCGGAAAGGGCGCCACGTGAATTTCGAAACCCTCGTATTCCACCATCTGCCAAGGTGCGGTTTCATCGGCCATGGCCGCCTCCGTCTTTGTCGTGCGCTTCCCAAAAAGTCTAGATGATTTGAACGCAAAGTGCGCCTCAAGACTGATGAGGCTAAACCACTATGGTTTGCACACATCGCGTTGTTCGCGCTGTTATAGCGTGTTGATAGTCGATCTGTCGCTTAATAGATTTTCCGGTTTTACTTGAAAATCCTCGTTGCAGTGGCGCTGTATCGGCGCCGAGCGTACGGGTACGCGCCCGACCGCGCCATCTTCGCCGCGTCATATAGAATGACGCGCTTTGCCCATACAAGACCCCCGCCAATGTGGTTCAAAAACCTTCAGTTGCACCGTCTTCCCGCTCCGTGGTCCGTCACCCCTGAACAAATGGAGAAATGGCTCGCGCCGCACGCATTTGCGCCTGGCAACAGCGTCGAGATGCAAAGCCATGGCTGGGCGTCGCCACGCGACAACGACTCGCTGGTGTATTCGCTCAATGGCCAGATGCTGCTGACGTTTCGCGCCGAAAAGAAACTGCTGCCGGCTTCGGTCGTCACGCAAGTAACCAAGGCACGTGCGCTCGAACTCGAAGAGCAGCAAGGCTTCAAACCTGGCCGCAAGCAGATGCGCGAACTCAAGGAGCAGGTGACCGACGAATTGCTGCCGCGCGCCTTCAGCATCCGCCGCGATACGCGCGTGTGGATCGATACCAAAAACGGCTGGCTCGTGATCGACGCGGGCTCGCAAGCGGTCGCCGACGAAGTGCGCGGCCTGCTGGTGAAGTCGATCGATCAACTGCCGCTTGGCACCGTGCGTGTCACGCAATCGCCGGTTGCGGCGATGACCGAATGGCTGCTTTCCGGTGAAGGTCCCGCGGGCTTCACGCTCGACCAGGACACCGAATTGCGCTCGCCGACGGAAGGCAACGCGACGGTACGCTACGTCGGACATACTTTGGATGCCGAAGATATGCGCCGTCATATCGAAGCCGGCAAGCAATGCATGCGTCTCGCGATGACGTGGAACGATCGCGTGTCGTTCGTGCTGACGCCTTCGTTGATCATTAAGCGCATCGCGCCGCTCGACGTCCTCAAGGAAGCGAGCGACCCCACCGCGCAGAACGACGACGAGCGCTTCGATTCCGACGTCACGCTGATGACGGCCGAACTCGACCGCATGCTGTGCGATCTGCTCGACGCGTTGGGTGGCGAGCAGGGCGTGGAAATGCCGCAAGCCGCGGCTGCCTGAATGACGTTTGCCTGAGTGGCATTCGCCTGAGCTGCGTTTATCCGCTGCAGGCCGGCGCGTCGAGAATGCTGCGCGCCGGCGCTTATTAAGCCAGATTATGGCTATCTGAATCCGACTTAATAAAATTTACCCTTCATGTCCCGGCCGTCACACTGCTTGTGCTGACGGTGCAAGCCGTCAGGAACCTTCCGAACCACTGACGCGCGCCACGCTTTCCATCATGCGGGTCGCGTCATCCTGACCAGGACTCGACATGAAAATCGCCCACTTGATGATCGCCCTCGGCTTTGCCTGCGCCGTCTCCATCACATCCGCTGCCATGGCTGCCAATGCGACGTATCCATCCACGCCGCTGCCCGCGTACGCGCAGGACGAATTGCAGAAGGTGATCGACGACGCAACGGGGCCGTTGCCCGCTGCACATTTATCGACTGCGCCACAAAGCGCGGCAACCCCGCAAAGCTCTACCGCGTTGCCGAACGGTCTCTATGCCACCCCGCGCGTCACGCCGCACGATGATGAACCGCATGCGGCCGCGAGTGCGAGCAAGCGCGACGCACGTCCGTCGAAGGCGCATCGGCATGAGCGTCACAAGTACGTCTGAGGATCTTGCCGCGATCGTGTGGTGTCGATGCGCGATGCATTCGCGAAGCGGCGCTGCGTGAATGCGCCACCACGCGCAGACTACCGCTACACCGGACCCGTCCCCGCCAGCGCCGTGAATATGGTTAAGATTGCGATCATCAAGGCATCGATCACGGAGAGCTCGCGATGGTTCGACTGGTTATGATCCTGCTGGGTGTCGATTACCTGCGCACGCGCTGGCGCTCGTTGCAGTTGATCGGCTGGGTGAGCCTCGTGCTCGGCGTGGTGGTGTTCATCGACGCACTCGATAGCGCGCTCTATTTCCCGATTACGCCGTTTGCGTTGTTGCTGCTGCTCGAAGGGCTCGCCACGCTGACCGTCGCCTGGACCGGCATGGGAGGCCAACGCACGCTGCGCTATGTGAAGGGCATTGCATTCTGCTTTGCAGCGACGCTGATTCTCGCCGGCCATCATCACGGCAACTTCGTTCTGTCGATGATCTTCGGCACGCTCTTTCTCGCCGACGGTCTGCTGCAGATCGTCTCGGCGAAGGTCGTTCGTTATCGCACCTGGCGGCTCGCGATGATCGGCGGCGGCGTTGAAATCGCGCTGGCGGTTTTCTTCTATCAACCTTATCCGACGCACTATGTGGGCACCGTGCCGTACTGTCTCGGCCTCGGTCTGATATTCGGCGGTTGGAACATGATTTTGCTGAGTACACGCGTGCGGCGTCTCGCGTCGAATCCCGCGGTGGCGTCGGATGATGCAAGCGCGGATGCAGCCAACTCTGCGGCGAGTACGGTCGCGCCCGGCCGTTTGAGCGCGGTCGAATGGGACGGCCCGCCCAGCGCCGATGAAGACGCGTTGACGGTGCACGTGTGGACGCCGGTCGGCTCGGCCAAGGGCGAGGCGCGGCGGCAGTTGATCGTTGATCGCTATATCGCGGCGGTGGATCGTAACGGCGTGATATCGACCGGGCACGCCGCGCTCGAATCGCCTGAAGGCATCTACATCAGCTTGTATCCGGGCGTCGAAATCGATCGTTCGCCCGACGATTTTGCGCGGTTGCTGCGCGCGACGCGCGAGAACGATGTGCCCGGTGTATTTCAGCCCGATTACCCGACCGAATCGAAAGCGTGGTGTCCGTCCACGGTTCAGGTGCGCATACGCAATTACGATCCTGCGCGCCTGCGCCGCTTCTGGGACACCTATCGTCAGGACACGACCTACAACCTGACGCACCGCAATTGCTCGAGCAGCGTATCGCGCGCACTGGAAGCGGCGATCGAGGGCGCGTCGGCGCGCGTGTGGGGCAACCTCGGCGGCTGGCGGCCGTTTCTGCGGGTGATGACGACGCCGGAGTTGTGGGTGGCCGCGCAACTGCGCAAACGCGCCGCAACGATGGCGTGGACACCGGGCCTCACGCTCGACTATGCCCGCGCGCTCAGCATGTTGGCCGACCCGCGTCCGTCGGGCTGGGTGAAGATGGCGCGGCTCGCCGTGCGCAGAATGGTGCGTTCGCGGCAGGAATGGCGCGAGGAAGAACGCAGTGCGCCGGCTGCACAGGAAGCAGGGGCCGGGCATGCCACGGGCGCGGTACGTGATTGACGCGCTTGGCGCCGATGTGCGGCGTGGGAGATTTGACGGCGAGATGCGGTCTCAGCGGCGATTGAGCCGCAACTCAGCCACAACCATCGCACGACACGGCTAGGCCTAGTCTGCCCAACTTCGACGTGGCGGTAAAAACAGCAGGCGTATCAATAGCTTGCCGATTTTGCCGGATAGTTATACACAGATTTGCGAACAGAAACTGGGGATAACTTTGAGGTCGCCGTTCGGACGGCTAGCCCGTGAGGTTTAGCCCGTTTTTCGCGGGTCTGATTTTTTAGATCGCAGTTTGTACCGCGATTAGTCTCTTAGCGCTTTCTTGCGCTACCTATCTCCCCTACGGGCGTGCGCTACGCGCCCTGCCTCTTCACTTCCGGTCGCCCCGAGTTTGGGTGTCGGCGATTAATCACTTCATTTTGACGTACGAATATCCCGCGTCTGACGTTCTGGTTTTTCTCTGCGACGCGTTGATGACTGACGGCCTCTTGCGCAACTCCCTACGAATTGTGTAGGGGGCTTGAAGGCGACGTTTGTGCAGGGATAAGGGAGGCACAGTTTTAGGAATTGTCGGATAGCGAGGGGTGGAATCCTCCTTATAGGGTGCTTGGGTGTCAACCAAGTAAAACCAATAAGGATGACTATGAAAAACAAAAGAGCTACCGAGAATCTAGCAGGGACGGCCACACGCCTGTTTGCTGCATTCGTGCTGTTCATGGCTGCGTTTGGCGCCAACGCGGCTGATTACATGCAATGCATGCAGACCTATCAGAAATCGCTCGGGGTTCCTGGAGCTCCGACCTGTCCTATCCAGGTCGCAGGAACGTCACCAATGTCTACAGGCGACGACGATCCGTATAACTCAATAAATTACTACAACTGTCCAAATGCTTCGGATTGGATAAGGGACTATTGCGGCGGCGTACCGGTTCCACCCCAGTCCGACGACTCCTGCCCGGTGGCGGACCCGGTGTTGCCGGCGAAGGGCATTGTCATGCTTTCCGAGGCTGACTTTGCGAGCGGCGACACGCTCCCCCTCGTCTTTAAACGCACGTATCTCTCGACACCCTACGACACCACGCAGTCAGTAATGGGCCGCAACTGGGTCAACAACTGGCAACGTAGGCTCGATCTGCTTGGGGCCAACGCGAGCGTGCCGCACATTGTTGCTTATCGGGGTGACCAGCAAGCTCTGATGTTCAAATGGATTGGCGGAGCGTGGGTCGTGCCAGGAAATCGCTGGCTCAAGCTGACGAAAGTTGGCGACGGATACTTCTACCTGAAGGACGAACTGCTTGGTACGACAGAAGCCTACTCGGATACCACCGGCAAGTTCTATTCAGAAACGACCCGTACGGGTGTGATCCGCAAGGTCATGTATGACGGCAAGCAGCGGTTGTCGGTGATCGCCCAGTGGCCAGCAGATAACGTAATAGCTGGAACCGCGACGTCAATCCGTGTGGCGTACGACAGTAACGACCGTATCGTTACCCTGGTAGATCCGTTGGGAATGCCTACGGAATATGCTTACGACGGAAAGGGCAATCTTGCTTCGGTAACTGCGCCATATGGGCACGTCCGTCAGTATCTGTACGAGGACGCCCGCTTTCCAAACGCATTGACCGGTGTAAAGGACGAATCCGGTTCGCGGGTTGCAACGTGGACCTACGATTCCAACGGACGTGCAAGCTCGGTCAGTCATCCCGACACGACGCGTAACGTGTCGCTCAGCTACGGTCCCGGCTTTACGACGCTCAGCGACATGGCTGGCAGGAGCACGTACACCTTTGATGTTCTGGATACGCGGCGCCCTCGTTCAATTGCTACACCGGGCGGCACGGTATCGCGCACGTGGGATGCAGCGGGGAATTTGAAGCAGAGACAGACCCCGGATGGAAATACCCAGTACACGTGGGACAGCGCCAACCGGCCAACGAAGGCGGTTGCGACAGTTGCGGGGAAGAAGACAGTAACGACGATTGAGTACAACGATGACAGCTCACTGCGTCCGCATCTGGTCGCTACACCGGGCAAAGTCCGTGCGTTCGTCTATGACTCGCGAGGCAACGTCACGGGCTATGCGGAGCGCGCAACTACTGACCTGACGGGCGAACAGGGACTGCAAGCGGTCGGGACGGGTAATCAGATGACAGTCGGCGCACGCTACGACGATGCGGGCCGCCTTCTGTCAGCCACTGTCATCCAGGACGGCCTGAAGCTTGAGGACTGGACTTATACCTACGACGTCAAGGGCAACATAGCGACGACAAAGGACACCGTGTCGGGGTGGACGATGCGAACGCTTGAGCGTAATGCTGCTAACCGCGCAACTCAGATAGCGGGTAACAGCGGTCAGGCGAGCATTGCTTACGATGAGCGTGGTCGCGTAAAGTCTTTTCAGTATAGCGAACCGGCAAGTCTGGCAAATGGCGGACTCGCCCGCGTACTGGCGGTCGACTATCAGTACGGTGCGAACGGCGCTGTGTCGTCACATTCGGCGAAGGTCTCGACCAACGGCGCTTGGTGGAAGCCGATCAGCGACGCTGAGCTAGGTGTATGGCTGACCAACTGGGAGTTGGGCAATGACCCGGTTGCGCCGCCGCCTATGCTCACAGGAGTCAAGTCTGATTCTGGAGCCTTCGTTCCGGATATCTGCGTTGAATGTTATGTGGCGTGGAAAGCCAAGTTGACGGTGACGCTGTATGGTGGTGAGCTGAGTGATTCACTGCCGAATTGGGGCGAGACAACGGAACTGATGCTGAGCGATCAGTCGCAAGTTCCTTATCCTGCTCTTGTGCCGGATTTGACCGGCGCTGCGAAGAGGTCAATGCTTTATAGCGCTCTTTTTGGAGCCGGAAGCGGTGGTGATGGAATGGTAAGGTGCGGCGGCAGGGAAGCTCGCGAAAGTGCATGTTATGCGAAATACGAGAACGACAGGGATGCGTGCGCTGCGTTAGCCGGGCCAAGGGGCAAGCGAAACTGGCGGCTGTGTCTAGAGAACGCGTTTGACAGATATCAACAATGCAGGGGCTATTGATGGCTAAGCATCCGCCGTATTCCGTGGTTCTGACCTACACCGAAGATCCTCAGCAGTTGATCATGCAAGCTGTAGATTCAGTCAGACTGGCTCCGCTCTTGGGCGGAATTATGGAAGTGCCGTTTTTTGTGGACGATCAGGAGTTCAAGTTTGACGACGAATTGGCGCGACAGCTTGGAGTTGCAATGCTTAACGTGATTGCATTGGGCAGACCCGACCTCAAACAATACCTGACCGTCACGCAGCATCCAATAGACAGGCCGTCAAAAGAGTAATTGGTTAGATGCTTGAGTGCCATGACCGACCGATTTTTGGTCATAGCACCGAGGGAACAGGAACGGGCCGGACGGAGGCCGTGGGAAAAGTACGAACTGTTCTCTTATCAACACCGTCCGGCGGTGCGGGCTGCGCGCCGCCGGATGTCTCCAGAACGGATGCTTCGCGCAGTATGAATCTCAAATCGAATGTGCAATGCGATTGCTCTCCCCATGGGCGGCGCGCGGGCAGTCGCGCTGTGTAAACAAAGGGCATTCCAGATCTATCAAGAGTGCAGAGGGTATTGATGGCGATTGATCCACCGCGTTCCGTGGTTCTGAACTACGACCAGAACAGTCAACGTTTGAATGTGCAGTTAGTTGAACCAGCCAAGCTGGCCCCGCTTCTGGCTGGAAAATTCACAGTGCCGATCCTGTTAGACGACTTCGATTTCAAGCTTGACGACGAGTTCGCCCGTCGGCTTGGAGTCGCAATGCTCAATGCAATCGCGCTGGGTCAGCCTGACATCAAGCAGTACATGACGGTCACAGAAGGACCGATCGACAGGTCGTCAGAGGAGTAACAGCCAGAGGGTAAGTGCCACCCGGTCGACGTTTGATCATGGCGCCGAGGCGGAGCCGACGGCGGCGGTGCGCACGCTGCCGTCATGATCGTGTTTGCGCGCGATGGCCACTACCCGCCGGGTCCTTCACCCATCGCCTTATATTGCGCGTAACTAAACATCTGAAAATGCTGGCGCCCCGGCAGTTTCGCAATGACCTTTGAGTCGTCGGGCGGAATTTCGCCGAACATCTCGTAGTGAAATGCGAACGTGCTCACGTAGTTAACGGTTGGCGTGATTGAGTGGCAATGCACGTAGCCGCCGGCTTGCACGGCGTTCCAGAATACCTTGTCGCCGCGGATGCTTTCGCACGGGTCCTTGAATAGCCACGCCGAGCATGCGGGAAACGCGGAACGCGTAAGGAAATAGCAGTTGGTGTCGTTGAAATCGACACCGTTGGACTCTTTGCAGATGCCGAGCATACGGCCGTCGGCAGTGAAAATCGTTCGCGTCGCTGTGACTACCTGTGCACCCGTTTCTTCGACTATTATGCGCATTGTTTCGACATGGTTTGGCTCATACCAGTTGTCGGCGTCGAGAAAACAGATCGCATCAAATCCACTCGCGGCCGCGCAAGCGGCACCTACACCGCGAGGCGTGTCCCCGTAGTCGGCGTGATTGGGAATCTTGATGTGGACCACACCTTTCCAGCTATCAATGTCGGCGACAGGGGATCCATCGGCGACCATAAAGTGAGTCACGTTACCTGCTTGCGCAAGAACGCTTTCATGACATCGTCGTAAGACGTGACGTGGCTCTTTATAGTAGGCGCTAATGACGGCGACTCGCATGAAGGCTGTTTGTCGGATTGGTCGAACGGCGGATTATATCTATCGGTAACCCATACCAAACTATCTCAATTATGTAGGTCAGTTCTTCCGTGGGGGTGCGGTGGTTTCCTCACGCCGCAGCGCGTGGGGAATGGATCGTTGCGGGAGTGCAGGGGACGGAATTTCCTCCGCGCGTCGCCCGCAGAGCCTTGTATGGTGTGGCATCGCCCCCGTTGGGGTACAGTTTTCGCCCAAATTCGCGAACAAATTCTGCTGGTAACGTCCTTACTCAGCGGCACCTCCGCCCAAATGAGTGATTTCAACCAATATGGCGGGTGTATGCTCAAAGCGAAAGCTTGTCGATGACAGCACCTCACCACGCTGAACCTTGTTCGTGGCTCTTTCAGGATCAAACCGTGCCGGGCGCCCAGCGCCTGCTGCGGCAGCAGGTTTTACCAGCGTGAACGTGATGCTCAGGACGAATCCAGTTGCATCCATCGGCCTGTCAGATGACTGAGCCACAGCGTTTCACGGTGCGTCATGTCAGCGTCTACCGTTACTCGGAACCCGTGCGGTTCGGCGAACACCGGATGATGTTCCGCCCGCGCGCCAGCCACGACCTGCGCCTCGTCACGAGCCGGTTGGTGATTACGCCCACGCCGTCGCGGCTGCACTGGCTGCACGACGTATTCGACAACTCCGTGGCAGTCGCGAGTTTTACGGGCAAGGCGAGTGAATTGCGCTTTGACAGCGAGGCGACGCTCGAACACTTCGAAACGCCCATGCCTGACTACGCGCTTGAACCGTACGCGGTGAACTGGCCGTTTGCGTACACGAACGAGGAAGCGTCCGATCTCGTGAACGCGCGCAGCCGCCAATATCCTGACCGCGACGTCGACGAATGGGCACGGCGCTTCGTGCCCGTGCCGGGCAGCGGCGGTGCGAGCGGCAAGGGCGGCAAAAATGGCACCGGTGGCACGATGGCGTTGCTGCGTGCGATGACGCTCGACATAAAAAGCACGTTTTTCTATGTGCGCCGCACGGAGAAGGGCGTGCACCGTCCTGGCGACACCTTGCGCAACCGCAGCGGCAGTTGTCGCGATTTCGCGGTGCTGATGATGGACGCGGTGCGCTCGCTCGGCCTCGCGGCACGCTTTGTGAGCGGTTATCTGTTCGTGCCCGACGTGCCCGAGCATGACGCGGTGCAAGGCGGCGGTGCGACGCATGCGTGGCTGCAAATCTATCTGCCTGGCGCCGGCTGGGTCGATTTCGATCCGACCAATAGCATCGTCGGCAATCGTCATCTGATTCGGGTGGCGGTGGCGTGGAACTACTACCAGGCGTTGCCGTTGTGGGGTACATGGCATGGCGCGCCGCATTCGTTTCGCGGTTTGCAGGTCGATGTGAGCGTGACCGAAGGTAAGTGAGGGGCGAGCCGGATGACCGGGCTCGTACAAATCGAACGTGTTAGCTGGGAGTGTCAACTCAGGTTGCTCACCGGGCGCGTCAACTGAATGTTTCAACTGGAAGAGGGCGTCGCGATGAAATTGCGCGTTGGCTACGAGCTGGTCTATGAGTGTGTGCAACCGACGCCGATGATGCTGATGTTGAACACGCACTATTCGCACGCGAAGGAAGTGCTGAGTCCGGATTTGCTGGCGGTCAATCCGCCGGTGCCGATCAGCCAGTATCGCGACGGCTTCGGCAATCTGTGCAGCCGGATCGTGGCGCCGCAGGGGTTGATAGAGTTTTCGACGAGCGCGGTGCTCGAGGTGTCGTCCGAGCCTGAGCGGCGGCCGCCGCTGACCGAGCAGCATCCGGTAGAGGCATTGCCTGACGATACTTTGGTGTTTCTGCTGGGCAGCCGATATTGCGAAACTGATTTGCTATCCGAATTTGCGTGGCAGACCTTCGGCAAGATGCCGCTCGGGCGCGGGCGCGTGGATGCAATCTGCAACTACGTGCACGAGCATATTGTGTTTGGCTACGACTTCGCGCGGCCGACCAAGACCGCGTGGCAGGCGTGGCAAGAGAGGAAGGGCGTGTGCCGGGATTTCGCGCATCTGGCCGTGGCGCTGTGCCGGGCGATGAATATCCCCGCGCGCTATTGCACGGGCTATATCAGCGATGTCGGCACACCGCCGCCCTACGCAACGATGGATTTCGCCGCGTGGTTCGAAGCCTATGTTGGCGGCTGCTGGCAGACCTTCGATCCGCGGAATAATGTGCCGCGCACGGGGCGGGTGTTGATGGCGCGGGGAAGAGATGCGGCTGACGTCGCGATCAGCAATGCGTTTGGGGCGACGCAGTTAATGAAGTTCGATGTTGTCTGTGAGGCGCTATAGATTTTTCTGCCGCTAAAGGCCTAAAAAAGGCCTAAAGTTTTTCGCGTGAAATGCCGAAAAAACCGGAATCTCTACTCGCGCCGCGAGCCGATTCCGGACCGATATGATGCCCCGCAACACAGCCACCACGTTAGCGGCAATCCTGCTGGCAGTGCCAGCGTCAAAAGCATGCCCAACGGAGCTGGCTTCGATCCCGGTCAGTCTGACCGTGCAGGAAACCTGCGTCATCCAGTCGGTGGACGCGGCCATTACCGTTGCGAATCAACCGGCGGTTTCCTGTCTGCACGGGGCGCCATTCCAGATATCCCAGGTCGCATTCGACCCCGCCGCGCCGGACGAAGCAACGCGAAATCAGGCGCAGCCGGTTCAATTCGTCGCCGCCCACGGCGCCCGGCAAACGATCTGGACGATCAACTTCTAGAAATCGTCCTTCGCCCGTTACGCGGGCGATCCCTCGGCCGGCAGAGCCAGTGCCCAAAGATCAAAAGCTGATCGTCGCGGTAATCGTGTCGCTGTAATTGCCGGGCATCGGCGTTGTCTGCGCCGGCACGCGGCCGTACACCGTGATCGACACCGCATTGCCACTGCCCGTGCCCGTTGCCATCGTCGTGCCCGCGGTGCCGTCACCCCATGCGCTCGTGTGGGCGGCATCCGTGTAAAGCTGGTAGTTCACCGCGCCGCCACCGCCCGCGCGCTGCATCTGGCGTGCCGCGACGCTGCCGCTCAATCCGCTGCTGAGTGCGATCTGATACGCGTCGCCGTTCGTGCAGCGCGCCGTGATCGCACCGCTCGCGTTTAACGCCGAACTCAGCACGCCCGTCGATGTGAAAGCAACGTTGGTCGCGCTGATCAGGCAGTTGTTCACCACCGTCGCGCTGGCCGTGAAGCCGAAGCTGCCGGCGCTCGTTGTCAGCGCGGCGCAACCTGGTGCGAGCAGCAAGAAAAAACCATAGGTGAGCGAAGTCTGGCTCAAGGTCTGCGAGTACGTGGTGCTGGCGTTGCCGGTCGTGGGCACGGTCGGCTGATTGGCGGTGATCTGGCCGTAGAAGTTCACGGATGTCGTCGCGGTATTGCCGGTGACCGGCTTGTTGAGAGTCACCGAAATCGGTGTGGTGCCGAGCGTCGTCGAGCCCCATGGGAGCGAAAGGGCGGCGTCCTGATACAGGTTGTATTGCAACTGGTTGGCGCCGATCGTCAGCGCACGTGGGGTCGTGCCGCCCATGTTCAGACACACCTGCACGCTCGGCGTCAGCGTAACCGCAGGCCACGTGCACGAAATGCTGACTGTGCCGGCCGCAGCCACGGCGCTCAAGCCGATCGGGCTGACGTTGCCGAAGCTCAACGCCGACGGGCTCGCCGTACAGGTTTGCGCACTCGCACGCTGCGGCAACACGCCGAGCAGCGCGCATAGGGCGAGGAGCAGGACGAGCCGTCTCATCGCGTTGCCGCCGTGCCGGCAGCGGCTGTACTGCCGCACGTCAACGGTCCGAGCGTCGGCAGCGAGCCGTCGGCCGGACGCTGGTAGGCGAACTCGACGCTGCAATGGGTGGAGCCGGTGTCGATCTCGAGATGATTGTCGCGCTGCAGATTCTCGATGAAGGTCAGGCCGTCGTAGCCGACGATCGTATCGCCCCCGCTTTCGACGTGATGCACGCGTGTGCCCGGTGGTAGCAGCTTGCTGTCGGCGCCGCGCAGAATCACCGAAGCAGCGCTGTAGCGCGTCACGGGAAAATTCGCCAGCACTCCCGTGAGCGACTTCGGTACGAGATCCATGGAGGTCGTGGCGATGCGCGCATCGGCGGGCATGTTCATGCTGTCGATCGCGACCTGGTTGTGCTGGTACGCGTTCAGGTCCGGTATCAGCAGATGGCCGTTGCGGTCGGTCGTGCCGATCACGCGATTTTCGTGCAGCACCGGCACGCCCGCGACGCCGTCGGTGGAGACTAGCGCAAAGCCGTCGTCGATACGCCGCGCCGGCTGGATGCTGTGATCCATCAGCACAATCGCGCCGCTTACGTCGAGCGAGGCATTCGCATGCCGGTCGACGTCCTGCGCGAGCGCGGTCACCTCGCCGTAGTTGCTGAGATACTGCGCCTGCGCCTGACGGTACGGCACCGCGCCCGAGCCGCCCGCCTGCACGCCCCAACCCCAGCCGCCGGCATAGTCGGGCGGGCGCTGCGCGTTGAGGTTGTAGGTGGACTGGCCATTCTGACGGCCGACACTGGCATTGATCGCGGTGTTGTTGCCGAGACCGAAGCTCGCAGTCAGAAATACGCCTTGCGCGTTGTGCTGCAGAAAGTCCTTGTAAGTGCTGAGCGTGAGCGACGCCAGATTGCCGAAGTTCAGCGTGTACGAGAGCGAGCCGATCCGCGAGGCAGGAATGCCCGGGAAACGGTAGCCGATATAGCTGACCGACACAGTCTGGCGGCTGAAGAATGGCAGCGCCAGCGTCACGCGGTCGGTCGCGGTGGGCACCGGCGTGCCGTCGCGCGCGGCCAGGTCGCCGTAGTTGCCGTAGGCACGCAATGTTTGCGCATCGATCGAGAAGTGCGGTTCGATCAGTTGATAGCCGAGACCGAGTTGGGTGCCGGTCAGCTTGCCGGCGCTCGCGGACAGTGAGCCGTTGATCACGCCGGCCATGCCCATGCGCACCAGTGCGCCGGCACCCGCATTGACGAGGCCGCCGGTGGCTTCGGCATGTCCTTCGAGTGTCAGCGTGTCGCTCATGCCGCGCCGTGCTGTGGCGCTGACCGCCGGGCGCGGATCGTAGGAAAACGAATCGATGCCGTACGCGCGGCGCAGAAATCCCGCTTCGAACGAATAGCTCGACAGCCCCGCTGCCAGCATACGCGTATCGACGTAGAGCGGCAGCGAAGTCGAAATGGTGCGGCCGAGCGCGTCGTGCGTAATGACCGTTGCCACGCCCGCGCCGGTGATGCCCGGCACGTTGTTGACGATGAACGGCCCGCTTGGCACATTGCCGCTGAATTGCCGCACGTTGTTGATGTACAGATCCACCGCAGACGGCACGACGGCCGTGCCCGAGAGCGCCGGCACCGGAAACGTCACGAGGTCGGGACGCAGCGCGAAGTTGCTGCGCCACTGGAAGCCGCCGATGCGGATCGAACGGCTCCAGTCGAGCGAGGACGAAATGGTGTCGCCGAACTGCGTGGTGCTGAGCGTGGCCGGATTCGAGGTGCTCCACGCGGTGTCGTAGCGCACGTAGCGATGCAGATCGCGGTATAGATACGCGATACCGGTATTGCTCAGTACACCGGACGGGTCGAAGTAGCGCTCCTCGCTCCACAGGGCGAACTGCGCATTGGTGTCCGTTTGCGCGAACGCGTCGTAGTTGATCAGAAAGCCGCGCGATGCGGCGGCGTTCGGCGTTTGCGCTAACTCGCGCGTATCGAAGGTGTACGGCTTGCGGATCGCGTCGGGCACCTGCAGATCGATGGTCTGGAGCGACGCGTCGTATTTGTAGCGCAGGCCCGGGATCTGGTCGAGTTCGATCGATGCGGTGTCGGCGGCGCCGAGCTTGTCGGTGGCAATGCCGATTTCGCTCAGGTCTTTCCCCGTGGCGCTGAGCCGGCCGCCGACGTCGCGAAAGTGCGCGATCAACGAGGTGCGCTGGCCGTTGAGCATGACTTCAAGATACAGATCACGGCCTGCCGCGACGTCCGGCGCGGTCTTCGCCGCGATACGCTCGGCAGAGGCCTGACCGGAGGCTGGCGGCGCCATCGCTTGCGCGCCCGCCCGATTCACGCTCAGCAAGTTCAGCGTTGCCGCGAGCGTGACGGCATGCAGTCTCCATCCATGGCGTATTCGCCGTCGTGTCATTCTCATTGATTGCGTGGCGGTGCATCATGTGTGTTCCTGGCGACCCCGGCGCGATCTTGATCGGCCTTGCGTGCCTTTCGTCAGCACGTGTGTCGGCCCTTGAACCCTCGTGTGTTCACTCGACATTCACCGTCGCTTCAGCCGGCAGCGAATTGACCGCGGCACGTACCTTCAGTGGACCGTTCTGGGCGGCGTTGTCCGGCAGCGTGACCGGCCAGTGGCGTTCGCGGCCGGCCAGCGCGTAGCCAAGCAATCCTTTGTTGATCACGTAGGCGTTTCCTGCGTTGTCGATCAATTGCACGGCGGCGATCTGCGCGCGCTTTTTGCCCGCGTTGTCGACGCGCAGCAGCCAGCCTTGCGCGCCGCGTGACAGATGCCACGACAGCTTCGGCTGACCGATGTCGACGGACGGCTCGACGAACACCGGCACCGAGTAGCGCAGACGGATCGTCACGCCGCTGGTGGGCGCGGCATCAGGCTCGGGCAACTCGTCGATCAGCACGCGGTAGCCCTGTTCAGCATTCGATGGCTGCGCAGTCGTGCGCACCAGCCTCACCAACTGATCGGCATGCGCGCCGATCTGGATCAGCGGTGGGCTTGCGACCAGATCCTGAGTGGGCGTGAGCGTGTCTTCGCCGCTTGCCTGATCCCAGCGGAACACGCGAACCTGGCCGAACAGCGGCTTCTCGCCGGGGTTCTTCAACGTGATGCCGGTCGCGTTGGCATCCGCCGACATGTCGACCATCACCGGCGAAATTTGCAGCGTCGCGGCCTGCGTGGGTGGGGCCGTCAGACACCATGCGAATGCGCTCGCCGTCAGCAGGCGAAGAGGTCCGTTTATGGCGCCCGCGACGCGCGTGTTTGCAGACCACGCCCTTGCGAATCGCGTCGGTGCAGACCGCGTCCTTACTGACCGTATCAAAAGTAGACCGTGGCAGTGATGGTGGTCTGATAGGTGTCAGGTTTCGGGGTAGTCTGCGCCGGCACCTGGCCGTACACGACAATCGATTGCGCCGAGCCAGTGCCGGTGCCGCTGGCTGTGTTGGTGCCTTGCGTGTTGCCCCACAGGGTCGTATGGCCCGCATCCTGATACAGCTGGAACCCGACGGTGGTGGCGGTATTGCCGGTGGCCGTGCCGGCCATCAAACGGCTCGTTACGGTGGAGCCGGTGACCGTGCCGGCGTCGAGCCCGACGTTGTACGGCGTGGTGTTGGTGCAGGTCACGGCGACCGTGGTCTGCTGGTTGATCGCGGTGCCGAGCACACCGTTGCTGCCGAAGTTCAGCGGGTTGGCGCTGATCGAGCAGTTGGCGTTCAGCGTGAGCGTGACGGTGAAGGTGGTGACGGCGGTGCCGTTCGAATAGGTGGCGGCGCGCGCGAGCTGTAGAGGCAAACCGAACATCAAAGCGACGATGAGGCTGGACGACAGCAGTTTTTGTTTCATTACGAGACCTCGCAAACCGACAGGACGCGGATTTTCCAATTGCGCGGGCAGTTTGAAATTTCACTGGCTAGATTGTCGGTCTATTTGCCGGATATTTCAGTGGAGCGTAATTGTGTTATGCAATGACCATCGCAATTGATGAAATTAAGTCTACACCAGACTTTCTTCATAATACAAATTGTTGTGTTGGGAAATTTATTCGAAATATCTGGCGTGGGCAGTGTGGGCGAAGCAGGGAAATTGAGGAATTAGGAAATTATTTCTATGTGCAGGTTCGGGAAAATACCTAATTCAGGTAGTTTTTTCTAATAAATGCGAATATTTTTTGATGTGCGGAATTTGCATGATTGTGTGCGTTGAGTAGCCTATTTAATGCCAATTGACTTATTTGAAATTCGCGCGATTAAATCTCCGGCTGGTGTAAATGTCACGCAATGTTAATTATTGCTTTCAGTCAGCGCGTGCGCGGCGTCATTCGCCAAGCGCGAGCACGCGCTTGCGCCGCAACAGCGCCGAGCCGATCGACACCGTCACGCCGATGCAGCCCATCGCGACCGAAAGCGCCACGATCAGCAGGCCGGTTTGTGCCCGTGCGGAAAACACACCGACCAGCAAGCCCGCGAGTGGTTGCGTCATGTTGTTCAACAGGATCACCACGCCGGTTGTCTTGCCGTAGTCCTCGGGCGGAATGATTTTCTGCCGTGCGCTTCGGATGTAGACGTTGAACATCTTGTCGAAGCCGACAATCAGCAGGAAGCCGAGCGCATAGCCCCAGGGCGCGGCACTCGCGCCGGCGATCACGCCGCCGGCACAGATTGAAATGAACGCGACCCGGCCGAGTGTCTGCGCAGGCCAGGCGTTGCGTGCGATCGTCAGGAGAATCAACACCGTCGCCACGGCGCCGGCGGTTTGCAGGCCGGCATAGTAACGGTTCGATTGTGCGTGAAAGCCGGTCACCATCGCGGCGGATGTCGCGAGCGTCACGCCAATCACCAGGTTTTCGGCGGCGGCGAGCAGCACGACTTTTTTCAGACCGGGCAGCATCAGCACATGGCGCAACGCGATGCGCAGGGGCATCGTCCAGTGACCGGGTGCAGCGGGAGGTGGATCGCCGGCGCGGAAACCGCTGGTGTGTTGCCACAGCAGCAGTGCCCCATCGGCAAACAGAAACAGCACGCCCGTTGCGCCGACCACCCACTCCCAGCGCCACAAACCGAGCAGCAGTGCGGCCAGCATCGGGCCGAGTACGAAACCCAACTGGTCGGCCAACTGCGAGTAGGCGAGGACACGCTGGAATTGCTGTGTGCTGAAGATTTGCGGCAGCATCACTTCGCGTGCGACCAATCCTTGGCTCGTGAGTACACCGCACAAGGCCGACAGCGCGATCAACCAGCCGATGCCGCCAAACAGCACATACGCCAGCACGCCACCGAAACACACCAGTGCCCGTACGGTCTGGCTCACGCGCATCAGCTTGAGCGGCGAGATGCGGTCGCATAAGGCGCCGAAGAAAGGAAAGACCAGGTAGCGCGGCAGGGTTTCGATAAAAAACGCGAGACCTGACCACGAGACCTGGTGCGTCGTCTGAAACACAACGAGTGGAACGAGGAACAGCAGGACCTGATCGGCGAGACGCGCGACAAACAGCGAGCAGAAGAAAGCCTGATGGTTGACGCGCACCGTTAATGTCCCGCCGTTCATGGGTCGAGACCGATCCTATCAAAGATCGAAGGGCCGCAACTTATTGCTTGCCGCACTCCGCGCCTTGCATCCCCTGCATGCCTTCCTGAATCTGTTCCGGCGTCAGGTCGCGCTTGTGTGTGGCGAGCGACCAGCTGTGGCCGAACGGGTCCTTCAACTGACCGTAGCGGTCGCCCCAGAACATGTCGGCAGGCGGCATGACGACGGTCGCGCCGGCCTCGACGGCCTGCTTGAAACTGGCGTCGACATCCTCGACGTAGTAGTGAATCGTGACCGGCGTGCCTTTCAGTGCGTTCGGGCCCAGCGCGTTGTGGTCGGGCCATTCGTCGGTCAGCATCAGCATGGAGTCGCCGATCTTCAGGCTGGCGTGCATCACTTTGCCGCCGGGACCGGGCAGACGGTGTTGCTCGACGGCGTTGAAAGCCTTGATATAGAACGCGATGGCTTCCGCGGCGTTGGCGCAAATCAGATACGGGGTAAGCGAGTGCATCCCGTCCGGGATCGGTTTGACAGCAGGGCTGGACATGACGGCGACTCCTTGAATTAACAGGTTCGTGAGTTGAAAGACCGGCTGCGCGAGCCAGGCCTTCAACGTTACGACGAGTGGATCACCGTCGAATCGACACTCCGGGAAAAATATTTTTTGAGCACGCCCGTGCGGTGCGGTGCGATGAGTCAGCCGGCCGGATTGTCGTCGTCCGGCGGTGCGGCGGGTGAGGAAGGGGTCGCCGGCGTCGCCGCGCCGCCGCCCGGCGCGCCGAGAATGCTGATCTGGAACGTCGGCGTGGCCGCGAGCGATTGCAAGGTCGCGTCTTCCGGGATGTGCTCGAACAGCGGCAGGATCACCGAGCCGCCGATCACCGCGCGCCGGCTATTGTCGGCCGGACGCAAGCCCCACACGTCCTGGTAGACCACCGGCACGGCCATGCCGTTGCGGGTCGTGTTGCCGATGTACAGCATCACATGCCCTCCAATGTAAATCAGCGTGCGTAGCGGTTCACCATGCTGGGCGAGGTAGTCGAGCCGTTGCGCCGGCGTCGACGCGGATAGATCGATCATGCGTCCGGCGCTCATCTGCGTCGACGAATGGCGCGGCAGCCACACGCCGAACGCCGCGAAGATGCTTTGCAGGTCCGACGAACAGTCGTTGTAGAGGCCGCTATTGCCCCAGCCGTACGGCCGGCCGATCAGCGTTTTCATCAGCATTGCCAGATGCCGCGGGGTGGCGGCGAGTGGCGTCGGAGCGATCTGGGCATCGCTCAGTTGGGCGGTGCGGATGATCGCGTGGCCGTCCACATCGCGGGCCGGGACGAGGAGTTTGCGTGCGGCGGTGGCGCTGGCAGCTTCGCTCGCGGGTTTATTTGCCTGAGGTGCCAGCCGCATGGCGTTGTCCGGGGCGAGCGGCAGCAGCGTACCGGCGGGCGCGTCGAAACGGAACACACCGCGGCTGTCGCGCACCGGCGCTGAGGCGACTATCACGGCGCCCAGAGACTTCGCGGTGGCGGCGCGCCACGTGTCGACGAAGGCGTCGTCAGTCAGGCCGACGCCTTCTGTGCGCACCCAGCCTTGCACGTCGGGCGTCTGCACGTAGCGCCACGCGCCGTCGACGCTGCTGCCCAGCACATACAGCGGCGTGCCAGGGCGGACGGCGGAGATCTGCAGGTTGTCGAACGGATAGCCTTCGCCGGCGAGGTGGTGATCGTAGAACGACGGGTCCGTGGTTGGCAGTTCGCGCACCATCAGGTTGCCGGTGGCGATCGCGCGGCGCTCGGGCTGGTAGACGGCCTTCTGCGTGAACTGGCCGACGTCCATGTTTTGCGCAATGGCGTCGATCCATGCCTTATCGTGCGGACGGAAATTCTCGCCGTAGCCGAGCGCCGCACCGCTCTTGCCGGTGTTGTCGAACTTGTCGATGCGGCGCTGCTGCAGCGCGACAATGTCCGCGCCTTGCTGGCGATAGACGCGCATCGCCACGTAAGCGGAATTCCATGGCGACGGCGCGCTCGTGCCGGTGCCGAAATAGCGCGCGTAGAGGGCGCTGAAGTGTGCCTGCTGATCTGCCGGACTCAGGAACGGCTGGTCGTAGCCGAGGTTATCCGGTTCGAGCCAGTGGTCGACGTTCTGGTCGTAGTTGGCGATCGGGAACAGTGCGACGGTGTCGACGCTGGTATGGGCATCTCGGGTCGGCGCTGGATTGCTGCAGGCGGCGAAGGTAGCGGCGGCTGCGAGCGCGGCGCATAGCGTGGCGGCGCGGCGGGCGTGCGGCAAGCGGGCGGCGAGGCATGCGGCAAAGCGGGGCAGAACAGCGACAGGCATGGAGTTCGACGGTGATGGTCCAAGGGCCCGATGATACGGTGTCGCGCGGTGGCCGCGGCGCTATGAGTGTATTTACACAACGTTTATGTGGTTTCATTGGGGTTCGAATCGTCAATAGCGGCTGTGCCATACCGCACTTCACGTGCGAGCGACCACACATGCCGGGCGTTTCCTTACACTCGACACATTGCCTCGAAGCGTCTTTCACGAGGCTCCACAACCAGGAGAACAACATGCAAACCAGCGCACGCAATCAATTCGCCGGCGAAGTCGCCGAAGTCAAACACGGTGCCGTGAACGACGAAGTCACGTTGCGCACCCCGGACGGTCTCGAGATCGTCGCAATCATTACGCACGGCAGTGCGACGTCGCTCGGCCTCGCTGCCGGCAAGAAAGCTTTTGCGCTGGTCAAAGCGTCGTCGGTGATCGTGATGGTCGACGTCGCGAAGAGCCAGGTGTCGGCGCGCAATTGCATCGCAGGTACGGTGTCGGCAGTGACCAAGGGCGCGGTGAATTCGGAAGTGACCATCAGCGCGGGCGGCGCGCAGATCGCCGCGATCATCACCAATGAAAGCGTCGACCGCCTCGGCCTCGCGAGCGGTAAGGCGGCGACGGCGATCTTCAAGGCATCGAGCGTGATCATCGGCGTCGAATGACGATCGATGCATGGCGTTGTTTGCAGGCTTGACGTCTGGACAACGCTTTATCAGGGCGCTCGTGGATCGAACGGAAAGAGGGCAGCATGCGCAGCGCGGCGTGCCGTGAAGGAAACGGCGGCTTGATTTACACTGCACGCCTCGCTCTTCCTCTTTCCGCTTTCATTACGGACGCCGTCATGTTCGAAGTCTCCTCCGCCTCGCATCTCCCCAAAGCCGCGCAATACGAAGAACTGGTCGCCCAGGCGCGCGCGCTGCTCGCCGGCGAAACCGACTGGATCGCCAACGCCGCGAATTTCTCCGCGTTCGTGTTCCATTCCCTGAGCGATCTGAACTGGGCCGGCTTCTACTTCCACGACGGCCGCGAACTGGTGGTCGGACCTTTCCAGGGCAAGCCCGCTTGCGTGCGCATCGCGCTCGGCAAGGGCGTGTGCGGCACGGCGGCGCAAACCCGTCAGACGCAAGTGGTGCGCGACGTGCATGAATTCCCCGGTCATATCGCCTGCGATTCGGCGTCGCAATCGGAAATCGTCGTGCCGCTGGTGGCGCCGGATGGCACGCTGATTGGCGTGTGGGATGTCGACAGCCCGGTCGTCGCGCGCTTCGATGAAGAAGACGCGAAGGGTATGGAAGCACTGTGCGCGGTGTTTATCGAAGCCGCGCTGCCGCGCGCAGCCTAAGCGTTTCAGGCGGCGCTGATCCACTGGTGCGGTGGCACCCTATGCATTTTCATACATAGACTAGATGCATTTCAGGGGATGGGTCGGCGGACCTCATCCCGCTATCGTTCTCTCCACGCGTTCAGGAAAACACATGAGCGCGACGAACCCCCACCAGGTTTTGGAGACATGCATGAGTTCCGCCACCGCTACTGCCACCGCCACCACCAGGCCGCTGACATTCCAACGTTCCCCCGCTTTACCCCGTAATTGCACCTTCGATAGCCACGACTGGGAGATTCTCAGCCGCTACTGGCATCCGGTGGCGTTCGCCGCCGACGTGACCGACAAACCCATCAGTGTGACGCTGCTCGACGAGCCTCTGGTTGTGTTCCGCTCGAACGGCCAGTTGGTGAGCGCGCGCGATGTCTGTCCGCATCGCGGCGCGCCGCTCAGCCAGGGGTGGGTCGATAACGGCAACATCGTGTGCCCGTATCACGGCCTCGCGTACGGCAACGACGGCAAGTGCAAGCACATTCCGTCGCAAACGGACGGCCTGATTCCCGAGCGCCTGCATCTTGTCACGTATGCGACGCAGGAAGCTTACGGTCTCGTGTGGGTCTCGTTGGGTGGCGGCACCGAAGCGTTGCCCGCGTTTCCCAACTGGAACGATCCCGATTTCCAGCAGATTCTGCCGCCCTCGATCGACATCAACGCTTCGGCGGGACGTCAGACCGAAGGCTTCATCGACGTCGCGCATTTCGCGTGGATCCACCATGACAGTTTTGCCGACCGGCATAACCCGGTGGTGCCGCAGTATTCGGTCGAGCGGCGCGAACGCGGCATGCACGCGGAGTACGTAAGCACGGTCAGCAACTTCCCGAAGTCGATGCAGCATCGCGCACCTGAGGGCTATCTGTGGCATCGCTTCTTCGACGTGGACGTGCCGTTCTTTGCGCGCCTGACCGTGCACTTTCCCGACAACGGCCGCCTGTCGATCCTGAATGCCGCGAGCCCGGTGTCGGCGCGCAAGACCCGTCTGTTCGTGCCGATCGTTCGCAACTTCGATAAGGATTTACCGCTCGAGGACGTCTACGCGTTCAACCGTCAGGTGTTCGAAGAAGATCGAGCGATCGTCGAACAGCAGCGCCCGGAAGATCTGCCGATCGACCGCGCGGCGGAAGCGCCGATTCTCGCCGACCGTTCGTCGGGTGCCTACCGTCGGGCGCTGGCCGAGATCGGCCTCGGCCAGGCCTATGTGCGCTAGTTCGCGGCGCGGGTTTGTGACGAGTGATTGGTGATTCGGGAGAGAAGTCATGAAAGTATGGGAATGCGTGATCTGCGGCTTTCGCTATGACGAAGCACTGGGTCTGCCGGAAGCGGGCATCGCGCCGGGCACGCGTTGGGAAGATGTACCGGACGACTGGTTGTGCCCGGACTGTGCGACCGGCAAACACGACTTTGAAATGCAGGTGATCGCATGACGGCCGCTCAGCATGAGGACAAAGGGCAGCCGGTGGTGATCGTCGGCACGGGCATGGCGGGCTATACGGTCGCGCGCGAATTGCGCAAGCTCGATAGCACCGTGCCGATCGTGATGATCAGCCGCGACGACGGCAGCTTCTATTCGAAGCCGATGTTGTCGAATGCACTGGCGATGAAGAAAGAGCCGCAGGCGTTGGCGAGTTGCGACGCCATGGCGATGGCGGCGCAACTGGGCGCGTGGATTCGTGTCAATCAGCGTGTGGAGCGCATTTTGCCGGCCGAGCACACGCTGGTGGTCGACAACGCGTTGCTCGGCTACAGCAAGCTGGTGCTGGCCATGGGCGCGGACCCTCGGCGCCTGAAGGTGGCGGGTGATGGCGCGGCCGACGTGATGTCGATCAACGACCTTGGCGATTACGCGCGCTTCAGATTGGCGCTCACGCGTTGCCGCTCGGTGGCGATTCTGGGCGCGGGTCTGATCGGCTGCGAGTTCGCCAACGATCTGGCGGCCGCCGGTTATGCGGTCAGTCTGATCGATCCGGCTTCTACGCCGCTGGCTCGCTTGCTTCCGCAAGACGTGGGCGAGATTTTCGCCCGTGCGCTTGACGATGGCGGCATCCGCTTTCATCCTGGCCGCAGTGTGGATCGTATCGATCGCTTGTCGGACGGTTACCGGCTGACGTTCGCCGACGGTGAGCCGATCGTCGCGGATCTCGTTGTGTCGGCGGTCGGCCTCGTGCCGCGTACGGCCTTGGCTGCTGCCGCGGGTCTCGCGATTGATCAGGGCATTCGAACCGATGCGTGGTGCCGCACTAGCGCACCGGATATCTACGCACTCGGCGACTGTGCCGCGATCGACGGCAAGGTGCAGCCGTATGTCCTGCCGATCATGCACGCCGCGCGAGCGCTCGCGCGCACCCTGGCCGGGCAGCCGACCCGCGTCGCTTTTCCGGTGATGCCGATTACCGTGAAGACGCCCGCGAGTCCCGCCGTCGTCGTGACACCCGAGGGCGAGGGCGCGTGGTCGATCGAAACCGCCGGCGACGCGGCGAAGCATGCGGCGCGCGCCGTGTGCCGGCATGCCACCAGCGAGCGTCCGTTGGGCTTCGCTTTGCTCGGCACGGCGATCGAGGGCAAGGCCGCTCTGATCAAGGCCATGACCGAGGGGCCATTGGCGACTAGCTAACCCATAACAACGTTCCGTCTGACCGACCTCACTTTGTGATCGCTCGGTGTTTTAAGGGCCTGTCACCTGCAACACATCCGATGATCGCATTCGCGCCGCAAGCTCTGCTTGCGGCGTTTTTTTGTCCGCTCGAAAGAGGTGCGCGCCCTTGGCGAACGCTTAGGAAGTCAGATCTTTCGCGACGTTGGCGATCAGCCTGCGCAACCAGATCGCGGCGACGCTGCGATGCGTGCGGTCGTGCCAGAGCTGATAGTAGGTGAGCGCTTGCGGCTCGCCGGGAATCGGCTCGATACGCAGCGGCAGCATCCTGGTGTAGTGCGTGGCGAGCGCACGCGTGGTGGTGAACAGCAGATTCGAGCGTGCTAAAACGTAGGGCGCCATGCCAAAGTAGGGCAGCGTCGTAGTGACGGTGCGCGATAGGCCATTGCGCGCAAGTTCGACGTCGACCGTGCCCCACGATGTTGTGTTGTACGTCATCACGGCCAGATGTTCCGCTTCTTCGTAGACGGGCTTGCTAAGCCGCCCCGGCTTGATGGGATGACCGTTGCGCATCAGGCACACCAGTTCGTCCTTGCACAGCGGCTGCAAATGCAGATGCTCCGGTGGCGTGCGCCAGTTGCCGATCACCAGATCGAGAAAACCGCTTTCCAGTCCATGTTCATAGCCGCCGTCCACCATCATCAGATGCCGGAACTCGAGCTTTGCACCCGGCGCTTCGCGATGAAATGCGTCGACCACGGCGGGCACGAAGAACGCATCGAGATAATCGGGCGAACCGATCCGAAAGGTCTGGCTGGTGGTGGCCGGATTGAACGACGAGGTGGGATGCAGAATGGCCGCGATACTGTTTAGCGCCTGCGCCGTGGGTTCGATCAGCGTGAGTGCGTGCGCGGTGAGAACCATCCGGCTGCCGCTGCGGACGAGCAGCGGATCGCCGGTCATGTCGCGCAGTTTGCGCAGCGCCACGCTGACGGTCGGCTGCGATTGTCCGAGCAGCGTTGCGGCGCGCGAGACGCTCGATTCGGTCAGTAGCGTGTGCAGCACCTTGAGAAGGTGCGAATCGATGACTTCCTTGGACATGAAAAACGGGACCCTGTTTCGTGCGGATCCATGCAGTGGGGCAGTGGTTTTGTCGAAGGATCGCGAGCGAAATATATCGACGGATATAGCGGTCGTCAATCCGGCGAAGCCCTGTGCGAAGGCGTCGAAGGCCGGCGCACGTTGAGTCATAGGGCGCGGAGTATCCCGGTAATAGCCAGCGCTTTATGATGCACGCGATGACGGGCGTGCCGCTGCCCGAATCGGGGAATACACCAAGGGAAACGATTGCCGCGAAGAACGTGCGCCGGTGCGGTGGACCCGGCCAGGAAAGCCGCTATCATACGAACGTTACCCGGCGGATCGGACCGAAACCGCCGGGTTTGCCGGTTGCGCGGTGCGCGTCAGGAGAGACGCTCATCCGCTTTCCTCATTCGCTTTTAATATCCAGGAAATTCAAAGGCCGGCGCGATGCAAGTTCACCCCTACGCCGAGACGCGCACACGCGACGCCGCGCTTGCGGCGGCGCCTTACGGCATGTTCATCTGCACAGCCGACGGCACGTTCGACTCTGTCAACGCAGCTTTCGAGAAGCTGACCGGCTTTACCGCCGAAGAATTGATCGGCCGGCGCACTTTTGAGTCCTTGCTCGACCCGGCCGAACTCGCGAGGCGGCGCGCCGAATTGCCGCCGCTGTCGGCGCTAGGCTCACGCTATGAAGACGAATGGTCCTATGTGCGGCGCAACGGCACCCCGATTCGCGTGGTGTTCGCGCTGGCGCCGCTCGTCGCCGAGCCGGCACATCCCGGTGGTGTAGACACGGGGCCGGCCCGTTATGTCGGCATTGCCATCGACATGACGCGCTACGCGCAGTCCGAGGCGCGCCTGTGGTACGTCTCGCATCACGACGGCGTGACCCGCCTGCCCAATCAGACGCTTTTCACCGAACGCCTCGAGTTGACGATCGCGCGCTGCCAGCGCAACGGCGATGGCTTTACCGTGTTGATCGCCGAACTCGATCATTTGCGCAAACTGCGCGATGCGCTCGGTTTGCATGCGGCTGAACTGGTGTTGCAGATTGTCGGCGAACGGCTGCGCGGTCTCTTTCCCAACGACGGTACGATCGCCTCGATCGGCGGCACGCAATTCGCGCTGCTGATCAACGAAACCGGCGCGGCGGCCGATGCTTTCGCCGCTGAGGCACTGGGCCGCATCGCCGAATCGATCGACTACGCGGGTACCGCGCTGAACATCACGGCGAGTATCGGCGTCGTCGCCTATCCTGCGGACGGCGCCGATGCCCCGACGCTGATGCGTCGCGCAGGTGTGGCGTTGTCGGCGGCTTCGGCGGTGAACGGCAATGCGGTGCGGCGCTTTTCCACCGCGCTCGAAGGCCAGGCGGCGCGTCGCTTCGAACTGGAGACGATGCTGCGCGAAGCGCTCGAGCGTCAGCAATTGCACCTCGTGTATCAGCCGCAGGTGACGCTTTCCAATGGCCGCATCGCGCAGGTGGAGACGCTGCTGCGCTGGAATCATCCGCAGCGTGGGCTGATCAGTCCGGTCGAGTTCGTACCGGTTGCTGAAGAGTCGGGCCTGATCGAGCAGATCGGCGAGTGGGTGATCCGTACCGCGTGCCGCGACGCCGGCAAATTGTTGCGGCTCACCGGCACCTTGCCGCGGGTCGCGGTGAACGTGTCCCCGCAGCAGTTCCAGCGGCACAATCTGTTCGAGACGATCCGCGAGGCGCTCGAAGATGCCGCGCTCGACCCTTCGTACCTTGAAGTGGAAATCACCGAGGGCGTGCTGCTGGGCGACACCGAGCTGGCACTGCAGACGCTGCATGCGTTGCGCGAATTGGGCGTTGAAGTCGCGGTGGATGATTTCGGCACCGGCTATTCGAGTCTCGCTTATCTCACGCGCTTCCCGCTGAATCGCCTGAAAATCGATCGCTCGTTTGTGATGCGCATGAGTACCGATCCGCAGTGCGCGGCGCTCGTTGGCGCCATTATCGCCATGGCTCATGCGTTGAAATTGCGGGTGACGGCTGAAGGTGTGGAGACAGCCGAACAGGCCGCGCAACTGGAAGCGCTCGGCTGCGACGAGGCGCAAGGATTCTGGTTCTCGCGACCCATCACCATCGCGGCATTGCGCAATTTGCTGAAGCCGTTGGGCACGGGTTGACGATCGGTGGTTGACTTCGGCAATCCCGTGGCCAACTTGAAGTCGTAGGCGTGCAGTCGCCGCAGCGCGCCGTACTTCGCGCAAGACGCGTGTCGCCCAAGCTAACCGGAAAAGAGAAAGGGGCCGAATGGCCCCTTTTCGTCTGCTCGAGTTACGACACGAGACTTATTTTGCTGCGTCGTCTGCGGTGGTGAGCGCTGTGCCGGCCATACCGGATGCGCGCTTGATGCTGTCCTGCACCACATTGCTCGAATGAATCATCGAGGCCATCACGGATTGCATTGCCCCGAATGCGCTATCCGAGCTGAACGGCGTGGTTTGGCCGAAGCCCGAACCGAGTTGCGCCACATTTGCGCCGAACTCTTCGCGCAGTGATTCGCCTGCCTTGGTCAACGCCGCGGTGAACTGCGCGTCAATTTCCTTGACGTGCTGCGCGTACGACAAGGTGCGTTGCACGAGTTGCTGCTGCAAATCGGACACGCCGGCGAAGGGCGCGGTGTTGAACTGGCCGGCCGACAATGCGCTCTTGCTTTCGGTGACGGATGCCTTCAGTGCCGCGAGATTGAGTTCGCCGAGCTTTTGCAGACATGCCAGCCCATCGAGCTGCAGGTTGGTGAAGATGTCGAAAGTGCGTTGGCCGAAGGCTGCGCTATGTTCGATCGCGGGGCTGTGCATAAGTGATCTCCAAAGTGACCCGGGGCAGGCGCCCAAAGGATTTCGGAGGCCAGGTCTCACACGAGACAGCAGGTCGACGCGGCGCAGTGATTTTGCTGCGCTGCAACATGAGCCACTTTATACCTTTGCGGCAGGATGTACAGCGTTTTCGTCAAAATGATTCGTCAGTCGAATGGCGCTTACTGTGCGCCTTATGTACGCGGATGCGCGAGGAAGAAGCGCAGCATTTCGGCCGTCGCATCGGGGCCGGATGGGTCCGTGTACGTGCCGCGCTGACTGCCGCCGGCCCATGCGTGGCCCGCGCCATGGATCGACCAGTACTCCGCTTCGGCTCCGTTCGCCGCGACGAACCGTTGCACCGTGCAAGCGCGCTGGCCGCTCGCCGTGCCTGCGGCGTGCGACAGCGGTTTGAGTGTCGTGACTCCGCCATCGAAGCCCGCTAAGAGCGCGGTGGCGTTCGAGGGATGCACTGTCGTGTCCGCGTCGCCATGAAACACGATGAGCGGGCGTTGCGGTTCGACGCGTGAGCGGCTGCGATGCGCTTTGCCGCCTTTCATCGCGGCGAGCGCCGAAGGCAGATCCTTCGCGCTTCCGTAGGCGAGGCCGGAATGCACACAGGCCGCGGCGTACAGATCGGGCGAGGTTTTGAGCATGACGTCCGCCATGGCGCCACCTGCCGACAGACCCGCCACATAAACCCGCGCCGGATCGACGCGATAACGCGCCATCACCTCACGCGTGATGCCCGCGATCAACGAAGGTTCGCCCAGATCGCGCTGCTGGTCGGCCGGCTTGAACCAGTTCCAGCAGGTCGACGGATTGGCGGCTTGCGACTGATTCGGATACACGACGATGAAGCCATGACGCTCGGCCATTTCGTTCATGCGCGTACCGGCTGCGAAGTCGTCGGCGTTTTGCGTGCAGCCGTGCAGCATCACGATGAGCGGCAACGGTTCGCTCTTGTAGACGGCGGGGACGTAGAGTTTGTATTGGCGTTGGCCCGCGCTGTTGCTGAAGGTGTGGGTGCTGAATGTGCCGGGGGTGTCGGCGTCGAAAGTGCGCTCGGCAGGGGCGTGCGGTGCGGCGTTGGCGTGGGATTGCGGCTGCGTCCACGCTTGTGCCCATTCGTTGACACTCTGCGGCATGGGCGGAGTTTGCACCTTGCCTGCGTCGGCCTTGCTGCCTGCGAGTGCGCGCTGGACCGCGGCGGTCGCTTCCTTCGGCCCCTTTGTGCGCAGCAGGTCGAAGGCTTCTTTCATCGACTTCAGGAAATCTTCATTCATTTTCATGATCGGCAGTGACTGCGTTGACTTACATTGCGCGTGACGGAGTCAGGCGATGAGCTTCACGGCCTCAGCATGGCTTCAACCAACGAATCAGCCATGCCGGGCACGCCTACCTGATGCGTCCGGCGAGCGCCGCCTTGACCGCGGGCGACGCGTGAAACGCGCCGAGCACCATCACCGATGCGATCGTGGCCGCCGCAAGTTCCGGCGGCACATCGGCTGCGATGCTGGCGAGGCCGAGCACATGAATGTCCAGTCGCTCGTTGGCGGCTTGAGCGGCTTCGAGGTCCTGCTTCGAGAAGTGTTGCAGGCCGAGTACCAGCGCGCGCCGGGTTACCGTTTCCGTGACGACCTGCGCGTGGATGGCGAGCTGGTTGCGGATCGCCGTGCGAATCAGGTCGGTGCGGTTCGAGTAAAAGCCTTCTTCGACGAGCAGGTCGATCTGGCCCAGGTCGATTGGGCCGAGATTGATGGTGATCTTTTCGGTCTCGCCGCCTTTGGGGCGGGAGGTGTCGATGAGTTTGAGGTTGGCCATTTCTATTCCGTTCGGCGTTCGTTCAACATCCGTACGCCATCCAATTAACATCCAATGGGATGGTTATACGCGACTCGTTCGAACGGCGTCAATGAGGAAATTGAGGGCCGGGAGAGATGGGGGAACAGAAATCCGAGGCTGTTTGCGCGGCAGGCACCGTTTGCAGAAGGGCGTGAGCAAAACCTCAGCCCCCAACGACCCGCGGTGACTGCCGGCTTCGAAGTGACGTGCAGACTATTTCGCCTAGTCAAGCAACGTCGACGAGCGGCTGCTTTTGCGGATCGGGTGGACCTCTGAACGGCAGATCTCGGGGAAGCGGTTTTGTCGGAGGCTCCAGCGGCGGCTCTGGAGGCGTGCTCGAGATGGGCCCGACAGGCGAATCGTTTTTGGCCGGATTGAACCTGACTTGCATGGCAACCTCCATGTGTACCGGAACGTTCAGGGCGCTCAAAGGCGCTTATTTACTATGCCCCTTGCTGGTCCGGGACCCGTGCAGGTATTCCGTGGGCGGAAACCAGAAGAAACATTGGTTTTGCTGGGTAGAAGGCATGCTGCGTATATCGATCGGTGCTGTTATTTTTATATCCTGGGTTTTCGGGAGGTCTGCCTTATTCAGACCGCCTAAATAGAAGATCGAGAAAGCGGCTGCGGTTAGCAGGGCCTCAACTACGACGAGGAGATTGATGTTGGAAATATTCTTCGCGCGTTCGTCGTTGATTTTTGCGTTGGTTTCTTGGCGCGCGAGATAATTTTCTATTAATAGTTTTTTAAGCTCGTCTGCCGATGTTATCCCTTGCGCCTGTGCCGCCTGGGGCGATCTGGCTATCGTAGCGTCCCATCCGCGCTTGTATCTATCCAGCTCCGTCGACACTGGAAGGGTTTTGTACGTGTTTCTGTGGAAGAGCGAACCCACTGAGGATCTGAAAAAGTAAAACCCGGATAAAAACAGTAACGCAAAGGTGATCGCTAGAAGCGTAAAAAACAAATAGTCTGCGAGACCATGCGTGTGCCCGATATCGACGTTAGTCAGCAGAAAACTAAGCGCGCCAATAATCGCAGTAACAAGCGTGAGGGATGACTGCAGTCGCGAGTCGATCTTGTCGCGTAAGTCGAGTTCCCGCCAATGCTGGCTTTCGTAGAGATCTTCAGCGTTCAACATGCTGCGCCCCCTTAAATCCGGCACGTTATGACGTTCTTTCCAGACGATCAAGCAGCAGTGCAACGTTCATTGTAGTGAGGGGTTTTCGGTTTTGAATCAACCAAAACCCGGAGAAAGCGCCGCGCCGGACGTTGAGTATCTGCGCGGAAGCTGGACGAACGTCGCGAGACTCCTTTAAGAAGTCTCGCGAGTGGAGGGGGTTAAATCATTGAGCCGGGAGGCTTCGATCAGGTGGGCTATGAGGCGCCACGGAGCGCCTCGAGCGACGTTACATCAACACGATGTCGTACTGCTCCTGGCTCAAATTAGACTCCACCTGCAACGACACGGGCTTGCCGATGAAATCGATCAGCATCGCCAGATGCTGCGATTCTTCCTCGAGGAAAAGATCGATCACCTGCTGCGACGCCACCACGCGAAACTCGCGCGGATTGAACTGCCGCGACTCGCGCAGAATTTCGCGCAGCACGTCGTAGCACACCGTGCGCGAGGTCTTGACCTGCCCCTTGCCCTGGCAAACCGGGCAGGGCTCGCACAGCACATGCGCTAACGATTCACGCGTGCGCTTGCGTGTCATCTCCACGAGTCCGAGCTGCGAGAAACCGTTCACGGTCACACGCGTGCGATCGCGCGAGAGCGCCTTCTTCAACTCACCAAGCACCTGATCGCGATGCTCGATGTTCTCCATATCGATGAAGTCGATGATGATCACGCCGCCCAGATTGCGCAGCCGCAATTGCCGCGCGATGGTGTGCGCGGCTTCGAGGTTGGTCTTGAAGATCGTATCGTCGAAGTTGCGCGCGCCGACGTAGCCGCCGGTGTTCACGTCGATGGTAGTCATCGCTTCGGTCTGGTCGATCACCAGATAGCCGCCCGACTTCAGATCGACCCGGCGTGACAAGGCGCGCTGGATTTCCGCCTCGATGTTGTACAGATCGAAGAGTGGCCGCTCGCCGGTGTAGTGATGCAGCTTCGACGACACCGCCGGCGTGAACTCCGCGGCGAAGTCCGCGAGCATCTGATAGGTCTCGCGCGAGTCGACCTGAATGCGCGAGGTCTCGTCGTTGACGAAATCGCGCAGCACACGTTGTGCGAGATTCAGGTCCTGGTACAGCAGGCTGGTCGGCGGCATGCGCTGACCTTGCGAGATGATGGTCGCCCACGTCTTGCGCAGATACGCGACGTCTCCGGCCAATTCTTCGCTGGTTGCATCTTCAGCGATGGTGCGCACGATGTAGCCGCCTTTTTCATCAGCGGGCAGCACGGCAGTCAAACGCGCGCGCACGGCCTCGCGTTCGGCTTCGCTCTCGATCTTCTGCGAGATGCCGATGTGTGGCTCCTGCGGCAGATACACGAGCGTGCGCCCGGCGATACTCACTTGCGTGGACAGCCTCGCGCCCTTGGTGCCGATGGGATCCTTCACGACCTGCACCATCAGCGTCTGACCTTCGAAGACGATTTTCTCGATGGGCTGATGCGGCGTTTGATGCTGCGGCTCACCCGCAATGCGCGGATGCCAGATATCCGCTACGTGGAGGAACGCGGCGCGTTCCAGACCGATGTCGATGAAGGCGGACTGCATGCCCGGCAACACGCGGACGACTTTGCCGAGATAGACATTGCCGACGCGTCCTCGCGACAGCGTTCGTTCGACGTGAAGTTCCTGGACGGCGCCTTGCTGGACGAGCGCGACGCGCGTTTCCTGCGGCGTGACATTGATCAGGATTTCTTCATTCATGGTGTTATTTTAGAAGTCGATGCGCGCTGCACGCAGGAGGGCAGCGGTTTCAAAAAGCGGCAAACCCATGATACCTGAATAGGACCCGTCGATATGTTCGATAAACTCCGCGGCGCGTCCCTGCACACCGTACGCGCCCGCCTTGCCGAGCGGCTCGCCGCTTGCGGCATAGCGGCGCACGGCGTCCGCTTGCAGTGCAGCAAAACGCACCTTCGATACCGATAGCGCGGCGGGCAGCAACCTGCCTTCCGCGTCGACCACCGCGATGGCCGTCAGCACTTCGTGATCGCGGCCCGCGAGACGTGTGAGCATCGCGACGGCATCGTCGGCGTCGACGGGCTTGCCGAGGATCGCGTCGTCGATCGTGACGGTTGTGTCGGCAACCAGGATCGGCCGTGCCGCATGGCCGCCTGCCACGAGACGTGCGCGTGCTGCCTGCGCCTTTGCGATGCACACGCGCTGCACGTAGTCGCGCGCCCGCTCGCCGGGGAGCTCGACTTCGAGCGCTTCGGCATCTTCATCGGGACGCGGCAGGAGCAATTCAAAACGCACGCCGAGTTGTTGCAACAACTCCTGACGGCGCGGACTTTGGGAAGCGAGGTAAACGAAAGGATGCAGCGAAGCGGCGGACGTGGGCATGAACAGGTCTCGATGAGGCGGGTTGCGTCAATGCGCGAGGCGCGCGCGATGAGCGTATCAGTCAGGCGACGACGAACGAGCCGAAGGACACGATGAAAAGCGCGTCGATCAACGTGTCGATGAACGCGCCTGCAAATGCGCCCACAAGCACGTCCACAAGCACGTCAATCAGCGCAGGCAACAGGACCGGCAAACACGCGATCCGTCAGCCGCCTCGTTCGCTCACACGCGGTGATAGGGGTGATTTTGCGTGATGGTCCACGCGCGGTAAAGCTGTTCGGCGAGCAGCACGCGCACCATGGCGTGCGGCAGCGTCAGGCTGGAGACACGCAGCAGCATATCGGCGCGTGCTTTCAGATCGGGATCGAGCCCATCGGCGCCGCCGATCAGAAACGCCACGTCCCGGCCGTCCTGCTGCCAGCCGGGCAGGGCGCCGGCGAGCTGCATCGTGGTCCAATCCTTGCCGCGTTCATCGAGCGCGACGATGCGCGCGTTCTTCGGCAACGCGGCTTCAATTTTCTGCCGCTCGGCCGCCATCACACTTTCGGCCGGACGCCCCGACGAACGCTGCTCGGGCTTGATCTCGCGCAGCTCGATACGCAGCTCGGGCGGCATGCGCTTCGCGTATTCGTCGAAGCCGGTGGCGATCCAGTCCGGCATCTTGTGGCCGACGGCGAGGATGTGCAGTTTCATGACGGATGTAATCGGGGGCGCAAGCGCTGCAATCGCTTCAATCGCGCACGCATGCTCTGACTTTGCGTCGCGGACTTCAGCGGTTTGCCAGCCGCGTACTTACTTGCGGCGTACCGGCGTCTTGCGTGCAGGCTTTTTGACAGCCGGCGCTTCGTCTTCTTCGTCCTCGTCATCCGGCTCGCTTAAGCGCGCGCCGCCGAACGGATCCGGCGTGGACAGCTTGAGGCGCACCGGCTTGTCGCCCCAGATTTCTTCGAGGTTGTAGTACTGGCGCAGCGCCGGTTGCAGGATGTGCACGATCGCGTCGCCGCAATCGACCAGCACCCATTCGCCGACGTCGTCACCTTCGGTGCTGATGACGTCGCCGCCGTTTTCCTTGACGCTCTCGCGCACGCTCGAAGCGAGCGCCTTGGTCTGGCGGTTCGAAGTGCCGGAGGCGACGATCACGCGATCGAACAGCGCAGTCAGGTGGCTGGTGTTGAACACCTTGATGTCTTGCGCTTTGACGTCTTCGAGAGCGTCGACAATCACGCGTTGCAGTTTGCGAATATCCATGGGGTTACCGGTGGTACAGATGATGTTGAAGAATATAGTCCCACACCGCAGTGGGGACATGGCTTGCGGCCCGGGCCTGGCTCCTGTCTTGCGGTTCGCCGCCTGCGAGGGCGAGCCGCTGGGTCACCTGTTCGCGCAGATGCGCGCGAATGTCGGTGGCCGAGACGTTGAACGCAAGCGTCGTATCGATCAGCAAGTGCCCGCAGGGGGTGGCTTGCAGAACGTCGGCGCGGGCACGGCGCGCGTCGATTTCTTTAGCGACCACGGGCGGAATCGATGCGAGGTCGAAGCCGGGGCGCGTGGCCGCGCAGATGTGAGCAAACTCGAACAGGCGCCGCCAGTCGCGCCATGTGTCGAGATGCACCAGTTGATCCGCGCCGATCAGAAGCGCAATCGACGCATTCGGACCTTCGCGTTCACGCCATAACTGCAGCGTGTCGATCGTGTATGTCGGACCGTCGTGTTCGATCTCGTCGGTCGCCACCCGCACGGTCACGCCCGGCAGCACCAACGCAGTGGCGGCGGCGCGGGTCATGGCCAGCCTGTGAACAGCCGCTGACACGTCTGTTTTCTGCCAGGGCTGTCCGGCCGGCAGCAGCACCAGCTCGGTCAGGTTCAGCACCTCGGCGAAACGCCGCGCGAGCGCGAGGTGGCCGTCGTGGATCGGATCGAAAGTGCCGCCGAGCAGTCCAATCCGGCGAGGCAGGGCGACAGGATGAGCGTTCGGCTTCAGGTGAAGATCCTTTGTCGTGGTCACGTGGTGTGCGGTGTGGGCTTAAAGCCTCACACCCACTCGCGCGGCACGAGAAAATCGGTGTAAAGACGCGCTTCCGGCGTGCCCGGTTCGGGATGCCAGTTGTAGCGCCAGTTCACCACAGGCGGCATCGACATCAGTATCGATTCGGTGCGTCCGCCGCTCTGCAGCCCAAACAGTGTGCCACGGTCGAAGACCAGATTGAACTCGACGTAGCGGCCGCGCCGGTATGCCTGGAAGTCGCGCTCGGCTTCGCCGTACGGAATGTTGCGGCGCTTTTCGATGATCGGCATGTACGCTTTGAGGAATCCTTCGCCGACGCTTTTCAGCATCGCGAACGATTGATCGAAGCCCGGCGCCGAGAAATCGTCGAAGAAAATCCCGCCGATGCCACGCGGTTCATTGCGGTGTTTGAGGAAGAAGTATTCGTCGCACCAGCGCTTGAAACTCGGGTAGAGGTCGGCGCCATAAGGCTGCAGCGCGTCGCGGCACACCCGATGGAAATGCTGCGCGTCTTCCTCGTAGCCGTAGTACGGCGTCAGATCCATGCCGCCGCCGAACCAGAACACCGGCTCTTCTCCCGCCTTGGTCGCGATCAGCAGACGCACGTTCATATGCACGGTCGGGCAGTGCGGATTGTGCGGGTGCAGCACGAGCGAAACGCCCATGGCTTCGAAACCACGGCCGGCCAGTTGCGGGCGTGCGGCGCTTGCCGAACCCGGCAACGCGTCGCCTGCTACGTCCGAAAAGCCGATGCCGGCCCGCTCGAAGAAGTTGCCGCCTTCCAGAATCCGTGTGTAGCCGCCGCCGCGCAGCTTTTCGCCGGGGGCGCGCTGCCATGCGTCGGTCGCGAACGGCTTACCGTCGAACGCGCCGAGCGTGTCCGCGATATGCGTTTGCAGGCCTTGCAGCCAGCTGCGCACGGCCTGTGCGTCATAGCTCGAATCGGTCATGAATGCAGATGCAGAGGGCGGCACGCCTGTCGTGCCGCGGGTTCTTCGTGAAGGGCGAGCGCCGGGCCTTCGTCAGGATAGTCCCGCGAAGGCGCGGTGCTACGGTCGTTCGCGCCGGGTGAAATGCCGCTCAACCGGGGTGAGCCCACATGGAGCGGTGGGCGCCGTGATGACCGCGAAAACCCGCAGTGTAGCGCCGTTGGCGCTGCACGCGGGCGAGTGGGGCGGGCTTAGTGCTTGCCTTCGGTCTTGGCGTCGTGCTTGCGGTTCAATGCGCGGTAGCCGATGTCGCGGCGATATTGCATGCCGTCGAACGAAATCTGGTTGATCGTCTCGTACGCGACCGATTGCGCGCTGCGCACCGAATCCGCCAGCCCGACCACACACAGTACGCGGCCGCCCGACGTGGTCAGCTTGCCGTCCGCCAGCGTGGTGCCGGCGTGGAAAGTGACCGAATCGCCGGTTTCCGCCGGGATATCGCTGATCCGGTCGCCTTTGCGCGGCGTGTCCGGATAGTTGTACGCGGCGAGCACCACGCCGAGCGCGGTACGGCGGTCCCACTCGAGTTCGATCGTATCGAGCGTGCCGGCGATGGCCTGCTCGACCACCTTCGAAAAGTCGCCTTTCAGACGCGCCATGATCGGCTGCGTTTCCGGGTCGCCCATCCGGCAGTTGAATTCGAGCGTCTTCGGGTTGCCTTGCGCGTCGATCATCAGGCCGGCGTACAGGAAGCCCGTGAAACGGATGCCTTCCTTCTCCATGCCACGCACGGTCGGCTGGATGATTTCGCGCATCACGCGTGCATGCAGTTGCGGCGTGACGATTGGCGCGGGCGAATAGGCGCCCATGCCGCCGGTGTTCGGACCCTGGTCGGCGTCGAGCAGGCGCTTGTGATCCTGGCTCGAAGCGAGCGCCAGCACATGCTTGCCGTCCACCATCACGATGAAGCTGGCTTCTTCGCCGGCGAGGAATTCTTCGATCACGACGCGCGCGCCGGCATCGCCTAGCTTGTTGTCCGACAGCATCATGTCGACGGCGGCGTGCGCTTCTTCCAGCGTTTGCGCAACCACGACGCCCTTGCCTGCAGCGAGGCCGTCGGCCTTGATCACGATCGGTGCGCCCTTGGCGTCCAGATACGCGTGCGCGGCGGCGACGTCGGCGAAGGTTTCGTACTCGGCGGTCGGGATCGCGTGGCGCTTCATGAACGCCTTGGCGAAATCTTTCGAGCTTTCGAGCTGCGCGGCTTCCTTGCTCGGTCCGAAAATCTTCAGACCGCGCGAGCGGAACAGATTGACGATGCCCGCGGCGAGCGGCCCTTCCGGTCCGACCAGCGTGAACGCGATCTGTTCTTTCTCGACGAAATCGGCGAGTTCGGCCGGATCGGTGATGTCGATGTTGCGCAGACGCTCGTCCTGGGCGGTGCCGCCATTGCCGGGCGCAACGTAGACGAGCTGAACCCGCGGCGATTGCGCGAGCTTCCATGCCAGCGCATGTTCGCGACCGCCGGAACCGACGACGAGTAACTTCATGTGAATCCCCGAGACTTAAAAACCATAAACGGCTGAAGCATCACGCCCAGCCGTGGAAAAACAGCGAGGTTTGCAATGGGCCCGCAGCCAGGTAGCGGCGCAGGGCACATAGCGAACCCGGGTGGTGGCGGTGCGGAAGGCCCCAACCAACGCCCGCTCTGCAGCAACGCGAGTGCTAACCGGCGGCGCGGGCGTGTGGTTCGCTGCAGAGCCACGCGCCATGTGCCGCCGGGACACGCTCATTCGTCGGCGATCGCGGCGTTTGTATAGACTTCCTGCACGTCGTCCAGACTCTCCAGCGCGTCGAGCAGCTTCTGCATCTTCACCGCGTCGTCGCCCGTGAATTCGACTTCCGTCTGAGGTTTCATCGTCACCTCGGCCAACTCGGCCTTGAAGCCCGCGGCTTCGAGCGCGGTCTTCACCTTCGGGAAATCGTTCGGCGGGCACAGCACTTCGATACTGCCGTCTTCGTTCGTGACGACGTCTTCAGCGCCAGCTTCGAGCGCGGCTTCCATCAGCTTGTCTTCCGGCGTGCCGGGCGCGAACAGGAACTGGCCGACGTGATCGAACATGAACGACACCGAGCCGTCCGTGCCCATGTTGCCGCCGTTCTTCGAGAACGCGTGACGCACGTCCGCCACCGTACGGGTGCGGTTGTCGGTCATGGTGTCCACGATCACTGCCGCGCCGCCGATGCCGTAGCCTTCGTAGCGGATTTCTTCGTAGTTTGCGCCATCGACACCGCCCACACCGCGCTGGATCGCACGGTTGACGTTATCTTTCGGCATGTTGGCGTCGTACGCCTTTTCGACGGCGAGCCGCAGACGCGGATTCGAGTCGATGTCGCCGCCACCCATGCGGGCCGCTACCTGAATTTCCTTGATGAGCCGCGTCCAGACCTTGCCGCGCTTGGCGTCTGCCGCTGCTTTTTTATGCTTGATGTTGGCCCATTTCGAATGACCCGCCATACTTTTCTCCGTCGCGCGCGCCAGTGGGGCGCACGCATAGTGCAATTGTCGTTGCGATGTCGGGCGCGCGGCGCTGCTGATTGCGGCCTTGCGCCTCGATGTCAAACCGCTCGGCGCCGGACCGCCCGGTGTCAGGCTTTCCTCAGCTTGATCGCGCCCGGCCGGACCCGGCTAGCGGGACCAAAGGTCGGCAGCGCGGTTGGGGCGGGGCAGGACGGTCAGCGGGCGGCTCAGCGGCGCCCCAGGTGCGCCGGTCCCGGCAGACCCGGCGTAAAGGCGTGATGCACCGCGTGGCAGTGCAAGTCGAGCCGCTCTTTGAGCGGATTCGAATTTTATCACGGCGCAGGGGTGCGGCAGAGGAGAGCGTAGTCGGAAATCACGGGGAAACTGCGCGGTGGCGGCGCGTTGCGCGCGCCGCCCGCTGCTTTCTTCAGTCCGCTGTCAGTTTTTCGTGCCGAACAGGCGGTCGCCGGCGTCGCCGAGACCCGGCACGATATACGCGTGTTCGTTCAGGTGCGAATCGAGCGACGCCACGTACAGTTTGACGTCCGGATGCGCGTCCTGGAACACCTGCACGCCTTCCGGCGCGGCCACCAGCGCGAGGAACATGATGTTCTCGCCGGCCACGTTGCGGCGCTTGAGCACGTCCACCGCATGCACGGCCGAGTAGCCGGTCGCGACCATCGGGTCGCACAGAATGAACACGCGGTCTTCCAGATCCGGCAGGCGCACCAGATACTCGACCGGGCGATGGTCTTCGGCGCGATACACGCCGATGTGGCCCACGCGCGCCGACGGCACCAGCTCCAGCAAGCCGTCCGACATGCCGATGCCGGCACGCAGCACCGGCACGATCGCCAGTTTCTTGCCGGCGATCACCGGCGCGTCGATCTCGACCAGCGGCGTGGTGAGGCGGCGCGTGGTCATTGGCAGATTGCGGGTGATCTCGTAGCCCATCAGCAGCGTGATCTCGCGCAGCAGTTCGCGGAACGTGCGAGTCGAGGTGTCCCGGTCGCGCATATGCGACAGCTTGTGCTGGATCAGCGGGTGATCGAGGATGAAAAGATTGGGAAAACGGCTGTCCTGGGTCATGGCGGGGGCGCAAGCGGCGGCTAGAGGGATCGGTTTGGCGCTCCGCACGGCCTGAAACCGGCAGGCGGGCGCGCCACGGCGCAAGTTTACCGAAAGAGTGGCGCCGGAAGATACCGGAGATTGCAGTGGCCCGGCGCAGTCCGGCACCGATTCTTCTAGAATCGGGGGATTCTTTGCCACGATTGGGCAACCGCGGGACCATCCCCGCGCCACGAGTACGTCATGAGGATAGGCACATGGACATGGGAATCGCAGGACGCACCGCGCTCGTTTGCGCGGCCAGCAAGGGTCTGGGGCGCGGCTGCGCGGAAGCACTGGCAGCCGAAGGCGTCAACCTGACGATCGTCGCGCGCACGGCTGAGACGCTGGAGGCGACCGCCGCCGAGATTCGCAACCAGAGCGGCGTCGAAGTGAAAACGGTGGCGTGCGACATCACCACGCCCGAAGGGCGCGCCGCGGCGCTTGCCGCCTGTCCGCAGCCGGACATTCTGGTTAACAACGCGGGCGGCCCGCCGCCGGGCGACTTCCGCAACTTCACGCACGAAGACTGGATTCGCGCGCTGGAGAGCAACATGCTGACGCCGATCGAGCTGATCCGCGCGACCATCGACGGGATGAGCGAGCGTGGCTTTGGGCGCATCGTCAACATCACGAGCTCGGCGGTCAAGGCGCCGATCGATGTGCTCGGTCTCTCTAACGGTGCGCGCTCGGGGTTGACCGGTTTCATTGCGGGACTGGCGCGCAGCAAGGTGGCTGCCTCAGGCGTGACGATCAACAGCCTGTTGCCGGGCCTGTTCGACACCGACCGCATCGCCACCACCTTTGCGGCGCAAGCCAACGCGCAACACATTTCCGTCGACGATGCGCGTAAGCAGCGCATGAAGACGATCCCCGCCGGCCGTTTCGGCACGCGTGAGGAATTTGGCCGCGCCTGTGCGTTCCTGTGCAGCGTGCATGCCGGCTACATCACCGGGCAGAACTGGCTGATGGACGGCGGCGCTTACCCCGGTACGTTCTGAGCGCGTACGTTCTGACGCACCAGCAGCACCTTCACTACAACAACGACAATCACAACGGTTTCAGGAGTCTTACGTCATGAGCACCCGCATTGCGCTGATCGCGCACGATCACAAGAAAGACGACATCGTCAAACTGGCCGGCGAATACGTCGATACGCTCAGGCGCTGCGAGATCGTCGCGACCGGTACGACCGGCACGCGCATTGGCGACGCGCATGGTCTCACGGTCGAGCGCATGTTGTCCGGCCCGCACGGCGGCGACCTGCAGATCGGCGCGCAGCTTGCGGAAGGGCGGGTGGACATGGTGATCTTCCTGCGCGACCCGATGACGCCGCAGCCGCACGAACCGGATATCAATGCGCTGGTGCGTGCCTGCGACGTTCACAACATTCCATGCGCCACCAATATTTCGACCGCGCGAATGATTCTCGACGTGCTGACCTTGCGACTCACGCAGCGGGTCTAGGCGAACGCGGTGGTGTTTCAAGATCGAACGAAACCACAAACCAGGGAGACATGATGGTCAAAGCAATCCGATTCGACAAAACCGGCGGCCCGGAGGTGATGAAATGGGTCGACGTCGAAGTGGGCGAGCCGGTCGCGGGCGAGATCCGCATCAAACAGACTGCGGTCGGGCTGAACTATATCGACGTGTATTTCCGCAAGGGCTTGTACCCATTGCCGTTGCCGGGTGGACTCGGGATGGAAGCGGCGGGTGAAGTCACGGCGGTCGGCCCTGGCGTGACCGGCTTCAAAACGGGAGATCGCGTAGCCTACGTGGCGCGCCCGCCTGGCGCATACGCCCAGGAGCGTGTGTTGCCGGCGGCGCTAGCCGTCAAGGTGCCGGACGCGTTGAGCGACGAGCAGGCAGCCTCCGTGATGCTGCAAGGGCTGACCGCGCAATACCTGCTGCGCCGCACGTATCCGGTGAAGGCCGGCGACACGATCCTGATTCAGGCCGCGGCCGGTGGCGTCGGTCTGCTGGTTTGCCAGTGGGCGAAGGCGCTCGGCGCCACGGTGATCGGCACGGTCGGTTCCGACGAGAAAGCCGAAATCGCCAAAGCACACGGTTGCGATCACCCCATCGTCTATACGCGCGAAAACTTCACCAAGCGCGTGCGCGAGATCACCAATGGCGCGGGGGTGCCGGTGGTGTACGACTCGATCGGCAACGACACGTTTACGGCTTCGCTCGATTGCCTCGCACCGCTTGGCATGTTCGTGAGCTTCGGCAATGCCTCGGGACCGTTGCCGCCGATCGATTCGTCGGAATTCGCCGGACGCGGTTCGCTGTTCTTTACGCGCCCTACGCTCTTCACGTATATCGCCAAACGCAGCGATTACGAGGCGATGTCCTCGGAGCTGTTCGACGTACTGGTGTCGGGCAAGGTGAAGGCGAGCATCAATCAGCGCTATGCGCTGGCTGATGTCGGGCAGGCGCATGCGGATCTCGAAGGGCGCCGCACCACCGGTTCAACGGTTCTGCTGCCGTAAACGCGAAAGACCTCAAACCCATACCCAGCGGGTCAAGGCCGTTCCATCTCCCGATGGAACGGCCTTTTCCGTTTACGCGATTTTTACATTCCATCTCAGATCTTTGACCAGCCCTTTACGCGGATCGGCATAACGTTGCACCTATCCAAAGTCCGTGAATGGGGAATAGAAATGGATGTGCTGTATGTCGGGGGGATGGTGCTGTTTTTCGCGCTGACCTTTGGGTTGATTGCCGGCTGCGAGAAGTTGATGCAGTTCCGGCGTGGCCAGGGAGCTCGCTCATGACCTGGATTCTCTGGTTGTCTGGTGCGGCGACCGCGCTGCTGTTTGTGTACCTGGTCTATGCGCTCTTGCGCGCGGAGGACATTGAATGAACTCGAACAATGTCCTGCAAGCGGGTTTCTTCATCGTCGTGCTGCTGGCTGCCGCGGTGCCGATGTCCCGTTATCTGAGCAATGTGATGGACGGCAGCTCGCGCGTGGTCCGCTTCGGCGGTCCTATCGAACGTTTGCTGTATCGCATCGCGGGCGTCGATCCGTCGGCGGAAATGGGCTGGAAGCACTACGCCATCGCCACGATCGCGTTCAACGCGCTCGGCACGCTGTTTCTTTACCTGTTGCTGCGCGTACAAGGCTGGTTGCCGGGCAACCCGCAGCAGTTCGGCCCGATGACGGTCGACGGCGCGTTCAATACAGCTGTCAGCTTCGTGACCAACACGAACTGGCAGGATTACACGCCTGAGCAAACCGTTGGCTATCTCGCGCAGATGCTCGGCTTCACCGTGCAGAATTTCTTCTCGGCCGCCACCGGCATCGTGGTGGTGATCGCGCTGATTCGCGGCTTTGCGCGTCACACCGCGCAAACCATCGGCAACTTCTGGGTCGACCTGACGCGTGTAACGCTCTACGTGTTGCTGCCGATGTCGGCGATCATCGCTGCGATCCTGATGAGCCAGGGCGTGATCCAGAACTTCAAGTCGTATGAGGACGTGCCGACGTTGCAAACCACGACGTACGCCGCCCCGAAGCTCGATGCACAAGGCAATCCGGTGAAGGACGCCAAGGGCAATGCGGTGACGGTCGATATGCCGGTGAAGACGCAGACCATCGCGATGGGCCCGGTTGCTTCGCAGGAAGCGATCAAGATGCTCGGCACCAACGGTGGCGGCTTCTTTAACGGCAACTCGGCGCATCCGTACGAAAACCCGACGCCGTTCTCGAACTTCGTCCAGATCTTCTCGATCCTGATCATTCCGGCGGCATTGGCACTCGTATTCGGCCGCATGATCATGGACCGCAAGCAAGGCGTGGCCGTGCTCGCGGCAATGACGATCGCTTTCGGCGTATGCGTGTTCGGCGAAATCGGCGCCGAGCAATCGGGTAATCCGGCGTTGACCGCGTTGCACGTCGATCAATCGGCGAATGCGATGCAGTCGGGCGGTAACGCGGAAGGCAAGGAAACGCGCTTCGGTATCGCGCAGTCGGGCATCTTCACGGTGGCGACCACGGCGGCTTCGTGCGGCGCGGTAGCGAATACGCACGACTCGTTGACGCCGATCGGCGGCCTCTATCCGATGCTGCTGATGCAACTCGGCGAAGTGATCTTCGGCGGCGTGGGTTCCGGTATGTACGGCATGCTCGTGTTCGCACTGCTGGCCGTGTTCGTGGCAGGCCTGATGATCGGCCGTACGCCTGAATACGTCGGCAAGAAGATCGAAGCGTACGAGATGAAGATGGTGTCGATCGTGGTGCTGCTCACGCCGCTGCTGGTGCTGGTGGGCACGTCGATCGCGGTGCTCAGCGACGCTGGCAAGGCCGGCATTCTGAACCCCGGCGCGCACGGCTTCTCCGAAATCCTCTACGCGTTCAGCTCGGCTGCGAATAACAACGGCAGCGCATTTGCCGGCCTGACGGTCAGCACGCCGTTCTACAACTGGCTCACGGCTATTGCGATGTGGTTCGGCCGCTTCGGCACGATCATTCCGGTGCTGGCAATTGCCGGTTCGCTGGCTTCGAAAAAGCGCATCGGTGTGACCGGCGGCACGCTGCCGACTCATGGCCCGCTGTTCGTCGTGCTGCTGCTCGGCACGGTGCTGCTGGTCGGCGCGCTGACTTATGTGCCTGCGCTTGCGCTCGGACCTGGTGTCGAACATCTGATGATGATGGGTGCCCATTGAGGCGGCCCATTGAGATGACACCAGCGACCAATGAGTGAACAGGCGCAAACGGGAAATTCGAGGATTCAATGACTGAACATAATGCAACCAGGTCCATGTTCGACCCGGCGCTGCTGCGCCCGGCGATCGTGGACTCCTTCAAGAAGCTCACGCCGCGCACGCAGTTCCGTAACCCGGTGATGTTCTGCGTGTACGTCGGCAGTATTCTGACGACCATTCTGTGGATCGCCGCGCTCGGCGGTCAGGCCGAGGCGCCCGCGGGCTTCATTCTCGCGGTCACCTTGTGGCTGTGGTTCACGGTGCTGTTCGCGAACTTCGCGGAAGCGCTTGCCGAAGGTCGTTCCAAGGCCCAGGCAGCGTCGCTGCGCAGCGCGAAGAAAGACGTGATGGCCAAGAAGCTCAACGAGCCGCATCCGAAGTCGCCGATCCGTATTCTGACGGCGTCCGATCTGCGTAAAGGCGACGTTGTGCTGGTCGAAACCGGCGACGTGATTCCGGCTGACGGCGAAGTGATCGACGGTGTTGCGTCGGTCGACGAATCGGCGATCACGGGCGAATCCGCACCGGTGATCCGCGAGTCGGGCGGCGATTTTTCGTCGGTGACGGGCGGCACGCGCGTGCTGTCGGACTGGATCGTCGTGCGTGTCACGGCGAATCCGGGCGAAGCCTTCCTCGACCGCATGATCGCGATGGTCGAAGGCGCGAAGCGTCAGAAGACGCCGAACGAAATCGCACTGACGATTCTGCTGGTCGCGCTGACCATCGTGATGTTGCTGGCCACCGCCACGCTGCTGCCGTTCTCGATGTTCTCCGTCGAAGCTGCAAAAGCGGGTCACGTGGTCACGATTACCGCGCTGGTCGCGCTGCTGGTGTGTCTGATTCCGACCACCATCGGCGGGCTGTTGTCGGCGATCGGTGTGGCCGGTATGAGCCGCATGATGCAGGCCAACGTGATCGCCACCTCGGGCCGTGCTGTTGAAGCCGCAGGTGACGTCGACGTGCTGTTGCTCGACAAGACCGGCACGATCACGCTCGGTAACCGCCAGGCATCGCAGTTCGTGCCGGCGCCGGGCTTGACCGAAGAAGCACTGGCGGACGCCGCCCAGCTTTCGTCGCTCGCTGACGAAACGCCGGAAGGCCGCAGCATCGTCGTGCTGGCGAAGCAGCGCTTCAATATCCGTCAACGCGATATGGCTTCGCTGAAGGCAGAATTCCTCGCCTTCACCGCGCAAACGCGGATGAGCGGTGTCGATCTGCCGGGCCGTGAAATCCGCAAGGGCGCGGCCGACGCAGTGAAGAACTACGTCGAAGCAAACGGCGGCCGTTTCCCGAACGAAGTCAGCACGGCAGTGGCCGAAGTCGCACGCCGCGGCAGCACGCCGCTGGTGGTCGCCGAGAAAGGCGAGCAGGGCGCACGCGTGCTCGGCGTGATCGAGCTGAAGGACGTGGTGAAGGGCGGCATCAAGGAGCGCTTTGCCGAACTGCGCAAGATGGGTATCAAGACCATCATGGTGACGGGCGACAACCGCCTGACCGCAGCAGCGATTGCAGCAGAAGCCGGTGTGGACGATTTCCTCGCCGAAGCCACGCCGGAAGCCAAGCTCGCCACGATCCGTTCGCACCAGGCCGAAGGCCGTCTGGTGGCGATGACCGGCGACGGCACCAACGACGCCCCGGCGCTGGCACAGGCCGACGTCGCGGTGGCGATGAACACCGGCACGCAGGCAGCGAAAGAAGCCGGCAACATGGTCGACCTCGATTCGAATCCGACCAAGCTGATCGAGATCGTCGAAATCGGCAAACAGATGCTGATGACGCGCGGCTCGCTCACCACGTTCTCGATTGCGAACGACGTGGCGAAGTACTTCGCGATCATCCCGGCGGCGTTCGCGACCACGTATCCGGCACTGAACGCGCTGAACGTGATGCATCTGGCCACGCCGGCCTCGGCGATCATGTCCGCGGTGATTTTCAACGCGCTGATCATCGTGCTGTTGATTCCGCTGGCGCTCAAGGGCGTGCGTTATCGCGCGCTGGGTGCGGCGATTCTGCTGCGCCGCAATCTGCTGATCTATGGTTTGGGCGGGATCATCGTGCCGTTCATCGGCATCAAGCTGATCGATATGGTGCTGGCCGCGTTCGGCTGGGTTTGAGCAGCGGCTGTTTAAGAGGAATTACTCATCATGAAAAATCTGTTCCGTCCGTTAATCGTGATCTTCGCGGTGCTGACCGCAGTCACCGGCCTCGCTTATCCCGCCGTGATGACCGCGGTCGGTCAGGCGGCCTTCAACAACCAGGCCAACGGCAGCATGCTCGAGAAGGACGGCAAGGTGGTCGGCTCGAAGCTGATCGGCCAGCAGTTCGATGCGCCGCAGTACTTCTGGGGCCGTCTGTCGGCCACCAGCCCGATGCCGTACAACCCGCAGGGCTCGAGCGGTTCGAATCTCGGACCGACCAACCCGGCGCTGCTCGATGAGGTCAAAGGCCGCATCGACGCGTTGAAGGCTGCCGGCACGGATATGTCGAAGCCGGTGCCGGTCGATCTGGTGACGTCCTCGGGCAGCGGTCTCGATCCTGAGATCAGCCCGGCGGCTGCCGCGTATCAGATCGAACGCGTTGCCAAAGCGCGCAAGCTTGCCGCCAACGATGTGCAGGCACTGGTCGATCGTTATACGAGCGGCCGCCAGTTCGGCATTTTCGGTGAGCCGCGCGTGAACGTGCTGCAACTGAATCTGGCGCTCGATGAGATGAAACAAGGTTGAGCGTCGCTGACGTCGAAAAGCGTCGATGATGGCTATGCTTCAAGGAGGCGGCGTCCATGCGGGGCCGCCTTCGCCATTTGCGGCGCGGCCGCTGCCGTGCCACCATGCAGGCACTATCGCTCGCCTTACTATGAAAACCATTGAGCATGAACCGCCCCGATCCTGATGAACTGCTCGACAAGCTGCAACGTGACGAAGAAAAGCGTCAGCGAGGCAGGCTGAAGATTTTCTTCGGCGCGTCGGCGGGCGTCGGCAAAACTTATGCGATGTTGCAGGCCGCGCGGCGCCGTGCCGATGAAGGCGCGGACGTGGTGGTCGGCATTGCCGAAACGCATGGCCGCAGCGAAACCGCTGCGCTGCTCGAAGGCCTCGACGTGCTGCCGCTCGCGCATATCGAATATCGCGGCCGCAAGCTCGGCGAGTTCGACCTCGACGCCGCGCTCGCCCGCAAACCGCAACTGATTCTCGTCGACGAACTCGCGCATTCGAATGTGCAGGGCGCCCGGCATCTGAAGCGCTGGCAGGACGTCTACGAACTGCTCGATGCGGGCATCGACGTCTACACCACAGTCAATGTCCAGCACCTCGAAAGCCTGAACGACGTGGTCGGCCAGATCACCGGCATCCGCGTCTGGGAGACGGTGCCCGACCGCGTGTTCGATCGCGCTGACGAAGTCACGCTGGTCGACCTGCCCGCCGAAGAACTGCTCGACCGGATGCGCGACGGCAAGGTGTATTTGCCGCAGCAGGCCGAGCGCGCGGTGCGCAACTTCTTTCGCAAGGGCAACCTGATCGCGCTACGCGAGCTGGCATTGCGCCGCACCGCCGACCGCGTCGATGCGCAGATGCGGGAATATCGCGCCGATCGTTCGATCCAGCGGATCTGGCAGGCGCGGGAGCGCTTGCTGGTGTGCGTCGGCCCTGGCCCGGAAGCACCGATGCTGGTGCGCGCGGCGGCGCGTCTCGCTGCCAGCCTGAAGGCCGACTGGATCGCCGTTTATGTGGAAACGCCCGCGCTGCAGCGCTTGCCCGACGCGCGCCGCGAACGCACGCTTAATGCCTTGAAGCTCGCCGCCGAACTCGGCGCTGAAACTGCGACGCTCGCCGGCACCGATGCGGTCGCGGCGCTGATCGGTTACGCGCAGGCTCGCAACGTCTCGAAGCTGGTGGCCGGCGCATCGGCGCGCACCGGTCTCAAGCGCTGGCTGCGCCGGCCGCTCGGTGAACGTATCGCCGAACGCGCGGGCGATCTCGATCTCACGCTGATCCGCGCGTCGTCGGAACGTGATGGCGCTGAACATCGCCGCTTGCTGAACACCACCGCCAACGCGTGGCGCGAGGCGTTGAGCACGGCGCGCGAACGCCGTTCGCCGCCGCGCGCCTACGGCATCGCGCTGGCGATTTGTGCGGCCATTACGCTGCTGTCGAGCCAGTTGATCGACCATATCGATCTGACCAACCTCGTCATGCTGTATCTGCTCGGCGTGATCTTCACGGCCGTGAAGCTGGGGCGCGGGCCGGGCGTCGTGCTGTCGTTCATGAGCGTGGCCGCGTTCGATTTCTTCTTCGTGCCGCCGCGCATGTCGTTGTCGGTGTCCGATACGCAGTATCTGCTGACCTTCTTCGGCATGCTGCTGACGTCGCTCGTCATCAGCCATCTCACGTCGAGCTTGCGCCGCGAGGCGAGTGTTGCGCGGCGTCGGGAGCAACGCACCGGCGCGATGTATGCGATGGCGCGTGAGCTGGCGGCGGCGCTCACCATGGAGCAGATCGTCGGCATCGGCAGCCGGCATGTGAGCGAAGTGTTCGGCGCGCGCGTCGCGATTCTGTTGCCGGACAGCGCCGATCAGGTGAAGCAGAAGATCGAGGACCCGGACGCTACGATCACGCTCGAAGGCGAGATGCTCGATATCGACGTCGGCCAATGGGTCTACGACCAGCAGAAGCCTGCCGGACAAGGCACCGATACGCTGCCGGCCGCCGCCGCGCTGTATCTGCCGCTGAAGGCGCCGATGCGCACGCGTGGCGTGCTCGCCGTCGTGATGCGCGATGAGCGGGAGCTCGATGTGCCCGAGCAGCAACGCATGCTCGACGCGTTCGCCGCGCAAATCGCGCTGGCCCTTGAGCGTGTGCACTATGTCGACATCGCACGCGATGCGCTCGTCAATATGGAATCCGAACGCTTGCGCAATTCGCTCCTCTCGGCGATATCGCACGACCTGCGTACGCCATTGACGACGATCGTCGGCTTCTCGTCGATGCTGGCGCAATCGCGCGAGGCGCATCCTGATGCGCAACCGGGCGACGATCTTGTCGAAGCCATTCACGAAGAAGCGCTGCGCATGACCGGCATCGTCACCAATCTGCTCGACATGGCGCGCTTGCAAGCCGGCAGCCTGCAATTGAATCAGCAGTGGACGCTCCTCGAAGAAACGGTGGGCGCCGCGTTGCGGGCCTGCAAGCGCGTGCTGGCCAATCATCCCGTACAGGTGAAGCTGCCCGCGGATTTGCCGTTGCTGCATCTCGATGCGGTGCTGATGGAGCGGCTCTTCTCGAACCTGTTCGAGAACGCGGCCAAATACACACTGCCAGACACGCCCCTGACGATCAGCGCGCAACGTCTCGACGCGGACGGCAAATCGTTCGTACGCGTCGCCGTCGACGATAACGGACCGGGTCTGCCGACCGGCATGGAAGCGCGTGTGTTCGAGAAATTCACGCGCGGCGAGAAAGAGTCGGCCAAGCCGGGCATCGGCCTTGGCCTCGCGATTTGCCGCGCAATTGTGGAAGCGCACGGCGGTACAATCGGCGCGCTCAATCGGATGTCCGCGGACGGCCGTGTCGAAGGCGCGCGCTTCTGGTTCACGCTGCCGGTGGAAACGCCGCCCGAGGCACCGGATGCGCTGGAAGACGAAGGCGCCGATGCCTTGCCGGACCACGATTTAACTCTTAACCCGCGTTCCAAGCCTAGCCATGAGTGACCCGAGCATCACAGTCGTCCTGATTGAAGACGAAAAGCAGATTCGCCGCTTCGTGCGAACCGCGCTGGAAGGCGAGGGCATCGTTGTGCACGACGCCGAGACCGGCAAGCAAGGTCTCGTTGAAGCCGCGACGCGTAAGCCCGATCTCGTCATCGTCGATCTCGGCCTGCCCGACACCGACGGTCTCGACGTGATTCGCGAGCTGCGTGGCTGGAGCGAGTTGCCGGTCATCGTGCTGTCGGCGCGCACCCAGGAAACCGAGAAAGTCGCCGCGCTCGATGCCGGTGCGGATGACTACCTCACCAAGCCGTTCGGCGTTTCGGAACTGCTGGCGCGGATCCGAGCGCATATGCGGCGGCGCAATCAGGGCGGCGCGAATGAATCGCCGGTGGTGCGCTTTGGCGCGGTGACGGTCGATCTGGCCTTGCGTCAGGTGAGCCGCGACGGCGTGGCCGTCCATCTCACGCCGATCGAATACCGCCTGCTCGCGACACTAGTGCGCCACGCCGGCCGCGTGTTGACACACCGGCAATTGCTGCGCGACGTGTGGGGGCCGTCGCATGTGGAGAGCCACCACTATCTGCGTATTTACATGGCGCATCTGCGCGGGAAACTGGAGCGCGACCCGGCGCAGCCGGAGCATATCGTCACGGAAACGGGCGTGGGATACCGGCTGGTGGGCGCGGTTTGAACCTGCCCGAGGCGTCCGCCGCGGCCCTTGCGCGCCCTTGCGGCTTGTCGCCGCAGCAAGGCGGCGGCCTATTTTGATATAATTACAGTTCGTAAGGACGACCTTGCGCACTGCTACAAACGGGGACGGCCCCATCTGACCATGGAGCTGTCTCATGTCCTGGATTCTTCTGTTGATTGCCGGTTTGCTTGAAGTCGCATGGGCGGCCGGTCTCAAAACCTCCGACGGTTTCACCCGGCTCTGGCCGTCCGTGTTCACGATCGTGACCGCGCTCGGCAGCTTCGTTCTGCTCGCCATGGCGATGCGCCAACTGCCGCTCGGCACGGCCTACGCCGTGTGGACGGGGATCGGCGCGGTCGGCGCATTCATCTTCGGCATCGTCATGATGGGCGAGGCCCTGACGGTCGCGCGGGTCGCGAGCGCTGCGCTGATCGTGATCGGATTGATCGGTTTGAAGCTGTCATCGGGGCATTGAGCCCTGTTGGCGGGCCCGAATATCGTGTCCGCGTGCGCTCGAACCGTGCCCCCATACCCTGCCGTTAGAGTCCGCCATTTGTTAGTCACTCTGCGTTCTGCGAATTAACGTGGCTATAATGAGATCGAATCCAACCTGAATTTGCCCGCGGCCTATTTGGCGCGGCCGGCTTGGCGCGGGTCTGACGACTTCGGTGCGGCTGCTCCCTTTCCAATGCCCGTCGAAGCGCCCGGCACGCACAGCGCGCCTGGAGGCGGCCATGCTTGAATCACTTTCGCTCGCTGCGGGCCTCTCATGGGGCAGCGGTCTGCGCCTCTATCTGACAGTCCTGCTGGCCGGCGTGTTCGCACGTCTCGGCTTCATCCATCTCCCCGACACGCTGTCCGCGCTGTCTTCACCGTGGGTCATCGGTGTCGCCGGTGTGCTGACGGTCACCGAATTTCTCGCCGACAAAATCCCCGCGTTCGATTCCCTATGGGACGCGGTCCATACCTTTATCCGCATTCCCGCCGGCGCCGTGCTGGCGGCCGGCGCGCTCGGCCATGCCGATCCCGCGCTGCTGACGGTCGCCGCGCTCGCAGGCGGCACGCTGGCGGGCACCGCGCATCTGGCCAAAGCGGGTACGCGCGCGCTAATCAATCTGTCGCCGGAACCAGTGTCGAATGTCGTGACCTCGACCGCTGAAGACGGTCTCGTGTTCGGTGGCATGCTGCTCGCGCTGTTCGTGCCGCTTGTGTTCCTTGTGTTGATGGTGGGCTTCCTGATGCTGGCCGCCTGGGCGTTGCCGCGTCTGTGGCGCGGGGTGCAGGGCGGTTTTCGCGGGATGGCGACGCACATGGTGTCGCGCTTTGCCAGGAGCAGGCACGATTGAGCGATACGGGACGCGGGGTAACGGCGCACGCCAAGGCAGCGCGCCGGTTGGGCAGTATGGATCTGTTGCGCCAGGCTATCCGCATGACGGCACGCGACTGGCGCGCCGGCGAATTGACGATGCTGCTGCTGGCGCTGGTGCTGGCCGTCGCGGCGCTGTCGAGTGTCGGCTTTCTGGCTGACCGTTTGCATCAGGGGCTCGAGCGCGATGCGCGGCGCATGATCGCCGCTGATTTCATCGTTCGCGCCGATCATCCGGTCGATCCGCAGTTCGCGCAGCAAGCCGGCGCGCTCGGTCTGAACACCGCCAGCACGGCGATCTTTCCCAGCATGATCAACTCGACCGGCGCGCAGCCGGTCTCGCGGCTAGCCGCTATCAAGGCGGTGTCGCCGGGTTATCCGTTGCGCGGCGCGTTGCGGATTGCTTCGGCGCCGGGCGCGGCGGACCATCCTACCCAATCGATTCCCGCGCCTGGCACGGTATGGGTCGATCAGGCACTGCTCGACGCGCTGAAGCTGCATGTCGGCGATACCGTGAAGGTCGGGTCCCGCAGCTTCACGATCGCTGCAGTGATTACGCGCGAACTCGACCGCGGCTTCTCGTTCGTCAATTTTTCTCCGCGCTTGATGCTGCGTGCCGACGATGTCCCGTCGACCGGCCTCATCACCTTCGGCAGCCGCGTGACTTATCGCTTGCTGGTGGCGGGTTCGGATGCGTCGGTGGCGCGCTTCGCGCAATTCGCGCATGACAAGGTGGACGGCGGCAAGATGCGCGGCGTTGCGCTCGAGTCGTTGCAGGACGGCCAGCCGCAAGTGCGTCAGACGCTCGACCGCGCGAGTCACTTCCTCACGCTGGTCTCGCTGCTCACCGCGTTGCTCGCGGCGGTGGCGATCGCCATGGCCGCGCATCGGTATATGCGCCGGCATCTGGATGGCTGCGCGGCGATGCGCTGTCTGGGTGTCAGTCAGGCCACGCTGCGCACGCTGTTCACGCTTGAATTCGTAGGGCTGGGTTTGATTGGTGGCGCGCTCGGCGTGGCGCTCGGTTACCTGGGCCACATGGCGTTGCTGACGTGGCTCGGCAGTCTGATCGACGTCGTGCTGCCGTACCCAACTGCATGGCCCGCGCTCGAAGGTATCGCAGCCGGTCTCGTGTTGTTGCTTGGGTTTGCGTTGCCGCCGCTGTTGCCGCTGACACGCGTGCCGCCGGTGCGCGTGCTGCGCCGCGAATGGGGCGAAGCGGGGCGCACTGCCTGGGCCGCTTACGCGCTCGGTATCGTGCTGTTCGCCGCACTCCTGATCGTCGCCGCGGGCGAGTTGAAGCTTGGTGGCATTGTGGCGGGCGGCTTCGCCGGCGGACTGCTGGTATTCGCGTGCATCGCGCGACTGGCGTTGTGGGGCGCGTCGCGTGTTGTGCGCAGCGAGCGCGTGAATGCGGGCATCGGCTGGCGCTACGCGCTGGCGTCGCTTGAGCGGCGTAGTGGCGCGAGCGCGCTGCAGATCACCGCGCTCGGCATCGGCCTGATGTGCCTGTTGCTGATTGCGATGACGCGTAACGACCTCGTGGCCGGCTGGCGCAAATCGACGCCGCCCGATGCGCCGAATGAATTCATCATCGATATCCAGCCCGACCAGCGCGACGCCGTCACGCAGTATCTGGGCGCGCACGGCGTGCCCGGCACGGTGCTCGCGCCGATGGTGCGCGGCCGCTTGATTGCGATCAACGGCAAGCCGGTCAATCCGGATTCGTTCAAGGGCGACGATGCGAGGCGTCTCGTCGACCGCGAATTCAATCTGTCGTACACCACCGAGCTGCCCGACGATAACCGTCTCTCTGCCGGCACATGGTATGGCGACACGAAGACGCCGCAGATTTCGATCGAGCAGGGGCTCGCGAAGCTGATCAACGTGAAGCCCGGCGATACACTGCGCTTCGACGTGACGGGTCTGCAGATCGATGCGCCGGTGACGAGTGTGCGCAAGCTCGACTGGGGTTCGTTCAAGGTCAACTTTTTCGTGCTGATGCCGCCGGCCGCCTTGCAGGATTTCCCGGCGACGTTCATCACGAGCTTCCATTTACCGCCCGACAAGCAATCGACCATCGACGGTTTGATCGCCGCCTATCCGAACCTCACGGCAATCGACACCGGTCCGATTCTGGCGCAGGTGCAGCGTGTCCTGCAGCAGGTGATCGGCGCGGTGCAGTTCCTGTTCGCGTTCACGCTGGCGGCCGGCGTGCTGGTGCTCTACGCGGCGCTTGCCGGCACCCGCGACGAGCGTATGCGAGAATCCGCGCTGCTTCGCGCGCTGGGGGCCTCGCATCGCCAGGTGCGCGCGGTGCAGGTCGCCGAGTTCGTGGCGGTTGGTGCGCTCGCCGGCTTGATGGCGGCGCTCGGTGCACAGGTGATCGGCTGGCAACTGGCGACGCGCGTGTTCGAGTTTTATCTGGCGTTCGATCCGTGGTTGTTGCCGGCGGGTATCGCAGCCGGCATCGCCTGCGCGGGCGTGGGTGGCTGGCTCAGCTTGCGGCATGTGCTGGCGCGGCCCGCGTTGCAATCGCTGCGAGATGCGTGATTTTTCTTTCCTGTTTTTGTGATTGGGTATGAGCGATCTTAACGACGAAGTGTCCACGGCACAGCCGACGGCCTTCGAACTGGTGGGCGGTGAAGCGCGCGTGCGCGAACTGGTCGACCGGTTTTATGACTTGATGGATCTCGAAGCGGAATTCGCCGGGATTCGCGCCTTGCATCCCGAGTCGCTCGATGGCTCGCGCGACAAGTTCTTCTGGTTTTTGTGCGGATGGATGGGCGGCCCCGATCATTACATCAGCCGCTTCGGCCATCCACGGCTGCGCGCCAGACATATGCCGTTTCCGATCGCGTCCAGCGAGCGGGATCAGTGGCTTCGCTGCATGGCATGGGCGATGGAAGACGTTGGGCTCTCGGAGGTGTTGAGGGAGCGCTTGCTGGCGTCGTTCTTCGAGACCGCGGACTGGATGCGCAATCGCAATGGTTGAGCGGGTAGCGGAGCCGGAAGCAGCAGAGGCGCGGGCGGTCCTGGAGTGCTGGTTCGGCGCTCCGAATACGCCCACCTTCGGTGAGGCGCGCAAGCTCTGGTTCTCCCGCGACGCAGCCTTTGACGCGATGCTGCTGGAACGCTTCGGGGCACTGATCGATGCGGCGCGCGCAGGGTCCCTCGACAGCTGGACGGAGACTCCGCTCGGCGCGTTAGCGCTGGTCATCGTGCTGGATCAGTTTTCGCGCAATTGCCACCGCAACACACCGCGCGCTTTCGCCGCCGATCATCACGCGCTGCGCATCGCGCAACAGATGATTGCAAGCGGCGCCGATCTCCTGTTGCCGACCGTGCATCACCGCGCATTCGCGTACCTGCCGTTCGAACACGACGAAACGCTTGCCAGCCAGCACGAATCGCTGCGCCTGTTCAAGCAGCTGAAGGCGGAGCCGGGTGGTGCGTCCTACTATTCCTCCGCGGTCAGGCACGCCAGAATCATCGAACGGTTCGGACGCTTTCCCCATCGCAATGCGGTACTTGAGCGCCTGTCGACGGATGAAGAAAAGGCCTTCCTGAAAGAGCCCGGCTCGTCGTTCTAGGCATGACGACAACGCGCAGGCGCAGTTCGGGCGTGCCATGCGCTGCCACGTGCTACTCGCCGCGCGTGGGCATTGCCGGCGTCCGCACGAATACTCGCAACAACTCGTCGGTGTCGCCTGGGCGCGCACCCGACCAGAACAGCCGCCAATCGCCTGCCGGCGCGCGCGGATTGTCACGGCGGCCCTGCTGGATCAGCCACGTACACTCGGTCGCCGCGGGATTCGTTGTCGGTTGATGCTCGATGCCGGTGTAGTAGTACAGCATCGGCGCTTCGGATTCGCCGAGATCCATACTCGCCATGCAATCCCCATCGTTCCACTCGATATTCATCCTGGCGCCGAGGTTTTCGAACACGGAGCGGTAGCTCTTCCCGTAGTCGAGCCACGGCAGCAGCAGTGTGCTCACCAAGCCCCACGCGAGGATCGCACCTGCACACCAGCTCAACACACCGCGCCATTTGCCGGTGTATTTGAAGACCGGCAGGAGCCACAGCCAGCCGAGCGTCATCAGCAGCGCGGCTGCGATCAGCCCGGGCTTGACCGGCAGCACCCAGTCGAGCGGTAACCAACGGCCGAGCCGGTGCAGCGACGCATGCGTGTTAGCCGGATCGCTCATGATCGACCAGATGATCCACGCGAGCGCGGCCGTGCTGCCGAACAGCACACGGCTCGCCATGTCCCAGCCTGCGTGCAGACGCCGCGGCAGCTTTTCGATGCCTTGCATCGTCACGAGGGCGAGCGGGGCGATGAACGGCAGGATGTACAGTTCGCGCACGGTTGCCGAGCTTTGCAGTACGGCGAACCCGGTGCCCGCGAAGATCACCGGCAGAGCGACACGCGGATCGCGCCAGCGGCGCCATCCGCCGCCGGCGAGCGCGGCCAGGGCAAGTGGCACCACCGGAAAGCCGACGGTCAGCACGGTGCGCAGCACGAACCAACGGCTTTCGTTTTCAGAGCCGAGTTCCGCGACCGAAAAGCCGAAGAAGCGGCCGATGTTGTTGTCCCACAGCCAGACCTTGAAGAGCGCTTCGGAGCGCAGATAGAAACAGATCGGCCAGATCAGCGCGAAGGGCGCGCAGACCAGCGCGGCGATACCGAGCGCGCCCGCAAAGCTGCGCGTGCGGCAGGCGGGATACAGCACCAGCACCGCGACGGTGGTGGCGCCGAACACGAGCGGCACGAACAGGCCCTTGGCCAACAATGACACGCCCACACCCGCACCGAACATCGCCGCGCCGCTGAGAATCGCGTGGCGCCGACGGCGTGCATCGCCCCTTAGCAGGCGCGCTTCGTCGCGCAGATGCACGAGGACGAGTTCGAATAGGCCGCAAAAGCCGATTGCGGCGCCGGCCATCAGCGCGACGTCGGTCATCATGTCGTGCACGTGCTTGATGACGACGAGCGTGCTCGCGAACAAGGCCAGCGTGCCGATCACGCGGATATCGAACCAGCTCGAGGCAGCCACCGCACGGCGGGCGACGCGTGCCGTGTAGTAGACGGTTAGGCCAGCGAAGAGCGCGCTCGCGAGGCGTGCGGCGTCATGCAAGGGCAGGTAGCGGCCGAACATCCACGCTAGGCCTGCGGCGACCCAGTCGTAGATCGGCGGCTTTTCGACGAACGGCTGGCCGGCGTTGGTCGGCACGACCAGATCGCCGGTGTCGAGCATGTGCTGAATGATCCCGAACGTGTAGGTCTCGTCCTGCTTCCAGGGCTCGTGGCCCAGAGTGCCAGGCAGGAGCCACGCGCACAGGATCGCCAGCGCGGCCAGCCACATCAACGGACGAGCCGCCGTGAGCGCGCGCAAGCGCCGGGCGCCGCGCGAAGCGGGAGCGGCCGGATCCGTGGGGCCGGCAGCGGCGGGCCTTGCGGGCGCTGCGGCTTCGGTCGCGTGTGCCGAGCCGGGATGCGTGTCCGGAGCGCCGTCGGCAGGGCCGGCCGGCGCTGGCGTCGCAATCGCGACCTTCCCCGCGCGCCGGGGCGCGGATGGCTTTTCGAACATTGGAATCTCTGATCGCGGTACGCGGCGACTTGGGCCGCGGACTTATGCTTTGGCTATGCGTCGCATGCGGTTGCATACGAACGCTGCGATTGTAGTCCCAGTTTATTACGGCAGATTACAGAAAAGGTGTGGAATAGGGTGTTCAGCCGAACGAATTGAGCCGATTCCTCGTCAGATTGACGGGAATGGAATGTGGGGAAAGGGGATTGCGGCCGTGCGAAGCCACCGGCCGCGGGAACAGACGAGCGGTATTCAGCGTCCGCCGGCGACGTCGAGCAATGCGCCCGTCACGTACGAGGCAGCGTCGCTTAGCAACCAGACGATCGACTCGGCGACTTCGTCGGCGTGGCCGGGGCGGCCTAGCGGCGTGGTCGCGCCGAGTTGGGCGGCGCGTTCGGGCTTGCCGCCGCTGGCGTGGATTTCGGTATCGATCAGGCCAGGGCGCACTGCGTTCACGCGCACGCCCTGCGGACCGAGTTCCTTGGCGAGGCCGATCGTCATGGTGTCGACGGCGCCTTTCGAGCCGGCATAGTCGACGTATTCGTTCGGCGAACCCAAACGCGAGGCCGCCGACGAGATGTTCACGATCACGCCACCCGCGCCGCCGCGCGTGGTCGACATGCGGCGCGCGGCTTCGCGTGCGCAGAGATACGCGCCAAGCACATTGACGTCGAACATGCGCTTCAGGCGCGCGAGGTCCATATCCGCGAGCTGGCTCGAAGGCGCGACGATCCCGGCATTGTTGACGAGCGCATCGAGCCGGCCGAACTTTTGCTGGAGCGCGTCGAACATCGCTATCACATCGGCTTCATTGGCGACGTCGCCGGCAATCGGAAGTGCCTGGCCGCCGGCGCGTTCCACTTCAGCAGCGGTGTCCTGCGCGGCCGCGAGATTCCGCGCGTAATTCACGCCGACCGACCAGCCGCGTGCGCCCAGCAAACGCGCGGTTGCGCGGCCAATGCCGCGGCTCCCACCGGTGATCAGAACGGTTTTCGTCATTTCAACCTCATCATTCGGGCAGGGGCCGTGGGAGCGTGCGGCGGGTGTTCGTTCAGACAGTCGGAGAAGCGTGGCAGGCGATGATCAAACAGCGTCGCGTTTGACAGCCCATTTGTCGCTGACGGGCGGCTTGTAGCGTTGCAGCTTGTCGATCAGCGCGACCGGATCGGACTCCCTTTGCAGGATGTCGAAATAGGTCTGCCGCATGAAGCCTTCGTCTACCGTGTGCTTGAGGAGGGCGATCAGCGGATCGTAGAAGCCGTCGATGTTCAGCACTGCCACCGGCTTCTGGTGATAGCCGAGCTGCGCCCACGTATAGACCTCGAAGAGCTCTTCGAGCGTACCCACGCCGCCCGGCATCGCGACGAACGCGTCGGACAGGTCGGCCATCATCTTCTTGCGATGATGCATGTCGGGCACCACGTGCAACTCGGTCAGCCCGTTATGGCCGACTTCCTTATTGACCAGCAACTCGGGAATCACGCCGATTGCACGACCGCCTTCGGCCATCACCGTATCGGCGATCACGCCCATCAGGCCGACCTTGCCGCCGCCATAGACCAGCGCGAGATCGGCCTGCACCAGCGCACGGCCGAAGGCGCGCGCGGCTTCGGCGTACAAGGGTCTGGCTCCGTCGGAGGAGCCGCAATACACGCACACCGACTTCATACTCAAACGTCCTTCGGTTCGTTGCGGGGCGCGGCGCCTTCCTTGGGCGGCAGGTAGTCGTAGAACTCGCGCTTGGGCAGCTTGCCCGAGACGAGGTCGTCGAAAATCTGCCGCGAGCGGCCGCGCAGATAAGGCGCCATCAGCGAGACGATTTGCACGCTCACCTGATGCAGTTCCGCGCGAATCGTTTCCTGCTCGTTGTACTTGCGCGGGTTCATCACGAACTGATACGACAGCCAGTACGTGCCGATTACGCCGACGTTGGTGGCGATCACGTGCAGTTCTTCGGGCGTGGCGACCATTTCGCCGTCGGCCACGAGTTGCTCGCAGAACTGGCTTGCAAAGCGCACCTTGTGGCTGATGATCTGCTTGAAGTGTGTCTCGAGCGTGCGGTTGCGCGCCAGCAGATCGTTCAGATCGCGATACAGGAAGCGATAGCGCCACGTGAAATCGACCATGTACTGCAGGTACGACCACATCTCGTCGATCGTCGCGCGGTGGTCGTCGGGAAAGCGCAGACGCTTTTCGATCTCCTGCTCGAACTGGCTGAAGATGCTGTTGATGATGTCGTCTTTGTTGCGGAAGTGGTAGTACAGATTGCCTGGACTGATTTCCATTTCCTCGGCGATCGTCGTTGTTGTGACGTTCGGCTCGCCGATTTCGTTGAACAGCTTCAACGATAGTTCGAGTATCCGTTCGCGGGTGCGGCGGGGAGGTTTGGCTTCCATGTCGTCCGGCCCTGGTTACGCCGGGCTGGGCGCGTGGCGGCTTGCCGCTTTAGCGTGATCCACCCGGACGTGGTTGGTATTTTTGATTGAGCGTCTCAACGGTTTCCCGAGAAGACTATCGGACGATTATAAACCGACCGTTCTTATACCAAACGGATACTCAGGGTTTTCATTCTTTGGGACACCGGGAAAGGGCATCAGGCGGTGCTTCGGGGTGAATTCCACAGCCACGCTCAGAGCCACGCTTTGACCCAATGAACGACAAGCGGCCCGACGATCAGTCCCCATGTCATCACACACATGCCGAGCGCGACCATGACCGCCGCGCTGCCGAGATCCTTGGCACGACGCGACAACTCGTGGCGCTCGAGCGAAATCCGGTCGATGGCCGCCTCGACGCTCGAATTGAGCAATTCGACGATCAGCACCAGCAGCACCGAGCCGAGCAGCAATACACGCGACACGGGATCGACCGGCACCAGCACGCCGCACGGAATCAGAATCGCGGCGAGCGTGAGCTCCTGGCGAAACGCGCTTTCCTCGCGGATCGCCACGCGAAATCCGGCCAGCGAATTTTTCATCGCGTGCCACGCGCGGGTCACGCCGCGATTGCCCTTGTATGGATTAAAGGGAAGCGGTGCGAATGGATCGTCGGGGCTGAGCGGTTCGTTGTGCGGCTCGCTCTCGGGGTTCGCGAGACCCTCACGGCTTGCACCGTTCATGCCGTGAAAACCATTCGCGTGATCGACATGATTCGGCGTGCCGTGCTCGCTCACGTCGTCGAACGGCTCGATGCCGGCGGCCTCGGTGTCGACAGCGCGCAGCGCGCCTTTCGACGCGCGTGCGGCGGTGGAGTTTCGGGTTCGCATAAACGGCTCGGCGCGTCGCTTCACGCGGCGGCGCTTTCCTCGCTATACGACGTGCGCGGCAGCGGCTTCAAATGTGCCGCGAACTGCTCCGACGCGGCTGCCCACGAGAAGCGTTCGGCCCAGGCGCGCGCATGGCTGCGCTCGATCTTCAGCGCTTCGAGGCAAGCCTCGCGCAAGTCCTCATGCATGGCGCCCGCGCCGCCGTCGCCGAGCACGTCGATCGGGCCGGTTACCGGATACGCCGCGACCGGCGTGCCGCAGGCCAGTGCTTCGAGCAGCACGAGCCCGAACGTATCGGTGCGGCTCGGGAATACGAATACGTCGGCGGCCGCGTAGACCTTGGCCAGTTCGGCTTGCGTCAGCACGCCCAGGTAATTCGCTTGCGGATAGCGCGATTTCAGTTCGGCGAGCGCCGGGCCTTCGCCGGCCACCCACTTCGAGCCGGGCAGATCGAGCTTGAGAAACGCCTCGACGTTCTTCTCGACTGCTACACGTCCCACGTACAGAAAGATCGGCCGCGCGGTGTTGAGCACCTTCGAGTCCATCTGGTGAAAGATGTCGAGGTCGACGCCGCGAGTCCACAACACCACATTGGTGAAACCGAATTTTTCGAGGTCGGCCTTGACCACGGGCGTGGGCGCCATTACCGCCAGCGACGCCTTGTGGAACCAGTGCAGAAACTTGTAGGTGGCCGCGATCGGAATGCCGAAGCGCGCCTGCACGTATTCGGGAAAGCGCGTGTGATAAGCGGTTGTGAACGGCAGCTTGTGCTTGATCGCGTAGGCGCGTGCGGCCATGCCGAGCGGGCCTTCGGTGGCGATGTGCAGCGCGTCGGGCGCGAATTCGTCAATGCGCTGATGGAGCTTGCGACGCGGCAGCAGCGACAGGCGAATCTCCGGATAGGTCGGGCACGGAATCGTCTTGAATTCGAGCGGCGTCAGCAGATCGACCTGGTGGCCGAGCGCGGTGAGTTCGCGCGTGGTGTTCTTCAGCGTGCGCACGACGCCATTGACCTGCGGTTCCCATGCATCGGTGACGATCATGATCTTCATCGGTTTAGGCCCAATAGAAGTGGAGAGGGACTACGCGGTCGCCCGGGCCTTTTGCACGCCGACTTCCGGTGCGCGCATCACGGTCCAGTAGATCACCTTGAGTTCGCCTTCATACGTCTCGACGAGTGCGGACAGGCTTTCGACCCAATCGCCGTCGTTGCAATACAGCACACCGTCGATGTCGCGGATTTCGGCTTTGTGAATGTGCCCGCAGACCACGCCGTCGCAACCGCGGCGGCGCGCTTCGTCGGTCATCACGCGCTCGAACGACGAAATGAAATTCACCGCGTTCTTCACCTGATGCTTCAGGTATTGCGACAGCGACCAGTACGGAAAGCCGAGCCGGCTGCGGATCCGGTTGAACCAGCGGTTCAGGATCAGGATCATCGTGTAGAGCGTGTCGCCGAGATAGGCGAGCCACTTCGCGTGCTGGATCACGCCGTCGAACAGATCGCCGTGCACAATCCACAGGCGCTTGCCGGCGAGCGTCGTGTGGAACGCTTCGCCGCGCACGTGGATGTCGCCGAACGCGAGGTCGCAGAACTGGCGCGCGGCTTCGTCGTGATTGCCCGGCACGTAGATGACCTGGGTGCCTTTGCGTGCTTTACGCAGCACCTTCTGCACGACGTCGTTGTGCGCCTGCGGCCAGTACCAGCCTTTTTTCAACTGCCAGCCGTCGATGATGTCGCCCACGAGGTACAGGTATTCCGACTCGTTGTGACGCAGGAAGTCGAGCAGATACGGCGCCTGACAACCGCTCGAGCCGAGGTGGATGTCGGACAGCCAGATGGTGCGATAGCGGTGTGGTTCGGCGTGGTCGTCGTCGTGATGGCTGGCTTGCGCGTCGAGCGGCAGTGACGGCACAGGCAACGGCAAGCCGTGGCTAGGGTTGGGTTCCGGGCGGAACGCGACAGGGTCGACGCTCGGGCCGGTCTGGCGGAACAGGGAAGTCGCGGACGTTTTGGGGTCCATGGCTCACGCGTCGAGTTGCGGTGCCCGTATTGCGCCAGTCGCGCGTGACCGTGCCGTGACAGTCACGAGAAGTTCTTATTACTGTGGCGGGAGAGGGAGGGTCAGCGCTCGACGCTGATCACGCGTGTTCCGGCGAGGCGGTCGTGCAGGAATTGACGTTGCGAATCGAAACGGCCGGTGGCGGCCCACAGCACGAACCAGATCGCGGCGATCACCAGCGTCTGTGGTACAGAGAGGCCCAGCAACGGATGCAGCGCGAGCGGCGGCAAAAACCACAGCCACGCCAGCACGTAACGAACGATCGCCCGGCCCGTGGACAACGGCGCGCCGTTAGCGGCGACGACGCGCAGGCGCCAGGTTTTCATCGGCAGCGTCTGGCCGCTGTGGGTCCAGAACCAGACGAAATACAGACCGACCACGAGGCCGATCCACGCGGCGAGCAGGTTGTGATGGGTGAGACCGTTGCGCTGCTGCGTCAACGTGCTGAACAGATAGCCGGCGATGAACACGACGCCAAACAGGATCACCGCTTCGTAGAGCAGTGCGGCAAGGCGCCGGCGAACGGTGGGCGCGTTGCCGGATGATTCGGCGGGCAGTGTCGAGGTGGCGAGCGGCTGGGACACAGTGGGGCGCGGATCAGGAGCCGTTGAAGATCGAAGGCGCCTCGGCCGGCGAAACCGGCACCGGCGTGGCGGGCACGAAGCTGCCCGCAGCGGGAATCGCCGGCGTGACGGCCGGGCTCGGCAATGCAGCTGCCGCCGCGGCACTCGCCGCTGCGGCACCGCTCGCGCCGTGCTCGCGGGCATTGACCAGACGGTCGAGGCCCTTGATCTCGGTCTTGCCGGACGGCGGTGCGCTCACGACGCTCGGGCGCCGCTTACGCTCGCTCGCGGCGAGCCGCTCCTTCTGCTCTTCCGGCAATTGCTGATAAGTCTTCCACGCGTTCTGGCGGGTTTCGCGCGGCAACTCCTTCGACACCTGGTAGTTTTCGCGGGCAACGCGCCGCTGATCGGGTGTCATGCGCACCCATTCAGTCATTCGGTCATGCAGGCGTTTTTGCGCATCAGGCGATAACTTCGGATAACGCGCGGCGATCTTGATCCATTTTCGCTTGCGTTCGTCGCTGAAGGAATCCCATACGCCCGCGAACGGCGCGAGCGCAAGGTGCTCGGCCGAGCTCAGGCGCGACCATGCCAACGGGCTATTGTTGCCGGACAGGCCCGGCAGTTCGACGGCGAGCGTTGGCGCGGGCGCCTTGGCGGTTGCGTTGCCGCCCGCGGCAGGCGCACTGGCGGTCGACGGGCTCGGATAAAAGCGCGGATACGTCGCGGCAAACGACACGAGGGCCGCGATCGCGCATCCGAAAACAACGGCCAAGCCGCGCTTGTAACTCACCCGAAGAATCTCCCGCTCAGTGGGCGCGTGATAGGTACGCGTTGAAACCGTGATCGAGATAGGCATTGAGCGGCAAGTCGTCGCTTAGCATGGCTGCATCGATATCGGCGAGTTCGGCGGTGCGTTGCTGGTCTTCCCAGTAGGCGATGCCCACGAGGCTGACGACCAGCGCGACGAGCGGCCACGCGAGCGCAAAGCGGCGCAGCGGCGAGCGGCGGCGCTGCGGCATCTCGACCTGCGGCATCCCGGAGGGCATGCCGGCACCGGCGAAGGCGGGTACGAACACCGGCGCGCTCACGGTCTCGGGCTTCTTGCGAGCGAGCGCGGCACGGCGCGCCACAGCGAGCCGGTCGACGGTGGCGGGCGGAATACTGGCGGCGGTTTCGTCGAGCGCGCGGCGCACCTGGCGGGCGAACTCGAGTTCTTTGGTTTCTAGGGAGCTCATAGCGTGATTCCTTTAGCCTTGAGCGCTTGCGCCAGCGTGTGGGTGGCCCGCGAGCAGTGTGTTTTCACACTGCCTTCGGAGCAGCCCATCGCGGCGGCAGTCTCGGCGACATCCATATCTTCCCAATAACGCATGAGAAACGCCTCCCGTTGACGTGCCGGTAACTTTTGGATCTCGTCGTCGATTAACTGTAAGACTTGTTCGCGTTCGAGTTTCTGTTCGTTGCTTTCTGAGCCCGCTGAACCTTGCTGCGCCTCGAATGTTTCGAGTGGGTCGAATTCGTCGTCGTCGGCGTTGCCGAGCGAGGAGAACAGACTAACCCAAGTATTGCGCACTTTGGCACGACGGAAATAGTCGTGCATCGCATTCTGGAGAATACGCTGAAACAGGAGCGGAAGTTCGGCGGCCGGACGGTCGCCGTATTTTTCGGCGAGCTTGATCATCGCGTCCTGCACGATATCGAGCGAGGCGTCGTCGTCCCGCACGGCGTAGACCGTCTGCTTGAATGCGCGCCTTTCGACGCCCGCCAGAAAATCGGCGAGTTCCTTGTCTGATGCCATCCGTTTGGGGGTCGGCGCAGCGTGCGTGCGCGTAATCGGTCGAAAAATGTCGTAAAACTCGCGGATGCTAACAAACTTTCGCTCCGCTGGGGCGAAACCTGTCCTACCTTGCATCTCTATAACACGGTCTCGGTCGTTTTTGACCCATTGTGGGATTCAGCGGCAGGCCGCCAGGGCAATATTTGCTTGACCGCGCGAACATCTGCAGATATCTTCGCTGGTTCGCAACATAAGTGACTTGTCTCAATTGAGGTGTGGCCCAAGAAGCTCACCTGTCAACTGGACGCGCCGCTTGAACCCGAGCCACAAGCCCGGCAGAGAGCACCCGATCAATTTTTTGCCGAAAATTCGAAAGGTGAATAAATGAATATGCCCAGCGCGGAATTCTCCACGTCGGATACGACCCCCCATCCTGAAGCTGACTCTATCGGCGCCACCGTGCTCATGCGCGCTTTGGCCGACGAAGACGTCGAGTTTGTGTGGGGCTATCCCGGCGGCTCGGTACTCTACATTTACGACGAGCTGTACAAGCAGGACAAATTCCAGCACATCCTCGTGCGCCACGAACAAGCCGCAGTCCACGCCGCCGACGCCTATGCGCGTTCCACCGGCAAAGTGGGTGTGTGCCTCGTGACCTCCGGCCCCGGCGTTACCAATGCGGTGACCGGCATCGCCACGGCCTACATGGATTCGATCCCGATGGTGATCATCAGCGGCCAGGTGCCGACTGCTGCGATCGGTCAGGATGCGTTCCAGGAGTGCGATACGGTCGGCATCACGCGTCCCTGCGTGAAGCACAACTTCCTCGTGAAGGACGTGCGCGACCTCGCGGCTACCGTCAAGAAAGCTTTCTACATCGCCCGTACCGGCCGTCCCGGCCCGGTGCTGATCGACATTCCGAAAGACGTGTCGAAGATGCCGTGCCAGTACGAACCGCTCAAGACCGTTTCGCTGCGCTCGTACAACCCGGTCACGAAAGGTCACTCCGGCCAGATTCGCAAGGCTGTGGCCTTGTTGCTGTCGGCCAAGCGTCCGTATATCTACACCGGTGGCGGCATCATTCTCGCGGATGCGTCGCGTGAGCTGAACCAGTTCGCCGATCTGCTCGGTTATCCGATCACCAATACGTTGATGGGTCTGGGCGGCTACCGCGCGAGCGACAAGAAATTCCTCGGCATGCTCGGCATGCACGGCACGTACGAAGCCAACATGGCGATGCAGCACTGCGACGTGCTGATCGCGATCGGCGCGCGCTTCGACGACCGTGTGATCGGCGATCCGGCGCACTTCGCATCGCGCCCGCGCAAGATCATCCATATCGACATCGATCCTTCTTCCATCTCCAAGCGCGTCAAGGTCGACATTCCGATCGTCGGCGACGTGAAGGAAGTGCTGAAGGAGCTGATCGAGCAGTTGCAAACGGCCGAGCATGGCCCTGACACCGCGGCGCTCGCCGACTGGTGGAAGGACATCGAAGCCTGGCGCGCCAAAGACTGCCTGAAGTTCGATCGCAAGAGCGACATCATCAAGCCGCAGTACGTGGTGGAAAAGGCGTGGGAACTGACCGACGGCAATGCCTTCGTGTGTTCCGACGTCGGCCAGCACCAGATGTGGGCGGCGCAGTTCTATCGCTTCAACAAGCCGCGCCGCTGGATCAATTCCGGTGGCCTCGGCACGATGGGCTTCGGCCTGCCGGCGGCGATGGGCGTGAAGATGGCGCACCCGGACGACGACGTGCTCTGTATCACGGGCGAAGGCTCGATCCAGATGTGTATCCAGGAACTCTCGACCTGCAAGCAGTACGAGACGCCCATCAAGATCATTTCGCTGAACAACCGCTATCTGGGCATGGTGCGCCAGTGGCAGCAGATCGAATACAGCAAGCGCTATTCGCATTCGTACATGGATGCGCTGCCGGATTTCGTGAAGCTCGCCGAGGCGTACGGCCATGTCGGCATGCGTATCGAACGTACGGCCGATGTCGAGCCGGCGCTGAAGGAGGCGCTGCGCCTGAAAGATCGCACGGTGTTTCTCGATTTCCAGACCGATCCGACCGAAAACGTCTGGCCGATGGTCCAGGCCGGCAAGGGCATCACTGAGATGCTCATGGGTTCGGAAGATCTATAACGACGGTTTTTAGCGTTGGCTTCGTCATGCGCGCCTTCAAAAAGGGCGAAGGCGGACGAAGCGGCGCGAAACCGCTCGCATACATCGACAAAACATCTGGAAGAAGCGAAACATGAGACACATTATTTCTGTCCTGCTGGAAAACGAACCGGGCGCGTTATCACGCGTGGTGGGGCTGTTCTCGGCACGCGGCTACAACATTGAAACCTTGACGGTGGCTCCGACCGAAGACCGTTCGCTGTCGCGCATGACCATCGTCTCCATTGGCTCGGACGACGTGATCGAACAGATCACGAAGCATCTGAACCGCCTGATCGAGGTGGTGAAAGTGGTCGACCTTACCGAGGGCGCCCACATCGAACGCGAGCTGATGTTGATCAAGGTAAGGGCGGTCGGCAAGGAACGTGAGGAAATGAAACGGATGTCGGATATTTTCCGCGGCCGGATCATCGACGTCACAGAAAAGACCTACACGATCGAACTGACGGGCGCGAGCGACAAGCTCGATGCCTTCATTGAAGGGATCGACGCGACTGCGATTCTCGAAACCGTCCGTACGGGCAGTTCGGGCATCGGCCGCGGCGAGCGCATTCTGAAGGTTTGACGCGCGCTTATCGACGATTCGCTAACGTTTCGATCGGGGCCGGGCAGTGCCTTCAAGAGCCCGGCCAAGCAACACACCATTCGCAGTATTTGTATTTCACTGATTTCACCGAATTTAGCCAAGGAACCGACATGAAAGTTTTCTACGACAAGGACGCCGACCTCTCCCTCATCAAGGGTAAGCAAGTCACCATCATCGGCTATGGCTCGCAAGGCCATGCTCACGCGCTGAACCTGAAGGAAAGCGGCGTGAATATCACGGTCGGTCTGCGCAAGGGCGGCGCATCGTGGAGCAAGGCTGAGAACGCCGGCCTGCAAGTCAAGGAAGTGGCGGAAGCCGTCAAGGGCGCGGACGTCGTCATGATGCTGCTGCCGGACGAGCAGATCGCTGAAGTCTACGCAAAGGAAGTGCACGCCAACATCAAGCAAGGCGCAGCGCTCGCCTTCGCACACGGCTTCAACGTGCACTACGGTCAGGTGATCCCGCGTGCTGACCTCGACGTGATCATGATCGCGCCGAAGGCACCGGGCCACACGGTTCGCGGTACGTACTCGCAAGGTGGCGGCGTGCCCCACCTGATCGCCGTTGCACAAGACAAGTCGGGCGCAGCACGTGACATCGCGCTGTCGTACGCAGCAGCGAACGGCGGCGGCCGTGCCGGTATCATCGAAACGAACTTCCGCGAAGAAACGGAAACCGACCTGTTCGGCGAACAAGCCGTGCTGTGCGGCGGTACGGTCGACCTGATCAAGGCCGGCTTCGAAACGCTGGTGGAAGCGGGTTACGCGCCGGAAATGGCGTACTTCGAATGCCTGCACGAACTGAAGCTGATCGTCGACCTGATCTACGAAGGCGGCATCGCGAACATGAACTACTCGATCTCGAACAACGCCGAATACGGCGAGTACGTGACGGGTCCGCGTATCGTGACGGCTGAAACGAAGAAGGCGATGAAGGCCGTGCTGACGGACATTCAGACCGGTGAGTACGCAAAGAGCTTCATCATCGAAAACAAGGCTGGCGCACCGACGCTGCAATCGCGTCGCCGTCTGACGGCCGAGCACCAGATCGAAACGGTGGGTGCCAAGCTGCGTTCGATGATGCCGTGGATCGCCGCGAACAAGCTGGTCGACCAGTCGAAGAACTAAGAAGCCAGTTTTATCGCATCTGACCGGCGCGGCGCCTCGTCGCAGCAGCCGGTAATGCAAAAAGCCGTCCAAGGGTGCTGAACCCTGGGCGGCTTTTGCTATCCTACGGTTTTACAAAAATACAGAAGCCATCCATGAATTACCCTCATCCGATCATCGCGCGAGAAGGCTGGCCGTTCATCGCCATCGCGGCCGTCGTTGCATTACTGGTTCATGCCTTCGCGGGATTCGGCTTTGCATGGCTGTTCTGGCTGATCCTGATCTTCGTCGTGCAGTTTTTCCGCGATCCTGCGCGCCCGATTCCGACTCAGGCGAATGCCGTACTGTGCCCGGCCGACGGCCGTATCGTCGCAGTCGAGACAGCGCATGATCCGTATGCCAACCGTGAAGCGCTGAAGATCAGCGTGTTCATGAACGTTTTCAATGTCCATTCGCAGCGCTCACCGGTGGACGGTGCGATCTCCAAGGTCGAATATTTCCCGGGCGCGTATCTGAATGCCGCTGTGGATAAGGCTTCGCTCGAAAACGAGCGCAATGCGGTGGTGATCCAAATGGCCGGCGGCCAGACGGTGACGTCGGTGCAGATCGCCGGTCTGATTGCGCGGCGCATTCTTTGCTACGTACGCTCAGGTGAGCCGCTCACGCGTGGCCAGCGTTATGGATTTATCCGTTTTGGCTCGCGTGTCGACGTGTACCTGCCGGTTGGCAGCCGTCCGCGTGTGTCGATCGGTGAGAAGGTTTCCGCGTCGTCCACGATCCTCGCTGAACTATAAAGCGGCACCAAGGAGGTTTTCCGAATGGCCGCATTCAAACCGCGTCGACCCCGCAACAGCGGGCAGCTCCCGCGCCCGTTCCGCCGTAACAAGCCGATCGTGGCGGAGACAGGCGCAGTCGAGAGTCGGCGCGCTCAGCGTCAGCAGTTTCTGAGGAAACGCGGCATTTACCTGCTGCCGAACGCGTTTACCACCGCCGCGCTCTTTTGCGGCTTCTTCGCGGTGGTGCAGGCGATGAACGTGCGCTTCGAAATCGCGGCAATCGCGATCTTCGTGGCGATGGTGCTGGACGGCATGGACGGACGGGTCGCCCGCATGACGCATACGCAAAGCGCGTTCGGCGAACAGTTCGACAGCCTCTCGGACATGGTCTCGTTCGGTGTGGCGCCGGCGCTTGTGATGTACGAGTGGATTCTGAAAGATCTCGGCCGCTGGGGCTGGCTCGCGGCGTTCGTCTACTGTTCGGGGGCGGCGTTGCGTCTCGCGCGCTTCAACGCGAACATCGGTGTGGTCGACAAGCGCTTCTTCCAGGGTATGCCGAGCCCAGCGGCCGCGGCGCTGATCGCCGGTTTCGTGTGGCTCGCCACCGACAACCGCGTGCCGCTCAAGCTGGTGTGGCTGCCGTGGGTCGCTTTCGTGCTGACCATCTACGCCGGTGTGACGATGGTGTCGAACGCTCCGTTCTACAGCGGCAAGGCGCTCGATGTGCGGCACCGCGTGCCGTTCGGCGTGATTCTGCTCGTGGTGGTGGCGTTCGTGCTGGTGTCGTCCGATCCGCCGCTGATGCTGTTCGGCCTGTTCGTGCTGTACGGTCTGTCGGGCTATGTGTTCTGGGGCTATCAGGCGCTGCGGGGCAGGGCGAATCCGGCTCGGTCCGTGGCGCGGGACAGGTAACGGCGCAGCTTCGTTACATGAGCGTGAAATGAGAAAACGGCAGTCTTCGCAGGCTGCCGTTTTTCGTTGTCGAGCCCGTCCGGCGGCGCGCGGCAGGCAGGTCCGACGCCAATTGCACGGCGACAGGAATGCCGCTATAGTCGTTGGATAAATGCGTTCAGGTTCCCATTTGAGCTGCAGCACGAGCCTCAACAAGCTGGTGCGCCGCGGGTGCGCTAGTGCTGGCGCATCTAGCGCGCTGATCGCTTATCGTTTTCCGCCCTCCGTCTGCCTCGTCTGCGGCTTTTAGCGTCGCCAACGGTGGCGCAAAACGCCCGAATTCCAATATCCGATCCCCACAATTGAACGACTCCTCAGGAGACCCGACATGGCCGACAAACTGATCATATTCGACACCACGTTGCGTGACGGCGAGCAATCGCCCGGCGCGTCGATGACGAAAGAAGAAAAAATCCGCATCGCAAAGCAGCTCGAACGGATGAAGGTGGACGTGATCGAAGCGGGCTTCGCGGCCAGTTCGAATGGCGACTTCGATTCGATCCACACCATCGCGGGCCTGATCAAGGACAGCACGATCTGCTCGCTGGCCCGTGCGAACGACAAAGACATTCAACGCGCTGCTGACGCACTCAAGCCGGCCGATCATTTCCGCATCCACACGTTCATCGCAACGTCGCCGCTGCATATGGAAAAGAAGCTGCGCATGACGCCGGATCAGGTGTTCGAACAGGCGAAGCTGGCGGTGCGTTTCGCCCGCAAGTTCACGGACGACGTCGAGTTTTCGCCGGAAGACGGCAGCCGTTCGGACATGGATTTCCTGTGCCGCGTGCTGGAAGCGGTCATTGCGGAAGGCGCCACCACCATCAACATTGCGGACACGGTCGGCTATGGCGTGCCGGAGTTGTACGGCCAGCTCGTGAAGACGCTGCGCGAGCGGATTCCGAACTCGCATAAGGCGGTGTTCTCGGTGCATTGCCATAACGACCTCGGCATGGCGGTGGCGAACTCGCTGGCTGGTGTGCAGATCGGCGGCGCGCGTCAGGTCGAGTGCACGATCAACGGTCTCGGCGAGCGTGCAGGTAATACGTCGCTCGAAGAAATCGTGATGGCGGTGAAGACGCGCAAGGATTACTTCGGCCTTGAAATCGGTCTCGATACCACGCAGATCGTGCCGGCTTCGAAGCTGGTGTCGCAGATCACCGGTTTCGTCGTGCAGCCGAACAAGGCGGTGGTTGGTGCGAACGCGTTTGCGCACGCATCCGGCATCCACCAGGACGGCGTGCTGAAAGCGCGCGACACGTACGAAATCATGCGTGCCGAAGACGTGGGCTGGAGCGCGAACAAGATCGTGCTGGGCAAGTTGTCGGGCCGTAATGCGTTCAAGCAGCGTTTGCAGGAACTGGGTATCGCGCTCGATAGCGAAGGCGAATTGAACACGGCGTTCGCACGCTTCAAGGAATTGGCCGACCGCAAGTCGGAAATCTTCGACGAAGACATCATCGCGATCGTCACTGAGGAATCGGCAGAAGCACAGGAGAAGGAGCACTACAAGTTCCTGTCGTTGTCGCAGCATTCGGAAACCGGTGAGCAGCCGCACGCGAAGATCGTGTTCTCGGTCGAAGGCAAGGAAGTGACCGGGGAAGCACGTGGCAACGGTCCCGTGGATGCCACGCTCAATGCGATCGAAACGGAAGTGGGCAGCGGTTCGGAGTTGCTGCTGTACTCGGTGAATGCCATTACAACCGGTACGCAGGCGCAAGGCGAAGTGACCGTGCGGCTGTCCAGGAGCGGGCGCATCGTCAACGGTGTGGGCACCGATCCGGATATCGTCGCGGCTTCCGCGAAGGCGTATATCTCGGCGCTGAACAAGCTGCATTCGAACTTCGATAAGTTGAATCCGCAACGTTCGGAGTGATGGAAGCAGGCGCGCTGATTGCGTGCCCGCTGAACCGGATTGTCAAGAAGCCCTGTGCTCCCAAAAGCACAGGGCTTCTTGCTTTTGTGGTGTCTCCTCCTCGAGTGTCGCGCTGAAGTACCGCGCGCTGAAACTACTCCGCAGCCGCACGCCGCATCGACCACCCGCGCGCCGCGCGTGCCTGCGCCTGGACCTGATGCCGCACTTCGACTGCGATCTCGCGGCGCGGCGCATCGGCGACAAACGTATCCAGCAGTTCGCGCACATCGTGATCGACGAAATCGGCACGCGTTGCGTCGACGATCAAGGTCGCGCCGTCGGGAATCTGCTGCAGGTAGTGCTTGAGCGGCACCTTGCCGAGAAACGACACGTCCTTGCGAAACGACAGCAGGTAGTGATCGCCGTGCTGCGCGAGCACGATTGGGCTACGCAGGTTCGCATACAGCGCGAGCAGCACGCTGCACAGAATGCCGAGCACGATGCCGATCAGCAGATCGGTGGCGAGTACGCCGACCAGCGTGACGATGAACGGCGCAAACGGCGCGAAACCCTGCTTGGCGATGGCGACGAACAACGACGGTTTGGCGAGCTTCACGCCGGTGAAGATAAGAATCGCCGCGAGGCACGCAAGCGGAATCAGGTTGATGACGCTGGTGAGCGCGAACACGCTGAGCAGCAGCAACACGCCATGAATGATCGCGGACAGCCGGCTTTGAGCGCCCGCATGCACATTGGCGGAGCTGCGCACGATGACCGAGGTGATCGGCAGGCCGCCGATCGCGCCGGCGATCAGGTTACCCACGCCCTGTGCCTTCAATTCGCGATCCGGCGGCGCGGCACGTCGGGCGGGATCGATCTGCTCGACCGCTTCAAGGCTCAGCAGCGTTTCGAGACTCGCGACGATCGCCAATGTAATGGCGACGCGCCAGACATCAGGATTGACCAGTTGCGCGAAGTGTGGCCCGAAGTCGGCCCATTGGAGCGCGACTTGCAACGCAGCGAACGACTCGAGCGACGGCAGCGCGACACGATGCTCGGCGGGCGGCGCGAGCGACGGGGCGAGCAACCCGAGCAGCAGCGTCGCGCCGATGCCCAGCAGCACCACCGCGAGCGGTGCGGGTACAAGGCGCACCAGCGCAAAGCGACGTAACGCGCGCGTTTCCCAGCCCACCAGAATCGCGAGCGACAGCAAAGTGATCACGCAGGCCGCGAGTGATATCGAGCCGAACGGCGTCGATACGCTGCCGGCCATATGGGCAGCGGCTTGCGATCCGGCCGACGCATTCGCGCCGGATAGCCCAAGCGCGAGCGGAAACTGCTTGACGATCAGCAGCACGCCGATCGCCGCAAGCATGCCCTTGATCACGGGCGATGGCACATAGGCCGCAAATCTGCCGGCCTTCAGCATGCCGAATCCGAATTGAATCGCGCCGGACAGCAATACGGCCAGCAGGAACGCGGAGAAGCTGCCGAGTTGCGCGATTCCGTCGACGACGATCACGACGAGGCCCGCCGCGGGCCCGCTGACGCTCAGCCGCGAACCGCTCAGCACGGCCACCACCAGGCCGCCGACGATGCCCGATACAAGCCCGGCAAATGGCTCGACGCCCGAGGCGTTGGCGATGCCCAGACATAGCGGCAGCGCCACCAGAAAAACGACCGTGCCAGCCAGCAGATCGCGCTGAAACGTGGAAAAGAAAGCTCGAAGGTTCATGGTGTCGGTGCAGTAGTGGGTGGAGCCCTGTGTGCTGCGAAGGCAAAGGCGAAGGCCATGCTGCGGCCGGTTTCATAAGAGCTGCGCACTAGGCGGCGCTATGGGCGGCTGTTGTGCAGGTCATCGCGTCGTCGGCTTCGTAGCCGGACGTGAGTACCTTGATGCGCCCGTCCTCGAGCGCGAAGATCCAGCCGTGAACGAGGGGTGCCGGGTCAGCATCGCGCACGATCGCACTCGCGCGTAACTGGCGCACTTGCTCGAGCACGTTCAACTCTGCGAGGCGGTCGATACGCTCACGCTCGCTTGCGTGACTCCGGAGTTCGTTGCCATGCGCCTTTGCCAACGCGCACAGAGGTGCGATCCGTCGATTCACATGCGGCAACGTCGGTTCCGGCGGCAGCAGGGCGGCGCGCACACCACCGCAGCCATAGTGCCCGCAGACGATCACGTGCCCCACCTTCAGCACGCGCACCGCGTATTCGAGGACGCTCGCGGTGTTGTCGTCGTCGGGATGAAAAAGGTTGGCGATGTTGCGGTGAACGAACAGATCGCCGGGCTCGCAATGCGTGATGGTTTCTGCGGGCACGCGGCTGTCCGAGCAGCCGACCCACAGCACATGCGGATTCTGGCCTCGCACCAGATCACGGAAAAATTCGGGGTTGCGCGCGGCGGTTTCATACGCCCATGCGACGTTGGCGACCAGCAGGCGTTTCGGACGGTTCATCGATAGTGGCTCCGTAAGTAGGGCGCACAGACTCGTCGCCGACACCACGGCTGTGCCCGGACGGCGCAGCGGGTGCAATCGGTACTGAATCAATGCTTACGAAAACCTTTCTATCAAAAAATAAATCTGCTGTGCGCGAAATAAAATTCGTGGGCATGCGCAATAAATAAAAAAAAGCCGCCTGAAAAGGCGGCTTGGCAAATCCATGCGCAATGGGTTCGAGCGAGCGCTCAGAACAGGCTGCGGCGATCCGGGTCGTGCAAGGGATCAGGCGTTTTTTGCGTGAGCCGCACGATGCCCTGGTCGTCGAAATAGAAGCTGTACATCATGTACCAGACGTTGTCTTCCAGATAGCGATACGTCCAGACCTCGCGCTTCATCAACGGGAAGTACGACGTTTCGACGGGGCGGCCGAAGTTCACCAGCACGTCGCTCTTCGTCCACTTGCCGATCTCCGCCCGGTAGAACTCGTTGGGCTGAAGCACCTGACGCACGGTGACGATCTTGCCGGATGCGTCGATGTCGGCGGCGGTAGTGGTTTCGCCCATTGGCTGGGTCGGCCACATCAGCCGCTTGCCGCCGTTGGGCAGATCGTAGCTTTCACGCGGCGCGCCAAGGCGGGCGACGATGGTCGATTCGTCCGCGCCTTGTTGGTATTGCTGCCATGGCTGCACGCAGCCGGCGAGCGTAGCCGTGAGCGCGAGTGCGCCCAGGCAGACGAGCGCGGCGTGGCGCAGGCGTGCTGCGGGCGGCGCTTCGATCGACGCCGCCGTGGATGGGTGGCGGTTGAACATGAATTCCTCCGATGGCATTTGTGCAGCGGTTTTTATCATCGAGACACAATATTTTGACACGGGCGGCGGCAAAAAATTTGCGCTTCGTACAAGCCCCACTGTAATTACGATAACGGCTTTGCCGGCTTGCTTATTCCATCTGGAACGCCCTATGATCCGCGCTTCGACGAATCCAGCGGGGCAATGACGATGGCGAAGTGGCAACGGGCGGCAGCAGCGGCAGTCGTGGCGCTGGCAGCGATTTCGATGGCCGCGGCGGCGCTCGCCGCGGGAGAAACGGTGCCGGGTCCGGCAAGCAAGCCGGTCAATAAGCCGATGGGTGCACCGATCCAGTTGGCGCTGATCGAAGGCATGTCCGGCCCCTTCGCGAATGCGGGCGCGGCGGTGGAGCGCAATCTGCGCTTCGGTGTCGAGCAGGTGAATGCGGAAGGCGGCGTCAAGCTCGCCGACGGCGCGCATCCGCTCGAACTGGTGGTGCTCGACAGCAAGGGCAGTGCCGAGGAGGCGCTCGTGCAATTGCGCGCGGCCGCCGACCGCCACATCGGCTACATCATGCAGGGCAATAGCTCGGCGGTCGCCGCGGCGCTGATCGGCGCGATCGAGAAACAGAACAGCCGCGAACCGGGCAACCGCGAGCTGTTCCTCAATTATTCCGCCGACGATCCGGCCTTGACCAACGCCAATTGCAGTTTCTGGCACTTTCGCTTCGACGCACACGCAGGCATGCGCATGGATGCGTTGGCTGATGTGATCCAGCGCGACAAAGCGGTGAAGAAGGTCTATCTGCTGAATCAGGATTACAGTTTCGGCCACGACGTCAGCAGCCTCGCGCGTTCGACCCTGGCGACCAAGCGCCCCGATATTGCGGTTGTCGGCGACGAATTTCATCCGATTGGCCGCGTGAAGGACTTCGCGCCCTACATCGCGAAGATCCGCGCGAGCGGCGCGGATGCGGTGATCACCGGCAACTGGGGCAACGACCTGACGCTTCTGGTCAAGGCGGCACGCGAACAGGGCCTGGACACCCGGTTTTACACCTTCTACGGCAACAGCCTCGGGGCGCCTGCCGCGTTGGGCGACGCCGGCGTCAAACACGTGATCGCGGTGGCCGACTGGCACCCGAACGCCGGCGGCGCGGCCTCCGACGCCTGGTACGCGGCGTTTCGCGCCCGTTTCCCGGCTGCACAAGACGACTACCCGGTGCTGCGCATGCCGCTGATGATCGAGACCTTGGCCGTGGCGATGAACCGCGCCGGCAGTGCCGACCCGACGGCGGTCGCCCGGGCGTTGGAGGGCATCAAGTTCGACAACGGCTTCCACGCCTCCTGGATGCGCGCCGACGACCATCAGCTGATCCAGCCCCTTTACGTGATGGAAATGGACAAGGCCGGCACGCCGGGCGTCAAGTTCGACAACGAAGGTTCGGGCTATGGGTTCCGCACGGTGCTGGCTTTGCCGCCCGAACGGACTGTGCCGTCAACGGTATGCAAGATGAAACGGCCGTAAAACAGCCCCTGAACAAACCCGGGCCGGCCACGATCCCGCCCGGCACAGCAGGGTTCGCGGCCGGATCGGGCTGTGCTACAATACGCGTCCCGTTGTGAGGCATGGCTGCAAATGATTGCAGATATGCGCCCACGGGTAACCCACGGCACGGCCTTTCTTCCGTGACCGCCTGTCTAGTTCTCAAGGAAATCGACATGTCCGCAGTTGAAACAAGCAAGAAGTCCGAAGTCGTTGCGCAATTCGCACGCGCAGCTAACGACACCGGCTCCCCCGAAGTTCAGGTCGCGCTGCTCACGACCCGCATCAACGAACTGACCGTTCACTTCAAGGCACACACGAAGGATCACCACAGCCGCCGCGGTCTGCTGCGCATGGTGAGCCGCCGTCGTAAGCTGCTCGACTACCTGAAGGGTAAGGACGCGGATCGTTACCGCGCACTGATCGAGAAGCTGGGTCTGCGTAAGTAATCGGCCAGTCGTTCAGCAAGATGCCTGTGTCAGTTCCACTGATACAGGCATTTTGTTTTTGCACGGTGCGCTTCATGTGATGTGCACCGCCTGCCGGTCGCGGTAGCGTGACGATTCATGCGGCGCCTAGCAGGAAAACAGCAGTAAGAAAAGCAGCAAAAAGCAGAAATACGGCCGGGCTTCAGGGCAGAGCTTTGTGTCATTCCAGCGGTTCGCGCGCGTACATAACGTAGGGCGTGGTTCTCTGGAATGGCATAACACTACTCTTCCCCTGTGGCGCCGGTCCTGGCGTTGCCGCGCCGCTTCTGGTCCGCGCGGCATAACGAAGAGGAAAAGCAATGACTATGTTCAATAAGATCGTCAAAGAATTTCAGTGGGGCCAACATAAGGTTCGCCTCGAAACGGGCGAAATCGCTCGTCAGGCGAGCGGTGCGGTGATCGTCGATGTCGAAGACACCGTTGTGCTGGCTACTGTGGTCGGCGCCAAGACCGCCAAGCCGGGTCAGGACTTCTTCCCGCTGACCGTCGATTACCTCGAAAAGACCTACGCTGCAGGCAAGATCCCCGGTGGTTTCTTCCGCCGCGAAGGCCGTCCGTCGGAAGGCGAAACGCTGATTTCGCGCCTGATCGACCGTCCGCTGCGTCCGCTGTTCCCGGAAGGCTTCTACAACGAAGTCCAGGTCGTGATCCACGTCCTGTCGCTGAACCCCGAAATTCCCGCTGACATCCCCGCGCTGATCGGCGCGTCGGCGGCGCTCGCTATTTCCGGTCTGCCGTTCAACGGCCCGGTCGGCGCAGCACGCGTGGCCTACATCAACAACGAATACGTGTTGAACCCGACGCGTCCGCAAATGAAGGAATCGGCGCTCGACCTGATCGTTGCGGGTACGGAACGCGCGGTGCTGATGGTGGAATCGGAAGCACAACAACTGACCGAAGAAGTGATGCTCGGTGCAGTGGTGTTCGGTCACGAACAAATGCAGGTCGCGATCGACGTAATCCACGAGCTGGTTCGCGAAGGCGGCAAGCCGGAATGGGACTGGAAGCCGGCCGCCAAGAATGAGCCGCTGATCGCACGCGTGTCGGAACTGGCGCAAGCCGATCTGCTCGCCGCTTATCAGATCCGCGACAAGCAAGCCCGTTCGACCAAGCTGAAGGAAGTCTATGCAGCGACGTCGGCCAAGCTGGAAGAAGAAGCAGCGGCAGCCGGCACGGTTGCAGCAGACAAGGCTAGCGTCGGCAATGTGCTGTTCGACATCGAAGCGAAGATCGTCCGTACCCAGATCCTGAACGGCGAGCCGCGTATCGACGGCCGTGACACGCGCACCGTGCGCCCGATCGAAATCCGTACCGGCGTGCTGCCGCGTACGCACGGCTCGGCACTGTTCACGCGTGGCGAAACGCAGGCTCTGGTTGTCGCAACGCTGGGCACCAAGGGCGACGAGCAGAACATCGACGCGCTCGAAGGCGAGTACCGCGAACGCTTCATGCTCCACTACAACATGCCTCCGTTCGCGACCGGCGAAACGGGTCGCGTCGGTTCGCCGAAGCGCCGTGAAATCGGTCACGGCCGTCTGGCCAAGCGCGCGCTGGCTGCGTGCCTGCCGAGCGCCGACGAATTCGGCTACTCGATCCGCGTCGTGTCGGAAATCACCGAATCGAACGGTTCGTCGTCGATGGCTTCGGTGTGCGGCGGCTGCCTCGCACTGATGGACGCCGGCGTGCCGATGAAGGCGCACGTCGCCGGCATCGCGATGGGCCTGATCCTGGAAGGCAACAAGTTTGCCGTGCTGACCGACATCCTCGGCGACGAAGATCACCTCGGCGACATGGACTTCAAGGTGGCGGGTACCGAGCAAGGCGTGACTGCGCTGCAGATGGACATCAAGATCCAGGGCATCACCAAGGAAATCATGCAGGTCGCTCTCGCGCAAGCGAAGGAAGGCCGTATGCACATCCTCGGCAAGATGACCTCGGCTGTGTCGGGCGCGAACACGGTGCTGTCGGACTACGCACCGCGCATGATCACCATCAAGATCAATCCGGAAAAGATCCGCGACGTGATCGGCAAGGGTGGTTCGGTGATCCGCGCGCTGACGGAAGAAACCGGCACGACGATCGATATTTCGGACGACGGCGTCGTCACCATCGCCAGCACCAGCAGCGAAGGGATGGCCGAAGCGAAGAAGCGTATCGAGAACATCACGCTGGAAGTCGAAGTGGGCCAAGTGTACGAAGGCACCGTGCTCAAGCTGCTGGACTTCGGTGCGATCGTGAACATCCTGCCGGGCAAGGATGGTCTGCTGCACATCTCCGAAATCGCCAATGAGCGTATCAAGGACATCAACGACTACCTGAAGGATGGCCAGCAGGTGAAGGTCAAGGTCATCCAGACGGACGAAAAGGGCCGCGTGCGTTTGTCGGCCAAGGCGTTGCTGAACGACGCCGCAAACGGCGCGCCGCAAGGCGAACCGACGCCGCAGTAATGCGGTAGCAGGGCGACGGCCGGCAGCGCGAATGCGCGCCGGCCGTTTTTCATGAAGGGCGCAGGGTGGATTGCGTTGTCGGCAAGCAGGTGCGAACCGGCGCAAACGGGTACTCTCTCTAAGCGAGGCATGTTGCCTCGGCTCAGACGATTTCCGACGGTAGGCAACGCAATCCAATCTTGGAGTTGACGCAGATGAAAGCGATCGAAATCACCGAATTTGGCGCGCCGGAAGTCCTCAAGCTGGCGGAGCGGCCCACGCCGCAGCCGAAAGCGGGCGAGGTGCTGATCAAGGTGGCGGCATCAGGCATCAACCGTCCGGACGTATTTCAGCGCAAGGGTGGCTATGCGCCGCCACCGGGTGCGTCGGACCTGCCGGGGCTGGAAGTGGCGGGTGAGGTCGTCGGCGGCACCATCGACGAGAAGAACAATCCGTTCGGTCTGAAAATCGGCGATCGCGTGTGCGCGTTGCTTGCGGGCGGTGGCTATGCGGAATATGCGACCGCGCCGCTGTTGCAGTGCCTGCCGGTACCCGCCGGTTTGTCGGATGTCGAGGCGGCTTCGCTGCCGGAAACATTCTTCACGGTGTGGAGCAATGTGTTCGATCGTGCGCAGCTTGGCAAGGGCGAGGGCGCCCCGAACGAGACGCTGCTGGTGCAGGGCGGCTCGAGCGGCATCGGCGTGACGGCGATCCAGATTGCGCATGCGCTGGGTTTTCGCGTGTTCGCCACGGCCGGGTCGGACGAAAAGTGCCGCGCCTGCGAAGCGCTCGGCGCCGAACGGGCGATCAACTACAAGACTGAGGATTTCGTCGAAGTCATCAAGTCACTGACGAACGATCGTGGTGTCGACGTCGTTCTCGACATGGTGGCGGGCAGTTATGTGCCGCGCGAGCTGACCGCGCTGGCCGACGGCGGCCGCATCGTGCTGATCGCCTTGCTGGGCGGCGCGAAGGCCGAGCTGAATCTGAACGAAGTGCTGCGCCGCCGTCTGACGGTGACGGGTTCGACGTTGCGTCCGCGGCCGATCGAGTTCAAGGCGAAGATCGCCGCGCAGTTGAAAGAGCGCGTGTGGCCGCACCTCGAAGATGGCCGCATTAAGCCAGTGGTGCATCGTGTGTTTCCGGCAGCGCAAGCCGCCGAAGCGCACGCGCTGATGGAAAGCAGCACGCACGTCGGCAAGATCGTGCTGACTTGGGGTCAGGACGCTTGACACGGTTGGTTTGACCCGATCCACCCCACGCAGTAAAATTGCGCGTTTTGCGCACGCCGCATGAATACGAAAGGCGGGCTGTAAGCGCAAACCAAGTCCGCCGCCAATACACGAGACGACGAGACGATGTCGAAACAACGAGCCAAGCTGGTAGTCGGTAACTGGAAGATGCACGGGCGCCTCGCCGAGAATGCAACGCTGTTGCAGGCCGTGGCGCAAGGCGCGGGAGAATTGCCGGCTGATGTGCGCGTCGGTGTCTGTGTGCCGAGCCCTTACCTCGCGCAGACTCAATCGTTGCTGGAAGGCGGCAAGGTCGTGTGGGGCGTGCAGGATGTCTCCGCGTTCACGCATGGCGCCTATACCGGTGAAGTGGCGGCGCAGATGGTGGTGGATTTCGGCGCCACGCTTGCGATCGTCGGGCACTCGGAGCGCCGTGCTTACCATCGCGAAAGCGCAGAGCTGGTCGCGGTGAAGACACAGCGCGCACTGGAAGCAGGTTTGACCCCGATCGTGTGTGTCGGCGAAACGCTTGAAGAGCGTGAGGCTGGTTCGACGGAGCAGGTGGTCGGCGCGCAGCTGGATGAGGTGCTGGCGAAGCTGTCGGTAGCGGATGCGGCACGCATCGTCGTCGCGTACGAACCGGTCTGGGCGATTGGCACCGGCAAGAGCGCTACATCGGATCAGGCGCAGGCAGTGCATGCTTTCCTGCGTTCGCGTCTGGCGGCAAAGGGCGCGGCAGTGGCGGATGTGCCGGTGTTGTACGGCGGCAGTGTGAAGCCGGAGAACGCGGAAGAATTGTTCCGCGAGCCGGATATCGACGGTGGCCTGATCGGCGGCGCGTCGTTGAAAGACCAGGATTTCCTGGCGATCTGCAAAGCGGCGGCCGCGACGAGCGTCGCCGGTTAAGCAGGGCGCCTTGGCGAGGATGACCCAATCCCGCGCGGCACACTTTGTGTGGTGCGGTTAAATAAAGACTCAGGTGAGTGTGATGCTGTATTTGAAAACATTGATTATCGTCGTTCAGCTGTTGTCGGCACTCGGGGTCATTGGCCTTGTCTTGCTGCAGCACGGCAAAGGCGCCGATATGGGCGCTGCTTTCGGTAGCGGCGCGTCGGGCAGCCTGTTCGGCGCGACCGGTTCGGCAAACTTTTTGTCGCGTACCACGGCCGTCCTCGCAGCCGTGTTTTTTGTAACGACATTGACGCTGACGTACCTCGGCGCATATCGTGCGAAGCCGTCCGCAGGCTTGCTGGGCGCGGCTGTGACCGCGCCGGTCGCGGCTTCCGCGGCGGCCGCTCCGGCGGGTGGTTCGGCAGTGTTGCCGGCGTCGGCTGCGTCCGTCCCGGCTACGGATGTGCCGAAATAAATTTTTCGTTCAAAGTGCTTTTGTGCGTTGAACAAACTGTTTAGACCAGTTACAATCTAAGTCTTGAAGCGATTCGCGGGTTTTATAAGTTGTTTTCCCGGATTGCAGTTAGTGCCGACGTGGTGAAATTGGTAGACACGCTATCTTGAGGGGGTAGTGGCGAAAGCTGTGCGAGTTCGAGTCTCGCCGTCGGCACCAAATGTTATCTAATGCCAGCCGCTTGCTTCGCTTCGGCTGGCATTTTCACTTCTGACGCGCGGCTTGCGTTGGGCTTGCGGCATGTACGTTGCCGAAGTGATTTCGCGTCAGGAGTGCTATGCTCTTGGCGGCATTCAGAACCAACCGATAGAGGATAGTCTTGAACCTCGCAGCCTATTTCCCCGTCTTGTTGTTCCTCATTGTGGGCACCGGTTTAGGCGTAGCACTGGTCAGCATTGGCAAGATCCTCGGTCCCAACAAGCCCGATACCGAGAAAAACGCACCATACGAGTGCGGCTTCGAAGCATTCGAAGATGCGCGCATGAAGTTCGATGTGCGTTACTACCTCGTCGCCATTCTCTTCATCATTTTCGACCTTGAAACCGCGTTCCTGTTCCCGTGGGGCGTAGCCTTGCGCGACATCGGCTGGCCTGGCTTCATGGCGATGATGATTTTCCTGCTCGAATTCCTGTTGGGCTTTGCCTATATCTGGAAGAAGGGCGGCCTCGACTGGGAATGATGGATTAATCGCCGGTTTGCGTGGGTGGCCAAGGCTTGCCGCCCCGTCTGGAGTGGAAAGCAAATGAGTATCGAAGGGGTCTTGAAGGAAGGGTTTGTCACCACGACGGCTGACAAACTGATCAACTGGACGCGCACCGGCTCGTTGTGGCCGATGACGTTCGGTCTCGCGTGCTGCGCGGTCGAGATGATGCATGCGGGCGCTGCCCGTTATGACCTTGACCGTTTCGGCGTGGTGTTTCGTCCGAGTCCGCGTCAGTCGGACGTGATGATCGTCGCCGGCACGTTGTGCAACAAGATGGCGCCGGCTCTGCGCAAGGTCTACGATCAGATGGCCGAGCCGCGCTGGGTGATTTCGATGGGCTCGTGCGCGAACGGCGGCGGCTACTACCACTATTCCTATTCGGTGGTGCGCGGCTGCGATCGGATCGTGCCGGTCGACGTCTACGTGCCAGGTTGTCCGCCTACGGCGGAAGCGCTGGTGTATGGCGTGATCCAGCTGCAGGCCAAGATCCGCCGCACCAACACAATCGCCCGTCAATAAGGCCAACGCCTCCCCCACAATATGGCAAGCAAACTCGAGACCCTGAAAGCGAACCTCGAGGCGGCCTTTGGCGGCCTCCTGTTGAGCACCACCGAGGCAATCGGTGAGTTGACGATCGTCGTGAAGGCGAGCGACTACATCAATGTGGCAACGCGTCTGCGCGACGACCGCTCGCTCGGTTTCGAGCAACTGGTCGATCTATGCGGCGTCGACTATCAGACCTACGCCGATGGCGCCTATGACGGCCCGCGTTTTGCGGCCGTTCTGCATTTGTTGTCGGTGCAGAACAACTGGCGTCTGCGTCTGCGTGTATTCGCACCAGACGACGAAATGCCGATCGTCGCGTCAGTCGTCGATATCTGGAGTTCGGCCAACTGGTACGAACGCGAAGCATTCGACCTGTACGGCATCGTCTTCGAGGGTCACCCGGACCTGCGCCGCATCCTGACCGACTACGGTTTCATTGGTCACCCGTTCCGTAAAGATTTTCCTGTCTCCGGCTACGTCGAAATGCGTTACGACCCGGAAGAGAAGCGCGTCGTCTATCAGCCTGTGACGATCGAGCCGCGGGAAATCACGCCGCGCGTGATCCGCGAGGATCGCTATGGCGGTCTGAAACACTAAGAGAACGCCATGGCAGAGATCAAGAACTACACGCTCAACTTCGGTCCTCAGCACCCGGCCGCGCACGGTGTGCTGCGCCTCGTGCTCGAACTCGACGGCGAAGTCATTCAGCGCGCCGATCCGCACATCGGCCTCCTGCATCGCGCGACTGAAAAGCTCGCGGAAACCAAAACTTTCATCCAGTCCGTGCCGTACATGGACCGCCTCGACTACGTGTCGATGATGGTCAACGAGCACGGCTACGTGATGGCGATCGAAAAGCTGCTCGGCATCGAAGTGCCGATTCGCGCGCAGTACATCCGCGTGATGTTCGACGAAGTCACGCGAGTGCTGAACCACCTGATGTGGATCGGCGCACACGCACTCGACGTCGGCGCGATGGCGGTCTTCCTGTACGCGTTCCGCGAACGCGAAGACCTGATGGACGTGTACGAAGCGGTGTCCGGCGCACGGATGCATGCAGCTTACTACCGTCCGGGTGGCGTGTACCGCGATCTGCCTGACGCAATGCCGCAATACAAAGCTTCGAAGATCCGCAATGCGAAGGCATTGTCGAGGATGAACGAGAACCGTCAAGGTTCGCTGCTCGACTTCATTGACGATTTCTTCACGCGTTTCCCGAAGTGCGTCGACGAATACGAAACGCTGCTCACCGACAACCGGATCTGGAAGCAACGTCTGGTCGGTATCGGCGTGGTCAGCCCGGAGCGCGCGCTGAACCTCGGCATGACCGGCGCGATGTTGCGCGGCTCGGGTATCGAGTGGGATCTGCGCAAGAAGCAGCCGTACGAAGTCTACGACAAGCTCGATTTCGACATTCCGGTCGGCGTGAATGGCGACTGCTATGACCGATATCTGGTTCGCGTCGAAGAAATGCGCCAATCCACACGGATCGTGAAACAGTGCATTGAGTGGTTGCGCAAGAATCCAGGTCCGGTGATGGTCGACAATCACAAGGTTGCGCCGCCGTCGCGGGTCGGCATGAAGTCGAACATGGAAGATCTGATTCACCACTTCAAGCTCTTCACGGAAGGCTTCCATGTGCCGGAAGGCGAGGCATATGCCGCAGTCGAGCATCCGAAGGGCGAGTTCGGTATCTACCTGATCTCGGACGGCGCGAACAAGCCGTATCGCCTGAAAATTCGGGCGCCGGGCTACGCGCACCTGTCTACGCTCGACGAAATGGCGCGCGGTCACATGATCGCCGACGCTGTGACGATCATCGGTACGCAGGACATCGTGTTCGGCGAAGTCGATCGCTAGGACGTATTCATCAGCGCGCGTCTTCAGATTGCACCGAAGCGCGCGTCAAGCAAAGGAACGCCGGGTCTGTCGCAACATGCAACGCGCGACGGGTTTTCGTTCGGTAGGAATTGAAAGAGTCGTGTCTGAAAATGATCTCAGCTGAAGGCCTGAAAGAAATCGATCGTGCGATCGCGAAGTATCCCGCCGATCAGAAACAGTCCGCCGTGATGTCGGCGCTGGCTACTGCTCAGGAAGAGCATGGCTGGCTGTCGCCCGAACTCATGCAGTTCGTCGCGGACTATCTCGGCATGCCGGCGGTCGCCGTGCAGGAGGTGGCTACCTTCTACACGATGTATGAGACCTCGCCGGTCGGCAAATACAAGATCACGCTCTGCACGAACCTGCCGTGCCAGCTCGGCCCGGACGGCGGCTCAGACAGCGCCGCTGAATATCTGAAGCAGAAGCTCGGCATCGACTTCGGCGAAACCACGGCTGACGGCAAGTTCACCTTGAAAGAAGGTGAGTGCATGGGCTCGTGCGGCGATGCGCCGGTGATGCTGGTGAACAACCATCGCATGTGCAGCTTCATGAGCCGCGCGAAGATCGACCAGCTGCTCGAGGAACTTTCGAAATGACGTCTTTACACGATCGTCACATCAAACCGCTGATTCTCGCCGGCCTGAACGGCGACAACTGGCATCTCGAAGACTATGTGGCGCGCGGCGGTTACGCCCAGCTGCGCCGCATTCTGGAAGAAAAGATTCCGCCCGAGCAGGTGATCGCCGACGTCAAGGCGTCGGGTCTGCGCGGCCGTGGCGGTGCTGGCTTCCCGACCGGTCTGAAGTGGAGCTTCATGCCGCGTCAATTCCCGGGGCAAAAGTACCTCGTCTGCAATTCGGACGAAGGCGAACCGGGCACGTTCAAAGACCGCGACATCTTGCGTTTCAATCCGCACTCGCTGATTGAAGGCATGGCCATCGGCGCATACGCGATGGGCATCACGGTCGGCTACAACTATATCCACGGCGAAATCTGGGAAGTCTACAAGCTCTTCGAAGAAGCGCTGGAAGAAGCCCGTCGCGCCGGATTCCTTGGCGACAACATCATGGGTTCGGGCTTCTCGTTCGAACTGCATGCGCATCACGGTTACGGCGCCTACATTTGCGGCGAAGAGACAGCGCTGCTCGAATCGCTCGAGGGCAAAAAAGGCCAGCCGCGCTTCAAGCCCCCGTTCCCGGCGAGCTTCGGCGTGTACGGCAAGCCGACCACGATCAACAACACCGAGACGTTCGCTGCGGTGCCGTTCCTGCTCGCGATCGGTCCGCAGAATTACCTCGAAATCGGCAAGCCGAATAACGGCGGCACGAAGATTTTCTCGGTTGCAGGCGACGTCGAGCGTCCGGGCAACTATGAAGTCCCGCTCGGCACGCCGTTCGCCACGTTGATGGAACTGGCTGGCGGCATGCGCGGCGGCAAGAAGATCAAGGCCGTGATTCCTGGCGGCTCGTCGGCGCCGGTGATTCCGGGCGACATCATGATGCAGACCGACATGGACTACGACTCGATCGCCAAGGCTGGCTCGATGCTCGGCTCCGGTGCGGTCATCGTGATGGACGAGACGCGTTGCATGGTGCGTTCGCTGCTGCGTCTGTCGTACTTCTATTACGAAGAGTCGTGCGGTCAATGCACGCCGTGCCGCGAAGGCACCGGCTGGCTGTATCGCGTCGTGCATCGTATCGAACACGGGCTCGGCCGTCCGGAAGATCTGGATCTGCTGAACTCGGTCGCCGAGAACATCATGGGCCGCACGATTTGCGCGCTCGGCGATGCAGCGGCCATGCCGGTCCGCGGCATGCTCAAGCACTACTGGGACGAATTCGAATACCACGTCGCCCACAAGCATTGCCTCGTCGGCGGTCACGCCGGTGCGGCAGCGGCGTCAGAAACAGTGGCTGCCTAAGTACGCGAAATAGCGCACCAGAACACGTCATCCGCGGGATTCATCGCCTGAAACGGGCGCTGAACAGGGCGAACGATTGAGCGGTAACAGGTTAAGGAAGATTGACCATCATGGTTGAACTTGAAATAGACGGCAAGAAAGTAGAGGTGCCTGAAGGCAGCATGGTGATCCAGGCTGCGCATAAGGTCGACACGTACATTCCTCACTTCTGCTATCACAAGAAGCTGTCGATTGCGGCCAACTGCCGGATGTGTCTGGTCGATGTCGAAAAGATGCCGAAGGCCGTGCCTGCATGCGCCACGCCGGTGTCGGCAGGCATGATCGTGCGCACCAAGTCGGACAAGGCCGTGAAGGGCCAGCAAGCCGTGATGGAATTCCTGCTGATCAACCACCCGCTGGATTGCCCGATCTGCGATCAGGGTGGCGAGTGTCAGCTGCAGGATCTGGCGGTTGGTTACGGCAAGTCGTCGTCACGCTATAGCGAAGAAAAGCGCGTCGTGTTCCACAAAAACGTCGGTCCGCTGATCTCGATGGAAGAAATGTCGCGTTGCATTCACTGCACGCGTTGCGTCCGCTTCGGCCAGGAAGTTGCCGGCGTGATGGAACTCGGCATGCTGGGCCGCGGCGAGCACTCGGAAATCACGTCGTTCGTCGGCAAGACGGTCGACTCCGAACTGTCGGGCAACATGATCGATCTGTGCCCGGTGGGCGCGCTGACCAGCAAGCCGTTCCGCTACAGCGCCCGCACATGGGAACTGTCGCGCCGCAAGTCGGTGAGCCCGCACGATTCCGTCGGCGCAAACCTTGTGGTGCAAGTGAAGAACAATCGCGTGATGCGTGTTCTGCCGTTCGAAAACGAATCCATCAACGAATGCTGGATTTCGGACAAGGACCGCTTCTCGTACGAAGGTCTGAACAGCCCGGAACGTCTCACGCAGCCGATGCTCAAGCAAGGTGGCAAGTGGGTCGAGACCGACTGGCAATCCGCGCTTGAATACGTGGTCAAGGGTCTGAAGGGCATCAAGGGCGACCACGGCGCGAACGCGCTGGCCGCACTCGGCAGCGCCCACAGCACCGTTGAAGAACTGTTCCTGCTGAAGCAGCTGGCCCAGGCGGTCGGCACGCCTAACGTCGACTTCCGTCTGCGTCAGTCGGATTTCTCCGCGCCAGTGAACGGTTCGCCGTGGCTCGGTACGGCGATCGCCGATCTCTCGAACCTCGACGCCGCATTGGTGATCGGTTCGGATCTGCGCCGCGATCATCCGCTGTTTGCCGCGCGTCTGCGTCAAGCCGCCAAGAGCGGCACGAAGCTGACGTTGGTGCAGGCCACCAACGACGATGCGCTGATTCCGCAAGCGCAACGCGTGGTTGCCGCGCCGTCGGCATGGCTCGACGCACTGGCTGGCATCGCGGGCGCGGTGTCGGAAGCAAACGGCGTTGCACTGCCGGAAGCCTTCGCCGGAGCGCAGCCGACGGACGCCAACAAACAAATCGCGAAGTCGCTCGTCACCGGCGAACAGCGTGTGGTGTTGCTCGGCAACGGCGCGGTCCGTCATCCGGACTTCGCTGCGATTCACGCCGCGGCGCAATGGATTGCAGACGCGACTGGCGCAACGCTGGGTTTCCTCACGGAAGCGGCCAACACGGTCGGCGCGCATCTCGTGAACGCATTGCCGGGCGAGGGTGGTTTGAACGCTCGCGAAGTGTTCGAGCAACCGCGCAAGGGTTATGTGTTGCTGAACGTCGAACCGGAATTCGACACGGCCAATCCGGCGCAGGCTTTGGCCGCGCTGAAGCAGGCTGAAATGGTCGTCGTGATGTCGCCGTTCCAGATGGGCGTTGAATACGCTGACGTCCTGCTGCCGATCGCACCGTTCACGGAAACGGCCGGCACGTTCGTCAACGCCGAAGGTACCGTGCAGACGTTCAACGGCGTCGTGCGCCCGCTCGGCGACACGCGTCCGGCATGGAAGGTCTTGCGCGTCCTCGGCAGCCTGCTCGGCGTGCCGGGCTTCGAATTCGACACCTCGGAAGAAGTGCGCACGGCCGCTCTTGGCGATGGCGAGATCAAGTCGCGCCTGTCGAACAAGACGGGCGCCACGGTTGCACGCGGCAAGGCAGCGAAGGCAGCAGAAGGCAAGTTCGAGCGTATCGCCGATGTGCCGATCTACCACGCGGACTCGCTGGTACGTCGTGCCGAATCGCTGCATCTGACGGCGGCGGCGCGCGCAGCGAATTCGGCCGGTCTGCCAGCTGCGCTGTTCGACAAACTGGGTTTGAAGGAAGGCGACGCAGTGCGCGTGCGCCAGGGCGAGCAATCGGTGCAGTTGCCGGCCGTGCGCGACGCAAATCTTGCGGAGACGGTCGTCCGCGTATCGGCGGCTACGCCTGCCGGTGCAGCGCTGGGCAGCCTGTTCGGTGAACTGGTGGTGGAGAAGGCGTAAATGAGCTTGTTCGATACGATCAACTCGGGCGGCACCCAGCTTCTCGGTGTGGCATGGCCCACGGTGTGGGCACTGGTGCGCATCCTGGTGGTGGCCGTCGTGATCTTGCTGTGCGTGGCTTACCTGATTCTGTGGGAGCGCAAGCTGATCGGCTGGATGCACGTGCGTCTCGGTCCGAACCGCGTGGGCCCGGCAGGTTTGCTGCAGCCAATCGCCGACGTGCTGAAGCTGTTGCTGAAAGAAGTGATTCAGCCGGCTCAGGCGAGCCGCTGGATCTACATGATCGCGCCGATCATGGTGGTGGTGCCGGCCTTCGCGGTCTGGGCGGTGATTCCGTTCCAGGCAGGCGCGGTTCTCGGCGACATCAATGCAGGTCTGCTTTACGCGATGGCGATCTCGTCGGTCGGCGTGTACGGCGTGATTCTGGCGGGCTGGGCGTCGAACTCGAAATACGCGTTCCTCGGCGCCATGCGCGCGGCCGCTCAAATGGTCTCGTACGAAATTTCGATGGGCTTCGCGCTCGTCGTCGTGCTGATGACGGCGGGCAGTCTGAATCTGTCGGAGATCGTCGGTTCACAGGAACGCGGCATTTTCGCCAGCTACGGCCTGAACTTCCTGTCGTGGAACTGGCTGCCGCTCCTGCCGATGTTCGTCGTGTACTTCATCTCGGGCATCGCCGAAACGAACCGTCACCCGTTCGACGTGGTGGAAGGTGAGTCGGAAATCGTCGCGGGCCACATGATCGATTACTCGGGGATGGCGTTCGCGCTGTTCTTCCTCGCCGAGTACATCAACATGATCGTGATCTCGGCATTGGCTGCAACACTGTTCCTCGGCGGCTGGAGCGCACCGTTCGGCTTCCTGTCGTTTGTCCCGGGCATCGTATGGCTCGTCGCCAAGGTTTTCTTCCTGCTGTCGGTATTCATCTGGGCGCGTGCCACGTTCCCGCGCTATCGCTACGACCAGATCATGCGTCTGGGCTGGAAAATTTTCATTCCGGTTTGCGTGGTGTGGCTCATCGTGGTCGGCTTCTGGATCATGTCGCCGTTGAATATCTGGAAATAAAGGGCGGATGAACCCATGACCGCAATCCAAAACTTTTTCAAGACCTTCTTCCTGACGGAGCTGCTCAAAGGCCTCGCGCTGACCGGACGTTACACGTTCCAGCGCAAGGTGACGGTGCAGTTCCCGGAAGAGAAGACGCCGATTTCGCCGCGTTTCCGGGGCCTGCACGCGCTGCGCCGCTATGAAAACGGCGAAGAACGCTGCATCGCCTGCAAGCTGTGCGAAGCGGTGTGCCCGGCACTCGCCATCACGATCGAATCGGAAACCCGTGCGGATAACACGCGCCGCACGACGCGTTACGACATCGACCTGACCAAGTGCATCTTCTGCGGTTTCTGCGAAGAGAGCTGCCCGGTCGATTCGATCGTCGAGACGCACATTCTCGAATATCACGGCGAAAAGCGCGGCGACCTGTATTTCACGAAAGACATGTTGCTGGCCGTGGGCGATCGCTACGAAGCGGAGATCGCTGCGAGCAAGGCAGCCGACGCACCGTATCGTTGAAGCACTTCAGTTGAAGCGGTAATTGCGGCAAAAAGCGCGGCAATAAACGCGGCAGTAAATGCAGCAGTAACACGGCCTGTTGTCGGGCCGAGCGCTGCGGCCTGAGCGCCGCGGCACGGCGCACCTGTGCGGATGTTCTGGCGGTTTCGGCCGCTTTACCCGCCACGTGCCAAAGAACAATGCCTGACGATGGCCTAACGATGAACCGGTAATCATGGAATTCACGACCGTACTGTTCTACATCTTCGCGCTGCTCCTGGTGGTTTCAGGGCTGAAGGTGATCACCTCGCGCAACCCGGTTTCGTCCGCACTGTTTCTGGTGCTGGCGTTCTTCAACGCAGCCGCGATCTGGATGCTGCTGCAGGCCGAGTTCCTCGCGATCCTGCTGGTGCTGGTGTATGTCGGCGCGGTGATGGTGCTGTTCCTGTTCGTCGTGATGATGCTGGACATCAACATCGACGTGCTGCGCAAAGACTTCAAACGCTTTGTGCCAATGGCCACGCTGGTGGGCGCAATCATCGTGATCGAGACCGCGCTGATCCTGTGGCACGGCTACGGCGCGACCGCCACGGCGCTGCGCGACACCACGGCTGCCGCGAACGGTATGGCCGACTGGTCGAACACGCGTCTGATCGGCAAGGTCATCTACACCGACTACATCTTCGCGTTCGAAGTCGCCGGCCTCGTGCTGCTGGTGGCGATCATCGCGGCGATCGCGCTGACCACGAGCCACAAGAAAGACAGCAAGCGCCAGAACGTCAGCGAGCAGGTCAAGGTGCGTGCCCAGGACCGTGTGCGTATCGTGAAGATGGCATCTGAAAAGACCGCGGCAACTGTCGCGGCAGAAGAAGCCGCCGCAGCGGCCGACTCGGCACCTGCTAAAAACAGCTGAGCGGACAGGAGATAGAAATCATGTTGACCCTTGCTCATTACCTTGTCCTTGGCGCGATCCTGTTTGCGATCAGCGTCGTGGGCATTTTCCTGAACCGCCGCAACGTCATCATCATCCTAATGGCGATCGAACTGATGCTGCTGGCGGTGAACACCAATTTCGTCGCGTTCTCGCATTACCTCGGCGACGTGCATGGTCAGATCTTCGTCTTCTTCGTGCTGACGGTTGCAGCAGCTGAAGCGGCGATCGGCCTCGCAATTCTGGTGACCCTGTTCCGTAGCCTCGACACGATCAATGTCGAGGACCTCGATCAGCTCAAAGGTTAATTTCAGGTAAAGCGGTTATGTCAACGACACTCAATGAAAACCTGCTGCTGGCGATCCCGCTGGCACCGCTGGCCGGCTCCCTGATTGCGGGGCTGTTTGGGAAAGCGGTAGGGCGAGCGGGCGCGCATTCGGTCACGATCCTCGGCGTCGCGATCTCCTTCATCCTTTCGGCTATCGTCTTTTTCCAGGTGATGGACGGCGCGAGTTTCAACGCGACGGTCTATGACTGGATGCAGATCGGCCAGACGAAGTTCGAGATCGGCTTCCTGGTCGACTCGCTGACGGCAATGATGATGTGCGTGGTGACCTTCGTGTCGCTCATGGTGCACATCTACACGATCGGCTACATGGCCGACGACGACGGCTACCAGCGCTTCTTCTCGTACATCTCGCTGTTCACGTTCTCGATGTTGATGCTCGTGATGAGCAACAACTTCCTGCAGCTGTTCTTCGGCTGGGAGGCGGTGGGTCTGGTGTCGTACCTGCTGATCGGCTTCTACTTCACGCGTCCGACGGCGATCTACGCGAACATGAAGGCGTTCATCGTGAACCGCATCGGCGACTTCGGGTTCCTGCTCGGTATCGGCCTGCTGTTCGCATTCGCTGGTTCGATGAACTACGGCGACGTTTTCGCGAAGCGCACCGAACTTGCAGCATTGAGCTTCCCGGGTACGGACTGGGGTCTGCTGACGGTCGCCTGTATTTGCCTCTTCATCGGCGCGATGGGTAAGTCGGCGCAGTTCCCGCTGCACGTCTGGCTGCCGGATTCGATGGAAGGCCCGACGCCGATCTCCGCACTGATTCACGCGGCAACCATGGTGACGGCCGGTATCTTCATGGTCACGCGCATGTCGCCGCTGTTCGAACTGTCGGATACGGCGCTGTCGTTCGTGATGGTGATCGGTGCGATCACTGCTCTGTTCATGGGCTTCCTCGGGATCGTCCAGAACGACATCAAGCGCGTGGTGGCTTACTCGACGTTGTCGCAGCTCGGTTACATGACGGTCGCACTCGGCGCGTCGGCCTACTCGGTTGCCGTGTTCCACCTGATGACGCACGCGTTCTTCAAGGCGCTGCTGTTCCTCGGCGCGGGTTCCGTGATTATCGGCATGCACCACGATCAGGACATCCGCAACATGGGCGGCCTGCGCAAGTACATGCCGATCACGTGGATCACGTCGCTGGTCGGTTCGCTCGCCCTGATCGGCACGCCATTCTTCTCCGGTTTCTACTCGAAAGACTCGATCATCGACGCAGTGAAGCTGTCACATCTGCCGGGTTCGGGCTTTGCCTACTTCGCAGTGGTGGCGAGTGTGTTCGTCACCGCGCTGTACTCGTTCCGTATGTACTTCCTGGTGTTCCACGGCAAGGAGCGCTTCCGCGATCCGAAGCATCCGGAATCGCCGATGGGCATCGAAGCGGCAGCGCACGCGCATGACGGTCACGGCCATGACGCACACGGCCATGGCCACGGTCACGACGACCACGCGCATGAGCCGCATGAAACGCCGTGGGTGGTGTGGGTGCCGCTGGTGCTGCTGGCGATTCCGTCGGTGGTGATCGGTGCGATCGGTGTCGGTCCGATGCTGTTCGGCGACTTCTTCCAGCACGGTGTGGCGTTCGACAAGGTGATCTTCATCGGCGAAAACCATCCGGCGCTGCATGAGATGGCGGAAGAATTCCAGGGCTGGGCGTCGATGGGCCTGCACTCGGTTTCGGGTCTGCCGGTGTGGCTGGCACTCGCGGGTGTCGTGGTCGCGTGGTTCCTGTACCTGGTTCGTCCTGATCTGCCGGCTGTCATCAAGCGCGCGTTCGGTCCGATCTACACGCTGCTCGACAACAAGTACTACATGGACAAGATCAATGACGTCGTGTTTGCGCGGGGCGCGGTGGCGATTGGCCGTGGTCTCTGGAAGGAAGGCGACGTCGTGGTTATCGACGGCATCGTCAACGGCAGCGCACGCTTTATCGGCTGGTTTGCCGGCGTGATCCGCTTCCTCCAATCCGGCTACATCTACCACTACGCGTTTGCCATGATTATCGGCATGTTGGGGCTCCTGACCCTGTTTGTAACGCTCGGCGGCAAATAAGGCGAGGGACACTAATGCACGCTTATCCGATTCTCAGTATCGCGATCTGGTTACCGATCCTCGTAGGTCTACTGGTCCTGGCTATTGGTTCCGACCGGAACCCGGCTCCGGCGCGCTGGATAGCGCTGATCGGCTCGGTCGTCAGTTTCATCGTGACGATCCCGCTGATTACGGGTTTTGATTCGAGCACCGCCGATCTGCAGTTCGTCGAAAAGGCGAACTGGATCGAGCGCTTCAACATCACGTACCACCTGGGTGTCGACGGCATCTCGATGTGGTTCGTCGTGTTGACCGCATTGATTACGGTGATCGTCGTGATCGCCGCGTGGGAAGTCATCACGAAGAACGTGGCGCAGTACCTCGCTGCATTCCTGATCCTCTCCGGCATCATGGTCGGCGTGTTCAGTTCAGCGGACGGCATGCTGTTCTACGTGTTCTTCGAAGCGACGCTGATTCCGATGTACATCATCATCGGCGTGTGGGGTGGGGCGAACCGCGTGTATGCGGCGTTCAAGTTCTTCCTGTACACGCTGATGGGTTCGCTGTTGATGCTGGTTGCGTTGCTGTACCTGTACATCCAGACCGGCACGTTCGATCTGGCTACGTGGCAGAACGCGCAGATCGGCATGACCCCGCAGATATTGTTGTTTATCGCGTTCTTCATGGCCTTCGCCGTGAAGGTGCCGATGTGGCCGGTTCACACGTGGTTGCCTGACGCCCACGTGGAAGCGCCGACTGGCGGCTCGGTCGTGCTGGCCGCGATCATGCTGAAGCTCGGTGCCTACGGTTTCGTGCGCTTCTCGCTGCCGATCGCACCGGACGCAAGCCACTTCCTCGCGCCGGTCGTCATTACGCTGTCGCTGATCGCGGTGATCTACATCGGTCTGGTCGCGATGGTGCAGACCGACATGAAGAAGCTGGTCGCGTATTCGTCGATCGCGCACATGGGTTTCGTGACGCTCGGCTTCTTCATCTTCAATCAGCTCGGCGTGGAAGGCGCGATCGTACAGATGATCTCGCACGGCTTCGTGTCGGGCGCAATGTTCCTGAGCATCGGCGTGCTGTACGACCGCATGCACTCGCGTCAGATCGCCGATTACGGCGGCGTCGTCAACGTGATGCCGAAGTTCGCGGCGTTCGTGATGCTGTTCTCGATGGCGAATTGCGGCTTGCCGGGTACTTCCGGTTTCGTCGGCGAGTTCATGGTGATTCTGGCTGCTGTCCAGTACAACTTCTGGATCGCAGGCGGCGCGGCTGTCACGCTGATTCTCGGCGCGGCTTACACGCTGTGGATGTACAAGCGCGTGTACTTCGGCGCGATCGCCAACGATCACGTGAGGGGTCTCGTCGACATCAACCGTCGCGAATTTTTCATGCTGGCAGTGCTCGCCGCACTGACGCTGTTCATGGGCCTGTATCCGAAGCCCTTTACCGATGTGATGCACGTATCCGTGGAAAACCTCCTCTCCCACGTCGCGCAGTCCAAACTGCCGTTGCCACAGTAATGCAGAGCGGAGGAATTTAAAGATCATGCAAAACGCCCCTATGACTGCCCTGTTGCCCGACGCACTGGTGATGCTCGCCGTTGTGGTCGCGTGGCTCAACGACACGTTCGTCGGCCAGGCCGGTCGCCGTACCACGTATTTCATCGCGTTCTTCTCGACGCTGATTGCCGGCATCTGGTTCGCGGTGAACGCGTTCGACCCGCAGGTTCACTACTTCTTCGGTCACATGTATGTGGTGGATTCGTTCGCCAGCGTGATGAAGGCGGTGGTGACGCTCGGCTATGCCGTGTCGATCGTTTATTCGCGCCGGTACCTCGAGGATCGCGGGTTGTTCCGCGGTGAGTTCTTCCTGTTGGGCATGTTCTCGTTGCTCGGTCAGCTCGTGATGATCTCGGGCAACAACTTCCTGACGCTGTACCTCGGTCTGGAATTGATGTCGCTGTCGCTGTACGGTGCGATCGCACTGCGCCGTGATGCGGCGCCTTCGAACGAAGCCGCAATGAAGTACTACGTGCTCGGCGCGCTGGCTTCCGGCTTCCTGCTGTACGGCATTTCCATGCTGTACGGTGCAACCGGTTCGCTCGACCTGAACGAAGTGTTCAAGGCGATCGGCACGAGCCACTACGATCCAAGCGTGCTGCTGTTCGGCGTGATCTTCATCGTGGCAGGCGTGGCGTTCAAGATGGGCGCGGTGCCGTTCCACATGTGGGTGCCTGACGTGTATCAAGGCGCTCCGACGGCCATGACGCTGATGGTCGGCGGCGGTCCGAAGGTGGCGGCATTCGCGTGGGGCCTGCGCTTCCTCGTGATGGGTCTGCTGCCGCTGGCGGTCGAATGGCAGGAAATGCTGGTGATCCTGGCGGCGCTGTCGCTGATCGTCGGCAACATCACCGGTATCGTGCAACGCAACGTCAAGCGGATGCTTGCGTATTCGGCGATCTCGAACATGGGCTTCGTGCTGCTGGGTCTGCTGGCCGGCGTGGTCGACCACAAGACCACGGGCGCCGCCAACGCGTACGGCTCGGCGATGTACTACAGCATCGTCTACCTGATTACGACGATGGGCACCTTCGGCATCATCATGCTGCTGGCACGCCGCGATTTCGAAGCGGATACGCTCGAAGACTTCAAGGGTCTGAATCAACGCAGCCCGGTGTTTGCGTTCGTCATGATGGTGATGATGTTCTCGCTCGCCGGTATCCCGCCCGCGGTCGGCTTCTACGCCAAGCTCGCGGTGCTGCAGGCAACCATGAATGCCGGCTTGACTTGGCTGACCGTGCTGGCCGTGATCACTTCGTTGTTCGGTGCCTTCTACTACCTGCGTATCGTCAAGCTGATGTACTTCGACGAACCGCAAGACAAGTCGCCGATCCTCGCCGACACGAGCACGCGCGCTTTGCTGGCGCTAAACGGTGTTGCCGTGCTGGTGCTCGGTATCGTGCCGGATCCGCTGTTGAAGGCCTGCCTGCAGGCTATCCAGCACACGCTGCTGCTCTGATGTCGGCTGCGGGTTGGTTTATCGTGTTGTTGGCGCTGGTCGGCGCCAACCTGCCGTTCCTGAATCAGCGCCTCTTCGCCGCCGTGCCGTTGAAAGCGGTGAAGAAGAGCGCGTGGATCCGGATTGCCGAGTTGATCGTGCTGTATTTTGTGGTCGGTGCGCTCGGTTTCCTGCTGGAAGCGCGCGCGGGTAACCGCTTCGAACAGGGGTGGCAGTTCTACGCGATCACGTTCGCGCTGTTCGTCGTATTCGCATTTCCTGGCTTTACCTTCCAGTATCTCGTCAAACGTCGCTGACGGCGTCTCGCCGTCGCGCACCACGCTGTCCAGAGGTCGCATATGGCTGAACTTCCCGATCACGACGCTGCGCTCACCGAGACCTGTCTCGAGAGCAAAACGATCCATCAAGGGCCATTCCTCACGCTCAAGTGCGATACGGTCCGCTTGCCCGACGGTAAGAAGGCCACTCGCGAGTACGTTCAGCATCCAGGCGCCGTGATGGTGATTCCGCTATTCGACGACGGCCGCGTGTTGCTGGAAAGCCAGTATCGCTATCCGATGGGCAAGGTCATGGTCGAGTATCCTGCGGGCAAGCTCGATCCGAACGAAGGCGCGCTGGCCTGCGCGAAACGCGAGTTGCAGGAAGAGACCGGCTATACGGCGCGCGAGTATGTTTATCTGACGCGCATTCATCCGATCATTTCCTACTCGACCGAATTCATCGATATTTACCTGGCGCGCGGGCTGACTGCCGGCGAGCGCAAACTCGACGACGGCGAATTCCTCGAACTGTTCACGGCCAGTGTCACCGATATGCTGGAATGGGTACGTACGGGCAAGGTGACGGACGTGAAAACCATCATTGGCACGTTCTGGTTGGAGAAGGTTTTGGCGGGTACCTGGCCAATGGCCGAGCCCCAATAGCGCGCACGGTTCAGGACGCAAGAACGCTAAACGGGCGCGCCTCACACGCCGGTTAGAAAATCCGCAAAAAGCCCCTGTTGGTCTACGACCGGCAGGGGCTTTGTCATTGTGGGCACGATATCGACTCAATGCGTAACCCCCCGTGTCTGAAAAACGGGCTCCAGTCCTATGCCATTTGACAGTCTCGCCCCGTAGCCGTTGTCACTCTAGTATCGACATCTGGCAACGAGGTTTGTTATCGCACTTATTTTGGATAACGAAGGGTGTGGGACATATTTGGTTATGACCGTGCCCGCATGGTTGTCAATTGACAACCATGCGGGCACGGGCTAAATTGGTGGGTATAGATGGTTCGTGGAGTCCATTCAAAGAAAGAGGTTGAGGCCGCGCTGGTTTAAGCTGAAAGAAACGGCTGGCGCGTGCAAGGCGGCGGCAAAGGTCACGCGTGGGGAAAGATTTACTGTCCGTACAACGACGCGGAATGCCGTTGCGGCGAGTTTTGCATCTCGAGTGTGTGGAGTACGCCAAAGAATCCCGGCAATCACGCAAAGCACCTCAGGCGCATTGTCGACAATTGCACGACACGTCGGCAGTAAAAGTGTTCGAAGGGCAAAGGCCCGCAGTTGAATGAAGGTAGGAGTAGCTTATGGAATATGTGTTCACCTTGAAGTACCGGCTCTCGGCCGAAGACTGCGATCTTGACGAGATCGTCGAACGGCTGGGCGAAGCTGGATGCGATGACGCTACGATCGGCGTGGGGCAACCGGGGCGCATGGCACTCGTTTTTGCTCGTGAAGGCACGTCGGCGTTCGAAGCGCTCGTCAGCGCACTCAAAGATATCAAGCAGGCAGTGCCGTCTGCGCGCCTTGTCGAGGCGGGGCCGGATTTCGTCGGCCTGACGGATGTCGCTGAGGTCGCGGGCGTGTCACGGCAAAACATGCGCAAGCTCATGCTGAGCCACGCAATCGACTTTCCGCCGCCGGTTCACGAGGGCAGTGCGTCGGTGTGGCATCTGTCGGACATCCTGAGTTGGCTGACCGAGCGTGGCGGGTATGACATCAAGGCGGACGTATTCGATGTCGCGAAATCGGCCAAACAGATCAACCTTGCCAAAGAGGCGCGTGAACTCGAACCGCAACTTAACCGCCGGCTCGAATTTCTGGTGGCTTAAAAGGTGCGCAGCGGCCAGCTGCGCGAACCTATGAACTCCATACAACCAGCGTGCTTTTTTATTGACGGGTTCGGTGTGCCGCTCACCGATTGAGCGACCTTCGGCAGCCCACTGCGCAAAGCGTTAAAATCGCGCACCGCGTTCGATTTGTCAGCGACGCCTGGCGTCAACGCGCCGTCCGTAAAAATTTACGAACGACCGTTCACAAATTTCCATTTTGCGCTAAACTGGCACGCAAGCCCTGATTCCACATGAAGGTCCTCGATTTACAGTGTCCGCATGGCCATCGGTTCGAAGGCTGGTTTGCTTCGGCTGATGACTTCGAGTCGCAGCAGTCCCGCAAGCTCGTCGAATGTCCGATCTGCGGCGCGAACGAAGTGAGCCGTCTGCCGTCGGCGCCCCGACTGAATCTGTCGGGTGCGACCGAAGCGAAAGTCCCTGCGGATACGGGAGAAATGCAGGCGCGCGTCATGCGTGCCTTGCGCGAGGTACTGGAAAAGACTGAGAACGTGGGTGACCGCTTCGCCGAGGAAGCACGGCGCATTCACTACAACGAAGCGCCTGCACGCAATATTCGCGGTGTCACGACACCGGAAGACGCGAAAGCTTTGGTCGAAGAAGGCATCGAAGTGATGCCGTTGCCGGTCCCGGCTGCCTTGAAGGAACCGCTGCAATAGCGCAGTGGCTCACTGGCGGCGGGCGGTTGCGGCCAGGAGACACGACGCATGAATCTGGACTATTCCCCCGCTGACGACGCATTCCGCGCCGACATCTGCGCCTGGCTCGAAGCGAATCTGCCTCGCGAGCTGAGCGACAAAGTACTCAACCACAAGCGTCTGAACCGCGAAGACTTCGCGGGTTGGCACAAGCTGCTCGGCACGCGCGGCTGGTCGGTCGTCGCGTGGCCGAAAGAATACGGCGGCCCGGGCTGGGACGCGACCCAACGGCATATCTGGGACGAAGAGTGCGCGCGTATCGGCGCGCCGTCCGTGCTGCCGTTCGGCGTCTCCATGGTGGCACCCGTGCTGATGAAGTACGGCAATGAGGCGCAGAAACGCCACTATTTGCCGCGCATTCTCGACGGCACGGACTGGTGGTGTCAGGGCTATTCCGAACCGGGCTCCGGTTCCGACCTGGCCTCGCTGCGCACCCGCGCCGAGCGCGTTGGCGATCACTACGTGGTCAACGGCCAGAAAACCTGGACCACGCTCGGCCAGTACGCCGACATGATGTTCTGCCTCGTGCGCACCGATAGCGGCGCGAAGAAACAGGAGGGCATCTCGTTCCTGCTGATCGACATGAAAACGCCCGGTATTACCGTGCGCCCGATCATCACGCTGGACGAAGAGCACGAAGTCAACGAAGTCTTTTTCGAAGACGTGAAAGTGCCGGTCGAGAATCTGGTCGGCGAAGAGAATCGTGGCTGGACCTACGCGAAGTACCTCCTCGGGCACGAGCGCACCGGTATTGCGCGCGTCGGGCAATCGAAGCGCGAACTGGTATTCCTGAAACGCCTCGCGCTGGATCAGAAGAAGAACGGCAAGCCGTTGCTGCAAGATCCTGTATTCGCCGCGAAAGTCGCAAGTCTCGAGATCGAAATGATGGCGCTCGAAGTTACCGTGCAACGTGTGGTCGCCAATGAAACGGGCGGGCGTGGGCCGGGTCCGGAAGCCTCGATGCTCAAGATCAAGGGCACGGAAGTGCAGCAGGCGCTGACTGAGCTGATGTTCGAAGCGGTCGGGCCGCTCGCCGCGCCATTCGACGTGCCATTCCTCGAAGGCGAACGCGAACATAGCCTCGCCGGTGACGATGACGCCGCGCCGCTGGCCGCGTACTACTTCAACTTCCGCAAGACGTCGATTTACGGCGGCTCGAACGAAATTCAAAAGAACATCATCGCGCAGATGATTCTCGGACTCTGAGGAGCGGCGCATGGACTTCACTTTCAACGACGAACAACAGCAATTCGCTGACGCGCTGCGCCGCTACCTTGACAAGAGCTACGGGTTCGAGGCGCGCCAGGCGATCGTGCGAACGGAAGCCGGTGTGTCGGACGCGCACTGGACAGCTTTCACCGAACTGGGCTTGACTGCGTTGCCGGTGCCGGAAGCCCAAGGTGGCTTCAACGGCAGCCCGATCGACATGCTGGTGGTCATGCAGGAGCTCGGGCGCGCTCTGGTGGTCGAGCCGTATTGGGCGACCGCTGTGGGTATCGAGGCGCTGCGGCTGGCGGGCACCGGGCAGGGCGAAGACGCGTTGCTGCTCGAACGTGCGGCCCAGGGCGAGATCAAGCTGGCAGTGGCATTTCACGAGCCGCACGCTCGCTACGATCTGTTCGAGGTCGACACGGTTGCGAACGGTCAAGACAATCAGCAGACGTTGACCGGCACGAAATCGGTTGTGCTGCACGGTGCGCAAGCAGATTACTGGATCGTGCCGGCTCGGCTGAATGGCGAGATCACGCTTTTTGTCGTCGCCCGCGATGCGGCCGGCGTCAAAGTCACCGACTACCGCACAATCGACGGCCAGCGCGCCGCGACGCTCGAGTTCGATGGCACGCCTGCACGCCAGCTCGCCGGCAAACACTCGGGTGCCGCAGCGCTCGAGCACATTGCAGACTACGGCACGGTATTGCTGTGCGCGGAAGCGGTCGGCGCGCTAGACGCACTGAACCATGCAACGGGCGAGTACACCAAGACGCGCCAGCAGTTCGGCCAGCCGATCGCACGTTTCCAGGCGCTACAGCATCGCATGGTCGAGATGTTGATTCACGCCGAGCAGGCGCGTTCGATCACTTATCTCGCGGCCGTGCGTTACACCAGCGCAGACGCCGACGAACGTCGCCGCGCCGTCTCCGCAGCGAAGACGCGGGTCGGGCAGGCCGCCCGTTTCGTCGGTCAGCAGGCGGTGCAGTTGCACGGCGGCATGGGCGTCACGAACGAGGTCGCCGCGGCGCATCTGTTCAAACGCCTTGCTATCATCGAAACCACATTGGGCGATGTCGATCACCATCTCGCGCGCTTCGCCGCGCTGCCCGGTTTTGTCTCGACCGAAGCCTGATCAGCCGGTCGAATCGGATAAGAAAGAGGTGTGCGATGGGTCTGAGTTACGAGGACATGGTAGTCGGCACGACTACAGAAATCGGCAAGCATACTTTCACGCGTGAAGAGATCGTCGAGTTCGCGGAGAAGTTCGATCCGCAGCCATTCCACGTGGACGACGCTGCAGCCGCAGCATCGCCGTTTCGCGGACTGGTCGCAAGCGGCTGGCATACCTGTTCGGTCATGATGGGCATGCTGGTGCGCAACGCGATCGCGGGTTCCACCTCGATGGGCTCGCCCGGTATCGACGAGATTCGCTGGCTGAAGCCGGTACGTGTCGGCGACACGATCACGATGATGAACGCGGTACTCGACAAACGTGTTTCGGAGAGTAAGCCGGATCGCGGCATCGTTTCGACGCAGTGGGAAGGCATCAACCAGCACGGCGAAACCGTGATTACGGTGCGTTCGAAAGGTTTGTTCGGACTGCGCAATCCGGGCGCCGCGTCATGACGGGCGGCAACGCGGTAGCCGCCGTAACGTTTGGAGACGCAGCGGCGTTGCGTGCGTTGATTGGCGCTGAGCCGCTCGTTAGCGACTGGCTGACGGTCGATCAGGCAAGCGTCGATCGTTTCGCTGAGGCCACCGGCGATCATCAGTGGATTCACGTCGACCCCGAACGGGCGCGGCGTGAGTCACCGTTTGGTGGGCCGGTCGCGCATGGGTTCATGACACTGTCGTTGATTCCGGCGTTGCTCGGCAAGACGGTGGCGCTTAAGCAGCGTATGGGCGTCAACTACGGATTGAATCGTGTGCGGTTCACGTCGCCGGTGCTGGTCGGCTCGCAGTTGCGCGCCCGGTTTGCGGTGGAATCCGTTACCGACGTCGACAACGGCGGTGTGCAGGTCGAGTGGAGTGTGACGCTGGAGCGGCAGGGCAGCGAGCGGCCGGTCTGCGTCGCGGAGTTCATTACGCGACACTATTTCTAACCGTTCACAGCCGACCGGGTGGCAAAAAAGCGCGAGTGGCAGTGATGCCGCCTCGCGCTTTTTTATTTCGATGCCTCAACAGATGGCAATGCCGCAGTCGTTGTCAATGCGAACGAGCGCGCCGATGCTATGGATCGGCGGCACGACGACTACCGCTTCGCGTACTGCGTCGCGCCGAACAGCATCTCCTTAGCCTTGTCGTCCATGAGCGGCTTGCGGGCTGACGCCAGCACCTCGACACCGCGTACCACCGCCGGACGCGCGGCAATTTCTTCATGCCACCGCTTCACATTCGGGAGCGTATCCAGCTCGATGCCCTGGTTTTGCCACGAGCGCGTCCACGGAAATGCGGCGATGTCAGCGATCGTGTAGTCGTTGCCGGCCAGATATCGAGTCTTGCCGAGCTGCGTATCCATCACGCCATAGAGACGCCGCGTTTCGTTCGTGTAGCGATTGATTGCGTATTCGATCGGCTCCGGCGCGTAGATGCGGAAATGATGCGTTTGCCCAAGCATCGGACCGATGCCGCCCATCTGGAACATCAGCCACTGCAGGGTGGCATAGCGTGCGGCCGGATCAGTCGGCAGGAATTTGCCGGTTTTCTCCGCCAGATAAATCAGAATGGCACCCGATTCGAATAGCGCGAACGGCTTGCCGTCAGCGTCTTTAGGACCTTCGGAATCGGTGATTGCCGGAATCTTGTTGTTCGGGCTAATCGCGAGGAACTCGGGTTTGAACTGGTCGCCCGCGCCGATATCGACGCCGTGCGCCGTGTACGCGAGGCCCGTTTCCTCGAGCATGATGTGAACCTTATGGCCGTTCGGGGTTGCCCAGCTATAGACGTCGATCATCCTGGCTCCTTCGTTTCGTGAAAGCGGCGCCACAATGGGCGCCGCTGTTGACGAAAATTAGAGCATAGATCGGCCAATGCTGCTGGCGGTGAACCCGCGCGCGGTCGGCTGCCGCCCCGACCTCGATCTCAAACCCGCGTAATCGGCGTTTCCACTTGGGCCGCAGCACCCGCATCCATATAACGCGCCAGTTCGAGCTTTGCGATCGCGTTGCGGTGCACTTCGTCGGGGCCATCGGCGAAGCGCAACGTTCGCGCGTTGGCGTACGCATACGCCAACGGGAAATCGTCGCTGACGCCGCCACCGCCGTGCGCCTGAATCGCCCAGTCGATCACCTGGCATGCCATATTCGGCGCGACCACCTTGATCATGGCGATCTCGCCGCGCGCGCCCTTGTTGCCGACCGTGTCCATCATGTACGCGGTCTTCAACGTCAGCAGGCGCGCCTGTTCGATCATGCAGCGCGCTTCGGCAATGCGCTCCTGCGTGACGCCTTGTGCGGAAACCGGCTTGCCGAAAGCGACGCGTTGCATGGAACGTTTGGCCATGAGTTCGAGCGCGCGCTCGGCGAGACCGATCAGGCGCATGCAGTGATGGATGCGTCCCGGTCCGAGGCGCCCTTGGGCGATTTCGAAGCCGCGCCCTTCGCCAAGCAGCATGTTGCTAGCCGGCACGCGCACGTTTTCGAGCGTGATTTCCATGTGGCCGTGTGGCGCGTCGTCATAGCCGAATACGGTGAGCGGGCGGTGCACGGTGATGCCTGTGGCATCGGCGGGAACGAGGATCATCGACTGCTGTGCATGACGCGGCGCCTCAGGATCGGTCTTGCCCATCACGATGTAGACCTTGCAGCGCGGGTCCCCCGCACCGGATGACCACCACTTGTGGCCATTGATCACGTAGGTGTCGCCATCGCGCACGATGCTCGTCTGGATATTGGTCGCGTCCGACGACGCCACCTCCGGCTCGGTCATCAGGAACGCCGAGCGGATCTGCCCTTGCAGCAGCGGTTCGAGCCATTCGCGCTTGTTGTCGTCGCTGCCGTAGCGCTCGATCGTTTCCATGTTGCCGGTGTCGGGCGCATTGCAGTTGAATACTTCCGGCGCCCAGGGCACACGACCCATGATCTCGCAGAGCGGTGCGTATTCAAGATTTGTCAGACCGGCGCCGCGTACCGATTCAGGCAGGAACAGGTTCCACAAACCCGCGTCGCGCGCTTTCTGTTTCAGTTGTTCGATCAGTTCGGTCGGCAGCCACGCGTTGCCGTTCTGACGGTTGCGCGCGATCTCGGCATAAAACGCCTGCTCATTCGGATAGATGTGCTCGTCGAAGAAGGCGAGCAGTTTCTCGCGCAGCGCCTGCACCTTCGGGGTGTAATCGAAATTCATGTATGACCTCGCGGATGACGAATGACGTTTGTTCAGGAACGCAATCTGGTGCGCCGATTTGCCTAACGTACTTTCTGCGCGTAGCGCCAGGCGAGTTCCGCCATCGGCTTCGCGCGACGGCCGGCATCGAGCGCCTGAGCGCTGGCCGCGGTGCCGTCGACTACACGCTTCATGATCCCTTGCAGGATCGCCGCGATGCGGAACATGTTGTACGCGAGATAGAAATTCCAGTCGCCGTGGATCTCGAAGCCGGTGCGCTTGCAATAGCGCTCGACGTACTGCGCTTCGTCGGGAATGCCGAGGGCCGCCCAGTCTAGGCCCGCAATGCCGCGGAATTGCGCCGGGTCGACGTGCCACGCCATGCAGTGATAGGCGAAATCGGCGAGCGGGTCGCCGAGCGTCGATAGTTCCCAGTCGAGTACGGCCAGTACGCGCGGCTCGGTGGGATGGAAGATCAGGTTGTCGAGCCGGTAGTCGCCATGCACGACCGAGGCGAGCTCGCCCGTTTCCGCCGGCATGTGTTGCGGCAGCCATTCGATCAGACGCTGCATTGCGTCGATCGGTTCGGTTTCTGATGCGACGTACTGTTTGCTCCAACGGCCGATCTGGCGTGCGAAGTAATTGCCCGGTTTGCCGTAGTCGGCAAGACCGATTGCCGTGACGTCGACGCTATGCAGCGCGGCGATCACGCGATTCATTTCGTCGTAAATCGCCGCGCGCTCCGCAGGTGTCATGCCGGGTAGAGACTGGTCCCACAGCACGCGGCCTTCGACGAACTCCATCACGTAAAACGCCCGGCCGATCACACTTTCGTCTTCGCACAAGGCGAGCATGTTCGCGACCGGCACGTCAGTGTCGGCGAGCGCATGCATCACGCGGTATTCGCGTTCGACAGCGTGCGCCGAGGGCAGTAACTTCGCGGCTGGCCCGGGCTTCGCGCGCATCACGTACGAGCGCGACGGCGTGACGAGTTTGAAGGTGGGGTTCGACTGGCCGCCGGCGAATTGCTCCAACGTGAGTGGCCCGGCAAAGCCGTCGACATGCTGGCTTAGCCACGCGGCGAGCGCGTCGCTGTCGAAGCGTTGCCGCTCGTTGACCGGACGCGTGCCCTCGAAGGCCGAGTAATCCGGTTTCTGTTCTGGTTCGCCGGTCTGTGTGCCTTGCACCATGTGTCTCCTCCAGTTCGGGTTCAGCTACGCTTGTATTGAATGAATTGTGCGTAGAGCATTTCCATCGTGGTATTGCGAACGTCGCGATGGAGCGGCGACGGCGGTGAATAGTTGATCTCGCGCAGCACCCAGTCGCGTGGCTCGGCGCCGACGTCGAGCGCGTTGATGCAGCCGGTGGCCTGCGCCAGGTGGCCGAAGAAAGTACGGCCGCCGGCGGTGAGCGCGTGCGACAGAATCGCGCGATTTACGCCGCCGTGCAGTACCATCAGCACGGTGTCCCACGACGTGTCCTCGCGCAACGCCTCCACCGCGGGCAACACGCGGTCGAACAACGCGCCGATGGTTTCGCCGTCGAGAAAGCGTGTGCTCTCCGGCACGATGCCGTCGAACACACCGAGAAATGCCGCTTCGATATCCTGCGGCGGAATGTTGCTGAGCTTGCCGCCGCGAATTTCCTGCCATGCCGGCTCGATGTCGAGCTCGATCTGCTGACCGGTCTCGGCCAATACGCGCTGCGCGGTTTCGACCGTGCGCGGCAAGCCGCTCACGATCACCCGATCGAATCGGACCTGCTGCTCGGCGAATACGCGGCCTGCCGCGCTGGCCTGTTCGCGGCCGTTCGCATTCAACGGCACCGTTTCCGGATCGATCGCGCGGCCGCTGTCGTCGAAGTAGGTTGCGTCGCCGTGACGCATCAGGAAGATGCGGCGGCGTTTGGGGAGTTGATAGTCAGGCATCGTCCCTTCGTTCGCTTATGTTTACTTGTAGACCGGAGCGCGTTTTTCGAGGAAGGCTGAAATGCCTTCGAGACCGTCGCGATGGTGCAGTGAGGCGACGAAGCTGTCGCGTTCAGCGACCAGATGTTCAGCAAGCGGTTGTGCACCGGCCGCGCCGATGAGCCCTTTGATGCGCGCGACCGAATTCGGCGAAATCTTGCCGATCTCGTCGGCCCAGGCGACAGCGGTGTCGCGCACGGCGCCGGTCTTCGCTAGCTTGTTGACGACACCGAGATCGTAGAGACGCGAGGCGCCGATCGGTTTGCCTTCGATCAGCACTTCGGTTGCCAGTTGACGTGGCAGGGCTTGCGCGAGAAACCACGAGCCGCCGCCATCGGGCGTGAGACCGACGCGCGCATACGACATCACGAACTTGGCGTCTTCCGCGGCGACGATCAGATCGCACGCGAGTGCTAATGAAAATCCCGCGCCGGCAGCGGCGCCATCGACGGCGGCGATCACCGGCTTCGACGATAAACGCAGTGCCGAAATCCATTCGCCGAGCAGATCGATGCTTTCGGCCTGCACCGACGGATCTTTCGCGCGGTTTTCCAGCAGACGGTTCAGATTGCCGCCGGCACAAAAGAAGTTGTCGGCGCCGGTAATCACAACAGCGCGGATCGACGGATCGCGCTCCACCGATTCGAGCGCCTCGATGCCCGCGGCGTACATGTCCGGATGCAGCGCATTGCGTGCGCCGGGGTTCGACAGCGTGAGGACCAGCGTCGATTCGCTTTCGGTCGGGCGTGAGGTCAGCAGTTCGGCGCTCATTGTTGGGTCTCCGTTTGAGTGTCGGCAGCGTCGCGCTGCGTCAGCGACAGGCCAAGTTGCGCGCGCCGTGCAAGCCAGGGCGACGGACGATAGCGTGGATCGCCGAGCACGCTGAAGATATTGCGCAGGATGGTAAGGATCGTTTTCGAGCCGAGTGCATCGCCGAGTGCGAGCGGTCCGCGCGGGTAGCCGAGGCCTAGCGTCACTGCGAGGTCGATGTCGTCCGGCGTCGCGATCTGTTTTTGCGCGATGTCGCAGCCGATGTTGACGATGGTCGCCACGACGCGTTGCGCGACGAAGCCGGTCGAATCGCGAATCACGGTGACGGGAACGCCATCCGCGGCAAACAGTGCGTGCGCGGTTTCGCGTGCAGTGCGGCTGGTGGCGGGTGTTGTCATCAGCGTGCGGCGCTGCGCGGCGGCCAGCGGGAAGAGGGCGTCGATAGCGACAACGCGAGTTGCATCGAGGGCTTCGTCGACGGCGGCGGTAGTCGCGTCATGACCGAACGGTGTCACGACGATCAGCGAGTCCGCTGCGGGTGTAGCGCCTTCGTCGAGCTTTACGCCGGCCTTGGCGATGAGTTGCACGACGGCTTGATGCGCCTCCGGATAGCGCTTGCTGACCCACACGCTGTGCGGCAGCTCAGTGGGTGCGGGCGCTTCTGCGGGCACTTGCTGCTTGCCGTCTTCATAGCGATAGAAGCCTTCGCCCGTTTTGCGGCCGATTAATCCGCCCGCAAGCCGGGTGCCCGTGATCGGCGAGGGCGTGAAACGCGGTTCTTCATAGAACTGGTGATAGATCGATTCCATCACCGGATGCGATACATCGAGCGCGGTCAGGTCGAGCAGTTCGAACGGCCCGAGACGAAAGCCTGCCTGCTCACGCATGATGCGATCGATGTCGGCGAAACTCGCCACGCCTTCACCCGCTACGCGCAGGCCTTCGGTATTCATGCCGCGGCCGGCGTGATTGACGATGAAGCCGGGCATGTCTTTCGCGCGCACCGGCGTGTGGCCCATGCGGCGCGCGAGTTCCATCAGCGCGTCGCCGACGGCGGGGTCGCTGCGCAGGCCGTCGATCACTTCGACGACCTTCATCAACGGAACCGGATTGAAGAAGTGATAGCCGGCTACGCGCGACGGATTCGTGCAGCCCGCCGCGATCGCGGTAATCGACAACGACGACGTGTTCGACGCCAGCACGCATCGCCCGCTCACCACCGTTTCGAGTTCGCGAAACAGCGCTTGCTTCACATCGAGCTTTTCGACGATCGCCTCGACGACCAGATCGCAATCGGCCAGATCGCCGACGACCTGCGCGCCGCTCACGTTCGCCAGTGCGGCGAGCGAGCGGGCTTGGTCGAGCTTGCCTTTGGCAGTCAATTTGGCGAAAGTCTCGGCAAGGTAGTCGCGCGCGGCACCGATCGCAGCAGGGTTCGTGTCGTACAGACGCACGGTGAGGCCCGCCAGCGCGGCAATCTGGGCGATGCCACGGCCCATTGCACCGGTTCCGACAATGCCGATAGTCTCGATGCTGAAATTGCGAGAGGTCATTGTGATGCTCGACTCCATGGTTATTTTAGAATAGCACGATCGTGCAATTTACTGGATGATTGATCGAAGGCCGCCGCGTTGATTTTGACGGGCGGTCTCAAACAACCCGAAGAAAGGAGACACCCGATGATCAAGCTGTGCGGTTTCGCGCTCTCTAACTATTACAACAAGGTGAAGTTCGTGCTCCTCGAACACGGCATTCCGTTCGAGGAAGTGTTCGTGCTGCCGAGCCAGGAAGAAACCATGCTCGAGCATTCTCCGCTCGGCAAGGTGCCCTATATCCAGACCGAACACGGCGATCTGTGCGAATCGCAAGGCATCGTCGAGTACCTGGCCGCGCGCTTTCCCGACAAGGCAATTTTCTCCGCGGACCCGTGGGAAGCGGCCAAGGAGCGCGAACTGATCATGTTCGTGGACGTACATCTCGAACTGACCGCGCGCAATCTCTACAAGGAAGCATTCTTCGGTGGCACCGTGACTGACGCGACCAAGGGGCGCGTCGAGAAGCTGCTCGAGCACCACATTGCCGGCTTCAAGCGGATCGCGAAGTTCGGGCCGTATCTGCGCGGCGAACGCTTCAGTGTCGCCGACGCAGCGGGTTTTGTGAGTTTGCCGCTGGTGGGCATGGCGACGCAGACCATCTACGGCCGCGATTTCCTGCTCGATGCTGGCGTGGACTGGAAAAGCTATGTAAAGGCGATCAATGCCCGGCCGGCCGCGCAGCGCGTGACCGACGATCGCAAGGCGTATATCGCGGCCTCGCGCCCGGCTTGAGGCGTGGCGGTGGCGTTGCGGTTGAAATGAACCCGGGCGTGCAACGCACGCATGGGCCGCTGCGCGCGATGGCGAGGAACGTGGGTTCGTTCGCAGCATCGCGCGGGGCGTCCTAGAGCCGCGCCAGCCGGTCGAGCGCCGTAGCGAGGGTGGCTTCCTGTTTGGCAAAGCAGAAGCGCACCACGCCCGATTCATGCGCCTCGTGATAGAACGCCGAAACGGGAATTGCCGCGACACCGATCTCGCCCGTCAGCCATTGCGCAAATTCGGCTTCGGGCAAATCGCTGATTGCCGAATAGTCGACGCACTGAAAGTAGGTGCCCGTGCAAGGCAGCAGCCTGAAGCGTGAATTCGCGAGGCCGGCGCGGAAGTAGTCGCGTTTCTTCTGATAAAACGCGGGGAGATCCAGATACGGCGCCGGATCCTTCATGTATTCCGCGAGGCCGACCTGCATCGGCGTGTTGACCGTGAATACGTTGAACTGGTGCACTTTCCGGAATTCAGCCGTGAGCGCGGCGGGCGCGGCCACGTAGCCGATCTTCCAGCCGGTGACGTGGTAGGTCTTGCCGAAGCTCGACACCACGAAACTGCGCTGCGCCAGTTCCGGATAACGCGCCACGCTCTCGTGCGGTGCGCCGTCGTACACCATGTGTTCGTAGACTTCGTCGGACAGAATCAGTACGTTGGTGCCACGCACGATTTCTTCGAGCTTGCGCATGTCTTCCGCGCGCCAGACCGTACCGGTCGGGTTATGCGGTGTGTTGATCAGCAGGAGCCGCGTTTTCGGCGTGATCGCGGCGGCGAGCTTGTCGAACGGGATTGCGTAGTCAGGTGCGTCGAGCGTGACGAATACCGGCTTGCCGCCGGCCAGTTCGATCGACGGCAGGTAGCTGTCGTAGGTCGGCTCGACCACGATCACTTCGTCGCCCGGATGCACGGTGCAGAGAATCGCGGTCAGCAGCGCCTGGGTGGCGCCTGCCGTCACGGTGATCTCGCTGGTGGCGTCGTAGCGGCGGCCGTACAGGTTCGCGATCTTGTCCGAAATCGCCTGACGCAGCGGCGCGGCGCCCGCCATCGGCGGGTATTGATTGTGGCCGTCGCGCATGGCGTTTGCGACCGCGTCGACAATGCGGGGGTCGCAGCCGAAGTCGGGAAAGCCCTGGCCGAGGTTCACTGCGCCTTTTTCGGCAGCGAGCGCGCTCATCACGGTGAAAATCGTCGTGCCGACGTCCGGCAGGCGGGACGGAAACGAGGGACTCATGGGCGTGTCGTGCGGTGCATTCATGGCGCTGTCCGGAGCGTGGTCGAGTGAGTTGGCGAAAGACGTCGTTCGAAAAGGACGAAGCCTGATTGTAGGGAATCGCGGCCCTGCGTGCGCGCAGTCGGCCCGACGTTGGCCATCCGGCCAGGGGTCATACCGATGCGGGCTCGTCCGCGATTGCCATACAGGCGCTAACGAACGGCGCCGGCTGCGCAATCTGGAAACCGAAGTCACGCGCAATCCGCTTGGCCAGTTTCAGCACCGCGCGGTCTTTCGACACCAGCCAGTCGGCCTGTGCGGCGTGCGCGAGTTCGAGGAATTTCTGGTCGTCGCGGTCTTTGCATTTCGGCAACGGCCTGGCATTTTCCGCGGGTGCAGCGGGTTCGACCAACTGCGCGAGGCGTGCAACGACGGCAAGCGCCGCCGCCTTGTCCACATTGCGATGCACGAATTGCGGGTAGTCGAGCACGTAGGTGAGTTCGGCGAGGCAGCGCGCGTCGATCAGCGCGGCGAGCGCGCCACTTTCGAGCGCGGCGCGAATCGGCCGCGTGTGCGGATCGTCGAACACGAGAATGTCGATCCACACATTGGAATCGAGGACGACGCGCAAAGCGCCGTGTGAGGCATGGGAACCGGGCATTCGTTACAATCTGGCTTTCGTCTTTGACCGCCAGGCACGGCGTGCCTGCAAGCCTCTATGATAATCGTTCTGTCGCCGGCGAAATCGCTCGACTACGAAACCCCTCCGCACGTCAAAAAGCACACGATCCCCGATTTCGTCGACGATGCGGCCGAATTGATCGGCGGATTGCGTCTTTTGTCGCCGCAGCAGATCGGTTCGCTGATGAGCATTTCCGACCAGCTCGCGCACCTCAATTTCCAACGGTACGCGCAATGGTCGCCCAGTTTCGGCACGCACAACGCCAAGCAGGCCGTGCTCGCGTTCAACGGCGATGTGTATGAAGGCTTCAATGCCAGGACGTTGTCGTCGGCCGATCTGGATTACGCGCAGAATCACGTGCGCGTGCTTTCCGGCCTGTACGGATTGCTGCGCCCACTTGATCTGCTGCAACCGTACCGCCTCGAAATGGGGACGCGCTTTGCCAATACGCGCGGCAAGGATCTGTACGCGTTCTGGGGCGAACGGATCACGCAGGCTTTGAACGCACAATTGAAGAAGCGCGCTGCCGCCTCGCGCGTGCTGGTCAACTGCGCGTCGGGTGAGTACTTCAAGTCGGTCAAACCCAAGGTGCTCGAAGCGCCGATCATCACGCCGGTGTTCGAAGACTGGAAGGGCGGCCGCTACAAGATCATCAGTTTTCACGCAAAGCGCGCGCGCGGCCTGATGGCGCGCTACGCGGTCGAAAACCGTCTCGACAAGCCCGAGCAACTGAAGTCCTTCAACGTCGAAGGCTATGCGTTCGACGCCGAAGCCTCGAACGATTCCACCTACGTATTCCGCCGCCGCATCGCTGACTGAGCGATTGCCGCGCACACAAGCAGGGAAGAACATCATGACGTTATCGATTACGAGCAACTTCGACGCGGGCGCGATCGAAGTGCTGGCCTGTGAAGACGCCGGCAACATCCGTTTGCGCGTGCGGCCCGACAGTCACGCCGAGTTCGCGCAATGGTTTTACTTCCGGTTGTCCGGCGCGGCCGGCGAGCGCTGCGTAATGACCTTCGAAAATGCTGCAGCGTGCGCGTTCGCCGAAGGCTGGCGCGACTACCAGGCGGTAGCAAGCTATGACCGCGTGAACTGGTTCCGCGTGCCGACTTCCTACGACGGCCGCGTGTTGACGATCGACCACACGCCGGATTTCGACCGTATTTACTACGCTTATTTCGAGCCGTATAGCGAGGAACGTCACTCGGAGTTTCTCGGCGCGATTCAGCAGATGCCGCAGGCCACGCTCACGGAGTTGGGCAAGACCGTCGAAGGCCGGCCGATGTCGCTGCTGACGCTTGGCACGCCGCAAACCGGCGACACACCCAAGAAGAAGATCTGGCTGATCGCGCGTCAGCATCCTGGCGAGACGATGGCCGAATGGTTTATCGAAGGTCTCGTCAAGCGTCTCGCGGGTTGGGGCGATTGGGCGGGCGATCCGGTGGCGCGCAAGCTTTACGACCACGCAGTGTTCTACATCGTGCCGAACATGAATCCGGACGGCAGCGTGCACGGCAATCTGCGCACCAACGCGACGGGCGCGAACCTGAACCGCGAATGGATGGAGCCGGACGCCGCGCGCAGTCCCGAGGTGCTCGTGGTGCGTGATGCGATTCACGCGACCGGTTGTGACCTCTTTTTCGATATCCACGGCGACGAGGCGCTGCCGTATGTGTTCGTGGCCGGCTCCGAAATGCTGCCGGGTTTCACCGAGCGGCAGGGCGAGGAGCAGAAAGCGTTCATCGAAGCATTCAAGCATGCGAGCCCGGATTTCCAGGACAAGTACGGCTACGCCGCGAGCAAGTATCGTGAGGACGCGCTCAAGCTGGCTTCGAAGTACATCGGAAACGAATTCGGCTGCCTGTCGTTGACGCTGGAGATGCCGTTCAAGGACAACGCCAATCTGCCGGATGAGCGGGTGGGTTGGAACGGTGAACGTAGCGCGTCGCTGGGCGCCGCCATGCTGCAGGCTATTTTGCGACACGTGGAGACGTTCGCGTAACTGGACGCCGCATAGAGAAACGGGGCACACACTCTGGAAGTGTGTGCCCCGTTTTTTTGCTGGGTGCGAGCCCGGTCAGTAGTGCGGACTCGTTGACGCGGCCTTCGCTCTTGTCCGCTATTGAGTCTTCTTCGCTGGGGACTTCTTCGCAGTCGTTTTACCCGAAGACTTGCTGGAAGTTGCTCGCGAAGATTTTCCCGAGCTTGCCTTCGAGGACTTGCCGGTCGCTTTCTTCGTAGTTTTGCCGCCGGCGGAGTGCTTGCCCTTCACATTCTTGTGCTTGCCCGAGGACACTCGCGATCCCGTTGACCCGGTGCTGTGCGCACGGGCCGGCGGTACCGGATCGTTCCAACTGAACGCCAGCATCTGGGCGCCCACATAGCCGCAACGGAATTTGAGATCGGCTGGATCTCCACCGCCGCTCTGGCGGATACCGAGACCCTCGACGGTAACGATGTTGTCCACCTTGACGCGCTGCTTGCCCTCGTCGAACGAATCGTTCCAGGGCGTGACCGCGGCATGCGCGCTATCGAAGGAGCTGGGTGGAAATTCGACATGGTCGAAGGCGGTCGATGTGCTCGCAACAAAAGTGCCATGGGCAGCGCAGTCCGCGACTAGCGGGTCCGCATGCATGTCATTGACAAATTTGTTGACGAGATCGTTGTGCTGTTCGAGTTGATCGGCGTATGCGGGAGCAGAGCAAATGAGCGAGAGACTCGCTGCAAATGTTGCTAACCGGCCGACCAACCGCAGCAATCGGCGCGGTACGTTGGTGCGATCCATCTAGTTCGTTAGACGCTAATAAGACATGAGGCACGTAAGATGCCTGGCGAGAGGGATGAGTTCAATCCTGACACAAATATTTTGTCCTGTCGTGGTGCGTGGACTCAGGCGCTTTATGTGCCGGGATGGCAGATTGCCGTCGATACGTGCTCGATGCCGCGCTCGTGTCAGGTGCGTGGCCCGCCCAAGCGATACCGACGCACATCATAAGTGGTAACCCACGCCGGGCGGTAGACCGCGATCAATGCCGTCGACATGCCCGTGAACCAGGCTTCGCCAGTGGCGAGCAGAAGCACGCTGAACGCGTAGCCGACCGGCACCACGGTCATCGAACCGTCTGCGAGTGTGATGTGAACGCCGAGCGCCGCGGCCGCGGTAAGCGACACGGCAATGGCGGGTGAAACAAAACCCTGGCCGAAGATGAACATGAAGAGGTTGCGCGGCAGCCAGGCGATGCTGGCGCGCTGGATGAGGGTGGAGATACCGACAGGCAACGCACCGAACACGAGGAAGGTCAGCGCAATACCCTGCCAGGGGGCGTCGAAGACGACAGCGGCGAGACCGGTGACGATCGCCATTGCGATCAGCGCCAGCGCCCAATCGAATAATGTGACGACCAGCGTGGCACCGAGCAGATGCATGACCGTACCGTCGTCGAGCCACGCGTTGCTCGCCCACAGCACGGACACCGCAACGATGATCGCGAGCCAGACATGCTGGAGTGTGCCGTCTTGAAGTCGTTTGAAAGGATTTTTCCACAGCGCGAGCGCGACCACTATCGCAGTGGCGATCCAGCCACCGACAGCGACCCAGAACGGAAGCGGTGTGTAGAGGAAACCCATGTATTCCATATTACTCGTTGGACGAGAAAAGGTGTGAGCGGATTCCATGCCAGCCGGCGCGAACGCTGTGAGAAAACGCGCGTTTCGATTCTGGCGCGCGCGCCGGCTGACGTTATGCCGAACCCTGCGTGACCTGTTCCGCCGTCAATTCGGCGGGCGCATCGCCGTACGGCGTGGTCGGTTCGGCCGCCATTGGCAGCGCGTCGGCCGTGTCGTTCGCGGGCAACGGATACTGGAAGCGCCGCAGGGTGCGGCGCCGCAATGGCACCACTCCGGCTTGCCCCATTACCGGACGAACTTGACCTCCTCCATCGTTGCGCAGTACTTGCAAATGAGCCGACAGCCAGCCGTTGTACAGCGCGACTGCGGCGGCGCGGTTAGGCGCTCCGAGTTGCTGAAATATGCTGGTCAGATGGATCTTGACGGTGCCTTCACTGATGCCGAGCGTGCGCGCGATCATCTTGTTAGTGCTGCCCATGTGGACGCAGCGCATGATCTGCTCCTGGCGGGGCGACAGGCCGTTGGAAAGTTTGGCCCGGCGCGGTGGTGGACTCTTTTCATCGAACGGTCGGATGGTGGCATCCGGCGGTAGAGGAGGATTGAGCGCCAACGCGCCGGGCGGCACATAGTGACCGCCCAGCAGAACCATCTCGAAAGCGCGCACGATCAGGCATGGGTCGGTTTCGCGCGGAATCACGCCGAGCACACCTTCGTCCATGAGGTCCCGTACGACAGTTGGAGAGACCTTGTCGGTCAGCACTGCAATGCGCAGGTCCGGGTAGTGGCTGAGCAGATGACGGGTGTCGTCAACCGACATCCAGTCCTGCCAGTCGATCACGAGCAGGTCGGGCAGCAGACGCTTGAGCGTACGCTCAACCTGACGCCAATCCTGTGCTTCGTTAAAGCGCGCTAGCCGGTCGATTTGCCGCAGCAGTGCTTTGAGTCCATCGCGTCGTTCCGCGTCTGTGTTGAGTATTGAGAATCGCATGCCGTGTCTCCAGATGAATCGGGCGAAGTGGCGCGATGCGCGCGGGCCGGCGAAGGTGCCGGGCGCATTGCGATGCACCACCGGCACTATGATGACAAATTCCCTTCGGTTTGACCCCCTGTCCAAAAGGCATAGGAGGAATGACATAAAAAAAGCCCCGCGCGTGGCGGGGCTTTTTGATGTCGACTGCGGCGCAATGACGCCGACGCTGGCGGCTCAGTGGAAATGCGGTTGCGCGGGCTCCGCGTCCTCCGGCATTTCGGCGTGGACGATTTCGCCGAGCGGGTCCGCATAGAGCGGCACACCGCAGTCATCGCAATATTCCGGCTCGAAGCGGCCCGAGTGGCGGCGCACGTCTGTCACGCCGGTTTCCTTGAGCAATGCGACGATTTCTTCGAGCGGGTCATCCGACGCAGCAGTCTCTTGCGGTTCTTCATCGATGCCGGGCTCACCGTTCTCGCGGCCGTAAAGCGGCCATACAACGCCGTAGATCACATCATTGCTGCCGCGGCGTGTGAAGCCGACGCGGTATTCGTCGATACGGCGCTCGCCGAAGCCTGCGACAACCGCGCGCAATTCCTGTGGCGCCGCGCCGATCGTGTCGAACAGGTAGCGCACGGCAGTGCGTACCGTATGCGGGCGCACCCGTTCGTCGGCGTCGCGGCAGGCCGAATAATAGGCATCCGGCAGCAGACACTCGAACTCACATCCGGGCAGCACCAGCGACAGATTGGCGCCGCCTTGCGTTGCCCATTGTTCGAGGCATTGACCACGCTCAATCCGGCTGCCGTTTTCTTCTTCCTGCCAGCGAAACGCCGGCTCGCCCACCGGCGCCGCGACCACAGCCAGCAGAAAGCGCGGGTCGGCCAGGATGGGCGAGGTTTCCGGCAGTTCGCCGAAATTGAGTTTGACGTTGCCACCCGCCATGGCTGCTTGAGCGAGTTGCTGGGCGATACGCCAGGTCTCGACGTGGTGACGCGGCAGCTGGTCGATGCTGTACAGGAACGGCACCATGGCCACACGCGTATTGGCCGCGAGCACGTGCGCCTGCAGGTGCGCGCGCAGCGCGTCGGCCGCGTCCACTTTGAGCGGGCCGGAAGGAATCATGTAGCGAGTCCAGGCCAGCACGGGCGCGGCAATCAGCAGCGCTTCATAAGGAGCGCCCTCATGGTCGATGATGAACGACTCGCTGTGCGTTTCCGCCATGTCGGCGAGTGCGCCGTAAGCATCGGGATGATTCTGCTGCAGATGATCGAGTGCGGCGTCCAGCGTAGTCTGGTTGGCGTTACGGACGATCTTGGTCAGCAGCGCATCGAGCTTCGCTTCCCAGAAGCGGTCTTCGGTGCGGCTGCCCGACGCGAAAAGCGCGAGCGAGAGACCGACAAGCTTGTCGGCATCGGGGGGGAGACGTTTGGCGATTCGCGAGCGCATAAATCCGGAAATTGGGAGGCACAGAACCTTATATTCTAGTCTTTTCTATGCCGCCATATTATTTGCCTGACTATGCCGGATGGATTGGGACGTTTCCACATTAAAAATAAGCCCGTTGCAGGGGGCGCCGGATGCGTTGCGCGGCGTCCTGGCCGGATGATATAAGACATGCCCAGGGGCGCGGCCCACTTCTATACTGACCACCGTCGGTCGGCGCCTGGCAAGCGTATGTCTATTCGTCGCTGTGGTCTGGCACAACAGGAGATTCATAGTGAAATCGGACCAACTGATTGAACGTCTCGCCGCAGTGTTCGCGTTGATCATATTGGTAGGTGGCTCCCTGCTGGTGCTTGCGCCTTTTACGACCGCGCTGTTGTGGGGCGCCATTCTCAGTTATAGCTCGTGGGGCTTGTACCGGCGGCTCACTGCGGCAGTCGGTGGGCGCCGAAAGCTCGCCGCGACGTTGATCGTGCTCATCATCCTGATTGTGGTGCTCGGTCCGTTCGTCTATGCGGGCTTTGCCTTTGGCGCGCACGTTCACGACATCGTCGCGTTGGTACAAAGGCTCTTCGAGGCTGGCTTGCCGGATTTGCCGCCGTGGGTCGGACGAATCCCGCTGGTTGGCTCGAACATCGAGACGTTCTGGGCGAATGTAACGAGTAGCAACTCTGAACTGATCGCGCAAATGCGTGCGCTGGCGGCGCCGGCCGGCAAGTGGATTCTGGCGGCTGCGATTGCCGTTACGCATGGTTTGGGTTTGCTCGCGCTGAGCATCGTGCTCGCGTTCTTCTTCTACACCGGAGGGGAGGGCGCGGCGGCCTGGTTGAGGGCGGGCATGCGCCGCATCGCCGGCGAACGCGCTGATTACTTGCTGGCGCTGGCGGGCAGTACGGTGAAGGGCGTGGTCTACGGGATTCTCGGCACGGCGCTTGTGCAAGGCATTCTTGCCGGCTTCGGTTGCTGGATTGCGGGCGTCCCGGCGCCGGCGCTGCTCGGGCTGGCGACGTTCTTCCTGTCGGTGATACCGGGCGGCCCGGTGGTCGTCTGGTTGCCTGCGGCAATCTGGCTGTATCACGGCGACTCAACTGGCTGGGCGATCTTTCTGGTCGTGTGGGGCGTGTTGGTCGTCGGCATGTCCGACAACGTCATCAAGCCGATCCTGATCGGCAAGAGTAGTGATATGCCGCTGATCCTGGTGATGCTGGGTATTCTGGGCGGGGCGTTTGCCTTTGGCTTCCTCGGTGTGTTCATCGGCCCGACGTTGCTGGCGGTTGCTTATACCGTGCTGCACGATTGGACGATCGGTGCCCCAGTAGTGGACGCTCTGGCGCCCGACATGAAAGTGCCGGTTGTCGATGAGCCGGGGCGCATAGAAAAGGCGCCTTGAAATAAATTCCAGATATGGCTTGCAAGGGGCCGTGCGGCTCGCTAGAATCTCGCTCTTTCGTGCTTCGGACAGCGGGGCACGGGAAGCGGGAGAGCCAGCAGTGGCAAGGCTTTGCGCGAAGTGGGCAGGTTCAGGAAGTTAGAAAAACCTGTTGACGGCGTAGCGAAAGTTCTTCATAATCTCGTTTCTCTGCTGCTGATGCAGCGACGCAGAACGA
>NZ_FPBH01000045.1 GCF_900116445.1 Paraburkholderia aspalathi
AAGCTCAAGAGTGCTCAAAAGCGACCCTCGATCATCGCCGCTTGCTGGATCCAGGCTACGCTGTGGTGATGTCATGAATTATGGAAGTCTCAATAATGTCCACGGTGAACTCATTAACGCTGAAACTACCTGTTGACAGTACAAATGACTGATATCGCATTAAGCGGTGCCGATTACAGTGGCATACATGGCGACATCGTTGCGCTTCTGGAACACGGTCGTCGTGCTGCGGCCCGAAGTGTCAACGCACTGATGACGGCTACCTACTGGGAGATTGGTCGTCGTATTGTCGAATTCAGTCAGGGCGGGGAGGGGCGTGCGGCCTACGGTCAGGCGCTTCTAGAGCGGTTGTCGGTCGACCTGACAGCCCGCTTCGGGCGGGGGTTTGGGGTCGACAACCTGGAGCTGATGAGGATGTTCTACCAGACCTACCCGCCAGCCACGATTTCCGAATCACTGATTCGGAAATCTACGCCCACAGACCACCCGGGAAATTCCGAATCGGCGATTCGGAATTTCGATCTCGACCAGCTCGCGACCACATTCCAGCTGTCCTGGACGCATTACATCCACCTCATGCGGCGAACCCGGTCCGTTGAAGAAAGAGCGTTTTACGAAGCCGAAGCGCTGCGTGGCGGCTGGAGCGTGCGACAACTGGATCGGCAGATCAGCAGCCAGTTTCACACACGTGCGATGCTGTCGAAGAACAGGCCGGAGATGCTACAGAAGGCGGGAAAGGCGCAACCGGGCGACCTTGTGACCGCAGAGGAGGCCATCAAGGATCCTTACGTTCTTGAGTTCCTGGATCTCAAGGACGAATATTCAGAAAGTCAACTGGAGGAGGCATTGGTCCATCGGCTCGAAGACTTTCTTCTTGAGCGGGGTGGCGATTTTACGTTCGTGGGCCGCCAGCGTCGCCTTCGGATTGGTGAAAGCTGGTTCCGGGTAGATCTTCTGTTCTTTCATCGGCGTCTGCGATGCCTTGTTATCGTCGATCTCAAGCTCACCGAGCTCAATCACGCCGACGTGGGTCAGATGCACATGTACTGTAATTACGCGCGCGAGCACTGGACGCTGCCAGGAGAGAACCCACCCGTTGGGCTGATCCTGTGTGCGCGAACGAATGCCGCGGTGGCGCGTTATGCATTGGAAGGGTTGCCAAACAAAGTGCTGGCGGCTGAGTACCATATGGTCCTCCCGGATGAAAAACTCCTCGCCGAAGAACTGGCCAGAACCCGCCGTGCCTGGGAGGCCCAACATCGGTCGGAAGAGGGCGCTGACGGTGCAGACGGTCAGCTGTCGTGACAGGTGCACCGTCATGATTGCATCACGCCCGGTTAAGCATCAACAACCATTCAGAGACTGACTGTCTGTTACTATGGCAATCTGTGTGCGGAAATACATCTCCTTAGCGGTTCGGCGAGCTGTACAAGATGGGAGCCAGAGCATGACACGGTGCGTGCAGTCGCCGAGTCAGTCGATGAGCACCGCGGAAAATTGAGAAGCACGGTCAAATGGATTAATCTCGTCAGCCTGACCAGCCAACTGTTCTGAATCCGACGGATGCAGCTCGACATTTTCAACGACAGCCGCGACGTGATGCTGCGCAATGACGTCCTGTCAGCGTTGCAGCGGTACGATGCCGCAGGCGCGCGGCGCGCGCTGCAGGCCCTTGTGAACGAGTATCCGGACGATGTCGCTCAGGTGTATTTCGGTTCGATCGTCAATGCTCTCGAGGGTCGATCGACGGTACCGTTTGACCGTCATGACGCCCTGCAGGCTCGCCAGTCGCTATCTCACGAAGTCCAGCCCGCAGTCGCGCATGTGTTCCCGAGGCAGACTGGGGCGGCCTGGCTCGCACCGCTCTGGGCAGAACTGGCCGGGCGCGCCGCTGCGCTCCCTTTCCGTCCGCACCACGCGGATGCGCACGCGGCGCCGCTCTTCCTGCTTGCTGCGCGGTGGGCCGAGGCCTCCGATGCGATATCGCACATCGCGTCCTGGCGACGGATTCCAGCGCCGCTTTGCTGGATGACGGAGGCACGTTACCGGCTCGATGGCCTGGACGCCGCCTGGCCATTGCTGGTGGAACTTGCGTGGCTTTCTCCATCCCGGTTTGACCAGCTTTTGAGCCGTCTTGGCGACTCGTCCATCAAGACGTTGCGGCGCGTCTTCGATACGTCGTTCGACGGCGCCGGCGACGTTGGCGATCTGGCATGGTTTCCGGCGTGGGTACTCACGGAAAAGGCCGGCCTCGCGCCTCTGTTCAAACAGGCAGAGCCTTCGCGACGGAATCCTCCCGAGCGGGCAGCGAAGACGATGCTCGAGTTACTCAGCCTGGAGCGTCAGGGCCGGCATCAAGAACTGCTGGAAACCCGGCGCGAACTGCAGGCGCTCAACGCGGCGCTGTACGCGGCCTACATGAAGACGCGCTGAGCAGGCGCCCCGGAGCATGACACGCACAACCTCTCACAAATGGGCTTTCGCCACGCGGTTCCGGCGTGGCGCCTTCGGCTGGAAATCCGCATTGCCGATCCAGCGTCTGAAGGAGGCCCTGATCGAAATCCGGCAGATCGCTCGCGCAGATCCTGTTCTCGCCGCGGACGGCGCGGTCGCTTTGCTCGAAAAGCTTTCGCCGGCACTCGAGCACGTAGACAGTTCTTCTGGCGCAATGGGTACTGCCGTGAATCGCACAATCGATTCCCTTGTGCCGGTCATCGCCGGGGTGGACGTACCTGCTCCGGTACGGACGCGTTGGCTGGAACGCCTGTTTGACGCGCTCCAGGACGACCCGATGCCGTATATCGAACAGCTGGGCGATCGCTGGGGTGACCTGTGTACGTCGCCCTCCATCGCGTCCGCATGGGCGGACCGGTTGTTGCCGGTGACGGCGCGCGTGATGGGCGGGGAAGGTCTGGGCGAGCATTTCGCGGGTACCACCGCCTGCCTCAGCGCGCTGAATGCCGCCGGGCGCCATGAGGAACTGCTCGCTCTCGTGAATGCCGCGCGCCTGAACTGGTGGGGGTATCGCCAGTACGGGGTGGATGCACTGATCGCATTAAATCGTTCGGCTGAAGCACTGCATTACGCGGAAGCGTCGAGGGGGTTGAATGCACCCACTGCCGCAATCGCCCGCAAATGCGAAGCGATCCTTCTGTCGTCGGGCATGATAGACGAGGCATATCGACGCTACGCGATCGAGGCCAATCAGGCCACCACGCATCTCGCGACGTTCCGTGCCATCGCGAAAAAATATCCGGGCAGGAGTCCCGACAGTATCCTCCACGACCTGGTCGCGAGCAGTCCCGGTGTCGAGGGGAAATGGTTCGCCGCCGCGAAAGACGCCGGCCTGCTCGATCTGGCGGCGTCGCTTGCGATGCGCGGCCCCGCCGACCCGCGAACCCTGACGCGGGCCGCACGCGATTTCGCGCAGCGCAAGCCTGAATTCGCGGTGGCGTGTGGCACGGCGGCGCTGCACTGGATGGCCGCAGGCTTCGGTTACGAAATCACGGGGAGCGATGTGCTGGATGCCTACGGTGCGCTGGCGGATGCGGCCCTTGCTACCGGCATGGAACGAGACCAGCTCAAAAGGCGTCTGCGGGACCAGTTTGCGGCCATTCCGGGGCATTCGTTCGTCACCACGGTGCTGGCGCGTCATCTGCCGGCATGACGTCGAGATGCATCCAGGTCACAGGATTGACGGTTCCCGCACGGCCCGTGGCCGGACGTGTTGTCGTCAACGAGTCGCTCCCGGTCGTGTGGGACGGGCGCCCGTTATGCCGCCGATGACTGAACTGAAGCGCAACGCAGCTGTAGACGGTAGTTTTACGATAGGCAAAAGCCAGTACAGGACTAGCATCATGAAAGAGTACAACCCCGAGTGCGCGCCCGAACCTGAATCATGGCTTGAGCTTGACGAGCAGGAGCGAATTGCTCTCGTCGAGGCGTATCACCGCGTCGCCCGCAGCAAACTTCCCAACGTCACGGCACACGCCGCGCTACACGCGATCGTCGAAAACCAGATCGCCCTGAACCTTGAGCCCGTGGTCCGGGCGATGGATCGCCTCGGGAAAGAAGGGCTTACGCGACACGACGCTGTGCACGCGATCGGGTCAGTCGTCGCAGAGCATCTGTTGGATATTTTGAAGACGAATCAGAACGACGATGCTGCGGCTTCGCCAGCGCGTTACTACGCAGCGGTGGAGCGACTGACCGTCGCGCGTTGGCGCAAAGGTGAGCACTGATGGCGGGACCATCGAAGCTTCAGCCGTGGCTTGAAGCGAGGCAGCGCTTCAGGTTGAGCCATACCCATATCCAGATGGCTCGCGAACTGGGAATGAATCCCCGAAAATTCGGATCGCTGGCTAACGACCAGCAGGAGCCGTGGAAGCGCCCCCTCGCCGAATTTATCGCGCACTGTTATCACAAGCGCTTTGGTCGTACTACGCCAGAACACGTGCAATCTCTGGAAGAAGTCGCGAAGCGTGCGGAACGGGGGCGTAGCGAGCGGCGGGAGAGAAAAGCCAACAAAGCGGTTCTGCCAACAGGGCCACACCGTACCGATAGCGGATCAAGCGGAAAGCTGCCAGACCCACACGAACATGGCAGTGAATAGGTACGAAGGGAATGGACACGACGACCGTCTGGGTGGGCGATGTCGACCATTTGCGCCAAGGCTGCTTCTACTTTTCCTTCCGAAACGCTTCTACTTTCGCTTCATTGCACGGCGGTCAAACGGCTCATTGCGGACTGCTGGCCCGGGATGAGCCGCGCGCAGCTCGTCGCGCGCGCCCGCCGTCATGCGCTTCAACCGTCGCTGCGCGCCGCAGGGGACAACCCGGGCGCGAGCGCGCCGGGTGAAACCGGTCCCTTCAGTCTGACCGTGACGGTCGACGGCACGGTGGTGCGACTCGCGGCCCATCTGCGCCGCATCGCGAAACACCGGCGCCCGGCGCGGCCGGCGAAGGCGTCGAAACCGCCCGCGCGCGATCCGCGGCAGGGCGATCTTTTCTGACGGACGCCGAGGAGCTGAATAATGGGCCGACCCCGGATTGAATGGAACGATGCACAGCTGCTCGCCATCATGAATGGCATCGCGGCGACCGACCGGGATTTCCCGGTCGACAACGCGCGTTTTCTGGATGGACTGATCGCGGAAGTCCGGGCGATTACCGGCCGCGTGTTTGGCGCGACGACCTGCAGCCGGCTGCTGCGCGATGTCGCGCCGCAGGTCGGCGTCCAGCGCCATCCCAGTGCGCCGACGGTGCAGCGGGCGATCCTGCGCGCGCACGCGCACGCGCACGCGCCGCTGGCGCAGCCGGGCAGTGCGGACAGCCGGCCGGTCGATCTCGACCTGATGCGACAGGCGCTGGCCCCGGTGGTGCGCGAGGCGCTCGCACCGCTATATACCTCGCAGCGCGAGCGGGTGCTCGGGCATGCGGGCGGTGCTGCCCAGGATTGTGGTGACGCGAACGCGATGGTGCAGCAGCCACTGCTGCGGGCGGCGCTGGAAGATGCCCATGCGCGGATCCAGCGTCTTGAACAGGAGAACGCGCAGTTGCACCGCGAACTCGGCGAAGCGCATGCCGCGCGGGATCTGGCCGGTGAACACGTGAACCGGCTGCTCGGCGAGCTGCATGCGTCGATCGAACGCGCCGGCGTCGGCGCCACGACCCTCGCGCAGACGGCCACGCAGCTAGCCGGCACCGAGCGCTTTCTCAAGATGCAGAACGATGCGGTGCGGCTGCAGGCGAGCGGGGAGGCGGACGCGCTGCGCGCGCAGAATGGCCAGCTGCGCGAGCGGATTGACCATCTGCTGCTGGAAGTCGATCAGTACCGGCGCACCCTGTCGACCCGCCCGCCCGGGAGTCGCTGAGCGCGCGGCGCGCCGGCGCGGTTCGCCGCCCGTCGGGCCGGTGCGGGGGTTCCAGCCGGAGGTGCCGGTTCGTGATTACTCCAGTGATCAGATGTAGCGATTTTTTGCTGGCACGGAAGAGGGTCATTTTCTGGTCATCGCTGACGACCGGGTGCCGGAGAAAGGGCAGGGCGCCGCGCCGCGTCAGGTGGTCCCAGGTTTGCCTGTGGGCCGTGCGATGCGGTAGGGTGCGGGTTTCCGTCACTGAAGAGAGTTGTTCATGAACAAACAGGAACTCATCGATGCGGTCGCTACCACCACCGGCGACACCAAGGCCGCCACCGGCGAAGCCATCAATGCGGTGCTCGGGGCGATCATCGGCGCGCTGACCGCCGGCGACGCCGTGCAACTGGTCGGCTTCGGGTCGTTCTCGACGGGGCAGCGCGCCGCACGCACCGGCCGCAATCCGGCGACCGGCGCCGAAATGCAGATTGCTGCGGCGAAAACGGTCAAGTTCACGGCGGGCAAGGCGTTCAAGGATGCCGTCAACGCGTCATGACGAAGGTGGCGATCGAACCCGGCGACTACGCCGGGCTGCACAAGGAAGTGGTCAGTGCCGTCGAGTCGGCGCGACGTACGGCGGCACGCAACGTCAATGCCGTGATGACCGCCGCCTACTGGGAGATCGGGCGGCGGATCGTTGCCAGCGAGCAGGGCGGGCAGGCGCGCGCCGGCTACGGACAGGCACTGATCGCCCGGCTCGCGGAGGACCTGACGCGCCGTTTCGGACGCGGATTCGGCCGGGCCAATCTGGCCAGCATGCGCGCCTTTTATTCAGCCTGGCCGGCGGCGGAGATTTTCCAGACAGTGTCTGGAAAAACGGCCGCGCCCGGAAATGTCCAGTCGCCGTCTGGACAATCGCGGCCGGCGAACGACGTCGTCGACGCCACGGCAACGGCGCCCGATTACATGGCGCTGGCCACCCGCTTTACTTTGCCCTGGTCCGCCTATGTGCGCCTGCTTTCAGTGAAGACGGCAGCCGCGCGCGCTTTCTATGAAACAGAGGCGTTGCGCGAAGGCTGGTCGGTGCGCCAGCTCGACCGCCAGATCGGTAGCCAGCTTTACGAGCGGCTGGCGCTGTCGCGCAACGAGGCGGCGCTGCTCAGGAAAGCCGCTGATGTCCAGCCGGGTGATCTCCTCACGCCCGAGGAGGCGATTCGCGACCCGTTCGTCCTCGAGTTTCTCGACATCAGGGACGAATACTCGGAGTCGGATCTTGAGGAAGCACTGATCCGGCACCTGGCGGATTTCCTGCTGGAACTCGGCGACGACTTCGCGTTCGTCGGCCGGCAGCGCCGCCTGAGAATCGACGACACGTGGTTCAGGGTCGACCTGCTGTTTTTCCATCGACGGTTGAAATGCCTCGTCATCATCGATCTCAAGGTCGGTCGCTTCAGCTATGCGGACGCCGGGCAGATGCATCTCTATCTGAACTACGCGCGCGAGCACTGGATGAAGCCTGGGGAGAATCCACCGGTCGGTCTGATCCTTTGCGCCGAAAAAGGTGCAGCCGAAGCACACTACGCACTGGACAACCTGCCGAGCAAGGTTCTCGCGGCGGAATACCAGACGGTGTTGCCCGATGAGGCGATGATCGTGCAGGAGCTGGAGCGCACGAGAGCAGAACTGGAGCGGCGTACCGGAGCTTCGTAGGGTTGGGTCCCGATGCCCGGCAGATCCCGGACATCTGAAGGCGACGCCGCGAGTCGGTACCGCATCGTCATGTGGAAAAGGGTGGCGCGTTTTAACATCCGCCAGTTCAGACAGAAACTCAACCCATTAAAATAGGAATACCTAGCTTGATGGGCGGGTCACCAAGCGAATCTGTAAACGCGGTCCAGCCTCCTATGAGCACATCGCCGGGTCCGTGAACGGCCGCCGTCGGGAGGGCACGACAGCCTCTTGTCGACCCCAAACGACCATCCAGGCCGCATGGAAGTAACGGCCGATGTCGCGAGCGGAACAGTCAGAGGGACTACGGACCGAAAGTTCTCTTCAGCGTATCTGCCAAAGAGATTTTGCCCGGCTCACGTCGGCCGCTTCTGTCGTTCGGTTTCAGGCCGCCGGGATGCTGCGCTGCCGATCCCGTAGCTGCTTATAGAAGAAACACGTAAGCGGCGGTTTTTACGCGGCGTTGCAATTTGTGCAAAACACTACGAGCCGTATGAGAACCGCACCGGTGCGATGCATCCTTGGGCGCGTTTATTGCTAGTCCTATCGTTGTCGAGCAGTGACTTCTTCCACCTTTACAGCGGATGGACGGCGGATACCGTCAATGAAATATGCATTTGAATTGTCGGCGCACTATTGTGCGCTCGCCGGATCCACGCTCGCTTGTCGTTAAAGGAGTTCGGACGGTGATCGGGGCGAGCCATGCAGGAGAATTTGTGATGAACTCGAATTTCAGGAACGTCATGGTAATCACGGCAATCGCGATGTTGACGATGGGCGCAGCAGGCTGCCAGCGTGCTGGTAACAGTGGCGGCGCAGGAACTGATGCTGGCAGCACGGGCGCAATGAGCGCACCGTCGGCCGCGAGCGGCGGAGCCGCTGCGGGAGGCATGGGCGGAGGCGCGTCGGGTGCGAGCCAGTAGACCCCGACAACATCGCGACAGCTAGCTGTTCTTCGCCGGAGCCATCGCAGCATGGCTATGACACGTCGTGCCGTCGTATTGACGAACCACTGGGCAGCCGCGCTACAGAATGTCGCTGGGTTTCCACGTGCGGTCCTCACCTTTGACAATCTCGCAGACTATAACGATAGTCATGCAGCGGACGTCCCGCGAGCGGCCAACCGGCTCCGGTCCCTGTTCCGCAGGGCTGGCCCTCCGGAGTCCAGAATGCAATCGACCGACAAGCAAATTGAAGTATCACCGGACGATCCCACTATGCAGGTGACGTCAGCCCGCACACCGGTCCAGTGCGATCGTTACCGGCTCACCGTGCGTGCAAGGGCAGGGAACCTGAGGGTTGTTGCTGCGTGGCAGGTTCTCGGTTGCGAGGCACACCATGCGGACCACGTTCGGGTCCGCGTTGATCGCCGTCACGGCTACGAAGAAATGACCATTACGTTTGCGGCCGTGACGTCCGATACGCTCGCAGCGATGGTGGATCGTCTGATCGCGTTGCCGTGGGCGCTCGATGCGTACTTTTATCCCTGAGTACTACCTCACGGGTAATAATCTTCCTCGTCCTGTACATCGAGAAGCGCGTCGTCGACGTTGATCTCGATCGAGCAGTCGCCTTCTACTGGAGGTGGCGTGTACTGTTCGTCAACGCGCTGCCGGATGAAAGCCCCCAGCCGGTTGCGGATCGCCCTGCCTTGGGTAGTGTCCATCGCGGCGTAGCGATTAATCTGTGGTGCCGTAAATCGGATCGCCGTGACGCAGCGCGAATCCAGCGACGTATCGCGTTTTGATTCGACAACCCAGGATAGCTGGAACTGCACGCGGGATCCTTCCTCATAACATTGCACCGACGGTGTCTTGGGTGAGGCGAAAAGCCCTGCCAATCCCAGTTCGATCTCTTCGATCCGCTGTTCCCGGTCAATCGGCCTCATGATCGTTTCCTCCTGTATTCCCTCACCTGACAGGCGTCTCGCGCGTGTGCGCCGAACTCGCCGGAAGAACTCAGGAACCCACGCCCGCCCTCGGCGATGAGGCACCGTTGCCATTGCTGTTGTGTCCGCCCGGAATGGTAATTCCGCTGTCGTCCTTGCGCGTGCATCCGCTACACGAAGCGGCAATAACAACAATGAGTAGAATTTTCGTCAATGTGCTGACCATGAGGCGACCTACGCGCTGTTCGCGACGCATTGCGGCGGCAACATGTTGCCGCCGCGGCTGCACAAGGGGGTGGCCAGGATCAGAGTGAATTGTTACGGCAGTTTTTCAATGCCTGCGTACGTGCGTCGCGACTGCCGGTACCCTGTCGATATGCAGGCAGGCCGAAATCTGGTACGTCGATTGCTCCCTCGCAATACTGTCATCCGGACCGCATCTGCAAACCGTTCCAATGCTTCCTTCGTGCCAGAAACGCTGGTGTATTCATCGTGCCCAATCCTGCCGTCCAGTAATACCGCGAATCCTGAATTGCGCGCCATTTCGAGTATGTCCATTTTCAATCCCTCCGGCACCTTGTCCAGCTTTACGCCTGTAGCATCAGCATTTTTTATTCCTCAAGAGTTTCCGTCCCGCTGATGATTACGAGGGCAGGTTGTGTAAACGACGGCCCTCCGCCGCTGCGCATTCGTGGAGGATTTTCCTTTGCCATCACGCAAACCAGCTGCGTAATAGTGGCGCGGCGGTCCGGTTCACGTCCCGTATTTACTGCACGCCCGCTCAGCACATAGCCATGCTCAACAGACAATGAGTGCCTGCGATAGTAAGAGCTTCGACGTGACCCGATTCGAACGGCCTCGCACTGAGCGCAGCCCGTTGAGCCCCCTTTCCGTAAAGCGTTTCATGAAGCGGTGACTCATACCGATTCACTGTGCCAGTCGGGCAGGGGTAATATAAAGTGTTATCCCTCTCCCATTCCGAGTCGCCATGCCGGCCAAATACGCAATCAGCGTCAGTCTGACGGAGCATCTCGCTTCGTTTGTAAAAACACAGATCGTGAACGGTCGTTACGGCACAGCCAGCGAGGTCGTCCGCGCCGGGCTGCGCCTGCTGGAAGAGCGGGCCGCGCGCCATGCTGAGTTGGACCGTAACAGCGACAGGCCGGCGCCGACGCGCAAGGAACGGACGAACGGTCGCGACCGTGCTGCGATGCGGGAGAAGCCGTAATGTCAGCTACTGAATTTCCAGTTGTAGGCGTGGGTGCGTCTGCCGGCGCCGTCGAGGCACTGGAGGGCTTTTTCCGCGGCATGCCGGAGAAGCCCGGCCTCGCGTGCGTTATCGTCACGCACCTGAGCCCGGATCGTGAAAGCCTCCTGCCGGAGATCGTCTCGCGTTTTTCCCCGATGCCAGTGCACATCATTACCGATGGCATGCCAATCGAGATCGACACTGTGTACCTGTTACCAACCGACGCCGTGCTAAGCGTCACGAACAGGACACTGTACGTTCAGGCCCAGGACAGGCACCGGCGGGAACGCAGGCCGATCGACGTCTTCCTGAGCGCACTCGCAGCCGATATCGGCGAGATCTGCGCCGGCGTCATTCTTTCCGGCGCAGACTCCGATGGCACACTCGGCATCAAGGCGATCAAGGAGCGCGGCGGGCTGACGCTCGCGCAGGCGCCCGACGGCTTCGGTCCGCACCACCCCGACATGCCCGACAGTGCAATCTCCACTGGTCTCGTCGATTTCGCGGTGCCGGTCGAGCAGATGGGTGCGAAGCTCGCCAGCTTCGCCAGCGGCGCCTTCATGCTCGACGGACAGGTCAACGCACAAGCCGAAACGACGGGGTTCGATGAGGCGCGCGAAGCCATCTACGCGATCTTGCGCAACCAGATCGGACACGACTTCAGTGGCTACAAGGTCAAGACTTTCCTGCGCCGTGTGCAGCGGCGCATGCAGGTTCTGGAGATCCAGGCGCCTGAGGCCTATGTGGCCCGGCTGTCGGCAGACCCTGAAGAAGTTACAGCCCTCTTTCGTGACCTGCTCATCAACGTCACCAGCTTCTTTCGAGATGCACAGGCCTTCGAGAGTCTCGCGAATGTCGTCCTGCCAGAACTCTTCGAAGGCCGCGGCGCAGACGATACCGTGCGGGTATGGGTGCCGGGTTGCGCGACAGGCGAAGAGGTCTATTCACTCGCGATACTGATGCGTGAGCAGATCAACGGCCGCACGGACGCGCCCCGTGTACAGATTTTTGCGACCGATATTGATGACGGGGCGCTTGCCGCCGCGCGCGCGGCCCGCTACCCGCTCCCGTTACTCGACGGGGTATCGGAAGAGCGCCGTCAGCGGTTTTTTGTTCCCGAGGGCAGCAGCTACGTGCTCGCCAAGGAGGTCCGCGATCTCTGTATTTTCTCGCCGCACAGCGTCATCCGCGACCCGCCCTTTTCCCGTATTGACCTCGTGTCCTGCCGCAACCTGCTGATCTATTTCGGTACCGAGTTCCAGAATCAGGTCATCCCCACGTTTCACTATGCGCTGCGTCCGGATGGCTATCTGTTCCTCGGCACATCGGAGAACGTCAGCCAGTTCGACGAGCTTTTCGTGCCCGTAGAGAAGAAGCACCGGATTTTCCGGCGCCGGGCAGACGTCGCGCCGCAGATCCGTCTGCCGCTGGCGGTCTCCGCCCTGCGCATCGGCCATCTGGCCGCGCTCGCGCCCAGCCGTCCCCCGCTGGGAAGCGCGGCGCTCCGTCACGTGGTGGATACCCACATGCTGGAGCGGTTCACCCCGCCGCACGTGCTGGCCACGCGTGATGGCGATGTTGTCTACTACTCGGGCCGTACGGGCAAATACCTGGAGGCGGCGCCTGGCGCACCGACGCGGCAGCTGTTTGCGATGGCGCGCAAGGGGCTCGGCCTCGACCTGCGCTCGGTCTTCCGGGAGGCGGTGGAGTCGGGGCGTGCGGTTACACGCGACGGTGTGGTAGTCGAGGGGGAAGACGGCCGCGTGCAGGCTGTCAGTCTGACGGTCGAACCGCTTGCCGATCACACGCAGAATGAGCGCATGTATCTCGTCGTCTTCGCCGACCAGGGGCCGGGCCTGACCCGTGAGGAGGCCATTGTACGGGCGCAGGCCATGCATGACGGGACTGCGGCCCAGGCCGAAAAGGAACTGCGTGATACCCGCGAACGTCTGCAGTCGATGATCGAGGAATACGAAACAGCACTCGAGGAACTCAAATCGTCGAACGAGGAGCTGGTATCGGTCAACGAGGAACTGCAATCATCGAACGAGGAGCTGGAGGCGTCGAAAGAGGAACTCGTTTCGTTAAACGAGGAGCTGCACACCGTCAATCTTGAACTGAACGGCAAGATCGATGCGCTCGACCGGGCGAACAGTGACCTGCAGAACCTGTTCGAGAGCACCGCAGTCGCGACCGTGTTTCTCGACCGCAACCTCGTGATCCGTACGTTCACGCCGGCGATGAGCGGTATCTTCCATATTCGCCCCGGCGATCGGGGACGCCCGATCACGGAACTCGCGAGCCGTCTGAACCTGCACGAGCTGGAGGACGATATCGCGGCCGTATTTCGCACCAGTCAGCTACGGGAACGACAGGTAAGCAGCCGCGACGGGGCGACACATTTTCTGGTACGCCTCGCGCCCTATCACGATGGCGACCGGACAACAGACGGCGTCGTCGTCACGTTTGTAGACGTGACGGGCATGATGCATGCTGAGGAAAGGCAGAATGTGCTCATCGCGGAGTTGCAGCACCGCACGCGCAACCTGCTCGCGGTCATCCAGTCGATCGCGCAACAGACGCTCACAGGCGATCCGGCACTTGAGACATTCACCAGCCGTCTGGCGGCGCTGGGGCGCCTTCAGGGGCTCATCGGCGAAGCGAACGGGGATCTGATCGACCTGAGCGACATTGTGCGGCTCGAGTTCGATGCACTCGGCGTGGCGCAGAGCGACCGGATTGTTGTGAATGGCCCACCTGTGCCGCTCGGATTTCGCAATGTCCAGACGATAGCGCTGGTGCTGCATGAACTGGCAACGAACGCAGTCAAGTACGGGGCACTGAAGGATGAGGATGCACGACTTGCGGTGAAGTGGAATGTTCAGCCCGGGGCATCCGGTGCCGCTTCAGTCGTGATTGACTGGCTCGAAAGCGGCTTGCGAACAGCGCCTGATGCCTCAAGAACCGGGTTCGGTCGGCAACTGATCGAGAAAGCGCTGAAATTTACGCTTCATGCGAATACTGAACTGGCTTTCAACGCGGACGGCATCTCATGCCATATCGAGATACCCTTGCCATCCGCTCGCTCGCGCGATAGCACCTCCCAGGAAAGCAGCAGATGACCGGGTTTGCGAAACTGCTGAAGAATCAAAAAATCCTGGTGGTCGAAGACGACTACCTGGTGGCGCTTGCACTTTCCACCACGCTTGAAGAGGCGGGGGCGAGCGTCGTAGGGCCGATCGCGCGGGCGCAGGACGCGGTCATGCTGATCGAAGAAGGCAAGGAGCACATCGATGTGGCGATTCTGGATGTCGATCTGAACGGCGAGAAGTCGTATGCCGTGGCAGACGCGCTTGCATTGCGGCACATCCGGTTCGTCTTTGCCACCGGTTATGGCGTCGATGCAGTCGATCGCCAGTACCGTCAGTACCCGCGCTGTCAGAAACCGTTCGACCATCAGGCGCTTTTCAGGGCATTGATGGTTCGGGGGAGCTGAGGCGCGAATTCGATACACGATTATCGGGTGAGAGACTGCACCCCCGAACCGTCGCCTGCAGCCTGACGGAATCCTCGCCTGGTGATTTTCATCACCGTTATGACGGAGCGCCTGGCCGCGCAGTCAACGCTCGTATACTGCACTGAGCGGACGCATGGATGTCCGAGCCACGGCGTGGGCGAATGTCGCTCCCTGGGCCACTATGCCTCCGTCGAATCGGCTAACAGTCGGTCGTATTCCCGCTTCACTACGCCATAGCACTCGCACGCATGGTCTTCGAGCCAGGCCCTATCCAGTACCTCAATATAACCATCGCCTTTACGGATCACCTCGTCGCCCTGCAATTGCGCGAGGGCTTTGCTCATGCTGGCTCCCCGTGCGCAAAGCACATCGGCCAGCAGTTCCGATGCCACCTTTGGTTCGTTCGGCGGCAGGCGGTCGATACCGAGCAGCAGCCACCGGGACAGGCGCTGGTCCGTCGAATGATACTCGTTGCAAACGACCGTCTGGGCAATCTGCGCAAACAGCGCCAGGGTGTAACGTAGCAACAGCCGCTGCATCACGCCTGCCTGACGAAACTCTTCCATCAGGACGCTTGCGCTCAGTCGGTACGCCGCGCCCGGCTTTCGCACGACAGCTGTGTTTGTAGCTTCTTCGTCACCCATAAAAAGCTCGGTGCCAACCACGCCATCGTTACCAACTACTGCAATGTCCGCCGATTCGCCATCCGGCGTCGCTTGCCGTAACGATATTATTGAGGTCGTCGGAAAATAAACGTAGTCGAGATGTTCGCCGGTCCTGTACACGATCAATCCCGGCGCCATCTCAACCCGCTCCAGACGCGTTTTCAGACGCGTAAATTCCATTCTGGGAAGAAGACCCAGCAGTCGATTCTCCGTGCCATGAAGGTCATTTTCCATATGCCGCTCCTCGTCAGCCGGTCAAAAGCCGTAAACACCTCACCCAGCGAAGATGACACCTGGATTGCGAATGTACCGGCGGATGCGGCAGAGCCTCTCACATCAGGCGGAAGAAGTCGGTACGGTACCGGTCAAACGTCAGCTCGTTCGATACACGAGCCGCTACTCGCGACGCTTTAGCGTTAAATGATCCGTGACGGTCCAATGGATGAGCAGGCGCCGACATTCTACGCACGCGGACGACCGGCCGTAGACGGTCGGGGCCTCTCTCCGCCATCGACTGCACGCGACCCAATATAGGCCTTCCGCAAACTAGGCTCGAATGTCCACAGCAGGGGTGGGAAGGAGTCCTCGGAACGCTGGATTCGGCGGCCTGTTTGCGCGGCATTTTCTTTGTTCCCAAGGCAGTTGGAATCACCGTCTGGTCGCCGAAGGTCTATAACAGTATCGACGGCCCGAGATGGGTCTCTGACCAACCGCCGAGGCGCGGAAGCCTGCGTATATTTTGACCGAAGAAGGAGGTCTAGCGATTACGACCGGACGAATCCATGCTTTGTCTTTTCGAATCCCGATTAGCCTACGTATCGGAGGTAATCATGCAATGCGGGTACCGTGGGTGGACCATCGACGCGACGCCCGAGTTCTCCCTTGGGAAATTCTTTGCGCACGCGCGATTGGTCCGCGTTTCGGCTGATGATGAAGTTGAAGGTGAAATGCACGTCGAGCGTGACCTTTCCTATTTCGACACGGAGGACGAAGCGATCGAGGTTGCTCAACAATGGGCGTTTGAATGGATCTGCGAGCGCGACGGCGTCGACGGTATGCAGCACGAGACACGGGCATCCCGGAGCGGCATTCCGGCCGAAACTCCATCCAGATGAAATATCGCGTGCGGCGCGCCCACGCTGATTTGTTCACGTCAGCGCACCTTGCAACGCCGTAGCTGGAAGGCTGGGTACACAAAGAGCGGCGCCACCGGCGTTATGACGGGGCGCCGCCTGAATCACACACCCGCAGGACTGGGGAGACCGCGCGAGTGACTTGAACATATCGCTCGCCATGGCCCGCTTCAAGACGAAAAATCTTCATTTGTAACAATGGCGAAAGTACTATTTACATCATTTAATCTGATGATTTTCGCTACATAGACGGCCAGATGATCCTTTAGCGTGGGTGCGCGCCGTTCGCATTTTTTGCGATTTACAAAAATTGAAATTTTTTTACAAAACTGTTCATCGGTCGAGTCCGGCCAACGCTTGTTTCGTATCGATACCTCCGCTGTCACTCCCGATGGCTTCGCCCGGGCCTTTGCGGTCTGGGTGTTATTTCTCCTTCATGGACAGCAGAGCCTGGAATTAAGGGTTTTAGTTATCTCCGTTTCCTCCATGGCTCCTCCTTGTGTACTCGATATGGATTCAGCCCGCCCCTTGTGAGGCAGGCTTTTTTTGACGCGCCGATAGCTGCAATCGCGCGCACACCACCACTGAAAAATCCAGTATCCACCATCAACAAGGTCAACGGATCTTCGCCGGTGGCCGTTATTTGAATCATGCAGCAGGAACCGGGTTTTTGATCCGCTGCCAACAAAGGAGAAAGATCATGAAGAAAGTAATCGTTGCAGCGCTTGCCACGGCGCTTACCTTTGCCACCACGGCGGCATTCGCGCAGGCGAGCGGCGCGATGTCGAGCACTGAGATGGCGAGCGGCACGATGGCCAAGAAGCCGATGTCGAAAGACACGAAGAAGGCCAAGACGACACACAGCACGATGAAAAAGGGCAGCGACGCAATGGGCATGAAGCCTGCAGCGTCAGGCACGATGGGGCAGTAAGCAGATCACCCTTCCTCACCGCTGTTGGAAGCCAGGTTGTCTGTCCCCGGCTTCCAACAGTCGAGACTGGCCGAGCCTTGGCTAGCAGGGCCGATCGCACTTCGCCGCACGACGCATAGCACGTCGTAGACTGACCGGGCGCGCTGCTCAAGCGCAGTGCCCTCTTTTGAATATCTCCACCAAACGGATACCAGACAGGTATCCAACAGGTTTCCTGCCCTTACTCCGCGTCCAATTCGCGCCGGAGTGCCATGCCTTGCGCGACGGATTCCTTGGCGCGCTGCCGGGCCAGCGAAACCGGGTAATCGCAGCGGGCCCAGACCCGGATATGAATCCCAGCGAGCCGATCCCGTCGATGCGCGACTTACGCGGCAAGTTCCAGGAGCTCGGCCATGGTCCGGTGTTTGGGCAACTCTGATATTGGTTCACCGCCTGGCGGCCATTCGCCAAAGTTCACTTGCGCTAAATCCCGAAGATCGCAGGTCCAGTAATTGCGTCGAGATTCAACGTCGCATCCAGCAGCGTCGCCGGTTCCGGAAACACGTCTGCCATCGCGCGTCTACGGTGTGTCATCTCGCGCCGATACTATCGTTAGAAAGACGGAGACTCCAAATGAAAACCATGACGTGCAAAGAGCTCGGCGGCAAGTGTGATCAAAAATTATCGGCCGAATCATGGGACGAAATGGTGAAAGCCATGACGAAACATGTCGTGGACAGGCATCCGGATGTTGCCAACGAAATGGAAGAGATGCATAAACAGGATCCGCACAAATGGAGTAAAGAAACCAAACCTAAATGGGACGCAGCGCCTGAACTCTGAGCGTTCGCCGGTTTGCGCCGTGAGTTTCCTGTCCGCCACGTTTTGGCCGCTTTGCAGGACGACAGATTTAATACGCTCTACACGGGCCGAAGATTGATTCGCTCCGCCGTTAGCGATACCTTTATGTCTAGCCGGATCGTCGGATTCTGGTCAACCGGAGAGCCGTTTCGTGAAGAGCGCGTGGGCTTGCTCGTGCATCGTCGCCTTGAGTGCGATCCTTGGCGGATGTGGCAAGGAGGGATCGCGAAACGTCACTGAGGCATCGGGCGCATCTGCGAGCCAGGCGCCGGTTCAGCCAGCGCCTGGCGCGAGCGATACACCCACCGCATCAGGCGCGCGCGAGACCGGCGTGCTGGGCGCCGTCACGAAGACACAGTTGCCGGGGGAAGCAGTCGAAACACTGCGGCTGATCAAAGCGGGGGGGCCATTCCCTTTCGGGGAGGACGGTGTATTGTTCCGTAACAGTGCGCTTTTTCTGCCGGGGCATCCGCGCGGCTACTACCACACGTACACGGTTCGCACGCCTGGCATGACGGATCGCGGGCAGCGCCGGATCGTATGTGGTGGACCGCGCAGGCAGACCGGCGACTGCTATTACACCGACGATTACTATGCCAGTTTTAAGCGCATTGCAGAATAAAGGCGGACCCTGATCCTCGTTCACCTATATACGCAAGCTCAATACTGCTGACGAAGGTCTCGGTGCGTGTTCTTCCTGCAGGCCGCCTGTACATCGTTGCCGTGCATACGGTGGATCCGACACTCAATCAGATTACAGTGAAGAACGGTGAGCCAATTTTGGCGACGGAGTGGTGAGGAAAAGCATCGTTTCGCCTATGACTCGCCAGCCGATGTCGATGCGCGCCCGCTCCTCCTGCGCCTTCATTGGCCGGGAGCAACCGGAGCCTGTCCGGATTTCGACAGATGGAGCGGAAACCGGATTTCAAAGATGGTGCCATGCCCCTCGCGAGACGCGACGGCGATCCTGCCCTGCAGCAGCCGGCACAGCTCCCCGACAATCGCGAGTCCCAGACCCGCGCCAGGAATCTCATCGCCCGCAGCCCGTTCGAACTCGCCAAATACGCGTTCCCGGTCTGATGTCGCGATGCCGACGCCGTTGTCTGACACGCGCAGATACCAGTTGCCGTCCGCGAGGCCACCCATCGCGAGTTCGATCTCCCCGGATTTCGTATATTTGGTCGCATTCGACAGCAGGTTCAGCGCAACCTGTTTCACCTTGACATGGTTCGAGGCAACCAACGTCACGCCCGCATCAAAGACCACGGACAGGCGCAATCCCTTCGCCTCGATATCCGGCCGGCAAACCGTCACCAGCTCGTCAAAGAGTTCCCGGAGGTCGAACTGCTCGACGGCGAGCGATGTGCTGCCCCCCGGCACAACTGAATACGCGGTCATGTCGTCGACCAGTAGCTTCATGTCGGCCGCCTGCCGGGTGGCGAGCGCAAGGCCGGCATCCGCCCTGGATGGTGCGCGGGCAATCAGCTGCAGCCCGACCGAGAACGCGTTCAGGAAGTTGCGCAAATCGTGCACCACGCTGCGGGTGATCTGCATCCGTGATTCATACAGGTCACTCACCAGCTGCTGCTTGCGTGTCAGTTCGTCGTTGGTGTGTTCCAGCCTGCTGGCATACGCGTCGACCTTGCGGTCCCGTTCGGCGATGGCCTCACGGATGGACGTGACGGTGACGAGGGCCAGCGCCTCGTCGATGAGGTGTCGGGCCTGCCGTTCGTGCTGTCTCCCGAATGCCGGCTCCGATTCAGAAAAGACCTCCACCGCGCTCACGAGCACCTTGCGGAACAGTTCCAGCTCCAGAACAAGCTCATCGACCCGATAGCACTGTTGCCACCTGACCCTGCCGTGCTGTACGGCGTCGCGTTCGATGGCCGGCTCGACCCACCCGAGATCCCGTGCGTCGAGCACATTGCAGATCTCCTCAAGCAGTTTCGGCAGGTGGTCGGCCATCTCCTCGTAGGTCAGCCGGTCGGCCTCCACAAGATTCGGATCGGCGGAGACCGCATCCATCCATTCTTCCGTGAGCGTCGTATTCTGCTGGCGCAGCCAGGCGGCGAAATTCCATAGCGGCGATGCCGGATGAGAATTCATGGCGTGTGTTCACGAAAAGGATGGACACCGGAACAATCTACCCGACTTCAGATGCGGGACGACCTTTCGAGGGTTTTCCCGTCCTCCGGCTCGCATAAGTCTCTTACGCGTGCATCCAGAAATGGAGCAGGACTTGCAGATCGATCAGGATTGGATAAGACGATCGGATGAAGGCCCCTCATGCATTCCATCCTGCTCATCGAGAACGAACCTGACGTGCGGTCAGCGTGGCAGGGTTCCTGGATTCTCTGTGGCACGTGCCCGTCGGTCATGCCGGGACACGGACCAGACGGGTTGGTAGTTATCGAAGTTGCCCATATTTGCGGGCCGGTGTGTATTGCGTTACCTGGCAAAAAGCAGGCGCCTTACGGGTCGCCCGGCTCAGTAGCGCGGGAATTTCATCGAGGCGCAACAGTGTAAGGTTGCCGCAGTACACAACACCTGTGTCGACGTTGATGACATTGTGGCTCACGATCGGCTCAGGGCAGGGCGTATGTCCTACGATGACAGCCGCCACCCCTTCGATCCTGCCGCACGCGTCACGCCGTCCAGACTTAAGCCGCTTGAATACCTGCGCTGTGGCGCGGCGCAACGGCCCAAAGCCGTTCGGTCCTCGCAGCTTCCACCGTGACCGATCCCAGATGACCTTGTGCCGTATTTTCCCGTTAATACCTTCTTTCTGTAGCGCTTCAACCGTTCTGGGCCAGGATTGCAGGGGGACGTTAGCATGGACGATCCCGACCAGACCGAAGTCGGTCTCGATTTCGATCGCATACGGAAGTGCTGCCATGTAAGCAACGATCGCGTCTATGGACTTTTCTTCCCCTCTCATATCGAGCAGCCACCGACCGCCATTGGCCCGAATGAAGCTGTCATTGGCGCCACACAGACGCCAGCGTACGATCGAATCTTCATGATTGCCGCGTACCGACTGGATGTCATACCGACGCACTATGTCGAGGACAGCAGGTGATTCGAACCCTCTGTCTACCAGGTCGCCGACGGCAAAGACCCTGTCCCGTGACGGGTCGAACTGGCTAGCTTCGAGTTCTATTCGAAGCCGGGTGAAACATCCGTGCAGATCGCCAACAACGAAGTCACGGCCTGACGCATTTTTCTTGAAGTGCCGAACCGGTGGGAAGGCCTGCTCCATTTTTACCGCCGAAAGGATATCCACGTTGTGCCTTCGTGGAGATGACGAAATGGGTCCAACGTTCAACGCGAGTTTTCAGCGTGACAGCCCGCGGCTTTAAGTTGCGGCGGGATTGCCCACGGACGCAAGCGCGCTGCGTACTCGCCCTGCAGGAGCCTTGCCTCGCAGAGCTGGCAGAAGGTGGCGTCAATCAGACGCGGACGTGCGCTTTTGCCATCGCGGCGCATCAGATGTACCGCAAAAGTAGTGTCGCGTGCCAATGGCCTGCCAGTCGTATCCGTCTGTAACGAGATGTGTAAATAAGAAAACTACGTTATTTCTTTGAAGCATTGATCGAGGTCACCTCCGCTGACAGGCGGGTCGCAGGAGGCGTGACCGCACGCCACTTTGTACTTCCTGTACTTCCCGGTTTTCATATTTACTGTCAGTTACAAACGCCGTCCATCTAGTGCACGGCGACGCTTTGTCTCGCTCAACAGGGATTGGCACCGAAGTAATGTGCATCTCTCCGCGTCCGCACTTCACTCCGCGCACCATGCATATCGGGCACGTCAAATGCTGGAAACGCGCATATTGGAGGATCGTCAATGCAACCTTCGAATCTTGCCTGTGCAGAGGCCTCTTTCTGGACGACACGCGGTGCCGGAATCGCTGGCGCGAGGTTGCGCGTGCTGGTGGTTGATGACAACCAGAACGCCGCGCATGCGCTGGCAGCCGGCCTTGCGTTGGCTGACATGGAGTGTTGCACAGCGTGTGGGAGAAGGGAGGCGATCGCAATCGGGATCGCGTGGGAGCCCCATCTTGTGCTTATGGATCTTTCGCCACCTGAATACAGCGGTGCCGGGGCCGCCCGCTTTTTGCGCCACCACCCGGCTATCCGCGATGTCGCAATCATTGCCCATAGCGCACTGGATGAAGCGGAGTTGCTCCGACTTATGACCGATGATGACTTTGACGCCTACCTCCAGAAAGGTCAGCCGCGTGCCCAGATGGTTGCGCTAATCAGACGGCTTGCTCACTGATTTGCACTCGTCACATGTCGCGGCAATCGTGTCCGTCAGGCATTGAGACCATCCATATGAGCAGGAAAGGTCAGATAGAGGACAACGGCGTTACTCGAACCACTGCCGATCAGTTCTATTCGTTGGCAGCATAAGGACTCCTTGTTATCGCGTCATTTTTTTTGCATTGCGACATTTTCGCGACACAACCCTTTCCCGTTGCCGGTTGCCGCGATTCATTTGCGCTCCCGTAGAGTTGTTCCGGGCACTTGTGATGGCATGCTGGACATTCGCTACTTTGCAACTGTGTTATGGCGGAAAAGTAATGCCGGGACGTGAAACGATAGAAAACATCTGGCACCTGTGACCCGTGTTGTCCGACTCCATCGGCGCAGATCAGTCAGACGGCGGGGGCGGACGCCATGAAGGAACGAGCCCACGATCGACTGCCGCGCATTTTGCGCAGACTCCAGGAGCCACGTGATTCTTTTTCCTTGCACCCTCATCTATGTGGATGTCGATGCGAAGCCGGGTCCCAACGCAACGAATCGCGATCCGCTGTCGTACGTGAGCCAGGCGGTCTGCCTGAACAACAGCTTGCGACGGATTGGCATGCCGATGCTGACGATCGTAACGAACGAACCTGCGTTGGTCGCGACGCGGCTCAGAAAGATCGCGCCAGAGAACGGCCCAGCGGTGACGGCGCTCACGGCTACGATTGAGTTGCCGAAGGACACAGCGTTCTATGCTGCACATTTCAAACTGGACCTGATGGACCAGGTCGCCGCGACGTTGCCCGACGACACCATGATGCTGCTGCTCGATGCCGACATGGTGGCCATGCATCCGCTCGACCGAAATATGGTCGGACGATGCGCTGAAGCGGGGTTAGGTGCGTTCGATATTTCAGATCAGGTATTTTCGGCGTACGGCAGTGAACGGGTCGTTGCGGATCTGGAAATCGCGGCGGGGCGGCGCCTCAGAAATCCGCGTTGGTACGGTGGCGAGTTTCTGCTCGCAACACCGGCCGCATTGCGCCAGCTGGTGGTGCGCGCGCGGGGCAGTTGCGCGCGCTATATTAACGAAAGCGCGCGCGTGAAACATCACGGCGACGAAATCTTTATTTCCGCGGCACTCAATGCGTTGGTCGACGAAGGGCAGGGGCTAGTCGAAGTCGGTGCCTACCAGGCAGTCGGCCGTCATTGGCCCGGCAACAACTACCGCGAACTGAGGTGGTTTCGCCGCTGCGCGTTTATCCATTTACCCGGCGGTAAGGCGCTGCTTGAAAAACAGGCTCACTATGCCGAATTCGCACCCGAGCGTTTCTGGCGCCATCTGTGGGTCGCGCATTTGCGTGGCCGGGCGCGCCACGCGATTAAAAGGATCACCGGTGGGACCGACAACGGGTGGCTGGCCCCACAGTCTGGTTATGCTGCAGCGCTAATCGCACGTCTGATCGCCTGGGTACGATAGGCAAAAGAACGACAAAGCCCGCTGGATTCCGGTCAGGCAGTCGTGAAGCATCTGGTGACCGCACACAACGGCACCGTCACGATTGCAAGCGCTGGTGAAGGCCAGGGGACAGAAGTCATCCTGCAACCCCCGATTGTCTGCAAAAGGACGAGCAAGGTGCCCATGACCGCGAGGCGCACAATGGCGTCAATGCGCATCCTTCTCGTCGACGACAGCGCGGACGCCACGGAGGCGCTGGGCACGTTGCTGGAACTGGACGGGCACGAAGTGAAACGGGCACAGAAGGGACCCGGCGCACTTCGGATCGTGGAGTCATTCACCCCGGACGTTGCCCTGATCGATATCAGCATGCCCCGCATGGACGGTGCTGCACTTGCGCAGCTGCTCCGGCTGCGGGCGCAATGCTCGCAGACGAAGCTCGTGGCATTGACGGGCTACGCCAACAGCGCCAGCAGACTCCTGAGCGACGAACGGGTATTTGACGATCACCTCACCAAGCCGCTATCGCTCGATGACCTCGCAGAGGCTCTACAACCTTCGTAGGGTCGGGTAGCCGTCAGTCCGCCTCTACCGCAGCGATCGTGTGTGCAGCTTCTGAACATGCGCGGGCGTCGCAGCCTGCTCATGGACAGATGCGTCAGACGTATCCTTCCCAGAGGCTTCGGATGATGTCTGCGCCCGCGCTGACTCACCGCCCTGCGACGTCGCCCCAACCCTGAGCACCAATCAACGGTACAAAACGCACAAGGTCGAGCATTTCCTCGTGGTAAGTTGTGCTGCTGTCGCGAGTCAGCCGGATCAGCCGCTGATGTTCCGGATCCGGCCCCACCGGCATTACGAGCCGGCCGCCGATCTCGAGTTGCGCGCTCCACGCGGGCGGCACGCCCGGGCCGGACGCGGTGGCGATGATTGCATCGAACGGCGCGCGCTGCGGCAGCCCGAGTGTGCCGTCTGCGGCGTAGACGTTCACGTTGTTGTAGCCGAGCGCGGTCAACCGGACGCGGGCGTTTTCAGCCAGTTGCGGATGACGCTCGACCGTATCGACGTGGGCGAGCATTTCCGCGAGTACGGCCGCCGCGTAACCGGAACCCGTACCGATTTCCAGTACACGGTCGTCCGGCTCGAGCCGCGCCGCTTCCAGCATCAGCGCGACGATGAACGGTTGAGTGATGGTCTGGCCGGCTCCGATCGGAAGGGCTGCGTCCGCATAGGCAAATTCGCGCAGATCGGGACTCAGAAATGCCTCGCGCGGCACGCGCCGCATCGCGTCGAGAATGCGCGGCTCCGCGATGCCGCGCGCGAGCAGTTGCCGCTCGACCATTGTTTCGCGCGGCTCCGCCAAATCTTCATGCACTGTTTTTCTCCCTCCTTGCGTAGTGGCTCGCTATCCCGCGGGCCGCATAACCATACATAACCATAGCTTGGAAAATGCCAGAAGACGCAATCAGAAAAATGCGGCAGGCGTGCCTTTCCGGGTACGCCCCGGCAAATCTCCGTCGTTTCTCAGCGAACCCGCACGGACTGCCGCGAGGTCGGTCCAGGCGCATCGCCAGTGTCCTTGTCTGCCCACGTAGCGAGGTCGCCGAGCGACACGATACCCACCAGTTCCTGGTCGCGATTCACAACCGGCAGGCGACTGATCTGCTCCGCCTGCATCGTCTCGCGAACCGTATCCACGTCATCGTACTCGTAGCAGCGCTTGACGTTGCGCGTACACACTTCGCTCACGACGGTATGAGCGTTCTTCCCCTGCGAAACGCCACGAAACAGGACGTCCCGGTCGGTCACCATGCCGACCAGCACATTCGAATCACACACGGGAATCGCGCTGACATCGAGGGCGTGCATCAATTCCGCGGCACGCTGCATGCTGTCGGCTGGCGCAAGCTTGACGGGGACCCTTGTCATGATTTCCGATACAGCAACCATCGCATTCTCCCAGGCAGTTTTGCGCGGCGCGCGTCGGACAAGTCTTCACGATTGCCCCCGGATCCGCGCAGACATTTGATAAACAGGATCGCGGCTGCCGGCTCATGCGCCGAAACTGCTCCCGGAGGCGTTCTCGCCACTGACCGCTCCTACCGCCGGATTGCGGCTCACACGCCTGGCAGACTCTTTTATTCCGATTTTGATTTATGGGTTGGTTTGTCTTTCTGGCTGGTCGATGCAAATTCTTCAAGCTGTTCCTTGCTCATCGACTCATACATCGATTTCGCCGCACCCTTGAGTTCTGCTTCCGGTTTCTCCCCTTTCTTTGCGGCCAGCGCCACTCCGGCGGCCATCTGTTGCGCTTTCGATTTCGCAGGCATTTGATCCTCCCCTGGAAGTTAAAAGATGAGCTATAAATCCACTGACACACCTGTCGCGGACGACCCTCCTACCTGGCAGCAACTAACGTGCCTCAAGCGTCTCTGCACGTATACGTCATCACGCCACCTCGCCGAGACCGTCACGCCCGGCTACTCCGGTGAAAGCGCCGGTCGACATGTGCGAGGATGCAGCGCGACAGACGCGTCGCGCGTCCCTGAATCATCCGGTCGGAGACGCGCGAGAACACATACGACGCGGCGAGTACTGCCAGCACCGTCGTGACGAAGAGCACAAGCGACGTCTCCCGGCCGCTCTGCCCGAACGCGCCCTCGAAAAAGTGCAGCGTCGCGTAGATGCAGATGAAGTGCCACAGGTAGATGCCGTAGCTTTCGCGGCCCAGTGCGTCAGCACAGCGGCGGAAGTACGCACCGCGCGCATCGTCGCCTGGCGCGAGGCGGCTGCGCGAGCAGACGAATAGCAGAAACGCGACTGCGCTGCATGCGGCGAGGACCGGCGCGAGTTCATGTGCTTTCGCGAGCCACACGCCAAGCGTCGCCGTCGCGAGCGCGAAACCTGAGGCGAGCAAAAAAATCAGCCACGCTGTGCGCCGCGTCACGCTGGATACGCCCGTCAGATGCGGGCGGAACGCGTACCACGCCCACATTCCCACGATGAAGCAAGGCCCTTGCACGGGCGGCCAGAAATAGCTGAACGAGTTGTTCGTCACATGACAGTCGAGCGTGCCGTGACAGTCGCCGATTGACAAGGCGATGACTGACAGTGCCAGCAGGAACGCTGTCGCGATCAGCAACCGCGTGCGGTTCATCGCGACAAAAAACAGCAGCGGCGCGATCAGATAGAACAGCATCTCGACACCGATCGACCACCCTCCCGGCACCACGTTGTTGATCGCGGTCGGCGACAGCGCATGCAGAAACAGCACGTTGAGCAGGATATCCGTTGCGCCGTGGGCGCCGAGCACCCATGCGGGCTCGTAGCCTGACCGTGTCGCGCAGTAACTGATCAGTCCATACACGACGATCGCGGCGTAATACATTGGGGCAATGCGAAAGAAACGTTTGATATAGAAACGCAATGTAACGTGCCGTGCGCCCGTGCAACGTCTCTGGTCCACTTCAAGCGTCATGAAAATCGTGATCGCGCTGATTACAAAGAACAGCTGCACGCCGTATTGGCCCATGCGTGCCAGCAGCGTGACGCTGTGCGGCAGATTGGGAAACTGGAACGACAGGTGTACTGCAACGACACCGACGATCGCGAGCGCCCGACCGGCGTCGAGCGCGGCAACACGTCCTTTTTCCATCGATACGTCCTCCTCGCGGTTCGTGCCGCCCGATCAGGCGGCCGCGAGCTTCGTGGACAAAGCGCGGTTGGCGGAAGTTCCTGTTTTTTTGCTACGAGATCGTGGACGGCGACACGCGCGATTCGATCGATGGTGCCACGACGCATCGCCGTGAATGTCGATGATCCGCGACGACCCGAAGTCATATAGCGTCCAACCCATCCGCGATGGTCGGTTCATGCGATCATCAGCAATGGCTCGACGAACTGTTCGCATCCGTTTTCATTTTCCTTGCCGGGGACCCGAGGCCGCGCTTCGCGGTTGCGGGGTGGATCACTGCGAGCCGCATTTCCGATCACCAGCCGCTCCGGTTCGAACCGCGCTGCCCCGTGAAACCCGACACCAGTAACCCCGGGCGGCCATCGAATCACGCCGTGCGTATCGTATCGCGCTGGGTCAACGGGCTTGCTGTGGCACGGAACTACCGGCTTGCATGGCTGCCCCACGACGCGGTGGCGGGTCTCAGCCTCAGCGCCGTCCTCGTGCCGGCGGGGATGGCCTACGCGGAGGCTGCCGGTTTGCCCGCCGTATCCGGGCTCTATGCGTCGTTTGCGGCGCTGCTTGCCTACGCCCTTTTCGGCCCGAGCCGGATCCTCGTGCTGGGTCCGGATTCCGCGTTAGTCGCGCTGATCGCCGCAAGCATCGCGCCGCTTGCGCACGGCAATACGGAGAACGCGCTTGCCCTCGCGGGCGGTCTCGCCCTACTGTCCGGCGCGATCTGCATGGTGGTCGGCATGCTTAAGCTGGGCTTCGTCACCGAACTGCTTTCGCTGCCGATCCGCTACGGCTATCTCAACGGCATCGTGCTGACGATCGTACTCGGACAAACACCCAAGCTTCTGGGCTTCCCGGTGCACGGCGCTTCATTCCTGCAGCAGGCGCGCGAACTCGTGAGCGGCGTCGTCGCGGGCAAGACTGACGAACTGGCCGTTACGATCGGCGTGGCGGCGCTCGTCGTGATCCTGGGCTGCAGGCGCTACTTGCCGAAGGTGCCCGGAGTGCTGATCGCGGTCGCGGGCGCGTCAGTTGCGGTCACCGCGCTGGATCTCGCGCAGCGCTTCGGGCTGGCGGTCGTCGGCGACGTCCCGCAAGGGCTGCCGGCGCTGCGTATTCCGGCGCTCGCACTCAACGAATGGGTGGCGCTTCTCGGCGGCGCTGCCGCCGTCGCGCTCGTCTCGTTCACCGATATCAGCATCCTGTCACGTACCTATGAGGCGCGCAGCGGGGATACAGTCGATCGCAACCAGGAATTCGTCGCGCTCGGGCTCGCGAATATCGCGGCGGGCATCGCGCATGGGTTCGCCGTGAGCGCGAGCGGTTCGCGCACACCGGTCGCGGAGGCGGCGGGGGCGAAGACGCAGGCGACAGGTGTCGTCGCCGCGCTGATCGTCGCGGGGCTGTTGCTGTTCGCTCCAAAGGCGCTGCGTAACACACCGCAGGCAGCGCTTGCCGCGGTCGTTATCGCCGCCTGTCTCGGTCTGCTCGAAGTGCGCGGCGTGTGGCGGCTTTATCGACTAAGGCCGGGCGAGTTCGTACAATCGATCGCCTGTCTGGCCGGTGTCGCGATGATCGGGGTCGTAAACGGCATCGGCGTTGCGCTTGCGCTCGCGGTTCTTGGATTCCTCTGGCGCGGGTGGCGTCCGTATTCCGCTGTGCTGGGCCGCATCGATCAGATCAAGGGCTATCACGATGTCGCCCGCCATCCGGAAGCCCGCCGCATTCCCGGGCTCGTCCTGCTGCGATGGGATGCGCCGCTCTTCTTCGCAAACACGGAGATTTTTCGCGAGCGCATGTTGCAGGCAGTGCGCGAAGCGCCGACGAAAACCGCGTGGATCGTGATCGCAGCTGAACCGGTGACAGACGTCGACCTCAGCGCCGCCGACACGCTCGCCCGACTCCATGACGAACTGCTCGCATTGAACGTGACGCTGTGCTTCGCGGAACTGAAGGGACCTGTGAAGGACAGCCTGAAACATTACGGCCTGTTCGGGATGATCGGCGAGCAACACTTCTTTCCTACTGTCGGGCAGGCGGTGAACCGCTATCTGGAGTCACATACGGTTGAATGGCGCGACTGGGAGGATGAGGCGTAGGTGTGTCGCGCTAGCAAGGCGGTGTGGTATTTATGCCGCTGTACGTGGTGCGTCGGTTGCGAGTTGCCTCGTTGGGCCTCCAGTTCGGTGACGACATCGTAACAGGTGCTCCAGTAAGCAGATGGCGCGAGTATCCGGTGGCAGGATGAATCGTGCATTCAAATGTCTTCACGAACGGGCGTTCCCGCGGCGGCAAATGGCCGAAGGACCGCTCGCGCGGTAAGGGCTCCGGTCAGGCGCTGGCCGTCAGTCTCGCTATCTCGCGAATTCAGGATGCGGATCAGGCCAGTCTCACCATTCGCTGGATTCCATTGCGACCCCAAGCATCGTCATCAGAACGCGCTGAGCGTTAAAGCGAATCCCTGGACCGGCCTATTTCGCGTTCGCCGCACTGGCGGGCAGGTTTCTTATGATTTTGTCGTTGGTCGGCTTGTCCGGATTCTTTACGGGCATGTTGTCAGGATTGGTCGCGCTCGCTGCGCCTGAAGCCGCCGCGGGCGGCGGTTTCGCCATCGGGTTTTCCGGTTGTGGCGCGACGGCCTGGGCCTGCGCCGTGGCCGCGAAGGCTGTCGAGATCAGGAGCACGAAGGCCGTACCGGGCCCCGCGAATGCGTGACGAGGCTTCATCGACTTCTCCAGATTGTTCTTTTCCTGCCCGTCGCGAAACGCGTGCCCGACTCGTGCCGTCGCAGAATGGCCGGGACCAAAGAGGGCACTCGGATGCTGGCATCGCAATCCTTTGAATCATAGTCGTTTCTTCGACAAAACCGCCGACGCTTTTCGCACGAAGACTACGGCCGCTACATGCGGAGATGCCACGTTCCTGGTATTGCGGTTGGTCGGGGACTATCCTTTCTGTTTGAGACCGGGTTTTTTGAGGCTGCCATGGCAATGGCTAACGTCGGGCGATATGTGGTTGTGACGAAGGAGCGATACGAGCGGGACGCATGGCGATCGGAATGCTCCGTTGGCATCGACGACCCCGCCCTCGCGAACGTTCTGTTCCGCGAAGGTGATTGCAGTCCGCCATTCGACGGCCCCGAAGAAGCCGCGAGGTCAGCGCTCCAGCGCGGGGTTGACTTTGCCCGGTCGCTCGGCGACCCCGAGGTGATCGGATTGCTGATACTGCACTCCTAGATCCGCCGTTCGGCTCGCTGGGTCTTACGGTGATAGTCACCCGGCGGGTGAATGTTTCACCTTCTGCCGGAATTTCACCAGCAGAAAGTTGAACCGTGTCTGTGAACATCGCTGCTGCGCCGGCCAACGAACTGGCCCGCGTCGCCTGGGCCGTGCTCGCCAGGGGAGAAACCTATGGTCCAGCCTGAATCCCCGCGTTCCCGTGGCGGGAGTGGTTCAATCGGGTATCGCCTGTCGGCGGCAGTCCATCCGATCGTGCACGCACGCTTGACGCTCCGGTAAGCCAGGGAGCGTCAAGCGATGCAACTTGCAGATGATACCGACATGAGTCGTGCTGGCCGCGTGCGCCGGCGCAGGCGCACGCGTGAGATCGCCAGGTATGCCGGCAAGCCGATCAGGCTGCTGTGGCGCTATGTTGGCCGGCGCAAGCTGGCGCACGCCATCGTGCTCGCAAGCGTTCTCGCTGCGGTGGGCTGCGCGTTGGCGTCGCAGTATGGACTCAGGAATCTCATCGATGCGTTGCCGGCCGGGCGCGCGCATCCGGCCACGGTAATTCGGGCCTTCCTGGTGCTGGTCGTGCTGGTCTTCGCCGACAATCTCTTCTGGCGGGTCGGAGGCTGGTTCGCCGCGCGCGCGTTTGTCGCTGTGACGGGCGACATCAGACAGGAAATGTTCGGCTATCTGACGACCCACTCCCCGGGGTTTTTCGCTGACAGGCAACCCGGGGTTCTCTCGAGCCGGGTCTCAGCCACTGCCAACGCCGTGTACGTCATCGAAAACACCATCGCATGGACCGCACTGCCCCCATGCCTGACGATAGCGGGGGCCATTGCCGTGGTCGCCGCGGTCAGCGTGCCGATGAGCCTCGCGCTCGTCGCAATTTCGGCAGGGCTCGCCTTCGGCCTGTTCCTGCTTGCGCGCAGGGGCACGGCCCGGCATCAGGCGTTCGCCGCACGAGCGGCATCGGTCGACGGCGAACTGGTTGACGTCATCGGCAACATGGGTCTCGTGCGGATGTTCTGCGCCGTGCCCCTGGAGCGCCAACGGCTTGACGGGCATCTGGAAATGGAAAGCACCGCCCGCACGCAGAGTCTGCTTTACCTCGAAAAGCTGCGGATGCAGCACTCCATTGCCACCGCCGCGCTCTCTGCAGCGCTGCTGGGCTGGACCCTGTGGCTGTGGAGTGCGGGTCGCGCGACAACGGGTGACGTGGTGCTGGTCGGCTCCCTCGGCTTTGCGATACTTCATGGCACCCGTGATCTGGCGGTGGCGCTGGTCGATCTGACCCAGCACGTCGCCCGTCTCGGCGAGGCCTCGGCGACCTTGCTGATACCACACACAATGACGGAGCGCAGCCACGCAGCACCTCTTCAGGTACAGGAAGCGACGCTGGATCTCGAAAACGTGACCTTCGCGTATTCTGGCCGCAGGCAGGTTCTCAGCGGACTCAACCTGCACATCCGCGCCGGCGAGCACGTAGGTCTGATCGGTCCGTCCGGCGCCGGCAAATCGACTATCTTCGCCTTGATCCAGCACTTTTACGAACGGCATCCGGCTGCGTGCGCATTTCGGGACAGGATATCTCGCACGTCACCCTGCAAAGTCTGCAGTCCGCGATTTCGGTCGTACCACAGGACCCCTCGCTGTTTCACCGCTCCCTGCTGGATAACATCCGCTACGGTTGCCAGGACGCGAGCGAAACCGACGTGCGCCGCGCCTGCGGGGACGCAAACTGCCTGGAGTTTCTCGTCGCCATGCCGGAGGGACTCAACACGATCGCGGGCGACCGCGGCACGAAACTCTCAGGCGGCCAGCGGCAGCAGATCGCCATTGCGCGCGCCATTCTCAGGGACTCGCCGATCCTGTTGCTCGACGAAGCGACCTCAGCGCTCGACACCGCATCCGAGCTTGCAATCCAGTCAGCACTGGAACGGTTGATGAAAAACCGTACTGTCATCGCAATTGCCCACCGCCTGTCCACCCTGCAGACCTTCGACCGCATTGTGGTGATCAATCGGGGCCACGTGGTTCAGGATGGTTCTCCGGCCGAGCTGGCGGCCATGCCGGGCATCTATCGCGATACGCTAGCGCGCCAGCGCAGGCGTGTACTGGCCCCCGATGTTTGCTGACCACGAGCCGCGTGGCTGCGCCGCGGTCCCGTCTCACTGCCCGGCCGGGAGCACGAGAGAAAATCACCGCCAATGTGTCATCGCGAGTTCGACGATCTCATCGCGCGGTCACCATGATCGCGCAGCATGAACAGCCGCCCCCTCCGCCTGCGCAAGCTCCACCTCGGGTGGGATCCCATTGGGCGAGAAAGGGTACGGTCGAACCGAGCCGCATACCCTGAGCCAACCACTCTCCAACGGAATTGTAAACGTGTTTCAAGGCGACCGCTTCTACCGAGCGCTCTACGAGTTCACCCAACATCTGAACGCCAAACGCCAGGCAACGACGAAACAATCGTGCACAGTTGTTCCCTGTCCGAATAACGTATGGCAGCTCGCACCTGCGGCGTCCCGCAGTGATCCCACTCGCGCCGGAGTCGATACCGGCAAGCGCCGCAGTCAGTGATGTGCGCACCGCGCTCGCCAGCGCGGCCGTGATGGGTCGGGTATTGCATGCTACGATTCTTGGGAAGTACAAGGGAGCCCGCTGTGGAAGATGAGATCTATGCAACTCACACGCATCTGGCGCGAGTTCGCGTGATGAAGACGGTCACAGGCTCTTATCGGGGCATCGTGCATCTGCGGCGAGTGGGCGCTGAACCTGAGTCCGACGATCCACACGAAACAGAACAGGAATTCGTGCGTGAGGATCAGGCGCGAGATGCAGCGCGCGCTCTTGCCAGCAAGTTGCTTCAAGAGCACGAGTTCTGAATTACGGCGTCACCTCCCCGATCCTCCACAGCGGGCGAGGCGTCGAAAACGGCGATGGAGGCAGCCATGTGGACCTGCCGAAACTGCAATGCGCGGTTCGCCTCCGATGAGGTCAAGCCCCAAATCGACGACGAAGGATTTTTTTCATTTGTCCTGGCTGCGACTACCGGAACAAGCTGGCGGACATAGGTCGAGACGCAGCAGGGCGCCCGCAGCTGGTCCAGCGCGACGACGAGTGGAGCACCCTTTCGGTCGTGAAGTTCGACTACAAAGTGTTCCGCATCGACGCGTCGCATCTTTGGCTCAGATCAAGCCCCCTTGCCGATACCCGCCCCGGACGGCCCTTTGAATTTCCACACAGCACCTTCGTTCGAAGGAACAGGCAGTGACCGGATCACACCCGCCGGCGCGTTTCGATGCACCCGCAGATGAACAGCATCGACGTATCGTGGATGCCATTCATGATCATGGCTGGTCGGAACAGGACAATTTTTTCCCGGCGGATTTGACGCTCGCGCTGGCGTCGGAATGTGCAGCGCTTGCGACGGCCGGGACGCTCACCTTGGCGCTTGTCGGCCAGGGCGCGGCACGTTCTCTCCAGCCCGATGTGCGCGGCGACCGGATTCAGTGGCTGAAGGCGGGCCGGTCCGAAGCCTGCGACCGGTATCTCGCGATCATGGAAATGCTGCGCATTGCGTTGAATCGCAGGCTCTTTATGGGACTCGATGAATACGAAAGCCACTTCGCATACTACGCCCCGGGCGCTTCGTATCAGCGACACCGCGATCAATTTCGCGATGACGATAGCCGCACGGTGTCCGTCATCGTCTATCTGAATGCGGACTGGCTGCCTGAGCACGGCGGTGCGTTGCGGCTACACCCTGAAGGTTTGAGCACGCAGGACATCTCGCCCGTCGGCAGCCGGCTCGCAGTGTTTCTATCCGCCGACATGCTGCACGAAGTATTGCCTGCTACGCGCGACCGCATGTCGCTCACGGGATGGTTTAGACGCCGATCATGATCTTCCAGGCCGTCCGGGGACCCGATCGTTTCGGCGCTTGACGTCGGTCGCGCAAATTCAATGAATTGGCAGACACGAAATAATTTTCGTCAAGGACAGCACCGTGCGCGGAAGCGAGTCAAATACAACTCGAAGTTTTAAGTATGGCTCCGCCGTCCAGATGGACGACCATGGTCCGACAAGGTACCTGTATGACCTTCAGACGGTCGACTTCTCGCATGTTCAATGTCACCGTGCTGTTGGACACATGGCCGACTCCGAAATCTCGCAACGGGCCGACTAGCATGCCAGCGTTCAAAAACACGGCATTTCTACATAGTCTTCCACCAGCCGCCCGATCGCACCCTGCGTCAGATGCAGCAGCGCCCGCATGTCGCGGATCACGAACGACAGACGCGGCTGCTGTGCTCCGATGCGCTGGCCGTCGAGCGCCACGGAACAGGGCAACGGCAGGGCCGGCGATCTGCTGTTCCGCGGGCGAACGCAAGAGACTCGATAGCGTCATGGCGTGTACTCCTCGCAGCAACGTGGTACGTCATGCTGGCTCCCGGCGAGACGAGCTATATCCGGCGTGACCGTTGCGGCGACGGGGGCACCGGTTGTCTCAGCTTGAAAGGCTCACCTGGAAAAACCGGCGGCCCGTTTTCAGGTGATGCGCCGGTCGTTAGTTCCGCGCGACGTGGACGTCGCCAGTGTTAAAGTTTGACGTCCCCTCGCTCCGGCGACGCCGGCGAATCCGCAACGCTTTCTCCGATCCGCAGATCGCCGCGCTCGTCCACGGGTGCTTCCGTGCGGCCTTTCCAGTATGGCTTTCTGCCGTAGTACGCATGCACGGTGGCGGCCCAATCCGGATCAGCCATCGCCGGCCAGTTATCCCTGTCGAAGCCCGGTGCATTCCTGATCTGCCCGGACGATGCTGACAGCACAAAATATTCGCGCGACCTGTCGAGTGTCAGCGTGCGCCATGGGATCGCGAGAAGCTTGCCGCCCATGCCAAGAAAGCCGCCGCTTGCCAGTACCGCGTACGCTACGCGGCCGGTGCGCACGTCGAGCATGATCTCCCTGATCTTGCCGACGTCGTCGCCGTCCGCGCTCAGCACGGTAATGCCGTCGAGCGTCGCCGCCGCCATTACATCGGGGCCCGGCCCGTCGGCCGGATCGTCGCTCGCGGGGGCGATCTTTGCGTGGCCTTCAGTGGCGGAATGATTGGTCTGGTTCATGATAGGGCTCCCTGTTTCTCAACAATGGCTTGATGAAACTACGTGACGCGGCTACGTGAGGCCAATCACGACGACAACTACTGCGTTTCCGAGTTCTGCCTGGACACTCCCGCCGGCCGTAGTAACTTTTTCGGGCGAGTCGTCGACCAGATCGATGATGTCCAGATTCGCGCCGTCGCGGCGCGCAGTTTCCACCAGTTTCTCGCGTATCGTCGGACAAGCTGGCGCCGCCGAGCGCGTTCTGAACATCCCACCGGATTCGGCTGGCCCGGATGATGGTCCTGCGCGTGAGTGGCGTGTTGCGGCATCGGTCGCTCCGCGGGGACAGGATATGCTGACTGCAGCATCACACGTGCCCGGAACCATGCATCCCGCGCAGAACGGTACGCTCGGGAACGCGGGTGCATCGCAGCCGCGCGGGAACACCGCTTGCCGCGTGTCGCGAACTGACATCAACGCAAGGAGGAAGCCGGAAGACCGCCCGCGACCACGTCTGGATGGCAAATCCCGTGTGCAGCGCCAGGCGGCCGTTTGCGCATACACGCATAGCCGGCTCCAGCCCCATGCGCAGAAGGACAAACCGTTGTAGCGGCGCTTGTATGACTTTGTGACCGTCGTTTGACAGGAATTACTAAGCAGGACTGGAAGAACATCTCCAGTGTCTGCGTGCGCAAGTACAGAGCGGAGTATATCGGGCACTGCCCGTTCGGCGGCAGTACATACCAAACCCGGACGGCGAGCAGCTTCCGCTGGGAATTGCCGCGTCGGAAGGGAAGATCGCTAACCGGGGCGCCGTACGTCGCCCGGCAGCACGCGAGCTGCCGTGGCACCGGTCAGCGCGGTCATAGGGGACGATGCGCGCGCTGATACTTCGCCCGCGAACAGTGCGTTGTCCGCATATATCCGCGTGCGATCAACTGCCTGCAGGCGCCAATGCCAGACAATCTGGGCATATGAAGCTTCGGGCGACAACGTCGCGATACCGTCCGCACAGCTTACGTCCTCACGACCGTTCACACGCAGATCATGCAGGACGCAGAGCGGTTCCGCGGATCTACTGAGGACCGTCGAATCGCTGCTGTAATGTATTTCGCCCCACTCTGGCAGATCGATGCCCGCATGGGCCTCGCGGGACCAGCGTTGCTCGCCTGTGTCGAGCCACAGCACCGCGTAGTCATGGTTGACGGTGGGATCAGGGCCATTGATGAGGATTGTCAGGCGCATAGCAGTTGCGTCCGGAGACGCCCGATAGAGTCGCGGGAGTTGGGATATTCAGTCTAGTACGTAACAGTCGGTCCGCAAATGGATTTCCCAAATAATGGGTATCAAAACATCTGCGGCGGCGAAAACTGGGGCCGTGACGCCTACACCCGAGGCCTGAAAGGACTTCTTCGGGCGAAAAGCGCTTGATTGCGCGGGCCGCACCATCGGCCGGGGACACCCGTCCGCGTTACCTGTCGCTACCTTGCCGTCGCTGCAGCCAGGACGGCTGGAAGGCTTGCCGGGCGGGGCTTTCCGCGCGGCGTAGTGGAACGGGCGAAATCCGCCGGGCCAAATCGCCATTCGTGATGACTCCAGTTATCAGATGTGGCGATTTTGGGTTCTGGAGAAATCGTTTGTTTTGACCCTTGCAACCGCCGCGCTTCGCTTCAACGTATGGATGCGCGCGACACACGCGCACGCGCTGACCGGCCCGACCGTCCAGTCAGCCCGCCATCGACAATGAAACACCACACCTCCGGAAGCCTTCCAATGAGCACCATTGCGTTTAACGAATCCATGCAAATCACGATGCGCACGTACCTGTCGATGAACTACTTGACCAGTGCGGCGCTGTTGGCGAGGAAGGCCCACGCGCTTGAAGCAGGTCGCACCTTCAAGGACAACATTCCCAGCGTGGAGCGCGACGAACATTTCGCGTTCGTGGCCGGCGCAATCACGATGAGTGCGGCAGCCGTCGAGGCCTTCGTGAATGAACTGTTTGCCGAATGCCGTGACCAAGGGGCAAAGAACCAGTTGGGCATCGCCCCTGACAAGGCGGTGCTGATCACCCGTGTCTGGATCGATGTGCCCAAAGTCGAGCGGGAATCGGTGCTGGAGAAATACGACCTGGCGCTGCGCCTGCTGGATCTGCCCGCCCTTGATCGGAAAGGGGAGCCGTACAAGGCAGTCGACACGCTGCTCGCCCTGCGCAACAGCCTGATGCACTACAAGCTGGTGACGCAGGACGTGGGCAAGCCGCCCGCTGAGCAGACGCCGGGCAACTTCGAGAAGAAGCTGCAGGCCTACTTTGCAGATAATCCGCTGACCGGCCCGGGCAACCCCTACTTCCCGGACCGCGTAATGGGCCACGGCGCGGCCGAGTGGAGCGTAAGCACGGCCGTGACGTTTCTGGACGGATACTGCCACCTGCTGTCGGCGACGCCGCCGTATGAACATCTCCGGTCGACTTTCGCGACCCAGTAAGGCGCCCCATTCTCGGCGGCGTGACGGCCAGTTGGTCAGCCGCCGCTGTCACTGGAACCTTCATCTGGCATCGACTGCGCGTTTTTGCATGCGAAAGTTGCCTGACGGGCGAGGGCGCAGTGCGGCGAAGTCACGACGACGCCCTGAACGCTGGTAGAGGTTGTGGAGAGAAGAGTCATGCGGCCAGGGGCAAAGATGCATGAGCGTGCGAGTACGATCTTTCAGCATATCCGCAGCGAGATTGATTCGGTGGTCACGCGGTCCGGAACCGAAGCGCATTTCCGGCAATATGTCGCGCGGTACCGAACGCCACGGTGACTGACCCAGCAGCCGTTAAATCAGACTGAGTCAGTGAACTCGCGCGGCGTCACTTTTCCCCGCTCTATTTACGTCATCGCTCCCTAATCATTGATGCACGTCCTTCCTTGTTGTGTCGATTCCCGTACCAAAGCAAGTGCAATCGACAAATCGAAATCCGTACCATTCCTGTGCTATGTTTTCGCGTCGGGCGCCGAGGCCCGTATCCACATAATTCAATAAAGCAGGGGCCGGCGATGAGACTAAACGCGGTGCAGGTGACGAACTTCCGATCCGTCGAAGACAGCGGCAAGTTCAACGTGGGCAACATGACGTGCCTCGTCGGGAAAAACGAGGCAGGCAAAACAGCGCTACTGTCCGCGCTTTACGGTCTGAACCCCTATGGCACGTTCATATACGACAAGACCAGGGACTACCCGCGTCGTTTCGTGAGCGACTTCGACGAGCGGCATCCTGAAGGACGGTCAATCGTCGTTAACACCTCATGGGCTTTAGATGATACCGATGTTGCTGCCGTCGCCGCGGTCCTGGGCGACAAGGCGCTGATCAGGCCTGTAATCGGGCTGACCCGTGGGATCGGTTACGAGAAGAAAGAATGGGAAGTGCCCGTAGATGACGCTGCGGCGCTAGCGTTCTTGGTGAAGAAGCATGAGCTCGACGCAGTGGAGCAAGAGGTGCTGAAAGGAGTGGACGACGCGAAGGCCGCCGCTGCAGCGATCGCCGCACAACCCCAACAATCCCCGCGTCTGCAGGCGTTGCTGGCCGTACTCACGGCATTCCGTGACCAACGTTTTTCCCTCGCGGTCATCGACTTGCTGGCCCCACGGCTTCCCAAGTTTTTCTTGACCTCACACTTTGAGCGCATGTCCGGCGAGGTGTCAATCACTGCCCTTGCCGCCGCCAAGGCCGCGAACACACTCGACGCGTCCGACAGGATTTTCCTCGACTTTCTGGCGTATGCGGGCACGTCCGTTGAGGAGCTGCTGGCATCGACAAAACTTGAAGAGCTGAAAGCCAAGTGCGAGGGCGCGTCGAACAAGATTTCCGATGAAATCTTCGAATTCTGGACGCAAAACGACGCGCTCTCGGTGAAGATCGACATCGCCGCGGGTCTTCCGGAGGACGAGCCGCCGATGAACGCCGGCAATGTCGCTAAGGCGTGGATCACCAACCGGCACCATCGCGCCAGCGTGCCGTTGTCGGAGCGCAGCGCCGGCTTCGTGTGGTTTTTCTCGTTCCTCGCGCAGTTCAAGCAATTGAAAAAGACCACTGGCAACGCCATCATCCTGTTGGACGAGCCCGGCTTGACCTTACACGGAAGGGCGCAAGCGGACCTCTTGCGCTATATCGAAGAACGTCTGTTGCCCAACCATCAGGTGATCTTCACGACGCACTCGCCGTTCATGGTACCCAGCGATCGGCTCGCTGACGTGCTGATCGTTGAAGACGTGGTGCACTACGACCAACGCCAACGCGCGAAGGTTGAAGGCACGAAGGTCCGCGACGATGTGCTGATGGTCAGCAAAGACACCTTATTCCCTTTGCAGGGCGCGCTGGGTTATGACCTGACGCAAAGCCTGTTCGTCGGCAAAAACACGTTGTTGGTCGAAGGCCCGTCGGACGTCTTGTATTTGCAAGCGCTGTCGTCGGCGTTGACCCAACGCAAGCGCACTGGCTTGGATCCGCGCTGGACGCTATGCCCCGGCGGCGGCATCGATAAGATCGCATCCTTCGCGTCGCTGTTCGGGTCGAACCGATTGAACATGGCCGTGTTATGCGACATCGCAATCGGCGATAAAAAGAAGATCGAAGGGTTGCGAAAACATCAACTACTTCAGGCCGATCACGTGTTCACGATCGCCGACTTCACGGGGCAGGAGGAAGGCGACGTCGAGGACCTGTTCCCCCATGAGAAATATGCCGAACTTTTGAACGATGCTTATGGGCTAAAAGCCAGGGACAAACTGACCGCCGAACGGCTGCAAGCCGCTGACACGAAGACGCACCGTGTGGTCAAACAGGCCGAAGCAGCGTTTCGCGTCATGCCGGCTGAGGTGGACGAGTTCGATCACTTCGCGCCTTCCGGCTGGTTGATCCGCAATCCCGCATTCCTCGATGCGAAGGACGCCGACACGGCGACATTGCTAGACCGCGCCGAGCAGCTGTTTAAGACGTTCAACGCGCTGCTTGAGAAAGCCTGATGCAAATGACCGGTCGTCTGTATGGTCCGTTTCGAGGACTACATCCGGAAGATCAAGAAACAAGCGATGTTTTCCTGGCCACCAGAAATCCGCGGGGTCGGCGTTGCATGCTACAACAGTAGGACCTCTGCGCACGTCGCGGTGAATAGGGTGCGAACGGAATGGACATGACGACCGTCTGGGCGGGCGACGTCGAGCAGTTGCGCCCAGGCTGCTTTTACTTTTCCTCCCAAAGCGCCTCTACTTTTGCTTCATGGCACGTCCATGCGATCAGATAGCTACTCCGCAATGAGCGTCGACGGCGCATCGCCGGATGCATGTTTCATATCTTTCATAGGCAAATGTGGCGAAATCTCCCTGACAGAAGCACCTCAAAGTAGTATCCCAAACGCCCAGACCACGGGGCGAATAAAACTTACACGAGAGGGCTGCCATGAGACTCGAATCTGTATCGATAAAGAATTTCCGCTGTTACCGCGATGAGGTCACGATTTCGATGGCTGACCTGACCACGTTCGTGGGCAAAAACGATATCGGGAAGTCCACAGTCCTCGAAGCCTTGGAAATTTTCTTCAACAACGAGACAGTGAAGATCGAGTCGGGGGACGCAAACATATATAGCGGCGACCCGTTGGTAACGATAACCTGCGAATTCTCCGGTCTGCCTGAAAAGCTGACGCTCGACGCGGGCGCGGATACAACTCTCGCAGCCGAATATCTCCTCTCCGCCGCAGGCAGGCTGAAGATCCAAAAGGTTTTCGATTGCAGCAAGAAAACGCCGGGCTGCGAGGTGTTCATTCTTGCGAACCACCCAACGGCCGATGGTGTTGCTGACTTGCTTGACCTGAAGGAAAAGGATCTGCAGAAGCTCATCAAGGAACGAAAGCTTGATATCGCGCTGAAGGGCAATCCAGGCATGCGTCAAGCGCTGTGGGCTGGCGCTGGTGAGCTTGGCCTGCGGGAAGTTGCGTTGCCCGTCTCGAAGCCAAAGGAAGACAGCAAGCGGATTTGGGATCAGCTCGAAAATTACCTTCCGATGTATGCGCTGTTCCAGAGTGACCGCAGCAGCCGTGATTCCGATGGCGAAGTGCAAAACCCGATGAAGGCGGCGGTCGCTGCAGCCATCGCCGAGGTGCAGGACGACATCAATCGCATCCAGGCGAAGGTCCAGGAGAAGGCCGAGCAGATCGCCAAAAGCACTCATGAGGCGCTGATGACGATCGATCCGGGCTTGGCCCAGGAACTAACGCCGCAATTCACGCCGCCGACCGTGGCCAAATGGACGGGACTGTTTGCAGTTGGCATGGACACTGACGATGGTATTCCGCTGAATAAGCGTGGTAGCGGCGTGCGCCGCCTGGTGCTGGTCAGTTTTTTCAAGGCGGAAGCTGAGCGCCGACTTAAGATCGGCACCAGCCGCAGCATCATCTACGCGATCGAGGAACCTGAAACCGCGCAGCACCCGAACAATCAGCGCATTCTCATAGAATCGTTCAAAACGCTCGCATCGGAGGCCGGCTGTCAGGTTCTGCTGACTACGCATAGCCCTGGCTTCGCGTCGGAGTTGCCAACCGCGAGCATCAGATTCGTGAAGCGTGACGCAGACCGTCGGCCAGTGATCGAACAAGGGGCCGACGTGTTTGGCCAAGTGGCGGAAACCTTGGGTGTTGTGCCTGACAGCCGCGTGAAGGTGCTCCTTTGTGTTGAAGGGCCGACCGATGTTCCCGCGTTCAAGCACCTCAGCCGAATCCTGCATGAAGCCGACAACACCCTCCCGGATTTGAGCAACGACGATCGCGTCGCCTTTGTACTGCTTGGTGGATCGACGCTTAGACATTGGGTCACGCAGCATTACCTTCGTGCGCTGAATCGCAGGGAGGTGCACATCTACGATAACGATGTTCCGAAATATGCCGACTCCGTCGCCGCAGTGAATCAGCGGGGCGACGGTTCATGGGCTGCCTTGACGACCAAGCACGAAATCGAGTGTTATCTGCATGGCGGCGCCATTTGGGAAGCGTTCGGAGTCAATGTCGCAGTGGCCGATCAGCCAGACGCAAATGGGAAAGCGGTGCCGAAGCTCTTCGCGGAAGCGTTCTTTGCCAAGCAGAACACCGATGCCGTGATGTCGGATACGAAGGCAAAACAGAGGCTTTCAGAGAAAGCGTTCCCGAGGATGACCGCTGCGATGATTGCGGAACGGGATCCAATCGGCGAGGTGGCCGGCTGGTTCAGACGGATTGGCGAGATGCTGTAATCGTTGCTGGGTTCAGCACCCCGGTCGGCTTGCGAACGCAATGGCCGATCGGCCTCGCCTCCGCCGGTTTCTCGACAGATAACGCTATCTGCGTGTACCATTGATCTTATTTGCCGATTTAACTGGGGCTGTGGACGATACGATCGTCGAGGCGACTTTCCGTGAACTGCTGCTCGCCGGGTCCATAAATTCGGTGGCCGCCGTCGGTAAGGAGGGCGGATTCGTCGTTGTCATTTGTTACGGGACTTCTGAGCGCCTTCTCGCCAGCACGCGCGGCGGTGCTCGCGTATTCCCGAACCTAACAACGCTCGCGACTTTCTTGCGAAAACTCGGCGCCACCGTATTCACGGTCGACACCAACGGATACGTGAGTGGTCGTGTACGAAAAGCGCGTCCCGATCGCGCGGCTGCACTCCGCAAGACGCGAACCACGCCGAGACAGGCAAGCTTGATTGAGGAAAACAAATGACCGCGTTAAAGGTTGTAGATCTTTTCGCCGGTGCGGGCGGTTTGTCTGAAGGCTTTCGGCAGGCTGGTTTTGACATCATTGCCGGCTCGGACAACGACCCGGACGCGACTGCTACGTATGGCAAGAATTTCCCCGAAGCAACGGTCATAACAGGCGACATCCGCGCTCCGCACGTCAAAGCACGCATTCTGGCGGTAGCGAGAAAAGCGGATGTTCTTGTGGGAGGGCCGCCGTGTCAGGCATTTTCGCAAGTCCGGAACCACACGCGGATGATCGACGATCCCCGCAATAGCCTCTACCGGGAATTCGTCGATGTTCTCAGGCAGACGCTGCCTCTTGCATTCGTCGTCGAGAACGTTACTGGCATGGATCAGATGGGGGTCAGGGAGCAGATTGCCACTGACCTGGCGCTCGAAGGCGAGTATGTGGTGCATCCGCAGGTCGTCGACGCTGCGGACTTCGGCGTGCCACAAACGCGAAAACGACTGCTCTTCATCGGTGTCCGAGCCGGGAGGGGAATGGAGGCTCCAGTATTAGACGGTTCCGGGGCGACTGATTCCATCACGTTGACCAGGTTCACCGGCAGTCGAAAGCCGAGATATCAGGTTGTCGTGCAACAGCACATTAGAAGTTTGCGGACAGGCGAGGCGCTCTCTAACTTCGACGATCTTTTGGCTGTGACCGCCGCCGAAGCAATCGGAGATCTGGTCAATCTGCCTGTGGGCAACCGCGTGGACGTTCTTCCTTACAGTCAGTTGTCAAAACCGCGTAGCGCGTATCAGAGGGCGATGCGAGAAGGCGCCGACAAAGTATTGGCGAACGTCCAGGTTCCGCGTATCAACGCCGACACGGAGTTGCGTTTGAATGGTATTCCGCCGGGTGGCAATTATCGCGACCTTGAGGAAGAACTGCTCGAACGTTATTTGACTGGCCAGAGGTGGGGACAGGACAACGGATCTGGCAAGCTGTCACGAAAGCACTTTTACGCATATCGACGACTACATCCTGATATCTGGGCCTGGACGCTCAATACGAAGGGCGACTCGGTATATCACTACAGCGTCGCCCGTGCGCTGTCGGTCCGCGAGTTTGCACGCCTGCAATCGTTCCCCGACCGCTTCGTGTTTACGACAGACCCGCGCCGCGGCCCGATTGAAGGCCGCCATGACGGAGGGCCCGCGCACTCACGCTATCGTCAGGTGGGCAACGCGGTCCCGCCACTCCTTGCGCGGTCGGTGGCGGCAAGCCTGTACGCACAGGTGGCTACTTGCCTGCAGAAACAATCGCGTCGGAAGAGAGCTGGATAATTATCGTGGCGACCCAGGAAAACCAAGAAAAAGAAGAAACCAACGCTGAAGCAGTTAAGTCTGCGTTTGGGGCAAAAAATCGCGCTCGGCTTATCGCAAGGTATTTTGCAGAAGGCGAAGACACGCAGTGCGCGGCAGTCGATGCGTGGGCACATGTGTATCGCCTGCTGCTGTGGATCGATCAGACCACGGGGCTTGCGCACTGCTACGAGAGCGACAAAAGTCAGCCGGGGAAACCGTGGTACGGGCGGTCACTGGCTTTCCATGATTGGCTTTCGAACGCGCTTGGCACTTCGCCCGCGGATCTCGCGCATCGTATCGACTGGTTATTCCTTCGGGCGACCGAAGACCTTGCAGCGGAAGTTTTGCGGCGTGCGGTAAAGATCGAGCACGCAACCCGCCAACAGCGGGCGCCCTACAGCGGCAGAGGGTTTCCAAAGCCGGGCGAAGATCCGGAACTGATGACGATCGTTAAGGATGCGCTGGACAAATATCTTGGAACGCCACCTCCGGATGAAGTCTGGCAGAGGCTGATTCAGCAAATCCGTCAGTATCTGACACTCGAAAACAAACGGAAGAATCTGGTTGGCGAAGGGTTTGAAGACGTGCTCGCGGAGATTGTGCGGCGCACATGTAGCGCTAGCCCACTTGATGTTCGCGCGCGTCGTCTGCTGCAGGACATTCCCGGGTTTAATCCTCCGAAAAAAAACGAGAAGCCCAACAAGGTCGATCTGGCAATCGTTCGGCCCTCGATGCGCACGCTGGTAACGGCGAAATGGAGCGTTCGTGCTGATCGCGAGAAGCAGTTCGCCGCGGACTTTGGTGACTATGTACAAGCGGAATCGGATGGCAAGCCTTTCGAGTACGTCTTCGTGACCAATGAATTCGACCCCGCGCGGCTCATGCGAGCCTGCGAGAAGTTAGCAACTAACGCTCCCATGTTCACGCACGTGGTCCACATTAGCACTGATGCGCTCAAGGCGACCTATAGCGGTAGCAAGGAACCGTCAATGAGGAGGATCGTTGAATTCATCGATTCGGGCCGGCTCATCAGCCTTGAGCGCTGGCTGACTCTATTACAGACTGCGTAGACCAAAATACGGGATCGGGCAGATTACTCGATCCATTGGCGGCATATTGAGGAGGGCGGGGTGGGAGACCAAAATGATAAGCCTGTACTTGACCAAAGAGTATCGCAAAGTCCGGGCGCGGTGTTACGAGGTCTTCATGAACAATGTGCGCAAGTCGTAATTTCGTCAACGCAGGCCGCGAACGAGGCTCTCTTGGGTGAGAGTTACGTTTTCGCCAGCGATATTGAGGCGTGGCGAGAGGCGATTTCAGAGCATCCGGAAGCACAACTCTTAGCGGCTGCTGCTGCTGAATACGTGGTATCAATGCTCAACGTTTGCCAAGGACAGTATCGCAACGGGTTTAAGGGTTTGCGCCTTGTCCTCGAACTATGCATCCAGAGCGTCCATCTTTCTGCAAACCTTGTATTGCGGGAAGAATGGCTGAGGGGTGAGAGGGACACGGTCTGGGCCAATTTGGTTGACCCTGAGGCCGGTCCGTTTAGTACGCGATTCTGCCGTGCGTTCTATCCGGAGTTGTGCGAGCACACGGCGCATTTCCGCCAGCTGGGCCAAACGCTCTATCGGGAGCTGTCTGAATGTATTCACGGAAACGTGCCGAATCAAATCCCCCTGCCGTCGAGCTTGCAGTTCTCGAAGGAGAGCTTTGACTTGTGGCATGAAAAGGCAAGGCTCGTGCGCCTCGTTGTTCACTTTGCTTTTGCCGTTAGGTATTTGCGCGTACTTCCAAAGCCGAAGCGCTCGATGATTGATAGCTTACTTCTGGACCAGCTGGGACACATCGAGGCAATCCGCGTCGAATGCACTTCTGGGGTTTGAAATGAACGATTCAAAAAGCTTCATCATCCGAACGGAAGATCTCCGTCCCGAAGAAGTGTTAGGCCTGTTCGTTCCGACTGAGCGAGACCTGCAATTGACTGCGGGATTGAAGTCTCCGAGCCCTCTGATTCTTGAAGGGAGTCGCGGAACGGGCAAATCCTTCTTGCTGCGCGTCTGTGAACAGCAGCAGCTTGCGGAGTACGCGACCATGAAGGTCGTCCCGGTGTACGTTTCATTTGTCAAGAGCTCACTATTGAGCACGAGGAACGATCAGCAGTTCCAACACTGGATGCTGGCTCGCCTTGCTTCACGAGTCCTGCGCACCTTGTACCAACTAGGCCTGCTTGCAAAACCCACGGCGTCCGTAAACGTGCTTGCCGGCGGCACGTTAGGGCCGGCAGGAGAGGAGACTCCGTTAGAAAAGATCGCGCAACGTTTTGAGGATTCGTTCAAGAAGCCGGGTGAAGTGGTCGACGATGATGCCGTGCCGGACGTGGAATCGTTCAAGGATGCTATTCAAGACTTGTGCGAGGAACTCGATCTGCGAAGAATCAATGTGCTGTTCGACGAGGCGGCGCATATTTTCAGACCTGAACAACAACGTCAGTTCTTCACACTCTTTCGCGACCTTCGATCGCCGTACATGACATGTAACGCTGCGGTGTATCCCGGTGTCACTTCATACGGTCCATCGTTCGAGGCGATTCACGATGCGCAGATTGAGACGCTGAATCGAGACGTGTACGCGTCAACGTATCGGGAGCAGATGCGTGAGATTGTTCTCAGACAATCTGGTGCGGAACTGCAGAGCGACATCGAAAGGAATGGCGAAAACTTCGATGTGCTCGCCCTTGCTGTGAACGGTAATCCGAGGCTGCTACTTAAAACTGTTGCACTCGCAGGTCGACTTCGATTCTCTGAAGTGCAGACTGTACTCAAGGACTTTTATCGAAGCTCGATATGGGCGGAGCATAGCGCTCTTGCGGAACGCTATCCCGGTCACAAGGAACTTATTGACTGGGGGCGCGTGTTTGTAGAACAGTATGCAATCCCTGATGCGATCCAAAAGAACGAAATATGGAAGGCGGAAGGGAAGCCTGAACGCACATGCTACCTTTGGGTTCATCGCGACACACCGGAGGCTGTGAAGGAAGCGCTCCGCTTGCTTACCTACACCGGCGTGCTTACAAAGCTGGACTCTGGCGTCGTGGCAACGCGTCGCGAGGTCGGCGTTCGCTACGCCATCAACATTGGCTGTCTGGCTGCACCATCTGCAAATCCCATCGCATTTATATCGGAACTGCGACGTGGGCTGACCATCAAGAGATATACGGAATACGGACAGAATTTCCCGGCATTTGTGGAGATTGCCGGCCGCGTCGGGAAGATGGTCGACGCCGATATCTCGACTGCATTGGAGCGCCTGCTCGGCGAACCGACCACTGTGCTTGATCTAACGGACCATCAGCAAGCGGCACTGAAATCGATTGGCATATCAACAGTAGGCCAAGCTCTGACTTCGTCGGAGGCGACGTTCCAAAAAGCGATGTATATCGGTCCTGTGCGATCGCGAAAGATGATGAATATTGTCAACGCAGCTGTATTTGAATTCCTGTCCGGCTGAACCTAGACAAGCTTTCAAAAAACCACCTTCGAGCACATGTTTGACTCCATGTGCGCTGTCGTCTTGTTGCTGTCGGCGCAGTTCTATACCGAGGAAGTCGTGACGGAATGACATCTGCTATCGGGCGGCTATTTTCGCATCGGGTTGCCTAGTGAAAATGCCAGTTCGAGTCCGGTCCTAGCGGTTTCCACACCTTTTTCGTTCCGACTATCGCGAGAGATAGACCTCGACCGACCGCAAGATATCGATCACGTCTGCGGCACCTATGAAATCAAAGAGAACCGGCCCGGTCAGGTTAGGCATGATCTCGTACACAGTTCCCAGCGGGCTCTTCACGGCCGCATTGCGGTTGTGGGCCGGATGCTTCGCCGAGCGTTTCTTACCCTCGTCGGTGATATTGAACGTGTTGCCGTGGGCGATGCCATTGCGCAGGTGATAGACCAGCTCAAGGTTCAGTGCGTGGTCGAAGTATCGATGATCGCGGGTTTCATCCCCTAACATCAATAGCGCGCCCATAGCCCAAGCGCGAAGGAAGTGCCTTTGGAGGTCGTGATCCTCGCGAAGCAAGTCGAGATAAAACCGGAGATCGAGAAGTGTGAAACGTGCCGTCCTTTCGGTTGATGTCTTCCGCCCAAAACCTTCGCGGGCGGCAGCGAATAGATCGACAGCGGATTGTCGGCAACCAGGTGTGCTACCAGGAAGGCGTAGTATCCGTCCAACAGGGCGTGGGCTATTCGCGCGACGGCAAGTTAAATAGGATCGACGGCCATGCTCCTTTTCCTTTACTAAGTCGGCTCAACGTTCGTGCCTGCCCGTCCTGCTTCTTCGCCACTTCCGCGTCGTTCGATTCAATATGCCACTTTAAACGTTGGCGAATCCTCGAGGCGGCTCCTGCGCCGGTCGTAGATCCGCGTGGTCGCGATGTTCGCGTGGCCGAGCCATTCCTGCACCTTCGCAATGTCGGCGTCGTGGTCGAGCGCGTTGGTCGCCGCGGTCGCACGCAGGCTGTGTACCCCGAAGCCCTCCACGCTGATCCGTGCTTGCCCCGCATACGCGACCACGCACTTGTATACGCCGTCGGCCGTGATCGCCTTGCCGGTTTTTCGGGTCGGCTGGAATAAGTCGGCGTCCGGTTTCTTCGCGTGGCCGGCTGCTTCCAGGTAGGTGTAGAGCCGTTCCGCGCTAGCCGGATGAAGCGGAACGTACCGGGTCTTGCCACCCTTGCCGTGGACGCGCAGGTGCGGCACGCCGCGGCGATCATGAATATCGCGAACCTTTAACAGGCAAAGCTCCTCGCGACGCAGCCCGTGGTACAGCAGCACGGCGAGCATCGCACGGTCACGCTGCCCCTTGAGCGTCGCGGGATCGGGCGCATCGAGTAGCGCACGGGCCTGATTGTCCCCGAGCGCTGGCGTCCTGCCCTCGTTACTGTCGGCCTTGGGACGCTTCGCGCCCCTGACCGGATTGAAATCGACGGCGTTCTTTTCACACAGGTATTCGAACAGCGATGACAGCGCGGCGAGCTTGCGCCGGATCGTTGCGCCGGACAATGCACGCTCCTCGAGCACTTTTCGCCAGGCGAGCACATGGGCGCGGGTGACGATGCGGAATTCGTCCGGTTGCCGGATCCCGGCAAAACCCATGAAGTCCTGCAGATCGGTCTGGTACGCACGGCGCGTGCGTGGATTGTCGAGATTGGCAAACCATTCGGCTTCAGCCGGGACAGCCGCGAGCTGGTGGAATTCGGCAGCCGTCAGCGGCCGGTCAAGACGCGCAGTGAGTTCGCGGCGGCCAGCCGCGGACGCGGCATTGATTGCACCCCTGGTCCCGGTCATCGGTGAGGTCTCCCTGTTATGACGCTTACAGGATGCGCAGGTTGCGGATCCTGCCGATCCTGGGAGACCGCTCGCGGATCAGCCCGGCGATGTATTCCGGCAGCAGCGCGCGTGGCACGCTGACCGGTACGTCGGTGACGAGCTGGTCAGGCACCTGGGCGATGAAGTCGTCCGGCGCATCGGCGAGGCTGTGTTCGTAGCTGACGCGGTAGTCCATCCTGTTTCCTTGCTGTGCGGCGGTCGGCCGCGAATCCGGAGAGGCACCTGAACCATTGAACCGGGGCCTATTGTTTCTGGCGGATATCGCGTAGTATTTCGCCAGTGGGCGTTCGTGCGCCCCGACTCTTCGCAAAAGGCCGCCATTCGTGCGGCCTTTTGCATTGCTGACCCGCCCCTCGAGGCGGGTTTTTTATTGGCACAAGCAAAAATGAAAAAGGTCGATCGGACCCGGATCATCGTCGCCCTCATCCATGCATTCGCGGCAATTACGGTTGCCGCCATTCATGCGCATGAGACGATCATGGTGGCCCAGATCCAGCACCTCGTTCACTAAGCGCCAATCCCGATAGTTCTCTCCGTCACCCCGTTGTCCGTGACGGGTCGGTGATTTTTTGGCCACTGACCTGTCGGCCATGCTGCTGACCAATCTACTCTTGATAACATATTTTATCAATAGTAACTCCGGGCGCCCGGGAACCTGGCCAGACACGCCTTCAGGCGGGGGGCGTCAGGATCCGGACCTTTTCGTACACGAGGTCCAGGTGGCGTTCCGAAGGTCGCCGATCGACCACTTTATAGCGGTCTTTCAGTGAGAGGCAGCGACTCCGAACTGTCGGACATTCTCCTGACGGGCGAACTCCTGCGACTCCAGATTGGTACGGCGGATGTGGAGCAGGTAACACATTCGAGTGATGGAACAGATTAATTCTCAAGTTCCATGCATTCCGCGGTCACCACCGCTGGCCTCCAAAAGGGCAAGGAAGATGAGCCTGCTTTATCCAGAACGATTGCAACGCTCTGCCTCGCCCTCGTAACTGCAACGTAGAAGCTGGAAGCGGAGTTAGCCTCTAGATAGGTGCCAGATGCGACGAATTTGGCAATCGGCGCGGTCGGGACTATCAGAACGCGTTCATAGGTCATGCCCTTTGAAACCTTGAAATTGAGATAGTCAAGGTCGAAGGCCTTGCCTGAACTGACGCTGTGCCGCAGACATTGAGGCTGGAAGAGGCGAACGTATTCGGTGACGTGCTTCGTCGAAACCAGAAACACGCCATCGTGCTCTGTGACCGTTTCGTTCTTGGATTGCGTCTCGGGGAAACTCCAGGACGGGTCGAAGATGCTGTCGGAGAATTTCGCGACGACGGGATGGCATCGCCAGGTCGTCACGCTCTCCAAGATCTCAAGCAGTCCTTTTGACTGACGCTCGCGCGCCCATTTAATTGCTCCGTTGTAAGAATACTTTGCATTCTTGGAGCTACGCGGGTTTGTCGCCAGCACCGACTGTCGGATGTCACCGACCATGCGGATGTCGATCGAAGAATGCAGCAGCACATCGATGATTTCCCAGTCGTGGGCGCTGAGATCCTGAACCTCATCGATTAGGATTTCGTCGTAGATGCACTCCAGCCTCCTCAGGAGTGCCCCCTTGCTTTCTGCAACCAGCTCGTGAGCAAGGCGGCCAAGTTCACACCCGTATGCAGCGCCGTTGGAGTCCAGGAATCGACCGATACCGGTTGCCATACGATAAGGTCGCCCGTCGAAATTGAAGCCGAGGACGCGCTGTCCGGCGAACTTGAATGGCAAGAAAGGCCTTGCGAAATGTCGAAGCAGGAACGTAAACCAGCCCATCACTTCGATACAATGGTGATTTCCTGCGTGCTGTTTCAGCCGGCTGATCAGCTCTTCCTGATTGGCCTGTGTATACGTCAGAACCAGCACACGGCGCTCGTGCGGCAGCGACGCGCAGTGCTCAACGAGGCCTTGTGTCTTACGAGAGCCTGCGACTGCCAGCGTCAAATGGTTAACCATGGGCAAACTTGACCGCGTCGAGCATGTAGGCCGGTGGAACGATCTTTTTGCTGGCAGCGCTGATCCGAAGTGCCGCCTCGGTTTTCTCCCGGGTCATCCATTTCAGCAGGTCTGCGTGAGCAGCAATCCCGAGAATGTCACGCAGCAAGGTCTCACCGCTATGGTGAACCAGCTGAGGCTCAAGCGTTTTGCCGTGAACGACCTCACCAATGAAGACTTCGCGTTCGCCCTTCTTTAGCCACGCATCTAGAGGGCCACGAAGTTCAGCTGGATCAACGCCATCGTTGTCCCGAAGAGCGGTTATCGGCTTGTTGAGTGCAGCACACAGTTCAAGACCACGTGCCAGCGAGAGGCCACGCATACTCAGAACGTCGATCCCGCACTCCATAGGACGCTTGCCGTACATGTCTTGGAATATCCGTTCGAACACGATCTCATCGGATGGACCTTCGACCAGTACGATCTTGTGCGCGAGGACGATGCGCAGGGTGTCGTATCCCGGCAGCCTCTTGAAGTAGTTGACTGTTTCCGGGTCTAGAATCGAAAGCTTGGCAGCGACATCATTGCCCATCAAAAGAAGGGCATCCAGTCCCAAGCGGTTGAGCACGAATGAGCTATGTGTAGTGACGAACAGTTGTTGCTGCTCACCCGCAAGTGACTCGATTCTCGACATCAGGGTGACGAGGCTTGTGTGTGTCAAATGATTCTCGGGCTCTTCGATCATGACGAACTTGGCGCTTCCGGCGTGACGGCTCATCGCGAGCGAGATTTTGATCGCCGATTGCTGCCCCTGACCGGACATGCTGAACGGCACGTCTTCAACGTGCGGAGTGACAACACCTTCCCACGACGTTCTCGCACTTTGGTCCATTGCGAGCGCGATTGGCCGGCTGTGCAAGGTTGCGTGCACGGAACTCATCCTGGTATTGACCGCGTTCAACGCTGTCTTTGACATTGAAGCCTTTACGCGGCGGTATTCAAGCGAAATCTGTGCTCGCTCAGCGGGCTCCAATTGATCGCCGAGGATTTGGCGCAGGTGATAGTCAATCCCGGACGACGTTCGGACGGTGTGTGAGTTAATGACGGCCGTGGCCAGCACTTTCGGCCGCGTCGTCAGCTCCTTGTCTGCAAAAGATCGCCAGTCACAGCGGTAGTACTCAACGGGCAGAAGAGAGGTCGGAGATGTGGCCCATTCCTCCAGTTCTGTCGCGTACTCCGGATTCGCCGAAACCCGCATAGTCACGCCGGGACACGCGGTTGTCGGCACATGCGAGTTAATTGCACCACACAAGCTTTGCAGCTCGGGAAGGTCTTCGAAAGACAGCTCAATCAATATCTCTGGAAAACTGACCGGGACACCGCTGGCTCTCTTCTTGACGAACTCTTCAACGACGGCCGTGTTAAACCAATGCGGATTCAGCTCTTCGGAGACGCTGCGGCCGTTGATCCGGCCAGTGAGCGCAAGCGCGACAGCCTCCATGAGTGTTGACTTGCCAGACTCGTTGGCTCCGACGATCAGGTTGAATTTCCGGTTCGGTTCAACCGTCAGATTCTTATGGATGCGGTAACCTTGAATCTTAATTTTGCGAATCACCCCGTCCTCCTCCATCGCCCCTTTTCAGGGGACGCGCTGTGTTCGTTCGGACGCGCCGGATGTATGTCTATGAGCCCGGCCGCACGGTTCGAATTGTCAACGATTCCCGCGTGATTGTCGAAGGTCTGCTTCTAGCCGCACGGAGCCTTTCTTTATTGGGCGACGGTTCGACCTGCTTATGTGCACCAAGGCTGAGCCCAATGTCGTTCTCGACTTGTGCTGCTCAGGCCGCCATGCGATGTTCGTAGTACGGTCTATGGCGGTCGTCCAGAAGCGCGTACTGTGCCGCGAGATTGAGTGGATCGGGACTGAGCCACGCGTCAATATGCTCCGGCTTGATCGGGATGATACAGCGATCATGGCCCGCAGCGGCAATCTCGGGTGGTGGTTCATCGGTGATTGCAGCGAACGAAAGAAGGTCCGGCTCACCAGGGGCTTGCCAGTGTGACCAAAGGCAGGCGACGAGCATGTCCTGAGCGGGCTGCGGCTTGAACTCCAGGACCACGTTTTCCTCCAGTTCGCCTTCAGCGAGCTCGCGCCCTTCCAGGCGATGTCGTTTCACGTTTTCATAGAAGGCATTCGCGACGATAAGACCGTGCGAATACCCAAAAAGTCCCTTCCAGAAGCCTTCGAGGTTGTCAAATCTGGCGTTGTAAGTCCCGGGATATTTCTTGTGGTAGAACGCAGGCTTGCCAGCCGGGCGACAGTGATATCGCATCGGCTTGATGACGCGCTTGCCGTCTTCCATGATCATCATCGGAGCATAGTTGCCGGGGAAAATTCGCGAGTCGCGGTCTTTCAGTTCGGTGCGCCGGAGATCGTCGAGTCCGCGCAACGTCGACTCGATCTTGCTGGTTGCGATCCGTTTGCTTTCGGTGGCCGCCTTCGTCGTTTTGCCCTGAAGGGTGCGCTCAGCGTCGGCGAGTCGCGCGCGCTGTTTGAACAGTTCCTGTTCCAGCTTTGTTGCCTGCTCGCTGTTGAACCGGTCGATCGCTTCCTTGATCCGACGCTCCTCGTCCGTCTGGGGTGCCGAGAACGCGGCGTCCATCGCCTTCGGAATCCTGACATTGCTGCCCTTGGCGCGTTCCCAGTACAGCTGCGCGAACTCCCGGATGCTCATGTGCGCGCCAAACATCCTGACGTACTTGCGATAGTCCGCCTGGATCTGGGCTGAGTAGCACATGGTTGCTCTCCCTGAACAAAGGTGCGTCAATATGGTACGCCGGTTCCTAATGGAAGTTTCGCGTCGACGTGACGAGCGTGCCGAGCAGGTGTGACATGTCTACCAGCCGCTGTGCAACCAGGTGTCGTACTTCCCCCTGGCATTGCCACGTCCCATAGACGGCGAGCAGTGACGCCCCCAGCGCTTCCTGTCGCTGTTTTTCAAGGAGACTTGGCCACACGATCACGTTCACGTTGCCGGTCTCGTCCTCGAGCGTCACGAACATCACACCCTTGGCGGTGCCCGGACGCTGACGCACCGTGACGAGCCCACAGCCACGGGCGAGTCGCCCATCGCGATAGGTGCGAAGCGTCGACGCCGGCATCAGCCTGTTCGCGAGTAGTTGTGGCCTGAGCAGCTCAAGCGGGTGCCGGCCTAGCGTCAGACCCACTGAGCGGTAATCAGCAACGATGTCGTTTGCCTCGGTTGGCGCACCGAGAGCGGGTGTCTCGTCCTGAACGGCTGCTGTCGCGAGCATGTCCTTGTCTGGTACCGCTGCAACGGATTGCCACAGCGCTTCACGGCGATTGCCGGCGAGGGAGGCGAGCGCATTGGCATCGGCCAGCACATGAAGATCCTTGCGATCCAGTTGCGCGCGGCGGGCAAGGTCGTTGACGCTTTCAAAGGGCCGAACCGCGCGCGCGTTTTCGATGCGTTCCGCAGCGCCGTCTTTCATGCCTCGCAGTAGCGACATACCGAGCCGGACGGCTGGTCTTCCGGCGCCTGGCAGACTTACCAGTGCCGAGTCCCAGCTACTGATTGTCACGTCAACGGGCAGAACCTTGACACCGTGGCGTTGTGCGTCCTGCACGAGCTGCGACGGCGAGTAGAAACCCATCGGCTGTGAATTCAGCATGGCCGCCAGAAACGCCTCCGGCTCGTGGCACTTCAACCAGCTGCTTGCGTACACAAGCAACGCAAAACTGGCCGCATGACTTTCCGGAAAGCCGTATTCACCAAAGCCCTTGATCTGTTCGAAGATGGATTCGGCGAAGGCGAGGGTATAGCCGCGCTCCTGCATGCCATGAACGATTCGATCGTAATATTTTTCCAGCCCGCCTTTACGTTTCCAGGCGGCCATCGCGCGACGCAGCTGGTCGGCTTCGCCGGCGGTAAATCCGGCCGCCAGAATCGCCACCTGCATGACCTGCTCCTGAAAGATCGGAACGCCGAGGGTTCGACCGAGTGCAGTTTTCAGCGCGTCGCTCGGATACGAGACCGGCTCGAATCCCTGGCGTCGCTGCAGGTAGGGATGCACGGCGCCGCCCTGAATCGGACCTGGGCGGACGATCGCCACCTCGATCACGAGGTCATAGAAAGTCCGGGGCTGCATCCGCGGCAGCATGCTCATCTGGGCCCGGGATTCGATCTGGAAAACACCGACCGTATCTGCAGCCGAAATCATCTCGTAGGTCTGCGGGTCTTCCGCAGGTATGTCCTGCATTTCGAAACGCTCGCCGCGCTGCTCCGACACAATATCAAGCGCGCGCCGGATGGCCGAGAGCATGCCGAGTGCAAGGACGTCGATTTTCAGCAGGCCGAGCGCCTCGAGGTCGTCCTTGTCCCACTCGATGACAGACCTGTCCTCCATTGCAGCATTCTCGACAGGCACCAGACGTGTCAGCTTGCCGCGACTGATGACAAAACCACCCGAGTGCTGGGAGAGATGGCGCGGGAAGCCAAGCAATTGCGATGCGAGCTTCGCCCACGCCTGAATCAGCGGCTTTTCCGGATCGAGGCCGGATTCCCTGAATCGCGCAAGCAGATCCTGACTCGTATCAAACCAGTGATGCGACTTTGCGACGACGTCAACGATCTGGGGATCAACGCCAAGCGCCTTCCCCGTTTCGCGCAGCGCACCGCGCGGTCGATAGGTTGAGACCGCCGCCGCAATTGCTGCGCGGTCGCGGCCGTACTTGCGATAGATGTACTGGATGACTTCTTCGCGGCGCTGATGTTCAAAGTCGACATCGATATCCGGCGGCTCGCCACGCTCCTTCGAGATGAAGCGCTCAAAAAGCATGTTGCCGCGAGCCGGGTCCACCTCGGTTACGCCGAGGCAATAGCAGACGGCAGAGTTAGCCGCGGAGCCGCGCCCCTGGCAGAGGATGCTCTGGCTACGTGCAAAGCGCACGATGTCGTACACCGTGAGGAAGTAAGGTTCGTACTGGAGGTCCGCTATCAGTTCAAGCTCATGCTCGATCTGTTCCTGCACCTTGTGCGGAATACCTGACGGAAAGCGTCGTTGTGCGCCAATGTACGTTTCCTGCCGCAGATAGGCGGCAGGGGTGAATCCGGCTGGCACAAGTTCGTCCGGATACTCGTAGCGCAGTTCATCGAGCGAAAAAGTGCAGCGGCTTGCAATATCGACGGTTGCGGCAAGTGCGTCGTCGGGGTACAGGTTAGCGAGCCGCAGTCTGGAACGCAGGTGCTGCTCGGCGTTCTGTGTCAGGTCATAGCCGCACTCATGCACCGGCCTGCGAACGCGGATCGCGGTCATGGTGTCCTGCAGCGGCTTTCGCGAGCGCACATGCATGACGACGTTCCCCAGCGCGACAACCGGGACGTCCTGATTCCGCGCGACAAACTCAACCGAACCCCGATGGATGTCATCCATCGCACGCTGGTGCAGCACAAGACCCACCCAGACGCGGCCCGTGAACGTGTCATCGAGCCATTCGACCTGTGCCGCTAGCACGTCTTCCTTCGCCGGAAAATCCGGTACGAGAATGGCCAGGCAGTCGGGTAGGCCGCGCAGGTGCCGGTTTTCCCTGTCGGGCCGCGACAGGTCCTGCGGCGTCAGGCGGTATTCGCCCTTCGGAGCGCGTGTACGGGCCAGCGTAATCAGCTCGGACAGGTTGCCGTATCCCTCGCGGTTTCTGGCGAGGAGAATCAGCCCGAACGCGGGTGATCCGTCAGCGTTCACCAGACGGAAGTAGGATCCCACGATAAACGGCAGCTTTGCCTGCTTCGCTGCAACGTGTGCGCGCACGACGCCAGCCAGCGAGCACTCGTCGGTGACGGCCAGCGCTGAATAGCCCAGTTGCTCCGCGCGCTCAGCCAGTTCTTCCGCATGGGAGGCACCGTGCAGAAAAGTGAAGTTGGAAAAGCAGAACAGCTCGGCATACGCCGGCAGGGTGGAAAAGGTGGCGTCCATGGCGTGTCATCCGAACAGGCCATGCAGGAACCACCGCTGGTCTTCTTCCGCGTCGCGACTACTGACTCGCTCGCGGTATATCCAGAAGCAGCTCTGGTCTTCGCCCTGGGCGACGAAATAATCGCGCGTCACCAGTTCGCCATCAAACCACCCGGCCTCGATGCGTTCGCCTGGCGACACCATGCGCAGAGGTGAACCGTAAAACGGCCGGTGTTTGCGCATGAGCAGACGCACCGGTTTTGCCAGAAGCCATGTGGGTCGTGGCAGTCCTTCAGGCAGCACGGTGCTTTTCGACGCACTTGCGACAGGCACCCATCGATTGGCAACCTCAGGTCGGTAATCTGCGGTTGGCGCTGGCCGGAGTACGTTTTCTTCGCCGAGTCGAGCAACCAGCAATTCGACAAGACGGGTGTGGTCTTCGGCTGTGCCGCCGGGTTCCGGAAATAGCGTGTCCGACGCCGGCACTGCAGATTGCACATTGGACGCATCGAGCCGTAACGCAATGACCGGTGCAGTCAGCTCGATCCGTCCAAGGCGCTCCTTGAGGAGGCGCATCAGATGGTCCTCACGCCACGTTGGCTCGCCAAGCGCAATCTCGATCGGGGTCGGCTCAATTGCCTGCCGTCCGCGCTCGTGCTCCAGCAGGAGGGTCGCGCCTGTGAGGGCCAGCTGTTTTGCGCACAGCCAGCCACATAGCTGGACGACGAGACGATGCGCGCCAAAGAGCGCTGCTTCCGCATGCTCGATGCGGTCGGGCATTTCAATGCGAGCGGAGAATGTCGGGGGCAGTTCCAGCCAGTCAAAGAGTTCGGGCGCCGTGCCAAAGGACCGGTCCAGCGAATCAAGGAGGTGTTCGCCGCAACGGCGCTGCAGACCAGCACGCGGCAACCGTCGTACATCGGCGATCGTTTCGCAACCCAGTCCCGCGAACCAGTCAGCGAACGGTCGAACCTCCGGCACCGACAGCAATGGCAATGCGGATAGTTGCCGCTCAAGCGAGTCGACCTTGAGTACGCGTCGGTTCCGGTGCTTCGCGAGCAACCATGCACCTTGACCAGTCGGTGCAGCGCTTATCCGTGCGGTCAGTCCGATTGCTTCGAGTATCGCTTTTGCCTGACGGCACACCGCAAGCAGACCGCCGAACAGACGCAGGCTCGCACCGATGTCGACCACCACGACAGCCTCGTCGAGCATGGCGACATCTGGCGAGAATTTCATGAGCGCGATCGCCACTTCCCGCTGCGCTCCATATTCACGGCCCGGCTCGCGTTCGTACATCTCCACTTCCGGCGTGAGCGTTAGCACACCGCCGCGTTTCATGCCAACCCGCACGCCCGCAGACCTGGCTATCCCGTCTGCGATGAGCACCTTGTCCCTGTCCAGGACCACGCAGCCATGTGCGGGCTCAGGCAGCCACTTTGGTCGGAAGACCTCGAGTTGCAACCGGGGCAAGTGGACGGCGAGAAATACGCGCATGGTGCGAAAACAGGACAGGGGTTGGTTGAAGTGGGATGGACAGAGGTTCCGCGCGTGCTGGACCTCGTCGCTTCGCAATATCGACGGTCAGACCGTCGCGTTCTGGCCTGAGCGCCAGTCGTAAAACGGCAGGGGACGCATCCTGCGCGGCCGCCAGGGGACGAACCATGAAAAAAAGCGTCTCCGAAGACTGCGCGGCCAAATGTAGCCGCCGCAGTGAGGCCGTCTGGACGTACTGCGTCCAGAACAGCAACGCGCCGCAACTTCCGGCACGCAGAATCTGCTCGGCGGACCACAATGCGTCGGCCGTCTTTGCGGCGCGAATCTGCAGCAGCTGTTCCGGAGAAAGACCGATGTACTCGAGACCGAGGCCGTTCGGAACATGCGGCGGCTGAACCATCGCAACTGGCCGTTTGCCCAGTGTGCTGAGCGCAGGGCGAAGCAACCGCATCTCTCCCACGCCGGCCTGCTGGACCAGCAGGTCGATGAGCGCGCCGATCGGCCATCCGCCGCCGGGCAGCTCTGCTGAAAGCGCCGCGTAGCCGGTATCGACCGTCCTGCCACGACCGCGCGTAAGCTGCGCCGCCCGCCACAAGGACGGGTGAATTGCTTCCGGAGTGGGGGACGGGACAGTCATTGAATTGCGCAAATACCTGTATGGATGTACAGTATCCTACACCGAAATTCGTAGCGGCGAACAGGTACTTTTTTGGGGAGAAGCTCCATGGATATGCGCGTTCGCAAACCGGTCAGCCATCCGATGCCAGAAATTGCGGCGTTTGTCGCCGACATGAAATCTGCGTTTGGCGAGCATGAAATCGATGAAGCCATTCGTCGCGGACGAGCCGGGGAGCCGACGTTCTTTGCGTGCGAAAATGGCCGCTCGGTGGGTACCGCTAGTCCGGTGGAAACGGATGTCTGGCTTGTTGACGGTGCCGTGCGCGACCGCCACTACTGTGACGGCTGCGACGGGTCGTGCGTCGGAAGGGAGGTATCCTGCAGCGACAGATTGAATCGCATCGCCAAGGAGAAACGATAGTGAAACTGGTTGGATGCGGGTTGCTTTTACTGGCGCGTACTTCGCCCGTGTTTGCAGGTGAGCGCTACATAGAAATCTGGAATCCGCCCGAAACTCGAGGTGGATTGCTTCAGGGAGCGGGCGCGACGAATTCGCTTACGCACAAGCGGCGTGTGCCCCATTTGTTAAAAGCACGGGCGCATCGCACGCCGACCACCGCCGCCAGGCTCGCCGTGAAGCAGGGAGCTGCCGGTGCAGGTACGCGACGGGTTGCGCCTGACGTCTCGGAAATCCCCCGTCTGATCACGCCCGAGGGAAATGTACTGCGTGTTGACGCTCACGACTCGTATGTTGAGGTTGTGCGCTGATGGAATCGGGAAGCTACAACGGATACCGCATCTTCGGTCACGCCATACTTCAGCAAGAGGACGTCCTTTCACCTGAGCAATACGCAGGCAGCGGAACCATCACCCGCGACACAAAGATAGTTGAAGCCTCGGGGGTACTCGGTGTTTTTGATACGGAAGAAGAGGCTCAGTTCGCCGGACTTGGTTGGGCACGTGCGTGGGTCGATAGCCACGGCTAGTACCTCGCTGGCGTCGGTCCGCGGCAACCTATGCAGGGACGAAATCAGTGCCCCAACATCGGCGACGCGCGTGAAGCTCGTGCTCAAAAACACAGTGCTCCACTCCCAGCTGCTTCTACTCCACGGCCAGCAGGTCGATGTGCGATCGCTGTTGCCCCCTCTACACTCGATGTCAAACCGTAGGTCAGCGCGTGCGCTCCTTGAACTGCGGAGAGTTTCTTTCGGGGCCGGTCGTCTCGCAAACCGCATGGCCAACAGACTTTACAAGGTCTTCATCATGCATACGGCACTCGCCGGACAGAGTTGCGCAAACTGCATACTCGCCTGCGGTCCAGAGGACGCGCGGCCACGATTCACCGCTGCATATGCGGCTTGCGGGAAAAAATCCGTAATCGTCGTTGTAAGCAACCGCAACTCCGATATGCCGGACGCGCTCGCCAGGTCTTCCGCGTGAGTCAGCAGCGGTGACAGACGTGCCCAGTAGGGCTTGCCAGAGAGGTAAGGGGTTCGTACCATGCCTGCACTCGACCGGTTGTCTGGATGGCGTAGAGAAAATTCGTTGTACGCCAAAAATTACAAGGCAGGTGGGCATGTACCGATTCGAAGATTACGACCTCATCATCGACGCGCGCAGCGAACGCGAATACGCCGTGGATCACATCCCTGGCGCAATCAACCTCCCCGTGGTCAGCAATGACGAATACGCCGAGGTCGGCACCTTGCATCGGACCGACATAATGCGGGCATATCTGATCGGCGTGTCCTATTCGCTGAAAAACATTTCGCGTCACCTTGACACCGTAATTGCGGGCCGCCCACGTCATGGCAGGGTGCTTGTGTATTGCTTTCGCGGCGGAAAGCGCAGTCGACTTTGGTTTGATGCTCTCGATACGATCGGCTATAAGGTGGACCGTCTACCTGGTGGCTGGAAGGGCTATCGACGGTGGGTCAACGAGCAACTGACAAAGCTACCGCGCGAGTTCTCGTATGTGGTCCTGTCAGGCTCGACTGGTTGTGGAAAGACTCGATTGCTCGATCAACTCGAAGCCGTCGGTGCGCAGGTCTTGAACCTGGAGGCGCTCGCGTCTCACCGGGGCTCGGTTATTGGTGCGATACCTGGTACCCCGCAGCCGACGCAGAAATACTTTGATAGCCTGCTGCAACAAAAGCTTAGTACTTTCTCACCCGGCCGCACGGTGTGGGTGGAAGCAGAGAGCAAGAAGATTGGCAACGTGCAGTTACCGCAAGCGCTGCTCGAAACGATGCATACGAAGGGCAAGCCAGTCTGCGTGAATGCGCCGATGGTCCAGCGAGTCATATTGTGGCGAGAGGACTATCACCATTTCGAGCAAGATCCGGACGCCTTCGTATCGAAACTCGCCTCTCTGCGGAGCCTTATCGGAGGCAAAGAGTTCGAGGTGTGGCAGGAAATGGCCGAGGCCGTGTAAAAACGCGCGTGATCACCTAGACTAAATCAACCCGCTGAAACAAGAGGCGCAGATGGGGCGATTTGTCGAAGGTGCGGA
>NZ_FPBH01000092.1 GCF_900116445.1 Paraburkholderia aspalathi
GAAGATTTCATCATGCGTGAGAAGATCACGCACTTCGACCACGAACGTATCCCCGAGCGCATCGTTCATGCGCGAGGCTCGGCAGCCCATGGTGTGTTCCAGGTGTACGAGTCGATGAGCGAGTACACCAAAGCTGCATTCCTGCAGAACCCGAACGAGCAGACGCCGGTCTATGTCCGTTTCTCGACGGTGCAGGGCCCGCGCGGTTCGGCCGATACCGTGCGCGACGTGCGCGGCTTCGCGGTGAAGTTCTACACACAGGAAGGTAATTACGATCTGGTCGGCAACAACATGCCGGTCTTCTTCATTCAGGACGCCATCAAGTTTCCGGACTTCGTGCATGCCGTAAAACCAGAAGCGCCGAATGAAATGCCGACCGGCGGCTCCGCGCACGATACCTTCTGGGACTTCGTGTCGCTCGTGCCGGAGTCCGCGCATATGGTGCTGTGGACCATGTCGGACCGCGCGATTCCGCGCAGCCTTCGCACCATGGAAGGCTTCGGCATTCACACGTTCCGCTTCGTGAATGCGCAAGGCAAGGGGCGTTTCGTCAAATTCCACTGGCGCCCGGTGCTGGGCTCGTATTCGCTGCTGTGGGACGAAGCGCAGAAGCTCGCCGGCAAGGATCCGGATTTCCACAGGCGCGACTTGTGGGAATCGATTGAACGAGGCGACTTCCCCGAGTTCGAGCTCGGCGTGCAGATCGTCGAGGAAAAGGATGAGCACAAGTTCGACTTTGACCTGCTCGATCCGACCAAGCTGATTCCGGAAGAACTGGTGCCGGTGAAGATCATCGGCAAGATGACGCTCAATCGCAATCCGGACAATTTCTTCGCCGAAACCGAACAGGTTGCGTTTCATCCGGGCCACATCGTGCCGGGCCTGGACTTCTCGAACGATCCTCTGTTGCAAGGTCGTTTGTTCTCGTACACCGACACGCAGATCAGCCGTCTCGGCGGACCGAATTTCCACGAGATCCCGATTAACCGGCCGGTATGTCCGTTCCATAACAATCAGCGCGATGCGATGCACCGGCAGACGATCAATGTCGGGCAGGCTTCGTATGAGCCGAATTCGGTGAGTGGCGGCTGGCCGAAGGAAACCGATCCGGCGCCGTCGGATGGTGGCTTCGAAAGCTATCCGGAGCGTGTGGAAGGCAACAAGATTCGCGTGCGTAGCGAGTCGTTCGCCGATCATTTCTCGCAGGCCGCAATGTTCTACAACAGCATGTCGGAGCCAGAGAAAGACCATATCGCCGCGGCTTACCAGTTCGAACTCGGCAAGGTCACCAAGCCGGAGATTCGCGCGCGTGTGGTCAACGAGATTCTGGCCAATTTCGATGCGGGGCTTGCCGCGAAGGTGGCCGAAGGTCTCGGCTTGCCCGCGCCGAAGAAAGGCACGGCGAAGCTCAAGGGGACTAAAGCGTCGGCTGCACTCAGTCTGCTCAATCGCGTGAAGCCCGGCATCAAGACCTGCAAGATCGCTTTGCTGGCTGCGCCGGGTTCCGATGGTGCCGCGATCAAAAGGCTGCAACAGGTGCTGCAGGGCGAAGGTGCAGCGCCGATGTTGATCGCACCGACCCTTGCTGCCATCGACGGGATGGCGCCGGACGCAACGATTGCCGGCTTGCCGTCGATCATGTTCGACGCGGTGATCGTGGTGGGTGGTGAGGCGGGCGCGAAGAAGCTGGCGCAATCGGGCGACGCACGGCATTTCGTGCTCGAAGCGTTCAAGCACCTGAAGGCGATTGCGGCCATCGGCGCGGGGCGTGACGTG